>NZ_CM152743.1:1512500-1790000 GCF_056612775.1 Enterococcus sp. M-BR2
TACCGCACCTTCAACCTGGACATGGGTAGATCACATGGTTTCGGGTCTACGACTACATACTCAAACGCCCTATTCAGACTCGCTTTCGCTGCGGCTCCGTCTCTTCAACTTAACCTCGCATGCAATCGTAACTCGCCGGTTCATTCTACAAAAGGCACGCCATCACCCATTAACGGGCTTTGACTTGTTGTAGGCACACGGTTTCAGGTTCTATTTCACTCCCCTTCCGGGGTGCTTTTCACCTTTCCCTCACGGTACTGGTTCACTATCGGTCACTAGGGAGTATTTAGCCTTGGGAGATGGTCCTCCCGGATTCCGACGGAATTTCTCGTGTTCCGCCGTACTCAGGATCCTCCTAGGTGTCTTCCACATTTCGTCTACGGGGTTTTTACCCTCTTTGACTGACTTTTCCAAGTCATTCGACTATCTGAAAGAACGACCATATTGGAGTCCTACAACCCCAACAAGCAAGCTTGTTGGTTTGGGCTTTTCCCGTTTCGCTCGCCGCTACTCAGGGAATCGAATTTTCTTTCTCTTCCTGCAGGTACTTAGATGTTTCAGTTCTCTGCGTCTACCTCGAATGTGCTATGTATTCACACAATCGTAACATCCTATTAAAGATGTTGGGTTCCCCCATTCGGAAATCTCTGGATCATAGCTTACGTACAGCTCCCCAAAGCATATCGGTGTTAGTCCCGTCCTTCATCGGCTCCTAGTGCCAAGGCATCCACCGTGCGCCCTTATTCACTTAACCTTATCAACCTTTCGGTTGGGTTTTGATCCTTCTTCTAGCGATAGAAGTTAGATCAAGAAAATAAGCAATTGAACTTATTAAAAAACTCTATCCAGCTCACAAATCAGCCTGTGCGGCAAAAAGATCGATCGTCTCATAAAATCAAAGATTTCATGGTCGTCCGCCTATTTTGCTTCAGGCTAAACAATTTGTTTAGCTTTCAAATTCAACGCGGTGTTCTCGGTTTGTATTACTTACATTTACTTCAAATATCCAGTTTTCAATGAACAAAAGTGTTTGAGAGTAAACCTCTCAAAACTGAACAAAGTAAAAACAAATTGTGTAGTCTCCGTAATGTTCCTTAGAAAGGAGGTGATCCAGCCGCACCTTCCGATACGGCTACCTTGTTACGACTTCACCCCAATCATCTATCCCACCTTAGGCGGCTGGCTCCAAAAGGTTACCTCACCGACTTCGGGTGTTACAAACTCTCGTGGTGTGACGGGCGGTGTGTACAAGGCCCGGGAACGTATTCACCGCGGCGTGCTGATCCGCGATTACTAGCGATTCCGGCTTCATGCAGGCGAGTTGCAGCCTGCAATCCGAACTGAGAGAAGCTTTAAGAGATTAGCTTAGCCTCGCGACTTCGCAACTCGTTGTACTTCCCATTGTAGCACGTGTGTAGCCCAGGTCATAAGGGGCATGATGATTTGACGTCATCCCCACCTTCCTCCGGTTTGTCACCGGCAGTCTTGCTAGAGTGCCCAACTGAATGATGGCAACTAACAATAAGGGTTGCGCTCGTTGCGGGACTTAACCCAACATCTCACGACACGAGCTGACGACAACCATGCACCACCTGTCACTTTGCCCCCGAAGGGGAAGCTCTATCTCTAGAGTGGTCAAAGGATGTCAAGACCTGGTAAGGTTCTTCGCGTTGCTTCGAATTAAACCACATGCTCCACCGCTTGTGCGGGCCCCCGTCAATTCCTTTGAGTTTCAACCTTGCGGTCGTACTCCCCAGGCGGAGTGCTTAATGCGTTAGCTGCAGCACTGAAGGGCGGAAACCCTCCAACACTTAGCACTCATCGTTTACGGCGTGGACTACCAGGGTATCTAATCCTGTTTGCTCCCCACGCTTTCGAGCCTCAGCGTCAGTTACAGACCAGAGAGCCGCCTTCGCCACTGGTGTTCCTCCATATATCTACGCATTTCACCGCTACACATGGAATTCCACTCTCCTCTTCTGCACTCAAGTCTCCCAGTTTCCAATGACCCTCCCCGGTTGAGCCGGGGGCTTTCACATCAGACTTAAGAAACCGCCTGCGCTCGCTTTACGCCCAATAAATCCGGACAACGCTTGCCACCTACGTATTACCGCGGCTGCTGGCACGTAGTTAGCCGTGGCTTTCTGGTTAGATACCGTCAAGGGATGAACAGTTACTCTCATCCTTGTTCTTCTCTAACAACAGAGTTTTACGATCCGAAAACCTTCTTCACTCACGCGGCGTTGCTCGGTCAGACTTTCGTCCATTGCCGAAGATTCCCTACTGCTGCCTCCCGTAGGAGTTTGGGCCGTGTCTCAGTCCCAATGTGGCCGATCACCCTCTCAGGTCGGCTATGCATCGTGGCCTTGGTGAGCCATTACCTCACCAACTAGCTAATGCACCGCGGGTCCATCCATCAGCGACACCCGAAAGCGCCTTTCAAATCAAAACCATGCGGTTTCGATTGTTATACGGTATTAGCACCTGTTTCCAAGTGTTATCCCCTTCTGATGGGCAGGTTACCCACGTGTTACTCACCCGTTCGCCACTCTTCTTTTTCCGGTGGAGCAAGCTCCGGTGGAAAAAGAAGCGTACGACTTGCATGTATTAGGCACGCCGCCAGCGTTCGTCCTGAGCCAGGATCAAACTCTCATAAAAAGTTCGAACAATCTTACGATTGTTAAGCTCAATTTGTTTGCTAGCATATTGCTTGCTTGTTAAAAATGTTTGTTGTCTTGAATTGAATCAAGACGCCCTACACATTTGGTTTGTCTTACTTTGTTCAGTTTTCAAAGGTCTACTTCATCGGAAATGTTTTTCCGATTTGTTTTGGCTGCCGTAGCAACTTTTATATCATATCAGAGTGACAAGTGATTGTCAACTCTTTTTTAAAAGTTTTTTCGATTTCGTTTTTCGAAATCTTTCAGCAACTCATTTATCATAACTTGTCGTTTGTTATTTGTCAAGAACTTTTTTGAAGTTTTTTTCGATAGAATCAAGCTTCGCAAGCTGTTCTTTTTTAACGACTCAGTTATCTTATCATGTCATCATAAACATGTCAATAACTATTTTTTAAGTTTTTTCAGAAACGTGATATAACGTCCACTTCGGAATCAACGCTGTTAAATTTATCATGTATTTCTTCCTTGGTCAACTATAAATTAAGCATTACTTTGTGAAATGATTTTTCGATCAATTATTATTATTCGTTATACAACCGTTTTCTACATATTTTGAAAACAAAATGCACTAAAAAATTATCTATAGCAGAACATTTCATTGTCTTTTTTGGATCAAACAATAAAAAAAAGAAGTTTGAAAAAAATTCAAACTTCTTTGCTCGCTTAATCTGTATTTTAGAAGAAAGGCACTCCCTCTACTTCGTAAGTTCCAAGAACAGAGCGCATTTGACCTGGTTCTTCCCAAATATATCCTTCGCCTAATTCTTCTCTTTGATTCTTTTGTTCAGTCTCAAAGACAAACAACGGAACATTTTCCTGATTAATATGTGTATTTGTCAATTCCATCAAACTAATCTTGCTAACATCGATATGAACTATTTCTTTTAAGAAATTAAGTATATTCGCTAAACCAGTCTTCCCTTCAGAAAGTTCCGCTAACGCAAATTCCAACTTGTCATCAATTGAATGGACCAAAAATTTTTTAGAACCATCCTCCAAATGCAACATAATTGTACCAGCAACTCTTTTGCTTGCCAAAATTTCCACCTCGATCACCTTGTTCTATGGCTTACATAAAAATTCTAGCACATTTTCAGAAAAAATACACACTTTTTATTTCTTATTTTCTTTCCGTTCTAATTCAGATAACGCTTCTTCTATCCAAATAGGTAACTGCTCCGCAATAGTGGCAAAACCGATTTTACGATTTTTATTCGTGAAATATCTTTTTCTACGATAAGGAACAGCTGGATTTGTTTTTTCTAATGTTCTTAAAGATAAACTGATTTTTTTGGAATATTCATCAATGTCGATGATCTGAACGGTTACTGGCTGCCCGACTTTTAACAATGAATGGATATTTTTCGTATAACCGGATTGTACTTCCGAAACATGAATAAGTCCTTGCGTCTCATTATCAAGAGAGACGAATGCCCCATAAGGCTGTATCCCTGTTACTTTTCCTTCAATTATTTGTCCAATTTTATAAGTCATCTAATTCCCTCTCTTCGCATTTATCATTATACTGTAAATAGCGCAAAAAAAGAAGCGACGAAAATGACTGGAGGTATTGAGATGATCGAATTTGATAAAAAGATTTCAAGAAAAGATACAGAAAGTGTAAAATGGGACGCGATTGCCGAGACATATCAAATGGATGATTTACTTCCTTTGTGGGTAGCAGATATGGATTTCTTATCTCCCGAGGGGGTAGCTAATGCGTTTAGTGAATACATCAAACACGGAATCTTTGGTTATGCCACTCTATCTGATAAACTCTATCAGGCTATCATTCATTGGGAACGTCAACGCCATGCTGTTGAGTTGACGAAAGAAAATATTGTTTTTACAAGTGGTGTGTTGACTAGTTTAGCTGCAGCAGTACAAACTTTTACAAAACCAGGCGATTCTATTTTGATTCATGACCCAGTTTATCCTCCATTTTCCTCTATTATAGAAACAAATCAACGTCACATTGTTCGAAGCTCTTTGCTAGAAAAAAATAATCATTTTGTCATGGACTTTTCTAACATGGAGAAAAAAATAGAAGAAAACAATGTAAAAGCAATGATCTTGTGCAACCCTCATAATCCAGGAGGTCGCGTTTGGAGCAAAGAAGAATTGAAACAATTAAGCGAATTGTGTTTAAAACATCGAGTGTTTCTGTTTAGTGACGAAATCCATCAAGATTTGACTTTATTCGATCATACATTTACTTCCATGCTGACGATTAATCCCGATTTGGACGATTTGCTCATTGCCTTTACTTCTGCAACAAAGACTTTCAATTTAGCTGCAATCAAAAATTCAATGGTATTTATCAAAAATCCAGAGCTGGAAGCTAAATTTGAAAAACATCTAGTGATGAATCAACAGCACGAAATCAACACTTTTGGTTTGATTGGGACTCAAGCGGCTTATGAGACCGGTGGAGAATGGTTAAACCAACTGATTCCTTACCTAGAAAAAAATGTTCAAACAGTTAATCAGTTTTTTGAACAGCATCTTCCGAAAGTGAGAATAATGAGCCCTGAAGGAACTTATTTAATGTGGTTGGATTTTACCGCTTATATTTCAGACGACCAGAAATTAGAGAATACTCTAGTGAGAAAAGGAAAAGTCGTATTAAATCCTGGTATCACATTTGGTCCTTCCGGTCATGGACATATGCGCTTGAATATTGCTTGTCCAGAAGAAACTTTACTAGAAGGACTTCATCGAATCAAGCACGCTTTAGAAACAACCGAATAAATCAGTTATCAAAGTAAAAGGACGAGACCTTACTAGGTTTCGTCCTTTTCTATAAACACTCCGTATCATACCAAACTATTCTGAAATTTCGATTGTTTCAATCACTATGTCATGTACAGGGCGGTCTTGCGGACCACGTTGCACATTTGCAATTTCATCTACTGTATCCATTCCTTCCAGTACATGTCCAAAGACTGTATGTCGGAAATCTAACCAAGGGGTTCCGCCACCTTTATACGCTTCAATGATTTCTGATGGGAATCCAGCACCTTCCAATTGTCCAAGCATATTAGCTGGCACATTTGTGTTATTTACAATAAAGAATTGGCTTCCGTTTGTGTTTGGACCTGAATTTGCCATAGATAAAGCTCCGCGAAGGTTGAACAGTTCACGACTGAATTCATCTTCAAAACTTTCTCCATAAATACTTTCTCCACCCATTCCTGTTCCAGTTGGATCGCCGCCTTGAATCATGAAATCAGGAATAACACGGTGAAAAATCACGCCATCATAATAACCTTTTTTGGAAAGTTCAATGAAATTTTGAACCGTCTTCGGTGCTAGTTCAGGGAATAATTGGACAGTAATGTCACCACGGTTTGTTTTGATAACAGCTTTTGGTCCTTTTTCACTTTTTAAATCTAGTTGTGGGAATCCCATATTGTTTCCTCCTATTATTTGCATACTTCATAAATAATAATAACATAATACCTAACCTTCCGTAAAAATACCAGATTTGTTTTTCTTTATTTTTTCATCACTGCCTGCATTCCATGAATAAATTCTATGACTGACCATTTCAACTTCAAATATTTTTGAGAAGCATTCTCAATTAAATTCTGCTATAGTGTGAAAAGGGAGGAATTTTTTATGGAAATCTATGACATTACAATTATCGGTGCAGGTCCTGTAGGGATGTTTGCCGCTTTTTATGCAGGAATGCGCCAAGCTAAAACAAAAATCATTGACAGTCTACCTCAACTTGGTGGTCAATTAGCAACATTATATCCTGAAAAATATATTTACGATATCCCAGGTTATCCAGCAATCAAAGCAAGTGAATTAATCGATCAATTAGAAAAACAGTTAACTACTTTTAATCATACATTTCATTTAAAAGAAGAAGTTCTCTCGCTTACTCGTGAAGACGAAGTTATCGAGATCACTACAAATAAAGGCATACATTATTCTAAAGCAGTCATTTTAACTTTAGGGAATGGTTCATTCCAGCCGAGAAAATTGAATTTAGATAATGCTGAAGCATTCGAAAACCACGGATTGGATTATTTCGTAAATGATTTGATGAAATATGCCGGAAAAAAAGTTGCTATTGCTGGAGGCGGCGATTCTGCTATCGATTGGGCATTGATGTTGGAGCCTATTGCAAGCGAAGTTTACCTGATCCATCGTCGTCCGGAATTCCGTGCGCATGAACATAGCGTATCGCGTTTGAAGTCTTCAACTGTCAACTTGCTTACTCCATATCTAATCGATGGATTGTCTGGCAACGCTGGAGAACTGTCAGACATCCGCTTAAAAAAAGTGAAGAGCGATGAAACAATTGATTTGATGATTGATGCTCTGATCGTCAATTATGGATTCACTTCTAATTTAGAACATCTCTCTTCTTGGGGACTTGATAGTACTAGAAATGCCATCACTGTAAAATCAGATATGTCTACTTCTATTCCAGGTGTTTATGCAGCTGGTGATATCTGTATCTATGAAGGAAAAGTGAAACTGATTGCTACTGGGCTCGGTGAAGCACCTACCGCAGTGAACAATGCTTTACACTACATTAATCCAAAAGAACGGACTCAGCCTGGTCACAGCACAAGCTTATATGATAAAAATCTTCGGCCTAGTTGATTTTTTAGATTCCTCTGTATTTCAAGCGAGATCCAAAAGCAGTTTCTTGCATTTTTTTCATGTTCCGTTAACATGAAATAGAGAAAGAAAAAATAAAGGGGGAGCAATAATATGGTCGTCAAAACTGAGACTTTAGAAGAAAAGGCAAGAGAACTATTGAAAGAACGTGGCGTAACTGTAGAAGATATCGCACAACTTGTCATGTTTTTACAAAAAGACTATATTTCTGATTTGACTTTGGCAGATTGTACTGAAAGTGTCAACAGCGTATTAACAAAACGTGAAGTACATAACGCCATTATCACCGGAATCCAATTAGATATATTAGCAGAAAAGAAAAGATTGATGGATCCGTTGCAACACATTATCGAAGATGACGAAGGTCTTTACGGTATCGATGAGATCTTAGCTTTATCAATCGTGAATGTTTACGGTACGATTGGCTTTACGAACTATGGCTATATCGATAAAGTGAAACCGGGTATTTTAAAAGAACTAAACAGCCACGATGGCGTTCATGTCCATACCTTCTTAGATGATATCGTCGGAGCAATCGCTGCTGCTGCTGCCAGTCGATTAGCACACAAAGAACCAGAAAAAAGAAGTCGACTTACTCAATAAATCAAAAAAAGAAAGAAAACGTCTATTTAGACGAGTTCTTTCTTTTTTGTTTGTTTCAAACTATTTTTCCCTAAGAAAAGAAAAATAGCAAAAAATACTTCTAATACTACAAAGAACAAGATAAAGCTATGCATGAAAAATTCTTCTGGAAGTACATTGATGATTGGATCAGTTACAGGATCGAATAACCAGTCATCGTTGTTGAAAAACGTTTCATGAAAAAGGATAAAAAAGCGATCAAATCCAATCATCATGAAAAAACCAAAAATGACTGGCAGCAACATGCCAATCTGAAACGGACGAATCAATCGCCAAAGACGATCATTCTTTTGCAAATATCTGATAAACAAAATACTTGGGATCAGAGTGATGAAAAATACAGCATAATCCACTAAAAACAAAATTTTCACTTCATAAAAATGATGAGCTCCGCTAGCAGAAACTGGAAAGTCCGGCAAACTGAGGACTGTTTGGAAGGGATTATTAAGATAATTCATCAGGTGATCAAAATTTTTCAGTAATGTCTCTTGGTCTAAAGAAGTATAATCCAAAATATGCAAATGTCCGATATCAAATACATACAGCGGTCGAAAATTGATCGTCACTCCAACTGCCAAACTGATCAGTGTCAGAAACAGGCTGAATAATCCGGCATATTCCAACCACCGCCATCTCGAATTTTTCATATTAGAAGCTCCATTCATCCAATGATCGTTTCACAAAGGTAGCTGGGATAGGCAGCCCAGGTACATCTTCTTCTTTTGTGAAACCTGATAAAACGAGCAAAGTATCGATATTATTACGTATCCCTGCTTGGATATCTGTTTCATAGTTATCTCCAACCATGATTACTTCTTCTTTTTGCAGACCTAATACTTCAACGGCTTTATCCATAATGATTGCTTCTGGTTTTCCGATATAAATTGGTGGAGTTTGGGTTGCTGTCTCGACGAAAGAGATGACTGACCCAGCTCCAGGAAGAAGACCACGTTCTGTAGGGATATTCTTATCCGGATTCGTTCCAATGAAAGTAGCCCCTTTTTGAATAGCAAGAGTTGCTTTGACGACCTTTTCATAGGTCAAATAATTATCTAGCCCTACTACTACATAGTCAGGAACCTCTTCTTCCCATGTAAATCCGGCAGCTAAAATCAAGTCAATTAATCCGGCTTCTCCGATAACATACACTTTTTTTCCTTTTCCATCTGCTTTCATGAAATCAATTGTAGCCAAAGTAGCTGTATAAACTGTTTCTGGTGCTACATGAATGTCAAACTCATCTGCTAGACGATTAGCCACTGTTTCTGGCGACTTAGTCGTGTTATTCGTAACAAATAAGAAAGGCAATTTCCTTTTTTGTAATTCTTCCACAAACCGTTTCCCTGCCGGTATAGGTTCCGTCCCGCGATAAATCGTCCCGTCTAAATCAATTAAATATCCTTTATAGTCCATTCATCCACTACTCTTCCCTTTTTCTTATCGTAAATGCTGTTTTTGTTTTTTCCACTTGATTAGATTGTTCTTGTTTTTTTACTTTTTCAGAGGTTTTTGCTGACTCTGTTTTTCGATTTTTAATAACCGGTTTTTTACGATTAGATGTGACTGGTCCTTTTTTCTCATCGATATACGCACGATTATGGTTTTTTTTCTTTTTTCGGCGCTGAGTTGTCTTTTCTTTTTTACCGCCGATTCTTTCGATGACAAAATACGCACAACCAAAATTGCAATATTCGTAAAGATAGTCTTCCAATGAATCAATTCGCTGATCCGGATGCGCCCGTCGATTATCCGCTCGGAAGAATCCTTTTAAACGTAGTTGTTCATAACCCCAATCTCCTACGATATAATCATATCGGGCTAGTACATCACTGTATCGTTCTCCCAGTTTTTCTGCATTAAATCCTTCACGATAATCGGACACAAGCCGATAATGTCTTTCGCCTACCAAAAAATTACTGTCATCTAACAGCGTCACTACTTCACCTTTGACTTTTTCTGCTTTCGGCTCCTCGACGATTTCTTCCAAAGCAGCTGTCAATTCTTCTGTGACTGTTGTTTCCTGTTCAGCTGATGATTTTTTCTTAGCAATTTCTGTTTTATGCTCAACGTTCTGCTGTTCATTTTGTTTTGCAGACATGCGTTCACCACCTATCTTTTTTATTATACCTTGTTTTTATTTGATTGGGTAGTGAGCTTTCAAGTAATCTCCTACCACGCTTCGGATAAATTCAGGAAACAAAAATTCATTTTTTCCAACAATTTCGATCGTTGGAAAAAATGGGACAAACATTAGATGATCGACGGTAGTAAAAGTATAATTTTTAGTCAGATCGACTGGCTTATTCTTCCAAAAAACTTGATGGTTAACGGAGTCATACATGATTCCATTATAGACCATCTGTCCAAAAATCTTGCCGCGAAATCCCATTCCCTTCATCGGATAGTTACGTAAAAACTGACGATTTTTTTCTATTTCTAAAACTAAACGAATCAGATCATTTCCACCCAATGTGACATTCAGCAAGTGCATTGGATGCGGCAATGCCGTGTGAAGCTGATCCTGGTTGACCCGACCTTTTGGAATTTCAGTTAAAAACAGACCACTGTTTAATATTGCGGCGTCCGTCTTTCCTCGTTCTTTTACCGCCTCAAGGGCTACTTGGATAAACGAATGCTCACTGAAGATATCTAGGCTTAAAGAAAACGGCAAATCCGCTACTTCTTTTTCTTTTAGCAGCTCATGCCCCTGTTCTAAGTAACCGTTTACCTCTTGTTCATCTTCTGTAAAAGCTGTCATTGTTTCTGTAGGGATGGCTTTGGCCGAATGCTTAAGGATTTTTTTTTCTTCATCGATGGTTAAATGGACTTCTCCTACATATTGACCGTATTTGCCAGCTGCTGCTATTTGGACATCGTTGACTACATGACCTTCTCTGAATAAATGATGGGTGTGCGAACCTAAAATAACATCAATTGCTGGTATTTCTTTTGCAATTTGTAAATCATCTTGAATCCCGAGATGACTCATCAAAACTAAAACATCCACTTGTGGACGTAAATCTTCGACTAATTCCGGCAAAATATCATATGGATTGCGTATGTCCCAGCCATTTGGATTATACGTAAGCGGGAACGGGGCAGTAAATGCAATCAAGCCAATTTTTGTCTGGTGTTTCGTTGTAATGATTTTATACGGTTTCGTCCATATCGGTGGCTGCAACGTATTTTTATCAAACAAGTTATCAAGGATGATATCAAACTCAGCATGATCATATAAGTGGTTTAGATCTTCTTTGGAATTTCCTACGCCTTCATTGTTTCCTATCGTCGCTGCATCATAACCAACTTCATTCATCAGCAAGATATTCGCCTGTCCATTCGTTGCCTCTGATAATGGATGCCAACGATCCACAAAATCACCTAGATCGACTGCAATCGTTGTCGTATTTTCTTTCTTTTCGTTTTCTCGTTTACGCTGATCTAAGAATCTTCTGATCCTTGGCCAATTTTCTAAATGTGAATGCAGATCATTCGTATGTAAAATCACTATTTTTTCCATGTGTCCTCTCGCCTCTCTTTATCTTCATCATACCACAGGCAGCTTTTTCTTCCATTGAAACAAGCTCCATTTCAGAGCTTTTCCTGTCTCGAAGCAAATTACATAAGTATAATATTCGATAAAATAGTCTGGCTAAAAGAACGAAAAACTATTCAGTTTTACAGCCTAATTATTTCTAGAAATAAAAAAAACAGACCCGAAAGTCTGTCGTCGTTTCATTATAATCAGACACATGGCGGAACCTGCTTAGTGCTGCTTCCTTCCAGACCTGACACGCTTCACAAGCCCACCATTGTCCTAGCCTTTCGGCAAAGAATAGTATACCTTATTTTTCATTCGTTGACCAGTCTTTTTTTAATTTCTTTTTTCGCTGACGTAGCTTTCGGAAAAAGTCAGTCAAAACCCTTCCGCATTCGTCTTCTAAAATGCCACCTTCTACATACGCTTGATGGTTGAATCGTTCGTCTTCCAAAAGATTCATCAAAGTGCCGGCTGTTCCGCCTTTCGGGTCATATGCACCGAAATAAACTTCTGCTACACGAGACAAAATCATCGCGCCACTGCACATAGGGCAAGGTTCCAAGGTAACAAAAAGCGACGCATTTTCTAAGCGCCAACTTCCAACTTTTTCACAGGCTTCCTTGATTGCAAACATTTCTGCATGTGTAGTAGCATCTTGTGTCGTTTCTCTAAGGTTATATCCTTTTCCAATCACTTCTCCCTCTAATACAACCACTGCTCCAATCGGAACTTCATGGAGCACTTCTGCTTTTTTTGCTTCTGCCAATGCAAGGCGCATCCATTTTTCTTTATCTACTGCATCAAGATTTGTATTAACCAATTAACCTTCCCTGCCTTTGTTTTTTCTTGTTTTACTTTAGCATATGACAAAAAGGCTGTAACTAACTTTTTTTTCTATGGTAAAATAAATACAAGAGGTGAACAAGATGAAAATGAATAAATTACTTGCTCTTTACCCACAAGCACAGAAAAAAAACTGTCCAGCGTCAGAAGCTGATATCCTTTCTTTTGCAGTTGATGATGCTTTTATTTGGATTAAAAGCGATTCACTATCCCAACAAGAAACTAGTCTTTTGAAAGCGTTATTCCCTATAGTCAGCGATCAAAAAAAACATCCGTGGTATCACTATCTTTTTAAAGATGCTTCTTGCATCCAAGAAAAAAGCTTTCGTTTGATCCAGCTTCACGTCGAATCGAAAGGAGAATTCTTAAAAAAAGAATGGCAAGATACTATTTTGGAATTATTTCGCTATTCTGCTGATTTCTTCTTTTATACAGACACTGATGCTCTTTTGATCGAACAAAAAAATTGTGATTATCTTGATGCTGCTGAGATCAATGGTATTTTTCTATCTTTAGATGCTGATTTTGATACGACAACATCTGTATTCGTTGGTTCTTTTCATTCACCAGGTAGCGACCTTGTCCCTTTGTTTGCTGAAGAAAGAAGAATTTTTTTAACAGAGCAAAACAATCTCTATACTCACAGCCGTACTTTTTCTATGCAAGATGTTGCTTTACATTACTATACAAAAGATGTCATGAAAGATAGTGCGTTGATCAAAAGTTACATAGAACTGATCAAACAAAATGAAATGGAAGAGATCATTCAAGAATTATGGAATGAATTAGGTAATGTCAGCTCTGCTGCAAAAACGCTGTTTCTTCATCGGAATACACTAAAATATCGAATCGAAAAATTTCAAGAACAATCAGGTTTCAATCTAAAAAAAGCCAATGATTTACTGTTTTGCTACCTTTTATTGATTCATGAGCATGATTAAAGATAAGTTAAAGGGGTTATGACAATAAATTTTGTCACAACCCCTTATTTCAAATGAATAGTGTTCAAAAGCTAGTTTCTCTTACATCATTTTTTCAACAAAATGCATAAGCCGATCTTTTACGTCTTCGGTTGAGTCTTTGATGGAATCACCGTAAACAGAGATTTTCTTTTTTCCTGATTTTATTTTTGCTAACATCCCCATCAAAGAATCCAAGTCACTATCTGACAGATCATCTACGATTTCCATCAATTTTTCATTTCCATCGAATTTGTCGTGGACGAATTTTTTTACTTTTGTCCGAGTAGTCATATGATGGATCTTTTCCATTACTTTTCCCGATACGACGACTGCTGTCGCTACACTGGCAGCGGCTGCTACGCTTAATCCAATTGTTACTTTTGTTGATGTTTTCATAAGTATCAGCTCCTTTTTATCTACTTCAATCATAGCATAGACAAAAAAATAAACGAACTAATCCACTCATCGAAATCAGCGAAATCTTAATCCTTTAGGAAAAAAGTTCTTTACTGTTCCTTTTACTTGTTTACCAAAACCGACAGGTATCTTATCCAATACTAATAAAACCCATCCTTGATCCCCATCACGTTGAAATGTTTCTCCTGCTGTGTAAGATTGCCATTCCTTTTGAGTGATCGACAAACAAGGGATGTTTTCTGTCTTTTTCATAGCAAGTGCTAAGGCATAGCTAGGTTCAAATCGATTCTTTTTGAAATCTCCTAAATGCAAACCTGTACGCATGACTTTCAAACCATCAAGAGAAGGGAGCAACTCAGGAACTTCCCAAAGATGATCGTTGAACACTAAAAGTCTCCCAGTGATTTCATAATGGAAATCCATTGAAAATTCCGTCCAAAGTTTTTCCTGTTCTTTTGTCAATTCTTCTTTCCGTTTCTTACGTACTTTCTTTTCTTTACGTGTTGGGTTTTGTCCATGAAAAGTCAACTTTGCGACAAAATGCCCTTCTCCTTGATTTTCATGAGGCCATATACGTACTGTTTTGTCCAAACCATCTACGCTTCCCCATTCAGGACGTCCTGAACTAACGGTTTGAGACAAAGGGATTTCTTCAATTGTTACTGGATAATTTTCTACAAGCCAGCTAATAATCTCTTCATTTTCTTCTGGTGCAAACGTACAGGTAGAGTAGATCAGCTGCCCTTCATGTTTTAGCATCTTTATTGCTGAAGACAAAATCTCTTGCTGACGTTTTTGACAGTGTAGCGGAGATTCTTCTGTCCACTCTTTTACTGCATTCGGATCTTTTCTGAACATCCCTTCCCCTGAACAAGGCGTATCAACCACGATCCGATCAAAAAAACCGGAAAAATGAGGAACAAGCTCTGCAGGTGCATGATTTGTCACTATTGCGTTCGAAACTCCCCATCGTTCTATATTTTCTGATAGGATCTTCGCGCGTTTCGGAAATATCTCATTTGACACTAACAACCCTTTGCCTCTCATTTGAGCAGCTAATTGGGTCGATTTACCGCCGGGAGCCGCACACAAATCCAACACTTTTTCTCCTGGTTTTGCTGCAGCAGCTGTTCCAACGATCATTGCACTTGGTTCTTGGCTATATTCGTACCCAGCTTGATGGAGGAAAGACTTTCCATTCACGGTGCCAAGAAATCCCTCATTGCTGTAGGGAGCGGGTTGCAATTCTTCACTATGGTAAGTTTGAACCATAGCCAATCCTGCCGGTTTTAGTGGGTTCCACCGAAATCCTTTTTTTGCGCTTCCTTGCTCAAGTGCGCAAAAAAATTCAGTTGATTCTTCTCCTAAAAGAAGACGATATTTTTTGATAAATTGCTGTGGTAACGTTGTAGCTTCCTCCTTCATTCAAATGTTTCGTTAGACATTTTACAATCTTTTTTACGAAAAATAAAGGTGGCTGATCTACTTTTTCATGTTGCTTCCTAAGATAACTGTTCCTTTAAGATACTTTCCAAGTATTCATCCGTCACCTCATTTTTATCCCAAACAGCGTTCATCGTTTCAAAAAAATCTTGAGAAAAATTATCTGAGCTCAAACTTCCCAATGCATTAAGCCAAAGCAATTCAAGCAACTTTTCCTCTTTGATTTTCGTGTGGCCTTTGATGTATGAAAAAAATGGCCGTTTAAATAGCGAATTCATGTCTAATTCAGATTTTGCAATGATTCCACGGATACTTTCATGGATAGAAAAAAAATCTTTCAGCAAGTAGACTGTGCTTAGAACATCATTGGAATTGCATTCAGCTAAGTATCGTTCAAAGCAAACAGTGATTTCTTCTAATATTTTCTCCTTTAACCCGCTGATCGATTTGAAATGTGTATAAATCGGATATGTAGAGCACCCGCAGAAATCCGCCAAATCTCTTGCAGTAATTGATTTCATTCCATATTCTTCCACATATACCATACTTTTGAACAGCAAGTATTCTTTACTATAATTTGTTACTCTCCCCATCATTCTTACCTCCGTCCCTCTTCATCTACCCTCTAATAAATAACGTACAAAATTAAAAAAAAAAAGTGAAATAATCACTGATAATCTTCATAATCACTTTAGATATATCCATTAAAAATCAAGTATATTTACTTATGATACAAGAAAAACTTGACAAAACGCCCTATGAAATAAACAATAGAATAAACAAGGTGATAACAAGATTTAAATAACAATATATACAAACAAAAGGCGATACTCTGTAAGAATAACACACACTGAAATGACTTTCCACTCACAGTTTTTGTCTAACTATATACAAAAACAGAATAAAAGGAGGCTATTATGTTAATTGAAGCAAGAAAAAAAGAGTTGCTTGTTCTGCACAGGGTCATTCAAAAAAAAAATTGTTCTTTACAGGAATTAGCCAATGAATTGCATATTCCAAAACGAACAATCAAAGAGTTGATTCGGAAAGTAAATTTTTCGCTCAAGCAATTTTTATTGATGGAGGAATTTATTTATTCTAACCATAAAGGAGAAATCTACACCAAAGAAACCGATCAGTCTAAAAAGCTAGCTGTATTTTATAAGTTAAGATTACGCTACCTACAAGAATCCAATCGTTTTAATTATTTAATGTTGCTGATTAATTATCCACAATCTGCTGTACCAAAAAAGTATTTACTTGAACAACTTTATATATCGCCCTCCTATCTCGAAAAGCTGACAAAACAACTCAATCATTCATTAAATAAATTCCATTTAAGGATCGTATCTGTACAAAACTGCTGTGTTCTTGAAGGAAACGAATTATCTATCCGCCTTTATCTTTATTTTTTTCTTTCAGATACATTCGAAGGAGACGATTGGCCGTTTTCCTCTCTTGAATTAAATACACTAAAAAAGAAAAGTAAGGATGAGCACAGAGAAAAAAATCCAAAACAAGAAAAAAACATCTATTTATTACTTGCTTTATTCATATGTCGTAACAGACAACAGGCACGTTTTTCGAAAATTTCTCCTGAAATTACTGAATTAATGGATTTGTTGCAGCGTACACATGATTATTCAGAATGCTTTACTTCTTTTTCAGCGATTTATCCCTGTGAAGAGGTAGAAACGGAAAGAGCCTACTTCAATTATTTTTTCTATTGTTTTTTTCCAAATCAAATTTCATTCCAACAAAAACAGGTGATTGGTTTCTTATTTTCCACAAGCAAAAACCTTATTTGCCAACAAGTCGATCAATTGATGACTTACTTAACTCAACAGTTTCCTATCAATCATTTGGAAGACAAAAAACCGATCTATTTTTATTTTCTCGTACTAGCAGTTATTCTTTTGGAACTGTTAGGTGAATCTAGCAGTAGCTTTTCTACACTCTGTTTTCCAGAAACTACCTCCAATCAAACGGCTTCTTTTATACAGGAAAAAAAATTAAGAGAAAAAATCGACACAATTTTTTCAAACTCTAGAAAAAAATTTCAATTAAGTCAATACCTTATTCAATTGATCCAACACTTATTACAAACAGAAATGAAAGAACAATTACTTATCCACTTGCAGATAACCAAACCATTCACAGGGAATTACCATCTGCAAGATCATTTACAGAAACTATTTCACAATGAAGCAATCAAGATTATCGAATGTCCTAAACATGCTGATTTGATTATTACAGATCAACATGAGAAAATATCAGCTGAAACGGAAACTTTCTATCTAGATACAAACCACGATACAGTATTATTCGGTGAGTTGATAAAAGCGATTCAAGAACTGTATATGAAAAAAAGATATGAGAATAAAACAAAGAGCGTGGGACAAAAGTAAAGAACACTTTTGTCTCACGCTCTAAACACGTATAAACGGCGGAAGCAGAAGCAACTCCTTCGGAAATAAGCTGAAATTCACAAAAATTTGAAAAGTAATTTTCGTGAATTCCTTCTTATTTCTTGGAGTTAAACGCTTCTGTCCCAGCCTCTTTATGTTAATCTCTTCGGTTGCCGCCGAACAATAAAATCAAGCGCAACAGCTGAAGGAATGTCGAAAGCGCTGCTGCAACGTAAGTCAATGCCGCTGCAAACAATACGTGTCTTGCCATCGGTACTTCTTCTTCCGTCAGCAGTCCGCCCTCACTCAAAATTTGGATTGCTCGACGAGATGCGTTGAATTCAACTGGTAATGTCACCAATTGAAAGAGTAAAGCTAAAGAAAAAGCAAAAATCCCGATATTGATCAACGTAGAGTTCCAACTAAGCAATACACCTACCATAATCAATGGGAACGAAATCATCGAACCAAAGTTAGCTGCGGGAACAAGTGCCGCACGGATCTTCAATGGGACATACCCCGAAGCATCTTGAACCGCATGTCCGCATTCATGAGCTGCTACACCTATCGCAGCAACTGAAGTAGATTGTGCAGTCGCTTGAGACAGGCTCAGCATCTTATTACCTGAATTGTAGTTATCTGTGAGATCTCCGGCAATTTGTTGAACGCCAACATCATTTATTTGTTGGCTTTGCAATATATATTGTGCTGCTTGTGTACCAGTCACGTTGTTTTTGCTTCTCACTTGATCATATTTGCGGAAAGTACTATTGACATAAGCTGACGCAATTCCGGAAATGACTAATCCAAGAATGACCAAAAGAAATGTCGGATCTAAAAAACCATACATTCCATAACCATACATTGTCGTTTCACTCCTTTTTGTTTCCTTTATTTTATCATTAGTAGCAAGAAAAGAATGTGAAAAGACCTTGAATATTCTTTAATTCTTTTTCACAAATTCCGATTTCAGTTTCATCGGCCCAAATCCTTCTACCTTGCAATCGATATTATGGTCGCCTTCTACTAAGCGGATGTTCTTGACTTTCGTTCCTTGTTTAATGGCACCTGATGCACCTTTTACTTTCAAATCTTTGATCACTGTCACGCTATCACCTTCTGACAGACGGTTTCCATTTGCATCTAATACCACTAATCCGTCTTCTGTGACAGTTTTTTGCTCTTCTTTGCTCCATTCGTTCCCGCATTCTGGGCAAATCAACAAACCTCGATCTTCATATGTGTACTCTGAGCCGCATTCTGGGCAATTTGGTAATGTCATCTTCTTTCTCCTTTAAAATCTTTAGTGAGCACTATTGTAACGGAAAAAGAAGATGTTGAAAAGATACATTTGTGATTTTTACCACAAAAGGAACGTTTTCGAATGAAGTTGTTACTTCGTTTCTCTACTCTTATACGATTGGCAAATGTCTTGAATCTCTTTATAGATTTCCTCTACTTCTGCTAAATCTTTTGCATTCGCACCACTTGCTAATGGGTGGCCTCCCCCATGATGGCGTTTCGCTAACTCATTGATGACTGGTCCCTTAGAACGTAAGCGTACGCGGTAATGTCCTGAAGGTTGCTGAACAAAAATACCCCAAGCTAGTACTTCGTCGATCACTCCAGGAAGAGAAACGATTGAAGCCGTCTCTGAATCATCGATGCCATATTTATCAAGAATTTCTTGCGGAAGGATTATTCTTCCTGCACCATTTTCATCCACCTGGATATTTTGATAAAGATAACCGGAAAGTTTAGCGACTTTCATCGGCATTTGCTCAATCTCTCTATTCAAAGCACTTGCATCAAATGGATAATTTCTCAATATCGATGCAATCTCTAATGTACGGGACGTCGTGGAGGGATACAAAAAGCGCCCTGTATCTCCGACGATTCCCGCATAAAGCAACCGTGCAGCTTCCACGTTCATCTTAAATAATTCAGGAAACATCAAAGCAAATTCTGCAATCATCTCACTACAACTGCTTGCTTTTGTATTTACCCACACAAGATCTCCATAAGGGTCATCATTGGGATGATGATCAATTTTGATCAGCTTTTCTGCTAACTGATATCTTTGATCACTGATTCTAGGTGAATTAGCTGTATCGGTCACGATGACTAGCGCTCCTTGATAAAAGGCATCTTCAACTTCTTGCATTTCTGCTAAAAAGCGAAGACCTTCAATCGTTTCACCTACTTGTCGTATTTCTTTTTCTGGGAAACTTTCCCGTAATAGTTCGGCTAATCCTACTTGTGATCCTAACGCATCAGGATCAGGGCGCAAATGCCTGTGGATAATGATTTTATCGTATTTTTTTATTGTATCTACTATTTCTTGCTGTACTGTCATTTCACTCCTGCTTTCTAAGAACGTTCCATTACTTGACAAACAACGATTGCTTTGGAAACGATGGTATTTTCAATAAATACTTCGATATCCAATTTAGCGGAACGTCTGCCGATTTCCAATACACGTGGACGAATGTCCAACTCGCTTTCCAATTGGATCAGCCGCAAATAATGTAGGTTCACTTGTTCAATCAAGATGTTTCGTTTTTGGTTCATCACCATTGTTTTTTGTGCGACATCAGAAATGATTTCGCTAAGCACGCCAAAAGAAATGGTTCCAACACCATTGACCATTTGTGGTGTCACTACAAATTTGAACTTAGGATTTTCCAAACGATTCCCTTCACGATCGGTATCAATCGTATGGATATTTTCAGATATCTGATCTGAAATCGTATCTGCAATCTGCGGTTGTCGCTGGACAAGCTGCATCGCTTTCATTACATCTTGCCGGGTAATCAAGCCTTCCAATGTCAAGTCATCGGAGACGACCGGCATGACCTCCAGCCCATCCCAGATCATTTGATGACTAACAGAAGCAATACTCATTGTTTTCTTTACACTAATTGGTTCTTTCGTCATCACTCGATCAATGATCTGATTTGGTGATTTCCCTAAAACGTCTTTTGCCGTAACGATCCCCATCAAACGGTGATGGCGATTAACGACTGGAAAACGTGAATGTTGCGTTTCTTCTGACAAACGTTGATAATCAGAAATCGTATCCATCTGATGCAAATAATGTGTCTTTTCCGCCGGCATGTAGATATCGCTAACAAGCATGATATCTTTTTTGATCAATTGGTCACTTAACGCTCGGTTGATCATGGTAGCGACTGTAAATGTATCATAAGAAGTGCGCAAGATTGGCATTTCAAGTTCATCGGCTAGCTTTGCAATCTCAGTAGTCGTATTGAATCCTCCTGTGATCAATACTGCAGCGCCATCTTCCAATGCTAATTTTTGGACTTCCGCCCGATTGCCGACGATCATCAGTGATCCTGGTGTAATATAGCGTTCCATGGCATGTTTAGTCATCGCACCAATGACAAATTTATTCAAGACCTTGTCTAATCCTGCCGAGCCACCTAAAACGTCCCCCTCAATAATCCTGACGACTTCGCCAAATGTCAAACGTTCAATATGTTTTTTTAATTTACGTTCGATACGGATCGTACCTACTCGTTGAATCGTTGAAACTAGTCCGACATTTTCCGCATCTTTGATTGCACGGTACGCTGTTCCTTCACTGACATTCAATTCTTTTGCGATGCTTCTTACAGAAATTCGATTGCCCACAGGTAAACTTTCAATATATTCTAAAATTAAATCATGTTTTGTCGCCATTTTCTGCCTACACTTCCAGCGTTTCCGAGACGCTCATTATTTTTCCTTCGCTATCTTCCAGTAATGCTACAAAAGATTCAGGATCTTGTTCAATGACAGGGAACGTATTGAAATGGATTGGAACGACTTTCTTGGCACGAATTGTTTGTGCAGCCCGAGCCGCATCCTCTGGTCCCATCGTATAGTTATCACCAATCGGCAAGAAAGCAACATCAATATCGAACTCTTCTGCAAGCAATCCTAAATCACTGAAATAAGCTGTATCTCCTGCATGATAAATCGTTTTGCCTTCTGCTTGGATAATGATTCCGCTAGGCTCACCCATATACTGAACGATACCGTCTACTTCATAGCTTGAACTATGCTGTGCATGTACGAATTTTACTGTGCCGAATGGAAATGCATGTTTTCCGCCGATATTCATACCGAAAGAATCTACTCCTCTGCTATTTGCATAATCAGCAATCTCAACAATACTAATAATCGTGGCTTGATTTTCTTTTGCAATAGGAATCATATCTCCTATATGGTCACTATGTCCATGAGTAATCAGCAACCAATCTGTCTTTACTTCTTCTGCAGTTAAATCTGACAACGGGTTTCCTGTAATAAACGGGTCAATCATCACACGTTGGCCATTTTCCATTTCAATCGTTAAACAAGAATGTCCATGATACGTAATTTTCATATTCTACACCTCACGTTTTCTCTGTATCTTTTTTATTAAAACCGATTTCATTACTTGCACATCAATGAAAAAATATAGTTAATAAATATATTTTCATTGGATTGATAGTACAGTATGCACAAAGCAATTGTAACAGATAATACAGGATGCACCAAGTACCAAGCAGATATAATCTCAAGTTTGAGCTCTCTGCTTGGCTCCCCTTCTCGTCACTTAACTAATTAAATCAGCGTAAATAGGATGGACGATTTTTTCTAAATCAGTTACTTTTATTTGGAGGCTTCTCCCGATTTCACCGCTCGACACAATCACTTCTTCTTTTTCTTTTAAAGAACAGTCTGCTAAAAAACAATAATCAGGATGTGCGAGTTTTATTCCAATAGGGGTATTCGCTCCGTGAGGATATCCGGTATGTGTTAAGACAAAATCCATCCCAGGAAAACCGACTTTACGATCGTTCGTCACTTGTCTCGTTTTTTTATAATCTAAATGATCATTCAAAGGAATCAATGCGATGATCACCCCAGTTTTGTTCCCTTTTACTACGAGAGTTTTACATATCAAAGCTGGATCAATCCCTCTTTTTTGTAGTTCTTCTGTGAAAGATCCCTCTACTATATGACTAAAATCAAGTGGTTGATAGCTGATTTTTTGTTCTTCTAAATAACGTTCGACTTTTGTTTGACTCATCATTGATCCACTCCCTTTATTCTATCGTTTATTATAAAGCGAAGGATACTGTATTCAAAAATCATTTGTTTCCCTCAAAAAAAGAGCAAGACGAGCACTCTATAGGGAGAGCCATCTTACTCTTTGTTTATTTCTTATTTCGACGTTGAGTAGCTTCCATAATGACTGGCAAGATCACAGGACGTCGTTTTGTTTGTTCAAATAAGTAACGACCTAATTGATCACGAATGTCTTGCTTTAATTTGCTCCACTCAAAATCATTGCTTTCTAAGTGTTTCTCAACGATTGTTTCAATCATATTGCTACTTTCTTTCATCAGATCACGGCTAGCTTTTACGTAAACGAATCCTCGTGAAGTGATTTGAGGTTTTGAGATGATTTTCTTCTCTCTTCGGCTGATAGTGACAACCGCTACGAAAATCCCATCTTCTGATAAGATTTTCCGATCACGTAAAACAATGTTTCCGATATCGCCTATGCCTAAACCATCAATCATTACATTTTCTGCACTTGTAGTTCCTGCAACACTCATACGCTTATTCTTATATTCCAGCACATCTCCGCGTCCAGTAATATAGATATTTTTGTAAGGCATCCCTACTGCATGAGCCAAATCTGCGTGAGCAGCTAATTCCCGATATTCCCCTTGAACTGGCACAAAATATGTCGGCTTCATCAAATTGATCATCAATTGCAAATCATTAGGATTGGCATGACCAGAAACACGCATATTCTCAGAGATCAATTTCACTGTTCCACCAGCTCGATAAATGATATCTTCCGTTTTCGCCACGATTGTTTCCATCGCGATGCTTGGCGTAGTAGTGATATAAACCAAATCGCCTTCTTCGATCTTGACATTACGGTGTGTGCCGTTTGCCATTTTTTGCAGAGACTTGATGGGTTCACCCATTCGGCCAGTTTCTAAAATGATCAGTTCTTCTGGATCATAGTTTTTCATGTCTTTCAATGTAACAAGTAAATCTTCACTTGGTAATTGAAGTTTTTCTAAACGCATCGCTGTTCGAATAATTCGTTCAAAATCTTGACCAGTCAAGACAACTTTTCGTTGTGCTTTTTCTGCTGCGTCCAATACTTGTTGCACTCGTTGCAAATTACTTGCTACACAGGCGACGATGATGCGTCCTTCCCAATATTTGATTGTATCAAATACTTCATCTGCTATCTGAGCTTCAGAAGCTACTGGTTGAGGATTCTCTGCATTTGCCGATTCACTCAGTAAAGCTAAGACTCCTTCTTTGCCGATTTCTGCCAATCGTGCATAATCTGTTTGATACATCGGGATAGCCGTTTGATCAAATTTAAAATCTCCCGTATAAACGATACTACCTTCTTTTGTTTTCAGATTGATCCCCACTGAATCTGGTATCGTGTGAGTGGTACGGAAAAAGCTCACTACTGTTTCACCAAAGTCGATTTCTGTATGCTCATCTACCACATGGAAATCCTTAAATCCTTTGGCTGCTTCGTTACGACTGACATTCAATTTTGCTAACTCGATCGTCAACTCCGTTCCAAATACTGGTACAGAAATTTTCGACAACAAGTAGGGAAGCGCCCCGATCGCATCTGCGTGCCCATGTGTTAAAAAGACACCAGCTACACGATCAATGTTTTCTTCTAAATACGTAAAATCTGGGATGACGACGTCGATCCCCAACAACTCATTTTCAGGATATTTTAGCCCACAATCTAATATGAAAATATCCTCGCCCACTTCTGCGACATACATGTTTTTTCCATTTTCGCGAACGCCGCCTAATGGGATAATTTTAATGGTACTCACAAATTTCACCTCTTCTTATGACATCCAAGTTTAAAGATGTCGATTTTCTTCTTTATCTAAATTTACGAGCCATTCCAATGAAGCACATGCAAAATCACTAGTTCTCAACTTATGGAGAATCAGCAGGAAAATTACCGGCACATCCGCGTTCTGACAGTTGGTTGGGCATTTTATTTTGGATATACTTCATTAACAAAATGGATCTTTTGCGAAACGCTATAGCCAGAATACTTATATGAGTATTCGGCTGTTCCCCATTATTATACAACAAATGAACTAAATCGCTAGTATCAGCAATTGTTAGAATCACTAAACAAATGAAAATTCCTCTGTAACATCTAGGATTTCTTTTGCTGTTTCTCTTTCATCTCTTCTTCGTCGGTTTGAAACATACTTTTTTCATTTTACCACATTTTTTGCAATAACTATAGTGACTTTTTATATATGCAGAACCTCGTGTTGATGATGTGCAAACAGCATAAGATTTAAGCTAGCTTTAAGATTGGTTGTCTATTATCAAATGCATATACTAGGAGGGATGCAAGATATGAATTTTATGAAAAGTGCATGGAAAAGTACAAAAGTAAAATGGGGACGTTCATTGTTTTTGTTTGCCGTGTTCACAGCCATTCTTATTTTTGTGCTAGCTGGCCTCACGATTCGAAGCGCTGCAGAAGAAGCAGCGAATCAAGCACAAAAAGAAGTTGGAGCAACAGTGACTTTAAGTGCCAATCGAGAAGCTTCATTTAAAAAACAGGAACAAACTTCTTCAAGCAATTCTACCGCTGAAGAACGTCCAGATCCGGGCAGTTTTTCTCTTACCCCAGTATCCTTAACGGACGCGGAAAAAATAGCTAAATTAGATAATGTAAAAAGCTATTCCTTTGAAAGTTCCGCCTCAGCTATGGCAAAAGAGGGAATAACTGCCATCACTAGTTCTGATTCAAGTGAAGACAGTTCAGAAACTACCGATGCAGGCGGTGGTCCTGCCGGAGGAATGGGCGGAAATCCGCAAATGACTCAAGCAGATTTCCAAATCAGCGGTGTGTCAGCAACTGCACAAAATAGTACTTTTTCTGATGGAACAGCAAAAATCACGGATGGTGAAGGAATAGATGACAGCGACAAAGGCACAAACAACGTAGTCATTGATTCTACGCTAGCAGAAGCAAATGACCTGACAGTCGGAGATACTTTCACAATCACGAGTACTGAAGATGAAGATACCACTTATGAAATGACGGTCAAAGGAATTTATGAATCTAGCGAAACAAGTAGCAGTATGGGTATGAAATTCAACTTCATGAATCCGTCGAATACACTTTACACCTCTTATACTTTTGCAAATGAATTAAATGGGACATCTGACGATAACACGATAGATTCTGCTATTTACACTCTATCTGATCCAGATGAAATGGATGAGTTTCTCGAAAAAGCAGAGAAGCTGATCGACACAGATACATTTAGCTTACAAACAAATGATTCCATGTATCAGTCAATGTTGGAACCTTTAAACAATGTGGCAAGTTTTTCTAAAAATGTTGTTTTACTAGTGGCTGTAGCCGGCATTATCATACTTACTCTTATTATTATGATTACCATCCGGGAGCGTCGGCATGAGTTAGGCGTCTTGTTATCTTTAGGAGAATCCAGAAGTAAAATCATTCTCCAATTGTTTACCGAAGTTGCTATTTGTATGATTCTTGCATTAGGAGTTGCTTCGATTAGCGGGAACGTCGTCGCGAATGCCGTGGGGCAGCAGCTACTTGACCAACAGACAGAAACCACGACACAAGACCAACAAGCTCCTGGCGGTGGACAAATGCCAGGTAACGAACAAGGCGGTCAGCGTGGTGGTCAGCAAGGAAACACGAATAATCCATTTGCTGTTTCTGATCAAGTCAGCGAATTGGAAATCAATGTCAAACCTACACAATTAGGACTACTAGCCGGAGTAGCATTTGGAATCAGCCTGCTTTCTGTCTTTTTAGCTTCTATAGGGATATTAAGGTTAAACCCAAGAAAAATCCTATTAAATTAAAGGAGGAATTTGATGTTACGGACAGAACAATTGGGATTTTGGTATCAAGATCCGCAAGATGCGCTTTATAAAGATGTAGAACTGAATTTCGAAGCTGGAAAAATGTACGCTATTTTAGGAGCAAGTGGTTCTGGAAAAACGACTTTTCTTTCGCTTATTTCCGGATTAGATACACCAAAAGAAGGAAAGGTATACTATCAGGATCGTTCACTGAACAAAATCGGGTTAAGAAGTTTTCGTCAAAATGATGTCTCGATTATTTTCCAAGCTTACAACTTGCTTCCTTATTTATCAGCTCTAGACAATGTCATAACAGCAATGGAGATTACTAAAACCAAACAAGAAAATTATCGTCAAGTTGCTTTAGATCGACTAGCTCGTGTAGGAATTGATGAAGTATTAGCAAAAAAACAGGTGACCAAACTTTCAGGAGGTCAGCAACAGCGAGTCGCTATCGTTCGTGCTATCTGTTGCGAACATCAACTGATTGTAGCTGATGAACCTACTGGGAATCTGGATGAGACCGCATCACAAGATATCGTTAAACTTTTCCAAGAAATCGCCCATGAACAAAATCGCTGTATTATCATCGTGACCCATGAGGTCGAAGTAGCAAAAAGCTGCGATGAAGTCTTTGAACTAAAAAATAAAGAATTTCAAAAAATAGAAGTTTAAAAAACAGGATAACGTTCAAACAAAAAATCCGAACCATATCTATATGAAGCAGATACGGTTCGGATTTCTATTTGCTTGATTCATTTAGTAATGAACGTTGTTTATTTGTTTTCATCTTTTCGAGAGAATTTGTCTTTGATTTCATCGCCCAAATCACGAGCTTTTTCTTTGATATCAGAACCTAGTGATTGTGCTTTTCCTTCTGTTTCTTTGCTCTTGTCGTCTGTTGCTTTGCCGTATGCTTCTTTTCCTTTACCGACTACTTTGTCTTTCATGTCTTTAGAACGTCCTTTTAAATCTGCCATTGTGTTTCCTCCTCTTAATTTGTTTATTGATCTACTTTCAGGGTAACATCAACAACAGATACAGACAAACAGAACGCTCGTTTTCTAAAAAAGGATGCGTCAGATAGTGAATCAAAAACTTTTTTCGAAAGTTCCCCATACTTTGACTTCTTTTTCTTGGATCATTATTTCTCCTTTAGCAATAACTGTATCGATATCAAGCGTTTCTTTGTCCAAAATACACAAGTCTGCATCTGCGCCAATTTCAATTTTTCCTTTTTTATCCAATTTCAATATACGTGCTGGGTTACTGGTTATAGCTCGCAAGGCGATTTCCAGAGGAATATTTTCCTTTTGCACAGCTTCTTTGATCCCTACTAGCAATGCCTTAGCACTTCCTACTCCTAGCCCTAGGAAATGATTGTTTTCATCAAAATAAGGCAAGCTTCCTTGTCCATCTGAGGTCATCGTGAAATTATCTAAAGAAACATCTTCCTCAATTAATCGTTTCAGTGCTTTACTGAAGCGCACTTCCCCATCTGTCTTCTCCCAAAAATCAGGATCTTCGCTAGCGGTGAAGTCAATCGTGCCGCCACGTTTAGCAAATGCCACGCAAGCTTCAAATAATTCTGGTGTACGATTCGCATGAGTAGGCAAAAACTGTGTGATCGGAATTTCTGTTTCTTCTACAATTCGTGTCAATAACTCTAGCTTTCTTTTTCCTCCGCCTAAGTGGACATTGATGATCCCAGCTTTTCCCGACAACATGCCTCCTACACGAGCGTCTGCTGCTGCACGGGCGAACTCTTCAAAACTTGGCTGAGAAGAACGGTGATCGGATACTGCGATTTCTCCGATTCCGATGATTTTATCGATTGTTAAAAAGTCTTTGATGATCGAATCTGTTACTGTTTTTACCGGCAATCGGTACGAACCCTCGTACACATAAGTAGAGATTCCTTCTGCTTCAAGTCCTTTCGCTTTGCTGATCAAAGCAGTCATATCACGACCTTCTCCGTCTGTTCCCAAGCAACCGACAACTGTCGTTACACCAGCTGTAGTCAATTGACTTAATGTAACTTCTGGTGTTCGGTTTTGATAACCGCCTTCTCCTCCTCCGCCTAAAATATGGAAATGACAGTCAATGAAACCTGGAGTCAGTACTTTCCCCTCACCTGAAAGTTCTTCTACTTCTACTCCTTCGTAGCCGCCTTCTAGCTGTTCTTCTACAGCCAAAATCTTCCCACCGGCAATCAATACGTCCGTTTTTCCTAAGTAATCTGGTGCAAACACTTCAATTTGTCGGATGATCTTCATACATTTTTCCTCTTTCTTTAAGTATAACTGATGATAGGATCTTAAAAAATAATCCAAACGATAGAATCTTTACTCCTTTGATTTTACCGTAAAATGACGGTTCTTGGAGTCATTTGTCTACTGTTTGGATTACTTTTTTACTTACTTATGTCTCCAGTACTACTGCAGACCGATCGCAATAGCAATCATGATGAAAATAGTTCCCAAAACAAACAGGAATCCTTGCATCTTGATTTGGAACCTTGCCCATTTTGCCCATTCGATTCGAGCAACACCTAACACACCAATCAAGCTAGCTGATACGGGCGTAAAAGCATCCATGAAACCAGAACCAAGCTGATAAGCAAGAACTGCTACTTGTCTAGATACACCGACTAAATCTGCCAATGGAGCCATAATCGGCATGGTCAAAGCTGCTTGTCCTGAATTTGATGTAACAACTAAGTTGAACAAACTTTGGAAGATGTACATCGCCCAAGCGCCAATGACAGCTGGCACACCGGTCAATGCCGTCCCGATTCCATGCAAAATCGTATTCAAAGCTGAAGGAACAGACGCATCGGATCCACCTAAGACGAGAAGGATTCCTTTGGCCATCCCTACTACGATTGCTGTACCAGCTAAATCAGCTGCACCAGATTGGAAAGAAGAAGCGATGTCATTGACTTTCATTCCATCTAGTTTGAAAAGAACAGCAATGATTCCGGCAACTAATCCCATCACAAAGAATTGAGAAGCGATTTCGGGGATGTAATAGCCTTTTTGAGTCACGCCCCAAACGATCCAAACAAGAACAGCTAACATCTCTACTAAAATCAGTTTATGGCCAAGCATGAATTTTTTATTTTCATCAGATGTCTTTTTGATATGAGAACGAAAATAATCATCTGATTTGTAAGTCAACGAACTTTCCGGTTTTTTACGGATTTTTTCTGCATATATCATCATATATCCAGCTGCTAAGGCAGTAACAACTACCCACATAATCAATCGGAATGTCGCACCAGACAACACTGGGATTCCAGCAATCCCTTGAGCCACAGCTACGCTAAACGGACTCATCCAAGAGGTCGCATTTCCGACTTGAGATGCGACATAAGTCACGGTTACTGCTACGATCGAGTCATATCCTAAGGCAATGACGAATGGAACCATCACCATTGAGAATGGAATTACCTCTTCTGCCATCCCAAATGTAGCGCCCCCGAATGAAAAAGCAAAGAATAATAGCGGTAAAGCTAAACGCTCCAGTCCCTTCGTTTTACTGATAAACGCATAGATTCCTGCATCAATCGCTCCGGTACGCATAATAATACCAAAAGCACCTCCGACAACAAGGATCAATGCAGCAATTCCTACAGCAGATCCATATTTATCTCCAGATACTAGACCTTCAAAAACAAAATTTAAGAAGCCAAAGCCACCAAAATCGTCTGTTCCCCATATTTTGGCTGTTTTATGCAATTTTTTAGAAGTATCATAGATATTTTCGCCATACTCATCATAAAGAACATCATCTGTTAAGGAAATTTCATCTAGTTTTTCTTGCGTAAGATTTTTTTCTCCGTCAACAATGACTTTTTCCAATCCTTTTTCAGGAACATCCAATTTTTCACGTTCTGCTGGATGGTCTTGCAGTTCTTCTAATTGATCAAATACATACGATTTATCCAGCTCGTAAGCATAACGGAAGGAATCTTGGCGTAAAACAGTACGAGTACTTGTTTCGCCATTCGCATCTTTATATTCAATGTCTTGCGTGCTGAACTTTCCTGCTGGTACGACAAAAGTCAGTATCCATGCAAAGATGACTACACCAAAAATAATGACATACGTATGCGGTGTCGATAATTTAGTGAAGTCACGTTTCGGTTTTCCTGAAGAATTTGTTTTCTTCAAATTTATTTCTTCCTTTCTTTTCTCAGTAATTTTGATGAATAAAAAATGGATAATCAAATGAATTATACAGTAAAAATGTCAATTCCACATGAATAATTTATTAGAAAATCACTTTTTTCTATTTTGCTTTTTTTCTCATATGTATGACTATTTTTTTCTTTTTCCATTTATATTAAGTATTTTATTTCTCTGTTTTTCCTTAAAATTCTTTTTTTATTTTTAGATTAGCGGAAATCCCGTCCTGATTTTTTCATTTTATAATCGTGAATAAATTGTATTTCATTGCAAAAAAACAAAAAATAATAATAAATATCCATCTCATATCTTTCATTTTTTGTATATTTTCTTTCTATTAGAAAAAGGAATATTCTTCGACAATTTTGTTATATCAGGTAAACTTCATTGCAATAATGATAACAAATGTACTATAATTACGTTGTAAAGAGTTTTGGGGAAGACTCTTTCATCAACGTGTATTAAGAGACAAGAAAGAATCCATTCGGATTCTTTCTTGTCTCTTTTTCCGCTATTTTTTTATCTATCTAGTATTACATATTTTTGTAGCTCTTTTTTTCTCATTGTGAAACAACTTATAAAAATAACGCACTTTCGAAAAAAAAGGCTGACCTCTGGAACTAAACAAACTTAAAATAACAAAAAAATAAAAAATGATCATTACTGCTCTTCTTTAAAAATCGTTTTCTTCGTTTCAAACACTCCATATTTACGTGGAACACCATTTTTTTAAAGAAAATTTGGTCATTATGTGGAAAACTATTTTCCTCTTGTTTCCTGAACTAGCTGTTTTGCTGTAAAATACAAAACTTGTTGAAGCAAAAAGATCGTTGCAAGAGAGGCTGTTCCACAGATTGCTGGATCTAAATTCGGCAAAGTCAAGACTGCATCATGCAGATTGGCATGGTTATCCAAAACTAAATCAGCAAATTCAAATAATCTCAAACCACTGCTATGCTGGGACTTGATGCTTCGTGACAAATCAAACCCAGTAACAATGATCAAAGGATGTCCATTTTCTTTGATCCATTGAGCCAACTCAATGATTGCTGGATTTCTTCCTTCATTCGAAAGAAGAAGAAAAATGTCTTCTGGTTTGACAGAAAGCTCATCAATAATCGCTTGTCCTGCCCCTTCTAGCGTTTCATAGACACCTCCGGCTGGGTTCTCAATCAATATACTTGGCACAAGGTCCGGTGTTTGATCCCAAAATTCAAATGCTACACCACTTAGTGTGCGTCTAGCATATATCTGCAATCTGCCGCCTTGATTGATTTGTTTCGCAATCCAAGTTCCTGCTTGAACCATCAACGGCTCTTCTATCCTTAATTTCTCTTCCAATTGGTAATAATAGTCAAAATAACATAAACTCATTTTTCTCTCCCGCCTAGCTATACTTGACATGAATAGAAACAGCTGCCTAATCTAAGGAACTACATAAAAAACAGAAGATAAACAGTAACACATGCGGTCTTTGCTGTTTCAAACGCAAAAAAGGTATTGAACGAATACGCCCAATACCTTGACATAGCAAATAAAACAACGTGCAGACCATAGAAAATCTCTACATAGGGGTAGAATTTTCCCCTTAGATTAGGTACAATAAATAAGGTCGATGCACTGCATTGACTATGGCAAAATGATCGGTCAGGGTGTATGAGTGTGACTGGTCATTCCCTGATTCTTAGCGCCAACTAAGGGTCAGGGAGCCTTTTTTTATTCAGCTGTTTCTATCTGAACTCATTGTAAGTAATCTCTTATTCAAGTGCAAGTACGAAAATACAAAAAAACATTGGTATGATTTTTTTACAAATAAATAACATAAAAAAAAGGAATGACTTGTCCCTATGTAGCAAGCATTCCTTTTTGAAAAGATTCTTTTAAATAAGTAAAAAAAGTTTTTTTTCACCAATTAAATAAATCTCTCAACTCAATAATTTATCCATTCTTTTATCTTTTTTTGCGTATACATACTAAATATTACCGTCTTCTTCTCGCTCTTCTGCTTTGTTCTGGAGAATCTGTACTAGAAAAAGTAGCGGCATGTCTACCTTTTTTTCCGATCCGAGACTTTCTTTTCCTATAAGGAATATAAATGATCAGATACAATACAGCAAAAAATAAGGCAAATATGCAAGCTTCCCAACTACCTAACGCCAGTTCAATCATCAAGCTAGCAACTGCAACAGACGCTGCATACCAGATAAAAATCAGGAATCTTTCTTTTTTTCTGACCATTTTGAACATGATAAATAGACTAATGAGCAATAGCGGTAACACAAATACCCAATTACTTCCTTCCATCAGCCACTTGAGTATATCAAGTAGCGACTGCGCAACAGCGACTAATTTTCCCATAGTGGACACACACCTTTTTTATAATTAAAAAAATTCGCCTTTTTATTCTACTATGAATCTTCTGGATTGGCTTTCATTTCTCTTATGTAATCATTTTCTTTTATGTAACTTAAAAAAAAATTAAACCATTAGCAGAAAATTTCCTAAATATATTCACGAAAGTCTTTTTTTATCTTTCATTTTTCCTCGTCTTCATTCACTTAACGTCAAAAAATAAAAACGACAGTTGCGCAAATGACGCACAAGCTGCCGCTTTAACACCCATTTGATTTTTATTCTCAGCAGGTCACTTATTTCCAGTTAATTTTCTGTTCTTAGCTCTTTGCCCAACTGGATAATATATGCGCTTAACGATGCACCGATTTCCGGATGATGAAGTCCATATTCAATATTTGTCTTCATATATCCTAGCTTATCGCCTACATCATATCTTTTTCCTTTAAATTCTCTCGCATAGACCGCTTCTGTTTGGTTAAGGGTCTGGAGCGCATCCGTTAGTTGTATCTCGTTCCCTGCTCCTGGTTCTTGAGTTGCTAATATCTCAAATATTTTAGGAGTCAGCAGATAACGTCCGATAATGGCTAAATTGCTTGGTGCTTTTCCAAGTTCAGGTTTTTCTACAAAACCATTTACTCTGCAACGTCCCTTTTCGTTATCCGTTTTAGGATTAATAATTCCATATTTAGAGGTTTCATTTTCTGGTACACGCATGACGGCAACAGCAGAAGATTGTGTTTCTTCATAATCCATCATCAATTGTTGAGTCAGTGGGATATCATCTTTCATCAAATCATCCCCGAGCATGACAACAAATGGTTCATTCCCTATGAATGCTTTTGCTTGAAGAACGGCATCCCCCAGTCCTCTTGGATGAGATTGACGGATGAAGTGAAGATTGACATGAGTCGTTTCTTCAACTAAAGCGAGTAGTTCTGTTTTTTCCTTTTCTCGCAAATTGTTTTCCAATTCGATATTTGCATCAAAATGATCTTCGATGGGTCTCTTTTCTTTTCCCGTTACGATCAAGATATCTTCAATTCCCGAATTCAATGCTTCTTCCACAATAAATTGGATCGTTGGCTTATCCACGATTGGAAGCATTTCTTTTGCCATGGCTTTTGTTGCCGGCAAAAAACGTGTTCCTAGCCCAGCGGCAGGAATAACTGCTTTTTTGACCTTCACTTGCTGTTCCTCCTAAACGACGATTACCTGTTAATCATCTATTTAACGAAGAGAAAATTCATTCTCCATTTTTCCGTCACGTAGCATGATTTCTTTTGCGGCTTTTTTAATATCTTCTCCATTATACAAAACATTATAGATGGTTTGAGTAATTGGCATCTCAACACCTAGCTGTTGTGCTAGCTCGACTGCTGCTTTTGTCGTTGCCACACCTTCAACGACCATTCCCATGTTTTCCAAAACTTCTTCCAGTTTATGCCCTTGTCCTAGTAAGTTACCGGCACGCCAATTACGGGAATGAACACTTGTACAAGTAACAATCAAATCCCCAACGCCGCTCAAACCGATAAACGTCAGCGGATTGGCACCCATTGCTACACCAAGACGACTAATTTCTGCTAATCCGCGAGTCATGATTGCCGCTTTTGCATCGTCTCCGAACCCTAGCCCATGGATAGCACCGGCACCAATAGCAATGATATTTTTTAATGCTGCGCCAGTTTCTACACCAATCACATCATTATTTGTATAAATCCTGAAATAATCATTCATGAATAATTCTTGTACATAAGCAGCTGCTTTTTGATCAATACTTGCAGCTGTAATCGTTGTGATATCATGAACTGCTACTTCTTCCGCATGACTAGGGCCAGATAATACGACGATTGCCTGTCGTTTTTCTTCTGGAATTTCTTCAGCCAAAACTTCTGAGATTCGTTTATGCGTATCTTGTTCTAGTCCTTTACTTGCATGGATAATGACGGGCTTAGTATTCATTTTACCAATAAGTTCCTGAGCGACTGAACGGATCGCTTTTGTCGGAACGACAAACAAAATAGCATCTGCGTCATCCACTGCTTCTGCCAATTCTTTATATCCGATAATCGATTCTGGAATCGTCAAATCAGGTAAAAAATGTTGGTTTGTATGATACGTATTGATTTCGTCAATCTGTTCAGGTACATTTCCCCAAATACGGACATCATGCCCGTTTTCTGCCAATGTCTGTGCTAAAGCAGTGCCCCATGATCCAGGACCAAGAACTGCGATTTTTTGTTTCATGGATATTCCTCCAAATAAATAATTGATAATTTCTATTATAGTATACATTTCTTAAAGTTTGGACTAATTTCCATTGTTTTTAAGTGTTTGTTTAATTCTTTTATCGACTTTCACTTAAAATAATCTATTTAATGTTGCAATAGCGTACATTTTAATTTTTTTCTTTTTACACTTGTTATACTTTATTTGTCACTAAGAGAAAGGAGGTTTGACTATGTTTCCATTACCATTACCATTGGGAGGCTGGGAAGTTTCTCCTAACAACCCTTAATTGAAGCTACATACAAGAAGAGGCTGGGACAGAAGCGTTTAACTCTAAGAAATAAGAAGGAATTCACGAAAATTACTTTTCAAATTTTTGTGAATTTCAGCTTATTTCCGAAGGAGTTGCTTCTGCTTCCGCCGGTTATACGTGTTTAGAGCGTGAGACAAAAGTAAAGAACACTTTTGTCTCACGCTCTTTGTTTAAGTCAACACATGGTAGAAATTTTGATAACAGTCGTATCCTCCTTATTCCGAGTAAATGATGTGACATGCAGTTATACATCAGGCTTATCGTTTCTTGATACACAGTGTTCAATCAGCTCACCCTCGATATTAGATTAAAAAACGGCAAAATATGAAAAACTATTTTGCCGTTTTGTTTCTGTAATATTTAGGTCAAAATACTGATTCCACAACCGCTTGATATAAACGGTGTTACAGAAGTAGCCTCTATCACGACCTCATCATCAACTTATTTTTTGCCATAAAGAGAAGGCCGTATCTGGTGCCCAATGTGCGGCTGCAATATGCGCTTGCACGCAACGATATTGAATACCATTATATGTGACTATGTCTCCTACTTGATAAAAAGTACCGACTGTCCAAGAATTTCCTTGGCCGTTCTCGTCTAGGGTTCTTGCCGTGACAGACTGGCTTAGTAAAGAAGCGCCTGTCTGATTGACTGCACGAACTTGATAGCGATACGCAGTAGAAGCTGTCAAATTTTGATCTTCAAATACAGCGGTTTGTGAGGTAGCGATCTTCTTGCCATCTCTGTATATTTCATAATAAAGTACTTCTTCCAATAAGCTGTTTTCTTGCCATACCAAACGAACTGTTGATTGTGTCACATGATTGATGCTCAACCCGTTTGGTATAGAAGGTGCTGGTAAAACTGCTGCTTCTTGAGTGCGAATGTTCAAATCATCAGAACGTGCAGAAATATTTCCTGATGTATCGACAGCTTCAATCGTATAAGAATAAGTCGTTTCTGGCTGTAAACCTGTATGTATATAATTCGTAGTGTTGCTTGTTCCTACTAATCGATTGTTTTCATAAATATTATAATGTGACACACGGACGTTATCTGTTGATTCAGTCCAAGACAATGTGACCGTCGTACTTGTTGCTGTTCCTCGAAGATTGGTCGGTTTAGAAGGTTTCTCTGTATCTGGTTCTTGTTCCTTAAATAGATTTTGATAAGCTTTCGCAAATGATTCATTATAAGAAATACCAGCTGAGTTTACCCCTTCGTCCCAGTTCACGCTCCAAGTCATCAAACCTTTTAAAGGTGTACGTTCTTTTTCCATTTGTTCGAATACTTGATAGACAACGGATGGATCTTGCACATAACCGTTGGCTGCCGCATCGTTATTTGCTGGAATCCCCAAAGCCAGACGATCTGCTGGTATCCGAATGTATCCACTCTCTCCGTTATGCAAGGCTTTTGACATACCATATAAGAAATCATATTTTCGACTGTCATTGTTCTGAGCAATCCATTCGTCGCCCACGCTTAATCCGTCGCCCGCCTGATTATATAGTTGTGGTGCAATAAAATCGTACTCATTTTCTAATGCAGTGATATATGGGACATAGCCTCCCGCTGTTCTCAAATAAGGGAATTCAGGTGCCATAGAAATAATAAAGTGTTTTCCTTGCTTTTTATAATGATCTCGCACGATTTTCAACGCTTCTGGAATCACTTGCTGGTTATCACCTGCCGTAATGGCGCTTTGTTCTAAATCAATTTCTAACCCATCAAATCCATAGGTTTCTACCAATCGAATCACTTCATCTGCAAATGCTTGTTCTTGCCCTCGATACAATTCGATATGGGAATCCGCTCCGCCTAGAGAAATGATAACTGAGCGTCCTTCTTCATTCAGGGCAGCCACTTTGCTTCTGAATTCTTCATCACTCATATTAAATGGCTCAAATGTAGGAATCCCTTCGCCTTTCATAAAAGATACTGCGATGACATTATAAAACGGATTGATCTTTCCTAAGTCTGTCTCTGCTGGTTTCCCACCTCTATATCCCGCACCTTGCTCTGGTACCCAATTATGATAATAACCAACAGCAATTTGCTTTTCTGAGATATCCGGCATCAATGCCGCAGAATCTTGTGCAGCATATATAGTTTGTCCACCTCCAGCGAAACAGCCGATTGCTGCCAATGACAGCCAAAAAATTTTTTTCATTCATCATACCTCCTAATATTTGGTAACTATAGTTTATTTTAACAACGACTGTTTTTCATTTTTTGTATGTTATTACAACATAAATAAAAATTGCTTTTAAAGAATGAGCACTTTTTATCAAAAATAGTGCATAATTGACATTTTCGTCCTTAGATAACAGCCTTGTGTTATCTTATATTCATAAAAAACGTATGGAGGTAACTTACATGATAAAACATGCTTCTTTAATTCGAAAACTAAGAAAAGAACGTGGACTGACACAAGCTCAATTAACAGAGGGGCTTTCTCAGCGTGGGACATTAGCTGCTTTTGAATCTAGAGGAACAAAAATCAGTTTTGAATTGTTAGTGGATTACCTTGAACGGATGAATGTCACACTTGAAGAATATCAATTTTTGCTGAACAACAATACTCTTACAGGTAAACAAAAACTTTCTAATTACCTGATCACAACAAAATATTTAACAAAAGAGCAAGAGAATGAACTACTAAAAGAATATAAAAAAACTGGGAATATTTATTATCGCCTGCTATATACGCAACGTATACTAATTGATCAATATCTGGGAAACCGAAAACTCACTCGTTCGGAAACTTTGACAGAAGTTTCTATTATCAAAAAGTACTTGGAAGGTATCGATACATGGGGACACTATGAACTTTCTATTTTTTCCAATTGTTTATTTATATTCGATGACGAGTATATTTATCATTCTTTTCAGCGTAGTGTCACAAAAATGAAAGCATACGTCGATACTGCTCATTATTCCGAATTATTATCAAATTTTCTTTTGAACGGGATACATCTATCTTTTCATCGTTCTTCTGTTTTTCTTAGAAAACTATTTTTAGGAGAATGGAAAAAAGTAAGTGACCGTTATAAACATACGTTAGACTTAGCCCGTTACAAAGCATTCACTGCTTTAGCTCTATTAGCAGATGGCAATGAACGAGCACTAGAAGAAATTGACGAAGCAATCCATTTCTTTGAATGGCTAGGACTAGAGGAAGTGAAAGAAGAGATTATTGAATTGAGAGATTCTCTTTTGAAAAAAACTATACATAAAAATGATAAGGCTATTTATCAATAGTCATTCTTCTAGTTTTTTATTTTTATTGCAATACCATACAAAAAAATAACATTCAGATAATACATTTTATACTATCTTATGAAAAGGAAACCCTTTCTTAAAATATTTTATCTAACTGGAGGAATCATCAAATGAAAAAAAGTACTTTATTGGGATTAGGAATGTTACTTGCTACAACAGGAATCGCCGCTTTGTCTTCTGTAGATGTCTCGGCTCATGGCTATGTTTCACAACCTATCAGCCGTGGCTATCAAGGTGCTCTAGATAGTAGGAATAATTGGCAAAGTGCTTTTGAAAAGTATGGTCGTATCATCAACGAACCCCAATCTTTAGAAGCACCAAAAGGATTCCCTTCGGCTGGACCTGCAAATGGTCGGATTGCTTCTGCTAATGGTGCAGTAGGTGACTTTGTTTTGGATAAACAAACAGCTACGTTATGGACAAAAAACAACTTAACTACTGGGGCAAACCGATTCACTTGGCATTTCACAGCTGACCACGCAACGACGAAATGGCACTATTACATGACTAAAAATGGTTGGAATCCAAATGCCCCATTGAATAGAAATGACCTGGAATTCATTGGTGAAGTAAATAATCGTGGCAATATGTCTAATACTAATCCGACTCATACAATCAATATTCCTAGCAATCGTCTGGGGTATCATGTCATTTTAGCAGTTTGGGATGTAGCTGACACAGATAACGCATTTTATAATGTGATCGATGTCAATGTTCAAAATCGTAATGCATTAACTGACTTGGAAAACAACTAAAAAATAAAGGGAGCAGTTGTCGCTGCTCTCTTTATTTTTTATATTCTTTTCATCCAATCGATCCTAATAATCAAACTGACGATAGTAGCGGCGTATCTCTAATGGATGACAATTCATCTGTTCGACATGTGCATCGATACGCTGTGTCACTGCATGCATCAATAAGAAAGACAACACACGTCCGCGATATTTTTCGCTGATACCTTCTACTGGATAGTCTTTTGTATCTATCAATTTATAATTACTACAAATTTTTGGCAAAAGTTTAGCTACACGTTCAGATAACACTCTCTGTTCATCTTCGCCTAAAAATAAAGTGACTGGGGTCGTTTCTTCAACGATCTCTAACGTCCCGTGAAGAAACTCGGCAGCATGGATAGATTTCGATGGGAGCCAGCTTTGTTCTTCCCAATAACACATGGCATATGAATAAACAGCTCCCCATTGATTCCCTGCTCCGATAAAATAATGCATGCTATCACGTCGATGCTTTTCTGCAAATGATAAGCCAAATGCATCTGCTTTTTTCTCTGCTTCAACTAACCCTGTTGGCAAATAATGTTCGAGCTGTTCATAGTACTCTGAGTAATCTTCGAATTCCCCATGCAAATACATCAATCGATCTGCTACCATAAAAAATTTGATTTGTTCTGTTCCGGGAGCTGGATAAGTAACCACAAAATCGCATAGTTGAGACAACTTACTCTCCGCTTTATCGATAAATCCAATCAGTGTCGCTCCTACTTTCTTGATTTCTTCTACTGCTTTCACTACTTCTTGGGTTGTCCCAGTAACAGAGGACACGACAACGATAGAATCTTTTGTTAATCTTTTGTTCCCAGTAGTGTAATATTCTGCAGCATGCTGTACAAAGACAGGCAAGTTGCTTTTCCCATTCATATAAGTGACAGCTTGCATCGAAGAAGCATACGTTCCACCGATTCCTAAATAATAGACAGCATCGAATTTTTTCGTATAAAGTTTATCGATGATTTTTTCTACTTGCGGACGTAAAGCTAGTGCCCCTTTTATTGCTTTGATTTGTTCTTCTTCATTGAATTTCAACATGATTTCCACCTCTTATAATTTACTTTTCAAGACTGTATCAAAGTCTTCAAAGATTTTTTTGTTCAAGTCGATTCCTTTAGCTGCTGCGATTTTATAAGCGAATAGTTGAAATGGAACGACAAGTGCTAATATAGACAGATATTCATTACATTCTATTGCTAATCCAAGTGTTTTTTCGTCTCTTGCTTTTTTTGTGGTAATTGTGAGAGTCTCTCCAACATACTGACTCATATATCTCCGCAACTTTTGTGAACGTTCCTTATTTTCATTGTCACCTTCAATAAAGAACAACAAATGGGAAGCATCAGCCTCTAGATATGGGCCATGCATGTAAGCTTCTAACTCAAATCCTTGTGACGGGACACGGATTGTTTCCGTCAATTTCGTTTCTGCTTCTTTCGCTGTTCCCCAGTTTGGACCATAACCAATAGTGATGAAGCGTTGTGTTAAACGAAACAAACTTTGATGTTCATCAAAAAATTCTTCCGTTTTTTGAATAATCACTGGTAAATGATTGATTATTTTGTGTAACTGTTGCATGTAGTTTTGTTCTATTTCTTTGCTGATATTATTTTTACTTATCCCAATTCCTAGCCCTAAGAGTAGTAACTGTAAGACAGTAGCAGAATAGCCTTTTGTAACGAAGCCAACTGTTTCTATCCCAGCACCTAAATCAATAATCTGTGTAGCTTCTAAAGCAAGTGGACTTTGTACGTCATTTGTGACAGCAATAATCGGTATTTCTTGTTTTTGGATCATTTTTACTGCTTCAACAGTAGAAGCACTTTTCCCACTTTGTGACACAGCAATCACAGTATCGATTGATGGAGAAAGTTTTCCATAATGAGCAAAATGAAAAGGTTCTTGAATATCGACAGTTAGCTCGCCATAAGATTCCAATGCCGGCTTCGCTGCTAAACAAGCGTTGTAAGAAGAACCCGTTGCTAGCATCAGCAGATTCGTTGTTTTTTTCATTTGTTTTCTTGTCGAAAAATCATTCTTTTTCAAGATCGTACTTAGTACTTCCTTTTCTTCATAAATATAATCTTGCATCGTAACCATTTTCTCTGCTCCTTTTCTAAAAAATCCCTATCCACGAACCAAAAATCCCAAAGAAAGCTAGTCCGATCAAAATCGTTAATGGTTTTACTTCTTTTTTCAATAGATAAAACACTACACCAAATGCACCCAGACATAAGATATTTGGGACAATATCATCAAAAATACTTTGAACAGTCACAGCATTTTCTCCTGAACCGATTTTTAAAGGAATATTGATGGTAATCATCGTGGCAGTCATTGCTCCGACGACCATCAACCCAATGATAGACGCGCCTAATGTCAAACTTTCCATCATCCCGTTTGCCTGAATCTTTTTCAAAAAACCCGTTCCTAAGCGATAACCCCAACCTGTTGCTAGATAGCGGAACAGAATGTGCGGAATATTGAAAATCAAAATGAACAAGATAGGTCCTAAAATATTTCCTTGCATGGCTAAAGAGGTGCCCACACCTGTGGCAATCAATCGCAAAGTTCCCCAAAAGAAAGAATCCCCTAACCCTGCAAGGGGTCCCATCAAAGATGTTTTGATACTGTCGATCGCGGTCACATCAAATTCAGGATCATCCTTATTTTCTTCCTCCATTGCAGCCGTGATCCCTAAAATCAATGTAACGATATGTGGGGTCGTGTTGAAAAACTCTAGATGCCGTTTCAAAGCTGCTGCCATTTCTTCTTTCGACTGATATAACTTTTTCAAAATCGGAATCATTGCGTAAACATAAGCCATATTCATCTGTCGTTCATAGTTCCAAGAAAACTCCATTTGAAAAGAACGCCAGAATACATGATTCAGTTCTTTTTTCGTTATTTTGCTATTTTTACTCTCAGAATTCTTCATCTTCTTCGACCTCCCCTACAGTGGTTTGAAGTGGCAGTTGACGGACATTCATGATATTGACTACCACAACGGCTAAAATTGCACCAAAAATAGCTACTCCGGTCACAGGAATCTTTAAGTAAGAAGCTATAGCGAAACCTAAGAAAAAGTATGGTGCAACTTGTTTGTTAATCAGCAAGCGAGCGAGCATCGCGAAACCAAGAGCTGGAATCAACCCTGTAGCTACTGACAAGCCATTCTGAACGAAGTCAGGAATCTTATTGAGTAGATTCCCGATCGTATTGCTTCCCACCATATACGAAACCATTACTACAACACCAAGCATCAAGGAAAGACCGAACCCGGCAAGCAAGTGCATATGCTCGACTCCTTTATAGTTTCCTTCTTCTGCATAACTGTCCGCTTTATGGTTCATAATTGGAATCAAAAGACCTAAGTAAATATTTTTCAATATCAATGTCAACGTAGCAATTGGTAAACCTAGTAAAAGTGCCGTTTCCGTACCAGCTCCAGCTGTGATAGCAAAAGCCGTGCCTAAAATTCCTCCGGTCACCACATCAGGGGGGATCGAAGCACCTACTGAGAATGATCCGATAAATGCTAACTCCAAAGTGGCGCCCATTATGATCCCAGTTTTTACATCACCCAACACGATTCCTGTAAACAGTCCCGTCACAATTGGACGAGAAAGCAGTGATGTCCCTAATGCATATTCTGATTGTGCGATAAATGCAACGATTCCTAATAAGACTGCTTGTACAATCATTGAGTTTCTTCCTTTCTTACAAAACTTCCCTTACGTCCACTTTTTTATCTGCCGGTACTTGACGGATCTCCACTTCTATTTGTTTGTCAATCAATCTTTTCAATCGTTCCTCCTCTTCTGGTAAAATATTCACCGCTTTTCCAATACTGCGAGTACCAGGTTTCGCCTTGATTCCTCCTAAGTTGATGGTTTTGATTTCTGGATACGCTTCTGCCAGCTTATATGCGTCCTCGATTGATTCCACTACGATGAATAGCTTATATTTATCTGTCACCCCGCTTTTCAATGCGGCAATCGAGTCATCAATGGATTTGATTACTAGTTTGACTCCTTGCGGCTTGGCTAATTTGATCGTTGTCTTTCGTATCTCATTAGTAGGCACATCATCATTCGCAATCAAAATACAATCTGCACCTATTGTTTGTGTCCAAGAAAAAGCTACTTGTCCGTGTAATAACCGATGGTCAACTCTTGTCAATACAATCATTCTTCTTCCTCCTAAAATTCATCTTCTTCTATTTCCTGATTGATCCGTTCGTTACAAAACTGGATCATTTTTTTTGAATCAGTTAGCACCTGCTGGATCAAAACAGTTGTCTGTACTTCAGCGTCCAACCGAGATACTAGCTCAATCAAGAGTGGCAAATTCAATCCGGCAACAAGATAGACATGATCCTGATTGATATATTGTAAGAATTCATTGTTGACACTTCCGCCAAAAAGATCCGTCAGAACAATGATTTCTTTATCTTTGTACCTCATAAACAGCTGACTTACTGATTCCGTTAAATCAAAATTCTCATCAGTATAGCAGTCCAATGCAGTAATAGAATGATTTTTCCCATAGATTAGCTCTAATGAATCTAGTATCCCTGAAGCAAATTTACCATGGGAAGCTAAGATAATTTCTCTGTCCACTTTTTCATCTCCTCTTTTTACTTACACATACTAAAAAAGCAAGTTGTGTGCCAAAGTTAGTGGCCACAACTTGCTTATGTTCAAAATTCTTCTTCTATCGAGAGTAACTCTGTACTTTCACTCAAAATATCACAGATATAGGCAATCTCAGAACGAGGGATCATGACACTATAATGCTCTTCAATGACACTAAATGCAGATTTAATGGCAAATATCTCTTCTTTTTGACACTGTTCCCATTTCTCTAATCCTTGATAGGTTTCAATTGGCATTTGTCGAATCAAACGTTCGATTAGACAACTCACATGGACATATAACGCTAGTTTTTTGGGATTACTGATTCTTCGATTCAACTGCACCTCTAATTCTCGCATAAAATGATCGATTTCCTCCATCACCTTTTCTGTATCTAGAATAGTCACAGAGTCCAGTACTTTCTCCAATGAAAAATTGCGAATGATGTTCTGGTTGAATGTTTCCTTATCTGAAACATTCATAGCAGAATCCAACCATTCTGCCAGTACAGACATCTTCTCTCCTGAGATGAGGTCTTCTAATGAAAGATAGTCGATATCGGTGATAGCAGGATCTGCGGTACCTATGATCCCTACGATTTCGTATATGGAAAACAGTGGGTCCCTGTTTTTCTTATCTTTTAATCGCTGATATTCATATGGGATGATTTTCAACTGACAAGTCGTAGGCAAGCTTTTCTCTAGCAGTGCACTTAGGTGAGCCGCCGTGCCGATTCCAGTGAAGCAGGTAGTAATGAGTGCTTTGGGTTTATTTTCTTGTGGATAGAGGAGCCGCCATTCTGGTTTGGTTTGACGAACAGCCTCTTCTGCTATTTCTTCTAATGCTGCATTTTTTTGCAAGCATTCCCCTACTGTGATGGCTAAAGGTGTCGTCACATTATTTAAAATCAAAAGTGGTACAGATAGTTGTTTTTTAAAAAACTGATGGATTTCTTTCAGAGATCCCATATCTACTAATATGATCAATCCATTTGAAACATCGCTGTTTTCGCAATAATCCACAATTTCTGAAGCAATCTGCTGTGGAGTGACATCTAGCGGCATATCAAATGATTCAAATAGATCTTCTTGTAATAAACGATTGACCACATTTGCCATACTGCTAGCAGTTGCATAACCGTGCGCAGCAATCATTGCTTTTGGCAGTCGTTTTTCTTTTGACCATTTTGCTTTTTTTAGATAGATCGTCAGTAAAATCCGATCCATACTAGTGACTTCAATATCTAATTTAATCTTACTCAGTTCCAAGATTCGCTGGACATAATGATAGCTAGATGGATAAGATTGAGAAACCTGTTTTTCTAATTCTTTGATTAGTTGGATAATCGCATGTTCTTCCGGTAACCATTTGACAGTGCTTCGCTGATAAAGATAGTAACTCAAGGCATAGACACTGTTTCCATCGAACTTGATTTGATAGGCAGACTCCATTTGTCGAAAGGTCTCACGGATAGATTGAGTCCAATAAACCAACAGCTCGTGTTTTTCTTGTCTACTGGTCTCAAACAGCAAAAAATCAAATAATTGGATCACTTCTTGTTTTAGTTTTCCTTCGCAAGAATATAGAAGACACTCATTTTTTTTGAAATCAAGCAGGATCTGCTCAAAACTTTTAACGATTCGTTGCTGTTCTGGTTGTTGCTTTTCCATCAATTGTTCTAAGGTCTGGTCTTGCGTGATATAGATTCCTTGCTGTGCTGTATTTTTGGTAATGGGCTCAGCGAGTAGTTCTTTTTGCAAATGATGGATGGTGACATGGATCTCCGACTGTTCACGTTGTTCAGCATACGCTTTTGCCGCTGAAACTTTGACAATATTTTTCAGCTCTCCTATGTTTCCAGATAAGTTTTGACCTGCTAGAAGTGACAAAACTGGGCCACTGACTGACAAAGGGCTCCCCATTTTTCTTTGTTCCTCGATAAAAAAAGAGTAAACCAGTTCTAGCCGTTCATTTCGACTACGCTGATTGAGTGCAGGTAGTTCGATTCGGATAGGTATTCTTCGAATGAAAGTGGTTAAGAAATGACTAGTGGTCTCCTCTGTTGTGGCAAAAAAAAGACGTGTTTTGATCCGCCGTGACACATTAGGTTCTCCCATACGATAAATCACACCTTGATCAAGATAGGTGAATAGTTTTTCCTGCCCTTCTGGTGTTAAGCGATGTACCTCGTCTAAAAACAAGATTCCACCATCTGCTGCTTCGAAAGCCCCTTTTTTATTTTCTTCTGCTCCAGTGTAAGCTCCTTTGACATGTCCAAACAAATTGCTAGTCAACAGTTCAGGATTATCTGCATATTGTGCACAATTGAAAGTGATGAATGGTGCAGAGTCCTCTAGTAAATCATGAAGTAGACAATACTGATAGACTAAATGGACTAAATAACTTTTACCTGTGCCGCTTTCGCCTGTGATCAAAAGTGGCAGTCCGCCATCTGGATAGTAAAGAGCTGTTTTGATTTGTTCGATACTTTCTTTCAAACTGGCGTCGTGTCAGATCATAAAAGAGAATAAATCTTTTGGTTGTGCGAAAAAAGGCTGTTCTTCTTTAAGATCATTGATAGAAAAATAAAAATTCGTACGTAACTGAAAAAATTGTTTTTCAAAAGCTTCTTTGTGGAAATAAACCACTGGACGAGAATTGATTTTGACTAGTAGTTTCTCCTCGTTCAACTGGTTCAAATAATGACTGACTGTGTTTCTTTTTACCCCAAAATGTTCAGCCAATCTTTGTGCTGTAAAGACCTCGTTCATATGGTTGAGATCGAAAAAGGCTGTCTGGTTCTCTAAGTAGCATAAAATTTCGTTTTTTAACAACTTATTCACCCCTACTCCATCATAGAAAACGGATTCATTTTGTCAATAAAATCTTTAATAAAGAGTTGAAAAATATGTCTTGTTATAGACAGCAGCTTACTTATCCCTTATAATTTTTATTCTAAAAACGAACAGTTCCTTCCGGTTTTTATACTGGAATTTCCAAACAATAAAGAAAGAACAAGGAGGCTATGACTATTCAATGAAATCGGATAAATCTAAAAAGAGGAAGTATACTTCTTGGAAAACTTTTCGCGAAATCATCGGATCTTATCTCGCTGTGGTTGTGTTTTTACCTTTGCTTTATATGGCTATGACAGAACAAACCCGTTTTATCGATGTAGATACGCAATATATAGCCGAAACAGGATTTTTATTTATCTTTATCTTGATTTTTGCGCTCTATAAATCCTTCCACACAAAATAGGAGGCACAGCTCTCAATTTTTCTGTCTGCTTTTTGTTATTACAAATCCTTATATCTGGTATAACAACAATTTATTGGCGTAACGAGGAAAAACGAGTTATGATGCTTTCAGAGAGTAAAGAGGTACTGTTGTCACCATCCTTTTTATTGATTACGTACACCACTCTTAGTTTTTTCCCATTGATTAAGAAAACAAGGTAGAAACATCACTGTTCCTGCCTTGTTTTCTTTTTCGTGTGCTGTTTTGATATCAAAATCGCAAACGGCTTTCTACATAGCGATATTGATAATGAGAGGTTGTATTCGTTACACCAAACTTAATAGAAGCGTTTCTTCCTACTCCGATGTTCACCCCTGCATTCCAAGTTGTTGAACCATTATTGAAGAAGTCGCCATTTACAATGTAAAAAATACGGTTAGCATCTTCTAAATGAACATAAACAGTTCCACCAAATTGTTTCGACAAACCATTATATCCGCGGATCATTTCAACTCGTAGGATTCTTTTGATAGCCCTAAAATTTCCACTTTCACTGGTCTCGCAATAAAAGCGCATCGTGGGTCTATAACTAGCATTGACTGTGAAAGATTGCGATAATGTTCTGTATGTTGCTCTTGCTGTACGTGCTTGTCTTGCACTTTCATCTGTGAATCCAAGCTCTTGTTGTGCTTGGATAATAGGGATGCCGTTTTCTTTTGCTACTTCTCGCACCATTTCATCAAAAGTGAGTACGGGACTTATGTTTATCTCTTTCTTTTCATTTGATATGTCGATCACTGATGCATCCACTTCTACAGCAAACACAGGCTGTCCGATATTACTTACCCCCCCCTAAAGTTGCCACACATAATAAACCAATCAACGATTTTTTCATTCTCATATCCCTTCTTTCAACATTAATTAGCTTTCCCACAAACAATTTGTTACAATAACTTTATAGCACAAAAAGAAAACGATTTCAACAACTTTTAAAAAAGGAGAATAAACTATGAAAACAAAGCTTTTATTAGATTTAATAACATCGTTACTTTTAATTTTTTCGCCAAAAATAACGATGGTTTTTATGGAAAATGAAGCTTCGCCCTCCCCATTTTATGAGATTTTATTCATTACTAAGATCATTTGCTTTATACTCGCTGTTTTTTACTTAAATCATGGAATCACTACTTTTTTATTTTCAAAAAATAAATAGCGCTCCATTGATGATTCTGTACCTGATCCACCTTTTGCACACGATTCATTTATAAAAAAATCGGACAAAATAGACGTTTGGAGGAATGAAGAGACCGGGATGAATTTCCCGTTCTCTTTCTTTTTTTCTAAAAAATACTCTATTCAATCTCTAAAATCTCTTCATAATAAAACTTTCATTTATGAAAAGGCTTGTTCTCTTTTCATTCTAAATTTCCTAAGCTACAATGTGGTAGTACTTGTTTTTTCAACTGTAGACAAATAAATAATAGGAGGAATCATATGATTCAGTTATTACGTTATGCAAAAGATTATCGTAAGCAAATCATTTTGGGTCCGTTCTTCAAGTTTCTTGAGGCTGTCTTCGAACTTGTCCTACCTTTAATGATGGCTTCCTTGATCGATAATGGACTAAAAATGAATGACCGAGGAAAAATCATTGAAATGGGCTTATGGATGGTCGCTATGTCTGTGATTGGTCTGATTTGTGCTATCATTTGCCAATATTACGCTTCAGTAGCTTCACAAGGATTTGGTACAGAGTTGCGAAATCAGCTGATCAAAAAAATCAATACTTTCTCTCACAACGAGTTGAATCATTTTGGAACAGATACCTTGATCACTCGAATGACAAACGACATCAATCAGCTTCAACTAGCTTTAGCAATGGTCATTCGTTTATTGATTAGAGCACCATTTTTAAGCATCGGTTCAGTAGTCATGGCTTTTGTGATCGACTGGGAAGTAGGTCTGTTTTTCTTAGCATTATTGCCTATTTTCTCCATCATTTTATTTTTTATCATCAGAAAAACTGTTCCTCTCTATCAAAAAGTGCAAGAAAAACTAGACCAGCTCAATGAACACGTCAGCCAGAATCTTAGCGGCGTTCGTGTCATACGTGCATTTGCACAGACAAAAAAAGAAACAGAAAAGTTTGATAAAAGCACAAATGATCTAGCGAACAATTATTTACGTGTTTCCAATATCTCTGCCCTTTTATCACCTGCTACGACCTTGATCATGAATGTCGGAATCATTTGTTTGCTAACAGTTGGCGGGATCAAAGTAAACATTGGTAGTTTGCAACAAGGACAAGTTCTTGCTTTGATCAATTATATGAATCAAATGCTTTTGGCACTGATCGTTGTTTCAAACCTCGTCGTGATCTTCACACGTGCCGAAGCTTCAGGTAATCGAGTAAAAGAGGTTCTAGACACAGAGAATTCGATTCTTGAAGCCGAGATCAGTACTACTCCCGATTTTTCTTCTGAATCGATTCTCGCTTTTGATCACGTTGACTTCCGTTATACTCCTGATTCTGGGCTTTCTCTTCAAGGGATTACATTTCAGCTGAAGCGAAATACGGTCCTTGGAATCATTGGTCCAACGGGAAGCGGGAAAACGACTTTGACTCAATTGATTCCGCGCTTCTATGATGTCAGTTCCGGTACAGTCATAATGGATGGAATGGACGTTCGATCTTGGCAGCTGGATCATCTTCGTCAGCAAATCGCCCTTGTTCCCCAAACTTCCGTGTTATTTACTGGGACTATTCGTGAAAACCTTCAATGGGGTAAGCAAGATGCCACAGAAGATGAGTGTTGGGAAGCCCTGAAAATCGCTCAGGCAGAAGAATTTGTACGTCAGCTTCCAAATGGTTTAGATACAAAAGTCATGGAAAACGGAAAAAATTTCTCCGGCGGTCAAAAACAGCGACTAACGATTGCAAGAGCTTTGATTGCCAAGCCAGAATTACTGATTTTAGATGACTCTTTGAGTGCGTTGGATTATCAGACTGACTTGGATTTGCGTAAGGCGCTGCAGACTTATCTTGGCAGTACAGTGATCATTATCTCCCAACGTGTCCGCTCCATTCAAGAAGCACACCATATCTTAGTGATGGATCAAGGAAAGATCGCTGCTCAAGGTACGCATGAAGAATTACTTGCTCAATCAGCGGAATATCAGGAAATCGTCGCATCACAGGAGGAAGAATAGTTATGAAAGTAAAAAAATTATCCTTGCAGACACTCCGTCGCTTCATCCCTTATCTTACTGCTTATGCGAAAGACATTTGGCTAGCTGTATTACTAGGGATTATCAACGGGATCGCAACAGTTGTGATGACGTTACAAATTGGCCAAAGTATCGATCAAATGATCGGAGAAGGACAAGTTCGCTTCAATCGACTATTCCATTTACTGATTCTGTTCGGTGGAATCGTTTTGATCAATGTAGTCAGTCAATGGCTCATCCAAGTATTAAGCAATCGGTTAGCTTACTTGTCCGTTGCAACATTAAGAAAAGATGCTTTTGCCCATTTAAATCGATTGCCACTTCGTTATTATGATCAAAATTCTCATGGAAATATCGTCAGTCGATTTACAAATGATATGGACAACATTTCTATTGCGATTTCTGCAGCCTTCAATCAATTGTTTTCCGGAGTTGCGATTATCCTTCTTTCGTTTATTTTTATGATGCGTCTAAGTCCACTTCTGACATTGGTCGTTCTTTGTTCCACACCGATTATTTTCCTTGTGAGTTGGATCGTTGCTCGTGCTTCGCAAACAAATTTCGATAGACAGCAAAGAATCATTGGGGAGATTTCGGGCTTTGTGACCGAACGAATCGGTAATCAGAAAATCGTGAAAGCTTTTCAGCAAGAAGAAGCTAGTCAACAGCAATTTGAACTGTTAAATGCTGATCTATATCAAAAAGGACAACGGGCACAATTTTCTTCTTCCTTGACAAACCCGTCTTCTCGTTTTGTAGATCACCTTGCTTATTTATCGATTGGTTTGGTTGGCGGCCTATTGGCATTGAAGAGTGGTTCGTCAATCACTGTTGGTGTGATTTCCAGCTTTACGATCTACTCAAGTCAGTTTTCTAAACCATTTATCGAACTTTCTGGAATCACGACACAACTGCAAACCGCTTTTTCTGGTCTAGAACGAGCATTTGATTTGATCGATCAACCAGAAGAAACGCCTGATTTGCCAGATGCCTATGCCTTGGAACCCAAAAATATCAAAGGAAAAGTCTCTTTTGATCATGTTTCTTTTTCTTATGACCCCAAACAGCGTTTGATCGAAGATTTCAATTTTACTGCTTATCCAGGTCAAACCATTGCTATAGTAGGAAAAACAGGAGCCGGAAAATCCACACTTGTTAATTTGCTGATGCGTTTTTATGACACAACAAAAGGAACGATTACAATCGATGACCATGACATCCGCTCTATCCAACGTGATACATTACGTAAAAGTTTTGGAATGGTGTTACAAGATACTTGGCTATTTGACAGTACATTGCGAGAAAATCTTCGTTTTGGGAATCCGGAAGCAAGTGACGCAGAAATCAATGATGCCCTAAAAGCTTCTTATATGTATGAATTTGTTGAACGTTTGCCGGAAAAATTAGATACTAAGATTGGCGGTCAAGGGTTAAAGATATCAGATGGACAACGCCAACTGTTGACGATTGCTCGAACGATGATCAGTAATCCGCCTATGCTGATCTTAGATGAGGCTACTAGCTCAGTCGATACATTGACAGAGAAAAAAATCCAACAAGCCTTCTTAGCAATGATGGAAGGTAAAACCAGTTTTGTTATTGCCCATCGCCTGTCCACAATCAAAAATGCGGACCAGATATTAGTGATGGATCAGGGAGCCATTGTCGAAATGGGCACCCATGATGAGTTGCTTCAAAAAGATGGTTATTACCGACGGCTCTATCAAGCACAATTCACAGCACAATAAAAACAAGCAGTCTTCTGGGATGGGAAGACTGCTTGTTTTTTATTTAGCGTGGATCGCTAAACTTCTTAAAATTTTTTTGTAAGGAATACTACGTCCTACGTAATAAATGGCAATTGATTGAATCGGTAACCATATCACTGTTTTTAACAGGCGGGGCGCCCAAACGACCCAGCTGAACAATGGCACATGGTACATCAACGCAAGCCATAATGGTGTCAAAAATAAGTTTATGATCAGCGTGACACTAAGCGTAGCCAAAATCGCATTTTTCCAAGTGATTTCTTTTCGATAGAAAAAGAATCCGTAGATTGCTCCTTCAATAAATGCATTCAATGTAAATCCAATAAAAAATGTAGATTTTGAGAAGAGAGCCATTCCTACTAAATCAGCTAAAACTGCGCCTATCCCTGACCAAAAAGGACCAAAAAGAATGCCCATGATCACTTGTGGAATAAATGTGACACTGATTTTAATAAATGGGGTCTCGATTGCTACCAGACGGGACAACGTGACCATCAATGCAATCAGTAAGCCCATAATAGCAATCATACGTGCGTCTAACCGGTGTTTCTTCATTTTTAGCATCTCCTTTAAGAGCTGCTACATCGTATCATGCAGCGAATGCGAAAATAAAACCGCGAACATTACGTCCTTCGTCCAAGAGGCAACATCCCATCCTCTTAGCACTTAACGCTTTATTTTCTACTCTGTATTATTTTTGGGATCTTTTCCCACAGAAACTATAGCATATTTTCACATTTACTGCAAACACGAAAAACTAATATTATTGGTTATATTATACAATACGTTCGTATTATATTGCATATTTTCAGTTTGTTTAGCTTTTATAGCTACATATAGACGAACATTAAACGTTATTTTTCCATACACTTGTCCATCAAAATGAAAGTGGACGTTTGTCTATTTCATGGACGATTCTTCGAAAATCTAGGAAGCCGGCTTCCAGTCCTCTTAGCAGCACCTCAGCTGTTCCGATATTCGTAGCCAACGGAATCTCATAAACGTCAGATAAACGGATAAGTGCTGTTACATCTGGTTCATGCGGCTGTGCAGCCAACGGGTCTCGAAGAAAAATCACCAAATCTAACTGGTCCTCCGAGATCATTGCTCCAATTTGCTGATCTCCGCCTAACGGTCCGGATTTAAACCGATGAATGGGCAAGCCGGTCGCTTCCGTGATACGTTGTCCAGTCGTCCCGGTAGCAAAAAGTTCATGTTTTTCCAATATTGTTTTATACGCTGTTGCTAATTTCACCATCATAGATTTTTTTCGGTCATGAGCGATCAAAGCGATTTTCATAAGAGACACTCCTTTTGATATGGTTAACATACTTATTTACTCCAGTGTATCAGTTTTTATTTCTTATGGATATTTATTGAAGCTTAAAACTAGCACATTGACAAAAAAAAGAAAAAATTCTTGTTCAACATGACATTGAACTTAGTTAACGCTTTCATTTATACTTAAATCAGTTAATAAAACTAAAAAAGAAAGTGTGGAACGTATTATGGTAGAAATGGCTCTGAAAAACGTATATAAAAAATATGATAATGCAGAAAATTATTCTGTGACTGATTTTAATCTATCAATCAAAGACCGTGAATTTATCGTTTTTGTTGGTCCTTCCGGTTGTGGAAAGTCAACTACTTTGCGAATGATTGCGGGACTGGAAGATATCTCTGAAGGAGAACTAAATATTGGCGGAAAAGTCATGAATGACGTGGCACCTAAAGACCGTGATATTGCCATGGTTTTCCAAAACTATGCATTGTATCCTCACATGACTGTTTATGATAATATGGCTTTTGGTTTGAAATTACGTAAATATGATAAAGCAGACATTAAAAAGCGTGTGGACAATGCAGCAGAGATCCTCGGACTGACAGAATACTTGAAACGAAAACCAGCTGCTTTATCTGGTGGACAACGACAACGTGTAGCATTAGGACGTGCAATCGTTCGGGATGCCAAAGTCTTCTTGATGGATGAACCATTGTCAAACTTAGATGCTAAATTACGTGTAGCCATGCGTGCTGAGATTGCCAAACTTCACCAACGTCTTGAAACAACGACAATCTATGTTACTCATGATCAGACAGAAGCGATGACTATGGCTGACCGAATCGTTATCATGAAAGACGGATTTATCCAGCAAATCGGTACACCGAAAGAAGTTTATGATACACCAGTCAATATGTTCGTTGCCGGCTTTATTGGATCTCCTGCCATGAACTTCTTTAATGTGACATTGAAAAACGGTGTCATCACAGATGGACATGGGCTTAAGCTTCGTATTCCTGAAGGGAAAAACAAAGTATTAGTTGAAAAAGGTTATGAAGGAAAAGAAGTTATCTTCGGTATTCGTCCAGAAGACATCCACAGTGAACAAGTAGCCCTTGAAGCTTCACCTGAAGCCGTAGTCAAATCAGAAGTTGTCGTTTCCGAATTACTTGGTGCTGAAACGATGCTTTACACAAAAACTGGTTCTACTGAGTTCATCTCAAAAGTAGATGCAAGAGATTTCCATAAACCAGGCGAAATAGTCGAGCTTGCCTTCAACATCAGCAAAGGCCACTTCTTTGATAAAGAAACCGAACAAGTCATCAAACTTCCCTAATCTGCCCCCTTTAGAGCTACGCCAGAAAATAGTGGTGTGGCTCTTTTTAGGACAAAAAACTCTCCTCTTAGCGGATTTATTATCCGTTAGCAGATGAGAGTTTTTCTTTGATAGTTCATTAGTATATCGTTTTCTTCGCGTACCCTTGAATCGATTCTTTCCGATTTCCTTTTTTTGCTGCCGTAAATACCGGGATATCAAAATATTTGCTGAGTGTTCCTGCTATAAAATAAGCAATATTATAATCAACCAAACTGTGGATGAGTCCAACAATTCCCATCAAGATGAACACTGTATAAAAATACCCTTGAGAGTAATACGTGTCAGGCATATTACCGATGAAGTAAAAGATGCTGACTACTAGCATTTCTACTAAAGAATGAATCACACCTATCACAAAATTGAACCCTTGAAAACGCCAATTAGTAAAAGTAAACTGTCCATTCTTTAAAACGATACTCGGATGCTTCTGCAAGTACCATGCCCCAATCAATGCAAATACAAGATGTGACAATGCGCGCAATGCAATGATAACTGGCGTTGTCAAAAAGAAACCGAATGTCGTACCTAGCGCAACAGCCACTGCAACTCCTGGTGTAAAAAACATCGCAATAAATAATGGCACATGAGACGCTAATGTAAAAGAAGCAGGTGGAATCATGATTTTAGGCATAACCATTGGGATAATGACCCCCATCCCAATCAATAAAGCAGAAATCGTTAGTTTTCGAACTGAATTTTTTCTCATTTTTTCTCTCTCCTAATATGTCTTGACACTTAAATGTCGACTTAGTATAACTTACTTACTAATAACTGTCAAGACACATATTCTTTTCTAAATCCATACAAAATGAGTGTGAGTATCAAGTATAAGAATTTTTGATCAAGAGACAAAAATAGGAGATGTGACAAAATTTGTGTCACATCTCCTTGTTCATAATGGGAATCAAAAGCTTGCCTCAGCGGCGATAAGACCAACCAAATCAAAAATAGGAGAAGCTATTTTTTGAAATTGCTCCTTGTACCTCAGAGTTAAATGGCAGGCTCACAACCTCTTTTTTTACTGCTTATTTTCTGACATCGCATTGCTTAATGCGGCAAATTCTTGTAATGACAACGTCTCTCCACGACGTTTTGGATCGATTCCAGCCGTTTCCAAGCTTTTTGATAACCATGTTTTTGTCTGATCATCTTTGCCATACGAATGCTGCAAATTATTCCAAAGCGTTTTTCTTCTTTGCTGAAATGCAGCTTTTGTCAATCGGAAAAATGCTTTTTCGTCCGTCACTTCTACTGCCGGTGTATCTCTTCTTGTCAGTTTCAAAATCGCTGAATCTACATTTGGCTGAGGGACAAATACTGTTTTTGGTACGATGAAGGCTAAACTGGCTTCCATATAATATTGAACAGCAATCGATAATGAACCGTATGCTTTCGTTCCTGGTTCAGCAGAGATTCGATCAGCTACTTCTTTTTGCATCATGACGACTAATTCATCTACGACCAAATCCGATTCAAGAAAATGCATCATGATGGGCGTCGTAATATAATAAGGTAAATTTGCTACGACTTTTAACGGAAGCTCTTCATGAAATGTTTCTCTTACGGCTGTTGATAAATCCGTCTTCAGAATATCTTGATGTATGATGGTCACATTGTCATAGGGTTGCATCGTATCAGCCAATACAGGGATCAAACGATCATCAATCTCAAATGCTACGACTTGCTTTGCATGCATCGCTAATTGTTCTGTCAATGCGCCGATTCCTGGCCCAACTTCGATCACGTTCGTTCGTTCATCTATTTGCGCAGTTTCTACGATTTTTCTTAAAATATTTGGTTCAGTGAGAAAATTTTGTCCTAAACTTTTTTTAAATGAAAAACCATGTTTCAATAAAATCTCTTTTGTTCTAGAGGGTGTCGCGATTTCACGATATTCACTCATGTTGTTCCTCCACTATTTTCATTGCTTGTGCGAGCTCTTTCGGCGTGATACGAAACATCTTCAAACGTTTTTCCAATTGTTTGCCATTCGTATAACCGATACGCAACTCATCACCTAGTTTTTCTCGTTTTTCTTTTGCTTGTGCTCCAGCTATTAAACCATAGTCTAAAAGGTCTTGTCTAGTGATTTCAGAAACAGCCGTTTGGGAAATATCTGGCGTCACAACCTTTTTCAATGCTTCTAAAATAGCAGCATCACTTGCATGCTCAACACCAAGACTTCCCTTTTTCTTTGGTTTAGCTTGTGTACGCGGTAAAAAAGCATGTTTTGCTTGGGGAACAGCTTCCATAATGATTTTTCTTATTTTTTCTCCTGAAAAATCAGGGTCGGTAAAAACGATCACCCCTCGAGTCTCTTGGGCATGTTCAATTTGCATCAGGATATCTTCATTGATAGCAGAACCAATCGTTTCTATCGTATCTGCATCAACTACTTCCCGAAGCCTTCTTGTATCGTCTTTTCCTTCAACGACTATAATCTCTTGAATCTTCATCTTATCCATGTTCGCTTAGACCAAATAATCGGTGCGCATTTGACCATGTTTGGGCAGCCACTTCTTCTGTTGGCAGATTCCGAAGTTCAGCAATCTTTTCTACTGTATAACGAGTATAGCCTGGTTCATTTCGCTTTCCTCTAAAAGGAACTGGTGCCAGATAAGGGGCATCTGTTTCCACAAGTAATCGTTCGATTGGTACATTTGTTGCAGCCTCTTGGACGTCTAATGCTTTTTTGAAAGTGACGACACCGCTAAATGATATATGCATCCCTAAGTCAAGAAATCGTTTTGCCCATTCATAATCACCGCTGAAACTATGCATGATTCCACCAATATCTCGAACATCTTCTTCTTTTAGGATTTGATACGTGTCTTCAAGTGCTTCTCTAGTATGGATACTGATTGGAAGGTTCATTTCTTTTGCGATAGCAATCTGTCTGCGAAATACTTTATCTTGGACTTCTTTCGGGTCTTCCATCCAATGATAATCCAAGCCAATTTCCCCTAATGCTACAACCTTTGGCAAAGTCAATTGTTCTTGTAATTTATTTTCGATTTCTTTCGTATAACTGCCAGCCTCTGTCGGATGCCAGCCGATAATACTGTAAATATTTGGATAGTCATGGCTTAATTGCAAAGACTTTTCAATCGTTGGCGTATCGAAGCCCACGACCGCCATTTTCGTTACCCCCATTTCTTGTGCTCGCTGAATCGTTTCTGGAATATCTTCATTGAACTGCTCAGCATTTAAATGGGTATGAGAATCAAATATCATGTTTATCTCTCCTTTTCATTCTTACTTTAGCACATAAGCACTGCTTGCAGAAGTAGCAAAAATCAAAATAGAAGAACTTGTTTTGTTGAAATAGAAAAAGCACGAAGATCCAGAGAACTTAGTTCGTACTTTTTCTGTCTGTTGTTGAAATATTTTACTCTTCTGAGCGTTTTTTCTTTTTTTGATAATAGACTGGAATACCAATCAAGGTAACACCTATACCGATCAATGCTAATTTCGTTTGCGTCATCATCGTCATACCTAAAATGAAAATAGCACCGAGAATCGCAATAATCGGAACGATTGGATAAAGTGGTACTTTATATGGGCGTGGCAATTCCGGCGCTTTTTTTCTTAAAATAAAGACACCGATAAAAATCAGTAAACTGAATAGCCACATCACAAAAATCAACATGTCGGTTAAAAAGTCGAAAGAACCAAGGCTCATCATAATACAAGCTACTGCTAACTGGAAAATCGCAGGAACATAAGGTACCGTAAATTTCTTTGAAAGCTTTGTCAGCTGTTTGCTGAAAGGTAGCTCGTCTTCCAAAGCCATCGCATAAGGCACACGAATCCCAGTTAAGGTATACCCATTCAATGCCCCGTATACCGAAATCAAAATCCCAATAGTGACCAGTTTTCCGCCGATTTCTCCAAAAATGACGTCTGATGCTTCAGAAGCTGCGTTCAAATTACCGGCAAGATGATCAATCGGCAGAGTTTTCAAGAAAACAAAATTGATCAATAAATAAACGACAGTGACAAAACTCAGCCCTAGTATAATCGCTTTAGGCAAATCTTTTTCCGGCCGTTTCATTTCACCAGCCATTGCGCCGACGCCTAACCAGCCGTCATAAGCAAACAATGTTGCTAGCAACGCACTGCTCAAGCCTTCGACAAAAGTAACCTCTTTTCCAGCTTCGATTGGAAATAGCTGAACAGTTCCTTGTCCTGGTGTCAATAATCCCCATACGACAATCACGGCAATTGGTATCAATTTAACAATCAGCGTCACTGATTGTACAGACGCACCGACTTTTGTTCCTAATAAATTCAATCCTGTCACAGAAACAGCGGTAATCACTGCAATCAACAAAAGATAGTCGGTAGATAATTGTAATAAGTTCGTCAATTGTGTCGCAAAGATAATCGATAATGCAGCAATATTAGCGGGGAAATAAATCAAGCTTTGCGCCCACCCTAATAAAAAGCTGGGCAGCTTTCCATAAGCTGCTTCAATATATTTGACAGCTCCACCAGTTTCTGGGATCGCTGTAGCTAATTCAGCCACTGTCAATCCAGCACAGATCGTTAAGAAACCACCCAAAAGCCAAGCTAGTAATGTCAAACTTGTAGACTGCGTGCTTGCAGTAACAGCAGCGGTTTTAAAGAAGACCCCTGCGCCGATCACGGTTCCCATAACGGTAGCTAATGCGCCAAACAGATTGATTTCTCGTTTTAGTTTGCCTTTCATTCCCATCCTCTTTCTTCTTTGAAATTTGGTATAATTTTCAGTATAACTGAGAATATTTTAATTTACCATTCTTTTTTCTCCACTTTCAATGAAAAACTCCCTCTTAAGACGGATGTATTTCCTCTTTATTTTGCGTATACTAAACCTACCTTTTCCACGAAGGAGGAACAGTTTATGGATTTTAAGCGTTCTTATCCGAAATTAGCAGATTATTTATCCAACCGAATCGATTTTTCTCGTAAAGAACAGCAGCAGTCCCGTTGGCATTGGTTCACGTTGATTTTATTTGGATTATTGACCATTGCGACATTATCACAAAAATTGATATTGCTGACGGTGTTCATCGCAATTGTTGCATTGATCAAAGGTCCCGTGATGATTTTGTGGGGGATGTTGTATTCCTTTCTAGTGGGGCTATTCCCACCTATCGGTATTTTGCTTTCAGCGATTTTCTTTTTGTTGAACATTGGAACATTTACAAAGAATTGGCGGATGACCTTAGTAGGAATCTATTTTTATTTTTATCCCTTCGGAGTGATGGCACTTCGTGAAATCATGCATTGGAATAATCATTGGTTTTCAGCTGGTGCCTTGCTTTTAGGATTGATCTTGCTTCATGTGATGTTGACGAAACTGTATCAGCGTTATGGTATTGGAAGAACGATTTTCTGGTACGTCTTTTCGATTCCATTTGCACTGCTTACTGCTCTCTTGCCAAGCCGTTTGAAGACAAAAATAAAAGGTTATCATAAAATCAAATAATAGGATTTTTACAAAATAAAGAAAACAATCATCGATTTTGACCTCGATGATTGTTTTCTTTATTTTGAATACTATTAGTAGATGTAAACAAATTATTGCTTTCAAAATCCTTGGATGTAAGAGACAATAAAATAAAAAGGAGTACCCAGATGAATCAATTAAAAACCGCCCGTCCACTTATCATTATGTTGCTTCTTTCTGTCTTTACGATTCCTATTAGCCTTTTTCTTAATTGGCAGACAGATGAAAGAATCACAAATATTTTATTCAACTATTCGCAGCCACTTTTTCTTTTGTTTTTAGGAAGCTGCAGATTCCATCGGTGGGTAAAGCTCGTCCTTCTTTTTATAGGATACATTTTATATGGTTATATGTGTCTTTATTATATGATTGGCTTCCATAATCACCATTGGGGCAATTGACAGGAATAAAAAAAACTCGCAAGCAGCATTGTCTTGCGAGTTTTTCTTATGATTTTATGCGATCTCTGAGCCATTCGGCATGGATTTTGGTGCTTCAATCACTTGTAAAGAGCCATCTGGTGCTTCTGCGGAAAGGATCATTCCTTGACTGATCTGTCCACGCATCTTTCGTGGTTTCAGATTTGCGACGATCACTACTTTTTTCCCAATCAGTTCGCTTGGATCAGGATAGAATTCAGCGATTCCTGACAAAATTTGACGATCTTGGCTGTCTCCAGCATCTAGTCGGAATTGCAACAACTTATCTGCCCCTTCTACTTTTTGGCAGTTGATGACTTCTGCTACTTTTAGTTCTACTTTTTCAAATACATCAAATTTGATTTGTTTTTCTTTCGTTGAAACAAGTTCTGTTTCTTCTGGATCCCATTTGACTGTATCTTCGTTTGTTTGAGTACCTTCAGACATTTTTTCTTGGATAAAAGCAACTTCTTCTTCCATATCCAAACGTGGGAAGATTGGTGTACCTTTTGCAACTACTTTTGTTCCTGAAGGGAATTCGCCAAAATGCAATCCTTCAAGATTCATCGTTTCAGAGTCCAATCCTAGTTGATTGAAGATCTTCTCTGGCGTTTCTGTCATGATTGGTTGAAGTAAAATCGCGGCGATACGCAAGGATTCAGCTAAATGGATCATGACACTATTCAATTCAGCTTTCTTTTCTTCGTCTTTTGCTAATACCCATGGTTCTGTTTCGTCAATGTATTTGTTTGCACGAGAAATCAGCACCCAGATTTCAGCTAACGCTGTATTGAATTCCATTTTTTCCATTGCATCATGGTAACGTCCGACAACGTTAGCAGCCGTCGTAGACAGTTCACTGTCAAATGGAGTGACAAGTGAGGCATAATCAGGAACGAGACCATCACAATATTTGTTGATCATAGCAATCGTACGATTCAATAAGTTCCCTAGATCATTTGCCAGATCATAATTGACACGAGAAACAAAATCTTCTGGTGTAAAGACGCCATCTGACCCAAATGGCACAGCACGAAGCAAATAATAACGGAGTGCATCTAAACCATAACGTTCCACAAGCATTTCAGGATAAACGACATTTCCTTTTGATTTAGACATTTTTCCATCTTTCATCAATAACCAGCCATGACCAAATACTTTTTTAGGTAGAGGCAAATCAAGAGCCATCAGCATGATTGGCCAATAAATCGTATGGAAGCGAACGATTTCTTTACCGACCATCTGAACATCTGCAGGCCAGTATTTTTCGAATAGACTTTCATCCTCGGACCCGTAGCCTAGTGCAGTGATGTAATTGGACAATGCATCGATCCATACGTACACCACATGTTTCGGATCACTCTTGACTGGTACCCCCCAAGTAAAGGTTGTTCGTGAAACTGCAAGATCTTCTAATCCTGGTTTGATAAAGTTGTTGATCATTTCATTTTTACGAGATTCTGGTTGGATGAATTCGGGATGTTCTTCATAGTATTCCAACAGACGATCTGCGTATTTGCTCATGCGGAAGAAGTAAGATTCTTCTTTTACCAATTCTACTTCGTGTCCGCTTGGCGCTTTACCGCCGATCACATTACCTTCATCATCTTTGTACACTTCTGCAAGTTGTGTTTCTGTAAAGAATTCTTCGTCAGAAACAGAGTACCAGCCTTCATATTCACCTAAGTAAATATCTCCCTGTTCTAATAAACGATCAAATATTTTTTGAACAGCTGCTTTATGGTAATCATCTGTCGTACGAATGAATTTGTCATAACTGATATCAAGCGTTTTCCATAATTTTTTGACATCAGCCGCCATTTTATCTACGTATTCTTGCGGTTTTACACCTAATTCTTCTGCTTTTGTTTCGATTTTTTGACCATGTTCATCCACTCCAGTGAGATAAAACACATCAAAGCCCATCAACCGTTTATAACGAGCAATTGCGTCACATGCAATCGTAGTATATGAGTTGCCGATATGAAGTTTGCCGCTTGGATAATAGATTGGCGTAGTGATATAAAAAGTTTCCTTTTCTGCCACGGGGCTCTTCCTCCTTTATCGCATGATGCGAATTCGTTTCCTTGCTAGTATACCATAAAAAAAGCATGCTGTTAGCTTTTTTTCAAAATGAAAAAGTCTGGATAAATGACTTGTTCTCTACGATGACTCCCTCCTTCAAAAGGAAGGACAGAGGGAATAAATGCTATTTTTCATCTTGTTTCATGTTTAGTCGGAAACGGCTTTTTATTTCTTTCCTGACTCGTGGTATAATAAAGACTATCTATTTTAGTAAGGGACTGGAACGATCATGCAGAAGAAACATCTTTTTTTTACACTTAGTATTGCTTTTCTTTCATTAGCACATTTGATATTCAGCTATTTTTATATTCGTATGTATGGTTATTTTAACCTTCATGGGCATTTGAACAGTTTCATGACAGTCGCATGGCTTTTACGTTTTGTCATTGACGCATATATCGTTATTTGCGGCTTCTTTGCCGTTCGTGAAGAGCGGTATAAAGTATTGCCGTTTTATCTGCTTTTCTTTTTATTCAATCTAGTACTTCCATTTATTTTTCATATTTAAGGAAGAACCAAGGATTTTTCAAGTAAATCCTTGGTTTTTTTTCAGAGTCTGCTACAATAAGGTAAAAAGTACTTTTAATGTCAACGGAGGTGGTCTGATGAACCGATTTGCTTCTAAAGAAGAAGAAAAATTATATTATGAACATGAAGCAAGTGAAGAAGATTTTCTTAACTGGTATCAAAAACAGGAACGTCCAGAATATGACAAGCCCTCTTTGACTGTTGATATCGTACTGATGTGCTATAACAAAGAAGAAGATCAGCTGAAAGTATTGCTGATCCAAAGAAAAGGGCATCCTTATCGAAATTCATGGGCATTACCTGGTGGTTTTGTTCAAAAGGATGAGTCAACTGGAGAAAGTGTCTTAAGAGAAACAAAGGAAGAAACTGGTGTAGTTATCTCTAAAGAAAACATTGAACAACTGCATACATTCAGCACGCCTAATCGAGATCCGCGCGGTTGGGTCGTCACAGTCAGCTACTTAGCTTTCATTGGAGAAGAACCGCTGATTGCCGGAGATGATGCTAAGGAAGTACGCTGGTTCACATTGGAACGTCACGGCAACAAGATCAATTTATCGAGCGGAGAAGTGGCTATCTCACTTGACTTAGTCACTGGAGAGTCTTCTGGCAAAGATACTTTAGCTTTTGACCATAGTCAAATCATTTTGAAAGCATTCAACCGTGTAGTCAATAAAATGGAACACGAACCGCAAGTTTTGCAAGTTTTAGGTAAAGATTTCACGATTACAGAAGCTCGAAAAGTATTTGCAAAGTTCTTAGGAATCGATTATAAAACGATCGATCATTCCAATTTTAAGAAAGCTATGCTCCAATATTTCGACGAGATTGGCGAACGTCCTGTAGGAATCGGTCGCCCTTCAAAAATCTATCAGCTCAAGCCGGGACATCATGAGTAAGGATTGTGAAGAAAGGGCTCCGTTCTGAACACTCAAGATAAATGGAAAGCCGCTCTTTGTGTTTTGCGTTTTTCGCTCCATACTTTGGCATATCAGTAAAATTCTTCGAATAAAAAAATAACAATAGCAGAAAAAACTCGTACGAATTTTTTCTGCTATTGTTTTATTGGTTTGTCATAATTAGTGAGCTTTTCTTCAAAAGAAAATTCCTAGAAACAAAAGTCAATCAGACTTTTTATTAACAAGGCGAACCCTAACGCTCCTGTCAGTTTCATTCATTTTTTATTCCTTAATGACCGAATGCCTGCCTAGTTGTTCTAACACTTGGCTCTTTCTTACAAAATTGCTTTCTTCTGCTCCGTCGGTATTGATCAAAAGAAATTTTTTATTATACCATTGGGACTTATAACGCAATTTTGTTATTAATTTATGCCAGTCATGAATAGAAAAATCAGCATGTGCATCTTCTTTTGGAAAAGATTCTACAAATAAGTAGTCATATTGTTTGACCAATTTCCCAGATAATTGTTCAAGATAATCTTCTCGCTGGTTCTTTTGTTTCAGATAAAGATCCATTACTTTTCTCTTTTGTTTCTGATAATTGCTTGCCTGATCTAACCTGGTCTTTCTATGGTGAGCGGAGCGGACTTTTACGCTTAATTTCCGCTGTGCATGCTGAAGTTTTTCTTCTGTCTGGTCAAATTTTGGTAAAGTTACTTCTATGGGATGCGATGTTTCGATCAATGTTTTTGGATGATAGGCAATCCCAATCCATTTAGCTGACGATTCTTTTTTTATTGATGAAACATCACAAAGTAGTGCGACATAGAACTCTTCATTATATCGAGCAGAAATCGTAGCGGAACGAATCGTGCCTTCGACTGGACGGTGCTGGTTTATCTTGATTAGTTCTTTTTGTTTTGGTAATTTTAAGTGGCCGTTTTTCAGATAGACCGTATGAGTTTGATTATTCGTCGTATAAGATTGCCACATACTTTTTTTCGTTTTAAGCTTTGGGAAGCTGGCACGTCCCTTGAAATAATTGCGAAAAGCTCGGTCCAAATTAAGCTGTGCATTTGCTAAAGCAAGACTGTCTACCTCTTTTAAGAATGGGTATTCTTTTTTTAACGTAGCAGGCGTGAGCGAAAAATCGACCACTCCTGTTTGTTGCCAACTTTTCTGCCGTTCTTTCAGCAAATGGTTATAGGTAAATCGAACACAGCCAAAAGTACGGATCAATTGCTGTTTTTGTTCTTCTGTCGGATACATACGGAATTTAAAAGCTTTTAGCATCTATGTTCCTCCTAGTTAGCAACCAGAAGAGATTCCTTTTGTCGTTTTAATTTTTTTGCATAATATGGGACTTCCTGCTCAGTTGCATAGACAAAATGTTCTGGTGCGATTTCACGAAGCTGACGTACTTGTCCGTCATCTGGTTCGGGTTGATATTTGATTCTTCTGCGCTTTCTCTCATGATCTGGATCTGGCAGAGGAATAGCAGATAACAAACTTTCTGTATAAGGATGGACACCGTGATTATAGATTTCATCACTTTTTCCCATTTCTAATAACAAACCGTTATGCATTACACCGATTCGGTCGCTGATATGTTTAACCATTGATAAATCATGCGCAATAAATAGATAGGTCAATTGATGTTCTCGTTGGAGATCTTGCAATAAATTGACAACTTGGGCTTGGATGGAAACATCTAATGCAGAAATCGGTTCATCGCAAATGATAAATCGCGGTTTTACTGCTAATGCTCGTGCAATACCAATACGCTGGCGCTGTCCGCCTGAAAATTCATGGGGATAACGAGTGCCGTGGCTCGGATTCAATCCAACGGTTCTTAATAGATCATCGACTTTTTTGGCACGTTCCTCTGGTGATTTAGCTAACCCATTGACATCAATTCCTTCCGCAATGATATCTCTGACTTTCATCCGAGGATTCAACGAAGCGTATGGATCTTGAAAGATCATCTGAACATCATGTCGGAATTTCGTCAATCCTTTTTTGTCTTTGATCTTCGTTACATCTTGACCGTCGAATAATATCTCACCGTCAGTAGGTTCATTCAAACGAATGATCGTTCGGCCAGTAGTGGATTTTCCGCTTCCAGATTCGCCTACTAAACCAAATGTTTCTCCTTCATAGATGTGAAAGCTGATGTCATTTACAGCATGTACTTCATTCTTTTTTCCTACATTGAAATACTGTTTCAGTCCTTTAACTTCAAGTAGTTTATTTGGCATCAGCAATTCCTCCTTGACCATAAGTATGTTTTTGTTTCTCTTTAAAAATAGCCCAGCGACGTTGGATTTCTCCTGGCGGCGTCACTTTAGGCGCTTGTGGAGCAAGTAGCCAAGTTGCTGCCTTGTGTGTTTTTGATAGTTCAAAAAATGGCGGTTCTTGTTCTGCATCGATTTTCATCGCGAATTCATTTCTTGGGTAGAATGCGTCTCCTTTTGGTGGATTCAGTAAATCCGGTGGAGAACCAGGAATGGCATACAATCGGTCGTTCGCACTGTCTAATGTCGGCATTGACCCAAGCAGTCCCCAAGTATAGGGATGTTGCGGGTTGTAGAAAATTTCTTCGGATGTTCCAACTTCAACGATTCTTCCCCCATACATAACAGCTACACGGTCAGCAACGTTCGCTACTACACCAAGGTCATGAGTGATAAAGATGATTGATGTATCGATTTTTGTCTGAATTTCTTTCAGTAGTTCCAATATTTGTGCTTGGATAGTCACATCAAGTGCTGTTGTAGGTTCATCAGCAATCAGAATTTCCGGATAACATACCAGTGCGATCGCAATCACGATCCGTTGGCGTTGACCTCCTGAAAACTGATGGGGATAACTATTGATACGTTTCTCAGCTTCAGGTATACCAACTAATTTAAGCAGTTCTAACGCAGCTTTTTGTCCCCTTTTTTCGAAACTTTATTATGCTTTCTAAGTGACTCAGCAACTTGTTTCCCAATAGGCATCGTTGGATCTAAAGAGGTCATTGGATCTTGGAAAATCATTGCTATTTCTTTTCCGCGGATTTTTTGCATCTCTCTTTCTGTCTTTTCAACGATGTCTTTACCTTTAAAAAGGATTTGCCCAGCATCTATATTGGCATTGCTCGACAGCAAGCGCATGATGCTTCTGGTTGTCACTGATTTTCCGCTTCCAGATTCCCCAACGATCGCCAATGTTTCTCCTTTATTTAAATGAAAATTGACACCGCGAATCGCTCGTACCTTTCCAGCATACGTATCAAAAGAGATTTCTAAGTCTTTCACTTCTAAAATTTTCGTCATCGTCCTCACTCTTTCATTTTAGGATCAAAGGCATCACGCAATCCATCAGCAAGTAAGTTAAAGCCAATCATGATAACCGATAAAGTTACTGCCGGAATCCATAATAGATAAGGCAGATACAGGAATGTCTTGTACCCTTCGCTCAACATCGTTCCTAATGAAGCTGACGGAGGCGTAAGACCTAAACCGATAAAACTTAAAAAGGCTTCGAAGAAAATAGCAGATGGGATGCTAAACATCATTTGAATAATAATGACACTGGAGATATTCGGCAAAATATGTTTGAATGCAATTTTCATTCTTGACTCACCTAATGTCAATCCAGCTAGAACATATTCTTGATCTTTTAATTTCATTGTTTGTGCACGAACGATACGTGCCATTGGTATCCAGTTTGTGATGGCCATAGCAGCCACGATGGAAAAAATTCCTGGTTCGAAGACGACCAACATCAAAATCATGACAACGAGGTTTGGAATTCCTGACAAGATTTCCAAAAAACGTTGCATCGCATTATCGACACGTCCGCCTAACAAACCAGATATTAACCCGTAAGCTACCCCAATCGTTACATCTAGTAATGCAGCAATAAATGCGATCAGCAACGAGATTCTCGTTCCCATAAATAAACGGCTTAATACATCACGGCCCAAACCGTCTGTTCCTAAAAAGAAACTTACGTTTGAAGGAACGTTTGCTTGAGCATATTTATCAACCAGTTCTCCGCCGACCATTGCTTTTCCATTCAATCCATCGATATTGATTCCCGGAATACGAGGAGGCAAATTGATATAAGCCACGTTTTGGGCAGTTGGATCATGTGGCGAAACAAAGATCGTGACCACAGAGATCAAAATGATGACCAACAGTAAAAACATTGAAATAACGGCAGCTTTGTTTTTCTTTAAACGGCGCCATGAATCTTGGATAAAATTCAAAGAAGGTGCAGTAATCTGCTCACGTTCTTCTTCGGTATTTTTTTGTAATGGAAGAAACTCATCCGCAGGAATATCTGCGACTGTTTCATAACGCTTGGGTGTCATTTCCATTTATCCTCGGCTCCCTTCTGAAACACGAATTCTTGGATCAACTAGACCGTACAGCAGATCAACGATCAAAATAACAAAAATCAACATAAATGAGTAAAGAATCGTTACAGCCATGATCGTAGGATAATCATTTGTTGTGATCGACTTAACGAATTGTTCACCGATACCAGGAATAGCAAAGATATTTTCTACCACCAGTGATCCGGTCATCAATGCGACAGCCAAGGGTCCTAATAAAGTCATCAATGGGATCAAACTATTTCGAAGACCATGTTTAAAGGCGATTTCCCAACGGCTCAATCCTTTTGCTTTTGCTAATTCCACGTAATCACTATGCAGTACTTCCACCATTTCCGTCCGGATAAATCGAGCAGAATCAGCAAGCGGCGACATGGCCAATGCAATTGTCGGCAAGATCGTGTACACAAATCCATCCCATTTTGCGATTGGTAAAACTTGTAATTTGATTGCAAAGATATATTGTAGTAAAACAGCAAATACAAAGTTTGGAATGGAACGACCTAATATTGCTACAAGTGTAGAAGATGTATCTGCCCATGTATTTTGCTTCATGGCAGAAATCGTTCCTAAAATCGTTCCTAGGACTGTTCCAAAGATAATTGCCTGTAACCCTAATTGCAAAGACGGTCCGATTCTTCCAGCTAACAAATGTGCGACTGGCTGGTTTTTAAATTGGAAGGAAATTCCAAAATCTCCTTGAAGCAAATTAGAAAGATAAATCCCATATTGTACGATAACTGGTTTATCCAAACCGACTTGTTTATTTAGCATCTCGATTGTTTCAGGACTCAAACGTTCCTGATTCGTATATGGCGTGCCCGGCAGCAATTGCATCAAGAAAAAGGTGATTGTTGCAATTAACCAAAGCGTGATGATCATGAAAAAGACACGTTTTAATACATATTTGATATAACTATTCACTAATGTTTCCCCCTAGCTTTTGACTTCTGACAGATGTTTCGCTACATTATTAGATAATGAACCAAAAATAAAGGAGCAATCAAATGAAAAAAAAATCTATCCCCTACGCAGTAGCTTTTCTACTGATTCTGGTTATTTTAATAAAAAACGTCATCAACCATGCCTTTACACTCATTCAATTATCTAATGATCTATTCTTATGGTCATTGCCGTTTCTGATTATCGGCGGTTTTTTATGGGTCTTTTCTTCGGGTTTCTTCGATCATTTTCAGCGATCGGTCCATCTTGCACGAACAAGGAACCGAAAGAAAAAACCAGAATTTTCCTCGCTCTCGTCTGCCAGCTACGGTATGTACAGCTTTTGGCTGATCATTGCCGGAATACTAATTGCTCTTTCTGCTATTTTCATGCTTTTTTCTTTGTTAGGATAAGTGAATATGAGAACGAGGTTGCGACATTTGCCGCAGCCTCGTTTTTTCTCATGCTCACGGTATTAACGATTATTCTTCAACGTATGTCCATTTGTAATCCCATGAAGCGCCTGCAGCATGGTGAACGATACCTTTGATTTTTTCATTCACTAGGTGACCTTCTGCTTTTTGGTACACCGGAACGACACCCATATCATCAGAGATGATCTTGATTGCTTTTTGGAAATCATCCCAACGGGCTTGTTCATCGCCAGCATCTGTTGATGAAGCTGCTTTAACTGCTTCGTCATATTCTGCATTGCTCCAACGACCACGGTTGTATGAATTACCTGTGACAAACAAATCAGTAAAGCTGCTTGGGTCTGCATAGTCAGCAGCCCATCCGCCTAGTACTGCGTCAAAGTCACCCGAAGTTGAGCGGTCAAGACGCACAGAGAATGGAACAGGTGTTGGTTTGACTGTTACGCCATCCAAGTTTTCTTGGATTGAGTTTTGAACATATTCGATTACTTTTTTCGATGAATCATCATCAGAAGCCATCAAATCAAATTCTAAAGAATCAACGCCCAATTCTTTTTTCGCTTTTTCCCAATATTCTTTTGCCTTATCTTTGTCATAAGAAACTAATTTTCCAGCTTCTTTTGCAAAGTCTTCGTTCGTTGTTGGACTTTTTACCATATCTGATGGGATCAATCCTGTAGAGACAACTGATCCGTCACCTAGTACTTGTTTTACTAAAGCTTCACGATCGATTGAATAAGAAATAGCTTTTCTTAGGTTCACATTGTTGAATGGTGAATTCTTTTCACGTTGGTTGAATTCGATATAGCTTGTCCGTGCTTCTTTAACAGAAGTATAAGCTGGATCGTTTGCGTTTTGCTGTGCTAATTCACCAGACAAGATCACATCATCTGCTTGGCCATCTTTGAATAAGTTCAACGCAGTAGAAGATTCTTTTACTACACTGACTTTGATTTCAGAAAGTTTTACTGTGTCTTTGTCCCAGTAATGGTCATTTTTCTTATAAGTCCATTCTGTATCTGTTCCTGGTCCATCGAAATCTTCTAATGTGAATGGTCCATTATAAACAGCTTTATCACTTGCAGATGCATAGGCATCCCCATTTTCTTCCACTACGGATTGTTTTTGTGGGAAAAATGATGGGAAAGCAAGCAGGTATTGGAAATATGGTGTTTGTTTCGTCAATTTGATTTCTAATTCATAGTCGCCAACTGCTTTGATCCCTAGTTCTGATTTATCTTTCTTTCCAGCTGTGATGTCTTCTGCGTTTTCAACTGGCGCATACAGGTAAGCATATTCAGAAGCTGTAGCTGGGTCTACTGTTCGTTGCCAGCCATAAACATAATCCGCTGCTGTAACAGGATCACCGTTTGACCATTTTGCATCTTCTCGTAATTTGATTTTGTAAGTTAATCCGTCTTCACTGACTTCTGCCAACTCGCTAGCTCCTGCCGGCTGTGGTTTGCTGTCTTCATCAAGACGGTAAATTCCTTCATAAACGTTATTCAATGCTGTAAAACTGATTGTATCTGTTGCAACTGATAAGTCAGCTGTAGGCATTTCTTGAGGCACGACTAAGTTAAATACGCCTCCTCCATCTGCAGAACCGCTTTTTGCTGAACTACTGCTTGTGGCTGAACTGCCGCCATAACATCCAGCAAGTACAAGGCCGCATACCGCAACCAAACCAAATGTAAATTTCTTTTTCATTTTACGTACCCCTTTATTGGAATTTTCAGAATAATTAATATTTTCTGAAGTTGTTTAAGAGTTTAATGAATAATTATTAAAAAATCAACACTTTTTTTTGTCTTTTACATAAAATAATGATTTTTTCGTGAGGTTTCAAGGAATTTTTCAGAAAAAATAGCTTTGTACAAGGTTTTCTATTGCCTTCCAGTAACCATTAAATAATTTTTGTTATATTGTCTATTATTGCCATACAAAGATAAAAAAGAATAAAAAAAAGGAACTGTGACAAAAGTCTTTTCACAGTTCCTTATCCGAATAAACGGTGTTCTCCTGCCAACTCCTCGGTCACAAGTCACAATAGTCATCAAACATGAGAAGCTGTTTTTTGAAATTACTCCTTGTGACTCAGAGTGAAACGGCAAGTTCCCGACCTCTGGGTAAACGGTGTTCAATCAGCTGACCCTCGGTATTAGCTCAACAAATGGCAAAATATGAGGAACTATTTTTCCATTTGTTTCTCTAATACTCAGGTCAAACCGCTGATTTCGCAACCTCTTTCTTAAACGGTGTTCAAAAGCTTGCATCTCCGGCAATAAGCCCAACCAAATGAAAAATAGGAGGAGCTATTTTTGTTTGGCTGCTCTTATTACTTGATGCAGGACAGCTTTTTCACAACCTCTCCACTAAACGGTGTTCAATCAGCTGACCCTCGATATTCGCTCAACAAACGGCAAAATATGAAGAACTATTTTTCCGTTTGTTGAGCTAATACTCAGGTCAGGACGCTGATTTCACAACCTCTTTTTATTATTGAGAATCTGGTCGAGGAATAATCGTTTTTGCCATCCAAATATCCGGTTTGTCCCAACCATTTGCATTTGGTAAGACACCTACGATTTTATAACCTAATTTTTCATAGAACTCATACGGATGTTCACGAAGGTTCTGGATGGAAGCCACTTTATCAAACGTATGCTCATACAGGTCCGTTTGACTTAACGTTGTTCCATGGTCTAAATCATCCGTACCTAAATAAATCGTTATTCCTCCTCTGGAAGCTACTTCTTTTTCTAAGTAATTGACTAATCGAGTACCTATTTGGTTCTTTCGTCGAGAGCTTTCTACAACTAATGGATGCAATTCCCAACCTGTGATACCGTATTGAGGGATTGCACCAATAAATCCTACTAACTCATCTTGGTCTACCGCTGCTACCGCGATTCGTTCTGGATTCATCATTTCTTCTACTTCTTCTGCCGAGCTGTCTCCATATTCTTCCGGCCAAGTCAGTCTCAGTAAATCAGAAAGCTGGTCTTTCAATACTGGATTATTACGGTCAAATTCACTGATTATCATACGTCTTCCCCCTTGTTCTTGCTTATTCTAACAGTCCTTTTGAAAAAACGAAATGTTCTCGCTCAAATTCTTTAGCAGTCAATTATTTCTCTAGCAAACTAATCGGCTGCCCTGCTTATAAAGCAAAAAAAACTCCAGAAATACTATTTCTGCTAAGGTACACATATTCTATTGCAGTACGACCTCTAAAAAAAATGGAGGGATACCTTCACGGAGCATCTGTCAGTTATGGTGTACTGACCTTATTGATGATGGATCAGCAGTTCGATTTGTTTGATAAAATCTATGTGTTTATGAAAAAAACAACTTCCAGTATCGTTAACCGACATGAATCTCAATATCACGACCGATTTAGAAGCAATCTTAGATAAAGCCATGACCACAAATGATATCAAACACGTGCCTTATGAAATCTCCCGAGAAAAATTTAAACAGGCCATTCTTGACGTAGAAACTTATCATGCTACACAAGAAAGCCAGCAAGGATATAAGAAAATCAGTTAAATAATTGCTAAAACCCCCATCAAGCAGGCTGTCATCAAATTGACGACATTTCTTTGCTTGATGAGGGCTTTTCTTGTCAAAAAACGCTTTATAACTTTCGCTATAGAATCTTTTCACTTATTTAAGTTGGACAGTTCCTTAATTAATAAAACTGCTCCTTTTATGGTAATTGAAAAAACAAAGCAGGCTACGATTATTTGGCAGCTGTTTTTTTCATTTGCTTGCTTCGCAATTGTCCGCAAGCTGCATCAATATCTGTACCATGTTCTTTACGTATCACACAGTTTACGCCGTTTTTATTCAATACATCATAAAATCTCAATACATCAGCTTTTGGACTGCGAGAATATTGATCATGTTCACTGACTGGATTATATGGAATCAAGTTGACATATGCTAACTTTTTCTTATCTTTTAATAGATCTGCTAATTGTTGCGCATGCTCTGGTCTATCATTTACTTGATTCAACATGATATATTCAAACGTGATTCGACGGTTTGTTTTCTCTAAATACTCATCCACAGCTTCCATCAATTTCTCAATTGGGAAACTTCGATTGATCCGCATAATCGATGTTCGCACCTCATTATTCGGCGCGTGCAAGGAAATAGCCAGATTTACTTGCAAGCCGTTATTAGCGAATTCCTTGATTTTGTGTGCTAAGCCACTAGTAGAAACTGTAATATGTCGCGCACCAATCGCCAATCCTTTGGCATCATTAATAATATGCAAAAAGTCCATTACATTGTCGTAATTATCAAATGGCTCACCGATTCCCATTACGACGACATGGGAAACACGTTCGCCAAGATTGCGCTCATCAAAATAATGTTGAACCATCATGATCTGCGCGACGATTTCTCCAGCGGTCAAATCACGGTTCTTTTTAAGCAACCCGCTTGCACAAAATGTACAGCCGATATTACATCCTACTTGTGTGGTCACGCAAACGGACAAGCCGTATTCTTGTCTCATTAGTACGGTCTCGATCATATTTTTATCAGGAAGTTCAAACAAATATTTTACTGTACCGTCCGAAGCTTCTTGGACGACCATTTGTTTCAGAGGATTGATGATAAAATGTGCCGATAATTTTTCTATCAATTGTTTTGATAGATTCGTCATTTCTGTGAAGTTACTTACACGTTTTTGATACAACCATTCCCAAACTTGGGCAGCTCGGAATTTTTTCTCACCGTTTTCTATAAACCAATTGATTAATTCTTCATTCGTCAAGCCATAGATGGATTGTTTTTCCAAAGTATTTTCCCTCTTTTTCTCAAAGTTTCGCTACATACTATACATGATTCGTTTAGTTAATGCAATACTTCACAAATAAATCGAATAGAACTTTCATCTCATAAAAATCAAAAAAGACAAAACATCGTACCGTATTAGAAAAGATGGGAAAAAAGCCATTTTTTCTCTTGGTATCATCATGTCTTGTCTTTTTTATATAGTTATTCGTTTTTCAACCGTTCATTGAACAAGTTTTACATATCATTATCTTCCGGCAGTGGTTCTGATGTTTCCTCTTGATCAATGAATACTTTCCGAGGCTTACTTCCTTCTGATGGGCCAACAACTCCATGAGCTTCCAGTTCATCTACGAGTCGAGCGGCTCGGTTGTAACCGATTCGAAATCTTCTTTGGAGAAGGGAGATACTTGCTGTTTGCATTTCAACAACAAGTGCTTTTGCTTCCTCAAACAGCTCATCTTGTGGCTGTTCTGGGGCACCTGCCGTTTCAACTTCATCTGTCGGCATCATTTTCTCTTCATAATGAGCTTCTTGCTGATCTGTAACAAATTGAACGATCCGCTCCACTTCATGGTCAGAGATGAACGCTCCTTGCACACGGATAGGTTTATTCTCACCCATTGGCAAGAACAGCATATCTCCTCGCCCTAAGAGCTTTTCTGCTCCATTAGAGTCGATGATCGTCCGAGAATCTGTACCACTTGATACAGCAAATGCCATTCTAGAAGGTACATTTGCTTTGATGATCCCTGTGATAACATCCACACTTGGACGTTGAGTAGCTAGGATCATGTGGATGCCCGCTGCCCGAGCCATTTGCGCTAAACGAATAATCGCATCTTCGACTTCGTTGCTAGCTACCATCATCAAGTCAGCTAATTCATCTACGATTACTACGATGAATGGTAAGGTTGGATGTTTCGTTCCGTTTTCTAAGTTTTTCTGCTGAACAAATTCATTGTAACCAGAAATATTTCTTACACCAGTTGCCGCAAATTTTTCATATCGTTCTTCCATTTCTTGTACTACTTTTTGTAAGGCTTGTGCCGCTTTTCTAGGGTTCGTTACGACCGGCGTCAACAGATGAGGTATCCCGTTGTACATATTTAATTCAACCATTTTCGGATCGATCATCATCAGTTTTACTTCATGGGGCTTAGCACGCATCAATATACTTGTAATGATCCCATTGATTGCTACTGACTTCCCACTACCAGTCGAACCAGCTACAAGTAAGTGAGGCATTTTCGAAAGATCAGCCGTTTGTACTCGTCCAGAAACATCACGTCCTAAGGGTACTTCCAGTAATTTATCTGGATGGTTTGGCTGAGCTTCGATGATTTCTCTAAAGGAAACCATACTGATCTTTCCATTTGGTACTTCAATACCAATCAGTGATTTACCTGGGATCGGCGCTTCCATCCGAACATCTTTCGCTGCTAAAGCAAGTGCGATATCATCTGTTAAGTTCACGATTTTACTTACTTTTACCCCTACAGCTGGTTGGACTTCGAATTTTGTGACGGATGGGCCTAAACTAGCTTTGACGACCTTAGCATCCACACCGAAACTTTGGAAAGTTTGTTCCAATACACCGATATTTTTTTCAATTTTTTTATACTCATCACTTTGATCCACAGTTGGTATAGAATCAAGCAAGTCAACTGTCGGCAATTCATAATCTTGATTTTCCTGTTCTGCTTCGATCTCAAATTCTAATGAGGTACCGTCATCCTCTGGCAACTCATTAGCATAACCTTCTGCTGTATTGGTCTGTTTTGGTGTATCTGGGACTGGTTTTTCTAGATTCGCAGGATGGATATTTTCTTGAAAACTGTCAATTGGAACAAAACTTAACTGCTCAGGTTCGGCATTTTCTTGTTCCTGCCATTCATCAGGAGTATTTTTCCTTTGCTGGTTCACAGCTTTTTTCTTCTCATATTCTACTGCTTCTTTTTCTGCTGCTTCTTGTGCCGCTAAGCGTCTCGCTTCTTTCGCTTCTGCACGCTGTTTCATTCTTTCTTCCTTTGCCGCTTGCTTTTGAGCTTGCTTGGCAGGATCACCTTCCAATAATTCCTGTACCCGTTCTCCAATTGATTGGATACCATTCAGCAGCTGATAGCCTTCCAAATTACTGAACAAGAATGCTCCACCCGCCAGTAATAGAATGGCTACTAAATAACTTCCAGGCTGTGCAATCAAGAAATAAGTGAAATGATAAAGAATTGCTCCGATCATCCCTCCGCCAACGTTATTATCTACTTGACTTTGTTTTATATCGCTAGCCAATAAGTCCCATGTCGTCCCCATGATATTTGGTTCCCCAGTATGGAGTTTGCCGAATAAATGGGCATGTAGCAATAATAAGATACCGAAATAAAAGAGTATACCGCCAAACCAGCGTCGGTTTTTGCCAATTGAAAACTCTGTATTCTTAATGACAATCCAAAATCCTAATACGGCTAATAAAAGACAGAGGATTTGGTAAGTATTTCCTGCAATGATCCGAAAGCCGTTTGCAATCAATATTCCTAAAAAACCTAATTTTAAAAAGCCGAATACAGCAAATAGAACCAAGGCAAATCCAACACCAATCGTCAGCATTTTTTCTTGCTGCTGTTTTTGCTTTTTCGTTTTTTTCGTCTTTTTCCTTTTCTTAGTAGGCCGTTTCTTTTGTGCCATTTATTATCCCTCATTTCATCAAGTTTCATTATACAAAAAAAAGCAAGGGAACTAAAGTTTTGTTTGAAAGAACTGACGCTTTCTTTCATTTTTCAGCTTATTTTACAGTTTTTCTTAATTTCTAAATGATTTTATCAAAAAAAGGCACGGCCATATCCAGCCGTACCTTCTTGTTTTAAGCATGAGAACTAAAGGTTCTCTCCATTTTCTTCAATCAGTTTTTGGTACCAGTAATAACTGTCTTTCTTATATCGTTCCAAAGATCCTTCTTGTGTTTCATCTTGATCGACATATACAAATCCATATCGCTTTTGATAACCGTTCAGCCAACTCAGCAAATCTGTATAAGACCATGTACAATAGCCTAATACTTCTGCGCCATCCGAAATTGCTTCTTTGATTGCTTTGACATGGCTTTGTAAGTAATGGATTCGATAGTCGTCATGGATTTGTTTGTCTTCTGTCAACTTGTCATATTCTCCTAAGCCATTTTCCGTGATCAGTACCGGCATGCGGTAACGGCTTGTGATACGACGCAATCCGATCCTTAAGCCTTCTGGGTCGATCTCCCAGTCCCAATTTGTTCGTTCGACAAATGGATTCTCAACTTTTTTATACATTCCAGGAACCCCTGTTTCTTCTGATGAACCTTTTTTCCCAGTCGTATTCATTTTTCCTGCTCCAACTCCATCTAATGGATTGAATGCATTCGTCGCTGTTTGATAGTAATTGATCCCAAGGAAATCTGGCTTGGCTGATTCTAGCAATTCTGCATCGCCAGCTACAATCGTTGGCGCCCATCCTTTTTCTTCTAAGAATCTCATAGCAGCAATAGGATATTTACCCCACATGTAGACATCCATCCAATAATTGGCCATCAGATCTTCTGCATTTTCGGCTGCCAGAACATTTTCAGGATTACTGTCGATTGGATAATTTGGCGTATACGCAAAGCTTGGTCCGATTTTTCCAGGCATTTCTAACTCATGGAATTTGTTGATGACAGATGCATTTGCTAGATTTGCGATATGGTTGACTTCATACATTCGTTTTGGATCCGTCACGCCTGGCGGATGTGCTGCTAATAAATAGCCTAATGAAGTAAAGATATTTTGTTCATTCAAACTAATCCAGTAATGGACTTTCCCACGGAATGCCTCAAATAATGTTTCTGCATAATTAGTGAAATCTTCAATGATTTGACGTGATTCCCAACCATTATATTCATCTTGCAATGCTTGTGGAAGATCCCAATGATACAAAGTCAACATAGGCTCGATACCGTTTTCGATCAATTCGTCGATCAATCTCTCATAAAAAGCGAGCCCTGCTTGATTGACTTCTCCTCTTCCATTAGGAAAAATCCGTGTCCAAGCTACAGAGAAGCGGTAAGCTTTCAGACCTTGTTCTTTCATTAAAGCAATATCTTCTTTATAACGATGATAGTGGTCTACTGCCAGATCACCGTTTGTTCCTTTAAATGTCTTTCCTGGAATCCGAACAAATCGATCCCAGACTGATTCGCCTTTCCCATCTTCTTGCCAAGCTCCTTCTACTTGATACGCTGCAGATGCAGAGCCCCACAGAAAATCTTTTGGAAATGAGGTAAGTTCTTTGTGTTCCATTCATCTCTTCCTTTCCTATAACCTTCAATCGTTCCTCTTTTAGAATAACACGAAACCCCTTCCACAACAAAATAAAATTATGTAAAGGAAGTTGTGAAAGAAGTGGTCAGCTTCAAGAAATAAGAAGGAATTTACGAAAATTGCTTCTCAAATTTTTGTGAAATTTCGGCTTATTTTTCGAAGAAGGTACTTCTGGAACACCGTGTATAAGAGGTTGTGAAATCAGCGCTTTGTCCTGAGTATTAGAGAAACAAACGGAAAAATAGTTCCTCATATTTTGCCGTTTGTTGAGCTAATGCCGAGGGTCAGCTGATTGAACACCGTTTAAGAAAAAGGTTGTGAAAAAGTCGCTTAGTTTCGAGTATTAAGAAAAATTTTGTGGAAATGGCTTTCTACATTTTTGCATAAATTTGGCTTAATACCGAGAAACTGGCTTTTGAACACCGTTTAAGGAAGAGGTTGTGAAATCAGCGCTTTGTCCTGAGTATTAGAGAAACAAACGGAAAAATAGTTCCTCATATTTTGCCGTTTGTTGAGCTAATACCGAGGGTCAGCTGATTGAACACCGTTTAAGAAAGAGGTTGTGAAAAAGTCGCTTAGTTTCGAGTATTAAGAAAAATTTTGTGGAAATGGCTTTCTACATTTTTGCATAAATTGGACTTAATACCGAGAAACTGGCTTTTGAACACCGTTTAAGGAAGAGGTTGTGAGCCTGCCGTTCAGCTCCGAGTCACAAGGAGCAATTTCGAAAAACAGTTTCTCATGTTTGTTGAATATCGTGACTTGTGACCGAAGAGTTGGCAGGAGAACACTGTTTATTCGGAAAAAGGAACTGGGACACGTCTTTTGTCACAGTCCCCTATTTGTTAATTTCTCGGCGTGACATCTTCACCAAACCATTTATTGGAGATTTTTTGGAATTCCCCTGTTTTTTCTAATCGATCAAATGCTTCATTTATTTTCTTCACTAACGTATCATCTGACTTACGCACACCAACCGCAAAATCCTCACTTTCGTAAGAGCCTTTTGTCATGTTGAAGTCTTCTAGTTCGTTTCTTTGTTTCAAATAATAGTCCGCATATACTTTATCCATCAGCAAACCATCAATCCGTCCGCTTTTCAGATCAATCAGTGCTTCATTAAAACTATCGTACAAAACAGCATCTTGGTTTTTGACTCTCTCTTTTAACACTTCTGGTTGTTTCGTAAATACATCATAACCAGATGACCCATTTTGCGCACCTAATCTCTTATTTTTCATTTGCTCAAAGCTTGTGATTCCTGATTCTTTAGGTGTGATCAGCACTTGATCATTTTCCATATAAGGTTTTGTAAACTGCACTTTCTTTTCTCTTGCCGGTGTCTTGGAATAGCCATTCCAGATCAAGTCGATTGTTCCATTGTTCAGTTCAAATTCCTTCATCGACCAGTCAATAGGCTGAAAGTCTACCGTAATCCCATATTGTTCAAAGACTGCTTTGGCTAAATCAATATCGAATCCTGTAAGCTTCCCATCTTTATCTCTAAATCCCATAGGAACAAATGTATCGTCCAAACCTATAACGATTTTTTTCTCTTCGTTGATAGCCGCCCAATTATCTGCTGAAGCCTTTTTATTCGAACAGCCTGCAAAAAGAAGAAGACCTACGAGCAAAGCGAATAGAAAACTGATTTTTTTCATCTCTATCTTCTTCCTTTCTTAATGAATTGGGGAAACTTTTAATAGTTGATCACCGACATTTTCTGCAAATACGAGATCATGGGTGACAATGATTTGGGTTACCCCGTCTTCTTTCAATGATAGGATCAAACGCTCGACTTGCTGACGCAACTCAGGGTCTAAAGCACTCGTTGGTTCATCATAAGCCAATACCCGTGGATTCATGGCCAATGCTCTAGCAATCGCTACCCGTTGTTTTTGTCCGCCAGAAAGCTGATAAGGATAGTTATTCAATAAATCGCTAATCCCTAATGAAGCCGCTAATTCTTCTGCTTTTTTGGTGTATTCTTCTTTTGTCTGTTTCAATACCATTTTCGGTGCTAAAGTAATGTTTTCAAAAATATTCAGATGTGGAAATAGCTGGAAGTCTTGGAATACGACTCCTACAACTTGTTCTTTCATTTTAAGTTCGAATGGATTGAACGGTACACCGTCTAAATAAAATTCTCCGCTATCAGAGCTTTCTAAGCCAGCCAAGATACGTAAAAGTGTGGTTTTACCGCCACCGGAAGGACCTACGATAGCTAATGTTTTCCCATCTGGAATGATTAGATCCAAATCTTTGATTATTTCTTTTTCACCAAATGCTTTGTTCACTTTCTTCAATTCAATCATACTTCTTCCTCCTATCAGTTAGCGGTAATAATTTAATTTTCCTTCAATTTGTTTCATTACGATTGTTAGAATACCAGTCAATGTAAGATAGATGATTGCCACTCCTAGCAAAGGCAGTAAAGTCGCGTCGCGTTCCATCGCGATTTTCCCGGCACGCATTACATCACCCAAACCTAATATATAGATCAAGGAAGAATCTTTGACCAAGTTGATAACTTCATTACCTACAGAAGGTAAAACAATCTTTGTCACTTGCGGGATGACGATTTTCGTTACCGTTTGGAAGGGACTTAATTGCAAAACTTGCGCTGCTTCATATTGACCTTGAGGAATCGATTGTATCCCTCCACGGAAGATCTCTGCAAAATAAGCGGCATAGTTCAAGATAAAAGCAATGAGCGCTGCTTCGAATCGATCAAAAACGATCCCAATCGTCGGCAAACCATAAAAAACAAAAATCAGCTGTAACAATAGTGGCGTTCCCCGCATGATCCATACATATGTTTGAAGAAAGTAGCGTAGCGGCTTAAAATGCAAGGACAATCCTAGTGCTAAAATAATCCCTAATGGCAACGAGCCAATCAAGGTAAATAAAAATAATTTCAATGTTGTGAGTGCTCCTACTAATAATTGCGGCATAACTTCAATTAAATACTCCATCTTCTTTTCCTCCTTTAAAATAAAAAAATCCTCTTGGCAAATGCCAAGAGGACGTATTATACGTGGTTCCACCTCTGTTTATTTTTTCCTTGCAGAAAAAACCTCACACAGTCGTTGCAAATCAGATGAAAACAAAACGTCCTTTGATCCGAAGATCAAAGGACGTTAATCACGTGGTTCCACCTTTTTTTACCGACTCCTCACGGAAAAGCCAGCCTTACCTGGTCATCTAGCAACGACCGCAGCTGTAACGGGCTCCCCGGATTTTCCTACTATACGCTTCAGAAAATCGACTCCAAGATGTGTTTCACGGTTAACTGCTGCCTCTTTCCACCAACCAGAGACTCTCTAAAAACACCTAACTGCTACTCTTCTTTTCGATGTCATTTGTTTTAACTTTACGTGTAATTTACATGATTATTTTTCATTTGTCAACTCTTGTCAACTCTTTTTTATGATACACTAATAAAAAAAGGAGGGTGATGCGCGATGAATCGTGCAACCGAACAAGAAGCTTATGAACTACTAAGAAAACTAGGTATCTCTTTTCAAAAAGTTGATCATCCTGCGATTACGTCAGTCAAAAATATCCCTTTTTCCCTACCTGGTCCGCAAGTAAAAAATCTATTATTGAAATCAAGAAAAGGAAAAAAAATCTATCTTGTCATCTTGCCTGATGAAAAGCATGCCGATTTAAAACAACTAGCTGAACAATTAAAAGAAAAGCGCTTATCTTTTGTTTCTGAAGAACAGCTTCCTGACCTTCTAGGAATTCCAGCAGGTACAGTGACTCCATTAGCATTGATGCACGACACAGAGAAAAAAATCCAAGTCGTGATCGATTCTGCTATTGATCGTCAAGATACCGTAGGCTTTCATCCAAATATCAATACCACTACGTTGATCATGGATTTTTCCGACTTTGAAAAGATACTTGTTTACTTAGAACATCTGCCAGTTTATGAAAATTTGTAATGATAGAGTAGTTTTCTTAATTCCCAATTCAAGCGTCTTTTTCTTTATTTAGCACAAAATATATCAGAAATTCTTTTAGCCAATCAAACAATGTAACAACTAGTATGAACGCTGAAAACTAGAGTATTCTTCCATAGTTAGCCAAATCCATATTTAATGATTCTACGAAAAGAGGCTGGGACAGAAGCGTTTAACTCCAAGAGATAAGAAGAAATTCACGAAAATTGCTTTTCAAATTTTTGTGAATTTCAGCTTATTTCCGAAGGAGTGGCTTCTGCTTCCGCCGTTTATACGTGTTTAGAGCGTGAGACAAAAGTGTTCTTTACTATTGTCCCATGCTCTTTTTGATTATAAAGCGGAATTTTATCCTTTTGCTTTCAGTCATATTTAACAAAAAATATTATATTCTGAATAACAAAAATTATTCTATCTAAACTTTTTTATATTTTTGTAAGAATATCCCTGTACAGATAGTTACTATCAATAAACCAATGATTACAGCAAAACTAGATTTTTTACTACTTGTTTTAGGAAGAATGTTTTTTGATTTATTTGTTATCTGTTTAGGTACAGCTCTCTTACTAATATAATTGGTTCTTTGTTCGCTAGATTCTCCTGTATGAGCAAATATTTGCAATTTTTGAGAGAATAGATTTCTAATTTTCTCTCTCTATGTCTTCTCTGGAAAATTTTTCCACGGTGTTATATGGCTACCTGGTATAGATATATTTGTTTTGCCCGGTGTATAACTGTTTTTGATGTTATACCCGTCAATTGTCGTACTGTATTCTGGTACATTGTCTTCCGTTACAGTATAGATGATTTCTTGCCCGTCTTTGTATTTTGGCAGATTTGTGAAACGATAGTGCCAATCATCTTTTTCACTTACTTCTTTATGTTGGATTGGTTGACCGTCGGCTAATAGATTCACTGTGATCGTTGTCGGTCGTTTACCGTCTTGATTCTCATTGTCTTCCCATGTTTTTTGTCCTGAGACCGAAATGACTTCTCTATTCTCATTTGTAACGACTAGCCCGTTTTCAATTTTTTGATAACCTGAAGGGACGTAATCATTTCCGTTTTGGTCTACTTCTTGCACTTTAAACGTATATTCGTTTCCACTATCATCATACTGTTGGATATCTTCCCAAGTCACTGAAGTTATTCCATTATCTAATCGCTTTGTTTCTGCATCAGGAACTGGTTCCCAATTGTTTGTACTTTCTCTGAATAATTTAAAATAAATACTTGGTCTGGGAGTGGTTCCACCGTTCCAAATTTTAGTTGCTGTGATGTTCGTAACCTTTTTCTTGTTATAAATAGGTAAACTGACTCCCTCTGTATCATTTTCATTTATGGAGAATTTGAGTTCATTTGAACTTAGTGGATCAAAATCAATCCAATTGGGTGCTTCTTTTTCTTTTACAACATAATCTCCTACTTGCAGACCTTTGATACTAACTTCTCCCTGTTCATTCGAAGTCAACAGGATACTAGACTGTCCTTGAATAGGCTGTTCATCTGCTCGTCTTAATTCGAAAGTCACATTTGGGATACCAATCTCTGTGCCATTGATATATTTGAAAATCTTCAATTCGCCTCTAACTGTACCGTTGACTCCACCAGAAGCTGAAATATTTTTAACCGTATGATTGAAACCTTCTCCATCAACAGCAGGTTTATTAACTTCTTTAAACCAAGCTTTCGAATGATTCTCAAAACTTGTTTGTTCTGGGGTTTCTATAATCGTCTTATAACTCACCATTATTTTCCTAAGATTGACAAAGTTTTTTGGTATAGTTATTTCAATGTAATTATCATTTACTGAAAAATCAAATGTAGCACCGGGGAAATCTTGTAAAAATTGTTGGATTCCCTCTTCTCCTCTGTAAACTTTCTGTTCACCTAAGTGTATTTGATTAATTTCAAACGTACTTGGATCTAATCTTTGTCCACTTTGGATTTCATCACTGATTTTAACTGGTTGTTCAACGTAAGTGCCGTCATTGTTAATATTCAAAAACCATCGAATGTGCTCAGTATCTTCAGGAAGCATGTCTCCTGTTTTATAATAAAAAACGCTAGAAGAAGAACCAGAAGCTGGCTTTGTCACATTTACAGTAGCCGTTTTGTCACCACTCATCACGGTGAATGGCCCCGTATTTTCTTCACCAGTATCGGTTACGTTTCTGGCCTGGATCTCAAATTGCCCCCACCCTTCTACTGAGTCTATGTTTTTAATATTTTCATTAAATACAACCTGTGCAGAATCTTTTCTGACCGTTAAAGTTCCAACATTTTTATTTTCAATCATTAATGGGATTTCTTTCTGGAATCCTTCACCGCGAATATTTCCTTCACTTGGCCAATTGATCCAAAGATAATCACCTGGCTGGATATCTTGTTTTTTTTCGTCAAACGAGAATTTTACTTTTATGTTTCCTCCATCTGTAATATTCGTTGGGTCCACGGTCAACGAAGTGACGTTACTGCTGATATCTCTGCCTGCATCCGCATAGACATGAACAGGAATCAGTGATGTTATATTAGTAATAATAAATAACATTGATAAAATAATATTTCTACACTTTTTCATTTTTTCTATCTCCCCTATTCTAACTAAAAATAAAACCTACCATATCATCTCTCGAAAATCCTTTCTTCAATTCCTCCCCTACTCATTTCCAATCTTTTAACTAAAAAATTGATAGGTATTTTACAAATATTTATAAAAAATAAATATGCCAAAAAACTGTTTTTACAAGGTTTTTCCTAATGTAAATTATTTTTTCGCATATATTCATTTTATTTTACTTATTGCTTTCATTTTTTCAATCTATATTTCCAATTTTTAACTTACAAAAATGGAACGTGCATAAATAACTATAGTTGCATAAAATATTCTTTTAATTAGCATTATTATTTTATAACAGCTGTTTTTATATTAAATAAAGAATAAAACACAATATAAAAAATACAGACTTTGTTCAAATAAACGAACCTAGCCTGTATTCTGTGATTGACGCTACTTTTTAATTCATTGAGATGAATAATCCATTTTTATAAATGCCCAAAAGTAATCGATGCCGAAGCCATTCCTCGACCTAATTCTTTTTCAAATTTTCCTATTGTTGATATCTCCATATAAAACGGTGAGACTGCTTTAGACAATTCTCCCTTGATTGCTAACGGACGTAAACTACGTTCCAAATTATTCATGACTTTAGGATAATACTGACCTTTTTCTAAGCCTGTTTTTGCTTCTATCAGAAGTATACGTTCCTTTTCATTGATCTCTGGATTTAAAACGAGATCATATAATTTTAGTACCATGTTTTCTATTTCTTCACTTTTAGACATCACGATTTCCTCCCAGAAATATATTTCTCCCCACTACATTCTATACACAAAGTATACGCCATTTTTAGTGGTTTTTAAATCACACAGACATAAAGAAAAAAGACAGATACCCAACCAGGGTATCTGTCTTTTGCTTTATGCCAGCTATAGGGATCGAACCTACGACCTACGCGTTACGAGTGCGTTGCTCTACCAACTGAGCTAAGCTGGCCTTATCCAAAAGAAATTATATACTCTATTTGGCTGATTGTAAAGAGTTCGATGGAAAATTAGTTTAATTTCATGATATTTTTCATAAAACGTGGTATAATTGATGTGAAAGGCAGGTTTTATGAAAATGGCAACTTTTGGAAAATTTAATACAACTATCGTACCATCGGAAATTGGTGAAAAATTCAAGATCAATACTCACGTAATGTTCACGATTCACGGCAAGCCGCAAACTGGAACGATTTCAAAACAATTGAAAAATTCCGCTGTTGTTGAGATTGATGAAACTGCAGAAAATGCGAACTTGATGACGCAAAGCAAAGGTGTAGTAATCGTTAACTACAAAGAACTTAAAAAGATTTGAATTTGACCATCTCTGCATTTTTGGGATGGTTTTTTTATATACAAACGAAAGCTGTGAAAAAGCTGTTCTGCCTCAAACATTAAAAATGACCAAAAAAGGATGTGACAAAAGTTGTGTCACATCCTTTTTCATTTTACTTATTTTGTACCAAACAAACGGTCACCCGCATCCCCTAGTCCAGGAACGATATAACCATGTTCATTCAATTTTTCATCTAGAGAAGCTGTATAGATATCAATATCAGGATGCGCTTCTTGCAAAGCTTTTACTCCCTCAGGTGCTGCTACCAAACAAACAAATTTGATGTTCGACGCGCCACGTTCTTTCAATGCATCGATTGCCATGATTGCTGATCCACCTGTTGCCAACATTGGATCTACTACGAACAACTGACGTGCATCAATGTCTTCTGGAAGTTTGACGAAATATTCATGTGGCTCAAACGTTTCTTCATCTCGATAAAGACCGATATGGCCCACTTTAGCAGCTGGAATCAATTCCAAGATACCATCAACCATTCCGATACCTGCACGCAAGATTGGAATAATCGCTACTTTTTTACCTGACAACGTTTTTTGTGTTGTTTCAGTGATCGGTGTTTCGATCACGATGTCTTCCAACGGCATATCCCGTGATACTTCATATGCCATCAACATAGCGATTTCATCGACTACTTCACGAAAAACCTTTGTTCCGCAGTTTTTGTCCCGAATAATAGTTAGTTTGTGTTGAATCAATGGATGATCGATCACTTGAAATTTGCCCATTTTTTTTAAGCTCTCCTTTGTTCTGTCGTTTCTTTTTAATTGTAAAACAAAATCAAGTGATTGACTAGTCAAACTCGCCATTTTTCCTAAGAAAATCCTTTTTTGAAAAGAAGTTTTCCTGCTGACAAGCAAAGCTTATTCTTTTTCCATGATCCAAGAAGTAGATAATGCCATTGCTGCACGCGTTGCCTTTGTCTGATCCATAGCATTTACCATGACGAAATCATGGATGATTCCTTGGAAGCGTACTTGTGTAACAGGAACCCCTGCATCACGAAGTTTGCGTGCATAAGCCTCGCCTTCCTCTCTTAATACATCCGCTTCTCCTGTCAAAATCATTGCCGGAGGTAGATCTTTTAGTTCATTCAGTTCTGCTCTCAAAGGCGAAGCTGTGATCTCAGCACGCTCTTCCTCATTCGTCGTGTATTGATCCCAAAACCATCTCATTCCTTCTCTTGTCAAAAAATAGTTTTCTCCGAATTCATGATAGGAATCTGTATCAAAATCAGCGTTGGTAACTGGATAATACAGCAATTGTTTAGATATTGGGAGCCCTTTTCGTTCTTTTGTTAAGATCGTCATGACTGTAGCCATGTTACCACCAACTGAATCTCCTGCAACGATTAGATTCTCGAGATCCAGATTTTTTGACTTGGCTAATTTATTCAGCTGTTGCAACACAGCATAATTTTGTTCAATTGCTATTGGATATTTCGCTTCAGGTGATCGACTATATTCTGGAAAGACAACGACAGAATTCGTGCGGACCGAAAGTTCTCTGATCAATTTATCATGGGTTTGAGTACTGCCAAAGACCCAACCAGCTCCATGGATATAAAAAATAACTGGTAATTTATCTATATTTCCTTCCGGTCGTACAAAACGAATATTGATTTTTCCCCATTCGCCAGTATCTACCATCAAGTCTTCAATATCAACGGAATATTTGTTCACAGGTGATTCTTGTACTTCTTCCAGTAATGCTCTTCCTTCTTCCGGTGCTAGTTCATAGATTCGCGGATGAGGTGCATTTGCATCACTGAATGCTATGGCTTCCTTTTCTAACGAGATACGATCAGTCATGACTTTTCCTCCCTGAGATTTAATGTGAAGACTAAAATTACACCTCATATACTAGAGAGCATCATCAATATTGTCAAAGAATCCGTTTTCCATAAAAAAATAAAATAGAAAAAAACAGAAAAGTCCGGTATTGAACTTTTCTGTATTATTGTATTATATTGAATTTAAATTTTTATTTTTTATGCAATGGAAATTTTTCAGTTAATTCGCGTACACCTGTTTTGACTTCGTCTAATTGAGCATTGTCGCCTTTTGCTTGTAATGCTTTAACAACTAATTCAGCCACTTTTACAGCATCTTCTTCTTTAAGCCCGCGAGTAGTGATTGCTGGTGTACCGATTCGGATGCCGCTTGTTTTGAATGGACTTAGCGTTTCAAAAGGAATCGAGTTTTTATTTACCGTGATATTCACACTGTCCAAAATACTCTCTGCTTCTTTTCCATTTATACCTAACTCACGAACATCGATCAGCATCAGATGATTATCTGTCGCTCCTGAAACGACTCTTGTTCCGATTGCTTGATTGAATACTTTGACCATTGCTTTTGCATTGGCAATGATTTGTTCACTATATTCTTTAAATGCAGGATCTAGTGCTTCTTTGAATGCCGCTGCCTTCCCAGCAATCACATGCTCTAGAGGTCCGCCTTGAATACCAGGGAAGACCGCACTATTGATTTTTTTCGCTAATGTTTCATCGTTTGTCAAAATCATGCCGCCTCGAGGTCCGCGCAATGTTTTGTGAGTGGTAGTCGTTGTGATATCTGCATAAGGAACTGGATTAGGATGAAGTCCTGCTGCTACTAATCCTGCGATATGTGCCATATCTACCATCAGTTTTGCGCCTACTTCATCTGCGATTTCTCTGAATTTCGCAAAGTCGATCGTTCGTCCGTAAGCACTGGCACCTGCTACAATCAATTTTGGTTGATGTTTTCTAGCTAAAATACGTACCACATTATAATCAATAACTTCTGTTGTCGGATCAACACCGTAAGCAACAAAGTGATAGGTTTTGCCACTGAAGTTGACTGGTGATCCATGTGTTAGATGTCCGCCTGCGGAAAGATCCATTCCTAAGATCGTGTCCCCTGGTTCTACCAAAGCGAGATAAGCAGCCGTGTTGGCTTGAGAGCCGGAGTGAGGTTGGACGTTCGCAAATTTCGCTCCGAATAATTCTTTTGCACGGTCAATCGCTAAATTTTCAACGATGTCGACAAATTCACATCCTCCATAATAGCGATGCCCTGGATAACCTTCTGCGTATTTATTTGTCAAAATACTTCCTTGCGCAGCCATCACTGCTTCGGAGACAAAGTTTTCAGAGGCAATCAGCTCCAAATTATGTTCTTGTCTTTCTTCTTCTTTGGCGATCGCAGCCCAAAGATCAGGGTCAAACGTTTTGTAATCTACCACAAACAACAGCTCCTTTTTATTTTCCTACAATTTTATTTTTCCCATCAAAAACAAATTGCCAAATATTCGTATCTCTTCTATTTACACTTCGTTTTTCGTTCACTGATAGAAGATTTACTTGATAGCATTGTATCATACTAAAAGAATGCGGCAATAACCAATTGATCATTTTTCAAAATAATTTTGTCCAGCTGCTTTTTTCAAGCGATTCATATAAGCATTCCCCAATCCAGTTTCTGGATATACTTGTACAAAAATCAAATCTAACCCAAGTGTTGGTTCATCTAATCCTCTTAGACCTGCAAACAATCCTTTAGCCGCCGCTTCTACTGAGTTGTCGTTATACATATAAACAGCTGCAGTATCTGTCCGCACTTGATCCGAAATTTCGGGGCTTGCTATGACACCTACACGGATCTTCTTATTTTTTGCCCATTGAACTGCAGTTGACCAATCGCCCTCTCTGACCATCAGAACACGTGTATCGGGTGAGTAGTGCTTGTATTTCATCCCAGGCGCTTTTGGTGTTTCATTTTCTTTTACAAGATGCTGATCAATAGCAACAGGAGATTCGATGACTGCTTCGATTTGTTCTTTCGTTACTGCACCTGGTCGTAAGATCATAGGCATGGCTGTTGGATCACTTAAATCAAGAACAGTGGATTCTACTCCAATTCGCGTAGCTCCATCATCAATGATCCCGGTAATTTTTCCTTGTAGATCATGGAATACATGATCTGCAGTTGTCGGACTTGGTTTTCCCGACGTATTTGCACTTGGACCGACAAGCGGAACCCCTGAAAGTTCGATTACTTCTAGTGTTTTTTTGTTATCCGGCATACGAAATGCAGCTGTGGATAATCCTCCTGTTACAACTGAGGGCAAGGTATCTTTTTTGATTTTAAATATCAAAGTTAGTGGTCCAGGCCAGAAGTTCTTCACAATCTTCTCTGTTTCTGGATGAAAGTTGTCCACATACTCTTTTACTTGTTCAAAAGAGGCGACATGGACGATCAATGGATTGTCTTGAGGTCTTCCTTTTACAGAAAACACTTTCTTGACAGTATTTGGCAATAGAGCATTGGCGCCCAATCCATACACTGTTTCAGTAGGAAAAGCAACAAGTTCTCCTGCTTTCAGTGCTTTGGCTGCCTCTTTTAATTCAGTTTCATCATAACGTTTCGTTTCCACAGTTTATCCACAACCCCTTTTTCATACGTTCTTGTTTTATCCAACTTTATCCTCAAGTTTTCCACTGACTGTGGATCATTCGTTTGTCAATAGTGGATAAACTTGTTGATAAGCCAAAAAGTCGTTTACATCCTTGTCAAATTAGTGTTTTTTTATAATAAAAAAACAAATAAAAATTTTTTCATCCACAGCTTCAACTGTAGACTTGGATCATTCGTTCATTACCAAAAAGATCCTTTTTTATCGCCACTTTTTTATCTGGAAATGCTTGCTGGAATATTTTTTTTACTGCTTCACCTTGGCGAAATCCGATTTCTAAAAAAATCTTTCCATTTGGTTTTAGTACGCTTGGTGCTTCAACTGCTATTTTTTCATAAACAGCTAATCCATCGTTCTCCGCAAAAAGGGCCATCTTAGGTTCGAATGACCGGACACTTTCATCCATCAGTTCCCATTCATTCCGACTGATGTACGGCGGATTAGAAATAATCACATCAAATCGCCGATCCTGTACTGGTTCCAATGTATTCCCATGGTAAAAACTGATTTTCGTTCCTTCGTGCTGAGCATTTTCTTTCGCGACTTCTAATGCTTCTTCAGAAAGATCTACGGCAGATACATGCCAATTTTTTCTTGCTGCTTTCAAACTAATAGCAATCGCCCCAGTCCCTGTCCCGATATCTATCACTTCCAATGGTACATCAGGCGTCTCGTCTAAACACCACTCCACTAACTCTTCTGTTTCTGGTCGAGGAATCAGTGTTGCTTCGGTTACCTTCAACCGATGATCATAAAAATCTGCATATCCTAGCAAATACTGAGGCGGATGATCTGCAAGCAGAAGTCGCAGATCTGTTTCGATCAACTGTTGTTCTTCTTCTGAAATCTCTTCGTTCATATGAAGGAGCCAATCAAGTTTTTTCCATTGTTTTCGTTCCAAAAATAAAAATTGGATACTGTATGCTTCTTTTCCATGATCCTCTAAAAAAGAAGAAGCCCGTGACAGGACTTCTCGATAGGTCATTTTACCCATTTTGCATAGCTTCCAGTTTTGATGTTTGATCATACATGATCAATGCATCAACGATTTCATCCAATTTCCCTGCTAAAATCTGATCTAATTTTTGGATAGTTAATCCGATACGGTGATCAGTCACGCGATTTTGTGGGAAATTATACGTCCGAATCCGTTCTGAACGATCCCCAGTTCCGACTGCTGATTTTCGATTGGCATCATATTCACTTTGTGCTTCTTGTTGGATCTTATCATACACACGAGCACGCAAGATCTTCATTGCTTTTTCACGGTTCTTGATCTGAGAACGTTCATCCTGCATAGCAACGACGATCCCTGTTGGTAAGTGAGTCAAACGTACCGCAGATGCTGTTTTATTGACGTGCTGTCCGCCAGCACCTGAAGCATGATAGATATCTGTGCGGATATCTTTGTCTTCAATATCGATCTCTACTTCTTCAGCTTCTGGCATCACGACAACTGTCGCTGTGGAAGTATGGATACGCCCTTGCGATTCAGTTGAAGGAACACGTTGGACACGATGTGCACCACTTTCATATTTTAATTTCGAATAAACATTCTCTCCGGTAATCATCATAATCACTTCTTTGTATCCACCGATCCCGGTAACATTTGCTTCCATCACTTCTGTTTTCCAACCTTGTGCTTCAGCATACTTTTGGTACATATTGAAAAGATCACCCGCGAATAAGGCTGCTTCGTCTCCACCTGCTGCTCCGCGGATTTCCATGATGATATTTTTATCGTCATTTGGATCTTTTGGTAAAAGCAAGATCTTGATTTTTTCTTCTAAGACTTCTTTTTCTTTTTTTAACTCAGATAATTCTTCTTTTGCTAGTTCAGCCATTTCATCATCCAGTTTTTCACCAAGCAGTTCTTCTGTATCGGTGATCCCTTGTACTACTTCTTTATAACGACGATAAACTTCGACTGTTTCGCGCGTGTTTGCTTCTTCTTTTGAAAGCTGCATAAAGCGCTTTGTATCAGAAATCACTTCTGGGTCACTTAAAAGTTCTCCAAGCTCTTCATAACGGTCTTCAATTGATTGTAATTGATCGTACATGCTTATTCTCCTTCTGTAATCATTGATGGATGAAAGTAATGTTTTCGACAAACGGGGTAATAAGCTTCATTTCCGCCAATTTGCACTTGATCGCCTTCATAAACAGGTTTCCCATCAATATAATGTAAATTCATGATTGCTTTTTTGTGGCAGAACCAACAGATCGTTTTCATTTCTTCAATCTTGTCTGCGTAAAGCAATAAATATTTTGATCCTTCAAATAACTCGTTTCGAAAATCATTTTTCAAACCAAACGCCATAACCGGAATATCCAATTCATCCACGATTCTCGTAAAAGCAATGACATGTTTCTTTTTTAAGAACTGCGCTTCATCGATCAGCACACAATAGGGTTTGCTTTCCATGTTCTGAATCACGTCAAATACGTCTGTTTCTTCAAATATCGGCATTGCTTCACGTTTCAGTCCGATTCGGCTTGAAACAACGCCTAAACCATCTCTCGTATCAATACCGCTTGTCATCAAGACAACTGGTTTATTTTGTTCTTCATAATTATGTGCGACTTTTAGGATCTCGATTGTCTTGCCGCTATTCATTGCGCCATACTTAAAAAATAGTTGTGCCATGCTCTTTTTCACCTTCCAGTTTGTTCCTATGGTATTATACTTGATTTTCAACATTTTTTACAGTGAGAATTTTCATCAAGCACAGATTATCGTTCAAATCCCTTGCTTACTTTTGTTCCAATTTTTTGACAAGAACTAAATAAGGCGATCCATTTATCTTATCTTTCTAGAAAAATTTCTGTCCTTGAAAATTCTTAGGATTTATAAAAATAAGTACATCTGCTAAATACTTTCTTTTTGAATTGAGTATAGCATGTTTTCTTTCTTTTCACGTGCTATAATAAGTTAAAATTCCAAAGTTTTATGTAAGGAGCTATTTGATGACAAAAAATATTTTTGATTCCATCGCTAATCATTATGATTCCCCTGACCGTCAAGCATTAGCCAAGATTATTCGCGAAGAACTAACAACTTATCTACCGCGCGACAGCCACCAAAAAGTCCTGCTGGATTACGGAGGCGGAACTGGGCTTGTGAGTTTACCGCTTGCGGAAAGATTCAAAGAACTGATCATTGCCGATGCTTCAGAAACTATGTTGAAAATGGTAGAAGAAAAGATCCAAGCAGCAGATCTGAAAAATGTCCGAACGATCCACGCTGATGCTTCTGTCGAATTTCCTGCTATCCAAGCAGATGTGATCCTTCTATCACTCGTACTTTTGCACATTCCTGATACGAAGACTATTCTCATGAAACTTTTCGAACTTTTAGCTCCTGGCGGTCAACTGATTATTGTAGATTTTGACAAGAATGAACAAATCAGTCATCCGAAAGTCCATAATGGCTTTATCCAAGAAGAATTGAACGATCGATTGAAAAAAACTGGCTTTGTCTCTACTGCTAGTCATACTTTTCATCGCGGAGAAAAGCTATTTATGAACAAAAACGCTTCGCTTTTCCTATCCATCAGCCAAAAAGCTTAAAAAGAAGCTGTGACAAAAATATGTCACAGCTTCTTTTTTCGTTTAAACGGTGTTCCAAAAGCAGTTTCTTATTTCTTGAAGCTGACCACTTCTGTCACAACCTCTTCTTTTTATTTTTTCATCAAATGATTTTGATTTCGGAAAGAGGCCAGTAGCGGAAAACAACTTTGCCTTGGATCATATCTTTGTCGACTAACCCAAACATTCGGCTGTCTTTTGAAATCAAACGGTTATCACCCAGAACAAGATACTTTCCTTTTGGCACAGTATATTCAAAATCGCTCGTAAAGGTAGAGGCACTTTCTGCTTGTGCTTGGAACCCTGAACTATAAGCATACTCTCCTTGTAACTTATCTTCTGAAAATTCTTTTTTGAACTTATCTAGATAAGGCTCATCATACTTTTTGCCATTAATGGTCAACTGGTCATTTTCCATCTTAACTGTGTCCCCAGGCATACCAATGATTCGTTTAACGATCATTCGTTCTTCATCCCCTGGTTCCTTCGTAGTAATGATGTCCATTCGTTCATAGTTCGAGATTTTAGATGAAATCAGTCGTTGTCCATCACTTAATGTAGGGTCCATCGAATGTCCGTTTACAGTGACTGGTGTAAACACGTACACTCTAGCTAATAAAATAGCCGCTAATACAAGGATCAGAATCCCCCAATTTTTCAAAAATTCTTTCACAGCTTACCTCCTACTTATATTTCCTCGTTATTTATTACATTTTTTTACGATATTTCATTGTACTCTCTTTATTCTACAATGTTTATAAATGAAAGGAAAGAATAAGTGACGTGTTCGTTCTATTTTTCTCGTTATATAAAAAAGGGGCATGACAAAAGTCATGTCACATCCCCTTATGAATGTCTTCTTCTTTGGCTCCGACTATAAACAACTTGTTCTTCTTGTGATTGTGCTTTTTTTGCAATTAATTTCAGGCGATAAGGCTCATGATAACGCAACCCGTCTTTGACAAAATCACCGCCAACGATGAACAATCCGACAGGTTCTAATGTGTCTTCTGTTGAGCTCAGCCGAATGGTCCCTACTTTTTCCATGTCCGAGTAGCTTCGTCCAATATTTAGAACATACTCTTTCTCTCCTGTTTTCTTGACATAGTAATAAGGATACAACGTATTTCTATCGACAAGAAATCCATCCATGCGACCGAGTTCATTTATTTTGATCTCACCATTTCCAATCAAGTACCGCATATTCTCGGCTAATTTCAATTGGTAATCTTCGTCATAAGAAACCATGACCTCTTGTGTATTAACTTTATCGATCGAATTTCCATTATTGATTGTTTCTTCTGTCTGGATGTTGAACGCTTCATCAGGCAAATACTTCACAAAAAGCTGTGTGACATCGGCTTTCGTGTTTTTATCTAAAAAGTAATAAAATACATTTAAAACAGTAAAATAAACAAGCACTAGAAATGCAAGTCCATATAAGAAAAATTGAAGATAGTTTTGGTTTTGCCAAAGTCCATAAACAATTCTCAATAAATAAAGCGTGGGGATCACACTTAAAATCGTATATCCACGGTTAAGATATTTAGGACTGATGTCTAAATAGCCAAGGAATTTATGCACCCCATTGATAAGGTCTAGTAAAAATGTCATTGAGAATCACCTGCTTGTTGGTTATACGTTTGGGTATTTCCTGAATCTTGGTTTTGCTGTGCTGTACGTGCTGCATCATCATTTTGCGTGTTATCATCTACAGTCGTACTGCTTGGTATCGTTTCGGAGCTAGCACTTGTATCCGGACTTGTACTTGGATTGGTTGAATCCGATGAAGTGCCATCTGGTACCGTATTGCTTGTTTCGCTTGAGCTGTCAGTTGTATATGTCTCATCATACGACGAACTAGTTGTTGTGTCGTCCCATGTACTTGTCGTAGTGGTTTCATTCAAACTTTCCGTTGTTGTTGGTTCAGATGTCGAGACTGAAGTAGTTGGTGTTGTTTCTTCTACAGTACTAGAACTTGAACTGGGTGCACGGTAGCTGGAACTATTCACAATACCTGTAGTAGTCGCGACAATCGTCGAGATTGTTAATACAGCGATTGGCTTCAAAATAGGTGCTACTTTTCGCATCTTATCTCTTCCTTCATTGAAATTTATTCTTGTTTTCTTACTTTACTACGGACAAATTATACAGTCTACCTTATTTCTACCATAAATTCTTTATTTTTTTCTTACGTTTTTCCGAAAGATTTCTTTAATTTTCATCAAAAACTACGGTCGATGTTTTTAAGTAAGCTTTTGCTTCCCGATTGATTTCTTTCAGATCACATCCTTGCTGCTTGGCAGCGAACACGCAACCACAATAACATTGGCGATAGATATCATACTCTTTGCACATTTGCAAAGAGCGTTCATAGCCTTTGTTTTTCTTGAAATCACTTGGCAAATATTGTGTCCCGTAAATCTTTTGGATATCCATTCCGATTTGATTGATCAAGGCTGCATTTTTCTTTGGTGAGATCGTCAGGGCACTTCCAAAGTAATCGTATCCTAGTTCTTGCGCTTTTTGCGCAACAAGATCTAATCGCATATTGAAGCATGCACTGCAGCGAGCACCACCTTCTTTTTCGTCTTCAAGATGGTTTGTTAAAACCATTTTGGTGAATTCACTTGGACGGTATTCATCAACAATCAGCGCTACATGATGGTCAGTTTTCTCATTAAATTGGTCTACAAATCGTTTTTGTTCATGTAACCTCCGCAAATACTCACTTTTAGGATGGATATTCGAATTTGAAAAAAATAACGTGATATCTGCATATTGAGACATGAATTCCAACGTGTGCGTACTGCAAGGAGCACAGCATGTATGTATTAATATCTTAGGCTTTACTTCTTCTTTCTCCCATTGCATGATCATTTTTTTTAGAACTGTATCATAATTTATTTTTTGATTTTTCATTTTTTCTACGATTTGTTGGGCATTGATCAATTTGTTATTCCTCCTCCTTCTTTTTTCTAGGATTTGCTTTATTATAAGCCATTTCTATTTTAATCGAAAGCTGTATTGTTATCTGTTCAATAATTTCTTTGAGTATTCCTGATTCCCCTTGTATACTGGTAGAAACGACTATTGTCAGGAGGATAGTACTGTGCATGTTGATTTATTCTTTCGAAGGCTGCAACAGCGAGGACAGAAGTTTGCTGCTAATCATTTCTCATCGATCCAAATCATCGTTTTTTATTATATATTGATGACGGTCTTATCACTCGTTCTATTTTATCTGCCGATTTTTCGCGAACCAGATAGCCATGTTTCTTTTGTGGACATGCTGTTCATGGCAATCAGTACAGTGAGCGTGACTGGACTATCGACTTTTGATATCAATTCTGTGTTCAATGATAACGGCATTATACTGCTGGAAATATTATTTCAAGTTGGTGGTTTGGGGATCATGATGATTTCTACTGCTTTTGTCATTTTTTCTAAACGACGAATCACATTGAAACAGCGGCAGCTGATCATGACGGATATGAATCAACCGCGTTTGTCTGGTATCGTCCGACTGATCCGGATTACTTTTGCTATTTTAATCTGGTTTCAATTACTTTTTGGGACATTCTTTTCTATTTATTTTTATTACAGAGGCTATTTTGATCGTTGGCGTGATGCCGTTTTTTACGGTTTTTATCAGGCGATATCGGCTGTCACGAACTCTGGATTTGACGTCACTGGGGATTCCATCAAGCCCTTTGCACATGACTATTTTTTCTTAATCCTAATCATGTTTTTGATTTTTGTCGGCGGAATTGGTTTTCCTGTATTGATGGAGTGTCGGGAGTGGCTATTATATAAACGTTCCAGTGCAAAGCTTCCATTTCGTTTTTCCTTGTTTACCAAATTGGCTGTGTTGGCTTTTGTCATCTTGTTTGTTTCGGGAACTATCTTAATTTATCTATTGGAAAAGGACCATTTATTCCAAGATTCCAGTATGAGTGTCAAATGGATCAATTCGATGTTTTATTCGATTACGACTCGTAATGCCGGTCTCCAGATTCACGATTTGGGTGATTTTCAGATTACGACACTGATCATTTTTTCTTTACTGATGTTTATCGGATGCAGTCCTAGTTCTGTAGGAGGCGGGATTCGAACAACTACTGTAGCAATCATCGGTTTGTATCTATACTCCTTCCTCAAGAGTGAAGATAATATCAATATTTTTGGACGGAGAATCGATCAAGATGATGTGCGAAAGTCAGTCGTTGTCTTTATGCTTTCTCTTGGTATGTGTTTCTTTTGTATCGTTTTTTTATCTGCTACAGAGGAACAAACACTGATCTCGATCATCGTCGAAGTAACTTCTGCTTTTGGAACAACTGGTTTGTCCTTAGGGATTACCGGCGACTTGTCTGTTGTAGGGAAAATCACGATTGCTGCCCTGATGTTTATTGGGCGGATTGGAATGCTGTATACATTGATGCTGTTCGTACCAAAAGAAACCCGAGATCTGGGCTATGAATATCCAAGTGAGAAAATCATTATTGGTTAATAATGAAAAGACTGATGAAGAGTAATAATAAAATCACACCAGCTTGAAACAATCATTTTGTTTCAAGCTGTTTTTTTTTAAATCATGCGGTTTTCTCCGATTTCATGCACTTTCAGCCGTAACCTTTTCTTAAGAATAAGAAAAGCAATTTAACCTTTTTTTCAACATATGGTATGATTAGTTGAATTTATTCGTCAGCAAATCGTTTTTGGAGGTTACATAATGGGAATACGCAGTCATTTTGCGATTGCAGTTGGGAAAACGTCGCAATGGGCATTAAAAACTTTTTTTAAAGGCGGATCAAGTTTACCAGGTAAACTAGCGCTGAAAGTCGATCCACATATATTGGATAGCTTGGCAAAAGACTACCAAGTCGTCGTTGTTACCGGAACAAACGGTAAAACATTGACTACCGCTTTAACAGTCAATATTTTGCGCCAGCAATTCGATGAAGTTCTAACCAACCCTACTGGTGCGAATATGGTACAGGGAATTGTATCGACTTTCTTGCAGGCAAAACCAAAAAAAGGACAGAAAAAATTTGCTGTCCTAGAAATAGATGAAGCAAGTTTGAGCAAAGTCACAGAATATATGAAACCAGAACTATTTTTATTTACAAATATTTTCCGTGATCAAATGGATCGGTATGGAGAAATTTATACGACCTATAAAATGATTGTAGACGGTGCCGCAAAGTCACCAAATGCAACGATTATCAGTAACGGTGATTCACCGATCTTCAATTCGATCGAAACAGTTAATCCTAGAAAATATTATGGCTTTGACCATGAAGAAGATCGTGAACAAATGGCGCATTACAATACAGACGGTGTCTTGTGTCCGAATTGTCATCACATCCTGCATTATAAAATGATCACTTATGCAAACTTAGGAAAATATTACTGTCCAAATTGTGACTTCAAACGTCCTGAACTGGATTACCGATTGACTGATATGGTACGGATGGACAATGTTTCAGCAGATTTTGTGATTGATGGTCATGAATATGGAATCGAAGTTGGTGGTATGTATAACGTCTACAACGCTTTAGCAGCTACTGCAGTGGCGGAGTACTTCAATGTCGATCCTGATAAAATCAAACAAGGTTTAGGATATGACGAGAAAGTGTTCGGCCGACAAGAAGTCATCAATATCAATGGAAAGAAATGTACATTAGTACTTGTCAAAAATCCTGTAGGCATCAATCAAGTAATCGATATGATTGGTCTAGCTCCTTATCCATTTTCTTTAGTAGCTTTATTGAATGCCAATTACGCAGATGGAATCGATGTCAGCTGGATTTGGGATGGTAATTTTGAAAACTTTGCCGATATGGATATCCCAGCCGTTATTTCTGGAGGAGATCGTCATACAGATATGACTTTACGTCTGAAAGTTGCCGGGATTCCAGAAAATAAATTGACAGAAACAAAAGAATTACCAGAAGTAATCGAAAAAATCAAAGAATTGCCAACTGAACATGTCTATATCTTAGCTACTTACACTGCTGTATTGCAGCTACGTAAAGAACTAGCGGCTCAAGGATTTATCAAAGGAGGAATGAATCATGGCTAATTATGAACTCAATATCGCCCACCTTTATGGAAATTTGATGAACACATATGGTGATAACGGAAACCTTTTGATGTTGAAATATGTAGCAGAAAAAATGGGGGTTTCTTGCCATACGGAGATCGTTAGTATACATGAACCTTTTGATGCTAATAAATATGACTTGGTTTTCTTTGGCGGTGGTCAAGACTTTGAGCAACTGATCATTTCAAAAGACATCCAGAAAAAGAAAGATTCTTTGATCAACTATATCGAAAATGATGGTGTCATGTTAGCCATTTGCGGTGGTTATCAATTGCTGGGTCACTACTACATGGGAGCCAACGGAGAAAAGATCCAAGGTATCAGTGCCCTGGATCACTACACATTAAGTCAGGAAAACAACCGGTTTATCGGTGACATTGTCATCCATAATGAAGAATTCAATGAAACTTATTATGGATTTGAAAACCACAATGGTCGGACTTTCTTAGGTAAAGGTGAACGGCCTTTGGGGAAAGTGGTACAAGGTCAAGGGAACAATGGGGAAGATCAATCCGAAGGTGTCATTTACCGAAATGTCTTCGGTTCTTATTTCCACGGACCTATCCTTGCAAGAAATGAGAAATTAGCAGCTCGCTTGATTCGCCTAGCTTTAGAACAACGTTACGGTGAAGAGTTGGACCTGCCCTATCTTGAAGGACAAACAGCCTAGTTATTCGAAAAAGGGGAATGTGACAAAAGTTGCGTCACATTCCCCTTTTTCGTATCCTATTTTAAGCGACTTGCTTGGCATAACGGTTCACGTTTTGCTTGATATTCCCGATTGTTTTCGGATCATTGATTCCTGTGACTTCTTGGATCAATTGTTCTAAGTTTTCATGGATCTTCATTTCATGCAGTTGACGGCTTTGTTCATCTTCAGGATCATAATAATTAAAAATAATACCCATTGTTGCCGTCAAATGTGGACAAGTCAAGTTATGTTCTTGCAGTTCTCTCATTGGCCGTGTAAACCGTTCTTGATAACCTAACTTACGTAATGGTGTCCGAGCGACACGTGTGATCGCATCAGAGATATATTTGTTTTGGAAACGATGGATGATTTTTTCAATATACGCATGATGCTGCTCTGAATCAAACCCCCATTTGGCAATCAGCAAACTTCCTGTTTCCTGCAGAACTGATTTTAATTGTGCTACAACTAACGCATCTTGCATTGCTTCATCAATGGTCTGGTAACCTAACAAGGCACCTGTATAAGCGACAGTCGCATGACCAGTATTGACACTAAATAGTTTGCGTTCGATATATGGTTCTAGATCATCTACATATAAAACCCCTTTTAATTGGATTTCTTTATTTTTTCTTTGGCTATCGTCAATGACCCATTCCTTGAAAGGTTCTACTTGGACGAATAAAGGATCTTCATGGTGTTGTAATGGGACGATTCGATCGACTGCTGCATTTGGAAAGCCGATATATTTGTCAGTAAATGATGTTTCTGGAAGATATTTATACACTTCTTTTTCTAGAAATGCTGAACCACCAATCATGTTTTCACAGGCAATGACATCTAAAGGTGTTGCGTTTCCTTCCATTTCTCTTGCTTGGATACCTTTTGCAATCAACTCGGCAATAAAAGGTAAGATATTCGGGCCAATGGCGGTAGTGACTAAATCTGCTTCAGCGATTTCTTGGATTACTTTTTCTGGATTTGTTTGATTGTTGATTCCTTTGACATTTTTCACAGTGATTCTTTCTTTTGATTCATCTGCTAATTCGATTTCGTATTCTTTTCTTTCATTTAAAGCATCAATGATCGTGTGATTCACATCTACGAAAGTAATCTCAAATCCATTAGTTGCCAAAATTTCTCCAATAAATCCTCGACCGATATTTCCTGCACCAAAATGTACTGCTCTCATTTTTCTCTCTCCTTAAGCAATTGCTAGATTTTCCGTTACTTCTTCTTTGCTGAGCGCGTCTGCTAGTTGGACAACATTGTCCATATCACTGCAATAAAGTGCGATTTGCTGTACAAGTTGCAGATGCTCATCGCCGACTCCTGCTATACCGAACAAAACAGTCGCAATCTTTTCTTCTTCTTCCGTACCAAAATTGACACCGTCTGGCACCTGTACGACACAAATGCCGGATTTTTTCACATATTTTTTTGCTTCATCTGTTCCATGAGGAATCGCGATAAAATTCCCCATGTAAACAGATAACATGTTGTCTCTTTCTACCATGGCATCGATATATTCCTCATCAACGCATCCTGCTTCTACAAGCTTTTGACCGCAATAGCGGATCGCTTCTTCTTTGGTTTTAAATGATCGATTGAGTTCGATCATGTCGAATGGCAAACTTTGCATGCTGTTTTCCTCCCTTAAGCTGTCTGTTTCAAATATTGTGCAATTGATTCAAATTTTTGTGGGTTGACCATGCTATTAACCGATAAATGAATGGATTGCGGTGCAGCCATCTGTGCTTTTTCTGCTAAACTTTCTTTGGCTACGATCAGTGAATCAGGCTCCCCTTTTAACTCCTGGATGTTGACTTTTCGTAACGGGATAGTTAAATGGTTCTTGTCTAATATATCTTTGAGCACAGTCATTCCCATTGTTGCTGATCCCGAACGATCATCGTGGACAAGTAGAATCTCTTTGATTTGTTTGATGTTTGCTGAAAGAAACTCTTCTGTTGGCTCGTTCTTAGTTTCAGAAGTTGATGGTTCCTGTTTGCTGCTCAATTCTTGAATGATTTCATCATATCGAGGTGAATTCAAAAAGTTTTCTACTGAAACAAAACGCGCGTTCGGTGCTTTTTGTTTTGCTCTTTCTTGTAGTTCGACCTGAGTAACGATCAATGTATTCGAGTCATCTGTCAGTTGGCTGATTGCTTGGTTAGTCACCGTTTGAGGCAAGTCTGCTTCCTGTACTTTTTTTCTCAAAATCGAAGCGCCCATCGCACTTGATCCCATCCCTGCATCACAAGCAAAAATGATTTTTTGTACGCCAGATAGCGCAGTTCCTTGAGGAATACCTTGGGCACCTTTAGATGCTTGTTTAGCTACTTTTGTCTCTTGCACAGACTTTTCAAAGTCTTCATTTGTATCTTTCGCATCCGCTTTCAAAATCACTGCAGAAATACCGAATGAAACAGCTGCGGCAACAATCACGCCCAAAATAACAGGAAGGTAAGAATTGAACGGTGTCATCGCTAGAATCGCAATGATTGATCCTGGAGAAGCTGGCGCTCTTAGTCCAGCATCCATCAATTGGAAAATGAAACTTCCTGACATTCCTCCGCCTATAACTGATAAGAATAATAACGGTTTCATCATGACGTAAGGAAAATAGATTTCATGGATCCCACCTAAAAAGTGGATGATCATAGCACCTGGTGCTGAAGATTTTGCTGCTCCTTTGCCAAACAAAGTAAAAGCAAGTAATACGCCAAGTCCTGGACCAGGATTTGCTTCAAGCAAGAATAGAATAGATTTTCCTGCATCTGCTACTTGTTCAGTTCCTAATGGTGTCAAAATCCCATGATTGATTGCATTATTCAAAAATAAGATTTTTGCTGGTTCAATAAAAATACTTGTCAATGGAATCAAATGGGCAGATAAAATGATCTCTACACCTTTTGCCATTGCTTGAGTCAATGTATCGACAACTGGACCTATCGCAGAAAAACCTAATAACGCTAATCCAAAACCGATAAGACCTGCTGAAAAATTATTGACCAACATTTCAAAACCGGATTTGATCCGTTTTTGGAACAGCTGATCAAATTTCTTGATAGCATATCCACCAAGAGGTCCCATGATCATCGCACCTAGCATCATTGGAATATCTGTTCCGACAATCACACCCATCGTTGCAATTGCTCCCACAACTGATCCGCGGTCACCAGCAATTACTTTTCCGCCAGTATAGCCGATCAATAAAGGAATCAGATAAGTTAGCATCGGGCTTACCATGGTAGCAAAAGCTTCATTTGGCAAATAACCATCTGGGATAAATAAAGCCGTTAACACACCCCAAGCAATCAGTGCTCCAATGTTTGGCATGACCATGCTTGATAAGGTACTGCCTAATTTTTGTACCCTCGCTTTTAGCGAAATGTTGTTTTTGGGAATCATCCGTTCCATTTTGTCTCTTCCTCTCTCCTTTTGATACTCTAATTGTATTCGCTTACTAAAAAGAGAAATAGTCGTACTTTGGCACGAAACTTTGTGCCAAAGGTTTGAGGATATCAGCAAAATAAAAAAATTTTGGGATCAGCAAACTTTACTTTTAAATAAACATGTTATTTTAACTTTTTTATAATATGTAAATAATAACTTTTGTCAGCATTTTATTTGGATGCTTTTTGTTTTATTATGATATTAAAATTTATATTGGAGACCTATCTATGACATTACTGATCAAAAACATGAACATGAAACGTGGTAAAAAACGTGTGATTCGACAATTGGATCTTTTAGTAGAATCAGGAGAAGTAGCTGCTTTGATTGCCCCGAACGGATTTGGCAAAACAACTTTGCTGAATGGCATTGCCCAACTGCTGCCAACAACTTATGATCAATTGTCCCTTCACAACATCTCTCCTACTGCTTATACAGATTATCGCCGGTCTTTCTTTTTTCTAGAATCAACGAATCAGTTATCCGACTATCTAACGGCTGTTGATTATTTGACTTTGATCAAATACTATTGGCAGAGCAAAGTAGAATGCCAAACTGTTTTCCAACGATTGAAGATGACTGAGTACCTTACTTTGCCGATTGGAAAAATGTCTCTAGGAATGAAACAACATGTCTTGCTTGCTGCTTACTTGATCAGTGATTCATCTGTCATGTTATTCGATGAACCGTTGAACGGGTTAGACCCAGGAAGTATTGATATCTTGAATAGGCTGATCAGACAATGGCAGGAAGAGGGGAAGACGATTCTTCTTTCTTCCCACGCTATCGCGAATATCCAATCGATTTGTTCTAAAGCATGTTTTCTAAAAAATGGAGAAATCGTCACAGAATCCTCAAATATGGAAGAGATTTTAGCTATTTATCGTCAATTGTATGAGGTGTAACTATGACTTTATTTACATTTGAACGCAATCTCTTACTAAAAAACAAAGTAAACTTTTTATTCCCTCTATTGTTGATCGTGCTCTTTGCATTCCCACTTTTTTTTGATCATGAACTTGCTTATACAGAATTCGATGAACTGAATCATAACTATGAAGAGACGCAACGTTTGATTGAAACGTTGAAAGAAGATGAGAATGAGAAAGAATTTGTGGAAAGTTTAGAGAAAAGCAACAAACTGATCGAAGCAATTTTACGTGCAAAAAACACAGGGAATGTCCAGGAAATGGTCGAAGCAACTTATCATTATGAAAAAGATATACTGGGCCGGCTGATTTCTGGTCAAAGACAAGGACTTCCAATCATTGAACAACAAAAACGTGTAGAGTTGCTCCGTTATATGAAAGAACATCAGATCCAAAGATATTCAATTTTTGACTTGCCAGCGCACCTCCCTTTAGCGAATTACTACGAAAATATTTTTTCAGGAATGATTTCTAGTTTTTTGATTTTATGTATAACCGCCTTGTTTCTTTCCTCGATCATCTCTTATGAAAAAAGAAAGCAGGTAATCTCTCTAGTCAATCTATTACCGGATAGTATGGTAAAGAAACATAGCATCCGTTTCACCGTTTATTATGGTGCAGCTATGCTAAGTCTCGTGATTCCATTTTTGTTCGTCTCTATACTAGTAGTAATCAAAAATGGTTTGGGCGACTTCCGTTATCCTGTAGGAACGATCATTGGTCAGGAGATACGAATCCTTCCGATGTATGCATATCTTTTCCAGAGTTTTCTGTTCTTGTTGTTGTGGGTGTTCTTTTTAAGTACGATCAGTTTTCTTCTATCTGCTTTATTTGAACATTCTCTAGTCAATCTTTTAGGTACACTTCTTTGTCTTTTCTTAGCAGAGTATCGCTTGTTTTCTTCGATTGGATGGATAGAATCAATCAGTCATTACTTGCCAACTTCTTATGTTGATTTTCAAAATGTGATCGTAGGAGGAGATATTTTCTCTCCACTAGCTTCAGAACAGGTTACTTTCATGAATGGTATCTTGACACTTGGTACATGGAGTATTGTTCTATTATTCATAGGTATGTGCGCTATCTATATAAAAAAGAGTTATTAAAACACAAAAATAATAGGAGCGGTGACAAAAATCTTGTCACCGTCTCCTATTTTTCACTTGGTTGAAGTTATTACTTGATGCAAGGCATCTTTTTTACTGAGAACATTGGTTATATATGTCCATGTTCAAAAATCATTTGGACTTCTTCAATGGTTTCCGCATCACTGAGTGCCATTACTTGGTCGATGTCTGAACAAAAAAAGGCTAAATCTTGTAGCACAGCTAACTGATGTTCTTTTTTTAAAGCCACTACAAATAAGAGTGTCGCGATTTTTGGTTCCTCTTTTGTTCCAAAGTCCACACCATCAGGTACTTGGACTAAATAGATCCCTTCTTCTACTACTTCTTCATCTTTGTCAGTCCCATGTGGCAAGGCTACGAAATTCCCGATATAGACACTCGCTTTTTCTTGTCTTTCGATCATTGATTGGATATATGCCGGTTTGATTCCCCCTTGTTGGGTCATCCACTGGCCGATCTCGGTCAACGCTTCTTTCCAATTTTGATAGGATTGATCGAGCAATATTTTTTCTGCTGGTAGCTGGATCATCTTTTCACCCTCATTTCTTTATTTCTTCAATCAGGATTTTCGCTAACAATTGATAAACGATTTCTTTATTTCCTGAGCGGAAGATCTCGGTGTTCAAATCGTTCATGATGATTGCTCCACTGATCTTTCCTAAAAGAATCCCGTCTTTTTCTTGGATTGGCGAAGGCGCCAGCATAACTAACATACGGGACAAATCGACTGGCTGTCTATCCATCCCGTCAATTGTCAACGGTTGTTTCAAATTGAAAATACAAAAGATCGGTTTAGAAACCAATGAGCTGGATGTATGGAATAACCCCATATTTGTATGAGGAATTCCGATAGGTGCTTGTCCATATCGCTTAAGCAGTCGGCGATGAACCACCTCTTCATCTGTTACTAGTCCTTCAGGAAAATAAGGAAATAAACTGCGAATCGTTTCAGAGACCGTATTAGGATTATCTAGTTCTTGAATAAAGAAACGATCAAGTAATTGATTGATTTGCTCCATGAAATGCATCGTTTCCTCATAAGTATCTTCTAGCATCCACTCGTTATTGCTGTTATACGTATTCTTTTGCCTTTTTTTCTTCTCAATATGCGAAAAAGCTTCTTTTAGCTGCTTGACTTCATCTTCTAGCAGTAGCGGGGAGACTAAAATATATTTTCCATCATATCCTGGTAGAATAGATGTAGAAATAACAATATCATATTCTTCTTGTAAATCAATTTTTTTCAAATCAGCGATCCGATAGAAATGAATCTGTTGAATGAAAGGAAAATACCGTTTCAAACGCAGTTCCAACATGCTAGTAGAAGCTAAGCCGCTTGGTGAGAATCCTGCGATACTGATATCGCTTTCTTTCGGGCTTCTTTCTAATGAATTTGCAAAATGAAGGACCATATATGCGATCTCTTCTTCTGATAATTTCTTTTCTTGAAAAATCCGCTCTACTGCTTTGCGGATTGCATTGGCAATTTCCTCATATTGAACCATGATTTTTTCTAAAATCGGATTAGTCAGTGTCTCTTCTTGTAAAACGGCTCTTGAAAACACACCAGACAAATGGGTCAAAAGCATTTTGTACAAGGTTTCATCTTCATAAAAATGGACATTCGTCTCTTCACTTACTTCTTGAATCAGTTGTTTTACTAAATAAGCAAGCTGTGTATCGAACGTTTCTTCAAAGAAATTCTGATCAAATGAGTTCGTGAAGTCATTTAATAATCCTGCAAAAAAGACGATCTCATTTACTGGGTAAAGTTGTTTTGTCTCAGAAGCAATCCGTGAGAATAATCGTTTAGCGGTCTGAAGCAATTCTTTGTTTGCCAGACCATTATACGTCTCATTTGTCAGTAAATGATTTTTCGTTACACGATCCATCGTCAATGTCAGCATCAAAACCAAATGTTCAAGTTTTCTATCACTTAGATTAGTCTTTTTTTGGATCAATTCTTCCCCGACTACTTGGCGTGCAAGAGACAGATGTTGCGGATCAACGAATCGAAAAAAGTAATTCAGCGATGAATCAAAAGGAATACTATGAAAAAGTTCATATTCATTGATTTCTAATTCTAATACATTCGCTGTTAGAAGCCGACGGTATTTTTCCGGTCCTACGATCTCATATCCTTGGTTCCGAATGATTTCCAAAGGCAGTTGGCGGATACTTTCTTCCAACTGTTTGATATCTGCATAAAAAGTAGTATTACTGATGCGGTATAATTCCATAAAATGAGCAAGACTCAACGGTTCTGTCGTTAGTAACAACTCGGCTAAAATTGCGTGTTGGCGTTTAGCAGTAGGCAAATCATCGCTTTTCCCCTCTGTATTTTCTTTTAATTGCTCCATTACTTCTTCCGATGCCTCAATGACAAACGAACCTCTTGCTACTTTTTTCAACGAAGCATTTACCGATTTCAATGAGACTTCAAGATTATCTAATTCGCGGTAAATGGTCCGCTTGCTGACTTTCAATAAATTCATCATTTTTTGGATAGTCACAGGTGAGGGACTGCTGAGAAATTCTGCTAATAATTGTTTTTCTCTGGGCGATAAGTACATCTTATTTTTCTCCCTTCACAAGTTTTTCGTATTCATTCGTAGCTACCCAATGTTCCACTAGGACTAGCTGAGGGATCTTTTCTTTTAGCTGTTCATTTACAGCTAGTTCTCTTTGGGCGATATAAATCGTTTCTTCTTGGATTTTGAGCTGTTCGATTGGTTCCTTTAAGATAACAAACTGTTTTTTCTCTTTTTTTGCTAATTGACTTAAAATCGCCATGCCCATGGTTTGTGAACCACGTCTATTATTTTTATACAAAAACACAACGTTGACGGGCGACTTTTTCTGTTCTATTACTTCTACTCTCTCTTTTTTTTCTTTCCAATTTGGTTCGTGGATTGCTTTTTTTATTCGTGACAGCAAGATATCTGTTTCCAAAAAGTGATTCAATACGAAAATTTGACTTTGAGGTACTTTTTCTCTTGCAAGATCCGCTAATTCATGTTGGACGATAACAAGCTGATTTACTTGATTGTTCAATTCATAGACAGAGCTGTATCCAACAGCGAGATCAATTTTTTCCGCTGCTAATTTTTTCTTCAGCAGGGCAGCTCCCATAGCGCTTGATCCCATGCCTGAGTCACACGCAAAAACGACAGAATGAATGGTAGATAGTTCCAAAATTTCTCCCCTTTCTTTGACCGTGTTGTCTCCTTCTTCTTTTTTCGGTAATTTCAATAGCAGCGTTGCACAAATGAAGGTCACAAATGTACTGATTGCTATCCCTATACTTACCCCAGCTAGTTGCGGATAAGGCGTATTGGCAAAAATCACGAGTAGTGACCCGGGCGATACAGGAGTAGCTAATCCCGCATCTAACCATTGGAATATCAACGTGCCACTTGCTCCACCAACCATTACAGCTAAAAATAGATACGGTCGCAGCAAGACAAATGGAAAATAGATTTCGTGAATCCCGCCAATCGCATGGATCATCAATGCTCCACTCGCATTTACTTTTTCCTGTTTTTCTGCAAAACAAAGGATAGCAAGTAAGATCCCTAAACCAGGTCCCGGATTTGCCTCCATCAAAAACAGGTAAGAGTACCCGACTGTTTGTGAGAATTCGATTCCTAAAGGTGTCAACACACCATGGTTGATTGCATTATTAAAAAATAGTACTTTTAGAGGTTCTAGGATCAAACTGACAAGCGGCAACAGATTCATTTTGACTAGCCAAGACACGACGGAGACAAGCAACAGGTGGAAACTATTTAAAGCTGGCTCAATAAAAACGATTCCAATTATACAAATAATACTACCAATCAGCCCTACTAGTAAGTTGCTGACAAGCATTTCATAACCACCTTTGAATTTCGCATGAAATCTAGAAACAAATTGTTCATACGAGATGCCGGCAAGCGGCCCTATAATCATCGCTCCTACGATTTGCGGGGCATCGGAACGAGCAATCAACCCTAAAGAAGCGATTGCGCCCGCGACTGCTCCTTTTTGTCCCCCTACCGATTTTCCGCCTGAATAGCTGATCAAGATTGGTAAAAGCAGTTGAATCATTCAGTGGCATACCTCTTCCAACGTGGCGTGCAAATCGCCAGACACACCTTTCATTACTAATGACAAGATTCCCCAAGCAATAAACAGACTTAGGTTTGGCATGATCATCTCATTCAAGTGGTGTCCGGCTTTTCTCAGTTGTTTCGTAAACACTCGACTGTTGCTGTTTGCTTTCCATTTGTATTCCATCTTTTTCACCATACTTCTATTTATTGATAGACGGATTTTATGTAGAAAAAGCAGCAAACGAAAACCGTCTGCCGCTTTCAGCTATCTGGGAACTATTTGCCTGGTTCAGACGCAATGATTGCTAGTTCACCTTGGACCGTCCACTCAGAAACGCCACTTGGAATGATACAGCTTGTTCCTTTTTCTAATGGATATGTTTTTCCGTCAACAACAAGGTCTCCTGCTCCTTCAATCACTGTCATCAACGTATAAGGGGCTTGTTTTTTGAAAGATGCGATTCCTTTAATATCCCACTCATATACATTGAAAAACTCAGTTTCTAAATAAGTGACGATCGATGAATTCCCTTTTCGAACTTCTTTGATTTGTAGTTCTGGTGTTTTGGCAGGGACAGTTGTTACATCGATCGATTGTTGGATATGCAGCTCTCTTGTTTGTCCTTGCGCATCTTTTCTGTCGTAGTCATACACGCGATAGGTCGTATCGGAGCTTTGTTGTGTTTCTAAAATCATGATCCCTTTACCAATAGCATGGATCGTTCCGCTTGGTACATAAAAGAAATCACCTTTTTTAACTGGTACTTTCTTCAAAAGATCATCCCAGCGCCCATTTTTGATCATCTCAGCTAGTTCTTCTCTTGTCTTTGCATGATGACCGTAGATGATTTCTGCACCAGGTTCAGCATCGATGATATACCAGCACTCAGTTTTTCCTAATTCACCTTCATGTTTCATCCCATAGGCATCATCTGGATGTACTTGTACAGATAGATCATCTTCTGCATCTAAGATCTTGATCAATAATGGAAACACTGGTTCTGAAGGATGGCCAAACAATTCCTTGTGTTCTGACCATAGTTCATCTAATCTTTTCCCTTTGAATTCGCCATTTTCTACTACACTGACACCATGAGGATGCGCACTGATCGCCCAATCTTCTCCGATTTTATCGTTAGGGATATCAAAACCGAAGACTGAACGTAAGCGGCTTCCTCCCCAAATTTTTTCTTGAAAAACTGGTTTTAAAAACATAGGTTCTTGCATAATTCAAACTCCTCTCATTTTTCATAGCTATTATAGCATTATTTCTGTAATACCGCTTTCTCTTTCAAAAAATTTTCAACAATTTCATCTCGACATATGAGATACTCCGCACGATGATCGACAGGATGTACGCGATTAGACAAAAATATCAACGCTTCTTGTGTTTTTATATCAATCAAGAAAAACGTACCTGTATAACCAGTATGAAAAAGAATCGCATGACCGTCTCCTACATCTTTTTTTAAATCCCACCCTAGAGAACGATAGCCATTTCTTTCTGGAGTTTGATCTTGTAGCAAAGAATCAATCGTTTCTTCTTCTAAAAACCGACCATTACTGATTTTTCCCTTGTTCAAATACATTTGGACAAAAGTAATGCTGTCGTTCAAATCGATAAAGAGCCCAGCATTTCCTGCATGTTCAGCTAAAACTCTTGCTTTCGGATCATGAGTTTGTCCACGCAAAACCTCACCCGAAGGCAGTTGTTCTGTGGGAACGATTTTTTTGGAAGGAAAAGGAAGAAATAAGCTGTTCATCATTTCTAATGGTTCCAATACTTGTTCTTGAAAGATTTCCACTGCAGTTTCTTGGTAAATTTTTTCCAGCATCAATCCAAGAAGAATCGTTCCGGCATCTGTATATTTTACTTCTTTTCCTAGTTGCTCACCTGGTTCTAGCTTCAAATAAGCGGCAATCAATTCTTCCTGAGATAGCTCATCTCTGTTTGGTATCCATGTTTTGATATCAGAAGTATGTGTCAGTAAATGACGCAAAGTGATTGTCTGATTTTCGAATTCAGAAAGATATTTATGCAGTGGTTGATCGAGTTCTATTTTTCCATCTTCTAATAGACGCAAAACTAATGAAGTGGTTGCAACGACTTTCGTCAGTGATGCTGCATCAAACAACAGATCTTCTGTCATCGGCTGTTTTTCAGGAACGACTTGGGCAAAGCCAGCTGTAAATGATTCTACTTGATTTTCTTTGATGAAGGCGGCTGCTACACCTGGATAAAATCCTTCTTCCATTTTTTTCAAAATAAGCTGTTTCGTTTGTGGGTACATCTTTTTCTCCTGCTTTTCTGTCAGATTCTTACAGTCCAAGCTTAAAGCTTAATCTATGAGGAATCAACCTTTTTACACAAAAAAACTGCGCGGAAAACCACGCAGTTTCATTCGGTATACTGTTTGCTCTTTCTATCTCTAGAACAAGTGATAGTATGACCGTTCATAAAATGACGAGACATGCGACAATCGTTAAGAAAGAAAAAGTTAAGCGTCGCATCGAATGTCAGTTTTATTCTTTTCTTTTGGCTCACTGACGAACCACCATTCGATTCCTATGGCATCATAGATTGTGAGTACTGTATGCTTTTTGTCCAAGAAGAAATCGACTGATAATTGCTGCAAGTGAGCAATCAGTCCTTCCATGCTTTCAGTATCAATCATGAATTTCAGAAAATCAAGTCCAATCACTTCATCTGTAGGCAAATCGATGGCACCACCACTTGCTTCTGTCAATCCAACATGGAAGTCTCCTTCATTCAATACATGGATGCCCTCTTCTTCATTATGTACCTTCAAACCAAGGACACGATTAAGAAATTGGCGTTCTTTTGCTAAATCAGTAACATTTAAATGGATTTTTTCAAAATAAGATCCTGCTGATAGTTTACTGAATTTTTCTTCAGATTTTCTTAACAACGCTTCTTGATCCATCGTCTCTGGAACTTCTCTTTGGTCATTCTTATTCTCTTCATGGTAAATTTCTAATTCATTCTCTTCTGGGTCTACGAGTAAAATCCCCATACGTCCATGATCTTCTAAAGCTTCTTTGATTGGATAATTCATTTTACGAATACGGCAAAGAATATCTGCCAGTTCTTCTGTGCTAGGGATAATCAATGAGAAACGGTTCAGCTTTTTGATCTTCCCCATGTGATCATTCGCTCTAGGACTTTCTTCCAGCAGCAACATTTCACTTCCAGCTTCTTCTGTTCCTAAAATGGCTAATTCGTTTTCTTCTCTTTTCAAATCAAAGCCAACAACGTTCTTGTAAAAATCAATCATTTTATCTCGGTCTTTCACCCGAATGGCTACACTTTTTAAATAGGTGGCAGCCCCCAATTGAAAATCTCTCATATTTCTTGCTCCCCTCTACGTCAAGCTTTATTTTAACGATGGATTCTTCTTCTTTCAAGCAATAACTTTGTTTTTGTTAAAAAAAGTGTGAGAAACTTCGCATTTTACTTGTTTTTTGTAAATAAATGAGTAAAAAACCACATGAAACTCATTTTCTTGAAATGTGCTTCATGCGGTAAAGAAAAATAATAAATTTGTACGTTTCTATGAAGCTTCTTCTTCAGAAAACTGACTGTTATAAAGATCTGCATAGAATCCGTCTTTTTCCATCAATGTATCGTGGTTTCCAGTTTCTACGATCGAACCATGATTCATCACAATAATGTTGTCTGCATCGCGTATTGTAGACAAGCGGTGAGCGACAACAAAACTTGTTCGGTTTTCCAATAGGCGGTTCATCGCTTTTTGAATCAGTATTTCTGTTCGTGTATCTACACTAGATGTTGCTTCATCAAGGATCAGGACATCCGGATTTGCTAAGAATGCCCGCGCAATAGTGATCAGCTGACGTTGCCCTTGCGAAATATTGCTTGCATCCTCGTTTAATACAGTGTTATATCCTTCTGGCAATTTACGAACAAAATCATCTACGTGAGCGGCTTTAGCAGCTTCAATGACTTGTTCATCTGTTGCATCGTCGTTCCCATATTTGATATTGTCATAGATACTTCCTGTAAACAGCCACGTATCTTGCAGTACCATTGAAAACTGTGCGCGCAATTCATCACGTGAAAGGTCACGGGTATCTACACCATCGTAACGAATACTGCCTCCAGAAACATCGTAGAACCGTTCAAGAAGGTTGATCAGTGTCGTCTTTCCTGCACCGGTTGGCCCTACAATAGCGACCATCTCACCAGGTTTGACATCCAAGTTGAAATCAGTCATTAGCAAGTTATCTGGTGTGTAGCCGAATTGAACATTTTCAAAACGAACTTTGCATGGTGTATCTTTTTCTTCTGGAAGGCCAGATTTTTCATTGGACATCTCTTCTTCATCCAACACTTCAAATACCCGTTCGGCTGAAGCAACCGTTGATTGGATAGTGTTCATCAAACTTGCAAGTTGAGTGATTGGTTGAGAGAACTGTGTCGTATATTGCAAGAATGCTTGAACATCCCCTAATGTCATGTTCCCATTTGCAACTTTTACTCCGCCTAGTACAGCGACGAACACATAGCCTAGATTTTTAACGAAATTCATCAACGGCATGATGATTGCCGAAATAAATTGAGCTTTCCAACCAGCGGCATACAGATTCTGATTTTCTTTTTCAAATACTTCCTGATCTTTTTCAGTATGATTGAATGTTTTAACGATCGTATGACCACCATATGTTTCTTCTACTTGGTTATTCAATAAACCTAAACTTTTTTGCTGATCTGCGAAAAACACTTGTGATCTTGGCGCAACGACCATAACGATGATCAAGCTTAAAGGGATCATCAATAACGCGACTAACGTTAATTGCCAGCTGATTGAAAGCATCATCACGATGACCCCGATCAATGTGACTGCACTAGTTACAAATTGAGTCAAATTTTGTTGCAGCGTGCTTGCGATGTTATCCATATCATTGATTGCTCGAGACATGATATCGCCATTTGTATGTGTATCATAATAGGAAATCGGTACACGATTCATTTTGGCTTCCAAGTCATGACGCAACTCATAAACTGTCCGCTGTGAAACACGTGTCATAATAAACTGCTGTAAAAAGTTGAATACAGCTGAGATCAAATACATCACGATTACTGTTGCAATGATTTGCGCAATTTTATCAAAATCTATCGGAAATTTTGTTACTTGTTGCCCTTGTTGCATCTGTTGCGCGCCAGCCATTACACCTTTGAATATTTCTGTAGTTGCTTTCCCCAAAACTTTTGGTGTTTGGATTTGGAAAATCACGGCTGCTATTGCTAGTACAAATACAGCGATGATTGCAACCATACGTTTAGACATATAGCCAAACAATCGGCGTACTGTTCCCCAGAAATTTTTAGGCTTTTCCCCTTTTACACCGAGATTCCTGCCAGGTCCGCCGTGTCCTGGACCGCCTGCTGGTCCGTGAGAGGGACGTGTGTTTGTTTTACTCATGCTAAGTCCTCCTCTCTTAGTTGTGAATGAACGATTTCTTGATAAGTTTCATTTGTTGCCAATAGTTCTTCATGTGTTCCCTTGCCAACTAGTTTTCCTTCATCTAGCACAAGGATCATATCTGCATCCATTACTGTACTTACTCGTTGAGCAACTAAAACCGTGATACTTTCTTTCATATTCGTTTTCAATGCTTGGCGAAGATTGGCATCCGTTTTGAAATCCAATGCTGAGAAGGAATCATCAAACACATAAATGTCTGCTGTTTTGACTAATGCTCGTGCAATTGCTAGACGCTGTCTTTGTCCGCCGGAGAAGTTTCCTCCTCCTTGTTCCACATGGCTATCTAATCCATCTTCCATCTCTGAAACAAAATCTTTAGCTTGTGCGATTTCTAACGCTTTCCAAATCATTTCATCTGTTGCATCCGGCTTACCATACTGCATATTGTCTCGGATCGTTCCAGAGAAAAGAACTGCTTTTTGAGGAACAAAGCCCATTAGCTCCCGCAAATTATATTGAGTCATTTCACTGATGTCCGTTCCGTTTATTTGGATCGAACCAGATTCGATGTCATATAATCGGGGGATCAAATTGACTAAGGTCGTTTTACCTGAACCAGTTCCTCCTATGATTGCGACGATTTCGCCTGACTTAGCTTGAAAATCAATATCTTCCAATGCAAGTTTTTCTGCTCCATGATATCGATAATTGACATGATTGAAGGCCAATGTTGCTTCTTTTCCAGCAAAAGAAACGGTTTTAGGATTTTCAGGGTCATGGATACCGATTTTTTCATCCAACACCTCATTGATACGATCAGCTGAAGCTTGTGCACGAGGTACCATGATAAAAATAGCGGAAAGCATCATAAAGCTGATCAAGATCTGCATCGCATAAGTCATAAATGCAATCAGATTACCGACTTCCAAGGTCATATCTGCTATGTAGTGTCCACCAAACCAAGTGATTGCTACGTTTGTACCGCTCATGATCAATGTCATCATCGGCATCATCAATGCGACAATCGTATTAACTTTGATTGCTGTATTTGTATAATCTTTATTCGCTAAATCAAAACGATTTTCTTCAAAGCGTGTCTTATCGAATGCGCGGATGACTCTGACACCTGTCAACCCTTCTCGAAATACCAAGTTCAAACGGTCAGTTTTCTTTTGCATGCTTTTGAATAATGGAACAGCAAAATACATGATTCCACCAATCAAAATAATCATTACTGGGATGACGACTAAGAAGATTTTTGTCAACTGATGATCTTTTTGATAAGCAAGTATGCTTGCGCCAATCAACGTGATTGGTGCATTGATCATCATACGTAAAAACATTTGTGTGACCATTTGGATTTGAGTCACATCATTGGTTGTTCTTGTGATCAAAGAGGCCGTTCCATATTTGTCAAACGCATCTTTTGTCAGGCTCTCTGATTTTTTATAGACATCCGTACGCAATTGCTTACCCAGTTTCTGTGATTCTCGAGTAGCAAAAAATGTATTTGCAATAGCAGCTAAGATACTGATCAAAGAAAAACCGATCATCACAAAACCTGTATGCCAAATATAATCGACATCTCCTTGCGCTACCCCTTTATCAATGATATTGGAGGTAAGTGTCGGCAAATATAAATCTGCCAGTACTTGGATCACCATGAAAACTGCAGCTGCAATTGCTGAAGTCAAGGAGATCCGTTTTACGATTTTTAGCATCTAGTTCCCTTCTTTCTATTTATATACTCCGTTTTTCAGCCAAGAAAGTTTCAAATTGAATTCACTGATTGCTTGCTCTACTGAGTAATCTTCAGATGTTGAAAATAAGCGATACGAATGCGCAATTGTTGTAAATACAGTATTCATCACTAATTGGATCAGTAATTCCAATTCATGATCATTTTTTACTTTCAGCTTCGTCCGATCAATCAATTCAAGCAACTCTTTTGCATCTTGTTTGTGTTCTTTATGTGGATCGTGAGGCGATTTTTGGCGACTCGTATGAGGAGCGACTTTTCTTGAGGCACGGTAATCCATGTTCATAAACAAGTTACGATAAAAAGAAGCATTCTCACCTTCCAAAATCTCATAAATCATTTTAGAAAAATAGGATTCGAATCCTTTGAATAGATCACCATCGGATTCTTTCATTAGTTGCAACATATCTTTAGAGCTGTCACGTCTCATTGTCTCAAAGTAATAAAAATAAAGATCCTCTTTATCTTCAAAATACTGATAGAAACTGCCTCTAGGGATATCCGCTAATTTGACGATATTAGCAATCGAGGCTTCTTTCAAAGGTACTCTAGAAAACTCGATTCTCGCCGCTTCAATTAACCTTTTTTGTTTTTCTTTCGGCAAATGGAAAAATGTCTGTGTCGGCATATGGATCCTCCTTTCTTCTAAGATGACACATTGTCATATGACGCTATGTCATTATAACACCTCCCACCTGTTTCGCAAGATATTTGCATAGTTTTTTTTCATTATTATCCGATACATTAAAAAAGTGATAAGAGGAATCCTTCCATTTGAATTAATGAGAGCTGCCCATTAAAATAGCCACATACTAAACAAAGGATGAGATAAATGGCCCAATCAATTAGTGTCCAAGACTTCAATAAATTGCCGCTCGATGCTGACAGCATCGTTTTAGATACAAGAAATACTTTAGATTACACAAAAAAACACTTAAGCCACTCGCTTTCTATCCCCGCTGCTATCTTGCCAAGACAATTAAAAAATCTAGATCCAAAAAAACTTTATTATATTCTAAGCTATACAGGCAGACGATCAGAAGCATTAGCCGATCAACTTACTGCTAGCGGATTTCGTGCTGTTTATATCATTGGTGGGATGGAAGCTCTTCAGTCAAGCGTTGCTTGAACATTGCTTGTTAGATTCAAAAGAGGCTGTGACAAAAATCGTGTCACAACCTCTTTTATATCCTGTCTTTTTTAGTTATTTATTCTTCAACCTTATCAATATGACTTGATAGCCTTTTCTTTTTCGAGTAAACTAATTTTGTTAGTCATAGTTATAACAATCATAGCAATAAAAGGAGAAGGTAAGCATATGGCATCTGTTTTAGTAGTCAAAGGTCATCCCCTAACTGCAGAAGAATCACGTACAGTTAAGGCGTTGACGTCTTTTTTAACAAGTTATAAAGAAACTCATCCAGATGATGAAGTGACTGTTTTGGAACTTTATCGCGATGATATTCCAGAAATCGATGAAGAATTATTATCAGGTTGGGAAGCATTACGTGCTGGTGCAGAATTCACTTCCTTATCAGAAAGTCAACAACAAAAAATCGCTCGTTTCAATGAATTGACAGAGCAGTTCCTTGCTGCTGATAAAATCGTTATCGCAAACGCCTTATGGAATCTAAATATCCCAACAAAATTAAAAGCTTGGTTCGATACTGTCAATGTAGCTGGAAAAACGTTCCGCTATACAGAAAACGGGCCAGAAGGATTAGTGACAGGTAAAAAAGCGCTGCACATCCAATCTAACGGCGGTGTATACAACGGACAAGACTTTGCCTCTCAATATGTAAAAGGTATTTTGAACTTTGTAGGCATCAATCAAGTAGATCAACTATTCATCGAAGGAATCGATTATGACCCTGACCGTGCAGATGAGTTGATGCAAAATGCATTAGATAAAGCTGCTGCTTTAGGTAAATCATTTTAAAATTGAGGTAAATGTATATAAAAGAGACAGAGGGAAAAATCTTCAAAGCAACATTTGTGCTTTGGAAATTTTCCTCTGTCTCTTTTTGTTATTCTTTCTGCTTTTTCAACGGATTTTCTTCATAAAGAGAAGAAATCGTTGTGTACCATTCAAAAACATGAGTAATCACTACTTTAGCTGCTGCATAAACAGGAATCCCTAAGATCACACCAACGATCCCAAACAATTTCCCTGACGTCAGCAGAACTAATAAAATCGTTACTGGATGGATTGCTAACTGATTTCCCAATACTAACGGAGAGATCAAGCGTCCTTCTATTGTCTGTTCTACTGCAAAAACGATTAGTACCTTGATGATCATGAATGGACCTGCCACAATAGCTAAAAAGATGGCTGGAATCATTGCTAAAAATGAACCTAAGTATGGGATCAGATTTAAGAACCCTGCAATGATCCCCAACGTGACAGCATATTCTAGACCAATGATTGCAAAACCAATCATAAACATGATTGCCACAGCAAAAGCCACAGTTAGTTGCCCTCTTATATATGAAGAAACTTGACTATTCATTTCACTCAGCACATTCAACGTCGGTTTTTGCATGCGCGTTGGTAAAAACTTGACGAAATAAGGGGCTAATCGCTTACCATCTTTCAATAAATAAAATAAGATAAACGGCATCGTCAGCAAAGCTACTAAAATAGTCGCTACCGCACCAACAAAACTCCCAAGACTCTGAACTGTACTCTTAGATATGTCTTGGATCATATCACCTGCTGAATTCATGAACTTATCACCTGCTGTTTCTAACTGTTCACGAAATTGGTTGAACAGCGGGTCTCTCAAGATCTCGGTCAATTTGTTATCGATCGTATCAACGTATTGAGGAAAGTTACTGATAAAGCTGACTGTTTGTTCCTGGATCTTAGGTATGATCACTACGCTTCCCCATACGATTAATGCAACGACCAAAACAAACAGCCCAATGATACTATAGAGCCTTGGTACTTTTCGCTTCTCAAAGTAATCAACTACCGGATTCATCAAGTAATACAAGATGCCTGCCAGAATAATAGGTAGTCCTACGATTGCTAAAAATTGCCAGATCGGTGCAAACAAATAAGAAACTTTTGTAAATAAAAAGACGATCAGCAATATTAACAATACAACAAGTAAAGCTGTGACCACTTGATTATTTAAAAACCAGCGCCAAAACCAAGACACCGGTCTGTTCTTCTTATTTTTCCCTTCCATAAGTCCTCCTGTTAGTTATAAATAATTTGGCTTCCCAAACCAATAGCAGGCAGTTCATGCGGATGGAGATAGATTCCGTTTGCAATTTGTCCTTCTTCTGGACAGGTATCAAAAATCAATGATACGTGAGCTACCGTCTCTAAATTTCCATTGGCCATCGGACCGACATAATCGATCGTATACGACTGATCATCAAAAGTAATCGTTCCGCCTGCTTTCAAAGAAAAAGGTTCGTCTTTCGACACCTCTTGAATCACCGAATATTTTCGCAAGGCAGCTGTTGCTGTTTTATCGAACAAAATCAGCATCGGTTCTTCCTTGTTTATTGCTTCTGTTCCAATTTCTGTAATCGTTGCCTGAATCATCGCACTCTCTCCTTTACTTGCTTTCAAAAACAGTATAACACATTCTCATTCTTTAGCCGTGGGGAATAATTATGTGATAGAATAAAAACGAAAACTATTTCATTACCATTAGGAGGAATCAGCTCATATGATCGAAAAGATAATTTTAGGAACCTATACACGCCGCGAAAGCAAAGGAATCTATACGATCGATCTTGATACAGAAAAAGAAGAATTATCCAGTCTTTCATTGGCTGTTGAAGAGAACAGCCCTACTTACCTAGCAAAAAGCAAAGCTGGCAATCTTTACACGGTTACCAGTGTAGACGGATTAGGTGGTGCCGGTGCGTACGACAAGGATTTTCATTTTTTGAATGCGGTAACAGAGTCTGGGGCTCCTTTATGTTATGTAGCGGTTGATGAAACACGGCAATTGCTCTATGGGGCCAACTACCATAAAGGCGAAGTAAATGTCTATCACCTATTAGGAGATGGCGAGCTGAAAGCAGCGGATTCAGTATTCCATCAAGAAGCGACAGGCCCTCATAAAAACCAAGATCATGCGCATGTCCATTATACGGATCTGACTCCTGACCAACGATTAGTCGTGTGTGATCTTGGTACAGATCGTGTGTATACTTATGATGTGTCCGAAAACGGCAAATTGAATCTTGTAACTACCTTCACTGCAGAGCCAGGAACAGGCCCTCGCCATCTCGTCTTTCATCCGAATGGACAATTCGCCTATTTATTTGGTGAATTAGACAGCACAGTCCGAGTGCTTTCTTATGATAAAGAAACAGGTGATTTTGAAGAATTACAGAAAATATCGACCTTGCCAGAAGAATTCGACGGTGAAAATGGAGGGGCTGCTATCCGCATTTCCAATGATGGCAAGTTCCTTTACGCTTCTAATCGGGGACACAACTCGATTGCCGTATTCGCAGTTTCCGAAGATGGTTCTCACATCCAAAATAAACAAATCATCTCAACAGAAGGCGATTTCCCTCGCGATTTCGCACTAGATCCAAGCAATGGTTTTGTCGTATGTGCTAATCAGAATACCGATAATCTGACATTATACCGCCGTCATCCTGAAACAGGATTACTGGAATTATTGCAAAAAGATGTCTATGCACCAGAATGTGTCTGTGTTTATTTTGATCGTTAGCAAGAAAAGGAGAATAAAATGAATCAGCAAGACGTATTAGACAGGTTGCGGGAAGAACTGAATATTCCTTTCTTTGATGGGAAAATCGAAGATAAAGAGTATAGCGAAGAGGAATATCAGAAACTCAAAGCCGATTTACAGAACTACTTTGAACAATATGTACGGAATGTAGAAAACTAATCAACCTTCCATACTATCTGAAAAGGACATCAGCGCAAGACTTTTTCGTCTGTTCTGATGTCCTTTTCTATAAATAAAAAAACCGCCGAGTTGGTTAGACTCTGCGGAAAAGGAGTATTTACTCAATTTTGAGTAAGTACAAGGTTGTTGGTTATAGGTATGTTCTTATCATAAAGGATTTTGTTCACTCTATCATAAAGACAATATTACATTTATATTAGATAACTCTAGTTTTTATTGTCATCAAATTTTTCTTTTATTTTTTCAATAACAAATTAGTCATTTTTTGGATGGCAGCTGTCAATTGGTCAGTCGCTTGGTCTTGTTTTGCTTCAGATGTATTGAATAAATCTTTATCTACCCCTGACTCAAGATCAATACTTTGAATCATTTCTTCACAGCCTGCTACATATGAAAGATAAGCTTTTTCAAAATTTTTATGAATGCCCATTGCTTTTGCTGGTGGGCGCAATGTACTGACTTTCTTAAGCATTGCCCGATATTTTTTTGTTCCTTCTTCAAATAACTGGACGGTCTCTTCAAGAGTCGATCTGTCCAGTTCACTTGTTTTTCCTTCATCGATTGCGTTTCTGATCACTTCATATTTCGGATGCATTCCTTCTCCAATTGCTTCGGTTTCCTTGACGATTTGATCGATGGACTGCACATAATAGCCAATATTCGGTAACATATTTGTTTTCCTACTTTCTCCATTGTTGTTATTATTTATTCTACTTGTTTTTATCCTCAAATGACAAGTACTTGAAAAAATTTAATGGTTTCTATACAGCTCGCCATTCTTATTCGTGCTCAAAGAAACCATCTGCTAAACTATATTGTTTCCCTGCGACAATGTCATATTGGATCAATTGATATTCGTCGTAAATCTCTTGTTGCGAGCGATTGAATTGCGCTTCTTTATACCACTGTCCGTTTTGATAGTACAGTTCTCGTTCAAACGCCGGAAGTTCTTGTTCTAATGATAAAAGCAGCTGATAAAAACCATTCGTTGTCTGATTCGTCTGTTCCATTAGATTCGCTGCAAAATAAAAAGGACTGGTTATTGCATCTTGAGTCGTTTTCTTTTCTAATTTTCCTTTACTGTCAAACATCAAGAATTGTGTTTCATGCAATGTTTGTTTATCATTTTTGGCTTGGATGGTATCTGAATAGATCCCTGGCAGATGATCCCCCCAAAAAACAACTAGAGTCCTTCTAGAAAGATTCTTCAGTTCTTCCGTGAATTGCTTCAGTGCCGTGCTGCTATAGGAAATATCTTGCAGATAATTCTCTAAGTCAAGCGTCCCACTTCCATCTGAAATCTCTGCAGAATAGCCCAGTCTATCATACTTTCCATTGTAAGGCATATGTGTCTGCATCGTGACTAAATGAATGAACTGAGGTGTTTTTTCTTCCTTGAGAAGTGTCATTACTTCTTTGTAAGCTGACTCATCAGAAATATATGGATTATTCTCTATCGTATCCGTGTAGGTCATCGTACGCTCGCTGATGAACTGGTCAAATCCTAATATCTGATAAACATCCTCTCTTTTATACATCGAAGTATTGTATGGATGGATCGCTGTCGTCTGGTATGATTGTGCGTTTAACGCTGAAACGATAGAAGGAAGCTGATCCATTTTTGGCACTAGCATCGTGTAAGGAGTGGTGAGTTGAGCATTAAACAACGCCATAGAAAAACCAGTCAATGCTTCGAATTCGATATTTGCTGTTCCACCGCCATAGTTTTGAGAAAGCATATTGCCACTATATGTTTGATCAGCTACTTCATAATAATCTGCCAATGGCTCACCAGATACTTCTACGCCGTTTAATCGACTAGGATCTGAGAAACTTTCACTCATTACGAACACGATGTTCGGCGACTCTTCCTCTACAGCTTTATTTTTTTCATCGGCTATCTTCTGGTATTTTTCAGTGATTTCTTTGATCTTTGCTTTCGAATATCCTTCAGGTTCATCCATTGGTTCTACCTTCAGATTGTACAAAAACCCACCGATAAAACCAGTGTTATAGTAGTTCATTTTCTGGCTGTAAGGTATCCATAGTGCCGTTTTATTATATGCTTTTCGCAACAAATTATCGGGATTGTTGAAATTACTGATATACCCTAGCAGTCCAATTGCCACAAGCAGTGTCGTTAATCGGATCAATTGGAATCGCCTTCCTTTTTTCAGGCTTCGAAACATGTACCAGCAGAACAATCCTAGCACGGTTCCTGCGGCAGCTAAGATTACTGTAAACAGCATAGTGCCGGTCATATCTTTCAGCAATCCGATTTCAGTGATCATCTTCAAATCGTCTGGATAAATCGGTTCTTGCCGATAACTCATTTTCATATAATTTGCAAAACCTAATACACCGATGGCTACGACATACGTAAGGGAACCTAAAGGGACAGATCCTGCTAGTGCAATCAGAAAAATAAGAATAATCAGCAAGACGAAACAGGCTAAGAAGAATTTTTCCGTATGCCAAGAAAAAGCAAATTTCAACGCAAGGTCTACGGATAGATCATTTTGACACCACTGCAAAAATAAATTACTAAAAACAACAAGAAAAAAGATACTGATGATCGCTACTGTTCCTTTTAAAATCTTTTTCTGTTTGGTTGAAAGTCTGCTTATATATCTTTTCAAATGCTTGCTCCTTCATTTCTATCAACAAAAGAATGTTGTTTCTCTTATTTTAGTTGTACGAAATTCGAAAGTAAAGAACGAAAAGAAGAATTAATGAAATCCAAATATTCTCTTTTTTTATGACCTTTCTGGTTTCTTTAATAAGCGGACTTTTCGTACTCCAGAAATTTTTTCTAGCTGTTGTTTCACTTGATTGAGCTGTTCAAAATCAGTACTGTCTATGTCAATCAATATGTAGACATGCTCATTCTTATGATTACGCGATATATCTGCGATCACTAGCTCGTTCTTATTCAGCAGAGAAAATATCTCTGCTAATATATTGGTTTTCTTTTGATAAAATATAGTGAATCGAAACGGCGCTTGGAAAAACATTCGTGCGGATGGATAATTGACCGCTTCTCTAACCGTACCGAACAAAAGATAATCTTTTAAGGCTTCAACTGCCAAACGTCCGCTGTCTGCCAAAGCTTCCTGAGTCGATCCCCCTAGATGAGGCAACATAAGTATACGGTCATTTTCTAAGAACTCTTCTTCTGGGAAATCAGTCACGTATTTGGCCAGATGTTGTTTTTCCAATGCTTGCATAACAGCATATTTATCAACGATTTCACTTCTTCCTACATTGATAAGTACAGCATCTTTTTTCATTTTTTCTATATTCGCCTGATTGATCAATCCTTTTGTATCTTCTGTCAACGGCAGCATGACTACGATGTAATCCGAGGTAGAAAGAACTGTTTCTAAATCTGCTTGCCGAACATAATCCAACTGGGCATCGCGGATAGAATAACCCAAGACATCCATCCCTAAGCCATAGCAACTTAGCGCTACTTTTGTGCCTATCGCGCCAAGACCAAGAAGACCGATGGTTTTGCCTTGCAATTCTCGTCCCACATAAGTACTTCTTTTGTTTTCTGCCTGTTCTAAAATATTAGGACCTGTTAGTGTTTGTACCATACGACTTGCTTCGATTATCGGACGGGAAGATAAGAGCAAACAGCACAAAACAAGCTCTTTTACTGCATTAGCATTTACGCCTGGTGTATTCATGACGATCGTCCCGTTTTCAGAAGCTTTTTCAACGTTGATCGTGTTCACCCCAACACCAGCTCTTGAAATTGCTAGCAAATCTGGTGTAAGCCATTCATCTTTCACTTTCGTACTACGAATGACTATTCCTTCGGCTGGCAAATCATCTATTATTTTGAAATATTCCCCTTGTAACTTTTCTATCTCTTGTTCTGGAATAGCATCAATCAAATGAACGTGATACATAAAACCCCCTCCTTACTAACAAGTATCTCGAAATTACTGCAATTAGACAACTGTTTACCATTTGACTTCCTAGAAGCAAAAATAGCAGCTAGAGCAGAGTAGGCTTAGCGATAAAAATAAGGCCATGGCAAGTTACTGCCATAAGCCTTATTTTTGAGAGCAAAATATTGTGGGTGAGATTTCTTGATAAATGGTGTTCAGTTAGCTAACATTGATAATAAGACAAAATTTCAAAAAAGTTGAAAAGCAAATTTCGTCAATCTCTTCTTTTTTCTTAAAACTAAGCGGCTTTTTCACAACCTCTTTTTATCTAATAACAACGGTTTCCAACTCAACTAATTTTGCCCATGTTTCAATTTGATCTGTTGTTAGATTTAGCGAGACAACGGTATGATGACCGCCACCTGCCTGAATCCATGAATGGACACCTTCATGGAAATTCGGTTTAGTTTTCCATAGCACACGTGCAACAGGCAAATTAGGTGCTTCAGTTGTGGGTTCAAAGGCTTCTACTTCATTGATCAGCAGTTTATAATGCGTACCGAAGTCTGCCATCGATACGACTACCCCTTCTCCTGCTTTCCCATCAAATACAAGACGCGCCGGATCTTCTCTATCTCCCATTGATAAAGGAGAAACAACGATTCTTGGTTTCGTCGCAGCAAGCGTCGGATCTACTTCCATCATATGGGATTCCAAGATTGCTTCTTGGCCACTAGCTAGCTCGTAAGTATAATCTTCCATGAATCCTGTATCTTTTCCTCGAGCCATGATTTTCAGCAACCGATCAATCGCTGCAGTTTTCCAGTCGCCTTCCCCAGCAAAACCGTATCCTTCTGCCATCAAACGTTGTACAGCTAGTCCAGGCAGTTGTTTCATTCCATAAAGGTCTTCAAAATTAGTCGTAAAAGCGTTATAGCCTCCTTCTTCTAAGAAACGGCGAATACCGATTTCCTGCTGAGCTTGTACTTTTACATGTTCTTCCCATGTCTTTTCTTCATAATTACCATAGTCGAAGGTATACAATTCCTTGTACTCTTCAAATAATTGTTCGACTTCTTCGTCTGATACGCGATCGATTACTTGTACAAGATCTCCGATACCAAAATAATCAACAGTCCAACCAAATTGAATCTGTGCTTCCACTTTGTCTCCTTCTGTGACACCCACGTTTCTCATGTTGTCACCAAAACGAGCCACTTTTATTCCAAAACTTTCATTATAGGCTACTGCAACATCCATCCAATCAGCAATCTCTTTTTGGATCTCAGGTCGTTTCCAGTAGCCAACGACGATTTTATTTTGTTTATTTAATCGAGCATTGATGAACCCATATTCGCGGTCGCCATGAGCGGATTGATTTAAATTCATGAAATCCATATCGATCGTTTTCCAAGGAATGCTTTCGTTATATTGCGTAGCTAAATGAAGCAATGGTTTTTGTAGAAGCTTTGTCCCACGGATCCACATTTTTGCTGGTGAGAAAGTATGCATCCAAGTGATCACACCTGCTACTTCTTCTCGATAATTGACCTCTTTCATGATTTTTGTGATCGTATCAGCAGTAACTGCTAATTCTTGAAGGCGGATAGGATAAGGCAATTGGCCATTTTCATTCAGTTCATCGACCATTTCTTGTGCATGTTTCTTTACTTCTCGCAGTGCTTCTTCCCCATATAAATGCTGTGATCCTACAACAAACCAAAATTCTTTTTCTCCAATATTCAACATAATTAGCCACTCCTTTTATTTGTTTTGTCCGTAATACGCATTTTTTCCGTGTTTTCGTAAATAATGTTTATCTAAAATCCGTTGAGGCAGCTCTTCTGAAAATGAATTGAGCTGTCTGGTAAATAAATTCATCTTGCATACTTCATCTAGTACGACTGCGTTCATTACCGCACTTTGCGCATCTTTCCCCCAAGTAAATGGACCGTGTCCGTGTAAAAGTACCCCTGGAATTGCTAAGGGATCAATTTTGCGTTCTTTGAATGTTTCTATGATAACTTTTCCTGTTTCATATTCGTATCCGCTGTCGATTTCCTGTTGTGTCAAAAATCGAGCACAAGGTACCGATCCATAAAAAGTATCTGCATGCGTCGTCCCCATCGCAGGAACATCCAATCCTGCTTGTGCCCAGATCGTCGCCCATGTCGAGTGAGTATGGACGATTCCTCCGATTTGAGGAAATGAACGATATAAAACAGCATGAGTAGGCGTATCCGAAGAGGGATTGAGTTTACCTTCAATGATATGATTGTCCAAGTCCACAACGACCATGTCGTCTGCTGTCATCTCTTCATAGCTGACCCCGCTAGGTTTGATAACGAAATATTGTGTATCAGGATCAAAAGCGCTCACATTTCCCCATGTATATTTGACAAGTCCGTGTTTAGGCAAGTCAAGATTTGCTTGATACACTTCTTCTTTCAGTTGTTCCAGCATTTTCTATCACTCCTTTTTCTTGCAATTGATGAATCGCTGTTTTTTCAATGTCGATCCCCTCACGGTAACGACTCATGAATATCTGATAGCCTGCTATTTCTTCTGCTGAAGGTGTGATGGTGATTCCTTGGTCTTGTCCAAACACGTCTTCTGCCAAGAAGTTTTCTAAAGATTTCCCATGTCGATCCATCATATAGGCTGCTAATAACGCGATCCCCCACGCTCCACCTTCTCCGGCTGTGTCCATCACTGTAACTGGCGCCTCCATAGCAGATGCTAGAATTCGCTGGCCAACTTCTGGTGTTTTAAAAATCCCCCCATGCCCCACTAAACGATCAATTTGGACATCCTCAGATTTCAATATATCCATTCCGATTCTCATTGCGCCAAAAGCACTGGCTAAATGGATCCGCATGAAATTCGCTAAATCAAAACGGCTACCTGGTGTACGTACAAATAATGGCCTTCCTTCATTTACTCCTGTAATGTTTTCACCGGAAAAATAACCATAAGAAAGTAATCCCCCGCAATCCGTATCGCCTTCTAGCGCTTTGTTGAATAATACCGTGAATAATTTATCTCTGCTTATCTCCATACCCAAAGAATTGGTAAATTCTTCAAAAATATTGACCCAAGCATTGATATCCGAAGAGCAGTTATTCGTATGAACCATACCTACTAGTTCTCCTGAAGGTGTAGTGACCATGTCGATTTCCGGATGGACATTTTCTAGTTCTTTTTCTAATACGATCATAGCGAAGGCGGAAGTACCAGCCGAAATGTTCCCTGTCCGTTTGGCTACACTGTTCGTAGCGACCATACCGGTTCCTGCATCTCCTTCTGGCGGACAAATCGGGATTCCTGGCTTCAGGTTTCCCGTAGGGTCGATCAGATAAGCCCCTGATTCGCTCAACTTGCCAGCTTCTTCTCCTGCTACTAGAACTTTAGGCAAAATGTGATCCAAATCAATCGCTATACGCTCTTTTTCGATTAATTGACCAAAAATATTTTTCATTTCTTGATGGTAGGTTTTCGTTGAAGGATCGATAGGAAACATGCCTGATGCATCTCCTACGCCTAGTACTTTCTCACCAGTAAGCTGCCAATGAACATACCCTGCAAGCGTTGTCAAAAAATCAATTTCTCTCACATGTTCTTCTTTATTCAAGATAGCTTGATACAAATGAGCGATACTCCATCTCTGCGGAATATTGTATTGAAATTTTTCCGTTAATATTCGTTCTGCTTCTTCAGTGATTGTATTTCGCCAAGTACGAAATGGTACTAGTAACTGTTCCTTGCTATCAAATGCTAGATAACCGTGCATCATTGCACTGAACCCAATCGACCCGATCGTTGTAAGATTCTCGCCATAGATTTCGAATACTTCTGCTGCCATTTTTCGGTAACTGACGCGCAGTCCTTTCCAAATATCTTCTAATGAATAGGTCCAGATACCATTTTCTAGTTTGTTTTCCCACTCATAACTACCAGCGGCAATAGGAGTAAAAGATGAATCAATCAATACAGCTTTGATCCTAGTTGATCCAAACTCAATTCCTAAAGATGTACGACCATCTATGACATCTAACATACTTTGCACATTTACTTCCTTCATAATGATCTAACTCCCTCCTTCTCGTCAAACCTGATCAAACCGTCTTTTTTAGTAGTGCTTACAATGATTATTGTATACTTTTGTACGTACATGTCAAGTGGTTATTTTCAAGAATATAATAAAAAACACTTGTTTTGTACGTACATAAGTTATAGAATGAAATTGCTTACAAAATCTGATCAACCGCCTTCTCGAAATTCTAGAAGGAGAGAATACTTATGAAAAAAGAAAAAAAAGTTTCCTCATCGTTTATTTATTTTTTTGGCGCATTTGGCGGCATTCTATTTGGATATGATATTGGTGTTATGACCGGCGCTTTACCTTTTTTACAACATGATTGGGGTTTGGCAGGTAAGGCTTCTTTGATAGGATGGATCACGTCTTCGGTCATGTTAGGTGCGATCCTTGGTGGCTCTTTATCTGGTCTTCTTTCTGATAAGCTTGGACGACGAAAAATGATTCTTCTTTCTGCACTTATTTTTATGGCTGGTTCTGTCCTTTCTGCATCTGCCCCTCACAATGGTTCTTATTTTCTGATTGCAGCAAGGATTCTTCTAGGTTTAGCTGTTGGCGCTGCATCTGCCCTAGTTCCTGCTTATATGTCTGAAATGGCTCCTGCTAGACTAAGGGGAAGATTGTCAGGGATCAATCAAGTGATGATTGCTTCTGGCATGCTCCTTTCCTATGTTGCAGATTATTTGCTAAAAGGGTTACCTGAAACGATGGCTTGGCGCGTGATGTTAGGACTCGCTGCTGTCCCTGCACTGATTTTATTTTTCGGCGTTTTAGCTCTACCAGAGTCACCGCGTTTTCTTGTGCAATCTGGTCGCTTGGAAGAGGCAAAAAGAGTATTGAACTATATTCGGACACCAAACGAAGCTGAACAGGAATTTGAACAAATCCAGCTGAATGTCAAACAAGAAAAGACAACCGTAACTTCTTGGCATACTTTATTTTTAGAAAAGTATCGTTCGTTAGTTATTGCCGGTATTGGTGTAGCAGTATTCCAGCAATTTCAAGGAGCTAATGCTATTTTTTACTATATTCCACTGATCGTAGAAAAAGCGACTGGGCATGCAGCGAGCGATGCATTGATGTGGCCGATCATCCAAGGAATCATTTTAGTTGCTGGTTCTTTGCTCTTTTTGGTTATTGCAGACAAGTTCAATCGGCGAACTTTATTGAAAATAGGCGGTAGCGTGATGGGACTTTCTTTCATCCTACCAGCTGTTTTAGGAACTGTACTGGATGCTCATACAAATTCGTTGTTGATTCTCTTGTTTTTATGTATTTATGTCGCATTTTATTCTTGCACATGGGCTCCACTGACATGGGTAATCGTAGGCGAAATATTCCCACTAGCTGTCCGCGGGCGAGCATCTGGCCTGGCCTCTTCTTTCAATTGGATTGGTTCTTTCCTAGTCGGCTTGCTTTTTCCTGTGATGACTGCTTCTATGTCTCAAGAAATCGTTTTCGGTATTTTTGGGATCATCTGCTTTTTAGGGGTTTTATTTATTCAAGAGATCGTACCAGAGACTCGTGGGAAATCTTTAGAGGAAATCGAACAAAGTGCATCTAAAAAAACTTATCCTAAACGTATTTCTATCCATCATTCTTAAAGAGGTTGTGACAGAAGTAGGCAACTTCAAGAAACAAGAGGAGCCGCTTAGTTCCGAGTCACAAGGAACAAGTTCAAAACACAGTTTCTCATGTTTGATGATTTTTGCCACAGTCTCAAATTGATATAAAAAATAAGAGGCGGTAAAAACCCGTCTCTTATTTTTCGTTTTCTTTTACTGTTTCCCGTTCAACTAGTACAGGCTCATAAAGAATATTGGGCTGTGCCTGTCCTTTTTCAATCGTTGTGACGATCCACCGTGCGGCATCTTGTCCCAACTTTTCTTTTGGATGCGTCAATGTTGTCAATTTTTTATTTCCTAAATGGCTTAAAGAAGAATCGTCTGTTCCTACGATCGATAGGTCATCTGGAATTTGATAGCCATTTTCTGTCAGCTTATCTAGCAATAAACTAGCTATTTGATCGTTATAGCAAATGATGCCATCTAAAGCTTGTTCTTCTTTCAACCGTTGTACTGTTTTTTCAGCAATCGTTTCTCGTGTTTCCGTGGTGAAAGTAATGATATCTTCTGTCAAAAATCGCACATTATACTGTTCACACGCGCTGATAAAACCTTTCATCCTGTATTTTCCTTGAAGATCGTCGATTTTTGTAATGAACAACAGACGCTGATGTCCTTTTTTTATCAAATATTCTGCTGCCATAAAACCGACTTTCACATCATCTAAACAAATATAAGAGGCATTTAACTCTTCATAAGCAGCATTGATCATCACCATCGGAATACCTTGTTCTCTTAAAGCAACATAAAGTGCTAAGTTTGGATTATACTGATTACTTTTCGTAGGCTCAACGATCAAACCATCTACCCCATAAGCAATCATTTTCTTCAAACACTCTTTCTCCAATTCGTGATCGTTATTCGTACTGGCTAAAAGCAATGAATACCCAGATTTTCGTAATTCATTTTCGATTCCTCGGATAATCGACGGAAAAATATAATCAGAGAGATATGTGGTGATGACACCGATCGTTTTTGTTCTGTTCAATGGTGCTTTTTCTGTCTTATAGCTGTCATCTACATATGTGCCCGATCCTTTTTCTTTACGCAGATAGCCCTCATTTACCAACACAGCGATTGCTTGCCGAATCGTATGTCTGCTGACGTCATATATTTCTTGCAGCTTGAATTCTGAGGGAATGGTTGTATTTACTTCGTATTCCTCATGAAGGATCTTTTGTTTTATCTCTTCTGCAATATCTTGATATTTTGCCATTTACCTTGCCCCTTTTTATTTGTACGTACATATGTATCCATTATACACAAGAAAGAGACAACTTGGAAATATCCAGTTGTCTCTTTCTAATTATTTCTTTCTCCTGTTTTTAGGAAACTATATTCCTTTTTCTAAACCAACTGGTGTTATTCTTTTATCTGGATTCTTTAGTCCAATCGCACCAACAACCGTCACTACGAGCACCAATACTGCTAGAAAAATATATGTTTCTTTAAATCCTATGCTGTCATACATTTTTCCAGCAATAGTAGAGAATGCAAAAACTGAGATTTGCTTGGAGAAATTAAACCCTAGAAGATAAACAGTTGCTGACAATCGCCAATCGAATGCGCCAGAAATATATTTCATAACGGAAACAAGAAGCAGTGGCATTTCTACGGCTGCAATCAATCGGGCACCTGACAATACGATCCAGTTGGGAGCCAATGCACTAAGCATCACTCTTATAAAAATCAAACAGCCAAACAGGATCATCCCTTTTTTCGCACCGATTTTATTGATAAGGCTCGGCATTGGGATCATGATCATCGCCTCCAATGCTACTTGGATTGAAAGCAATCGACTGTAGATGATTGTTCCCTGAGATACCTCATGGAAAAAAGTCCGATAGTAGATAGCAAATTGCTGATCTACTACATCATAGATAGCGGCTGTCCCAACAAAGAATAGACACAAGAGCCAAAAGTTTTTATTTTTAAACAAAGTGAAAATCTCTTTTCTGGTCACTTCATTTTTTTCCTCTACTGGTACTTCACTGCTTTTAAGATTTACTTTATCTCCAAAAATCACTAATCCAGTTAAGATTGTCGCCATAAATGAGCAAAGCCAAAAAATAGAATTAGGATTTTGCGTAAAGATAATTCCGCCTACGAATGCCGCAACAGCGCCAGCAATCGAACCGCCTAAACGCGAATGTCCGTATTCGAATTTATTCACTAAACTTGCCCGTTCAACGTAAGTCTCAACTACTCCTACGCCACCATTTAAAACAAAAGCTAGATAAATACTGCCGATGATCGCTCCAAAAAAAGTATTGATTGATAAAAGTGGAATAAAGAGCCATTGGAAAAATGGGCCAATGAACATTCCAGCTATCGTGATAGTTATCAATAGATTCTTTTTGAATGCTAATTTATCCGACAATATCCCAAATATCGGCTGGTAAAACAAAGAAACGAATGCCATGAACGAAAAGATGATACCTGCTTGCGTTCCGTCAAGATCTGCTACTTGCTGCAGCCATAACGACAAAAATCCGAAAACTGTTGCCCAGATAAAGAAATACGTAAAATGGGTTCCCGCAAAGCTCCAAAAATGATTCGATTCGTTTTTCATGATTCTCCCTCTTTCTCTTAGTCATTCAAATATGGAAGCGGCTTGCCAAAAATTGGGAAACCATCGTTACCCCAACCAAAAGCTTGTACTTTTGTGTGTCTGTTCGGGTCGTATAGCGGATCACCTTTGATTTCCGTATAGTCCCGACAGTGATAAACCAGGATATCTGTTTCTCCATCTTCTGCAATAGTAAAAGAATTATGTCCAGGTCCGTATTGTTGTGTAGAAAGGTCGCTCTGAAAAACAGGTTCTGTCACCTTTGTCCAATTTTCTCTTTTCAATAAGTCAGATTCCAAATCAGCATAAATCATTCCCATACAATAATTTTCGTCGGTAGCGCTTGCAGAATAAGTGATGAAAATTTTTCCATTCCGCATCAATACTGCAGGTCCCTCGTTCACTTTAAAGCCCTTACATTCCCACGTAAATTCTGGTTTTGTCAGCATAACTGGTTCTGTTTTCAATGTCCACGGATTAGTCATTTCTGCTATATATAAATTAGAATTTCCTTCAATAGCATTGTCTTTTTGTGCCCAAACATAATATAAATGATTATTATGTTCAAACACTGTGGCATCTAAACAAAAAGTATCTAAGTGCGACACCACTTGACCCTTTTCGTGCCAATTTTCGTCTACCATCGGATCTTGCGCTTCACACTCTAAACAATACATTCGATGAGTGAACAATCCATCAATAATCTCTTCTGTATGCGTTGCAGCAAAATAGATATACCATTTTCCAGCAATATAATGGATCTCTGGAGCCCAGATTAGTTTGCTCATCTCGCCCGTCTCATGTTTTCGCCAGATTGTACGGGGTGTTGCATAAGCTAGACCAGCAATCGTTCTTGAACGGCGTAATTCAATACGATCGTATGAAGGTACAGAAGCAATGAAATAATAATATCCGTCCTCATGTTTATAGATAAATGGATCTGCCCTTTGAATAATCAGCGGTTTTCGATAATTCTCATTCATCTCTTTGATTTTTACTTCTTCTTGTACTTCAACTGTCATTGTGTCTCCTCCTTAATTAATTTATAAATGAATGTTAACTCTTTGAGAAAGCGTTGTCAATAATATTTTTGTTAATTAAAAAATAAAAATTAGATATAATTAATATAAAAGTTAATAATAAAAGCTTTAATTTATAAAACGATTGACTATATTAATGTTAGTGTTAATATATAGTTAACAGAAAAATAAGCGAGGAAAATTATGCAACTACAAATAAACGAGGAATCCTTACCGGTATATGAAGCATTAGCTAGCAAGACAAGAATCAGGATCATTCAGTTGCTTTCCAAAAAGAAGATGAATGTCAAAGATTTGGCAAAAGAACTTGGAGTAAGCAGCGCGATCACGACGATGCACGTGAAAAAGTTAGAAGAAGCGAACATCATCAAAACAGAGAAAATAGGACAACAAAAAATTTCGAGCCTTCGTGTCGATAAAATAGATATCAGTTTCCCAGAAAAAATATTCAATGCTTTTGACACGAAAGAAACATCGATACCTATTGGTCACTATACGAATTATGCAATTGAACCGACATGTGGTTTAGCGACGATCCATGACTTTATCGGAAAAGTGGATGAACCACGCTATTTTGTGGATCCTCGAAGGATGGATGCTCGTATCCTCTGGTTTACCAGCGGGTTTGTCGAGTATCAGTCACCTAATTTTTTGAATGCAGAGGATACATTAGAAATGTTGGAAGTTTCTGTGGAAATTTCTTCTGAATTTCCTTTTTCAAATGACAATTGGCCTTCCGATATCACTTTCAGCCTAAATGGCGTAGATCTAGGAACATGGACGAGCCCTGGAGATTTTGCTGATATCCGCGGGAAATATACGCCTGATTGGTATCCAGATAATCTTAATCAATACGGCTTGCTGAAGACGATCCGAATCACCAAACATTTGACAAATATGAATGGGGAACCTTTGTCAGACATCACGATCAACGACATCCCTAAAGATCAAGATACTTGGCATTTGCGAATCGAAGTGAAAGAAGATGCCGAACATGTAGGTGGCTGTACTTTATTTGGTAAAGGATTCGGTAATTACGACCAAGATATCAAATTAAAAGTTTACTACAGCTGATAGTTTTCTTTTCTATTTTATAAAGCAAAAACAGCCAATCCCTATGAAGGGACGGCTGTTTTTTTATTTTATTGTTATTTCCAAAAATCATCCAAAACAGAAATTGGCAAATGACGTTTATGCTGCGTCTTGTTCCACCACGCTTCGATTTTTTCTTGTGCTTGAGCGGGAACTTCTTTTCCTTCTAGATAATCATCGATTTCGTTATACGTAACACCTAGTGCGACTTCATCCGCAATCATTGGTTTTCCATCTTCAAGATCTGCAGTCGGAATTTTTGTGTATAGCTTTTCCGGTGCATTCAATGCTTGAAGCAATTGTTTCCCTTGCCGTTTGTTCAAACGGAACAATGGTAAGATATCGGCTCCTCCATCACCAAATTTCGTGAAAAAACCAGTGATGTTTTCTGCAGCATGATCTGTCCCTAATACAGCTCCTGCTCTTTCTCCGGCTACGGCATATTGTGTAATCATTCGTTGTCGTGCTTTGATATTTCCTTTGTTAAAATCGCTGATTTCCACACCTGCTTCACTTAATACTTGTACTTGTGCATCAACAGCAGGTTTGATATTTACTCGCAGACTAACATCGGGCTGGATAAAGTCAAGAGCAGCTTTTGCATCTTCTTCATCTGCTTGTTCACCATAAGGAAGACGAACAGCGATAAATTGATAGCTTTCATCTTTCGTTTCTTCACGCATTTCTTCCATCGTTAGTTGCGCCAAACGACCTGCTAAAGTAGAATCTTGACCACCGCTAATACCTAATACAAAGGTTTTAAGAAACGGATATTTTTTCAAATAAGCTTTCATAAAATCAATACTTTTACGAATTTCTTCTGTTGGATCAATTGTTGGTTTGACACCTAATTCATGGATGATTTCTGTTTGCAGGCTCATTTATTCTCCTCCTATGCTTCTGTATGAAGTTCTGCTACACTTTTTTTCATTCGTTCCATCGTAGCCATTTTATGGTTCCAGCATTCAGTAGATAGATCGACCGGATATTTTTGCGGATTCAAGTCTCGTTTGTACTCTTCCCACAGTGAATCTAGATTTTCTTTTGTATATTCTTTGATTTCGTTTAGCACGGGTAGTTCGTATACTCTTTTTCCTTCGATAAAGATATCTTGTAAAACGGGGCGAGCGGTAAAATCCCGAACAGTTTTATTGATAAACGTATGCACTGGATGAAACATAAAGATAGCTTCTTCTTCTCGAGGATCCTCATCCCATAATGTGACATAGTCTCCTTCAGATTTCCCATCAGAGTTTCGAGTAATACGCCATACTTGTTTTTTTCCTGGAGTTGTCACTTTTTCCGCATTGCTTGATAACTTGATCGTATCCACCATATTTCCTTCGCTATCTTCGATTGATACTAGTTTGAATACTGCACCAAGGGCTGGCTGATCATAAGCGGTGATCAGTTTTGTTCCGACACCCCATACATCAATTTTAGCTTTTTGCATCTTTAAATTCAAAATCGTTGCTTCATCTAAGTCATTCGAAGCATAAATTTTTGCTTCCGTAAATCCAGCTACATCTAATTGTTCCCGAACACGCTTAGATATATAGGCCATATCTCCACTGTCGATACGTACGCCTTGGAAGTTGATTTTATCACCTAATTCTTTTGCTACGCGGATTGCACTTGGCACACCTGATTTCAACGTATCATAAGTATCGACTAAGAACACACAGTCTTTATGGGTTTTAGCATACGCCATAAATGCTTCATAATCATTTCCATAAGATTGGACTAACGAATGCGCATGAGTCCCACTAGCTGGTATCCCAAATATCTTTCCAGCACGTACATTGCTTGTTGCATCTGCTCCGCCGATATATGCCGCTCTAGTTCCCCAAACTGCCGCATCCAATTCTTGCGCTCGTCTAGTCCCAAATTCCAAGAGCGGATCTTCTCCGATCACAGATTTGATGCGAGCTGCTTTTGTCGCGATCAACGTTTGGAAATTGACCATATTCAACAGTGCTGTTTCTACTAACTGACAATGTGCCAAAGGACCTTCCACTTGGATCAATGGTTCATTTGCAAAAACTAATTCACCTTCACGAGCAGAACGAACCGTTGCTTTAAATTCAAAATTTTGTAAATACTCCAAAAAACCCTCAGGATAGACTTCTAAGCCACGTAAGTAAGCAATATCGGAATCACTAAACGTCAGATTCTCTAAATAATTGACTAACCGTTCCAATCCTGCAAAAACCGCGTACCCGTGGCTAAAAGGCATTTCTCGAAAATAACATTCAAAAACAGCATGTAAATCAGCTCGACCTAATTCCCAGTATGTCTGCATCATATTGATTTGATATAGATCCGTATGCAGCGTCAAACTGTCGTCTGGGTAAGTATTATTCATGTTGTATTACTCCTCTTGGCAAGTTTTCATTTCCTACCCATTATAACAAAAAAAATTGATAGGAAAAGAAATCTTCATTATTTTCTGAAAAAGAGGTTGTGAAAAAGCTGTCCTGCATCAAGTAATAAGAACAGCCAAACAAAAATAGCTCCTCCTATTTTTCGTTTGGTTGGGCTTATTACCGCAGATGCAAGCTTTTGAGCACCGTTTATCCGGAAAAAAGGGCTGAGACAAGACTTTTGTCACAGCCCCTACTCTTAATTTTGCTACTTCTTATAAACCAGATTTCACTTAATATTCGATATGAATCACCTTCTGCGGAATTTCTTTCCTCTGCGATATACATAGAAACCACCGACTAAAAGAACCGCTGCTAGGGCCCCGATAATGATATACAACAAAGAATTTGTATTATTTTCTACAGTAAAAACCTCATGATTGACTGAGTTTGCTTGTTCTTTCGTAATCGTAAAGTCTTTTGTCAGCAACCACTTTTGCCCTGTCTCATCTTGTGCTTCGACTAAAAGTTGATAATCCCCCGATTCTAAAGGTTTCGTATTTCCAGCTTCCCCATGATAAATAGGCATAGCAAAAACTGATTCAGGAGCAATACCACCATTTTCGATTTTTCGTGTCATTATCGGTTCTTCCTGTCCTTTTGAATGAACAGTTGCTTCAACGGTCACTCCCTTGATATTGATTGGTTGAGGATTTTCTAGCACAGCAACCACACCAGCATTGTTGGTGATCACTTCGGAACGTACCTCATTCAACTTCAGATCCGGCACAACTTCCTTGTCATTTGCGCTCATCATCAACCCAACCACATAAGCGTATTCGCTAAAAAAAGGCTGATTACTTTCTTCTTTTTCAGCTGAAAAATCTTTTTTCACTTGGATCCCGCCTAATAAGATTCAATCAAAGGAAGTATCAGGTGCTTGTACTTCTAAAGTAACGACTCCTGCTTTATTCCCTGGGATCACTGCTTCTTTTGGATAATCGACCAATGTGCAGATGGGTTGCTGAACGATTGACTCCTCTGGTAATTCATTTTGTCCGTAGTCAATCACTATGTTTCCGTTTGTCTGAGCTGTATTGACATTGATAAAATACGTTTGCTCCTGATCAGAAAAATTATTGATCTGGATCTGTAATGTCTGTTTTGTTCCAGGTTCTACTCGTAAATCAAAGAATGAACGTCCTTCTCGCTGATTGTCCGGTAAAATAGGATGGACACTATAGTCTGCTCCATGATTTTCATCAGCAAAAACGACGATTCCAGGAAAAACTAGCTGTATTAATAAAGTTATCAAAACCAATACTAAATGTCGTCTCACTTTTCATCCCTCCATTTTATGTAAAAAGGATGGAGTTAGCTTATCCGCTCCATCCTTTTGCGGTTGTTTACAAGTAAAACAAATTATTTTACTTGAAATACTGCTGTTAGATCGAATCCACTGCTGTGTAAGTAACTGTACCAGTATACTCTCCAACCGGTGTATTCGCTTTGACTGTTAGTGTTGGCGCTTCTGATGTGAGCTCATTTATATGATCAAATGTACCGGAAACATAAGATATCGGAAGAGTTGTTGCAGATTCTAATACATTTTCTCCATTGATCGTAAGAGCAGAAGCAATATCATCTGTTAAGTTTGTTGCACTGACTGTCAATACCCAGTCTCCCGCAACTACAGCATTCTCCCAAGCTGCTGTCAGCTCTGTTGTATCTTCAACACCAGTGTATTCGCTGATCAATTCTAAAGCTTCTGTTTTGCTGGCTTCTAGCGGACGAAAATCGGAAGCTTGCAATGCGCCATCAAAAGTACCATTGACAGTTGTATTTGCGCTGATTTGCGCCACCGTATGTTCACCAAAATCGATATCAGGAACATCATCGAGTGTAAAAATCCCTGGGTAAGTTGGAAGATCATCCACTACTAAAAAGTCAGTAATCTCCACTCTAGTCGTTCCATCCATTGGTTCACCAAATTCTGCTGCCATGACTGTTGGTGCAAAACATGTAAATAACATCGCACTTGTACTTAAAACCCCTACTAATTTTTTCATTTTTTGTCCTCCTTTTTTTCTCATCAAAATTCTGCATTCACAAATCGCCAATAATGTTTCGAGTAGTAATGACCACTAGATGTCCCCTCAGGAAAAGTGAGTGTTGACTGCTCGCCAGGAATCGTATATGTAACGATTCCACGTTCTTTGTTTCCTGTTGACTGGATGATCGTACGATACTCTTTTCCTGCATCTTGGTGATCATATTCGAAAGCTTCCAATCCTTTGACAGCTTCTTCGTTCTTTCCGCTGAACATTCCTCTGCCTAATTGATAATCGGCAGTCAAAAGATGACCATCTTTTTTACAACGGAAGTCTTCTGTTTTCAGTTGTAGTTGCCATTCTGTGCTCTCTTTTCGAGAATCAAGAAAGGTAATCGATAAATCGTTGCTCTCTCGATGGATTTGATTGTGTTCATCTGTATAGCGCGATACGAACAGTAAATCATCAATGTATAACATCCGTGGAAATTGTTCATTCAAAGGAACGATTTTCAGAGAAGTCGCACCCTCGGTCTGTCCGTGAACAGCAGAAGAACAGCTAAACATTCCTATGAATAATGCACTCCATAACGCTAGCGAAAATCTATTTTTCATGTTTTTCGCCTCCACGTATTTGATGACGATAGACTAAAATAACGCCGATAATCAACAGCGTCCCAACAAATGAAATCAATCCTGCCTTTGCTTCATTTGCCTCTGGAAAACTGCTTTTCTGTTTTTCTTCTCCCTTTTCAGTCTGCTTTCCTATCTCCCGTTCATTGATTTCTATGACTGCATGCGTTTCACCAGCTTGGGTAGCAGCATTCACCACTGGCATCGATAACGAGAACAGGAGTAGAAGAAGAAGAACAGAAATCATCCAGTATCGGTTTTTTGATTTCATTGTTTTCTCCTTTCCACTTTTTTTCTAGTATCTAGCCAGCCATACGATCCCCCCCTTTCAAAGCTAGCTTCTTGCTATAACACATCTTCAATTTTCCACGTGATCGTTCCAGAATATACTCCTGTTCTATCTTGACTGTTTAGGCGCAGTAACAAGCCTTCTTCTTGTGAAAATTCATAAACCTTATCAATTTCCAGTGTTAAAGCAGAAAGTGCGATTTCTCCCATTTCATTTTTGAACACAAGATACCCTTCACTAATCGCATGTTGCATATCCACATGATTTAGTTCTTCAGCAGATACGGTTACTTTATATGAATCCGATGTATTCAATGTGTTTCTAGTAACAACACGCATCCTTTCTTCACGTGCTTGTGCTTGTCTGTTCATTGGCAATTGTGATCGAGCATACTTCCAGCTGTATTCTTCTGTCACGAATTCAAATCCCAGATAACCTTCCACCTGAAAACTCTCTTCCAAAATAAGCGGTTCATCAATACGATTATCAGTGAGCGTTACAGTAATCGTATTTTCACCTCGTTGAAAGACCCCCTCTAGATCTTTTATGTCGATCGTGAATGCTGCTGATCTAAGTGTTTGAAGTTCTTCTCGTGCATTGAGGAGCATTTGATTTTCGGTAAGAACTTCTCCATTGATCCACACACTATAATACAAACGGTCCAAATCACCGTCACCATAATCAAAAGCAAAACGAAATCGCTCTTTGAAATCAGTAAACGTAGTTTTCTCAGCCATTTGTCCATCTACCGTTCTTAGATTCGCTAATTCCGGTGGGGTATTGGGCTCACGCTGGATCGCATATTGAACGGCTTGTTCCACCTGTGTATCATAGTAACTGCCTGTTGGAGAAAGACTTCTTCCCCTGAAGGATACTCGTTCATAGACATCATGATCCTCATACCCAGGGAATTCTGCTTTTACTTTTGTTTTATAATTCAACTTCAATACTGTACCTACTTCTATCTCGATAATTTCTATTGGATAAAAGCGTTGTAGAGAGTCATCATACATCGCATTTACTCGATGCTCTATGATCTCGTCATTATTACTTATAGTTTGATAAGTAAAATAAGGCTGATACTCACTTATCGGGACCATATCCGTAAATTTGAAAGGGTTCGATTTACTTTCTTCCAGATCAGAAGTTAAAATCGAGAGACCATTATCATTACTAGGAGTAAGGAATATACTACCGTCTCCCTCTTCGTTGTAAAAAGTAACCGTATGTTCCAACTCTGTATCCGCAGCAACTGTCTGACCACTCACATTTTCTGCTCCCCCTTGTCCTTGCATCATTATCTCATGGACTAGTTCACCTTGAATATCAAAATTTGGCTCTGTCATAAACAATGTCGTGTAATTATCTTTAGTATAAGTTGCCGTCGCAGCAAATCCCCAATAAAGATTTTTTGATTGGAGATTGGAAAAATAGTCATTGATATTGATCTCGCCTGTTGTTGTTCCATATCCGCCGTCTCGTAAATCTGTCATCAAAAAGCGAAGGATCCCTGTTGGAGTAATGTTGACATCCAATTGCCACCAACTACCTGTCACAAAGGCATTATTTGTTTCAAAATCTTTTATAAGAGTTTTGGTAGCAGGACTATCGGAAGGAGCCACTGCAATATGTGCACCAGAAAGACCTTGATCTCCAAATTTATCTCGATTTCCTAATGGACCTGTAGATACTTGATTATCGAACTCAAGGACCATTGCATTTGCCATGTGCCGATCAATGTCAAATAGACCAATAGGATCTTTATGTTTATAGGCACCCAGTGCTTTTGCGTCATGGTTCATAACCACAGTGGGATCATATTTGTTGTGGATTCCTCGTCGGCTGTGTAACAAACTCGTAGGATTCCCATCATGTAAGAAAAAGGAGATCCCTTCTGTGTCCGTATCAAAATACATATAGCTAGTGAACCGGATATCTCTTGTCAAGTTTGAAAATCTGATCGTATTTTGACTCTTTGAAACCATATGTCCTCGATTGTAAAGTGCAGTTAAAATATGATTTGGCGTCATCTGGATACTTTTGTTATTGTCCACAAAATTTGGAACATTTCGTACAATCGTTAAATAGTCAGGGATCGTAAACAAACTATTTAGCGGAATCGCATCATCGTAGGCCCCATTTAGAGTAGGATCTGACATATTAGGAGCTGCATAGACTCCGACTTCTTCCGCTTCTGCTTTTGATTCTTCTATTGAATCGTCTATTGGGATTTCTGCTGATTCTACTTCTTTAGAAATCTCTGGAGAAGGCTCACTTGTTTCTTGTGTTTCAGATGCTGTGATATTTTCTGGTAAAGTTACCACGACAGTATATTCTTCTTGGTCTCCGATCAAGACTTCTACTAATTCATCCTCTGTTTGTTTCATTAGCCTTGGCGTGATTTTTAGATGATATTGATTATACTCTTCTACTATGTGGCTTTTAAAAACGATTTCAATTCTCTCATTCTCCGAAGAAAAATCACCTGCGTAGTACCATTCCTCATCAACTGGTCCTACTTTTCCAAAGGTACGTTCGATTTCCTGAATGCTTTCTCTAAGTAATAATCCTTCGTGTTCAACTATTTCCAGCTTAAATTGCATTTGATATTCAGCTTCATCTTTTGCATGCTTCTCATATGTCATACTCCATTGTATCTGCTTCAGTTCCTCATCCATTTCGTAATCGATCACAATATTCGCATGTTCATCAGCTACTACTTTTTCAGATTCAGTCTTGGCAAAAGTGATCTGCGACAGTCCCGCAAGTTGCGATAAAAATAGGACAGCAACCATAAAAACTACACTGCCATAATGCGAGACAGTTTTCGTTTTTTTCATTTCCTCTCTTCCCCTTCTTGAATATTAGTGAGATTTTTTCAAAAAGCTCCGATATAGTCGTTCTCATCTTTTATCCGATAACTAAAATTTAACTTAATTAAAATAAGATTGCAAACACATTAGAAAGAGGGTGCTAAAAAATATAATAACAAAAAAAATACCGTAAACATCCATTAAAAACATAATAAAAGGTAGCAATCAACTTAATAAAAAAACATTAATCTATAAACAATGGAAGTGTTTTCTCAAATAAATTGTATTTATCGTTCAAATTTGAGACAATAAAAAGGAAATAAAACCAAAAAAATGAGAAAAATATAATTTAAGCGGATATAAAGAAAAATGAAGAGGTATCTAGAAATGATCTGGAGTTGAATAATAGTTTATAAAATATTTGTATTTTTAATTAATTAAAGAAATAAGCAATCAAAAAGGAGGTCCTATGTTTTTCAATATTGTGTTTACCCAGAAAGAACGCCGCAAGTTAGCAATTTTTCATCTATTGGAGGAGCAACATGAATTAACTATCAAAGAAATCAGTAAAAAACTTGATTTATCTTCTAGTGTCGTAAAAAATATATTGAATGAAATGGAGAATGAATTTGATGACTTTTGCTTTTCTGGATTCAAATTATTGTCAAAAAACAAGATCAACCAGAACCTGCCAACTGATTTAAACTATGATTATTATTATTCCTATCTTATCCAGCAGAGCCTCCCTTATCGCGCAATCAAATCTTCTCTTTTCTATCCAGAGAAAAATCTGATGGAATTCTGCCAAGAAAATTTCATTAGTCGTGCTTCTGCTATGCGGCATCTGCAGTCATTAGCCGATTATGTACAGGAATTCGATGTCATTTTTAATCGCAGTCAATTATCTTTCAAAGGAGACGAACGCTTGATTCGCTTGATATTATTCAATATTCTTTGGGCAGCTTCTCGTGGAAATGAAGATTATGCTTTTTACGTCTCAAAATCTGAGTTATTAAAAAAATTGGCTGAACTTACTAAGCATACATCTTTAAATTGGAGTTTCGTAGGAAAAAAAGAAGTTTGTCTTTTTGCTGGGATTACCACTCAGCGGATTGCACAAGGTCACTATGTAGAGGATGACCCTCGCTATAGCGAAGCAGTTTTTAGTAATGATCATCGAATAAAATGCCTTTTTGGTGAACATTTTTCTATTCCCTCCTCTCATCAAGATAGTGAATTTCGTTTTGCACAATTTATGGTGTTTTATGCACCGACCTTTCAATATGAGAATCCTACTCTTAATGAAGCTTTAGACATATTCGACAAAAAAGGACAGTTGCTTTCTTCATTATTGAAAGAACTTGACAATTATTGGCAAACTGAGATTTTTCCTGATGACCGTGTTTTTCAACACAATCAAATTGTTCACCTTCATTTATTTAATATTCTTTTTTGTTATTATCTTTTTCCAAAGCGTGTTCCGACACTCTTCTTTCTAATGAATTATTTTCATAAAAAGAAGTCATCAAGTTATTACTATTTAAAAGAGCATTTTACCTTCTTCTTGAATAAGATGGGGCGGCGACATAATTATCAATGGCTTTCTATTTGCTGCAACGATTTAGCTGAAATATTTGCATGGCTGACTTTGCAATGTTGCGAGGACAATGAAAATTCAACTAAGTTACAAGTTTCTTTAGTGATGGAAACGAATTATTTTTTTACCCAAGATATCAAGAATTTTTTAAAAGACTTGTCCTTTATCGAACTGAAGGAATTATCCTATGAAGAAATACAACCCATTGATTTTCTGATTGTCTCTTCTGTACATCTTATGCCCAAAGAAACGGATAGAAGTTATTATGTAGTGAATTTTTTGGAAGGAAAGACAGATTATGTCAAGTTGTACCTTGAATTGAAAAAAGCTCATGAAAATAAGAAGTTTCACTTGCTTTTAAAAAAAACTGAAAGAAAAAAGCTGCCGTCAATTAAACCACAATTGTTCGTATAATTGGATTGCAAAAAAGGGCTGCGACAAAAGTCTGTCACAGTCCCTTTTCCCAAATAAACGGTGTTCTCCTGCCAACTCCTCGGTATTAGCTCAACAAACGGCACAATATGAGGAACTATTTTTCCGTTTGTTTCTCTAATACACAGGTCAAAACGCTGTTTTCACAACCTCTTCCTTAAACGGTGCTCAAAAGCTTGCATCTGTTGTAATAAGCCCAACCAAACAAAAAATATGACGAACTATTTTTGTTTGGCTGTTCTTATTACTTGATGCAGAACAGCTTTTTCGCAACCTCTTTTTTACTGTATACATCATAAAGATGGAGCGATTTAGCATAAAGATGATTAGTCGTTAGGACATCAATCCATCGTATTTTTTTGTTCAACAACTACAATATCTTTATTTGGACGTTTGAATTGTATTCCGGCACGTTCCAGCTCCTGTTTCACTCCTATATGGACTTTGACATCTTCCCGTGTCATTTTTAAAACGTGATGAATCGCATAGTCGATTTCTTGCCTTGTGATTTTTTTCTTCGTATTGATCATCACAACTTGCTTTTTGTCATATGTGTCCACTAGCAGCAACTGTGTCCGATCTAACGAAAATAATTTGTAATAATTAATGGCCGTATTCCCAAAAAAGAATTCTACTACTTTAGGATAAAATGTCTTAATATTTAAATTACTATTCACAGGTGTTTCGATTAGCTTCATCTCATTCCTCTTTTCTATATAGTCGATTTAGATTCAATCCCATATATTCCCCGTTGTTCCCAACATTAAGGAATCGGTTACAATTGAACCTTTAAAAACAAAAGGATTTACCTTTTATCACTTAATAGTATAACATAATTTTATGAGAAAAAAATACACTTTTTTCTTGACCTTCTCGTTACGTAAAGGATTATGCTTACATTTGTCAGGAGGAAAAATAATGGAATACACGATAAAGAAAATGTCAGAGATATCAGGAGTCAGTCCGAGAACCTTGCGCTTTTATGATGAGATTGGACTGCTAAAGCCAGCTAGGATCAATTCCTCAGGTTATCGGATTTATGGCAAAAAAGAAGTCGATCGTCTGCAACATATCTTATTTTATCGAATGTTGGCATTCAAGTTGGAGGATATTCAAGAAATCTTAGATAATCCGCATTTTGACCACCAGAAAGCTTTAATCGAACATCAGCAGATGCTTCTAGAAAAACGGGCACAAATCGACATCCTCTTGGCAACTGTCCAACAAACACTTGATAGATACGAAGGAGGAAGAAAAATGAGTGATAAAGAAAAATTTGAAGGGTTCAAACAACAAAAATTGAAAGAAAATGAAGAAACTTATGGACAAGAGATTCGACAAAAATACGGGGAAGAAAAGGTTACAGCATCCAACGAAAAATGGATGAATATGGATAAAGAAACGTATGAAGAAATGCAAACTGTTGAAAAGCAGATTTTAGCTGATCTCACTCTTTATTTACAAGCTCCTACAGATGAAAACTTAGCAGATCGCATCTTTCAAGCTCATAAGAAGTGGTTATCTTACAGCTGGTCTGAATATCAGCCGGAAGCGCATAAAGGATTAGGGATGATGTACGAAGCCGATGAACGATTCACTGCATATTATGACGAACGAGGTGGTCATGGTGCAGCAAAAGCATTAAATGAAATCATCCAAAAAAAGGCATAACAGTTTACATGATCCGACAAAAACGACCGAACAACAAAACATCAGACACCAAAGTTAGATTTTTTATACTAACATTTGGTGTCTGATTCATTTTTTACAAGTGTTTTGCCAAAATTCAGCGCTGAATAAACGTGTAAGGTATTTTCACTTTATCCTTTTTTTCTGTAAGAAACAATTGAAAAGCCATTTCTCCGCAAGCTTCCAGATGGTGATCAATCGTTGGAAAGCCAAGAAGCTCGCTGATCAGCAAATTATCGCGTCCAATCACCACTGGTACCTTATCTTGCAGATAGCTTTGCAAGATGCCTGCTGCGACCATATCCGAATTTGTAAAGACCCCATCAACTCTATGGTCTTTAAAAAAGATACCTGCTTGTTTTCCTTTCTCTGCATCTATGCAATCCCAAAAAACAAGTGACTCATCAAAAAACGGAAAAAGTCGACGACATAGTTGCAAAGTAATCTTTGAATTATAACTCAGCCTGCCACTTCGCCCCAATGTGATGCCCAATCGTTTTACCCCTTGCTGCTTCAAATAAGAAAGACCTTCTGTAATCGATTGTTCTCGATCAATAAAGACGCAACTTGCCTGTTTTTCCTTGATTTCTTCACAAAAAACTAGAGGACCATATTTTTGATAATCTAGCAAATCTTCTAGTGTATTGGCACGAGATGTGATGATCAATCCATCAAACGCTTTAGCTGCAAATTCTTCAAGATAGCTTCGCTCTTTTTCTTTCTGATAACCCGTCGGTAAAAGCGTCACTTTGTAATCATAGTCAAACGCCTCTTCAATGATCCCACTGATCAGCTGATCAAAGTACGGATGGTTGGTATAAGGCAAGATTACTCCGATACTTTTCGTTTTTCCATAACTCAACTGTCTGGCTTTTGCATTAGGGATATAATCGACTTCTTTCATGACCGCAAGTATTTCTTTCCTTTTTTCCTCATCTACATATGGATGTCCATTGATCACACGTGAAATAGTAGAAACTGAATAACCTGTGAGCTTTGCGATATCTCGAATATTTGCCACTGCTGCTTCGCCACCTATACAAAAAGATTTTCTTGTAAATAGTCTACCACAGCTGGACCGCATTCAAAAAACTGATACATTTTTCCATCATGAGAAAAACTGATCCGCTGTCCACCCCAATATATATCTTTTGTCAACGTTTCGATTTCATTCATTGGTATTTCTTTTACTATATTCTTATTCAGCCCTTGAAAACTGTACAACGTTAATATGGATCCCTTAAACTCGACAAACGCATAAAAATATTTGTTCGTTGTGCCATCTGTTATCTCTACATAGGTATTCATTGCAAGCCCTCCTTTTGATACTTTGAGTATAGTGTATGAAACGCGTCTCATATCAAGGAGTTTGTTTTGCAATAGAAAAATTCTATTCCTCTGGTTCACCTAAATTTGGATCTAAGCGGTTTGCTGCTAAAATAAATGGCGCCCAGATTAAAGCAGCTACTATTAAATTAACGATTGTTAAAACGATGGCTCGCCAATCTCCCGCAGTAGCTAAAAATCCACTGATAATCGTTGGCATGACCCAAATCACATTTACTACAACCGGACGAACAAGCCCGGCCATCGTGGCAAAATAGGCGATCGTTGCAGTCGCAAGAGGTGCCAAGATGAACGGAATCATCAACAGCGGATTCAACACAACAGGAAGACCAAACATCACTGGTTCATTGATATTGAAGATTCCTGGTGCAATCCCTAACTTTCCTACCGTTTTATAATCTGCCCGTTTAGATAAAAATAAAATCATAACTATCAACACCAGCGTGACTCCAGCTCCTCCCGGCCAGACAAAAGCTTCAAAAGAACCTGCCACCCATTTGAAAGGGATGGGCTCATTATTTTGAAAGGCATTCGTGTTTTCGACCATCGCGGTACCATATAAGGTCTGCAAAACAGGTGACATGATATTTGTGCCGTGAAGACCAAAAAACCAAAGAACATGCACAAGAAGAACAATGATAAAGACCGCTCCATAACCTTGTGACAAGTTCATCAAAGGAGATTGTATGGCTTCAGAAATCCAGTCAATCAGCGGCTCACCAGCTGTTTGTCTAAAGATATAATTAATCACACCAACGACGTATAAAGAAACTAATGCAGGAATAATCGCCGCAAAAGCTCTTGCTACAGCAGGTGGCACAGCATCCGGCATCCGTATGATGATCTTTTTCTTGATCAGAATCGCAAAAATAATGACAGAAATAAATCCAAAGATCATAGCAGTGAACAAACCAGACCCACCCATATATTTACCAAAATTAAAATAGCCCCATGCGCCTACTGATAACGTTTGTCCTCCGTCTGGCGTTCCAGCAATCACACCACCTGCAGAAGTAATCAAATCTGCTGCGTCTTGCGAAAGCTTCTCGGGCAATGTCAACACCGCTGTTGCTGCATCGGGTAAGCCAATAATAAACGCAACCAGAGAAACAATACTTCCTGAGACAGGATCGACCTCATAGGCTTTCGCTAGATTCGCTCCTAGTGATAAGGCAAAGACCACTGCCATAATAGCTAAAGTACCATTCCAGATCAATCCATTTACGCCAATGACTGGGGTAAAAAATGTCGTGATCGCATTCCCTTCACCTAGATACGTATTCGGAAAATCCCGCATAAATGCGTTCAGTAAAACAGCAATTGCTCCTGCCATCGTAGCTGGCATCGTACTAATAAAAGCATCCCTCAATGCAACCAAGTGTTTCTCCGACCCGATTTTCGTTGCAACTGGCAAAATATACTTCTCCATCCAACTCATTAATCCATTCATTTTTTCTCCTCCTGTTTTTATTGTTACCGAAGCCCCGTTTTGAATACGCATACATTATAATGATATTATAAATATAGCATAGTTATTCCTATCTGGCTATCTGTTTTTAGCAGATAAAATAAATAACTATGCAAATTCAAAAAATATGCATAATCCTTTATAAATAGTATAGTTTCCAACTACTCGCAAAAGCAAATGATACCCTTTAAATAACGATTATTATGAATGGATATACAAAAAAAGTAGAAAAGGAAATATTTTGCTTCCTTTTCTACTTTTTTATCTATCTTCCTCAAATAATGGGCTACGCTAGATAAGCAAGGTGCTTTTCTTACATCATACCGCCCATCATTGATGGATCCATTGCAGGAGCTGCTGGTGCTGCTGGTTCTGGTTTATCTGCAACGACTGCTTCTGTTGTTAATAACAAGGCAGAAACGGAAGCGGCATTTTGCAAGGCAGAACGTGTTACTTTAGTTGGGTCTACGATACCTGCTTCAACCATGTTTACCCATTCTCCAGTAGCAGCGTTGAATCCAGTACCTAGTTCTACGTTCTTCAATTTATCAACAATCACTGATCCTTCATAACCAGCGTTTTCAGCGATTTGACGAATTGGTTCTTCCAAGGCACGAACAACAATCTTGATACCTGTTGCCACGTCTCCTTCTGCTTCTACAGCAGAAACTTTGCTGATAACATTCACTAGAGCTGTACCACCGCCTGAGACCATTCCTTCTTCTACTGCGGCACGTGTAGCATTCAATGCATCTTCAATACGTAATTTCAATTCTTTTAATTCTGTTTCAGTAGCTGCACCGACTTTAACAACAGCTACACCGCCTGCTAATTTAGCTAAGCGTTCTTGTAATTTTTCGCGATCAAAATCAGAAGTTGTTTCAGCAATTTGGTTTTTGATTAATTGCACACGCGCTTCGATGGCTTCTTTTTCTCCTGAACCTTCTACGATCGTTGTATTGTCTTTATCTACAACAACTTTAGACGCATTTCCTAAGTTTTCGATTGTTGCATCTTTTAATTCTAGACCTAGATCGTCAGTAATTACTGTACCACCTGTCAAAATAGCGATATCTTCAAGCATTGCTTTACGACGATCACCGAAGCCAGGAGCTTTTACAGCTACTACATTGAATGTTCCGCGGATCTTGTTCAAAACAAGCGTTGGTAATGCTTCGCCATCTACATCGTCAGCAATGATCAATAATGGACGTGATTGTTGCAAGATTTGTTCTAACAATGGCAGAATGTCTTGGATGTTAGAGATTTTTTTGTCTGTAATCAAGATATATGGGTTTTCTAGAACAGCTTCCATTTTGTCGTTATCTGTTACCATATATTGTGATAAGTAACCACGATCAAATTGCATACCTTCTACAACATCTAGTTCTGTTTCGATTCCTTTTGATTCTTCAATTGTGATGACACCGTCGTTTCCAACTTTTTCCATTGCATCAGCAATCAAATGTCCAACTTTATCAGAACCTGAAGAAACAGCTGCTACTTGTGCAATGGCTTCTTTTGAATCAACAACTGTTGAGATATTATGCAACTCTTCCACTGCGGCTTTTGTTGCCAATTCGATCCCGCGGCGAATGCCTAGAGGATTAGCACCTGCAGTTACATTTTTTAAACCTTCGCGAACGATTGCTTGTGTCAAAACAGTTGCTGTCGTTGTTCCGTCACCGGCAATATCATTTGTTTTTGATGCTACTTCTGATACAAGTTTTGCACCCATGTTTTCAAAATGATCTTCTAACTCGATTTCTTTTGCGATCGTCACACCATCATTTGTGATCAATGGAGAGCCGTAAGATTTTTCTAGTACGACATTTCGGCCTTTAGGTCCTAATGTTACTTTCACTGTATCTGCTAATTTATCTACCCCGCGTAACATAGCTGCGCGTGCGTCTTCTGCAAATTTCAATTCTTTTGCCATGATTGATTCACCTCATCGATTATTTTTGATTATTTTTTCTATCTTCAAAATTTACTCAACAATCGCCATGATATCTTTTCCTGCGACGATCAGATATTCTTTTCCTTCGTATTTTACTTCTGTACCGGCGTATTTTTCGAACATAACTTGGTCGCCTGCTTTCACAGCGGCAGGAACTTTTTCACCGTTTTCCAACAAACGGCCCTCACCGACTGCAACGACTGTCCCAGTTTGGGGTTTCTCTTTAGCTGCAGAAGCTAAAACGATTCCTCCGACAGTTTTTTCTTCTTCTTTTGCGACTTCGATAATGACGCGATCACCTAATGGTTTTAACACGATAAATCCCTCCGATAACTCTTTTTTTAATCCGTTAGCACTCTTAACCTTCGAGTGCTAACCTACATTTTTAATAATACTCATTCTCCCTCTTTTTTGCAAGCTTTTAAATCAAAGAAAAGAAATTTTATTCTGACAGTTGTTTATTGAAATTATGATATAATTAAAATCAATCGATAAAAGCTTGCCTTGCATGCTTGTTATCCCTTAAAGGAGGAATTACATGTCTTTAAAAAAATATAGTTTCCTCAGCATTTTTTGCTATGGTCTAATTTTTATCTCACCCTTGATCTTAGCTTCGATAGGACTTGTAAAATCTACGTCTGAATTGATCACAGCAACTGCAGTCATGTATATACTGGGCGCAGTTATCCTAGCTATTTTTTATTTTAAGCAACGTGAACCGTTAGCAATCGAATCAGCAGTAAAAAAAGCTTCTGTTCCAAAGATCGTTATTTATGGATTAGTTGGAATCTTTGTCGCATTGATTCTGCAAAGCATCGCTGTCATGTTGGAATCTATATTGTTTGGCGAAGCAACCCCTTCTGAGAATACACAAAATATCATCCAGATGATCATGGAAGCACCTGCTTTTATTTTGGCGACAACTGTTGCCGGACCAATCATGGAAGAATTCGTATTCCGCCGCAGCATACTGGGGATCATCAGTCGGTATTCAAATTTTTGGGTTGGGGCAGTGGTCAGCTCTTTGCTGTTTGCGTTTGCTCATAATGACGGTCATTTGCTAATTTACTTTTTCTTAGGTTTCTTCTTCAGCCTAGAGTACAAAGCGACTGGTCGGATCTGGACATCGATGATCACACACGTAGGAATGAACACATTAGTTGTTCTTGTTCAATTAGCTGTCCAAAAAGGACTGGTATAAACATGATTAAAAATACTCCTGTCATCCTAGATTGGTGATTTTTCCAATCTAAAGCGACAGGAGTATTTTTGTTTTTTTAGTCGATAATCTTTTCTGCTGTTCCATCATTTTTTGTCTGTCTTTCCTTTTTGAAGTTTGCAGAATCTATTTTTTTCAAAAATGGGAAATAAATGAAAAAACTAATTGCCAGCACGATACCTTGTAAAATCGCTGCAGGTACTCCGCCTACTAAAAAACCCGAGAGGATCGGCGGTGTTGTCCAAGGAACTTGGACCGCTGTAAATAAAGGAACGAATCCAAAATATAAAGCGGAATAGGTAATCAATCCTGAGAGGATCGGCGCGAAAATAAAAGGAGCAGCCATCATCGGGTTCATCACGATCGGTGTGGAAAAAATAATCGATTCATTGATATTGAAAAAGGCTGGTAAAAGTGAAAGTTTTCCTAATTCTCGGTATTTCCTGGATTTCGCAAAAAACGTCATAAAAAATACAGCCCCTAACGTCAAACCTGCTCCGGTAACAGTCATGAATTGATCAAGAAATTGCTGAGTAACGATATGTCCGCCATTTGCCACAGTCAATTCTTTTCCAGAGGCTAAGATTTCTGCATTTGCTAATGAGTTTGCTTGTAAGATCGGACTAACCAACCCATTGACCATCGCAGATCCATGAAGACCAAATAGCCATAAAAACGGGACAAAAAAACCTAATAAAAGCACACCGAATAACGTGTCTATCAACGATTGGATCGGAAGTTGGACGTACGTCCATATTCCTTGAATGACAGTCATCCCGAACAACTGTTGAAAAACCGCTGAACCTATAAGCGTAAAAGTGACTATAGCAAGTATTGGAATCAATGAAGTAAAAGACTGCCAAACATTTTCAGGAATCTTCCCATTTTGCCTCCACCCTTTCGCAAATCTTGCTAAACGTGCATAGCCCCATCCAATGAGGAGCCCAGTAGCAACTGCTCCTAGTATCCCTTCACCGCCTGTCCAAATATTATCTATCTCTACCTGAACATTAAGTGGCTGAATAAGTAGTAGGTAAGCAGACAAGGCTGTCATCCCGACTGGCAAGCGATCGATGTTTTCTTCTTTTGCATAAGCATACGCAATAGCAAAAACGATCCAAAAGGCTATCACGTCAAATGTAGCCTGGTATACTTGTATAAAATACATAGAAAATCCTGTTTTATCTATCCACTGAGCGATGTAATCTACAGGAAAATGAGCAAATAAGAAAAACAGTGAGCCAACTATAATTATCGGGATCGTATAAGTCATTCCATTACGTAAAGCAGTTAAGGGTCTAAGATTCACAACAGATGTTACCATTGGTAAAAAGGCACGATCTAACCACTCTTTCATTTCTTATCTCCTTCATCTTCTATTTGATCAACTAGTTTTCTTAATTTAACTATACCCAATGATCACGAACCATGAAAGGAATGCGCACTAAGCTTTTCAAAAAACGGATTCTTTGACGAATATCCAGTAACCTCTTACAATGGACAGGAATAAAAAAGGAGGTTTTTTTATGAAAATCGCAATCATTGGCGCTACTGGTCATGCAGGTTCATTTATTTTAGACGAAGCATTATCCAGAGATTTAGATGTGACGGCAATTGTGCGTCATCCAGAAAAATTACCATCAGATGTTCCGTTTATACAAAAGGATTTATTTGAGTTGACAGCTACTGACCTTGCATCTTTTGATGTTGTCGTTGATGCTTTCAACGCTCCTAAAGGAAAAGAAGAAATGCATCAAACTTCTTTGTCCCATTTGATTGAGATACTTGAAGGAACCGGTACACGCTTAATTGTCGTTGGGGGTGCCTCTTCGTTATTCTTAGATACAGAAAAGACGACTCGTATGATTGACCAAGTACCTAAAAATGCACCCTTCTATCCAACAGCTTTCAATATGTACGAAGGATTGTTAAAATTGAAACAATCTAAAAATCTACAGTGGACTTATATCAGTCCAGCTTCTTTATTTGATCCACACGGCAAGCGTTCAGGCACTTATTTATTAAGTGATGATTATTTAAAAAGAAACGCTGCTGGCGACAGTACGATCAGCATGGCAGATTACGCGATTGCATTAGTAGATGAGATACTGGATAAACAACATGAAAAACAGCACATCAGTGTAGTCAGCCGATAATACGATTGTTTTGTCAATGATCTGAAAAAATAAAAACAGAAGATAAAACCAACACTGATTGATTTTATCTTCTGTTTTTATTTTTTATTGACTACACTGTTTAAATCGAAAATAGCTCAGTTGCTTCATCTGGATCTGTATCATAGATTTCAAAATCATGTCCAACACCAAAATCTTTTTCTTTCAAAACATTTTCCATCGTTAAATGAGCAAGTTCTTTCATATTGTTTTCCTTGCTAAGATGACCAAGATAGATTCGTTTGGTCCGATTACCGATCACATCAGTCATGACAAGTGCACCATCTTCGTTGGAAAGATGCCCTCTATCTCCTAAAATACGCTGTTTTAGATTCCACGGATAAGGTCCCATGCGTAACATCTCAAGATCATGGTTACTTTCCATCAAATAACCATCGGCATTTTCAATGACACCTCGCATGTAATCACTGCAGTATCCGGTATCCGTCAACATGACGAATGAATGGTTTTCTTTATGGAAACGATAAAATTGCGGAGCTGCTGCGTCATGGGAGACGCCGAAACTCTCAATATCGATATCGCCGAATGTTCTTACTTTTCCCATCTCAAATAGATGTTTTTGTTCCACTGGTACATTCCCAATCAGTGGCTCCATCGCTTCCCAAGTCTGCTGATTGGCAAAAACATCCAAATGATACTTACGAGCTAAGACACCTACACCATGTATATGGTCTCGATGTTCATGCGTCACAAGTATTCCATCTAATTGGTCCGGTGTCCGATCAATTTGAGCCATCAAGGAAGTGATTTTTTTACCGCTAAGTCCTGCATCGACCAAAAGCCGTTTTTTTTCACTTTCGATATAAAGTGAATTACCCGAACTTCCACTTGCTAGGATACTGATTTTAAAAGCTGGTTTTTCTTCAGCCATTTGACTCCTACTTCCCTTCTTACTTTGTAAACTTTTTTCATTATACTCGCTTTTTTATTGATCTTCCACTTTTGGTACAGTGTTGTTTGTCACGATCGTATTGCTGAAAGCGTTGACGCTCTCGATTTGAACCACTTTATCACTTGTTTCAATCGCTACATGCCAAACAGGAACATACACATTTTTTTCCCGGACTTTCAGAATACAGGAATAAGCTAGTTGACGCCATAAGATTTTTGATCCTCTTGGTATTTTGTTATTGATGTACAATGTATTGATTGCTTCCTCTTCTGTATACAGTTCCGTCTTTTCACGCAGCTGTTCGATATCAGATAAATGCGTCTGCATGTATTTCGTGATACTATAATCGTTATCGTTTTTTTCTAAAGAAAGAACGATTTTTGCTGTATCATCATTGAACGGAATACCTTCATACTCTTGGCTTGCTTGGATTTCTAGTGGTTCTTCTTCTAAATGAGAAAAGTTTTTCGTATACACATACTCATTACCGAACAAAATATTGTCTTTGTTAGCTAAAAAATCTTCCAAAGAACTGCGGATCTTATCTGGATCAATCACGTTCTTTTCAGCTTCTGAGCTGGATAAGGATTTTGTCAAAACATCGCCGTCTAAAAACACGCCACTTTCCAACAATCCGCTTTTACCAGCCTTGCGATAATTTGCTAATGAAGTGCTAAGATTGGTCTGTTCCGCGCTAAGATAATAGCCTTGCTTGCTCTCAGAAGAAATCTTCCCCGTATAAGTGATATCGTCACTAGCCAGACGTTTTTGGATTGATTCAGTCTGATCAGAACGAATAACATTGTTTTCTTGGTATACCGCATCATGATAACTGCTGAATAAAAACACATTCAACCCTAAAAAAGCGACGAAAAATATCCATTCGATTTTTTTAAAATCCAATTAATTCGCCTCCAATCCAGGTAATTTTTCCAGAAGGTCGTTAGCTGAATACCAGTTATCTTTATATTTCACATACCATTCAGGTAAGAGATCAACGACGCGATTCGTTTCTTTAACATTTTGCCATGTATAGCCAACGATTACTGAACCAATCTTGTTGCTATCTGCTCCCTTAGCTTCCAGCTGCTGGATGATTTCATTCGTACTTGCAAGTTCTACTTCTTCATCTGAAGGTATCGGTACTTGAATCGTATTCAAACTGGTTTGGATATTCACTTGCACCGAACCGTTCGTTTCACCGCCAACTTCCACACCAATTTGTCCTCTGCTGTCCGTCCCAAAAACCGGGAAGCCTTCCACGAAGATCCGGTAATCGATGGTATTGTCACTGCGGTCAAAATATCTGAGATTCCCTAAAGAACTGCCTAATTTGCTAATATAGGGAAAACTTTCAGAAAATACACTAGCATTTTCTTTTTTCTCTGGCAGCTCTCCTCGAAAATCAACTACTTGCGTTTCCGAATGGATAGACATCGTTTCATTCCCACCGTAAAAAATCAATTCATTGCTTTCATCATTATTCTTCACGCTATCTGGTTTCTGGAAAAAAGCATTTCTAAAAAGTGTATAGGGTTGCTGCGAAAGGATATAGCTATACTTTTTCAACTTGATTGAATGTTTCGTAGCATATTGGGTGTCGATCGTCGACGGTTCTGTTGACATTTCTGTCCATTTCGTGTCGTTTGCTGTTAATTCTTTGTTGATATCCTCCCAATTCAATGAAATATTCGCTTCATATACAAGGTGGTTCGAATAATTCAAAAATCGGATTTTTTTGTTTCCTTGATCGAATTGTATTCTAGTAAAATACATATTTTCGCTTTCTTTTGCCAAATTCGAGACGTCTACATCTAAATCAAATGCTTCCTTATATTCTCTTAGCAAAAAAGGCGCATTATAGGCCAACTCGAAACCAGATGACAGATTTTTCACTTGTTCGAATTGTGATTCATCTCCCGAAACGACTTCAGAAAGCTTCCCGAATCTTGCTTTATCGATGATCAATTGCAATCGGTACACGAGATTTTCACTGTTGGTTTCTTGAATCATTCCCGAATGGTGCCATGTGACATGAAGCGGAAGAAAAACTTCAGAAGTTTTCCGATTGCTTTGAGACTCGATCATTTGAGTGTTTGTCTCATCGACGCTGATCGAACTTTTCCCTGCTGGACTCAGCCAGATGGCATAAGAGAAATATAAACTTAATGCAACCATCAAAATAAGTCCTACGCGAACGACTTTTTCAGAAATTCTCATTCCCACCATTCCTCCTCATAAGGTTCGTATGGCAGCGAGATATAAAAAGTCGATCCTTTTCCTTCCTTGCTCTCTGCCCAAATAGCGCCTCGGTGCGCCTTGATTACTTCTCTAGAAATAGCTAATCCAAGTCCTGTCCCACCTTGTGCTCTTGCACGTGCTTTATCTACTCGATAAAATCGTTCGAACACACGGTTTAGATCTTTTTTAGGAATCCCCAATCCTTGGTCGGTAATACTTAAAATCACGTTATTATGCGTTTCTAATAAGCGACAAGTGATTGTTCCCCCATCTGGTGAATACTTGATCGCGTTATTCATGATATTATCGACTACTTGGATGATTTTATCTGTATCTACTTCGACCCAAAGATCTCTTTGCGTGAATTCACGACGGATCTTATAATTTTTTTCTTGGTTTCCCACCATCATATCAAAACGGTCAAGAACAAAATTCACTAACTCGTTAAAATTGACATACTCTAATTGAAGCTGGGTATTTCCTGTATCCATGCGAGATAGATTCAGGAGATCATTGATCATTCGAATCATCCGATCTGTTTCATCCAATGTTACTTTCAAAAAATTTGGCGCTACTTCTTCATCTTTCCATGCACCTTCGCTCAATGCTTCGATATAACTGCGCATGCTTGTCAGTGGTGTACGAAGCTCATGGGAAACATTAGAAACGAATTCACGGCGTTCCCGTTCTGTTTTTTCTTGTTCTGTCACATCATGCAAGACAGCTACTAATCCGCTGATAAAACCTGATTCACGACGGATCATGGAAAAGTCTACTCGTAAGATCATCTGATCGCTCTCCAATGTACTGGTTGAACGGTCAAGTACCATTTCGTTTGGATCTTCTAATAATTTACGCAAGGTATATTCTTCTTCGATATCCAAAAGTGTCAAAATCGATTGTCCAATTGCTTCCTCATTTTTGACATCTAGCAAGGAAACAGCCATATCATTAATTGTAATGACTTTCCCCCTGCGATCTGTCGCGATGACGCCGTCTGTCATATGAGACAGCACACTATCCAACCGATTGCGTTCAGCCTCCATTGTATCTTGAGCTTCTTCGATACGTTCAGCTAACTGATTGAAGGTATCAGCCAACTGCCCTAGTTCATCTTGTCCATGCACTTTGACTTTCCGGCTGTAGTCTCCTCTAGCGATTCGAATGGCTTGTTCTCTCATTTCACCGATTGGCTGAGTAATCGAACGAGCCACTAAAACGGAGACGATCATTGAAATAAACGCAGCAATCAGTGAGGCAGTAAAGAAAATGACTGCTGTATTATTGATTTCCGAATATTTTTGTTCGATATTACTTTTGACGTAAAGAGCCCCGATAACGGCATCGCCGGTCGGGGACAGGATCGGTTGAACATTGATATTCACCCGTTTATCGTCGTTATCTAAAGCAACATACCGTTTAGTTGTGAAATCATTGATATCGACATAATCATTTTTCTTTCCCACAGCGCTTTGTTCATTGACATCGGTTGTTCCTCGGATGATCCCTTTTTCGTCAACGACCCGTATTTCGATTATATCGCTAGTCGCACTGTTTTCAATAAATCTCTTGATATTCGCATTTACCTCTTCATCATCTGCATTATCTTTTCGATTCAATTCCGGACTGATTGTTGTTGCTAATGATTCCACCGTTTGATTCATATCTTTAATAAATGTATTGATCGTGGAACGTTCTAAACCACGTATAAAGTAGGCACCAATAATTTCGATCGAGATCAATAAAATCAGAATAAAGGTAATAGCGATCTTAAAATTGACTGATCGAAAAAAGCGGACTTTTCTTTTCATCCAATTACTCCTGTTCTGGGTTACGCAAATAGTAACCGACACCACGACGTGTCACTAAATAATTTGGATGGCTTGGATTATCTTCGATCTTTTCACGTAAACGACGTACAGTTACATCCACTGTTCGTACATCTCCAAAATAATCATAACCCCAAACCGTTTGTAATAAATGTTCTCTTGTCATCACTTGTCCAAGGTGCTTCGCCAAGTAAAAGAGTAGTTCGAATTCGCGATGTGTTAACTCGATTGTTTCTCCTCGTTTCGTCACCATGTAAGCTTCTGGATGGATCGTCAAATCACCAATCGTCAATTCAGCAGGTGCTGCCTCTTCTGGTTCCTTCGCAGCCGTGGCACCACGACGAAGATTTGCTTTGACACGTGCAACTAATTCTCGGTTGGAAAATGGCTTGGTCACGTAATCATCGGCGCCTAACTCTAAGCCTAGGACTTTATCAATTTCAGAATCTTTGGCTGTTACCATAATGATCGGCATATCATAAGTTTTGCGTACCTCACGAGCCACTTCTAAGCCGTCCATTTTAGGTAGCATCAAATCAAGTAAAATCAAATCAGGTTCTACCTCAGCAACTTTTTCCAAGGCTTCTTCCCCATCATATGCAGTATAAACATCATAGCCTTCTTTGGCTAAATTGAATTTGACGATATCCGAAATCGGCTTCTCATCATCGACAACTAAAACTTTTTTCATAAAGAGCCACCTCTTATATATTATTGTCACACCTTTTCATTATACCGTATTTCTGGTTTTGTTTCATCTTTGCCTATAAAACAAAAGAGAAAATTAACATGGGAGTGCAAAATACTTTCTTTTTTTGTTCTAACTTCAATAAAAAAAGGAAAACACTGATTTTCACCTCACTGTTTTCCTTTTTTGATTTATCCTTCTAAAACTTGTACGCCGACACCTAATAATCCCGGACCAGTATGGACTACTAATGCCGGAGAAATTTGACCAAAGTAGATTTGGTTTGCTTGCGGGAACTCTCTTTTGAGCCTCGCTTCCATTTCAATCGCTTCTTCTTTCGCATCACCGTGGGCAACGGCTAAGTTAAAAACCTTGGCATTGCCGATTTTTTCTTTGACGTAAGCAACCGTCTTATCCAAACTTTTTTTACGTCCTCTAGCTTTTCCTACTGTGTAATAGATTCCTTCATCATTACAGGAGATGATTGGGTTAAGCTTTAAAGCGGTTCCTAAAATAGAAGCAACCAAACCAATCCGTCCACCTTTTTGGAGATATTCCAATGTCGCAACATTAAAGAAAACTTTTGTTCTTTCGACTAATTCATTCAAATTACTGATCAGCTGATTCCACTCGACACCGTCTTCTAACCATTTCGCTGCTTGTATTGCAGAAAAACCCGCACCAATACCGATATTTTTCGTATCTAGTACATACGCTTCCAATTCTTCTTGCTGTTCTGCAATCAAACGAACTACGTTATACGTCCCGCTCAATCCGCTGGAAATCGTTACCGCAAGTACTTTTTCATAACCATCTTTTTTGATTTGCTCAAAGATTTCTGCGATCGACTCGCCGTCAGGCAAAGATGTACCTGGAATTTCCTCTGGCAAACGTTGATAGATTTCTTCAGGTGTAATATCTATTTTATCTGTATATACCTGATCTTTATATATAATTTTCAAAGGAATCATGTACATCTCATATTTTTTTATCAATTCTTCTGGCACGTCCGTACCAGAATCTACTAAAATCGCGATTTTATCATTTTTCATTTGTTTTCTCCTCTTTTAAGTATTCGGATTCTAGAACAATCGTTTTTTCCGCAAGAAGTTTCATTGCAAACGATAAAGTTGCTGCTCTTACAGCAATATATTCTACAGGGGTCGCTTGGTCGAATTTTTTGGGATGGGATTTGCCTTGTGCTAATTGGCTGACCATCCATACAGCTGCTTCTTGTTCATCACAGAATAGATTATAAGCTTCACGAATCCCCACTGTTTTTCCTTGGAACAATATTCCTTCTTTGATTTCAGGAATAGTCAATACTTGTTTCAATGTAGTGATTGCAAGTAAAAATGCTACATGTTCTTTGTTGTATCTTTTTTTAACTGGTGCTGGTATCAATCCCAGTTTAACGTAGTTGTTTACCATAGAGGAGGTCAGCAATGGATGTTTTTCTCCTTGTATCACAGGTGAAAGATAACGATCAACTAACGTTCTGACTTGATCCATATAAAGTTCTAGGTCGGGGAGCTCTTCCCAGTGAGGCAGACGGAATGTTTCCAGTTCTTTTCCCCACTCCATTAATTGCTGACGCATTTTTTCCATCGTAACCGCTCCTTTTTCATTTCATTAACATGATACCAGAGTTATAATAAACATTCAATCTAGTTGTTTTAACTAGATGATTTAATTAATGGAATTTTATAAAAGCAAAAAAACAAGAAGGCCAAGCCTTCTTGTCTTTTATCGTTAAGAACAGGAGACCCGCCGGGGAGACGGCGGGAAAGGAGTAAAAAATGAAAAAAGTGTTAGGGTTTGTTCTCTTGCAAGAACTTTGTTTGTTGGTATGCTTATATAGTAACGAGCAAATGTGAATAATCTATGAATGATTTCCTATAAGGAAGTAAAGATTTTTCTGATTTTCTTTAAATGTAGTCTTGCATTTTAAAATTCTTAGTGCTACTATTATTAAGTACTTTTTGTATGGGCCGTTAGCTCAGTTGGTAGAGCAGCTGACTCTTAATCAGCGGGTCGCGGGTTCGAGCCCCTCACGGCCCATTGGGTGCCAAACCCACGAGAATGGTAGTTTGTCGGCGTCTTCGGACGTTTCGAAGATGAACTGCGCATTCTCTTTTTTTATAGACAAAAAAGAGACAGACGAATATGGAGCTTCCAAAACTGGATTTTTGATCCAATTTTGGAAGCTCCATTTATTTTGTTTCCGCCTTTTTTATTTTTTCCAGCTTTCGACTAATTCTTGGTTCTCTTTGATCCAGTCTTTTGCTGCTTGCTGTGGATCTTTTCCATTGTTGATTTCCAACATGACTTTTTCCATATCTTTTTCTGACCAATGGAAATTGTCTAATACTTTATAAGCTTCTGGCTGGTCTTCTTTCAATCCTTTTCGAACCATCGTATGGATCTGCTCTTCGCTTCCCATTCCGTTTTCAGGATCTTCCAAGTATTTCAGATCATATTTGGCAAACATCCAATGAGGTGTCCATCCTGTAACTACAATTGGTTCGTGTTTTTTGATTGCTTGTCCTAGTGCAACGGTCATTGCTCCTGAAGAAGATGTCTCGACTTTCCAGTCTTTCAAGTTGTCATATTTTTTGATTGTGTTTTCAGCAGCCGTAACTACCCCAGCTCCTGGCTCAATTCCTATAATTTTCTTACCTGCCTGATCGGTTAACTCATCGATCGAATTTACATCCATGTAGGCTGGTACTGCTAAACCGACTTTTGCTCCTGTCAAATTGGCACCTAGGTCTTCGACTTGATCTTTATATTGTGCATACTGTGAACCGTGAGTTTTAGGTAGCCAAGCTGAAACCATGGCATCTGACTCGCCATTTGAAACAGATTTCCACATGATTGAATTATCTAGCGGTGTCATCGTTACATCATAGCCCATTTGTTTCAATACTTCACCGACTACATTTGTTGAAGCAACTTCTGTATCCCATTCGACATAAGACAAGTTGATACGTTTTGTTTCTTTGGCAGAAGAAAAACTTCCTATACCAATCGCACCTAAGATCACTACTACTACAGCACCAATGATCAATCCTTGACGTTTTTTACTTTTTTGTGTTGCAGCTCCTGCAACTTTCTTATTGTTTGGCTGATTCAAATGCTGCGTAAAACGGTCAATGATGATTGCTAAGATAACTAATGCAACCCCGTTGACAAATCCATTCCCGACTTGTGCTCTTTGTAAAGCGGACAATACTCCCCGTCCTAAGCCGGGTGCACCGATCATAGAGGCAATAACGACCATTGAAAGTGACAGCATCGTTGTTTGATTGATCCCTGCCATGATCGTACTTTTAGCTAAAGGCAATTCTAGTTTGAATAGTTTTTGACGACTTGTGCTCCCGAATGAATCAGAAGCTTCTACCAACTCTTTCGGTACTTGTCGAATCCCTAAATTCGTAAAGCGAACGGTTGGTGGCAAAGCAAAGATGACTGAGGCAAATACCCCTGGCACCATCCCGATACCGAAAAATGCAACTGCTGGAATCAAATAAACGAATCCTGGCATCGTCTGCATAAAGTCAAGGATCGGCTTGATGATGCTTTGAGCTTTACTGCTTTTTGCCATCAAAATCCCTAACGGTACACCTATGATGATTGAGATCACACTAGATAAAAGAACAAGTGTGACAGTATTCATCAAGTCATTCCATAGACCTTGGTTATAAATAAACCATAGACCAATCAACGTGAACAACGTAAGTCCTGGACGTTTCTTAGAGATAAAGAAAGCTGCTATCGTCAATAACAAGATAAACAAAGGCGCTGGAATCACTAACAGTAAATTTGTAATCCCCGTCATCACTGCCTGTCCGATCGTTTGTAAAAATGAAAATAGGCCAGAAAAAGTTGTCGTAAACCATTCTGTGATATTTTCTACCCAGTTTGCCACTGGTAATTGATAGTTTAATAGATTATTCATGTTCACTCACCTCGCTTGTTTCTGCTAATGCTTCAATCACACTACCTCGGATGACGACACCTTTTAATTTTCCATCCTCTACAACTGCAAGCGGAGTCGGTGAATCATAAATAATATTGAAAATATCACTTACAACCATGTCTTTTCCGATCACCGTCACATTTTCATCTAAGAAGTCGATCAATGGACGTTTTTGCTTCCTAGCTTCTAACGCCTGATCTGCAGTAATGATTCCTTTCAGGTGTCTCTTTCGGTCAACAGCCATCAGCATGCTGACTTCTTCATTACGCATCCTTGTCAATGCGACATTTGGTCCATCAGATTCGATATTCGTCGTCAATGCAGGTACCATGATGTTTTGAGCAGTAAGCACTTTGGAACGATCGACTTCTTCCACAAATTCACGTACGTAATCATTTGCTGGATTGGTCAATATTTCTTCACCTGTTCCGATCTGCATGATTTCGCCGTCTTTCATTAACGCGATTCTGTCCCCGATCCGTAAAGCTTCATTCAAATCATGGGTAATGAAAATAATCGTTTTTTGAACATTGGCTTGCAAGTCCAGTAATTCGTCTTGCATTTCTCGTCGGATCAGCGGATCAAGAGCCGAGAACGCTTCGTCCATCAGCAAGATCTCAGGATCGTTCGCTAAAGCTCTGGCTAAGCCGACCCGTTGCTGCATCCCACCAGATAACTGATTAGGATATTGGTCTTTAAATGAAAGCAGACTAGAATTTTCTAATGCTTTTTCTGCTTTTTCTTGTCGTTCTTCTTTAGGTATACCACGGACTTCTAACCCGTATTCTGTATTTTCCAAGATCGTTCGGTGTGGAAACAGACCGAAGTTTTGGAAAACCATATTGATTTTATGACGACGGACTTCTCGCAATTCTTCTTTACTTAACTTCGATACATCTTCTCCATCAATATAGATACTGCCCGAAGTTGGTTCGATCAGACGATTCAATAGACGGATCAATGTGGATTTCCCACTCCCGGAAAGCCCCATGATCACGAAGATTTCTCCTTCTTTTACGTCAAAATTCACGTCATACACACCAACCGTCGCACCGGTTTTCTTTAAAATCTCCGTTTTCGGCTGGTGATCATTCATCATATCTAAAGCGGCTTGTGTCTTTTTACCAAATATCTTTGTTAAATGTTTTACTTCTACTTTTACCAAACAAATTCTCCTTTTTTATGTAAATTCATTTTTCTTTCTGAAAAAAGTGACCACACTATGTTAACATCATGTAGTCACTTTGTCAAAAATGAAAGAAATTTGCTTGTCTAAACAGAAAAAAACTTGGTTAAATCTTTATAAATAAAAGGTTTAGCCAAGTTAATATTTTTATAATATTTCACACAATCATTCTGCAAGCTGATGTTCCGGGTAAAAAAAGTTTGTCATACGCTGTAGCGTATACTCATTTCCAATAAAATGAACGATATCCCCTGCCGTAAATTTAGCATAAGGTCCAGGTGAAACAAGTAGTTCTTCGTTATGAGAAATTGCGATAACTGTAGCACCAGTCGCCTGCCAGATATTCAACTCGCTAATCGAACGGTCCAGATGCATTGCTTTTTCTGATAAAGACAATTCAAACGGAAGTAAAGGGTTCATCTTATGTATTCGCTTCGTTTGATTGACCAGCTGATCCAATAATTGAGAAAAATGATTCAGCTCATCTTGTTGCTTCTCCACACTCGCCATGATTTCTGCTTTTGTATCTTGGATAGATTGTACATCTTGATACTGCAATAGGAAATCTTTTGCTTTTTCTTTCGAGGCAACAAATGCCCCACTCCCATGCCGTACTTCCATGATCCCAAGATCTACCAGCACATTGATAGCCTTTCGGGTAGTCTCAGGAGAAGCATTGTACGTACTGGCAAGCGTTGAGCGAGCATGGATCTTCTCACCCACTTTATATCGGTTTTCAACGATACGTTCGGCTAAATCAACAGCAATCTGCTGATAGCGCGGGCGGACGATTTTTTTCTTTCCAGACATTTTCTTTCCTCTTTCTTTTTTTACTTTCCCTCATCTTACTATGCTCTAGCAAAATAAGCAAAAAAGGGGAGAACAGCCTCTTGCAACGACTGATCATCGCTTGATCTGTTCCTTTTTTACTGGGCAGGCTGTTTGACAGTCATCACAATTCTTTCCGGATTTTAAACGAGTATAGACAATCGCTCCTGCACTTCCAAAGATTAATACACTTAATAAGAATGTCGCCATCCTATTCCTCTCCTTCTAATGACAATATAGTATAAAACTGGTTCTTGGATTTTGGCTGGCGGAACAAAACATAAACGAGTCCTATCATCAGTAAAATAGCAAGATACGTCCCTGACGCTACCTGTCCACCCTCCAATAAGTGTCCCAACTGATAGATCACAAAACTAACTAAATAAGCTAAACCGCATTGATAGCCTATGGCGATCCAAGTCCATTTCTTGGCATTCATTTCCCGATGGATAGCCCCAATTGCCGCAAAACAAGGCGCACAAAGTAAATTGAAGGCTAACAATGAATAAGCTGATGCGGGAGTATATGTGTGTTGTAGCACTTGCCAGATTTCTCTACCATTTTCGGATACTTCCGCATGTCCAAACAAAATACCAAATGTGCCAATAATATTTTCTTTAGCAACTAATCCTGTAATCGCTGCGACAGTTCCTTGCCAATTCCCCCAACCAAGCGGCTGAAAAACAACAGCCAGGATTCGTCCGAAAAAGGCTAGGATACTTTGGTCTTCAGGAACAGGTTGAGCATAAAAATTATAAGAAGAGCTAAACCAGATCACGATACTAGAAACAAAGATAATCGTTCCTGCTTTTTTAACAAAAGACTTGCTGCGGTCATAGGTTTGTCTTAGGATCGTTGACCATTGAGGAAAATGATATGTGGGTAATTCCATGATAAACGGAGCTGTTTCTCCAGCAAACAAACGCGTTTTTTTCAAGCTGATTCCAGAGAAAATAATTGCAGTCATCCCAAGAAAATAGGCAGAAGGGGCTACCCAAGATTGGTGAGGAAAAAAGGCCCCTGCTACTAAGGCAATAATCGGCAACTTTGCAGAACAAGGCATGAATGTCGTGACCATGATCGTCAAACGACGATCTTGCTCGTTTTCAATCGTGCGAGTAGCCATGACCCCTGGTACGCCACATCCCGTGGCAATCAGCATAGGAATAAAGGATTTTCCTGAAAGCCCGAATTTCCGGAAAAGTCGATCCATGACAAAAGCGATCCTCGCCATATATCCGCAGTCTTCTAGAAAGCTCAAGCATAAAAACAATACGATCAATTGCGGTAAAAATCCTAATACTGCTCCCACGCCTGCGATGATGCCGTTCAAGATCAGCTCCTGCATCCATTCCGCTACTTGCCATTCAGCTAACAGTCTGCCAACATGTTCTGGTAGCCACGTTCCAAACAATGTATCATTGATCCAATCTGTCCCCATTGTTCCTACTGTTTGAATAGCCAAGTAATAAATCAGCCACATCACAAATGCAAAGATTGGCAAGGCTAACCAACGATTCGTTGCAATCTGATCGATTTTGTCACTCATCGATAATTGGAAAGAATCATTTGACACGACAGATAGTGCACATAATTGGGTAATAAATTCATAACGTTCATTGACTAGAATCGTTTCACTATCGTCATCCAATAGTTTCTCTGTCAACTGGATCAGTTGTTCGATTTCTTTTTGCTGAGAATTTGTTATCTCATCATCCTCATTCACCTTCTGATCTCTTTCAAAATATTTCATTGCATACCAGCGTTTCTTGCTACTTTTTTCTCCTAGTACATCTTCAATTTCATGTAAAGCTGCTTCTAAACGCGGATCGTATGTACAGGGAACAGGAATAGAAAGCCGTTTTTTTGCAGACTCCTGAATCTTTTCGATTAATTTTTCGATTCCTTGCTTTTTCAATACGCTGATTGGTAAAACTGGTACACCAAGACCATAGGAAAGCTTTTCTAGGTTGATTTTTTTTCCTTCTTTTTTGATGATATCCATCATATTCAGACCAATGATCATAGGAATGCCTAAATCCAATAACTGCGTAGTTAAATATAGATTCCGCTCTAAATTGGTAGCATCAATAATGTTGATGATCAGTTCAGGCTGTTCATGAACCAAATAATCTCTTGCAATCACTTCTTCGGGTGTATAAGGAGACAAAGAATAGATGCCAGGTAGGTCTTGAATATGAATGTTCGGATTTTTTTTCAACGATCCTTCTTTTTTTTCTACTGTTACGCCCGGCCAATTCCCTACATATTGATTCGAACCAGTCAAGAGATTGAACAAGCTCGTTTTTCCGCTGTTTGGATTTCCGACTAACGCGATATTCATTCGTTTTCCTCCCTTTGTACCAAGACTAATTCAGCCTCTGACTTTCGTAATGTCAATTCATATCCTCGCACTGTCAGTTCGATTGGATCTCCTAGAGGGGCTAGTTTTCGGATGACTATTTTTACATTTCGCGTCAATCCCATATCCATCAACCGCCGCTTCACTGCGCCTTGTCCGTGGATGGCTACGACGATCCCAGTCTCTCCTGCTTTTAATTGATCAAGAGAGGTCCAGCTTTCAGAGGAAGCAATCTTTTTATTGACAAAGATCTGACTTAGTATTTCCCGACTTACTGCCACTCGATGACTTTTTACCAGTAAAATGGCATTGTTGCCTGATAAATTGACGACGACGATTTTACTTCCGGCAACGACCCCAATATTTTGCAAATGGCGTTTTGTTTTTTCTTCTGTTTCGATTCGTTCGACTTGATAAACGAAGTTTTGCTTTGCCTGAGCTAAGGTCTGCATATTGATTCCTCTCTTGTGAAATAAATCATGTATTGAAATCTTTCATTCTATGTTCTAGTTTTCTCACGTATTACGCAAATAAATGAGAATCATTCTCACATAGAATACTCTCGGTAATTGAGAATGTCAATTACACTTGTGATATTATGAGCGATTCTTTATTATTGATAGATAAAAATGAGAAAAAAATATTTCTTCATAGTTTTCCACAATTTTTTCTCTATTAGATTTGCTATTTTCCCACACGATACTTGTTTTCAGCTCTTTTTTTCAAAAACACAAAACTTAGTATTCCACAGTTTCCACAACACAATATGTAGTGTTTGTTGTTTGACTTTTTTACTAAGAGTTTTATACTATCTATTATAGATAATAAGAATGTGTTTAGAGGAGGCACTCATCATGAACGTAAAAATCTTTTCTAAAAATAATTGCATGCAATGCAAGATGGTCAAACGTTTTTTAACAGAAAATCAAATTGCTTTTGAAGAAGTCAATATCGATGAACAACCGGAAGCAGTAGACTGGTTGAAAGCACAAGGATTCCAAAGTGTTCCTGTCATTACTTCCGATGCAGAAACAGTTATCGGATTCCGTCCTGATCAGTTGCGTAAACTTGCCAGCTAACATGACTAAAAGAATCAAAACAAGATACATGGATTTGAAGGGCTTGAGACAGCACCAGTTTTTGTCGCAAACTTCCAAATCCTTTTTTAAAGCTTGAAAACAATGCAATGATTTGCAATCAAGCATCATCAAATACGAAATGAAGGTTGGGCGTACGTATGAGTCTTAAAAATTTACAAGATGTCAGTTATTTCAAGCTGAATAATGAAATCAATCGACCAGTCAATGGTCAAATCCCTTTGAATAAGGATAAAGAAGCTTTGGCTGCCTTTTTTGAAGAAAATGTCAAACCAAATACGATGACTTTTCCATCTATTATGGAAAAAATCAATTACTTGATCGAACAAGAATATATAGAAGCAGAATTCATCCAATTATATTCACCATCATTTATTGAAAAGCTATATCAATTTTTGGACGAACAACATTTTTCTTTCAAATCTTTTATGGCTGCTTACAAATTTTATTCTCAATATGCGTTGAAAACCAACGACGGTTCCGCTTATCTGGAAACTTATGAAGATCGAGTAGCCTTCAATGCACTTTACTTTGCGAACGGGGATGAAGAATTAGCACTTGCTCTTGCAGATGAAATGATCCATCAACGTTATCAGCCAGCTACGCCTTCTTTCTTGAATGCTGGACGTAAACGTCGGGGCGAATTGGTGTCTTGTTTCTTGACTCAAGTCACTGACGATATGAACTCTATCGGGCGCTCAATCAACTCTGCTTTGCAATTGTCCCGTATTGGTGGCGGCGTAGGGATTACTTTATCAAATCTTCGTGAAGCCGGCGCTCCTATCAAAGGATACGAGGGTGCTGCGAGTGGTGTCGTTCCAGTCATGAAATTATTCGAAGATAGTTTCAGCTATTCTAATCAATTAGGTCAGCGTCAAGGAGCTGGTGTGGTTTATTTGAATGTGTTCCATCCAGACATTATTGCTTTCCTTTCAGCAAAAAAAGAAAATGCAGATGAAAAGATTCGCGTAAAAACTCTTTCTCTTGGTGTGATCGTACCTGATAAATTTTATGAATTGACACGTAAAAACGAAGATATGTATTTATTTAGTCCATATAGTGTCGAAAAAGAATATGGTGTTCCATTCTCTTATGTAGATATTACAGCTGAGTATGATCGTCTAGTTGCAAATCCAAACATTCGCAAACAAAAAATCAAAGCGCGTGATCTTGAAAATGAAATCTCAAAATTACAACAAGAATCTGGCTATCCTTACGTAATCAATATTGATACAGCGAACCGCGAGAATCCAATCGACGGCAAGATTATCATGAGTAATTTATGTTCAGAGATTTTACAAGTTCAAACGCCTTCTGTGATCAACGGCAAACAGGAGTATGAAGTATTAGGAACAGATATCTCATGTAACTTAGGTTCGACAAATATCGTGAATTTGATGCAAAGCCCTAACTTTGGTCAATCTGTGCGTACGATGACTCGTGCATTGACATTTATTACAGATGCATCTGATATCGATGTCGTACCACCGATCCAAAACGGAAATAAGCTGAATCATACGATTGGATTAGGTGCCATGGGCTTACACACTTATCTTGCAAAAGAACAAATGGAATATGGCTCAGAGGATTCATTAGACTTTACAAATATTTATTTCATGCTGTTGAATTATTGGACACTTGTTGAAAGCAACAATATCGCTCGTGAAAGAAAACAAGTTTTCCATAATTTTGAAAAATCAGCTTATGCTGATGGCACTTATTTCGAAAAATACGTAACTGGAGAATTCCAGCCAAAATCAGAAAAAGTCAAAGCATTGTTTGAAGGGATTTTTATTCCAACTGCTGAAGATTGGAATACCTTGAAACAAGCAGTAATGAAAGATGGGCTATATCACCAAAATCGCTTGGCAGTAGCACCAAATGGCTCAATTTCATATATCAATGATACGAGTGCAAGCATTCATCCTATCACTCGCATGATCGAAGAACGCCAAGAGAAGAAAATCGGTAAAATTTATTACCCAGCGCCTTATTTATCCAATGAGACGATTCCATATTACACTTCTGCTTATGATATGGACATGCGTAAAGTAATCGATGTTTATGCAACGGCACAACAACACGTCGATCAAGGCATGAGTTTGACTTTATTCATGCGTTCTGAAATCCCAGAAGGTATTTATGAATGGAAGACAACAACGAAGCAAACGACACGTGATTTGAATATTTTAAGACATTACGCTTTCCATAAAGGAATCAAATCCATTTATTATGTACGTACCTTTACTGATGATGCAGAAGAAATCGGAAGCAATCAATGTGAAAGCTGCGTGATCTAATATCATAGATAGATTCGCTTATTCATATTTTAATTAAAGGAGCATTCTCATGTCAGAAACATATTATGAAGCAATAAACTGGAATGAAATTGAAGATATCATTGATAAATCCACTTGGGAGAAGCTGACAGAGCAATTTTGGCTAGATACACGTATCCCACTTTCAAATGACCTAGATGATTGGCGCACATTGTCTCAATTGGAAAAAGATACAGTAGGACATGTATTCGGCGGTTTGACATTGTTGGATACTGTCCAATCTGAAAGCGGTATGGATCAGTTGCGTAAAGATGTCCGTACTCCCCATGAAGAAGCCGTTTTGAACAATATCCAATTCATGGAATCCGTCCATGCCAAAAGTTATTCTTCTATTTTTAGTACACTGAACACGAAAAAAGAAATCGAAGAAATTTTTGACTGGACGAATACGAATCCTTATCTGCAAAAAAAAGCTGAGCGTATTAATGAAATCTACAAACACGGTACACCGCTAGAAAAGAAAATTGCCAGCGTCTTTTTAGAAACATTCTTGTTCTATTCAGGTTTTTATACTCCTCTTTATTATTTAGGAAACAACAAATTGGCAAACGTAGCAGAGATCATCAAACTGATCATCCGAGATGAATCGGTACATGGAACCTATATCGGTTACAAATTCCAATTAGGTTTCAACGAATTACCTGAAGCAGAACAAGAAACGTTGAAAGACTGGATGTACAATCTTCTTTATGAGCTTTATGAAAACGAAGAACGTTATACAGAAGAATTATACGATCCAATCGGTTGGACAGAAGAAGTCAAAACATTCCTACGCTATAATGCCAACAAAGCATTGATGAACCTAGGGATGGACCCACTCTTCCCAGATACTGCCAATGATGTCAACCCAATCGTAATGAACGGGATTTCAACAGGCACAAGCAACCATGACTTCTTCTCACAAGTCGGAAACGGCTATTTGTTAGGTCATGTAGAAGCGATGAAAGATGACGATTATTTGATTGGATTGGAATAAGGATAAAAAATTACGCACAAGAATATTCTATTCTTGTGCGCTTTTTTTATTCCACGACAATTTGTTTTTGTGTATCCGATGTTTGCGAAAAATCAATAGTAAAGCGACCCATCTGCTCATCATAGGTAATTCCTTCACTCATGCTTTGAATAGCTTCAAAATCATTTGGTAATTCAATCGTTATTTTCGTCTTTGTATGAGCAAGATCAGCAAACGTATAACTTTTTTCTTGTTCGTTTATTTTCTTTAATACAGAAAGTGGTTTATCTGTTTTTAATCCATCTAATTCTCCACCAGTATTATCCCAAAAATTGATACCCAAATAACCGGATTCTTTTACTTTTACTGCTTGAATTTTTGGAGTATTTTGAAGAATAGTAACTGGTTCTTTTTCTGCATATTCTTTTAAACCTTTTTCGTTCACTCCGGGTAATATCACATATGCATAAGCTTCATTGATTGGATGTTTTCCATGATTGATCAAAAACTTCCGATAACTTCCATGATAAACTTCATCACTAGGAAATGATTCGTTGATTTCCCTATAATTACCTTGCCGTGCTTCACTTATCACTTTTACTGTTTCTTTCTCAGGAAAATAATAACCGATCGATGTTTCTGGTTGACTTGATTGTAACAATAACCATTCTTTTTCACTTTGTTCGGTTGGCTGGGTAATTTCTCCTGTTTCTGTTACAACTTTATAAGTAAACTGATCGTTTAATAAACGATTATCTATAATCGTTTCAATAGACGCATTTGTGTTACCGGTAATTCCCGAACCAAGCGCAATCAATTGATCGTCAAGCACAAACCACGATTTTTTCCCTTTGACATCCATTGGCAAAACTGTCCCATTATTCTTTGTTCCAGTTTTATTTAGAGCCATACTTACCACTGCCTGACCTTCATTTGATACACCGCCAATGGCTTTCTCATTTGATCGCACAGTCGTAAAAGAAGAGATTTCATCTTTTAAAGGGACTGTATCGACCGTTGTTCCTGGCAATCGATAAGGATCGACAGTCGGCCAATAGCTCTTACCGAATTGTACATCATCCTCATTATATGGATAGGCTACAATTAACTAGACAGAAAAATTAAGGTGTGTAGACTAGAAGAAAACATACCAGGAGGAATTTTTATGTCTAAGAGAACACGAAGAACTTTTTCACAAGAATTCAAGCAACAAATCGTCAATCTTTACTTAGCTGGAAAGCCACGTGTAGAAATCATTCGAGAATATGAACTAACGGCTTCAGCATTTGACAAATGGGTAAAGCAATCTAAAACGAGTGGTTCATTCAAAGAAAAAGATAATCTTACGCCTGAACAAAAAGAATTGTTAGAACTACGTAAAAGAAACCAGCAATTAGAAATGGAAAATGATATTTTAAAGCAAGCAGCGCTGATATTCGGACGAAGAGACAAGTAATCGATGCGAATAAGCATCTTTACCCTATATCAGCGATGTGCAGAATATTAGGTCTATCACGTCAGTCCTATTATTATCAATCAAAACCAAAGAAAGACGAATCAGAACTTGAAGAAGTAGTAGCTGAAGAATTTATCCGCAGCCGAAAGGCCTATGGCTCAAGAAAAATAAAAAAAGCCTTATCAAAACGAGGCATTCAGATCAGCCGACGAAAAATTAGTAGAATCATGAAAAATAGAGGATTAAAATCGAGCTATACTGTTGCTTATTTTAAAGTACATCATTCTACTTGCAATGAAGCCAAAACGACAAACGTATTGAATCGTAAATTCTTAAGAGACAACCCATTAGAAGCGATCGTAACAGACTTGACTTATGTACGAGTCGGGAAAAAATGGAATTATGTCTGTTTCATTTTGGATCTGTTCAATCGAGAAATTCTCGGCTATTCTTGTGGAGAACATAAAGATGCCGTTCTAGTAAAAAAAGCATTTAGCCGTATCAAACAACCTCTGACAGAGGTTGAGATTTTTCATACTGATCGTGGAAAAGAGTTTGATAACCAAGCTATTGATGAATTATTAACAACTTTTGACATCAATCGATCATTAAGTCATAAAGGCTGTCCTTTTGATAATGCCGTAGCTGAATCAACTTATAAGTCGTTGAAAGTAGAATTTGTCTATCAATACACATTTGAAACCTTACAACAATTGGATTTGGAGTTATTTGACTATGTCAATTGGTGGAACCACCTTCGGTTGCACGGTACACTTGGCTACGAGACACCGGTTGGTTACCGTAACTAGAGATTGGCGCAGCGAATCCTTGATAATGAGCTCGGATGTGCTAACGCTAGCGAGGCAGTCTAACTTTAATTGTTAGCTCCTGCCGAAGATCGTCACATCCGAGGAGGCTCATTGTCAAGGACAATCGGAATAGCATACGGAAAGAAGTTCTGCACCTTATAAAATTTGTCAAAAAAACTGTTGCCATTCCAATATAAGTAGACCATCCCATCCGATGTATGCCAACCACGTTTGTTTTCTTTATTTCCTGCTTCAAAAGAAGAGATACGGTTCGAATACATACTGATTCCTACCATATACTTACTGGTACGCTGAACAAAACGATCCATTTTATGATACATTTTTGTCCCTATGAATGGTAAATCCTTCCCTAAAATCGTCTGGTCTTCTAATAAGGATAGTGTCATGACCAGATCATTATAATCTCTTACATTCGTTATATAATACGAAGGGTTCAATTGCATCCAATATTTAACTGCTTCTTTTAGTTCCTTTTGCTTATCTTCTGGTGCAAATTTTGAAACAATCAATAAATTATACATCGTTGAAGACCCGTATCCTACCTTCGTCTTTGAAGGCGCACGCGAAATAGCGCGTCCATTCACCATGGGAAGCATTTCACCTTGGTAAATCAAAGGAATAAAGGCCTTCTCTACATTTTCTACGAAAGCGTGAATGTCATCAGAAGCTGCTGCATAAGAAGTCCCATCCACAATCGTAAAAATCTGTCCGACTCCTTTGATTAGTACATTCCCGTAAGAACCTGTATAAGGAATATCATTATGCTGGATAAAGGAACCATCTGCGTAAAACCCATCTCCACTTGTCACGAGTTGAAAAACATCTTTGATCCCATTCACTGCTTGATGGATTTTTGTGGCATCTTTTTGTAAAATACCTACTCCTAAAACAGTCAATGATAAGTCTGTTCGATTGGCACCAGTCGTTGAAAAGTTAGGGATAAATGCAAGGTCTACAAATGAATCTTGTGGTTTAGTATATAATTGCTGGAATGGATCAGGTACATATTGATTTAAAATAGCTGTATATTGTTGGATTTTTTCACTGGATAGCTCTTAGTGCAACAGTAGAAGGATATTCACAAATTTTTGTGGGATACCAATTTGCCAATCCCACCAATTTCCATAGTACTTTTTCCCATCATATCCTTTTTTGGTAATCATAAAATCGATTCCCTCTTTAATTGCTGCAGCAACCTCTGGCTGTTGATAAAGTGTTGTCCCTTTTGTCTTATAGGCATAAGTAAGTTTCTGGAGTTTCGTAAATTGTGTCGTCAAATCTGCTGAAGAAGTATTTCCCGATTCAAGTGGCCATAGATAGGTCCGGTCAGGTGATTGATCCAATGTTTGATATAAATTTTCCGCTTCTTTTGATAACGCTTCTATATATGCTCTTAATGACTCATTTTCCGGACTTTCTTTTTCAAAGACAAGTTGACTTTTCCATCGTTCTTCCATCTTTTGAAATTCATCTTCCTCGGCAAAGGTTGATATACTCATTCCAAATAAACTAATTAAACTAAGCATACTCATCAAAAGAATCCTTCTACCCAAACCTTTTTTCTCCTTCTCCATCTTTGCTCCCTCTTTCTCATCAGATTGTATGAATATACAGAGGCTAAAATCACATTTATCTTAGTGAATGAGAAAACCGCTTAACCTCTACTTTTTGGACAAATATGTGAACGGACGTATCTCACTTTTCCTTTTTTAAGCTAAAATACCAAACGCACTTAATGCAATGGAAAGAATCAAAATGATCCAGATTACTCGTGTGGAATTCAATTTCTTTTGTCCCAACATCCAATAAGTTAATAAAACAAGTAACACCGGAACAAGAGAGGGTAAAATAGCGTCTAATGTATCTTGAATAACTAATTCCACACCATCTTTTTTATAAACAAATGGGACCTTTGCCTTTACCACGGAAGGAATCAAAGCACCAATTACCGTGACACCTAAAACTGTTGCGGCATTAGTGAATGCAGATAATTTGTTTTTCAAAGTTGTGACAAGTTTGACTCCTTGTTTGTATCCTAATGGTAATAACGCAGCCCGTCCAAATAACAAAACGATATTCGCGATGACCCAAATCACACATCCAACAATTGAGCCACTTTGAGCTAATGTTCCTGCAATCGATCCAAAAATCGTTCCCCAAATCACATGGAACAATGAATCACCTACGCCAGCAAGAGAACCCATTAAAGCTGTTTTTAAGGCAATGATTGTGTCTTTTGCTTTGTAACCATCTTCTTCTTCGATTGCCACATCAATCCCCATGATCAAATTTCCGAAAATCGCGTTGGTATTGAAGAATTGATTATGTGTACGCATCATATCTTGTAAGTGTGATTCGTCATTACCATAGAATTTTTTCAATACTGGTAATATCCCATATAAATAGCCAGAACTCATCATTCGTTCATAGTTCCAGTTCAGCTGACTTCCTAAAATATAGCGCCAACGAATCGCATTCAGCTCTTGTTTTGTTAATTTCTGGTTATTCATCCCCATCATATCCTCCTTCAAATGTTCCATTATTTGTGGCTGTCACTGTCGGATGTTCTGCTTTTTCACTATCTTTTTTAAATACAATAATTGCAGCAATCACACCGACGATTGAGACACCAAGCATTGGCACTTGTAAATAAGCGGCTAAAAAGAAACCCAATAGTAAATAAGGAATATATTGTTTTGTTGGAAGGTAATGCAACAAGATTCCCACACCCACGACTGGTAACACCCCACCAGCAGTTTTTAGTCCATTCATCAACCATTCTGGTGTATTTTCTGTGATCGTTGAAACAGCAGCATCACCGACTAAAAGCATCAATAAAATCGGAATGGCTCGTGATAATCCCCAAAGAAAAGAGCCAGATAAGACTAATCGCGGTATACGATTGATTTTCATATCATCAATTGCTCTATCTACACGATGCAAGAGATAAACATTACAAAAGCGAGCGACTACATCAAGTTGCAACATCAATAAAGATACTGGAACAGCCAATCCTATACCATACTCTGCACCTTTCCCAGAGATAACCGCAAATACTGTTCCCAAGACGGCTCCTGTGAAATAATCAGGAACTGATGCCCCACCGAAAGCCGCAATCCCTAGTCTCATTAGTTGCAATGTACCTCCAACCATCAATCCTGTTTTTAAGTCTCCCATAATCATTCCTGAAATCATACCTGCGATGGCTGGTTGTGTTAATGTATTTGAAATAAGCGAATCATTGATTGCAATAAAAGCATAAACCGTAATAAGAATAATTTGATACGCTGCTAAGTGCATACTTTCTTCCTCCTCATTTTTATTTAATTTCTCAGTTTATCCATGAAGTCAACAACTGGATCATTTGGTACCAATTGAGCGGTTACATTTATATCCATTGCTGCAATTGATTCGAACACATCAGTTTCTTCTTCTAATACTTTGATACTTTTTGTTATGTCTTTTGATCCCTCTTTATAACTCATATTTCCAACATTTACGTGTGTTAGCTTTCCTCCGGCTTTCAAATAACGTAAGACATCTGTTGGATTTTTGAATACTAGGAATAGACGCTGTTTTCCATACTTTCCTGAACGTATATTTTTCGCAGCAGATTCAACCGGCAAAACTGAAAGTCCCATCGATGTAGGCGCTGCCATTCTTAAGGAAGATTTTTGTAACGAATCTGCTGCTGCTTCATCGTTGATTACAATGATACGCTGTGTGTGCAAACTGGGCGCCCAGATGCCCGCAACTTGTCCATGGATCAAACGCTCGTCTATCCTGACATTCACGATATTTTCTTTTCCTTTATATGCCTCATACAATTGGCTATTATCCTTTGGTAGGCTTGGTTCTTTTTCGATTTCTGTTTGTTTCATTTTTTGCTTCACATCAACAATGCCAGTTGTTGCTGCTTGGATCAATTCTTTTACCGTAGCAGTTGAATTCAACGTTGCTTCTATGACTAATGGTAAAGACATCCCTGCAATAATTTCCACATTTTCTGATTCTAGATAGTTACTTAATGCTACATTACATGGCGTACCACCTAAAAGATCTGCAATAATCAAGGATGAGCCGTTAAGGGCTTTCATTTTTTTTAATAATTCTTCTTCGAATTGCCGATTGTCCCCATCAGGCGTCAACGCAACGACATGAACATGATCTTGCTTTCCGACGATCATTTCTAAACTTGCCTTGACGCCTTCAGCCATACTGCCATGACTAATCAATATAATATTCTGCATCACTTTTCCTCCCCAAAAATAAAATCCTACTTAACATATTATCTTTTGTACAAGCACACTATAACATAGTTTATCTCATTCGTAAACCTAACATCTTAACATATTATGTTTTTTTATTTCTGTACAATTATCTAAAAAGTATCAGCATACAAAAAGGTGAGAGGCAAAAGTAACTCTTAAACTTTTGCCTCTCACCTTTTTAACTATTTCCTTATTCTATACTTTTTCCAGTTGTTTCCTCATAGTCTCTTTTCATGATGGCCCATGATTTCTCAATGTCTTCGTCTAAACCAAATAATCCACTACGGCCGATGATATAGATATCTGGTCCGGCATGATCAATTCGCTTAAATGATTTTCGATTCGAAGATCCGTCCATTTCAATCAAATAATGATATCCCTTTTCTTGACGAAGTTTTCTTAAATCAACGATTTTATCTAATGTGCTTTCGATGAAGCGCTGTCCAGCAAAACCGGGATCGACTGTCATGATAGTGATTTTATCCACTAAATCAATATAAGGGAAAATAGTTTCAATAGGTGTTTCAGGATTTAATACGACTCCTGCTTTTAGTCCTGCAGCATGGATCTGATCAATCAATCGAAAGGCTAGCCCATCTAAACATTCGACATGCATACAAATCCATTCGCATTTTTGTGAAATCAATTGATTCACCCAAAAACTTTGGTCTGTGACCATTAAATGGGCAGACATTGGTAAATGACTGATTTTTCGCACTTCCTCAATGAACCATGGAGACAATGTCAGATTAGGTACATAATGGCCATCCATGATATCGATATGATAAGAATCGACATGCTGATTCAAAAACTCAATTTGTTCCTTAAATTTATCCAGATCCATCGTCATTAAAGATGGTGAGAACAAAACTTTACTCATATATAAGACTCCTTTATTTAAAAATCAATGATTGAATCCCCGACTAAATGAAGGACTTAGAAAATCTGAATGTCTCCCAAGTCAATATCTTCTTCTTCCTTTTCCACTACGGATTCGACTTCTTTTCCCACATCTTTTTTAATAATTGCCAAAACAACGGCTGTCACAAGAACATTCACTAAGATTGCTATCACGCCTGCCCAAGGTCTGGACATCGTCGGAATCATCAATACACCGCCAAAGGGTACTGTTGCATCGGCGCCTAGGATCATTGTCGTTGCACCACCAGCAAATCCGCCAATAGCCGTAGCAACCACACCTCGGACGATATCATTCATCACTAGTGGGATCACACCTTCGACAATATTGATCACACCCATTGGAACAGCTGATTTCAATGTTTCGACTTCCACTTTTGTATAGATGTTTTTCCGAAATATTTTTGCGACAAAGTAAGCTAATCCAAACCCGATAGGCGTCGCCGTATTCACCAATTGGAGGGCTGTAATTGGCCCATTGATTCCTTCTGCTTGCATTGTGAGAACAAAAGCAAAAACCGTTTTGTTAATTGGTCCACCATAATCAACGCCACTTAGTAAGCCGATCACACCGCCAAAAATCAACAAGGACGAATTACCTAATCCTTCTAAGAAATTCGTAAGAATAGACGTAAACAAGGCAACAGGAGTTCCAATGATATAGACCATGATTAACCCACCTAGGATAGAAGCAACAAAGGGAATAATCAATGTTGGCATCAGTCCTTTTGCCCAATTTGGGACTTTCACATGGTTTAAAATAGCTAACACGAGAAATCCAGAAAAATAGCCACCTAATATCCCTCCAATAAAACCAGCCCCAATAGCATTCGCTGTCAATCCGATGATGAACCCTGGAGCAATCCCTGGTTTTGCTGCAATAGAATAAGAAATCCCCGTTGCAATGACTACAGGAAGTAACCCTAAACCAGCGCCTCCCATTGTTGCTAAAGCATCAAAAAAAGAAAATTCACCTTGTACCAGTGTTCCTTGACTTGTCCCACCGAACGCCATCCCGATAGCAATCAAGAATCCTGCTCCACAAACGATTGGAATCAAATAAGAAATCGCTGTCAATAAATGTCCCTTTAAATTTAACTTTTTTATCTTTTCCATCTTTTTTCCCTCCTTATGATCAAGCAAGTTGTTTTTCAATTATTTCTTGTGCTTTTTCGATCAGTTTATTGGGTGACTTTACGGCGATTTCAGTGGGGACTTGAATGATACGTTTTCCTTCAAATCGTTCTCTGCCGCTTATTTTCACATCAATTGCCAGAATCACGAGATCTGCTTCTTTTATTTGCTCTGGGGTTAATTCATTCTCGATTCCAATCGTTCCTTGCGTTTCGATGTGCATCTCGTGTCCTGCTTTTTTGGCTGCATTTTCTAATTTTTCTTGTGCAATATACGTATGGGCAATCCCAACTGTACATGCGGCTACTCCTATGATCTTCATGTTTTCTTCCTCCTTTTTATGATGCAAATGCTGCGATGACCTCTTTTGTCTCTTTTGCTTTAATCAATTGTTCAACAACTTCATCGTTTCCTAATTTCCTTGCAAATAAAGATAACAACTTCAAGTGAGTTTTAGCCCCATCATTATCATTACCCACAGCAAACAAAATAATTCCTTTTACCCCTTTACCATCTAATGTTTCCCAAGGGATTTCTCGAGCTGTCACTCCAATTGCTACCCCGATCTTTTTGACAGATGCACTTTTTCCATGAGGAATTGCAATGTAGTTCCCAATACCTGTCTGCCCTTCTTTCTCACGAGCATATATATCTTTCATAAATTCTTTTATATCGGTGATATACGCATTTTCCAACAATATAGTTGCTAATTCTTCAAGTACTTCTTCTTTTGTCGTTCCTGCTAAGTTTGTTTTGATCGTATTCGGATCGATGATGTTTGTTACTTCCATGGCATTTCCACTCCTTCACGCTTGTTTTACGACTTCAACGCCTTTTTCGATTAGTTTATTGGGTGATTTGATGGCGATTTCCGTCGGTACTTGAATGATACGTTTTCCTTCAAATCGTTCTCTGCCACTTATTTTCACATCAATTGCCAGAATCACGAGATCTGCTTCTTTTATTTGCTCTGGGGTTAATTCATTCTCGATTCCAATCGTTCCTTGCGTTTCGATGTGCATCTCGTGTCCTGCTTTTTTGGCTGCATTTTCTAATTTTTCTTGTGCAATATACGTATGGGCAATCCCAACTGTACATGCGGCTACTCCTACGATTTTCATCTTTTGTCTCTCCTTATTTTCTTTTCTTTAATGTTTGAATAAATCTTTCGTCAGCTAAACATCTCATGAAATTCGCTATTTTCTTCTTTTTTTCCGTAGTTTCGTTTGGCGAAAGCAATACAAAAAGAATCAAATCGACTTGTTCGATTGCTTCGTTCCATTGAATAATGGTTTTTTGGGGATACAAAATGATGATTTTTGATTCAGTGATCAACTCATGTTCAATATGAGGAAGAATGATCCCCTCTTCGATTTGAATATTTCCATTTTGTTCACGCATAAGAAAAGCTTCCATCAATATGCTTATTTTCTCTTCTTCTCCAGGGTAAAGTGAACTTGCTAACCAATGATATGCCTCTCGTTGAGAAGTAACGGATACTTCGATTCTTTCGATGAACTCATCTTTCATTATAGATTTCCCCAATCTTTTTTGGATTCGTGATTGATCATCTGCTGTTAGCATCGCACTAACAAGTAATGTATGGACTCCTAATCGTGAGCGGATTCCAACTGTTGTCAAAATCAATTCGATGTTCGGATTTTTTTCTAAAGCCGTACGATAGTTTTTTGTCGCAATGACATCTACTATATTTAAGTCTGGAAATTTTTTGATGATTTTTGCTTTCAACAATTCAGAAGTTCCAATACCTGTCGTACACATAATCAATGTCTGAATCGGTAATTGTTGTGTTTCTAACATCCGTGCGAAATACAACGTTATGAAGCCAATCTCATCTGCATTGATTAGAGGTAATTTGAAGTGCTGACTGACTTCTTTAGATACTTCAGACACACTGTTATAGATTTTTTCATAGGTCAGCTGAATTTGGTCCAACAAGCCATTTTTTACGTGGATACGGTTTTTTAAGCGATTGATCATTGGTTTGATATGATTGGCTAGATCAATAAAAATACTTTCATTTGTCACTTTCATATTGATTCGTTTGCCTACTTCTTCTAAATAGTAAGTAGTGATTTTTTCTACCTCTTCTGGAAATTTTTTTATTTCTTTTGTTGTTTTTTCCATTCTTGAGGAAACTAGATACTGATAGAGATAGTAAGATTCATTCACAGATAACGAAGTTGCCAGATATTTTTCAACATTTTGTATAACGATTTCGGCTGTTTTTTTAATTTGGTTATCTTTTTCAAAGAATTCAATTTGTTCCGTGGTTAGTTCCTCTTCTCTGGCGGGAGCACTCCTTTTCCTTGAGCGACTGATCAAGATATACAGATGTGAAAAAATATTGACATTGTAAGGATAAGGAAGTCCACCTTCTAATATTTTTTCGATTAGCTTTAATTGATCTGAAACGAACAAGACATCGTAACGATTGAAATTGAACGTTTTCGAAGCATTTATTTCATCTATATCAAGGATATTCATGCGCCAAATAACTTCTGCAAGCCCTCTACGTATATCTTCTTCTAAACCTTTGATGGCTAATGTCCGATTTTTTCGAATCAATTGAAGATCAAACTTCCTCAACTTTTGGGCGATACTTTTCTCATCATTGGAAATTGCCGAATCACCCACCTCGTAGGCATTAAAAAGCTCAGATATCCTGATTGCTCTTGGTGAAGACAGTAAAAGTTCCTCCATTACACGATTCTGACGTTCATTTGGCGATAGACTAATTGATAGATTATTTGTTTCTTTGTTTCGTTCAATAAATTTTTCGTAGTCTAATTTATACCCTTTCCCCTTTTCTGATAAAATCAAGTGACCATTTTGAAATTCTGTATTTATTTTTTTTACTAAGCGGTAGACCGTTTTAGTCGAGGTATCTAATAAATCAGCTAATTCTTCTGAAGTCATGTAATGATTTTGTTTTGACAATAGTAGCACTAATTTATTTTCTCGATTCATTTGACTAGTCATGATCCTTCCCCCTTTGTATCTTTATCATAACCATTTTTACCCCATCTGTTTCACTGAAATTTGTCCATTGCATCAGACATTTTTGTATCCGCTTTCTAAAATGTGATGTTTTATCCCAATTTACTTCTATTATTTTTATAAAGTTCCACTAAATTCATCTACCGTCATAATTTTATTTACTTCTGCAATAGCAGACTTTATGGGTTTTAATTGATTTGGATATGTTAACATGTTATCCTATTAGATAATGATGATGAAAGAAAGGAAGACTTCTAGTATGATTCCTAAATACGAGCAAATCAAGCAAGACTTACTTGAAGAAATCAAAAACCACCACTTTATTCCTGGTGATAAATTTTACTCAGAAGCAGATATCAAACGGAAATATTCTGTTAGTTCAATTACTGCAGTCAAGGCTCTCAATGAACTAACTGCTGCAGGCTATCTCTATCGTATCCAAGGAAAAGGAACATTCGTTTCAAAATCAAAAGTTTCTCAAAGTGTGAAATTCTCTGATATCGAACTACATTCTTTAGATAAAGAAAAAGTTAAAGTACTCTCGATTGAGGAAGAAAATGAAATGGATATTTTAAAGGAATTAGGCTTACCAGCAAATGCTTCTTACTATAAAATTAAACGTGTTCGTTTCTTTGAAGACACACCCTTTTTGGTCCACATCACTCACTTACCAAAAAAATTAGTGAAAGAACCAATAGCAAAAGATATTTCTGTCTATTCAAGTATATACGAAAAAGTTCGTAAAGATTTTGGGATTGATCTTTTTTCCCTTGCTTCTGTGGAAACAAATGAAATTGTTTTCCCAGAGCATGCAGAACTACTTAATCTATTGAATCTAAGTTTCCGAGAACCTGTTGTACAACAAATCAAACACTCTTACTTAGCAGATCAAAGTGTAGCAGAATATATCATCAGTTATAAACATTGGAAATACTTTAAAACAAAAATTGAAGTGGAAGCGGAATAGCTTTCACTTTTTTGTTTGCTCTCTTCTAAGAAACTTTTTTAAATCCTCTTGAATACTCGCTTTTTTTTTCTAAATACGTTATACTATTTTTAAGTTAATATGTTAACATTTTAAGAGGAGGTAGCTATGAATCTTCAACAAAAAAAGGAAATGTTGATTGAATTAGGAACATTTGTAGATAAAAATTGGTTGGATGAACAATTTGAATGGTGCATGATGCGTATCAAAAAAAATATGGTTCGTTTCGGGTTAGATTTCCCTTCAGCTTGTGCAACAAACGGAAAATATCGAATCAAAAAAAATGATGATTGGACAAATGGTTTTTGGACGGGAATGCTTTGGTTATCTTATGAATGGACAAAAGAAGAGAAATTTCTAGTACGTGCAATGGAAAATATCCATAGCTTTCAAAAACGCTTAGACCAACACTTCATCCTTGATCATCATGATATCGGTTTTCTTTATAGTTTATCTGCTGGAGCCGGGTATAAAGTCGTGGATAGTCAGTTGTGTAAAGAATCGCTTTTACAAGCTGCGAATATTTTAGTGGCAAGATTTCAGAACAAAGGGAATTTTATCCAAGCTTGGGGAGCATACGGTGATCCTCTCGAATACCGCTTGATTATTGATTCTTTGATCAATCTTCCTTTGTTGTTCCAAGCATGTACGCTTTCTAATGACCCACATTATAAAGAAGTGGCTTTCAAGCATTACCAGACATTGTTGCATACCGTGATTCGTGAAGATGCCACGACTTTCCATACCTATTATTTTGACTCAAACACAGGAGTTCCAACACATGGTGCAACACATCAAGGTCATAGTGATGAGTCGATCTGGGCTAGAGGGCAAAGTTGGGCGATTTTAGGGATTCCACTAAACGAGCGATACTTGCATTCTGCTCCTTTTCCGTTGAACTACAAAGCGATCGTCGATGTTTTCTTAGAACATTTACCTCAAGATCTTGTACCTTACTGGGATTTTGATTTCAATGATGATTTTCCATCAGATAAAGACAGTTCTTCTCTAGCGATTGCTGCATGTGGATTATTAGAAGCAGAAAAAATGGAAGCGTATCCTGAAGCAAAAGAAATAGCAAAAGGAATGATTTATCAATTAGGAACACACTATACTGCTAAAAATGATCCAGAAAATGAAGGAATTCTTTTACATGGCGTTTATGCTCATGCGGAAGGAAAAGGAGTCGATGAGCCAAATCTATGGGGCGACTACTTTTATTTAGAAGCGCTTATGCGTTTAGCAAAACCTGAATGGAACACTTACTGGTAAGGAGAATGAATAGACATGCAAACATTTAAAATAAAAGACGAATTTTTAGTCGACGGTATTCCTACAAAAATCATTAGTGGGGCAATCCATTATTTCAGAATACCCCCTTCTCAATGGGAGCACAGTTTATATAATTTAAAAGCACTAGGAGCAAATACGGTTGAAACTTATATTCCGTGGAATCTTCACGAACCACAAGAAGGTTCCTTTGATTTTTCCGGATTTAAAAATGTCGTTCGATTTGTAAAAATTGCACAAGAATTAGACTTGATGGTAATTTTACGTCCTTGCGCCTACATTTGCGCTGAATGGGAATTTGGTGGATTACCTGCTTGGTTATTGAAAGAACCTAATATAAGAGTACGTTCTACCGATCCTCGATTTATGGAAAAGTTGAAAAATTATTATCAAGTACTTCTACCAAAACTTGCACCTCTTCAGATCACACAAGGTGGTCCAGTCATCATGATGCAGCTCGAAAATGAATACGGTTCTTACGGAATGGAAGAATCTTATTTACGCCAAACAAAAGAATTGATGCTTGCACATTCGATTGATGTTCCTTTATTTACCTCCGATGGTGCTTGGCTAGAGGTGTTAGATGCTGGTACATTAATTGATGAAGACATTTTTGTGACTGGTAATTTTGGAAGCCACTCAAAAGAAAATGCGCAGGTCTTAAAAGAATTTATGCAGAATCATCAAAAAAATTGGCCGATCATGTGTATGGAGTATTGGGATGGATGGTTTAATCGATGGGGAGAACCTATCATTACGCGTGATCCCGAAGAATTAGCAACTGAAGTAAAAGAGATGTTAGAAATTGGTTCCTTGAATCTATATATGTTCCACGGGGGAACAAATTTTGGTTTTTATAATGGATGTTCTGCTCGAGGCAATACAGATCTTCCGCAAATCACAAGCTATGATTACGATGCACTATTAAACGAAGCTGGACAACCTACTGAGAAATATTATGCAGTTCAAAGGGTCATCAAAGAAGTTTGTCCATCTGTTTGGCAAGCAGAGCCCCGAACAAAAACGTTAAAAAATCTAGGGACTTATCCGGTAAATAGAAGCGTTTCTCTATTTCATATAAAAGAACAGATCTGTGAAGAAATCAAAACAGATTACCCTTTGACAATGGAACAAGCAAGCAATGGCTACGGCTATTTATTATATTCACTTACCTTAAAAAATTACGGACATAAAAATAAATTACGTTTAATCGAAACAAACGATCGTGCACAAATATATATTGACGGCAAATACGACCAAACGCAAACACAAGAAACACTGGGTGATGAAATGATGATTGAAGGACAAAAAAATCAGCCCACTATCGCATTAGATGTTCTAGTTGAGAATTTAGGAAGAGTTAATTACGGTGCAAAATTGAATAGTCCCTCCCAATCAAAAGGGATTCGCAATGGTGTCATGCAAGATATCCATTTCCATCTTGGATACCGCCATTACCCATTGACTTTCGAACAAGCTCAACTAGATAAAATCGACTATTCCGCTGGCAAAGACCCGTCACAGCCTTCTTTTTATCAATTTGAGTTTGATCTTGCTGAAGAAGCAGATGCTTATATCGATTGTTCTTTATATGGTAAGGGGATCGTCATCGTCAATGGATTCAATCTCGGGAGGTACTGGAATCATGGGCCTGTTTTATCACTATATTGTCCAAAAGATGTACTCAAAAAAGGCAGAAATGAAGTGGTTATTTTTGAAACAGAAGGTATATCAATTGATACATTGATTTTTTCAGATCAACCAATAAAAAAAGATTTGTCATGAACGATCCAAAATAATCATCCTGTAAATTAGCTTATACAAAAAGGGAGTCCTACGAAAATCATTGTTCGATTTTCAAAGCGGATTCCCTTATATAGTGAATAGCTTTTCTATTATTATTTCTCTTAATCAAGTACAAGTGATTACTTCTCGTCCGAAAATCTCAATTTGTGTTAATGCTGGGAATGGTGACGTATCTTCTGCTTTTTTCAAATTTTTCAAAGTAACTGAACTCGTCATTTTTTCAGGAAAGTAAAACGATTGAAATTCAAGCGTATCTGTTGTTGCTACTTTTATTGTTTCTCCATCAGAAAAACAAATAGAAACTTCTGTCCAATAGCTATCATGTGGATAATCTCCTCGAAACAAAAGATTTACTCGATCGGTTTGGATTGAGCGTCCAAAGTCGATCGTCAAAGTTGCATCTTTTTGCTGATTGATTCCCCAAGAAGTAAATGGATAGGACCCATGTGAGCGGTTACCAAACTTTCCGTCAATCGCATTTTTAGCAAAAAAAGTCACATCATTTCTCGTCTCTACATTAGCATATGCATGTGGATATGCTCCACTGAACAATTTTTGATCATGAGGGTTTGTAGATACATTCCGATAGCTTTCCACTTCAAAATCATAGGCTTTACGAACATATATGTGATGTCTTTTTGAACGAAATCCCGTCTCTACTGAAGCTTTCGTTTCTTCTAGCGGAATCACATATTCCCATTTCTTCTCTGGAATATAAAGAAGTGTCGGTGCCAATGTTTCATCTAATTGCACAACAAAATAGTGATCATTTTTCTCTTTCGTTATGACCAGTTTGTCTCCTACTTCATATGTGTGATTTTTGATTGCTAAAACTGCTATTTCTTCTCCATTTGCAGAAAATGCGGTTTCTTTTTTCTCGTGATCGATTTTGCCAATAACTACTTGATTATTTTTATTTTTTAGATCAATTTGGATCATTTTTTTCTCCTCCATTTATTATTCCGCCAACTAAACAAATAAAGCGATGGGTGCCAGGTTCGATTTTCTTTTTCAAATAGGGAAGATTGGTTCTTGGAAAGAATACAGAAGTATTTGGTTCTAGTACCTGAATACCTGCTTCTTCATACCCCTCGATTGCAATGATTTGAGACACATGCGTTTCTTTTATTTTTGCACAGTCTTTCGACAAAGTTATTTCTGGTTCTTTTACCAAAAGACTAAATCCGCCTTCTCTTATCTCTAAAGGAATCGTCGTATATATTTCATGGAATCGAACATGCCATTCACCAAATGGGTAAATTTCTGTTTGGATCAGCACTTCTTGGAATGGTTGCCATTCATACATAACAAAAGTCTCTGTTGCTTCACTACTTCGTACCTTTTTCTTTGTCCTGAAATATTCACCGTCTCTTGAAAGAGCTAATGTATTATCAAATGCCCCTTCTTCATATGTGATTCCCGCTTTTGGCACACTAAAGCCGAATTTAGTAGAGTAGACAAACTTACTATATTTCGCTGGGGCATGCGCTTGGCCATCGATCATCAAACCATGTGGATAACCAAGTACATGTTTTCCTTCTTTTGCCTGACACAAAAGCATATTTCCATTATCAATCAATCTTTTCTCTTTGGTATTGACTGGTTCAGGTTTGGCTTCCCAATACGGATGTTCTTTTTTAGTTGCTAGTAATAAAAATACTTTTAATGCCCAATAGGGAGACCCCGGTGCGTTATAACCTTCTGCCATCACAAGGTTCTCATAATGATACCCAATGGATAGCCGTCCGTCATAAGTAAAGATATCGTGTGTCATCCACTGCTTCATATGGTTGGAAAGAAGCGTCTTTATCTGACCCCAAGGGATTGCTTCCACTTCTGCAAAAATCAATGCAGAAAAAAAAGCACCTTGTGCAAATCGATAGATGAGACTTCGTCCATAAGGTAACGCTTCTCCATCGGAGTCGAAATAATAAATATAGTCCTTCGTAAACTCTTTTGCACGATAGATGAATTTTTCTGACCACTCAGGAAAGTCGTCTTTCATTAACTTGGCAAAAATCAATCCATAATAATGAAAAGCAAAAGGAACATAGTAATCTTTTTGCGAAGATTTACCGTCGATATACCAGCCTTTTCCTACATACATCGTATCAATAAAGCGTAATTCTGCTTCCATTTTTTCTTTATCTAATGATTCACCACAATGTTTTAAAGCGATTCGGATCAAAATTTTGAAAAATGTCCAATTATTTTTAGGTATTTTTTTATCTAAGGCTTGTTTTAGCCAATGAATCAACTGTTGTTTGGAAGTGCCTGACAGTTCATCAAAGAAATAGTTTCGATTCAATAACAGATTCAAAGATAACGCTGCCATTTCTACGATATATTGGTCATAATCGTTAATATCTCCCCAATAAAAAGAATCTTTTGGATTCATCCCTTTCAAGATTTTCTTTCGATAGACGTCTTTCAACTCATCTTTCGTCTCATGGTTCATCCAATAAGGTGCCAATCCCCATAATGGACGAATAAATGCCTCCATTTCTGCTCTCTCCTCGTCATAAACCGCGCCGCTACTCCCTAGACGTACTCCTGGTTTTTCACTATTGAATAGTTCCTGTTTTAAAGGCAGAATTATCTCCTCTAGTGCTTCTTCAAAATCGCGCCGCGTCAAAAATAGATTTTGTTTTAACTGATTCATGACAACCCTCCGAATTCTTTTTCTTTAGGATATCATGGTAGAAAATCGGTTTCAGGAGAGACTTCTGAGTGAGATGAAAATGAAATGAGTGAGAAAACAGGATAGTCAAAACTTAATATGTTAACACACTTAGTATTGTTTTCTCTTGGAAGCATTTCTTGTGGTTTCTTCGTTTTACTTACTCTATCTAAAATGAAAGAAATCTAATATACCTTTGAGCCATTTCCAGTAAACAATATTTACCCCATGATTTGCTCATTCGTCCACCCTAAACAGGACGGATCGATTAGATTATAAAAAAGCATCAACTGGATCATATAAATAAGAATCTCAACGTACATCTAAATAAAATGAACGCTAAGATCCCTTTTTAAATAGGCTTATTCACTTGTTTCTTCCAGCAATTTTGGACTATCTAACTTTTCAGAAACATGTTCCATTTTTCTCAATAAATAGATTTTCCGAATATTTAATATTATTGTCTTAATCACTGCATAGACAGGTATACAAATCAGCATGCCTAATATTCCTGCGACACTTCCTGCTCCAATCAATACCAAGATGATCGTCAGTGGATGGATATTCATTGATTTTCCAAACAACAACGGCTTGATCAAATTTCCATCTAATTGCTGAATCACTAAAATCGACAACGCCATGTACAAAGCTTGAAATGGAGAGATAAACAAACCGACAATGATTGCTGGTACTGCTCCAATAAAAGGACCGACATATGGGATAATATTCGTGATGCCGCAAATGACCGCAAGCAATAAGCTATAAGGCTGATTGAATATTCTCATTGCCAAAAAGCTCATCACACCAATAATCAAAGCATCTAAGATCGTACTGCTGATATAGGCAGATAATGTTTCATTTAATTCTTTCACTGTTTGTCGCAACTCTTTACGAATCGCTTTCGGAAAGAAATGAGACAACGCATCAATAAATTTGTGTCCATCCTTGAACATAAACAGCAAAATAAATGGAACCGTAAATAACAAAATAAAAAATTGCATCATGAATGAAATGATTTTAGTGACACTTGCAGATAAGCTGACCAATATGATATTGAACAAATTACTGAGAGATAAATTCGCTGATGCTAATTGTTCTTCCAAATTGAAATTTTTAAACTCTTCTCGCTGCGCCAATTCATTTAGCCATTTGCTTGTTTCATCTGCATAGATTGGCAGGCTCTGAGTCAATTGAATCGTCTGCTCCACTAACTGAGGTACTACATTCATGACAGCCAAAACAACTAAAATGATTACGACCAAAAATGTCAATAAAAAACCCAACACTCTCGGAATCCGATGTTTTTCGAGAAAAACAACGATTGGATCGAACATATAATAGATAAAACCAGCAACAAGCAACGGCAAAAAAATAGCCGAAAGCATTTTCAATATTGGACTAAAAATATTCGGCATTTGTAAAATGAAATACACACCGACGATCGTGAGTACTAGCTCCACTGTCCAGAAAAATAATTTTGATTGTTTAAAACGTGATTGCATACCTCTCCTCCAAGTTCCTTTGATACTTCTATTCTATCATTTAACAAAGAATTACGCGCTGAGATTTTCATTTGCTTAAAAAAAACAAAATAAAAAAGGAAAGGTATTTTACTGATCAGAAGAGTACTTCAACAAAAACACGATCCGCTCAAAATAAAAATCGTTTTGGGCAGATCGTTTATTGCGCAATACTGACTAAATGTAGCTTTGTGATATTTTTGTGCACGGACAATTCCTCGATTACATCGGCATAAGTGAGTCCTTTAGGAAGATCGATCGTATATATATTTTTATATACACGATAGTCATCAACGAATTTCACATCAAAATTCACATCTTCGATCACGATATTTTTCTCTTCAAAATAATCGGTAAGAAAATCTTTGGTTTCTTTTCTATGGATAAATTGGATTTCTAACTTTTTAGTCGTAGGTACATGGATCACGCGTTTCACTACTGTGAGTGCAATAGCAATCCCGATAAAACTGATGATCGCAATGGAATAGTAACCCATGCCGATGGCGATCCCTAATCCGGCAATAGCCCATAAAGAAGCGGCAGTCGTAAGTCCCGTCACTGATTGTTTCGTGACGATGATCGTTCCTGCACCTAAGAAACCGACGCCACTCACTACTTGAGCAATCAGCCTTGCTTCATCTGAACGGATCGTTCCAGCAAGCTGTGGATACGCTAAAGCATCTCTTAATGCTCCACTAGCGATCTCGACTTGGATCAATGCAATGATACATGCTCCCATACAAACTAAAATATGCGTACGCATCCCTGCTGGACGATTTTTATATTGTCGCTCAAAGCCAATTGCTCCGCCAAATAGCATAGCGATCCCTAAACGTAAAATAATCTCTGGAATTGTCAATACCATATCATTCATCTAAACACCCTCCAGTCCAATATATCATGTCTGAAAGGAGCAGACAAAAAAAGTGCAATTTTTACCTCTTACGAAAAAGAGCGTGGGACAAAAGTAAAGAAAAACTTTTGTCACACACTCTAAACATGTGTAAACGGCGGAAGCAGAAGCAACTCCTTCTTATTTCTTGGAGTTAAACGCTTCTGTCCCAGCCTCTTTGGTAAATTACAATTTACTTGCTGCTTCTTCATCGATGATCACAACGACATTGTCGTGGTTTTGCAATACACTTGCTGGTAAATGATTCGTTACAGGTCCTTCAATCATCCCTTTGATTGCATCAGCTTTGCTTTCGCCAAACGCCATCAAGACGATTTCTTTACTTTTCATGATTGAGCCAATTCCCATTGAAACAGCTTTTGTTGGTACATCTTCTGCTTTATCAAAGAATCGTTTGTTTGCATTGATCGTTGATTCTGTCAAATCAACTACTGAAGTTGTTCCGTCAAATGAAGCACCAGGTTCATTGAACCCGATATGTCCATTTTGCCCGATTCCTAAAATTTGGATATCGATTGGATGAGCATCGATGATTTGATCATACTTTTTGCATGCTGCTTCCAGATCTTCTGCTTTCCCATCTGGTACAAATGTTTCCTTGAATGGTTTTTTATCAAATAATTGGACATCCATGAAATGGCGGTAGCTTTGTTCATCTGAACCACCTAGTCCAACGTACTCATCTAAGTTTACAGAAGTCATTTCACTGAAATCCAAATCGCTTGAAGTTATTTCTTTATATAAAGTAACTGGTGTGCTTCCTGTTGCCAATCCTAATACTTTTGCACCTTTGTTCATACCTTCTTTGATGATTTCAAATGCTTTTTTTCCGCCTTCTTCAGCGTTTTTTACACGAATGATTTCCATAGTGATTGCTCCTTTGTGTTTTGGTATAGCCCAATTATAGCATTCTTTTTTTCTTTTTACAATAATCAGTATAGACCAAATTCTATTTTTTTCATTTTCTTGACAACAAAAGGGCATCCGTGTTAGGTTTCATAAGATGGTTCAATCAAACAATCCATGTTGCATGAAAACCAAGCAATTGATTCACTGTGGACACTTTATGTCTGCAGTTTTTTTATGAAAAAGGAGTTATTATGAGTATACTGACATTAAACAACATCACCCAGCAGTTCGGCGATAAAATCCTCTACGAAGGGGTCGATCTGCAATTAAACGCTGGCGAGCATCTTGGGCTGATCGGACAAAACGGAGCCGGCAAAAGTACATTGATTAAAATCATCACTGGTGAGATCCTGCCAGATGATGGACAGATCCATTGGCAAAAAAATATTCATAAAGGTTACCTTGATCAATATGTAGAAGTCGATGAAACATTATCGATCGAAGAATTTCTAAAAACTGCGTACGCAAAAGAATACGAAAAAGAAGAAAAAATTGCTTTTCTTTACCAAACATATAGCGAGACCTTCGATGATTCCTTGCTAGAAAAAGCTGGGAAACTCCAAACGGAATTAGACCAAGGAGTGTTTTATCAAATCGACACCTTAGTTGCTGAGATGAGCAGCGGGTTGGGGATCGATGTCTTAGGTTTAGATTCACTGTTGAAAAATCTAAGTGGTGGACAACGTTCAAAGGTGATTTTAGCAAAACTACTTTTAGAAAACCCAGATGTTCTAATCTTAGATGAACCAACCAATCACTTAGATGATCAGCATATCCAATGGCTGACGCAGTTTCTTCAGGATTTTGACGGTGCGTATATCGTGATTTCCCATGACCAAGAATTTCTTGATCAGATCACCACCCATATCGCAGACATCGAGTTTGGAAAGATTACTAAGTATACTGGCCATCTAAAACAAGCATTGAAACAAAAGGAACAAAATCGTGAAAGCTATTTGCGCCAATATCATGCTCAACAAAAACAAATCGAAAAGACTGAAGCTTATATTCGGAAATACAAAGCCGGTTCCCGATCAACGATGGCAAAAAGCCGACAAAAACAATTAGATAAAATCGAACGGTTGACGCCTCCCGCTTCAGCAAGTAAAGCTGTCTTTGATTTTCCATTCTCGCCTATTGTCACGACGTTGGCAGTGGAAACAACTGATTTAGTCATCGGCTATGATCGACCGCTACTTGCGCCCATTAATTTGACCATCCGTTTTGGTGAAAATATTGCCATTCGAGGCTTCAACGGGATTGGGAAATCTACTTTGTTAAAAACATTGATTGGTGAGATCGAAAAAATAAGTGGCGATTTCCACTTCCCAGATAACACAAAAATCAATTACTTTTCACAAGATCTATACTGGGAAAATCCATTAGAAACACCACTGCAATACTTAAGCAGTCAATTTCCAAAAGCGACTATCAAAGAATTACGTCGCCAATTAGCTAAAGCTGGACTAGTCAATCAATTAGCAAGCGAACCTCTCACTACACTAAGTGGTGGAGAACAAACCAAGGTGAAACTTGCACAGTTGACAATGAACCAAGGTAATTTACTGATTCTCGATGAACCGACGAACCATATTGATCAAGAAACAAAAGAAAGCTTACAAGATGGCATTCGGAAATTTCCAGGAACGGTGATCATCGTCTCTCATGAACAAGAATTTTATCAAGATCTTGTTCAACGAGTCATTGAGATTGAACCAAAGTAATGAGACAAAAAGACAAAAAAACTGATGATAGCATGATCATCAGTTTTTTTGTTGTTCAGTTTTCTTTTTTCTCTCGAAAAACAACGAATTGAAAGAAAAACGCACATCCCTGAAAAACGAGTCCGCTAACCGTTACACCTAACCAACCATACTGTTGCCACATGGTCGTCCCTAGCAATGAACCAGCCGCACCTCCAATAAAGTACATAAACATAAATACAGTATTATTTCGGTTGCTTGCTGCTTCACCTAGTCCTTGTACTCGTGTTTGGTTGGCGACTTGACCAAATTGATTCCCGACGTCTAATAAAATAATAGCTAAAAGCAAAATGGCCAAATGGCTTCCGCCAACCAATAAAGCAATAAAACTTATTGTTTGCATAACAAGTCCCATATATACAATTTTTCTTTCAGAATAAGAATCTGCCAGTCGTCCCACGATAGGCGCAGCGACTGCTCCAGACAACCCAAAAATCGCTAATATCCCTGCTTCAAAAGTCCCCCAATTGTAAGCGGGACTGCTGATATAAAAAATCAACGTAGACCAAAAGATTGAAAATGTGCCAAACATAAAAAATCCGCTGACTGCCGCTTCTCTTAATAAACGTTGAGAGGCAACTAAATGCGGCAAACTTTTGAGTGAATCAAGGTATGAAACAGATGTACTACTTTGCTGGACAGAACGCGGCATCTTCCAGTAAAGCAGAAGTGTAAGAATCCCGACGGCACATAAAGCAAATAAATAGATTATCCGCCAAGAAAAAAGACTGGCAACAATACCAGATACAGTCCGAGAAAGCAAAATCCCCACGAGTAAACCGCTAAGCAATGTTCCCATGACTTTTCCTCTTGCTTTTGGTCCTGCTAGTACCGCACCGTAAGGAATGATAATTTGCGGCACGATCGAAAGTAATCCTATTAAAAAAGAAGCGCATGCAAATAACGCAAACGAAGGCGCAAAAAAAGCGGCCAACAGCGAGATAGCAGATAACGCTGCCATTCGTATAATTAATTTTGGACGATCCACCACGTCTCCTAAAGGAACTAAAAACAGTAGCCCTAGTGCATAGCCCAACTGGGTCAACATTGTCAATATCCCGACTGCACTTGTGCTAACAGATAAACTAGCTGCTACTTTTGTTCCAATCGGCTGGATATAATACATATTGGCAACAACGACGCCGCAAGTGATTGATAATAATAAAATAAGCGATGTTGTTAAAGGTGTTTTTTCTTTACTCTCCATTGATTTCCCCCATTTCCTATCTTAGTTTACAACTTATGGAAAAGATTGGAAATAGAAAAATACAACTATTCGCCATACTTATTATTTTTGTCTTTGTTTTCCTTGTTTTTTCTTGCGATCTTTATAAATGAAGACAACTAACCCTACTAACACAGTAACACTTGCAACCAACGTGACTGCAGTTTTATTATATCCGTGAAACAGAGCTTCTCCCCCACACGCATACAACACAGATGAAGGGATGACTCCAATCACGATCGACATTACGATTTGCTGAAGAGGCAATTTCATCGCATCTGCAGCAAAATTGACCATAGAAGATGGGATCACCGGTATCATGTAACCTAACATGACGCCTATTTTGGGATGTCTCATTTGCCGAATGGATTGCACCCAATGATTTTTTTCAGTTTTCTTGTCTAAAAACTTCAATCGGTGCATCAAAAACACAGCGGAAATATTGCCCAGAGCATTCCCTAAAACATTGATACCTGCCCCAATAAACGGACCAAAGCTCAATCCGGCAATGACACCAATAACCGAAGTAGGGATACCCGGAACAGCACACATCACCGCTGTCAACACAATCAAGAGTAGCGATGCAGAAAAACCATGAGAACGAATATGTGCAAGCAGCTCTTCCTTACTTGCTCTAGGGTTTAAAAATAATTGTATATCTGTCTGATATTCCAAATACAACCGATAGCCCACCATAAGTATCAGAACGATTCCCAACGTGATCAAAATCAATCGGATTTTTTTCTTTTTCATATTACCTCCTGAAAAAAACTATATTCATTAAATAATAGTTTAACATAAAAACAAAAAAGCACCGAAATCCAAGATAGGATCTCAGTGCTTTTAAATAGTTAAAAAATTATTTAACAGTTACAGATGCGCCAACTTCTTCAAGTTTAGCTTTCAATTCGTCAGCTTCTTCTTTAGATACGCCTTCTTTAACTGGTGCAGGAGCGCCATCAACTACAGCTTTAGCTTCTTTCAAGCCTAAGCCAGTTGCTTCACGAACTGCTTTGATAACTTTAACTTTTTGGTCTCCAGCTGCAGTTAATTCTACAGTGAATTCTGTTTGTTCTTCAGCAGCAGCAGCGCCACCAGCAGCAGCTACAGCTACAGGAGCAGCAGCAGATACGCCAAATTCTTCTTCAATAGCTTTAACTAGGTCGTTAAGTTCTAGGATAGTTGCTTCTTTTAACTCAGCAACGATGTTTTCAATGTTCAATGCCATTATAATTTCCTCCGTTTAAATGTTCTTTATTATTTAATACTTTATGCGGCAATTAAGCTGCATCTCCATCTTCTTTGTCTGCCACTGCTTTGACAGCGTAAGCCACGTTGCGGACTGGCGCTTGTAGTACAGATAGCAACATAGATAGAAGTCCTTCGCGATTTGGCAATTTTGCCAATGCTGTGATTTCTTCCAATGAAGATACTTTACCTTCGATGATACCGCCTTTGATTTCTAATGCTTTTGCTTCTTTAGCAAATTCGTCCATGATTTTCGCTGGTGCAACTACATCTTCGTTACTGAATGCAACGGCTGTAGGTCCAGTGAATACTTCGTCCATGCCTTCAAGGCCAGCTTTTTTAGCTGCACGTGAAAGAATTGAGTTTTTGATAACTTTCATTTCTACGTTAGCATCACGAAGTTGTTTACGTAAACGTGTTACTTCATCAACTGTTAATCCGCGGTAGTCAACGACTACTACTGATGCAGCTGCTGTAAATTTTTCGCTTACTTCATCAACGATTGCTGCTTTTTTTGCGATAATTGCTTCACTCATTTTTGAGTTTCACCTCCTGAATTTTGATGGAAGAGTTTTTTGAACTGAAAAGGCAAATCACTTGTATAGTTTCTTTGCTCAACCAGTATTGTTCATCATCTATTCTCTTCGTTCATAGTGATTCACAATAAAAAACTCTATGCCACCGCAGACATAGAGGGACTATTGAATATATTCAATAAACGTCCTCGGTAGGAAATTAAGGCTTGGCGCCACCTACTGTCTTCGGTACAAGTTAATTATTAACCTCAACTAGCTTAGCATGCTAAACTAGTTGAGTCAAGAATTATTTTTCAGTTGGATCAATCAACGTTCTAATATTTGATTAGAAAGAAGCTTGGTCAACATGGATACCAGGTCCAAATGTTGTTGTGATCGTTACATTTTTCATGTATTGACCTTTAGCTGCTGATGGTTTAGCTTTTAGCAATACATCATGGATTGTTGCAAAGTTTTCAACTAATTTTTCATCATCAAATGAAACTTTTCCGATTGGTACATGGATGTTTCCAGCTTTGTCTACACGGTAAGTTACTTTACCAGCTTTCACTTCGTTTACTGCTTTTGTTACATCCATTGTAACTGTACCAGTTTTAGGGTTTGGCATTAAGCCTTTTGGTCCTAATACACGTCCTAGACGACCTACAGTAGCCATCATATCAGGTGTTGCAACAACTACGTCAAAGTCAAACCATCCGTTTTGGATTTTTTGAACCATGTCGTCGTCACCTACGAAATCTGCACCAGCTGCTTCAGCTTCTTTTGCTTTGTCTCCTTTAGCAAAAACTAAAACAGTTTGTGTTTTACCAGTTCCGTTTGGTAATACAACAGCACCACGGATTTGTTGGTCTGCTTTTTTAGGGTCTACGTTCAAACGGTATGCAACTTCAACTGTTGCATCAAATTTTGCAATGTTTGTTTCTTTTGCTAAAGCTACTGCTTCGGCAACAGGATAAACTTTACTTGAATCAACTTTTTTTAATGCATCTTGCATTTTTTTGCTCTTTTTAGCCATTTTGGTTCCTCCTTGATTGTGGTTATAACGGTTGTACCTCCCACGTGTTCTATATCTTTCAATATAGAGCCAACTGAGAAGCTGCTGTCTTAGGGTATAGAGATTATTCTACAGTGATCCCCATGCTTCGTGCAGTTCCTTCAACCATGCGCATTGCTGCTTCAACGTTAGCTGCGTTTAGGTCTTCCATTTTTAATTCAGCGATTTCTCTTACTTGATCGCTAGAAACTTTCGCAACTTTATTTTTGTTTGGTTCACCTGAACCTTTTTCGATTTTAGCTGCTTTTTTCAATAGAACAGCAGCTGGTGGTGTTTTTGTAACGAATGTGAATGAACGGTCTTCGTATACAGAAATAACAACCGGAATGATCAAACCTGCTTGATCAGCTGTACGAGCGTTGAATTCTTTTGTGAATCCCATGATATTGATACCCGCTTGACCTAGTGCAGGACCTACTGGTGGAGCTGGAGTTGCTTTCCCTGCAGGAATTTGCAATTTAACGATTTTTTCTACTTTCTTTGCCACGAGACATACCTCCTTAAGTCCGTGATGTGGTTAATTGGAGATGCATATTTCTCCTCCCACGTTTTATCTGATCTGAAAAAATCCAGACAAATAATGTGCAAAACAATGCACACTGGTACAGTATAGCAAATTTATTTGTTTTTTCAAGATTTTTTTCTGCTATTTTTACATTTTGCTTGAATAAACGCTAAATTTATTCTAAAAAAACAACAATTTTTCGTTCCCATTTCTTCTTTTATGTTACACTTGCGCTAGCATGGTTCAACAGATGAAAGCAAACAATAACACGGTTTTTTAGACCCTTGTACAAAGATTCCTACATAACAAAATGAGGTGGAGAAAATGAAAGATTTAAGGTATAGAAGTGTCTTTGATATTATTGGACCTGTGATGATTGGTCCAAGTAGCTCCCACACAGCCGGAGCAGCTAGAATTGGGAAGATCATACGCAGTATATTTGGCGAGCAACCTGATTCTGTAGATATTTATCTATATGAATCATTTGCAAAAACCTATCGAGGTCACGGAACAGACATTGCATTAGTTGGTGGTCTATTAGGAATGGAACCTGATGATGAACGTTTAGCTGATTCTTTGAAATTGGCATATGAGGCTGGCATGGAAGTCTTGTTTGTTCCTAAGAGTGAAAAAGCCGAACATCCGAATTCTGTAAAGATGCTTCTAAAAAAAGGAACACGAAAGCTTTCAGTTACTGGCATTTCGATTGGCGGTGGCAATATCCAGATTTCTGAATTGAATGGATTCAAAATTTCTTTAAGCATGGGAACACCTACCTTGATCGTTGTTCACCAAGATGTTCCAGGGATGATCGCTAAAGTGACTGGTATACTTTCTGAAACCAATACGAATATCGGTACTATGACAGTGACACGGGAATCAAAAGGCGAAAGCGCCATCATGATCATTGAAGTAGATAATCCTCAAGTTGAAGAAACAGTAAGAAGACTCAAACATCTGCCAAATATCGACAGCGTAAACTATTTCGATTAAGGAGCTGAAAAAATGTTTTTATCGATTGAAGAATTAGTAGACCAAGCGAAAGCTTATTCAAGTGTAGCAGAATTGATGATTGCAGTTGAAATGGAAATGAGCGGCCGTTCCCGTAGTCAGATCATTGCGATTATGGAAAAAAATCTTTCAGTAATGGAACAATCGATCAACGAGGGAAAAGAAGGTGTCACCTCCGTCACAGGGATTACCGGTGGCGATGCAAAAAAATTAGATGATTATTTGAACGAAGCAGATTTTTTGAGCGGAGAAACGATCTTAAAGGCTGTACGCAATGCTGTAGCTGTTAACGAAGTCAATGCAAAAATGGGATTGATTTGTGCTACGCCGACTGCTGGAAGTGCGGGGGTTGTTCCTGGTGTGTTAATGGCTGTCCGAGATCGGCTTGGTTTGTCACATGAACAGCAATTGGAATTCTTGTTTACTGCTGGCGCTTTCGGGTTAGTAATCGCGAACAACGCTTCTATTAGTGGCGCAGAAGGGGGTTGTCAAGCAGAAGTTGGTTCTGCAAGTGCAATGGCGGCGGCGGCTTTGGTTTGTGCAAAAAACGGGACTCCTCATCAAGCAGCTCAAGCAGTAGCCATCACATTGAAAAATATGATGGGACTGATTTGCGATCCTGTTGCAGGTTTAGTTGAAGTACCTTGTGTCAAACGTAATGCTTTAGGGTCCTCTCAAGCTTTCATCTCTGCTGACATGGCATTAGCGGGTATCGAAAGTGTCATTCCACCGGATGAAGTCGTTGCTGCGATGTATCAAGTCGGACGACAAATGCCATCGATTTTCAAAGAGACAGCAGAAGGCGGCTTAGCTGTTACGCCAACTGCTAAGCGACTTACAGAAGAGATTTTAAATAAGAGGTCGTAAAAAAGCTGCCTAGTTTCGAGTATTAAGAGATTAGTTATTTCTATCACAAAAAAACGAAGAGACGCACAGTTAGGCCTCTCTTCGTTTTTTTTATTAATCCATCAATTTCGTATTTTTTACTTCATCAATCGATTTTGTTCCTGCAAGTTGCATCGTGATCGACAATTCTTTGTTCAGGTGTTCAAAAACAGAGGTTACTCCTTCTGCCCCACCTAGATTCAATCCATAGATTACTGGTCGGCCAATCGCAACTAAGTCAGCACCACTTGCCAAAGCTTTAAAGACATGTTCTCCTCGACGGACGCCAGAGTCGAAAATCACTGGTACACGTTTATTGACTACTTCGGCAATTTTTGGCAATACTTCAAAGGAAGCAGGACCTCCATCTAATTGTCGTCCCCCATGATTAGATACCCAGATACCATCTGCCCCTGCAGAGATAGCGATGACTGCATCTTCTGGCGATTGTATTCCTTTTACGATGACTGGAAGATTGGTGATTTCTTTGATTGTTTTGATGTCATCTGGTGTCAAGCCTTGTTTTGCAGCTGCATAGATTTCTGCAATTCCTTTTCCTTCGCCATTCCCACTTGCACTTTGTTCGCTATAAGCAGCTAAATTAGGCATTGGTAATGGAAATTGGAATTGATTGATCACATCTTCTTCGCGGTAACCACCGAGCGTTGAATCTGCCGTTAAAATGATGGCTTTAGCCCCTGCTTCTACTGCTTTGTTCAAAATGAACTCATTGAACCCATCGTCTTTACTCATATATAATTGGAAAAACTGCGGTGCACCTGGCGCTGCATCTGCTGCATCTTTGATTGTCGTATTCGCATAAGTGCTGATGGAAAAGATTGATCCAGCAGCAGCTACCCCTTTAGCTGTATCAGCTTCCCCTTTTTCATGCGCCAATCCTTGGGCCGCTGATGGCGCTTGGATAATCGGTGTGTCTAATTCAATTCCAAAAACTGATGTATGCAAATCTGCTGAGTCGATTCCGCGTAATATCCGTGCCATGATTTTTTTTGCATTAAAAGAAGTCGTATTTTCTTTCATCGTCCACTCATCTTCAGAACCACCGCGAATATAGCCAAAAGCTCCTGCTTCCATTCGCTCTTTTACACGACCTTCTAGTGAAGCAATGTTTACAATATCGATTGGATGTTCTTCATTACTTGTATGATAAGTCATAGTAGATCCTTCTTTCATCTTCTTGATTACATGTAAATCATACTATTCTTACAAAAAGTAAGCAAACATTTACTCTCGGATCCTTTTCTTGCTATTCATTCCAAACAAATCGACTAACAAGCTGATCTACTTCTTGGTTTTCATGAAGCATACTATGAGCGGCATTTTCGCCTTTTACTATTTTTTCTTCTACTTCATTTCCGTGTTGTTTCAACAACACATAGACAGCTAATGCACTGTTTAACGGTACTGTCCCATCACTCAAGTCTGCTTCGTCCAATTGTCCGGCAATCAGGAAAAATCGAGTAGTTGTAGGCATATTTCCGATTATTTGCTGATAATCTTGATAGCGGCTAGAAACAACAGCAGGACCCATTGCTAACTCCTCTGTCAGAGATTGCCCACTGTCATCGACAAAATCATTAAAAGGTGCACCAATTGCCGTAAATGTCTGAACTTGCGGCAATGACGTATCCTGTCCATATGTTCCTAAATAGCGTAACGCGCTAACTCCTCCCATTGAATGTCCCACGATGTTGACTTTGTCTATGCTATAGTTTTCTTTCAGATACAAAAGACAAGATTTGATCCATTCTGCTTGATTCCACTCGTTGTTTTTATTATCTGCAAACAATACTTGGACCATCGGATTGTCTGCTTTTCCAGATAAGTCTCCTTCTGCTTGTATTTGTCCATCGGCTTCTACTATTAGAACCAATTCTTTTACTGCTTTTTGATTTTTTTCCAAACGTTGCAACATCCCTTTAAAGGAATTTTCTGTCCCGCTGTAGCCATGGAAAAAAAGTGTTGGAATAGTGGTTTTTTCTATCACTTTACTGGATTCTACCGTTTTTTCTTTATCAGAAACTGCAGTAGTCTTCGTCGTCTGGCAACCACTTATCGCAAACAAGCTGATAAGCACTAAAGCTGCTGTAGCCGCATGTTTGCATACATTTTTGATTCGATTTGTCATTCGCCTCTTCCTTTCCATATAGAAAAAAGAAAGACTTGAAAGGTCAATCGTATGATCGACATTTCAAGTCTCTTTATTAATCGATTTTATCTACTTGATCGAAATCAAGTTCTGTACTTGTTTCACGACCAAACATATCGATGTTGACTTTCAATTTTTCTTTTTCTCCGTCAACTTCTGTTACTTGTCCTTCTAATCCCGCAAATGCGCCTTCGATGATTTTCACAACTTCGCCAACTTCTACTTCTAAATCATTTTGTCGTAGACTCATGCCGATAGAACGCAAGATATGATTGACTTCTTCTGGAAGTAGTGGTGCTGGTTTGCTTCCAGCTCCGTGTGAACCAACGAATCCTGTCACGCCTGGTGTGTTACGGACAACATACCAGGAAGCGTCTGTCATGATCATTTCAACAAGAACATATCCTGGAAATGTTTTATGAACGATTTCTTTCTCTTTCCCATTTTTGACTTCTGTTTCTTTTTCTTCAGGAACAACGACACGGAAAATAAAGTCGGCCATTTTCATACTTTGCGCACGAGATTCGATATTTGCTTTTACTTTGTTTTCATATCCTGAATATGTATGCAAGACATACCAGTTTTTTTCAAAAGATTCCATTGAAGGCTCCTCATTTCATTGTAAAATAAAAAAACCTCAGTACACCCGAAGTTTTTCTTTCGCTTCATTATAGCACTAAAAGCACGTTGTGGCTAGCGAGTTATTTTAAGATCCAGCCAAATAAACTTTGGATTGCTGTATCCATTACGTAAAACATCAACCCGAAAAGAATAGAAGTTTCGATAACTACCAACGTATCTTTACGAAGTTGTTTTCTGTTTGGCCAAGTTACTTGTTTGATTTCATCTTTTACGCTTTTTAGAAATTTCATGAGACACCCTCCTTTGCTGTTTATTTCGTTTCTTTATGTAATGTATATTGATTACAATATTTACAAAATTTGTTGATTTCTAAACGTTCACCGCTTTTTCCTTCACTGACTGATTTTGTGTAGTTACGAGACCCACAAACGGAACAAGCGAGTGCTGCTTTTTTCTTTGCCATTTACTTCTGCCCCCTTGCTGAGAATCAGACTTATACTTAATAACAGTATCACGTAACTTTTTACTTGTCAATTTGTGAAATAAACTATCTATTGTTTTAGATAAAATTATGATATGATTAATTTGAAATTAAGCTAAAATGAGACAATTGGAGGTATAGCGATGCTATTAAAAACACTTGTATATAAGAAAAAAGATCTGACAACCGTTACAGAGACTAGTACATTAGAAGAAGCATTAAAAATTTTAGAAACTTCCGGATACCGTTGTGTACCGATCTTAGATTCTTCAGGGAATATTTTCCGTGGAAATATTTACAAAATGCACATCTATCGTCATAAAGCAAACGGCGGTGATATGAAGCTTCCTGTCACTCATCTTTTGAAAAATGCCACAAAGTTCATTTATCTGGATACTTCTTTCTTCAAAGTATTCTTTACGATCAAAGAGCTTCCTTATATTGCTGTCCTTGACAGTGAAAATCATTTTTATGGTATTTTGACACATAGCACATTACTTAATATGCTCTCTCAATCTTGGAGCGTAGAACAAGGAAGCTATGTGCTGACAATTGCTTCTACAGGAAAGCAAGGAGATCTGGCTGCTATCGCAAAAATCATTTCAAAATACAGTAGCATTGCCAGCTGCATTACTCTTGATATTGAAAAAGACGAATACATCCGACGTACATTGATTACGCTGCCGGCGAACACTGAACCGAAAGTATGTGAAACGATCATCAACCACTTAGAGAAAAAGAATTATAAAGTGGTAGAAATCGAAAATTTGCAAAACCAAGAAGCATAATAAAAATGACAAAAGAAATACAGCTCAGCTGCTTTCTTTTGTCGTTTTTTTACAATTAGACACGCTTTTCAAAATCAAGCGAACGATCTAAATAATACATCAGTGGTGCTGAAACAGCCATGATGATGAACTCGCTTAATGCAAGTGTACCATAGGTTGTCCAAAATGCTTGGCCACCTGTCGGAACTAGCATGTAAGCAATCAATCCCATGCTGATAGTAAAGAAGATCGTGTTCAATACTAAACGCATCTTTACATTTTTCACTTTGTTTTGCAGCAAAGCTGTCAGACCTAAAGAAAGCAATGTTTGGCCACCACCAAAAACCACATCCATGATACCAAATCCAAAGAAGGCATTATAGACGATGACCCCGCCCAAAACTCCCCAAAGTAATTTACGGTTAAAGACAACTAAATGATTCAAACTTTCTGAAATACGAAACTGGATTGGCCCTGAGGATACAGGCGCAACTAAAATAGTTAGCGCTAGATAAAGAGCCATGATGATACCATTGACAACGATTACGGACAACCGTTGTCTGCTTTTCGTTTTTTGCATTTTCTCTCCTCATTTCTCCTAGTTTTTTTAACGCGGGATGGTTGATGAACCGCGATTATGTGAAACAAACAATAATTATAACAGACTTTTCATCTATTTCAATCTGTCTTATCTACTTTTGAAAAAAGTAAACAAGCAAAAATGTAAACGTTTGCTAAAAGTCTCAAAATATGGTATAAGATAAATGTAAGGGGTCATAAGAATTCCCAGTAAAGCAGACGAAGTAGGTTCTGCACAAACAGAATTGTTGTGAAACTTAAATAAATAAAAAAGGATGTGGGAATTTGAGCAACCTCTTACTAGAGAATAGTCTAGCAGGCAGCTGAAGGTCTAAGTGGACATACCGAACCTTGGAACTTCTCCTTACGTAAGTAATGGATGATGCGCTTGCTAGGCTTTTTTGTGTGTTTCGGTCTCCAGACCTTTTTCATTCTCCTAGTCTTCTGCTATAATAACCAAGAATTAATTTTGTAACAGGTGTTTTTTTGTAAAAACAAGTTTCTTTCATTCCAAAAATAGAAAAAACTTGCTAATTATTGGTTAACCAGCAAACAGGATGATTAAAATATCTTGTTTTATTGAATAGCAGGAGGAAAATATGAAATTCCATTATCATTTATTGATCAATCCATCGGCAGGCAGTGGAAACGGCCATAAAGTAGCAGAAAAAATCTTGCCGATATTAAAAAACAAACATGTCAACTATACCCTTCATTACAGTGAATACAAAGGACATGATGCGGAGATTGCTGAAATTCTGGCAAAAGAAACATTAGTACCTTGGACAGAAGAACAGGAAACAATCGAAACTTTCCCTCTTTTGATCATCGTAGGAGGAGACGGAACCTTGCATCAGGTACTTGATACTTTCTATCAGATGGAAGTTGAATTTCCTGTCGCTTATATTCCAGCAGGCTCTGGAAATGATTTTGCTCGAGGAGCGGGACTTCCTAAGAATCCTAAAAAAGCACTTCAGCTGATTTTAGCAGCTCAATCACCAGATAAAGTCCATATAATGGCTTATGAAGAAAAAATAAGTGAAAAAAAAGGAATAGCTGTTAATAATTTTGGTATTGGATTAGACGCAGCTATCGTCCACGCGACAAATCATTCTTCTACAAAAGAACGATTGAACAAATACAACTTAGGTTCTTTTTCGTATTTGTTCTCTATTCTCCGGACTTTATTTACTCAAAAAGGATTTCCAATTCTAGTGGATGCAGGAGGAAAGCAGTTAAGTTTTTCAAATGCATTTTTATGTACAGCAACGAAGCATCCTTTTTTTGGAGGAGGAATCGCAATCGCTCCAACTGCAGATGCGACTAAACCAGTCATTGATTTTGTCATGGTCGAACGAATCAATATTTTTAAAATCATATGGCTTATCCTTTTACTTATGCAGAAAAAACAATTGAAATCGAAATATTTCCATCACTACACAACAAACAGATTACGAATCGTTTCACCAACGCCGCAATATGGTCAAGAAGATGGAGAAGATGTCGCTCCTCGTCCTTTTGATCTGCAATTTTCTACAAAAAACCAGTTATTTTTCAAGTAGTTTCGAGTTTGTAGAAAAATTTTGTGGAAATGCCTGTTCACATTTTTGCAAAAATTTGACTTCATACCAAGAAACTGTCTTTTGAACACCGTTTACCAAGACGGCATGAGCCTACAATTTCACTACAAGTCACCAAGAATAATTTCAAAAAGCGGATGAGGCACAAGTCGTGTCACATCCGCTTTTTAAGTGATCAATATTGCCGACAAATAGCGCATACGTATCGTCAGATTCTTTTATAATGTATACGGTGTAATGTTTTCCATACCAATCATTGGATCTACTAATTTCTGATTAATCGCTTCTGCAGTAAGAACGAACTCCTTGGGAACAGCAGGTTCTATCTCTTCTTTCTTTTCTTCTACAACCGATGAAGAAAATAGATCTGGTTCCACTGTTTCCATTACTTGGTTTTTCGATTCATTCGTTCCACTGTCGTCTTTTATAGGTAACTTTTCTTTTATGTCCTGCGACTCTTTTGTATAGGTCCCATCTTCAAATGGATCATTTCCAATCAAAGAATCTTCATAAGCTGCTAGTTTTGTCCGCAGAGTGATAGTCATTTTTCCATTATCGATGATTCTTGATTTCAACGTAGTCATTCGGCTTGCCGATTCATTCGCTACACAAGTGGCATACGCTTGCTCTTCCCCTAACAAAATCAACAGTTCCTTACTCCGAGTAACAGCCGTGTAGAGTAGATTACGCTGAAGCATTCGCTGATATTGATGAACCATGGGCAAAATGACCATTTTGAATTCACTGCCCTGTGATTTATGGATCGAACAACAATAAGAAAGAGTAATTTTATTCCACTCGTTTCTTTTATAAGTGACCTCATTTGCATCAAACTGGATAACTAATTCATCCACTTTATCTTCCGAATCTTTTGCCAAGATAATCCCCGTGATTTCTCCCATATCTCCATTGAATACATTCAATTCAGGAGTATTGACTAACTGGAGTACTTTGTCTCCTATCCGATAAACGGTGTCGTTCCAATGTACTTCCTTTTTCCCAGGTCTCCCTGGATTGAATATCTCTTGCATCATTTTATTTAACGCGTCGATCCCTGCTGGTCCCCGATACATTGGTGCTAATACTTGGATATCTTGTGCACGGAATCCCTTATTTTTCGCTTTTTCCACAATTTTAGAAATCAAGGGTTCAATTTGATAAGCATCGCTTCGGAAATAGGAACGATCTTTTTGATTCTTTGTGAAATCTTTTGGTAGACGTCCTTCTTTGATTTCATGGGCAAGAGGAATAATACTAGAACCATCACCTTGTCGATAAATCTGATTGAGTTCCATTTTAGGAATTTGTTCGATTTCCAAAAGGTCATGTAGCACTTGTCCAGGACCGACAGAAGGAAGCTGATCTTTATCCCCTACTAGAATAACCTGCATATTCGTCGGAATCGCTTTGAATAATGTGTTAGCCAGCCATGTATCGACCATAGACATCTCATCAACGATCAAAAGTCCGCCTTCTAATTCTTTCGTGCTGACTGAAGGTGTTTTTTCCCGTCCATTCAGCCCAAGTAAACGATGGATTGTACTGGCAGGCAGACCTGTTGTCTCGTTCATTCGTTTAGCTGCCCGGCCAGTAGGTGCTGCAAGCAGAATAGGAAAAATTTCTTGGGTATATTTTGACGGATCCAATTCCAGACCATTCAACTCTGCAAAAAGATTGACGATCCCATTGATCACAGTAGTTTTCCCCGTACCTGGTCCTCCTGTTAAAATAAATAGAGGAGAACGGATGGCTTCAGCGATTGCTTGTTCTTGCGAAGGTCCATACTGTATACCAAATATTTTTTCGATACGCCGAATATTTTTCTGCACTTCTTTTTCAGGATAATGGATTTCTTTTTTACGGCTGAGCAGACGTTGGATGGAATTGCCGATACCCCATTCAGAAAAATACAAACTGTTTTCGTAAAGATTCGTTTCTTCTTGCTGGATTTTTCCTTCTTCAACAAGCTGGATAATCACAGTAGCAACCTGATCAGGCAGAATTTCTATTGGACGACTTGTTTCTAAAATACGGATGGTTTGCTGAAGCAATGTTTCCGCCGGTACGTATGTATCTCCTGTTTGAACAGCATGCTGAAAAATCTGATGCAAGATGGCTGCTCGGATTCTTCTAGGTGAATCTGCTGCAATACCGATTTGTTCGGCTAGATTATCTGCGCGTTTGAACCCGATTCCTTCTATGTCTTCGACTAGCTGATACGGATTTTCTTCGATGATATCCAAAGACTCGTTCTTATAGGTCTGATAAATACTGAAAGCTAACTGACTACCGAATCCATAACGATTCAATCCCATGATTACTTGATCCATCCCGTGATTTAGACGAATCGTTTCAGCAAGCATTTCTCTTTTTGGCTTCGTTAAACCAGCGATTTGTTTTAATACCGAAGGATCAGCAATGATTTTTTCGATAGCATCTTCTCCCAGCAACTCGACGACTTTCTCTGCTGTTTTCTTACCGATCCCAGGGAATTTTTCGCTGGAAAGATAAGCTACGATCCCATTCGCAGTTGTTGGTTTTTCTTGCTCATATCTTTCGACTTTAAGCTGTCTTCCGTATTTAGGGTGATCCACTAGTTCTCCATAAAAACGATAGGTCTCATTTTCTTGAATATCGCCAAAGCTTCCGGTAACTACAATCTCTTTTTCACGGTAATCAGCTGTAGTTTTGCTGATGTGTACCAAAAGCACTTTGTAAAAATTACTAGGATTTTGAAAAAAAATCGCGGCAACTGTACCAACGAAATAAGGCATTTCTTCTGGCTGCATCGGAAGCCGCCTCCTTCTTCTATAGTAAAGGTTCTGGTGCTGTTTCAGTTCCTAAAAAATCTGTTTGGTTCCATACTTTCAGTTTATACGGCAATAATTTGCAAGGCTCTTCAGTCTCTAAAATCGTCAGGCTGCTATTGAACAAACCGCCCATTTCCCGCAACTCACTTAGCTCTTTCCCTGTCATCCATTGAATGGCAGCAGTTAATGAGGCCCCATGACCTACGAATAAAAGAGGTCCGTTTTTATGTTGAGCAACCGCATCCGCTACAACAGTTTCAATACGTGTGATTGCTGATTCAATCGTTTCTCCATGAAAAGGAGAAGGATCATATAGATCTAAGTGATTACGCAAATTCGGCAAATTCTCTGGGTATTTCTGATACATTTCATCGATTGATTGTCCTTCTAAAGTACCTAGCCCTAGTTCTCGCAGTTTATCTGTATAGAAAATCTCTACCGGACTAGCAAGCTCTTTGTTGATACCTTCTGCTGTATCGCATGCTCGTTTTGCTGTACTGGAATAAATTGCTTTAAAAGGAACATATTTTACTTTTTTCCCAAATGCTTTGATTTCTTCGTAACTTTGAGGCAAAAGCGGAGAATCGCCATTGCTCCCTTGAAAACGTCTTTCCTGATTCCATTGTGTCTTCCCATGTCGGGTAAAATATAGTTCCATACGCAGCAAACTCCTGTCTTTCTTTTATTTTACTCTATAATAAACTGTCTAATCCAGCTTGTCATTTTCATAATGGTGCGTTAATTCTAAATTAGGGAATCCTTGCTGACGAAGTGCTTCGTACACAATCATTGCAGCTGTATTCGATAAATTCAATGAACGAACATGCTCATCATTCATAGGGATGCGCAAACACTTTTCCTCGTTTTCGCGCATAAACGCTTCTGGCAAGCCAGTTGTTTCCTTTCCAAATAAAAAGAAGTGCTCTTCTCCATCAGCAAAATTTTCTTCACTGTATACCTTATGAGCAAATTTTGAGATCAAGTGTAGTTTACGATCACCTAAAAATGTTAAAAAAGCTTCTAAATCACTGTGATAAGTAATATTTACATCGTTCCAATAATCTAACCCTGCTCGTTTCAGGTGTTTGTCATCCGTTGAAAAACCTAGGGGCTCAATTAAATGAAGCGGCGTATTCGTGGCCGCACACGTACGGGCAATATTTCCGGTGTTTGCAGGTATTAACGGTTCGAATAAAACGATATGATTCATCAGGATCATTCCTCTCATATTTATGTTCGTTTCTATTTTCTGACAATTTGATTTTTGCATAAAAAAAAACGTATCAACTCGGTGTCAGTCACTGCGAGTCGTTACGTTAGTGAAGCTCTTCTCACTAACTTTTATCAGAACAGGAACCTGATAAAAACCAATGAAAAAACAACTTGTTTTTACTATAACACCCTCAACTTACTTTTGCAACCTCTACTCTTTAAAAACTACTAGAAAACCGTTTTCTCTTAGTTCCTTTTAATAATTCTATGTCAATTGTAATCTTTTTCAAAGGATTCTTGTACAAGTCTGCTTTGATTTCCTCCTCGACTTGCCACTCTAAGGGCGACATTGCTAAAAGATCTTTTCGATTTTCTTCTGGTATCTCAAATTCATAAGTCACACGCTGACGTTCAGTTAGTTTCATTGATTCAGTAAACTTTGCGACTACACGATCATTGGAATAACTTTGCTTTTCAGGTTGATTCGGATAAAAAGCCTGACGCAGTTCTTTTAAATAATTTTCTTGCGGCACTACCTTCAGCACCTCTCCATCTTCTGACAGTACACGTTGGAATTCTTGGTAATGAGAAGGCGAAAAGATATTTAAGATCGTGTTAAATGTCTGATCAGCAAATGGCAAATTGGTCAAATCCGCTACACACCAAAATGCCTCGACAGATTGTTCCGTAGCTGCATAGACCCCTTCTTTTGAAATATCAAATCCAACAGCAGTTTGAATCTTTTTCAATTTTGAAAGTTCATTCAAGAAGCTTCCTTCTCCACAGCCGACATCTAATAGCGAGATTTCATTAGGCAGATACTGTGCGATAGTCTCAATAACGGGCTGATACATGCCTGATTGGATCATTCTACGCCTTGGAACGAACATTTCTTGATCATATTCTGTTTTAACCGCGTGGGATAAAAAGTAAAGTGTTCCTTTTTTGGACAGATCAAAACGATGATTATTTTTGCATATCAAGCCATTATCAGACTTTTCTACCTCTTCTTGGCAAACTGGACAGCGGAACAGCTGATGTTTTTCTGCCAAAAACTGGCGTCCTCGGTCAATTTTTTTTAACATAGTTCCCCCTCATTTCTGTTTTATCTTACCGTTAGATGCTCACTTTGGCAACTGGTAAAAATATGATACAATGCCTAGAAGAAAGCGAAAGACAAAGGAGAAGATCAGATGATCAAAGAATTTTGTGCTGAAAACTACACATCTATTCCTCTGGCAATTGCCAGAGGAGCTAACCGAATCGAATTATGTGACAACTTAGCGGTCGGCGGAACGACCCCAAGTACTGGTGTGATCGAAGAAACATTAAGTTACGCAGGGGAAAAAAATATCCCTGTAATGACGATTATCCGTCCTAGAGGGGGCGATTTTGTCTATAACGATATCGAATTGAAAATTATGCATACTGATTTGATTGAAGCAAAGAAATTAGGGACGGATGGCGTAGTTTTTGGTTGTCTTACTCCCTCAGGATGGCTAGACGAAGAAGCATTGGAACTATTGATCGAAACCGCAGAAGGCGTACAGATCACCTTCCATATGGCTTTTGACAGTATTCCTGAAGAACGGCAATTTGAAGCAATCGATTGGCTAGCAGCGCACGGTGTTGACCGTATCTTAACGCATGGCGGCCCTGCTGATCAAACGATTGAAGAACATTTCCCACGGCTCAAAGAATTGATTGACTATGCAGATGGCCGTTTGATCATTTTGCCCGGTGGTGGCGTAACAGCAGCGAATGCAGCACATGTAGCTAAAGAATTAAACGTGAGTGAAGTCCACGGAACTAAAATCGTTGAACTTCAGCCATAATCTTATAAACAAAAAACATTGGCAACAAGCAGTATACTTGTTGCCAATGTTTTTGCTTTTTACATAAAATACCCCATAAATAAAGAGGCAATATTGAAATAAATCAGTACACTTGTCAAATCACTCAAGGTCGTGATAAATGGACCGCTTGCTACCGCTGGATCAAATCCTAGACGATCCATCAGCATCGGAATCAAACTACCTGCAAGATTCGCCACTGTTATCGCAAACAACATGGCCATCCCTATCACAAATCCTAAGATAAAATTATGTTTCCAAAAGCCCACGATCAGAAAAATCGTCATCCCTGTAACAGCTCCTGTTACGACGCCGGTCAAGACTTCAGCCAAAACAAGTCGGACAAACCCGTGATCTTTGTCATCAGAGATTGCAAGTCGACGGACAGCCACAGCCAGCGACTGGGTTCCAGCATTACCAGCTGTTCCTGTGATCAGCGAAATGAAGACCGCTAAAATGCTCGCTTCACTTACCAAGTCTTCATAATGACTGATCAAAGAAGCAGTAGACATACCTAAAAACAACAGAGTGATTAGCCAAGGCAAACGTCGAGATGCTGCCTTTACTGGATTTTCATTGATTTCTTCCACATTGACCCCGGCAAGTCCTGAATAATCGCTGGCAGCTTCATCATCAATAACGTCAATGATGTCATCAACTGTGACGATTCCCAACAAATGATCATCATAATCGGTAACAGGAAGAGCTAAGAAGTCATAATCCCTGAATGTTTGTGCCACATCTTCTTGGTCGTCGCCTACATGAACTGAAAGCACCCGCTCGCTCATCAGATCAGAAATCATAGCATCATCATCATTCACGATTAGGTCGCGTAGAGAAATAACCCCCACTAGTTGACCTTCTTGATTAACGACATAGATGTAATAGATTGTTTCAGCAACATCTGCTTCATTCTTCAGCACATACATCGCAGAGCGAACGGTTTGATTTGCTACGATCGAAACAAATTCAGTAGTCATGATTGCACCAGCTGTTTCGTCTTCGTAATGGAGCAATTCCTTGATTTCACTGGCATCGTCTGCAGACATCAAACTTAAATATTTAGCAATTTGCTTTTTATCTAACGTATTAAGCAAATCGACAGCATTATCTGTATACATCTCAGAAAGCATATCTGCTGCATAGCTAGGACGCATCTCATCCAGATATTCTTTCATATGTTCGTTGTCTTCTTCAATCACATCGAACATATCCGCTAATTCTTTAGGCGACAGATAGGAATAGATCAGCTGCCTGTTCTCTTCTGTAAGAGATTGGTAGAATTGCCCCTGCTCATAGATATGCATCTCTAAAAAACTGTTTCTGAATGCCTGAATATTATTTTCCCTTAAATCTTGAGTCAACTGGGCAAATCTTTCCTCTAATTCTTGATTTTCATCCAAACCAATCTCACCTCGCCTTATTCTTCAAACCGTCTCACAACTGCCTCCATGTCTGCGGCTAAAGGCTGCTTGAACTCTAGCAGCTCTTCTGTAAATGGGTGGTAAAAACGCAGATCATAACAATGAAGGGCTTGTCTTTTTATTCCCAGATCCATTCGTCCGCTATACATATCATCACCGAGCAGTGCACAGCCAATGGCGGAAAAATGAACTCTTATTTGATGTGTCCTTCCTGTATGCAGCTGGATATCAACTAACGCGATTTCTGTTAGTCGCTTCTCTATCCAGTACTCCGTCTGTGCAGAACGTCCTTCATCAGAGACCATTCGCTTCAGTAGCGAAGAATAATCTCGGGCAATCGGCAAATCGATATGACCATGTGCCGATAAATTTGAAAGCATTCCACTGACTAATGCCTGATATTTTTTTACAAACTTCTTTTCACGAAGTTGCGTGTCTAATTTTGCGTGCGCAAACCCATGCTTGGCAAAAAGCATCAAGCCAGACGTATCACGGTCTAGTCGTGTAACTACATGGATTACTTGGTTTTCGTACCCTTGTTTTTTGTAATAAGCCTTTACACGATTAGCCATTGTCCCATTTGGATGGTATTGGGCAGGAATGGACGAAACGCCTGCTGGTTTGTTTACTACCAGAACATGTTCATCTTCATACACGATATCGATCGGCGTTTCGTCCAAAAGTACGGTTTCATGTTCTCCTTCAGCAGGAATCACAATGGTTACCTTATCATCCTTGGCTAGAGAAAACAAGACATTTTCTACTTGATCATTGACTTTGATTTGACCGCCTTGAAATTTTATTTTCGCTAACAGACCTTTTGAGATCCCTTTTTCTTTTAAAAAATATTTTACCTGCTGAGAATGATCTTTCTCATAATCCCATGTAAACTGCATATTAATCCTCACCAATAAAGGCATCTTTCACGCGATGCCAAAAATGCATATGTCGATAAGAAGCAAAATGGATCCGTTCTTCTGCTATTCGATAATAAATAGAACGGATATCGGCTTTTGCGACATTCAATTGATCAACCGTTACAAGATAATCTTCTGTATTTTCCAATTTTATTTCTAACCACTCATCATGGGCAATCACGATTGGAGAACCCAAAGTACGAAACACTCGATTATTCAGCGAAGCAATCTCAGCCAATTGAAAGGCATTGATACTAGGATGGATCACTGCACCGCCGACACTTTTATTATAGGCAGTCGAACCAGTGGGTGTAGAAATCGTCAATCCATCTCCTCTGAAACTTTCAAACAATTCATTTTTAATGTATACATCGGCTACCATCGTACGATTGGCCCGTTTAATCGTTGATTCATTTAGTGCTAAAAAATGCTGATCAGGCGTTTCATCCAAATAACTGATCCGAACATCCAGCAAGGGATAGCTGACACTTTGTTCCCGATTTGTTCGCAAGCTGTCTACTAGTTCTTCCAGCTCGTAATCTCGCCAATCAGTATAAAACCCTAAATGACCTGTATGCACGCCTAAGAAACGCACATCATTCAGACAATGACTGTAGTGATGAAATGCCGATAATAATGTGCCATCTCCACCAATTGAGATGACCAACTCTGGTTCATGATCATCTCTCTGGATCCCAGCTTGTTCTAATAGTGTGTTCAAGCGCTCAGCCACTTCTATAGTCTTTGCTTCTTTATTGTGAACGATCGCTACTTTCATCCCCTGCCTCCTCTCTTTCGCTTTCTTTCTTCAAAAGCGTTCGATAGTAGACATCATCTGATTTTCCTCTTCCATGGGAGAACAATCGCTGTGCTTCTTGGATTTCTTCACGGATACTGGACATCTCTTCATCCAGTTGATACGCAGCTTCTGCCGCACGCTGAAGTCGTTCGCTCATTTCTTCTGGAAAAACGCCTTGATATTTATAATTCAGCGAATGCTCGATCGTTGCCCAGAAATTCATCGCAAGGGTCCGTATTTGGATTTCCGCCAAAATTTTCTTCTCACCACTGATCAGCTGTACAGGATACTCGATCACCAGATGATACGAACGGTAGCCGCTTGCTTTCTTATTAGTGATGTAATCCCGTTCTTGAAGAACTTTCATGTCTTTTCTTTTACGGATAATCTCAACAACTTGATGGATATCTTCTACAAACTGACACATGATCCTTAAGCCGGCAATATCAGACATTTCTTCTTCTAAGCGTCCCATTGGAATATGACGTAACTGTGACTTTGTTACGATACTGTCAACTGGTTTGACTCTCCCAGTGACAAATTCAATTGGAACATGACGATTTTGTTCACGAAACTGTTTACGGATTCCCCGCAGTTTCACTTTCAATTCTGATACAGTTTGTTCATATGGTGCTAAAAATGCTTCCCAATCTCGTTCCATAGCTGATACCTCTACTTCATTAACATTCATTGTTTATTCTACCATATATGCAAAGTTTTTTCGTACTCTTGAGTTATGCATTGACCAAAAAAAGAAAATTAGGCAAAATAGACAAAAAGGAGTCGATCAAATGACGCAAATGCTTGAAATCGAATATAAATCTATGCTGACAAAGCAAGAGTACGAGATATTCATCGCTCACTATCAATTAACAGATAATGATTTCCGTGTACAGACTAATATTTACTTCGATACCGTTGATGAACAGCTGAAGAAACAAAATTGTGGCCTACGAATCCGTTTCGTTGGTCATCAAGCTGAATATACATTAAAAACACCTGCTGAGGAAGGTCGTCTCGAAACGACGGATACCTTTGTAACAGAAGAAGCAGAAGCATTCATCTTTCAAAAACGTTTGCCTCGCTCAGGCGCAGTTTTTCAAAAACTTTCTGATTTGAATATCGATCCTGCTTCATTGATCCAAACAGGAAAGCTTACAACAAAACGGGCTGAGTTCCCCATTAAAGAAGGACTTTTAGCTATCGATGAAAGCTGGGGAGACAATCTTCACGATTTTGAACTAGAACTAGAGGTAGTGGATGCATCTGCGGGAAAAATTGCTTTTATAAATTTTTTAAAACGTTTTTCTTTGCCTTATCGTCCTGCTAAGAACAAGATTCAACGTATGCTTGAGGCTAAAAATTAGAAACCTTTCATTTTCACGAGGCACTTGAGTTCATTTTTTTACTTTTTTCTGTTAAGTTATAGGATGTGAAAGAATCTAGTCACTAGTTGTATAGAATCTATTTTGGGGGAGATTCATATGATCGAAATCTATTTATTTGTTAATCCTTTAGGGGAATATTGTTTCAAAATGGAGCAACAGTTATTACAATTTATTGAAGAAGAGTACGGAACACCATCAAAAGAAAAGATGCAATTTCGCTTTCTTCCTTTGGTCAATTTGCAGACAATTGGGGATGTCATGCAACAAAAAGGAATTTCTCAAAACAATCTTGAGAAACGCAACCACTTATTCTCAACGACTTATTCTGCCGCATTAGACTGCAAAGCGGCTCAATTCCAAGGAAAGAAAAAAGGCCGCCATTTTTTGATCAAACTGCAAGAAGCAGTCGGCTGCAATAACATACCATATTCTCATGCACTTGCTGAATCGATATTTGAAGAGATTGGCGGCGATTTGAATATGTTTAAAGAAGATCGGCAATCTGACTTTGTTAAAGAAGTATTCTTTTCCGATCAAAAAATTGCTCGAGAAATGGGCATCACGAAACATCCTTCCGCAGTCGTTTACAATTACGCTTGCGATCGTGATTTTGGTGTTTTAGTAGAAGTAGAAGGCACAAGCAGCCTTTGGAGAATCAAAGAGCTGTGTAAAACAACAGATAACTCGTATCAAGTTTTTAATGGTGAACATTTACATACAAATGATTCTCAGTTCCATTCACGAACTAGCCATTTACACTTGCTTTCTAATTAAAAAAATACGTCGACTCCCTTACAAGAGAGCCGACGTATTTTTTTCGTTTCTATTCGAAAAAATCAAAAATCTTATAAACGATCAATCAATTCTTCTAATTCGTTTAGTCGTTGTTCAAACATCGACATTGCATCTTCGATATACGCAGCCTGTGTCATATCTACTCCTGCTTTTTTCATCACTTCAACAGGATAATCACTGTTACCAGCTTTTAGATAAGCCAAATAGTTCTCTAGCGCATCTGGTTCCTGACTAAGTATTCTTTTCGCCAACGCTGAAGCAGCAGAAAAACCAGTCGAGTATTGGAAGACATAGTAATTATAGTAAAAATGCGGGATCCGTGACCATTCAAATTTGATTTCTGGGTCTTCTTCGACTGCCGGACCATAATATTTTGCATTCAATTTACCATAACTATCACTTAGATATTCACTAGTCAATGGCACACCTTTTTCATCTTCCGTATGCATGAAGTGCTCGAATTCAGCAAATTGTGTCTGGCGGAAAACTGTTCCTTTAAATCCATCCAAGTAATGGTTGAGCACATAAGCTCGGACGCGAGGGTCTTTTTCTGTTTCCAATAAATATTCTGTTAGGATATTTTCGTTCGTTGTCGAAGCTATTTCTGCTAAAAAGATGGAGTAGTCACCGTATACATAAGGTTGGCTCGATCGTGTGAAATAACTGTGGACACTATGTCCCATTTCGTGGACAAGCGTAAACAATTGATCCAATGTATCATGCCAATTCAATAAAATATATGGATTTGTGTCATAGCTTCCCGAAGAATAGGCACCACTTCGTTTTCCTTTATTTTCGACAACATCGATCCAACGTTCAGAGAATGCTTTTTCTACAATAGTCATGTACTCTTCGCCCATTGGCTTCAGTGCTTCCAAAGCTTTCTCTTTTGCTTCTTCATACGTAAAGGTGATTGGAGCTTCTCCTAAGACCGGTGTATAAAGATCGTACATGTGCAGTTTTTCCACTTCTAATAAACGTTTCCGTAATTCCATATATCGATGCAGCAAAGGCAAATGCTTGTTTACTACATCTACCAAAGTGTCGTATACACTTTCAGGAATGTGATTATTGCTCAAAGATGCTTCTCTGGCAGAGCTGTAATTACGAACTTTTGCTTTAAAATTATGTCCTTTTATATGCGTACTTAAAGTAGAAGCAAACGTATTTCTAAATTGCTCATAAACACTGTACAACCCTTTAAATGCGGCTTCGCGAACACTTCGATCCGTGCTTTCTAGCAACTGACCGTACACACCATGAGATAATTGGACTTTTTCACCATTCTCTCCTTCGATCGTTGGGAAAACTAAATCTGCATTATTCAAAACAGCAAATGTATCACTTGAAGCCTCAAAGATTTCTCCTGCTCCTGCAAGAAGCGATTCCTGATCGGCAGATAAAACATGGGCACGATTATCTACTATTTGCTGGATATAGTGACGATAGACTTCTAACTTCGGTTCTTCTTTGAAATATTGCCAAATCCGTTCATCTGATAACTGCAATATTTCTGGTTCAAACCAGGAAACAGCTTCACTAACCTTTGAAAACAAACTACTTGCTCTTGCATAAAGCGCTTGATATTCTGTATTCCCAGTATCTTGATCGTTTTTAAGGTGTGCATAGACATAAATGATTTCGGTTTGGCGATAAACACTCAACACAAATTCAATCGCATCAAGAAATTGAGAAGCGCCTTGATTAAGTGTTCCTTTATATTTTTCAGATTTTTTTAACTTTTCTGATAATTCTAGATATTTCTCATCAAATTCTTTGTCGCTTGAAAAGATCTTGGTCAAGTCCCAAGTTAAATTTTCAGGCAATTCTTCGCGTTTTGGCAACTGCTTTACTTCCATGAAATCCACTCCTTTTTATATCCTTTTGTCTCGGTCTTTCAAAATAGATCCTCGTCTCACATCCACATGTTACAGCGTCTGATTTTTCTACTAATCTATGTGTCTGCTTCTATCAATTTTAGCACAACTGAAACTTGTTTTACATAGAAAACCGGTTCCTGTTCTATTTTTATACTTACTATATTTTCCAAGAGGATAAATGTGTGCATTCATCAAAAAATTGCCGATAGACCATCTCTTCCTCAATCATAGGGAAAAGCCACTCCCTTTTATATTCTTTTACTTGGCAAAACCATGAGCTAAAATCAGGTACTTTCTGTTGCTTTAAGGATTCTTCGTACAACATTCGATAAAGAAAAACCTGTTCTCGTAAATAAAAGAAAAACCGACTGTTTTGATAGATCCACGGTGATAGATACAAAAGGTGCTTGTGACGCAAGTAGCACTGTTCTTGTATGGATACTGTATTTTTTTGTTTGTAAATCAGCTGGCGCGCCAACCACTTCTTCCCATCCTCGCTTAACTTGTCTGTTTTCTTCATCTGATTTATTTTGATCTCATTATTAGTAAATATTTTTTTAAGATCATTACCAGAAAAAGTCCAGCAGCTACTGAAAAAAGAAATGTGGCCTGATACAGTCTCTGTAATATGATGATATAAATAAAGTTTTTGGTTCTTAAGGTCAGCTTTCCAGCAATGTACCCCCCTTTTTCTATTATAATAGCAGCAACTTTTTTCTATCAATGAAAATTGCCGTTGTCCAAGAAAATAATGACCAAGTATCCACCATACTTGGTAACCGTTGTTCAAATAATTTTTGGTTCTTTCAAAAAATCTCTGATGAGACAACCTAGAACATTGGATTTCTAATGCTAGATTAGCCAATAAAATATCTGGTCTCTGCCTCAATCTTGGCAAATAAGCTTCCAAAAATACAGGTTCTGCTGACTGTCCCAGCCAATCCATGAAACATTCCTTTAACTGCAAGTGTTCTTCTGATTCCCCCTCACTAAAAACCGAACAGTTTTCGGTTTTTCGATGGGCAAAATGAGCACATTTTTTCTTTCCCTTTTTCAAAACCACTCTTTTCCGACAACTACGACAATAATACATTTTCTCTTTTTCTGCATATTTAGCAGAACAGCATTCATGATATTCATTCATCGCAAGCAGCATTTTTCTCCCTCTGAACTTATTTACGTCTAGCCATTTATTTACACGAAAAAGAGCCATATCGATATATGATCGATATGGCTCTTACTATAATAGTGATTTATACAAAATAAAATTTCGTACGCTCGATAGCATTACGCGCCATCAGACACTTTCCATATTCATTCAATGTTTCTGGTGTACGATCGCTCTTTTCTGCAAACTCCAAAATTCGAGCAATCTGATTCTCTACATCCGCTTGGTTGAGATTCTCCATCCAGAAATGAACGACTAGGTAATAACGCTCTTCAAATAAGTACAAATCAGTCCAAGCAGACTCTAGTTCAACGTCTGTTGCCAGCTGGATCACTTGCTCAAAATCTTCAAAAGCAAAAATTGCTTGTCTTTCCTGTTCTTCTAGGGCGCTTCCAGATAATTCTTCTTCCGGATCGCTACCAATAATTTGCTGACGGAGAAATTCGCTCACGTCTTCTGAATCAACAGCAGAATCTTCTGATTGAGAAATTTCTTCATCTGGCAGGTTTTTACTGATAAACAGTTCTAATCCGTCTCCTTTTGGCAAAACTTGGAAAGTGACAGCTTCGCTTCCTCGGAACTCCTCTTCGATATCAACTTCTTCCAGAATACTATAAAAGAAATTTTCGATTTCTTTGTGATTGCCAAGTAAATCCAAAAATGAAACGCCCCGTTCTTCTAAATCTTCATGACCTATCAGTACACGGATCGTATTTTCATTAATGTGTTCCATTTCCATTTTGCTACACCTCACTTTGCCGCAATGTTCAATATAGATTCATTGTAGCGAAATCAGCTTAAATGTAAAGAAAAAAAATCCCGCTGTTAAGTGAATTTAATAAAACCAGCAGATTTTTTCAATCGTTCAAGCTATCTTATTTAACTATAACATTTTTGGGAGATGAATACTATATAGCCGACTTTTTAGCTAATCAATCACTTCTGTTTTTCATACCATGACCACTCTCACACCCTTTTTTGTGCCCACAATAAAGAACGCTATTTATAAAAACAAAAAAACTTGGAAAAACTATCATCGTAATAGTTTTTCCAAGTTTCATTTTATCTTCTATAATCCAGCCATCAATTGTGCTTGACGCAATTCTAATTGTCGTACATCGCGCGGCAGGAATCGACGAATCTCATCTTCATTAAAACCAACTTGTAGACGTTTATCATCAATCATGATTGGACGGCGAAGCAATCCAGGATTGTTTTGCACAAGTTCCAATAGTTCTTGTAACGGCAGATCATCTAAATCCATGTTCAGTTTTTGGAATACTTTGGAACGTGTCGAGATGATTTCTTCTGTTCCGTCTTCTGTCATTTGTAAAATCGCTTTTAATTCAGAACTGTTCAATGGTTCTGAAAAAATATTACGTTCAACAAATGGAATCTGATGTTCTTGCAACCACGCACGAGCCTTTCTGCAGGAAGTACAACTTGGGGAAGTATATAATGTTAACAACGTGCACCACTCCTTTTCGTGATAAGAATCACTTTTTTGTAACAGAAGATCATAATAATCTCCCATCTGTTTCTATTATACATAATCAACTTTTAAATAGCTACCTTTTTTTCATAATTTTTTAAAAAAAATGAAAGTTATCTAAGGTTAATATACAGTAAAACCAGCGTTCTTGCTTTTTCTATCATTTAAAAATTAGAGTTTTCAAATCTAATTCAAATTTTACAAGACGATGAAACAGCCAATAAAACTGTACTATTATTTTATCTGGAAGCACAAATGAAACCGATTTCTTAAGATTTTTTATGTTTTTTATTTCTTTGATAGTAATGTTTCTTGTCATTTTAGATAATATTGTTCTTTATTATAACGCTTATTTTCTCTGTTGTATAAGCACAATATTTTAAAGCAATGATTACTAGATAAAATTTACTATAAACAAATAAACTAAATAACGTTATTTTATGTTTGAATAGTTATATTGAGACTGTATTAAAAAAATAAACCTTTCGAAAATTCCTCAGAGATTGCATTAAAATAAACCAACCGAGTTACACAATAATGATTAATTTGTTCATCAAACCTATTGACGTGTTTCATGATTTTTAGTGAAAAAAACTGAAATCTAAAAACCTTATTCTGTCAAGGAAACAGAAATATAGTAAGAAAAACCTTTATTTATCAGCTTTTTTAGATAATTTTTTCTGTTACAATAGTCAAGGATTTGTGAAAAAATCAATGAAAACCGAAAGGCGTGTAAAATTTTGATTAAATCAGTTGTGTTTGATGTTGATGATACAATGTATGATCAGCAGCAGCCATTTCGAAACGCGGTAAAAAGAGTCGTGCCGCTTGTTTCAGATGAAGATATGCATCCACTATATATCCGCTTCCGTCATCATAGTGATGAAAACTTTCCAAAAGTAATGGCAGGAGAGTGGACGCTAGAATATATGCGAGCACATCGAATCAGCCAATCACTAAAAGATTTAGACTACCCTCACATCACAGAAGAAGAAGGTCTCCTATTTCAAAAAATTTACGAGGAAGAACTTGATAATATCTGTTTGCATGAGGAGGTCAAAAAAACACTTGACTTCTTGAAGGAAAAAAATGTCCCATTAGGAATTATCACAAATGGACCGACTGACCATCAGACAAAAAAATTAAAACAACTTCAATTGAACAATTGGATTCCTTCCCACAACATGCTGGTTTCTCAAGCAACAGGGTTCCAAAAACCAGAAAAAGAGATTTTTCAGCTTGCTGAGAAAGAATTTCATATGCTTCCAGGAGAAACTCTATATGTTGGCGACAATTATGACAATGATGTTCTAGGTGCAAAAAGTGCCGACTGGCAAGCACTTTGGTTCAACCATCGAGAACGCAAAATCGACCAGACTCCTATTTGCGATATCGAAATTTCTTCTTTTGATCAGCTGTTAGAAACAATGAAGACAATCTTTGCTTAACTCCTATAAATAAAAACAAAAAATAATAGCAAGGAAATCGGGTTAAAACGGAAACCCAACTTCCTTGCTATTTCTTAAATCAACTAAACACCTGCTTTTTTCGAAAGATCTTCTTATCCATTACTGAACGATTGTTTCGAATCTCTTACTTCTCAATCTCTCCTACACTTAAGATCATGCGGATATCTTCTTCAGTCAGTTTTGTCAGCTGTTCTTCATTTCCTTGGATCACTTTTTGGAACAGTTCGCGTTTTTCTTGTTGGAGCGAATCCATTCGTTCTTCAATCGTTCCTTCAGAAATCATACGCCACACTTCTACCACATTTTTCTGACCGATTCGATGCGCACGACCAGCAGCTTGTTCTTCAATTGCAGGGTTCCACCAAAGGTCATACAAGATGACCGTATCTGCTCCTGTCAAATTCAGTCCCGTTCCCCCGGCTTTTAAAGAAATCAGGAAAACATCTTTTTCGCCTGCATTAAATGCATCTACCATACTTAATCGATCTTGCGGTTTTGTACTGCCTCTTAAATAAAATGTTGAGATCCCCAGCTCGGCTAACTCTTCTTGTAAGATAGTAAGCATACCTGTAAATTGAGAAAACAGCAGAACTCTGCGTTTGTTCTCTTTGGCAGCGACTAATAGATCTTTTACTTGTTCGAGTTTGCCAGAACCGCCTTGGTAATCTTCAATAAACAGACGAGGATCGCAACAAATTTGACGCAACCTTGTCAGACCTGCTAGTATCCCGATCCGGTTTTTCTTGAATGCTTCAGAATCCATTGACGAGATTTCTTCACGCATTTGACGCAAGTAAGCTAAATAAACGGTCTTTTGTTCTTCTGTCAGTGCGGAATATAGATTCATTTCTGTTTTTTCTGGTAAGTCTTTCAACACAGTTTGTTTATCTCGCCGTAAAATGAACGGTCGGATCATTTGCGCAATTTCTTCTGCGGCAAGTTCTCTGAATTTTGTTTTGGTTGGGAAAAATCCTGGCATGATTGTTGCAAACAACGACCACAATTCTTCTAAATTATTCTCGATTGGTGTCCCACTTAATGCAAATCGCTGAGGCACAGCTAATTCTCTCAATGCTTGAGCAGTTTTCGTACTACTATTTTTGACCATTTGCGCCTCATCAAGGATCAAATAATCAATTTTTTGTGATTGGTAATCAGCTAAATCTTGTCTCAAACTGGCATAAGAGGTCACTCGAATATCTGTGTCTTTAGCCAGCAATTCTTCCCGTTCTTTTTTATTCCCATTGATTACTTGGATACTCAAAGAAGGAGCGAATTTTTTTACCTCTGCCTGCCAGTTGTAGATTAAGCTGGCCGGCGCTACGATCAAAGCAGAAAAGCTTTCCCGTTCTTCTTTTTCCGAAAGTAAAAAGGCAATCGTCTGCAGTGTTTTCCCAAGTCCCATTTCATCGGCTAAGATACCGCCAAACTGATAATGGCCCAACATCTTCAACCATCGGAACCCTTGCTTCTGATACTCTCTCATCTTTGCATTCAATCCTTTGGGAAGTTGTGCCTGATACCCTTCTGGATGAATGAGATTTTGGACCATCGTATGAAACGATTCGCTAAAAGTAGCATTGCTTTTTTCCAATTGATTTTGAATGATCAGTCCTTGATTCTTAGGTACATGGATCGTCCCTTCTTCTGAACGTATTGACTCCCGTAATTGTTGCAATACTTGGCTTGTTTGTTGGAATTCCTCTGAATCAAAAGAAAGAACCTGTCCGTTTTCCAATGTATAAAAAGCATCGTTTCGCAACAAGCTTTGCAGTACATGATCAATCTCTTGCTCTTCTATCCCCGATACGTCGAATCGAATATCAAGCCATGAACCAGTCTCGGTTACTTCGATTTGCGGTTGATGTTTATGCGCATCTAAATACAACTCTCGCAACTTTCTGCCAAGTCTGACTTCACCAAACTGACGGAAAACAGATAGTTCTGTACGGAAAAAGGCATACAGTTCCTCCCCGCTTGGCAACGGACGCTCATAGCCAGTTTCATTTTTCTGGTAGCGATACATCCTGAATAAATCAAGGACTCGTTTCTCTTCAGCTCTGTCACGCAGCACCTGAAAGTCCTGATTGGCCGAGACCTCATGTTTTGGATCGGTCGAATAGATGACTTCGCCATAAACGAAATCGACTCGAGCTTGGATTTTTCCTTTGGCTTTTCGGAAAAAGAAAATAAATTCGACTGGAATATCCGCTACTTCCTTTTCTACTTCAGAGGCAACCACTACGTCTCCAATCTCCGAAAGAAGAGGAATGATTTCTTTAAACAAGGCCGGTAGTTCTTTTTTCTTGAATATTACTTCTGGTTTCTCCAATCGGCGAATCAATTGTTTCCAAGTTTGATAAACTGTTTGTTGATGTTTCGTTAGAGAATAGAATACTCCCTGGATAAGTCCCCACTGATAATGCATAAAGAAAAAATCAAAATCATTCAATGCTTGCAATAAATAGTCTTCTTCCTGTTTTTCCACTTTGAATGATAAAGGCTTGTTTTGGTCGGAAAATTGGATTCCTTGATCGTTTTGTCCATTTATTTGCAGATGCAAACGTGTCGTCTGATTCATCTGTTCTAGCAGGAAGCGGGCTTGTTCTACTGGGAGAAGCAGGTATCTTTTATCTAGTTTCCCTTTGACTTGCAAGCCATTCGTGCCTAATAATTGATGCGTTTGGGCACTTCCTGCAAGGTGAGCGAGTATTTTTTGATCTTCTTTTTGAAAAGCCCGTTTATCTAGACGAAACTGATACTGCTTATTGACTGTGTAGGTTTCTTTTTCTGTGTAAGCCTGTAAAAAATCATAGATGTTTTTTACGATATATGTCTTTTTCGGCGATGCCAAAGAACCGATGCGTAAGTAAAGCGCCAAAATAGAAAGCTCTGGATGATACTGATTTGTCTCAATCGTTTCTACTTGGTATTCAATAATCAAGGGTTGCACCGCTTGAGGATTTTTTTGTGTTTTTAGACGAGAAAAACCTTTTGCAATGATTTCTCCTTCACTTGTTGTTTTTACCGGTTCTAACATCGGCTGGTCTTTTTTCATGATACGAGATAGATTTTTCGACCGTAAGTAAAGTTCCACAGCAACTGTATGCTTACAATATTTATGTTCCTCCCAATATGGACATTGGCAGTAATCTATCTCTTTTGCTGTCCCATCCAAATCAACCATGTACAATTCACTGCCCAAGACTTCTGCATGCCACACGTTTTCTTCTTGGTCAGGGACAACCGATAACACTCGGCCTTCTTGCAAGTATTGACGCCCACGTGCAATGACTTTTTCCGGAATACTCCATTTCATAGTTACCAATCTCCCTTTTTATCCAAGTTGATAGCGTATTTTGCTTTGTCCGCTACCTTCTGTATCAATTCTTATTTGCTGTAATACTCGTTCTTTCAATTCTCTTACATGGCTAATGATTCCAATCATTCTTCCTTCACTTTCAATCGTTTCTAAAGCTTCCATCGCCATTTCCAAAGCTTCTTCATCTAATGACCCAAAACCTTCATCAATAAACAATGCATCGATTGCTACCCCACCAGCTTGTGTCTGGATCACATCCGCAAGGGCTAATGCTAAAGAAAGTGCTGCAATAAAACTTTCACCGCCAGACAGCGTATGCGCGCTTCGAGACATGCCTGCCTGATCATCATAGATATTGATTTCTAATCCGGTTTTCCCTCGATAACTGCCGATCGTATCCGCTAGTTCAAACTGATAACGATTTTTCGTTAAACGTTGGAGATGATCATTTGCTACTTGTAACACTTCTTGTAGATAAACTTGAAGCACATACCGTTCTAAACTAGTTTTCTTAGGATTTTCTCCGTTGAATGTTTGCGAAAGTTGCTGTAATTGCGTAAGTTCATCTAATTGCGTCTGGCTTGCGTGATAAATCGAAAGACATTCATCGTAGATTTTCTGGTTATTGATTTTTTGTTCTTGTAAACTGTATATCTTTTCTTGCTTTGTTTCGATCATCTCTCTTATCTCTTCCAATTGCTGGCTGATCTCTTCTGTATCTGGAACTATCTCCGTCAGCTGGATATTTTCTAATTGACGTAGTCGGTCAGCTGTCACTAATTGTGCTTCATGATAAGTAGTGATTATGCGCTGGTTCTCTTCGTATTGTGCTTGCTGTTGTGCGAATGCACAGACTTCCTCAGTTGTTGAAAAATACGCTTGGGTTTCCAGCTTTTCAGCTATTCTTTGCTGTTCTTTTTCTATTTTTTCATCTGTTTTTTCTATTTGTTCCTGTTGAAGATCAAGTTGTGTCCGAAACATATGCAGATCTTGCAACAATTGCATTCCTGCTTTCTGTTCAGCAGCGAGTTGGTTCGAGTCTTCTTCTAACCGTTTTTCAAGTTGTCGTATCTCTTCTTCTAAACAGTTGCTATCCGTATCTTGTAATTGTTTTTCTAAACTTTTGATTTCGCCTTGCAGTTGTTGAAGCTGATTATTTTTTGCTGCCTGTTGCTGCTTGTAGACAGCTAATTGCTGCTCAATCTTTTCTACTTGTTGGCTTATTTCTTCTAGTTCTGCTCTTGCATTGGCTATCTTGCTTTTTCGTTTATCTAAAGATTGTTCGACTACTGTAAGAGCAGTTGTTGTTTGTTCTGTTATCGCGGGAAATGCCTGTTGTAAAGCCTGTTGTAAGTGTTTTTCTTGTCCAGCTAGTTGTATATTCGTTTCCATGATTTTTTGTTCTAAATCAGATAATTGCTGTTGAAGATTATTTTCATGTGCTTCATTTTTGGCAATGATTTGCTGGGTTCTTTCTACAGCTGACTCAGCTTCTGCCAGTTGTTGCTCTACTTTCAAGATATCTTCTTTATTTGGCTGTTCATGTTTTGATTGTTGTACGGGATGTTCTGTCGACCCACAAACCAGACATGGTTCCCCCGGACGCAAGAAAAGCTGAAGACGAGCAATTTGCTGCTTTGCCCATTGGCTTTTCAGCTGTTCTGCTTGTTCTATCTGTTGTTTCAATCGCTGATTATTTTTTGTTGTTTCTTCGGCTGCTTTTTTGAGCTCTTCTCTTATCTGTTCGAGTGATTCGATGCTTTTTGTTTTTTGTTGTTTTATTTCCTGCTGTTTTTCATCTAGATATTTTAACTGTCCAAAAGCAAGACGATCTTCCTGCAGTTTTTCCTGATCTAATAAGATTTCTTGAAGAAATCGAGTTCTTTCCTGATAAATAGCCTGTTTTTGATGTAGCTTTTCGGCGTTCGTTTCTTCTTTATCTAATGAATGTTTTAATTGTTCTGCTTCTTGTTTTTTACTACGCAAGGCTTCGACAATCGGTACCATCATCTGTTTGTTTTGCAATTGTTGAGCAGCTTCTTTGATTTTTGTTTGCCGATGTATGCGGTCTGTTTCATTTTTTTGCCACTCTTCATAATGTTGCGTAGTCATCGCTAGTTTCTTTGTTTGTTCACTGCTTTTTTGTGACAGTTCTATTTTTTCAGCTTTTATTTCTTTCAGGTGCTTGATTGGTTCAATTAAGCGTTGTGTAAATTCATAATACCCAATCCATCGTTTCTTTTCCTCTATTTCGTCTTTTTGAGCGGCTAATTTCTTTTGCTTATTTAGTAATGTCGCTTTTTCTTCATAGCTTTTTTTCAAGGTTTCAAAACGATAGTAGGAATTTTCTAATTGTTTCTGTTTCTCCTGATAGTCTACTAAAACTTCTTTTTCTTTAGTGATTTGTTTTTCTAGTATGGCCTGATGGTTTGTCCATTGGGAAAGAACGGCTTCAAACCCTGCTACTGCTTCCTCTTCTTTGATTAAAACAAATCTTTTTTGCAGAAGATGAAGATTTTGCTCTAAATGATCTAGTTTTTGTTGCTGTTGCTTTGCTTTTTCCTTTAATCGCTCATTGAACTGTTGGAAAAGCTGAGTACCGAACAAATGACGTAAAACAGTCTCTTTCTCACTGCTTGATGAAACCAAAAAATTACGGAATTCTCCTTGGGGCAGTAAAACGATTTGGGAAAACTGTTTCGCATCGAGATTCATCAATTCTCTGATCAACTGGTCTGCTTCTGTACGTTTTGTGATTTGTTTTATTTCTTTTCCTTTCCCATCAAAAATGGTCAACGTTACTTTAGCTGCCTGTTTTTTTGTTCCGTTTCCTTTTCGTTTCGCTAAAACTTGCTCTGGTTTTCGTTCGATTTCATAGCTCATCTGCTGATGTTCAAAAGAAAAAGTCACGCTTGTTTCTTCTTCTGGTGTAGCAAACAAGGAACGCATCTCTTTTCCAGAACGAAGTCTTCCGGAAGTTTCACCAAAAAGTGCGAAAGTGATCCCATCAAAAATCGTCGTTTTTCCTGCTCCTGTCTTCCCGCTGATCAAAAAAAGCGGTGCTTCTGTCAATCGTGAAAAATCAACGGTCTCATTGATAAAAGGACCAAAATTTTTAAGTTTTAATTTTTTCGGTTTCATTCTTGATCATTCCATTTCCATGATTTCTTGCAACGTTTCTCCGAGCCATTTTTCTTGGTTTGCCGTTAGCTGTTCTTCCGTCATTTCACTAAAAAATGCTTCTGCTAATTTTTGAGGATCTTTCATTTCTAGTACTTTTCGTTTGTGCTTTGTTTGTTCTGCTCGGCCGTTTGCCCGTTCAATCCCCAAAATACGAGGATATATTTGCCGAAGCTGGTTCATCATATTCGGGATGATCGTTCTGTCCGTGAGATAGATCTGGATATAATTCTCCCGATTGACGGACTGATAGAAGGCAGGATCCAACAATTCTTTAAAACTTGCTGTTATTTCTTCAATATCATGCAGTGGTTCGATCTCCCTAAAATTCAACTCTAGGTCTGTTGCCAGGTCAACGATCCATACGCCTTTTTTCTGGTTGATCTCAGATAGAGAAAATTTCAACGGCGAGCCACTGTAGCGAGCATTATCCTGTCTTAAAGCTGCTTGATTATGCAAATGTCCTAATGCTACATAATCAAACGGTGTAAGTAGTTCTCCTGGGATCGAATCCAGACCCCCTACTTCGATTTTCGTTTCCGAATCAGATTTTACACTTCCCATTACAAAAAAATGGCTAATCAATACGTGTTTTTTCCCTGAATCGAACAGCTCCTCCATTTTATCTATCACTTTTGCTACCGCTTGCTGGATCGTGCGGATACTGTCATCTTCAAAATATAATCTGGCTGCAATTGGTTCAAAGTAAGGAAGAAAGAAAAATTGTATGTTGTTAAACTCGACTGGTTTGAAAGCTTCTGCTAGCTGCGTTCGCAAAAAATAGTTCGAATAACTGAACCATGGCGTACCAGCTGAAAGTCGCGTACTGCTATCGTGATTTCCTGATATAGCAAAAATTGGGATCCCTTCCTTTAAATTCCAATCAACCATCAATTCATTGTATAATGCTACGGCATCGACAGCGGGCACACTCCTATCATATAAGTCTCCTGCAATCACGATTGCCTCTACTTTTTCTTCTTTCGCGATATCCAGTATAGAAGATAATACATGACGTTGGTCTTCAATCAAGTCATAACCTTGTAGTTTTTTTCCGATATGCCAATCGGCTGTATGTAAAAAACGCATCCAATCACCTCAAAAAATGTCCTTCTAATCATTATAACACTTTGATCCATTACATGACACCTGTCTTCTATTTTGCACGTTAGAAAGCAAAAAGAGGGCAGACTTGACGTCTCTCCCTCGTTTTTCATCGAAAAGTCTGAACAGAACAGGAGATTCAAAAAGACCGCCCACTCCTAAACTTATCACTTTATTTTTTTTTGATTTCATATTTAAAATCTGGGTTCACTTCTTTGTCCAATTTGTCAAAAGCCGCTTGTGTTCGTCGTTCAATCTCCGCCATTCCTTCTTTATCCGTTTTCTTGATATCTGATAGGTCGATTGGTTCACCGAAACGCACTGTTACTCTCTTACGTTTGAACAAATCCCCAAGTGTCAGTGGACCTTGGTATACGGCTGGTACGATTTTTGCTTTAGACATTCTGGAAATCAACGCCATCCCGCCTTTAAGTTCTGTAGCATGCCTTGTCCCACTGGGGAACATGATTAAACTTAAATTTGTCGATTTTAAAATCTTTACAGGTGTTTTAATGACGCTTGGTCCTGGATTCTCTCTTTTAACTGGAAAAGCATTAGATCGAGTTAATATAAATCGCAGAACCGGATTTTTGAACAGTTCTTCTTTTGCCATAAAGCTGAATTCCTTCGGTGCTGCAGCTACCGCTAGATATAATGGGTCCCACCAAGTACGATGGGGGGCAACTAGTATGTAATTCTCATCTTGCGGTAATACTTCTTTATTCTCATAACGGGCATTCCCATTGACTAAAGCTAATAGTACTCGAACTACCCCTCGCATAAATCGATAAAACATAGTCTCTTCCTTTCCCTTCTTATGGTCATAGTATGCATAAAAAACAGAGGTTTGACAAGCCACCTTGGTTCTTTTTAATAAAAATAGTATAATACAAACGACTATTTTTTTCATTTTGGAGGGAATCCATGCTTCATGAAGACGAACGAATCGACCAATTATACGCAGAAGATATCAAAATTATCCAAAGTTCCCAAGTATTTTCTTTTTCTTTAGATGCTGTGCTACTTGCTCACTTCTCTCGTGTGCCTAAAAAAGGACAGATTGTTGACCTTTGCGCAGGTAATGGTGCAGTTGGCCTGTTTTTAAGCAAACGAACTCAAGCAGCTATTGATGCTATCGAACTTCAGCCTCGCCTAGCAGACATGGCAAGACGTAGCATCGCGCTGAACCATCTAGATGAACAGATGACAGTCCACACCATCGATCTGAAAGACAGCTTATCCGTCATTCGGCATAATTCTTGTGACTTAGTCGTCTGCAATCCACCTTATTTCAAAGGGCTGCCAACAAATAAAACGAACCCTAATAAACACCTAGCAATCGCCCGTCATGAAATCCATACAACATTAGAAGAAGTGATCGACAATTCAAGTAAGTTACTAAAAACAAATGGGCGTTTCGCTATGGTCCATCGACCTGAACGATTCTTAGAGATCATCCAAATTATGCAAAATCATCGGATTGCACCTAAACGGATCCAATTTGTTTACCCAAAAGCTGGAAAAGAGGCAAATATTTTGTTAGTTGAAGGAATCAAAGAAGGTAAATTAGATGGATTCAAAGTCGCTCCGCCATTGATCACTTACGATGCAGACGGGGAATACACAGCAGAGATTCGTGAGATGCTCTATGGCAAATAAACATTATTTTTACGTATTATTCTGTAAAGATCAGACATTTTATGGTGGGTACACAACAGACCTTTCTAGGAGACTAGGGGAACATAACAATGGTACTGGCGCTAAATATACACGTCTTCAAAAAAGAAGACCTGTTAAGATGATCCATGCAGAAGTATTTTCTTCAAGAAGCGAAGCAACAAAAGCAGAAGCTGCATTCAAAAAACTCACCCGAAAACAAAAAGAACATTATTTGAAGACACACTCAACTGTTTTGCTTCCTGAAAATAGATGACTGTTAAAAACACGATAAATATAAAAAACTTCAGGCAAAAACAATTGTTTTTGCCTGAAGTTTTTTGTAGCTATTATTCTGATACGTTTGTCTCGCTGCTGTTCGTACTTGAACTTCCTCCTAGCAAGGCTTCGCTGACTAGGTGAATGTAATGTGTCATCCCTTCAGGATTTGGATGGACTTGATCATCATAAAACCAGTCACTATGGTCATTACTGTAGCTATACCAATCAATCAGCGTCATATTGTCGTATTTTTTTGTCATCTGTTCAAGCATCGCATTCACGTCATTTTGCCAACGTTTCGTCGGTACTCGGACATTGACCCAGTATACTTTTCGATCACCGATTGCATCCATCACGCTATCAAACTGAGCTTCAGAGAATGAGCCATTCGTTCCTAGTCCAATTAGAACAGTGTCTTTCAATAAATCTTGTTCCTTTAATTTTTCAATATACGGTACACTGGCATATAATTGTCGCCCCACATCGCCATCTACCACTACTTTTGGATAAAGCTCTTGTAGATCAGTTGCAGCATCTAGCATAACTGAATCACCAAATGCCGTTAGCTCTAATTTTTGCGCCTTGTTTCCTTGGGCCTTAGACAACTCGTACTTATCAAGAATCGCTTGGTCAACGGAACTAGTGGTATTTTCTGAATTGTTTCTGGTTTCTTCTGCTAATTTTTTACTTTCAGCGATCTTTGCCTGCAATTGTTTTTGATCGGCCGTTACAGCATTTTTCGGTGCCGTAACGAAACCAACGAATGCAATTGCTACAAGTAATGTGCCTGGAACAACCCATGGTTTGCGCTTACTGATGATTGGTTTACTGAACCATCCTTTCATCACTTGGAATGTACGACCATAGTCAAAACGTGCTAGCGGACGTTCCACATATCGATAAGAAAGTTCACTGATGATTAAAATCAATGTGATTTCTACTAAAGTATGGAACAGAACATGATCAGCAATATCAGTCACTTTTGCTTCATAAAAAATCATAACTGGAAACTGATACAGATAAATCCCGTAGCTTCGTTTGCCAATCCAAGTAAATACTGGATTTGTCAGCCAACGATTCAAGCTTGCTCCAGGATGTGCTGTCACTGCAACTAGTACTACGCATAACAGACTCACTAGGAGCATCCCTCCATAATAGATGAAATTGTAATGATCATCTAAAAAGAAGAAGCAAAGAATCAGTGCCAGCAGTGAGATTCCTCCAGCGATATTCAGGATACTTTTTGCTTGTTTCGGGATGTTTTTCTTCAAACGAGTACTTGGCCAAACAAAAGCGAGCGCACTTCCCAACCATATAGAAAACAGCCGGGTGTCCGTTCCATAATAAACACGGGTTGGATCGCCCCCTGGTGTATACAAAATCATCATCAAGATCGCAGAGAGGAAAGATGTACCTAACACGGTATAAAAGATCCATTTTCTTTTACGAACAAATACCATCAACAATACAAACAAGATTGGCCAAACCAAATAGTTTTGACCTTCTACCGCTAAAGACCAGATATGTGTAAACGGTGATTCATTAGCAAATCGGTCGAAATAAGATAAACCGTTATTGATTTGCCACCAATTGTTGACATACAGTAAGCTGCTGACGACAACTCCTCTAAGATTATTCAACAATCCTCGCTGGAACAAGGTGATATAAGCCGAAGCTGTAACAAGCATAAAAACGAGTGCCGGATAGAGTCTCTTCATTCTTCTGACATAAAATTGCCAAATATTGATTTTTCCATTTTGTTCCCATTCCTGCCTTAGCAGATCCGTGATCAGATAACCAGATACGACGAAAAAAATCGGAACGCCCAAATAGCCGCCTTTCATACTAGTTGGCAGAAGGTGATAGAAGATAACACCAACCACAGCTAATGAACGGAGCCCATCAAACCCAGTGATGTAGCGGCTGTTTTTTAACCTTTTTTGTTTTTCCATTCAATATTCCAACTTTTCATAAACTTTTTTCATTCGTAATATACGGGTATTAAGTGAAAATAGCAAGTAGAATCGTGTCCTTTCTCTACTATTTTTTTCTATCATCCCATAAATTTTAAAAAATAAACATGCTTTTTTTCAACTTTAAGAAAATTTCAAATAAAAAAGTAGTTTCTATTTGCTGATCCATCCTTTGGTAGAAAAAAACTGCAGACAAACGAATGTCTGTCTACAGTAGTATTTCATGAATTTTTGTCAAACTCGATCTAAATGCCATCCTCGTAGAAACGCCCAAGTATCTGGACATTTTCTGCAATACTTACAAAAGCTTGCGGATCAGAAGCTTTCATCGCTTCTCTGAGTAGAGGCAGTTCGTAACGTGTAACGATTGTCATCAATACTGTCTGCTTATCATGTTTATAAGCACCTTCTGCTTCATTGATAATCGTGATTCCTCTACGCATACAGTTTTGGATTTCATTCACTACTTTTTCTGGATGTTTCGTTACGATCATTACCTGCATTTTCTTTTGTTTAGTATAAACGACATCAGTTACTTTTCCACTGACGAAAATAGACAACGTACTGTAAAACATATATTGCCAGCCAAATAGAATCCCAGCAACAAAAACGATCAATGCATTGAAGTAGATCGAGATAGAACCAATCGACTTTCCTGTTTTTTTACGAATCGTGATACTCACGATATCTAGACCACCCGATGATAGGCCATTTCTCAACGCTAGCCCAATCCCTAGTCCCATCACAGCCCCACCAAACAACGCACAAATGATTGGATCGGTAGATAAGACTGTTTCCGGTAAAATATGGATACAAAGGGAGGTCAAAGTGACTGTGATAAAAGTGAAAATTGTAAACTTCTTCCCGATTTTGAACCACGCCAAGACGAACAAAGGTATATTCAGTAAATACAAAGTGGTTGATACCGGCACCTCGAACCCTATCAGTGATTTTGACAAAGTCGTCAAAATCTGAGCCAGGCCCGTAATACCACTTGAATAAATATGTCCTGGTTGATAAAAGAAATTCAATGCGACAGATGCAATCAACGCATAAACGATTGATACCGAAAGTTTGGTCGTGTAATCATGGTAAGCCCAATTTTCGAATGTTTTTTTCATGGAAAAGCCCCGCTTTATATGTTATGGCTTCATTATAAAGTGTTTTTCAATTAAATCAAGGTTGCCAAAAGAAGCAGATTCGACAAATCCTTTTTTCCTTTTTATCGGCTATTCTTCTATATTGGTTACATCAATATTCAATTCGAACAATTGTAAAGGTGAAACCATACTTGGTGCATCACTCATCACATCGGCTGCTTTTCCGTTTTTAGGAAAGGCAATGACTTCACGAATATTGTCTTCCCCTGCTAATAACATTGCAAAACGATCCAATCCTAATGCAATGCCGCCATGTGGAGGGAATCCGTAATCTAAAGCTGTTAGCAAGAACCCAAATTGTTCTTCCATTTGTTCTTTTGTGAAGCCTAAAGTTTTCAACACTTTTTCTTGAAGTTCCCGAGTATGGATCCGGATAGAACCTCCACCTAATTCATAGCCGTTCAAGACGATATCATAAGCTTCTGCACAGACTTTTGCAGGGTCTTCAGCCAGTAATGGGATATCTTCTGCTTTTGGCATCGTGAATGGATGGTGAGCAGAGACATATCGACCTTCTTCTTCTGAAAATTCAAATTGAGGCCAATCAGTTACCCATAAGAAATTGAATTTTGATTCATCGATCAGTCCTAATTCTTTTCCTAAACGTGTTCGGATAGCCCCTAATGCAGCAGCGACGATTTCACTTTTATCTGCGCCAAACATCAGCAAGTCACCTGGTTCTGCATCTGTTGCTTTGATGATTGCTTCTGTTGCTTCTCCCATGAATTTAGCAATCGGGCCTTTCAGACCGTCTTCTTCCACTTTCAGCCATGCAAGTCCCTTAGCTCCGAATTGCCCTACATATTGTCCTAACTGATCCATATCTTTTCGTGAGTAGCGATCTGCAGCGCCCTTCGCATTCAATGCTTTCACGACTCCGCCGTTTTCAAGAGCCATTTGGAAGACTTTGAATTCTACTTCTTTGACTGTTTCGCTTAGATCAATCAATTCCATTTCAAAACGTGTATCCGGTTTGTCGCTGCCGTAGCGAGCCATTGCTTCATCATAGGTCATACGGGGAAATGGCAATGTGACTTCGATGCCGCGAACTTCTTTCATTACCTTCGCAATCAATCCTTCTGTGTAAGTTTGGATTTCTTCTGCTGTTAGGAACGTTGTTTCAATATCTACTTGCGTAAATTCAGGCTGACGATCTCCACGTAAATCTTCGTCACGGAAACAACGAACGATTTGATAATAACGGTCGAACCCAGCATTCATCAGCAATTGTTTGAATAGTTGAGGAGATTGCGGCAACGCATAGAAATGTCCAGCATGGACACGTGAAGGAACTAAGTAGTCTCTTGCGCCTTCTGGTGTAGATTTTCCTAGGTAAGGTGTTTCAATATCTAGAAAGTCATTATCGTCTAAATAATGACGAATCGCTTTTGTTGTCGCATTTCTCAATTTGATGTTTTTAGTCATTTTGGGACGTCGCAGATCCAAATAACGATATTTCAAACGTATTTCGTCACTGATTGCTTGATCATCTTCAATTTGAAATGGCGGTGTTTTTGCTTGATTCAAAATCACGATTTCACTTGCAATCACTTCAAATTCACCAGTGGCCATTTTAGGATTTACTGCATTTTCACCGCGTCTTCTGACTACCCCAGTTACTTCGATCACGTATTCACTGCGACATTTATCTGCGATTTCCCATGCTTCCTTGTTGATTTCAGGATTGAAGACGACTTGAACGATTCCTTCACGATCCCGTAGATCGATAAAGATTACTCCCCCAAGGTCTCGTCTTTTTTGTACCCATCCTTTTAATGTAACTGTTTGTTCTAATTGTTGTTCGGAAACTAATCCGCAATAAATCGTTCTTTGTGCCATTTCTTTTTTCCTCCTACTCGAATAAAGTCATTTCATCATAGACTTCATCAAAATGCTCATATATTTCTTCTAATGGAAAACTTTTTTCTTTTCGGCTTGCCATTGCTTTGACATTGATTGTTTGGCTAGCAAGCTCATCTTCACCGATCACCAATACTAACTTGGCATTCGCTTTATCTGCTGTCTTAAATTGTGCTTTTGCTTTACGGTTCATGAAGTCGCGATCAGCTGAAAAACCGAAGTTTCGAATCGCTTGGACCACTTTCAATGCTTCGATATTTGTTTCGTCTCCGAGTGCGACCACATAAGCATCCAACTCATTAAATGCAGGGATAACTACTTCCTCTGCTTCCATAGTCAAGAGTAATCGCTCGATACCCATTGCAAATCCAAAGCCAGGTGTTGAAGGACCACCCAGTTCTTCCACTAGATTGTCATAACGTCCGCCTGCGCAAATCGTTGCTTGTGCCCCCATTTTCGGTGCGTCACTCATGATTTCAAAAATCGTATGCGTATAGTAATCTAATCCGCGAACCATATTACTGTCGATTTCATAAGGAACAGCCAATGCATCCAGCATGGAAACAACGGTATCAAAATGTTTTTGAGCAGGTTCGCTTAAATAATCTAAGATAGATGGCGCATCTGCTACAAATTTTTGATCTCGTTTGTCCTTACTATCCAACACACGCAATGGATTTTCGTGAAGACGGCGTTTAGAGTCTTCACTCAACTCTGCTTCAAAAGGTAAAAGATAGTCGATTAATGCTTGACGATAGGCTTGACGTGTGTCTTTATCACCCAATGAATTGATGACTAGACGGATTTGCGTGATTCCCAACTGTTTGAAGAAATCGAGTGCCATCACCATGCTCTCCACATCTGTTGCAGGATTTTCTGATCCAAATGCTTCTACTCCGATCTGATGGAATTGACGTAACCGTCCTTTTTGCGGACGTTCGTAGCGAAACATTGGTCCCATATAAAAAGTTTTGAACGGTTTTGCATACTCTGGACCGAACAATTTATGCTCAACAAAAGAACGAACGATTGGCGCTGTACCTTCTGGTCGAAGCGTCACATGACGTTCCCCTTTGTCATAAAAATCATACATCTCTTTTGAAACGATATCCGTCGTATCACCTACACTGCGGGATATCACTTCATAATGTTCAAAAATCGGTGTACGCATTTCATTATACTGATAATCTCTGAACAATAAACGTGCTGTTTCTTCGACAAACTGCCATTTTTCTGATTCGCCTGGCAAAATATCATTTGTTCCTTTTGGTCTTTGGAAACTCATAGTTTTCTCTCCCTTTCTTAGCTATGTAAATAAAAAAATCACCCTTGTTCATCTTGAACAAGGGTGAATGAAATTCATACACGGTACCACCTAATTTTGAAAGATTTCTCTTTCCTCTTACGAATAACGCTCGTACGCGGGACGGCTTTTCACTCGTCCATCTCCAGAGTGTCTTTGGGCTAATGAAACTTTGGATCATTTTCAGCCTCGATGATCCTCTCTTGTAAAGTTTCAAAAACTTACTCGCTCTTTCATTGACATTTCGATATTACTTATAACCTACTAAAAACCAATCTCAAAGTCAAGAGTTATCTGACTATTTTCCCTCACAAAAACATTTTAGTTCAGCTTTTTGTTCTTTTGTTTTAGACTAGAAAAAAAGGAGGAATCAGCTATGGCAGAAATAAGAATCGGACATTCACAAGTCTACGCAGAACAGCTTGGACTAGGAGCAAATGCCGTTGGGGGACACAATCTTTTTGACGGTTTGGAAGACGAGACAGGAAAACAAGTGGTTCGTACAGCTTTGAATAGCGGAATCAATTTGATCGATACCGCCTATGCTTATGGAAACGGCCGTTCTGAAGAACTGATCGGTGAGGTATTGAAGGAAAAAGAATATGATCGTTCACGTATCGTCATTGCTACAAAAGCTGCTCATGTGCCAAATAAAGGACGAACATTTGACAATTCACCCGAATTTCTCAAACAATCGGTGGAAGACGCACTGAAACGTCTGCAAACTGATTACATCGACATTTTTTATATCCACTTTCCGGATAAAAGCACACCAAAAAATGAAGCAGTTGCTGCATTGTATGAATTGAAAGAAGCAGGAAAAATCCGAGCAGTTGGTGTATCGAACTTCACGTTAGAACAATTGAAAGAAGCGAATGCAGATGGATATGTCGATGTAGTAGAAGATAAATACAGTTTGATCCATCGGGAGGCTGAAAAAGAATTATTTCCTTATCTTGAAAAAAACAAAATCAGCTTTGTCCCCTATTTTCCTCTTGCTTCCGGTTTACTGACAGGAAAATATGAACGTGGTCAGGAAAAACAATTCGGCGAAGGAGATCCTCGAAAAAGCAATCCGGATTTTCAAGGAGAACGTTTCAAAGAAATTTTAGCCGCTGTCGACATACTTCGCCCCATTGCTAAAAGATACCAAGCCACCCCTGCGCAACTTGTTCTAGCCTGGTATATGAAGAATCCAAGAGTGTCTGTAGTCATACCCGGAGCTAAACGTCCAGAGCAAGTCTCTGATAATGTCCAAGCTTTAGATTTGCATTTATCCAGTGAGGATTATCAAACCATTGATGAAGCATTTCACGGATTTTGAGCAATTGACCTTATCCACTTATAGTAGTATGAAAAAAGGAAGATCAAACAGTGCTGATCTTCCTTTTTTCGATAAGTTTATACTAATCTAATTCTTATAAAGTAGCGCTCGGCTATTTGGATAAGTCGGAAACTGATTGAATGGGATCGTCCAATCTTGTTCAGGTACAGAGAATTCAAACTTGTTTACTAGCTGATCAGAAAACACACGTAGGCTGTGGAGAGTGATCCATTCTCCTGCGCAGCGATGCATTTGTCGAAAGTTTCCTCCACCTTGGGCAATCATCTCATATTCTTCTTTATATGAAATATCTTTTGCTTTTCCTAAATATCGTTTGATCATAAAGGAGTCTGGTGCTTCAACCGTTCGTTCATCATGATCTGTTCCATATAAATCTAGAATGACCCAGCTATCTTCTGGTATACGATAACCATCGACTTCTACTTCTTTCAGAGAAATCGCAGGTAACATCGGAAAGAACGGATAATAGCGTCTCATTTCTTGAATGAACGGATCTTGCAACGTAGAAAAGTCGTTTTTCAATTGTTGGTACAAATCAGGTCTGCTGAAAAGCGCGTGTCCCATCAACGCCGCCCACACAGTTAGAGCAACCGTTGGACGGATGATGTTCAATAATTCAACAGCTGCTACTTCCAGAGGCAAAAGCTGTCCGTCTAGATCTGTGGCATTGGCAAAAGCATATAATGCCACATTTTCTTTTCCAGCCACAGGATTTTGCCGAGCTTCTTCAATCAAGCCTTGCGCCCATTTTTCTGATTTTTTGCGATTTTCGACACCTTTTATGTGATCAATCGGAGAAGTAAACGTTCCGCTGATCATAGAGATTTGATATTCTGCTAATTTTTTGACTTCATCCTTAGAAAGCAAAGATAAATTGATACCTGCCCACTCACAAATCGATGTAAAGAAAACCATCTTGCTTAAATCAAATAATTCAAATTGACCATGCTGTGTTTCAAGTGCTTGCGTCAGGTTCTTATCTAAGATACGATGATAATCTTCCATTCTTTCGGGGGTCATCAGATCCATAAAAATATTTTTCCGATGATGATGGGCAGCTCCATCCAAAGTCTGTACTCCACCTTGACCAAAAAGTGTCTTCAACACTAATTTTGGCATAGCACCTTTTCGTTTGAAATTTCTTGGGTCATAAAATATTTTTGCCGCTGACGATCCGTAGATCACAATAGCTTCTTTATTGAAAATCTTTGCTTTGACAACGGGAGCGTCTGCTTCATGACGTAACTCCTCCAACATATTGTATCCCTTTTGATACAATCTTTTTAGATCCGTGATTTTGACATCTATTACTGGTACTTCTTTCATCTTCAGCAACCTCCCAAAAATAACTTGTATAATTTAAGCTTAACTTTTTTTCTGACTGCTGACAAAAGAAGCGCTTTTTATAGACGAGGAAAAAGTCGCTTAAGTTAGAGTTTTTCAGTCTAACTTAAACGACTTGATTTATATTTCTTATTGATGAAAACCAACTGACTTTATTTGTTTTTAGAATCAATAATAATCGTTACAGGTCCATCATTGACGAGAGAAATCGACATATCTGCTCCGAATTGTCCGGTAGCGACTGTGATGCCGCGACTTCTGATTCCTTCATTGAACGATTCGTATAAAGGAATAGCTATTTCTGGTCGTGCGGCTTCCACAAAACTTGGTCGATTTCCTTTTTTCGTATCCGCAAATAGTGTGAATTGAGAGACACTTAAAATTTGACCTCCTACGTCTTCTACACTAATATTCATTTTTCCTTGATCATCTTCAAAAATACGCATTTGTGCGATTTTTTTTACTAGATATTCCACATCTTTTGGCGTATCTGTTTCATGGATACCTAATAAAACGAGTAGGCCACAGCCAATTTTTCCAATCTCTTGCTGATCAACTGACACTGCCGCTTGACTCACCCGTTGAATGACTGCTCTCATATCTGGCCCTCCTATCCATTCATCCGGCGTACACTGTAGACATCAGGTACTGCTTTGATTTTATCCACGATACTTTTTAGGTGGGACAAATTCTGGATACCAACCGTCAAATGGATTGTCGCCATTTTATCTTTATTCGTCCGAGCTTCGACGCTGTTGAGATTTTTCGTCAGCGCATTGACTGTTTGAAGTACATCATTCAATAAGCCTGAACGGTTATAGCCGTAGATTTCCAAGTCTGCATCGTACTCTTTTCGTGTATTCGATGTATCTTCCCATTCGACTTCAATCAAACGTTCTGCTACATTTGGTTTATCAGGCTGAACATTCGGACAATCTCGACGATGGATGGATATCCCTCTGCCTTTAGTGATGTAGCCAACGATATCATCACCAGGAATCGGATTACAGCATCGGCTGATACGAATCAGTAAGTTTTCTACCCCTTGAATGACAACGCCACCTTCATGACGTACTTTCATTTTCTCAGGTTCTTTTTTCGGCTGATTCATGATTTCTTCTGCTTCTTGCTTTTGCTGCTCGATTTTTTGTTCTTTCCGTTCTTTTTCTGTCAGACGATTGGCCATTGTCAAAGGACTGACTTCCCCATATCCTACAGCTGCATATAGATCATCTTCTGATTGATAGTTAAAACGATCAAGTGCTTCTTGAAGTTTGTTTTTTGTCAAAATATCTTTAGGTGTAAACCCTAAATCTGTAATACACTTGACCACAGACTCGTGACCTTTGATCACATTTTCTTCCCGATCTTGTGCTTTGAAGAAACGCTTGATCTTATTTCTTGCTTTGCTAGTTGCCACCAATTTCAACCAGTCACGACTTGGACCAAATGAATTTGGAGAAGTCATGATTTCTATGATATCCCCGTTTTTTAATTTGTAATCAAGTTGCACCATTTTGCCATTTACTTTTGCACCAGTGGTTTTATTACCGATATCTGTATGGATACTGTATGCAAAGTCCAGTGGTCCAGATCCTTTTGGCAGCTCAGTAACGTCTCCTTTTGGCGTGAAGACATAGACTTTATCACTAAAGATATCTCCTTTTACACCTTCCATAAATTCAGAGGCATCATAGCTTTCATCTTGGAGTTCAAGTATCTCATGGAACCAACTTAATTGTTTCGTCATACCATCTGGTTCTACTTTTTCATTTTTTCCTTCTTTATACGCCCAGTGCGCAGCCACCCCAAATTCAGCGATTTCATGCATTTCCTGTGTACGGATTTGGATTTCTACTGGATTTCCTGCCGGACCAATCACTGTAGTATGCAAAGATTGGTACATATTAGCTTTCGGCATGGCAATATAGTCCTTGAATCTACCAGGCATTGGTTTCCATTTTGTGTGGATCGCACCTAATACAGCATAACAATCCTTGATTGAATCTACGATTACTCGAATGGCTAGCAAGTCATAAATTTCGTTGAATTGCTTTTTCTGGTCTTTCATTTTACGATAGATCGAATAAATATGTTTTGGCCGTCCATAGATCTCTGCAAAAATCCCTAGCTCTTCTGTTGCTACTCGAATATCTTCAACAGTACCATTCACGTATTTTTCACGTTCTTCTCGCTTCGTCTGCATCAAATGAACGATACGGTAATACTGTTTTGGATTAAGATAACGAAGTGCTGTATCTTCTAATTCCCATTTGATTCGGCTGATACCTAAACGATGTGCAAGAGGTGCATAGATTTCTAAAGTTTCTTGGGCAATCCTTCTTTGCTTATCTTCTCGCAGATGTTTCAACGTACGCATGTTATGTAGTCTATCAGCTAATTTGACCATGATAACGCGTAAATCTTGAGCCATTGCCAGCAGCATCTTTCGATGGTTTTCTGCTAGCTGCTCTTCGTGGGATTTGTATTTTATTTTCCCTAATTTGGTTACTCCGTCTACTAACATAGCGACATCATCGCCAAATTCTTCTCTCAGATCTTCTAAGGTGACTTCTGTATCTTCAACAACATCATGCAAGAAGCCAGTAGCCACTGTGTGGGGGTCCATTTTTAAATCTGCTAATATACCTGCGACTTGGATAGGATGGATAATGTAGGGTTCTCCTGATTTTCTAAACTGTCCGTCATGTGCAGCAGTCGCATATTCGCATGCTTTCTCAACAAATGCTACATGTTCGGGCCCCATATATTGACTAACGAGCTTTATGACACCGGGACCCGTTAAAATTTCTTCTTTTGGCACAGGAATCGATCCCCCTTTCTTTTTCGGTAAAACAGGAATCGGGACAAATATCTGTTTGATAATTGCCCCAAAATCCGTGAAGTTATACATTTTTTTACGGAAATGTTCGCTTTTAAAAAGCTTTTTCAAACAATTTTTCGTATTCATTGTACAAATAATTGTTTCTATTATACAAATTGTTCCCTATTTTTTCAATTCTTTCCGTCGATACTCTTTTATTGATGAAAAATGTTAGCTATGAGAGGGATCCATTAACTCCCATTGATAGCTAGCAGCACTTAATAAATAAAGAGGCGCTGTTTCTGTACGAAGGATTCTTGGTCCTAATCCACATAGTATCCCTTTGTGTTCTACGAAATAATCGATTTCCTCGTGGGACAAGCCGCCTTCTGGTCCAAAGACAGCTAAGATTCGACTGCCCGGTTTTGTTTCACTAAGAATTTTGGCTACATTTGATTTTTCGCCTTGTTTTGCTGATTCCTCATAAGCAACCAAGACTACATCATAATCATCTAACCGTTCAAATAAGTCACTTTTCGTTTCCAGTAACTCTACTGAGGGCACGATTTGCCGATGGGATTGTTCCGCTGCTTCTTGAGCAATCTTTTCAAGCCGTTGTTGTCGCTTCATACGTTTCTTTGCATCCCATTTAACCACAGAGGCTGATGCCGGAAACCCAATAAAAGCTTGTGCGCCTAATTCAGTGGACTTCTGAATAACCCAATCCAATTTTTCTCCTTTAGGATAGCCGCTAGCTATGGTTATCGAACTTGGCAGTTCCTTTTGGTTTTCTTCTTTTTTAATTTCTTTCAGATAAACAGCATCTTCGGTGATTTTTGTGATTTCTGCAACAACGGCTATCTGATCATTGAATGCCAAAAAAACTTCATCTTTCGGTTCCATTCTCATAACCCGTACAATGTGATGATAGGTTTCCCCTTTTAAAATAAAATGGTCTTTTGGTTCATACGATTCTTTCAAAAAATATCGCTGCATCTATTCCACCTCTGGTTTTTTCAAAATAATTGCATACCAGTCTTTTTGTTGGAAAATTTGATCCACGATGAATCCTTGTTCTATCATAGCATCTAGAACCATTTGCTTCTTCTCTTCAATGATTCCTGAAACGATCAATGTCCCTGTTTGTTTTAGTAAACGCCATGCATCCGGGATCATCAATAAGATGATATCTGCTAAAATGTTCGCAACGATTACATCACTTTCAATCTCGATTCCTTTCAAAAGATCATTAGCTGATACGTGAACATCTTTAGCTACTTCATTCATATCCATATTTTCTTTCGCTGAACGAACAGCTACTTCGTCTAAATCAAAGGCATAGACATCTTTCGCACCAAGATATTTTGCTGCAATACTTAGTACACCCGAACCAGTTCCAACATCTAGCAATGTTTCGCCACCACGCAATACTGTTTCTAGTGCTGTCAATGACAAAGAAGTCGTCGGATGGGTGCCTGTTCCAAACGCCATGCCTGGATCTAATGTGATGATTTTTTCTAGAGGATCTTCTGTCTGATAGTTTTCCCAGCTTGGCGCAACCGTCAGCATTCGTGTAATACGCACCGGATGATAATATTTCTTCCATGCTGTTGCCCAATTGCTTTCCTCTACTTCGCTAACAGTTACTTTGTTTTTTCCAATCGCTAGACCAAACTCAGGCAATTGCGTGATACGATCTTTGATAAAAGGCAAGATTTCCGGTAAAAAAGTCGTTTCTGGAAAATAAGCCATGACTAGCGCGCCTTCTTTCAACGATGTAAAATCATTTTTATCTAAAATTTCACCATATTGATCCGATTGAAAATGTTCAACATCTAAAGAGTCTTCAATCGCAACACCACTCGCTCCTGCCTCCATCAAAATATTAGCGACCGCTTCGACTGCTTCACTTTCGGTTTCTACTTTTACTTCATTCCATTTCATGTCTGTCACTCCTTAATAACTTGGGTACGGTAAATAAGTCTCTATTTCATTTTGCTGTTTTGCTTCTACTAACTCTGCTAGTTTCTGATTATCCCAATGGAGTTCGAATACAGCTTCGTCATCATCTTCATCTAAAAAATCAAGCAAATCACTTTGCCCTTGTGCTAATACTTCATTCAAATATTCCACTAAAGAATCAGCTACTGATTTTGCCAATCCTTTTTTTCCTTCATAGGGGATTACCGCTAGATAATTTTGTTCATCAAAAACAGATTTCTGAGGATTAAAAAGGAGTACGCCATCTTCAAATTCGATAATTGGTTCTTGCGAAACGATCCCTTCTGCATCATCAATCTCAAATTGTGCTTTATTTTCCGCAAACAAACGAACAACGATTTCGATCGTATGATTTTTTGTATCCCAATCTAAAGCCACATCATAGTCCGTCACTTGTTTTTCGATTATTTCATCTAAGTATGTTAATAGATCCTTCTTTTTCATTTTCTTTCCTCCAACCCCAATCTTCCTCGATTTGGTTTTTTCTTTGTAAAGAGATATATGGATTGCCAGACACAACAAAACGCAACGGCTTTTCTGTCCATTCTCCTTTGTTCGGGATACCGATCCTAGGCAAAGCATCGATTTTTTTTGGTATCTTCTTTTTCTCAAAAACTAAACGTAATGAACTATCTGCTATAGATTGTCCGTAGAGTTCTTGAGGAATTGCTAATGCTTCCACTAATTTTCCAGGACCGTTGCTGATATCTGGACCAGTTTTTCCACCACGATTTTTACTCATTTGTTCAATCATTGTAGCTGGTTCAATTGCACGTATCATTACTCCTTGAGGAATCCCTTCTGGCTGAGTGATGATGTTCAAAATCCGATGAGTATGCATCGTGTAAAGGTAGATTGTACCTGGTTTTTCATACATTGCCCGCACACGTGGTGTTCTTCTTAAACCATAGCTATGGGCGGCCTCGTCTTCTGGACCTAAGTATGCTTCCGCGTCTACAATATATCCAGCTAATCTTCCTTCAGGTGTGTCATGCTCCAAATACATCCCCAATAAATCCCGCGCTACTTCCGGCGTCGTTTTATTCCAAAAAAATTCATCTATCTTTTGTTTATCCGTCATTTTTCTCACCTACTTTATCATACACAATATTAGTTGGATAAGCTATGAAAACAAAACAACAGAAGGCTGTTCTTTCTAGCTATATTACTAAATATGTTATAATTAAGGAACGTAAAAACAAGAAGGAGGAAAATCCTATGCAACAGCCATTGGCTTATCGCATGCGACCTCGAACGATCGATGAAGTCGTTGGTCAGCAACATCTAGTCGGTGAAGGAAAAATCATACGCCGCATGGTCGATGCTCGTATGCTTTCTTCCATGATTTTATATGGGCCTCCTGGTACTGGAAAAACGAGTATCGCAAGTGCGATTGCCGGTTCTACTAATTATGCATTTCGCATGCTGAACGCGGCTACAGATTCAAAAAAAGAGCTGCAGGTTGTAGCGGAAGAAGCTAAAATGAGTGGTACTGTGATCCTCTTATTGGATGAAGTACACCGATTAGATAAAACAAAACAGGATTTTCTGCTTCCTCATTTAGAAAGTGGCAGAATCATCTTGATCGGAGCGACTACTGAAAATCCTTATATTACTATCAATCCAGCGATCCGCAGCCGCACACAGATTTTTGAAGTCAAGCCATTAACAGAGCAAGACATCCAGTTGGCAGTGAAACACGCCTTAAAGGATAAGGAACGCGGTCTTGGTCAACAAGCAATCCAGTTAGATGAAGAGGCTCTTCTTCACCTTTCTCGTGCAACGAATGGCGATTTGCGGAGTGCTTTGAATGGGTTGGAACTGGCTGCACGATCGACTCCTCCAGATAAAGAAGGAAAGATTCATCTTACTCTGTCGATTATCGAAGAATGTGTCCAAAGAAAAGCTCTTACCCATGACAAAAATGGAGATGCTCATTATGACGTTATTTCAGCGTTTCAAAAATCGATTCGCGGAAGTGATGTGGATGCTGCCCTTCACTATCTCGCCCGTCTAGTTGAAGCAGGTGATCTGGCAAGTATTTGTCGTCGCCTGATGGTTATCGGTTATGAAGATATAGGTTTAGGCAATCCTGCTGCTGCTGCGCGTACAGTAAACGCTGTATTAGCTGCTGAACGACTAGGGTTACCTGAGGCACGTATCCCGCTAGCAGATGTCGTCGTTGATCTTTGCTTGTCGCCAAAATCCAATTCTGCCTATATGGCATTAGATGCAGCACTTGCTGATATTCGAGAGGGCAAAGCTGGTAATGTTCCCGACCATTTGAGAGATAGCCATTATAAAGGTGCGAAATCCCTCAACCGCGGTGTGGGTTATCAGTATCCTCATCATTTCGATCATGCTTGGGTCAATCAGCAATATTTACCAGATAGGTTAAAAAATGCTCAATATTATCAGCCAAAGGATACAGGAAAATATGAACAGGCGCTAGGTCAACAGTATTACCGCATAAAAGAGTGGAAAAAACATCCCCTAAAAAATTAAACAAGAAAACGGTTCTATTTCTGCGAGCTCTCTCATTGCTCTTTTTAAATTCATATGCTACTATAGAGATGGGAAATCTGTGATGTTCGAATTGTCCTCTTTGTGTGTTGACCGAACATTTTTATTGATATCTTGGGACCCGTCTTGTGTCACTGCTGGTAACATGCCTTATCATTTGGTAGTTCGAAGCTACGACCATGGGACCCACCTGCTTGAATTCGCGGGATCAATACTACAGGACAAATAACGGCATTAACGGAGATTACCATCTTTTAAAGAATAAAGCAATTTGCTCTTGGCAAATTGCTTTTTCTATTTGTTGCTTATTTTGGAGGATTTGTTCATGATTAGGATTTTGATGATTATCGCCACTTTACTATTATTATTCGTTAGCTATTATTTATTTAATAAACAGGATATCTTTTTTGTATTGATCAAGAAAAATGACAAAAATCAAGGATTCCTACAATTTTATGGAGCTGCGTATGCTGTTTTAGGCGTTATGGGTGTTTTAGCCGCTTTTTTCAATCAGCGCTTCATCGCTTTGATCTTTTTATTGATTGTGATTCTCGTTTCTGCCACCTTCAGTATCCGCTTTGCAAAAAAAATTGCTGAACCAAAGCAGTAAATAATTCTCTTTTTCCACAAATTGTTCTACAATAAAAGAGTACAACACGATTGACTTGAGGAGTGAATGCTTATGTTACAACAATACAAAAAAATCATGGTTGCCGTGGATGGTTCTGATGAAGCTGAATTAGCTTTTAAAAAGGCGGTCAATGTAGCTATCCGAAATAACGGAGAACTTCTATTAGCACATGTCATTGACACACGTTCTTTCCAAACCGTTTCATCTTTTGATGGAATGTTGGCAGAACAAGCTACTGAAATGGCAAAGCAAACATTGGCAGATTATGAAAGCAACGCGAAGAAAGCTGGCTTGAATAATGTAACCTCTGTTGTAGAATATGGCTCACCAAAACAAATTATTGCGAAAGAAATCCCAGAAGATAATCAAGTAGACTTGATTATGTTAGGAGCTACAGGATTGAATGCTGTAGAACGTTTATTTATTGGTTCTGTTTCTGAATATGTTATTAGAAACGCGGCTTGCGATGTGCTTGTTGTTCGAACTGATTTAGAAAACCAATTGCCTCCTAAAAAAGACTAATTGATGAAAAGCTGTGTTTCAGAGGGGATCTCAAAAGTAAAACTTTTGAAGATCACTTGTCTGGACACAGCTTTTTTTGCTCTTCAAAAAATAAAGTCGCTTATTGAGCGTCTTTCCTCTCACGATTCATAGAATACTTGGATTCACTCACTTCTTTATATTCAGCTCCTTCTGTGTAAAAAATAAAAAAGCATGTCCTCTTAGAAAACGGATATAAAATTATCCATTTTCTAAAGAGAACACGCGTGTATTTTTAGCCGCGCAAACGCTCCACGTCACGGGCAATCATTAGTTCTTCATCTGTTGGAATCACTAATACTCTTACTTTTGATTCTTTTGTAGAGATATCTACTTCTTCACCATGCAATTCATTCAACGCTGGATCGATTTCACAGCCAAACCAAGACATACCTTTAATGATTTCGTTGCGTACATGTCCGTCATTTTCGCCGATACCAGCAGTAAAGACGATTGCATCGACACCATTCATCGTTGTCACGTATCCGCCGATATATTTTCGGATGCGATCCACGAAGATATCATAAGCTAAACGAATGTGTTCTTTTTCATAGTTTTTTTCAAGATCACGCATATCGCTAGACAATCCTGTTAGGCCTAGCAAACCAGATTTCTTATTCAAAACATTGATCATTTCATCAATATCAATCTCTAATTTTTCCATTAAGTATGGAAGAACAGCCGGATCGATATCGCCTGAACGCGTACCCATTGTTACACCAGCTAATGGCGTGAATCCCATAGAAGTATCCATGGATTTACCACCATTTACAGCTGTGATTGATACTCCGTTTCCTAAGTGGCAAGTAATGATTTTTAAATCTTCAATCGGTTTATTCAATAATTTTGCTGCACATTCCGATACATAACGATGGCTTGTGCCGTGGAAGCCATATTTTCTTACTTTGAAATCTTCGTAATAAGACACTGGCAAGCTGTATAAATAATTTTGCTTTGGCATTGTTGAGTGAAAAGATGTATCAAATACAGCTACGCTCAAAATGTCAGGTAAAATCTTTTTAAAGGCTTTGATTCCCATCAGGTTAGCAGGGTTATGCAAAGGAGCAAATTCTGCTAATTCAGCAATGCGGTCCATTACTCCCTCATCGATCACTACTGAATCCCCATAAGTTTCTCCTCCGTGAACAACACGGTGCCCTACACCGGTGATTTCATCATAAGAACTTAAAATTTGCAGTTCAATCAACTGATCTAACAGCATTTTTACTGCTACTTCGTGGTTTTCGATATCCATGATTTGTTCGAATTTTTGACTATCGCCGTACTTGATTGTAAAAATAGAATCTTGTAAACCGATACGTTCGACGATTCCTTTCGCAACTACGGTTTCTTCTGGCATTTGATATAATTGCCACTTCAAACTTGAACTTCCAGCATTGATTGCAATTGTTTTAGACATATGACTCTCCTTCTCGTTGAATGATTACAGAGCAGATGATTTCCAGTTTTTAAACTCGTTGAAAAATTCCGTCACCTTCTCTGGTTCTTTTAGTGAAGCAAGTTTCACAAGCAACACTTCTTTTACTTGTTTTGCTTGTGGTCCTTTTTTCTGTAAGATCAAAATACTTTTTTGTGATTGTTTGTTGCGGAACAACTCATCTGGCAATTGAATCATTCCTTGAAGATAGCCTTCTTCTTTAAACCATTTTTTGATTTCTTCGCTTTGATCCGTTTCTAAAAAACCGCTTGGCATCAAAAACAAACCAAAACCATCCGGCTTCACGTATTTCATTGATTGCTCCAGCAATAAATGATGTGCATAACTGTGGCCTTCTTCAGTACTTGTTAAAAATTCTTTTGCTTTTTCGTCATTCGGATAATAACCGATCGGCAAATCGCTGATTGCAAAATCGACAGGATCGATTAATAAATCCTGCAACCCGTCTTGATGGAAGTATTGAACATTTGCTTGTGTCAAATCACTTGTAGAAGCTGCCACAGCCAACAATGTATCATCAATATCCACACCAAATCCTTCTGTTTGATACCCCGCATTCGATAGGTTTAAAAGAACTGTTAATAACAAGTTGCCCATTCCTGCCGCAATATCCAGAATCTTAACTGGTTCCTTTTTATTTGTGTATAGTTGTTCAATAAGAAAAACAAATAAAAAACCGATACTATCAGGAGTGAGTTGATGGTTCGCCTGCAGATGTTCTGTCTGGTTGCCCTTCAATAAAAGCAATTGAGACAATCTGCGCCATTCTTCTGGCTCGAAAGAAAGTTTTTTCAACTCTTCATAAAGAGCTGTGATCCGTTGTGTTGTCTCTTTTGTCGGCACTCCATCCACCACACGTACTTGATAATCATCTATTAGATTTTCTGCATTTTCGACATAGGCTTCTAAAAAGGAAGTTCCCAATGCATTCTGTAAAAGCTGAATAGCTTCCAGGTTCTGATTGAACCCTTGTTCCATTTTTTCTGGTAACATGGTGCACCTCATTTCTAGATATATTATAACAATTTTTTCACCTGTTTAATTCTATCGAACAATTGACAAAATTTCAATCGTTTTCACTGTTTTTTATTTGTGAAACGGCAAACATTTTTTTATTAAAAACAGTGTTATAACAGAAAAGAGGGCGTTTTCACGAACAACCCCTCATTCTGTACCAGTATCTGTATCATTTTTTACTTCTTCTATGAATCGAAAGATAAACGGCGAGACTTCTACCTCCAAGAATAGAGACTGTTGTACCCATTGATATGTTACAGATCCAGTTGTGTAGTAAAAAATCCCTTCCGACTTCTCAGCAAGTATAGACTGTTCCGATAGAGACATCTGTTTCATTATTTTTGCTATATAATAATTTTTTATTCGTATATTCAGATCTATTGACAAGCGATAGCTTTCTAATGCTGCCGTCAATAAAAACGTACATAAAAGAAATAAAAGCAACACAGAAAATAAAATAGATCCCTTACAACATTTTCTATTGATCGTTTTTTGTCCATATGGCATATCCATCTTCTCCATTTTCAAAGTGTACATAAAAAGAAATTGTGTGTTCTTTTTCCAATAATTGAAACTCAGTGATACTTGTTAACATAGGTTGATGTCCGCCGGAAGTTCTTCTTTTACGTATCATCGTCTGATATCTTTCGATGATGTACTGTTTATCCTCTACAGTGTAATACAATTGCTGATTTTTCACGGAAACATTGTGACTGCTGTTAAGTTCCTCTTCTAATTGTGCTAAAAATATCAGCCACTCTTTTTGATCTTTACGCTGCAGAAAGTCACTTACTTGGATAGTTTGCTGGATCAAAAGATTGAATGACAGCAATATACTGCTTACTATCATTAGTCCGATTAGACATTCAATCAGCGTAAATGCCGGGATTTCTTGTTTTTTCAATATTGATCGCTTCTTTCTCCATATTGACAAGCACTTTTTCGATTACTCCATTATTTTCGACAATTTGGATATCGTACATAGTCATTTCTTCGCTTCGCTCTGGTCTTTTGTGATATATCCGTTGTGTCTTGGTATCTTCGTAAACCATTCGAATAAGTAGCATTTCCTCCCCGCTGTTGTTTTCTGCCTGAAGTAAAAAAAGCTGACCAAAACTCACTAAGTACACACAGACGGAAGCAATCATCAGCGCTGTAAGGGATTCTAATAACGCCGATTGTAAAATTAAGCTAGACAACTAAAAAAGTCATTTGTGCTACACTCAAAATAGTTCCGACCAAAGAATTATAAGGAGTGAGTACAAATGACCTATACCCATCTTACAACGGATGAACTTGTAATAATAGAGTCTTATTTCAAAATTAATCAATCTGTTGCTAAAACTGCCCATTGCTTGAATCGTTCAAGACAAACGATCCATAAAGTATATCTGTTCTTCAAGCAAGGAAAATCAGCCTTAGAATATTATCAACAGTATAAGAAAAACAAATCAAACTGTGGTAGACGTCCGCTTGTTTTACCCGAGGAACAATCAGAATATATTCAAAGAAAGGTTGTTCAAGGATGGACACCCGATGTGATTGTTGGTCGTGCAGCGTTTCCTATTAGTTGTTCTGCTCGTACCATTTATCGTATGTTCAAAAAGGGGCTATTTGATTCTTCTGACTTACCGATGAAAGGCAAGCGTAAACCGAATGGACATCAAGAAAGACGTGGAAAACAAACTTTCCGCCGCTCTATTCATGAACGTGAAAAGGATTATAGCCAATTCTCAAATGAGTTTGGTCACCTTGAAGGTGACACTATCGTAGGTCTGAAACATAAAAGTGCTGTAATTACCTTAGTTGAACGATTATCAAAAGTTATCATCACATTGAAACCGTGTGGTAGACAAGCGATTGATATTGAAAAAAAATTAAATCAATGGTTTGAATCTGTACCGAAAAACCTATTCAAATCCATCACTTTTGATTGTGGAAAGGAATTTTCAAATTGGAAACAGATCAGTAATGTCAATGATATTGCCATTTATTTCGCTGATCCAGGAACGCCGTCTCAAAGAGGCCTAAACGAGAATTCTAACGGATTGTTACGTAGAGATGGTTTATTGAAATCTATGGATTTCAATTCAGTAGATGAATTTTTTATTCAATCTGTCGCATCTAAACGAAATAATATTCCTAGAAAATCACTGGATTATCGAACACCTTTGGAAGTATTTTTGAGTTACGTAAGTATTGATGATCTGTCTAACTTAATTTGACAATTAAGATAAAATAAACCCTTTTCTATTCAATTCTTTTTGTATAACGTCCACTCCCCATCTGGAATTGATACGTAATCGTTTGCCCTTTTTCTTCCCAATAAAATTGATATGCTTTTAGTGAACTTTCATTTCCAGTTCCAGCAGCAAAAGTGATGGAAGCATGGCGTTTCAAGGTAATCTCATCAGGAATATCTAATACTTTCCAGCTCGCTTCATCGGGTTGCGACATACGAAAAATGATCTGATTTTCGTCAATGTTCCAATAAAAGCCTGTTTGGATTTGGTTCACAATAGCGATTTTTTGAGTGGTATAGATTCGTTTTTCAAACTGGCTGAAAAATTGATAGACTGCCAATTCATTCTTCCATGCAGAAAATGCGAGAACTGGAAAAGAAAGGATTGTTGTAAGCAATAAAATCAGTAAGAGTGACTCAACCAACGTATATCCTGATGCTAATGTTTTTCCTTCAAGGCCGCTGGTAGATGTCTGCATGTTCTCGTTTGATATAGCCTTCATTCAATAATTCCTCCACGGTAGGGATTCTTCCATTGTTTTGAAGCGCGTAGAGCTCTTTTTGTGTGTCTACCAACTGAATGATTGCTTCACGACTTTCTTGGTCTACATGATTCCTATAACGTGACAAATTTGGGACAAACAACAATACTAGTACACTGATGATCAGTAAAACGATCAGCATTTCGATTAATGTAAAACCGCTATAATAAGGTGTTCTTTTCTTTTTCATGGCAAGACCTCCTCGATACTTCCATAAACAGGTAATAAAACAGCAGCATAAACCAGTAAAATCAAAACCGCTACGCCCAAAAAAATAATTGGCTGAATAAAATGCAGCCAGTGCTGAAGTCGTTTGAAAAGCTGTTTTCTTGTCCATTCGCTGTAAAATATCAGCTCTTTCCCTAAATTTCCTTTTGCCTCTCCCTGCAAAATAATCTTGCTGAATTCTTCAGATAGAAAATGGTAATTCTGGAACTGATCAGCTAATGGTATACCTGCCTCTAATCCTTGTATCATCTTGGAAGCAAGGTGTTGAATCAGACTTTCTTGTTTCGTCTCCTTCAAGCAAACGATGATTTGCCTTAATTCGAAACCTTCATGAAAAAGTTTGCCAATCTCTAGCGACAAATAAGCAGATTGATATAAGGAATATATTGGTCCAATCACTAATTGTCTGCTTATCCATTCACTCCGATCAATAGGAGACAATTTCATCAGCCGATACCTTACTAGCAAAGTCAATAAAGTAACCACTAGGATAAATAGTAGAACGTACCAGTGAAAGACTTGTATCAGCTGAATCCCCCAATGCTCTTCTATAACCATCCCTGAACCAATAAGCTGAGGCAAAACGATCAAACGCATACTAAATAAGATACCTAGCAAAAAGGTGAGCAATAGCATCGGATAGGCGAGCAGCTTTTTCAAATCGTTGCGAAATCCTTCGACCAGACGTAACTGTTTGGCAATTTCCAACAAAGTTGCCGGCAGATTCCCGTGAAGTTCAGCTAATTCGATCTGTACCAGTTGTTCTGCTCCATACCCTGTTTGCGAAAGTACTTCACTAAACGGTTGTCCTTCCTTTAGCTGATGTTGGATGTTTGCCAAAATAGCAGGCTGGAACGAACGGATCGTGAGTAATAAATAAAGGGATTCTTGCAAACTAAAACCAGTTAAAAGCAGCTCTCCCATAGTTTGTGCAAACTGATTTTGCTGGCTTCTTGTCAATCCTTTAAAATAGTTCTGACTGCCAAGTTTTTTTCTGAGCTTCTTCATAGCTTTCCTCCCATGATTTTTTTACTGGTTCTTCCTCCATAAATTGATAACTCCACAAGACAGAAGGATGGTGATCGGCATCTTCCAAAAGTTCTTGATAAATGACTCCAGCTAAACATTCAGATAGCTCTTCTTTTTTCTTTGTTAGTTCATGGATTCTGATCAATGTACCTTCAAGATTGCGTGCATGTACGGTTGCGAATACCCGATGTCCCGTTAGTGCAGCTCTTACCGCAGCATGTGCAGTTGATTCATCTCTTATCTCACCAATAATCAACAAATCAGGGCGATGCCGTAATGCGAGCTTCAAAAGTGTGTCATAAGTCTGTGCTATTTTGGGATTGATCTGCAATTGCAGAAAGAATGGTTCTTCGATCTCTACAGGATCTTCGATCGTGATTACTTGCCGTTTTTCTTTCAAAGCCAACCGATACATTAATGACGTCTTGCCTGATCCGACTGGTCCACTGAATAGATATAATCCACGTCTAACGGTTTTCTGCAAAATAGTTGCAAAATCTCGAGAATTAAAGCAACGATGAGGTGTTTCAGAAATACCGTATAATAGCCGAATCACTAAGCTTTCTCGTTGAAGGTAATCTCCTACAGAAGACAGTCGTAACCGAACCTTCTGTTTTTCTAAAGAATAGGTCAATGCACCTAATTGAGCTTTTCTTTTTTCTCCGATATCCATTTGTCCCAAATACTTAAATCTTGAAATCAATTGCTGGCCATCTGCCGAAGATACTTCCTTCCAGAACGTTCGTTTTTTGCCATAGCGAAAATAGATGTAAAATACTTCTGAAGCTGGCAAGACATATACGTCTTGGGCATGTTTGGCGAAACTTTCACTTATCATTTGATCTGATAATCGTTTTATTTCCATTATTCTCCCCTCCACAAAAAACATACGTCTTTTTGATCTTTTTGTTTCAAATAAAATGAATTTATTAAAAAACATTGGCAAAAAACGAATTTATGTTATACTTATAAAAATTTATCTTGGGAGGCATTCCATTGGAATCAACATTAAAGAGATACATCGAAGTAGCAAGTAAAAAAAAGCCCGCTGATCTAGTAATCAAACAGGCTAAGATCGTCAATGTCTTTACGAAAGAGATCATGGAAAAAGATGTAGCGATTTACGAAGGAATGATTGTAGGGATTGGTGAATATGAAGGAAAAAGCGTACATAATGCTAAGGGGCAATATCTAGTACCAGGATTCATTGATGGACATGTGCATATTGAAAGTTCACTTTTATCACCAAGTGAATTTTCAAAAGTATCCTTGCTTCATGGAGTTACTACTGTAGTAACAGATCCCCACGAAATAGGAAACATCGCTGGGAGTACTGGTCTTCAATTTATGATAGAAGATGCAAGACAAACGCTTATGAATATTTTCTTTATGCTCCCTTCTTGTGTACCTGTCACTCCATTTGAGACAAATGGTGCAAATCTAAATGCCAAAAATCTAGCACCTTTTTTACAAAATCCCGAAGTTTTAGGCTTAGCTGAAGTCATGAACTATCAAGCAGTAGCAAATAATGAAGCAGATATCCTAGAAAAGATCCAATTGATGCACCAGCATAAGAAAAAGATTGACGGACATGCAGCTGGTATCGGCATGGAAGAATTAAATGTTTATCCCGCAGCTGGTATTCGGACGGATCATGAAGCTACAACTGCAAAAGAGGCTAAAGAACGTTTGGATCTTGGTATGTATTTAATGGTTCGAGAAGGGACCGTTGCAAAAGATCTGGCATCGCTACTACCGGCGATCACGCCTGATAATTCAAGAAGATGCTTCTTTGTCACCGATGATAAACTCATCAATGATTTAGTTAAAGAAGGATCAATTGACCATATCGTCCGTCAAGCTATTTCAATGGGAATTGATCCATTACAGGCAATCCAGATGGCAACATTGAATGCAGCAGAATGTTTTGATTTGAAAACACTAGGTGCGATTGCTCCTGGATATCAAGCTGATTTCTTCTTAACAGACGATCTTACCAAGCTGCCAATTCATGAAGTTTTCTATAAGGGAACATTGGTCGTCCAATCTGGTCAACTCGAAGACCATTTATTTGCTGATTATTCAAATCCATACATGTGCTGTCTACCAAACCTAAATGCTCAACCATTGCATCCTCGTTCGTTAGAGCTGCTTCTCCCTTCTTCACAAGCCCATGTGATCGAAATTATCCCGAATAGTCTCGTCACGAACGATTTGGTAGAAAAAGTGGACCGACAAGGCGAACGATTCATTCCTTCAATCGAAAAAGACCAATTAAAGATTGCGGTGATCGAGCGTCACCATCAAACCGGAAATATTGGGTTAGGCATCGTAAAAGGATTTCAGCTGAAACAAGGGGCGATAGCGACAACAATTGCTCATGACTCTCATAATCTAGTTGTCGTGGGGACAAATGATGAGGATATGCTGTATGCTGCTAATCTTTTGATTCAAAAAGGTGGCGGGATGACTGTTGTCAATAAACAGAAGGAAATGGCTTGTCTTCCTCTACCGATAGGCGGTATCATGACACAGGAACCTTTTTCGTTCGTCAATGAACAGCTGAATGAATTAATAGCTGAAACACATCAACTAGGGGCAGCTAAAACCTTTGATCCTTTTTTGACACTTTCTTTCTTAACATTATCTGTCATACCCGAATTGAAGATCACTGACAAAGGATTATTTTCATTCTCTCGATTCCAATTGATTCCACCTTGTTGAAAACCGAGGAAATAGGTATATCTTAAATCAAAAAAGTCCCAGAAAATGCACATGACAGATGTAATGTGTTTTCTGGGATTTGATTTATATTTTTATGAAAGTAAAAAGTTCATTCACAGACTTTTCTTTTTGGTCTTATCTTGAAATTGAGCTTCTACTCGATAAATACGTTGACCTTTCGAAGAAAATTTTTCTTCATACTCCGTCATAATATTGCCTTCAAATTGACTTTGATGCAAATCCAACCATACCTGTTTGAGGATCATGCCATATTGAGAAAAACTTGCCAGCGAATACTCAAACAATCCTTGATTATCTGTTTTGAAGTGGATTTCTCCATTTGGGCGGAGGATCTGTTCATCTACAGCAAGAAAAGTTTTGTATGTCAAGCGCCGTTTTTCATGTCGTTTTTTCGGCCATGGATCAGAAAAATTCAGATAAATCTGATCTACTTCGCTGTCAGCGAAATATTCTGTCAATGCTGATCCATCCACATGCAGAAGCTTCAGGTTAGGAAGCGGTTGTTCAATCAACTTGTCTAATGCTATAGAAACAACACTTACTTGCATTTCTACTCCAATATAATTGATTTCAGGATGGGCTTTTGCCATTCCAGTGATGAACTGGCCTTTCCCCATTCCAATCTCAATGTGGATTGGATGATCGTTTCCAAACAATTCATTCCATTTCCCCTTCCACAATGTTGGATCACTAATTACAAAATTCGGGTGAGCCGCTAACATTTCCGCTGCTCCCGGACGATTTCGGACACGCATTATTTATCTCCATTCCTTTCTCTAATTAAAAAGGTCTGGCCAAATCTCCGCAGAGTTTGGGCCAAACCTCAGCCACTGAAAATTCGTTTTAATTGTAAAATTTCTTCGTTCATTCGTCGATGATCTTCACGTTTGCAGTATCTAGTGATTTCTTGGAGCAAATTCATGGCCGCATACCAGTGAAACTTTTCAAGCATTTCGTCAGTTGGACGTATGCCATAACTGATCAGCCATTGATTCCAACTGGATAGAGGCACATAATTCCCTAAAATCGTTGCAATATCTACCGCAGGGTCTGCAAACATGATTGAATCCCAATCCACGAGATATAAATAATTTTTACATACTAACCAATTTCGATGATTTACATCTCCATGCACCACTGATAGATTTTCCTTATCTATCGGCGGGATCTGCTCACGAAGAAATCGATGGACGATTTGCAGAAATTGATTTTTCTGGAGTTCTTCTGGTAATTCTTTTTCATATTTTTGCAACATCTTCTCCGGCGTCATAACACGTCCGCCGATACGGGTCAGCATGGTTTTAAGAGAATTTGAATGATGTAAATGGTACAAAACATCAATCACGTCATTTCTTTGACCAATCTCATTAGGAGTTAGCAAGCGGCCTTCTAGCCATTCTTGTGCTGTCAAGGTATCGCCATTCCCCGTTCGTTTTGTCCAAACAAGTTTTGGTGTAATTCCTTCCCGTGAAAGAGCAGCCAACATCGGAGTCGTGTTTCGTTTAATAAAGACTTTGTCTTCATCACGCATGCCTATGTATGTTTTTCCTGTATCGCCTTTGATGGGACGTAACCGCCACTCTTGGTCTAACTGAAACTCCATCATGCATTCTCCCGTCCTCTTACTCTTTGTTTTGCAGTACTTATTATTCTAGTCGCCTGATCACTACACGTCAAGCACATATACGTTCTTTTTCATTTATTTGCCATTCAAAAAACCGACTTTTCTCAAAAAAAATAGAACGAACAGCATTCTTACTGTCAACGCTCTATTTTTCATGTTCATTTTTATCCTACACAGCTTTGTTTTCAGTCTGACATCTTCTTCAAACGAGTTGGTACATATAGTTTAACAAAGAGACCCGTAACAATCAAATAAGCCGCTAGCGGAACCCATCGCTGCTGACCATCCAATACGACTGCAGCAATCAATCCAAAGATAACCGATGCGATAACTAATACCCATGTGAGCAGATACTGGATTGCTTGCTTCTTCTGATTCTCATGGATTGGATAAAGCTGAACGAGCACCATGTAACGGAACTGGCTCGCTAAAGGCAACAATTGGAAACCGATTAAATATAAAAATAAAGAACCGATTATCAGACTAAAATAAAAGTCGATCACTCCGAAAATCAATACCCCACCTATAATTACTAACCGGAAGTAAAGACCACTAAAATCAGAACCTCTTGCCAATCTTCTTGCAAACAAATAAAGATAAGTGTTTTTTGATTCTCTCTTAATATGAGTCAATATAGGATCCAAGTAGCGTCTTCTTTTTACCTTTGCCGTAATTTCAGGAACATCGGTGAATAAATTAATAAATTGATAGATTTGATGCAACCTTTGTTCTTCTACATGCACCATTTTCTCCCAATCCAATCCTTTTTCCTGTTGCTTCCACAAAAACCAGTAATATAGACTTGCCTGTACCAATGCACCTGCTACCCCTGCCCAGACTAGCCAATAAAATGAAAGAAGCAAAATGAGCATAGAAGAAAGTAACCAACCTGTTTTCCAATAACGAATGACCTGTTGATCTAGCCGAAACAATTCTGCTCGCTTAATTTGCAGATGACTGAATTTCAAACTCCATAATATAATCAGATAGACGAAAAACATCGAAAAGACTTGCTGAGTACTAACCACCACTAATGGCATAGCAAATCCGCATGCCAATATCAAAAGGATCATCGGAAAAATGCAAGAATAGCGAAAAGCTCGTTCCAAATAGGTCTGCATTTCCTTTTCTTTCGGAAGTAAAAAAACAATATCTGCTGCCTCCGCAAAAGTAGCCATCTTGCCTACAAATAAACAGAGCATCCAAAATACAGAGATTATCATTCCCCCAAGTGCAAAAGGCGGATGCAAGGTTTTCAACCAGCTAGAATAGTACAATCCCACGCCACCAATTAAGAAAAGACAAACTAAAACAAAATGATCGTTCAACACATAGCGCATATATTTCATCATTTTCTTTTGATGCCTTGCTAAACGTTTTTGAAAAAAACTACTCATGTGCCTGCTCCTTTGTTAAAGCGATATAGATTTCGTCCAAAGAAGAATCCGGCAGATGAAATTCTTTTCTCAACATCTCAAGGGTTCCATCTGCTCGTATCTCTCCGTTATGTAAGACCACAAAACGGTCACAGTATTTTTCTGCAGTAGCTAAAATATGCGTAGACATCAAAATACCGGCTCCTTCTTTTTTCATCTCTACCATCAATTCAAGCAGCGCATTGATAGCTAGTGGGTCCAATCCTAAGAATGGTTCGTCAATGATATATAAAGAAGGCTCGATCAAAAAGGCGCATAAGATCATCACTTTCTGCTTCATCCCTTTTGAAAAATTAGCCGGAAACCAGTCAAGGCGATTAGACAAACGGAAAGTCTCTAACAGCTTTTCAGCTCTTTTCATTGCTGTATCCATAGGTATATCATAGGCCATTGCAGTGACTTCGATATGTTCCCTCAAAGTCAATTCTTCATATAAAGAAGGCGTCTCTGGAATATACCCAATTTGTTTACGATATTCTTCTGTATTTTTCTTTAAAGATAGATGATTGATTTCTATCGTTCCCTTTGTAGCTTCCAACAGACCGATAATGTGCTTGATGGTTGTACTTTTCCCTGCTCCGTTCAGCCCAATCAATCCTACTATCTCTCCAGGCTGTACGTTGAAACTGATATCTTTTAACACAGGGAGATGGCCATACCCTCCTGTGACATGATCGATAATTAAACTCATTCTTTTTCCTCCGCCATTTATTTTTATTTATTATACCACGAAGAAAATGACGGTATTTTGTTTTTTTCCTTACAATGGCTTTAACTTATGGTAAAGTTAAGCTGAAGTATTTATTCTTTATGGAAAGGATGTTTTTTATGGAAAACTGTATTTTTTGCAAAATCATCAATCAAGAAATCCCAAGCTATAAAATTTATGAAGACGACAAAGTCTATGCTTTTTTAGACATTTCTCAAGCAACGAAAGGACACACGTTAGTTGTTCCTAAACGTCATGTAGCAGATATTTTTGAATATGATCCTGAACTTGCAGGAGAAGTTTTTTCACGTGTGCCTAAGATTGCTCAAGCATTAGAAAAAGCTTTTCCAGAAATGAAAGGTCTTAATATCTTGAATAACAACCGTGAATTAGCTTATCAATCTGTTTTTCATTCACATATCCATTTAGTTCCTCGCTATAGCAAAAAGGACGATTTTTCTATCCACTTTGGCAACCATCAAGACAGTTATGGACCAGAAGAACTAAAAGCTATTCAAGAAACAATCGTAAAGCAGGTGCATAGCGATGATTAAAAACTTTTTCAAAGGACTGCTATTCGGAGCTGCTGCTGGAACTGTCGGTGGTCTGCTATTTGCACCTAGGAGCGGGAACGAAACAAGAAAAAAACTAATTGAAGAACTGGAAGAAGCAACCACTCTGACTAACGATTTAAATAACAGCTTGGATCATTTTAAAAGCGCATTGATCGAGACAAAAGAAACAGCTGAATCTGTGATTCCCGCTTTCCAAGAAGCCATCAACAAAGATATCGAAAATTTTAAATTCCAAGCCGAACCACGTATCGCCCAAATCAATGAACAAGTAGAAAAACTAACAGCTGATCTGCCTGAGTATCCTGATCACATACAATAATGATCATTTTCTCAACAGATATGACTGTCTAATAGAGGAATAATTGCACATTTCCTAGGAATGTGATGAAATTTTGAATTTTGTTTGAAACTATCACGAGAACGCTTTTAAAGGGCATGGGGTATGGTATAGTTAATATATAAAAAATAATAACTAATTACAGGAGTGCAAACATTAATGAAAAAAAAATCAATTATTTTGGCAGCTACTAGTGCGTTGGCTGTTTTAACTCTAGCGGCTTGTTCAGGCGATACCAATAAAGATATCGCAACGATGAAAGGCGGAACGATCACTGTATCTGATTTCTACGATGAAGCAAAGCTCGAATCATCGAACCAATCATTAGTACAACGGATGATCATCTATAAAGTATTCAATAACAAATACGGCGATAAAGTAACAGATAAACAAGTGGATGCAGAATACGACAAACAAGCGAAATCTTTAGGTGATACTTTTGAATCACAATTAGAAACTGCTGGGTATACGAAAGATTCTTACAAAGAATATATCCGTAACAATCTAGCTTTTGAAGCTGGTTTGAAGGCTCATGTAGATATTACAGATGATGATTTGAAAACTGCTTGGGAATCTTTCCATCCAGAAGTAGAAGCACAAATCATCAAATTATCAAGTGAAGATGAAGCAAAAGATGTCAAAAAATCAGCGGACGATGGGGATGATTTCTCTAAATTAGCCGAAGACAAATCAACTGATTCAGAGACAAAAGAAGATGGCGGTAAAGTCAAATTCGACTCAACGACAACAACCATTCCTGCAGAAGTAAAAGAAGCAGCTTTCAAATTGAAAGACGGCGAAGTCTCTGACGTTATTACTGCAACAAATACTACTTCTTATGCAACAGAATACTATGTTGTCAAAATGGTGAAAAACCAAAATAAAGGCAACGACATGGATAAATACAAAGATCAATTAAAAGAAATCGCTACTGAAACAAAATTAAGTGACAATGCATTCACGACTAAAGTAATCGGTGAAGAATTAAAAGATGCAAATGTAAAAATCAAAGACGATGCCTTTGAAAATGTGTTGAGTGCATTCACAACAACTTCATCAGGTGCTAAAGACTCAAGTGAAGCCACATCTTCAACAAAGAGCTCTGACACAAAATCAACTGATTCAACAAAAGAATCTTCAACTGAAGAAACAACTGATTCATCAAAATAAAAGAAAACAAAAAAAGCGAAGACTTATGTCTCGCTTTTTTGTTTTGAATGAAAAAAATAAATTTTTGCTATAAATCTTTTGGTACATAGAAACTTCGGTTGTCCATACCAAAAATCCGATCTGTGTATTTTCCTGGTTCTGTTTGACGAATCGAAGTCAACATCATCTGCATGGAAGCATCAATATTGTCGATTTGATGTAATATTTCTGCTTCCATTATCCTTGGACGTACAGGTGAACCATATTCTAATAGGCCGTGATGTGCTAAAACCATATGACGTAATACGAGAACATCTTCGTCAGCTTCGTTGATTTTCAGCGCAAGACAGGCTTTAGTTATTTCTTCGTCAATCAATACCAAATGTCCGATTAAATTCCCTGCAAGCGTATATTCTGTCGACATAGGACCGGAAAGTTCGATCACCTTTCCTAAATCATGCAAAATGATACCCGCATATAATAATGGTCGATTCAACTCAGGATATTCATCGGCAATTGATTTTCCTAAGTGAAGCATTGTCAAAGTATGATAAGCTAATCCACTGGCAAATGCATGATGGTTTCTTTTGGCTGCCGGAAACTCAAAAAATTGTTTTTGGTATTTATTGAGTAGATAGCGAACGATCCGATTCCAATGCGCATTTGTGATTTCAAATAATAATTGATTGATTTCTTCTTCCATTTCTTCTTTCTTCAAAGGGGCTCTTTCCATGTATAAACTAGGTTCCCCTGGCTCATCCATCCTTGTTAAACGCATGTGAAGAATCTTTACTTGCGGGTTCCCTTGATAAACCTCTCTTTTACCGTTTAGAAAAACGACTGTGCCGGCTGTAAATTTATTGATTTCTTCTTCCGAAGCATCCCAGTACTTGCCATCGATAGTACCTGAAGTATCTTGGAAAGTAAAAGCAATAAATTTTTTTCCGTTTTTAGCGATTCTTACATCTGCACTTTTGATCAGGACAAATTGCTCAAACTGCTCATCGATTACTAAATCACGAATTTTTTTCATTATTTGCTCCTTCTAATTGTTTTACGGTTTGGTTCATCTCATGGTAATAGCTTACCATTTCTTTATCAGAAGAAAAACAAATTATTTGATACTTTTCTCCAAATTTAGCTAAAAGTTCAGCTAATTGATACTTTCGCTGATGATCATAATGAAGCCAGCCATCATCTATGATGATCGGGCATATCGAACGATTGGCTTCTAACGAGAGGTAAGCAAACCTCATCGCCATTATCAGCTGATCTTTCGTACCTGTAGACAACTCATAGATTGGAAAGTCTGTATATCCGTCTGTTAAAGTCAGTGTATCGTTTTTCAGTAATATCTTCTGATAATTTCCTTTTGTTAAAATACCTAAATAATCACCCGCTGCTTTTAACAACTGTGGTAATTGTCTTTCACTCATCTCTGTTGAAAGATCGCCTAAGAATGTTCCGGCGATTTCAAATGCGCCCCATTCCTCCAGCAATTCCTGCAATTTTGCTTTTTGTCGGCTAGCTTGTTGATAGAGTTCGTCCAATGTGCCGTCTCTTTGCAGCTCTTCTACTTGAAGTTGGAGTCGTTGCCGATTTTCACTTGCTTCTTTTTCTTCTTGCTGGAGTTGGCCTTGTTTTTCTTTCAGTTGCCGCAGTCTTACAGATAATTTCTCTTTCGTCAGTTCTTCAGGAAACAGTGGACGAAGCATTTCTGACAGTTCATTGTATCTTTTCATCTGCTGTTCGGCTTGTTTGGCTTTTTGTAAAAAGACAGGTACTTCCGAAGGATAAGATAATCCAGCTTGGCTCAATTGTTCGCTGTATTCTTGTACCCATACTTTTTGTTTCTTTTTCAATTGATTGATTTCTTGCTTCAATAAAGTATTTTGCTGATAGCTTCTGGCAAATTTCATCTGTTCCATTTCTTGGATAAAACGGGAAAGCATAGCCATTTTTTCTGAGATCGTCTTATCTTGTATGGGTAGCCATTCTTTAACAAACTCAAATTTCTGATCGATCTGTTGTAGTTTTTCTTGGATTTCCTGCTCTCTTTTATGTTTCCGCACAAATACGCCATACAATTTCTGATAATCTATGACTTCTTGCCCATATTCTTTCATGAGTTTGAGTGTATCCATCTTTCCTAAGTGCCGATGATCAGCAAAACGATATACTTCTTGCTGAAGAATCTGTTTTTCTTCTTCTATTCTCTTTTGTTTTTCTTCTGCTTCTGCTAATTGGGCTAAAGCTAAATCAAGCTGACCCAGTTTTTCTTGCCACATTCCTTTTATTTCTGAGAAATCATTTTTAGTTTTGACCTTTGGTTGCTGTTTGTAGAAGAAATAGCCAATCATGCCTGCACCAATTAGTAAAAGGATCACTTTTAAGGGCATTGGAACAAATATACCTGCAATGATTATTGCTCCGCTAGCAATTAGCATATAGGGTTTAGATGAAGGGGTTGGTGCTATCTCTGACTGATTTTGTAATAATGCTGGATAAGTCTCTTCCAACTCATTCACTTCTGCTTCGATCATTTTTTGCTGTTCTTTAGCTATCTGGAGACGCACAGAAATCTGGCTTTCTAGATCAGCAATCCTTCTTTCTTCAGCCAGAAGATTCTTCCACTCTTCTTCATATAAAAATTCTTCCGGTAACGGATTTTTCTGCCACTGCCATCTTTGTTCCAAGATTTTCAATTCTGAATTTGTTTCTCTAGTCTCTATTTGAAGTCTTTGCCATTCTTCGCTTAATTGTTCCGTTGTAAACTGGAGTTGTTGGAGGTCTTTTAGTTCTTGCTCCTGCTCTAAATAAAAATAATATCTAGCTGACTGCTGATCCATCCCGCTATGCTTTTCCAGAGTTGCTTCTAATTCTTCTAAACGCTCATTTGTTTGCTGATACCGTTTGGAAAAAGACTCCAGATCAAGAAGAAGTTGTTCATCAGGAAGACCTGTAGCGATGTTTTTTTTGAGGGATTGCCATTCTTCATATAAAGAAAAATTGAGTTCTTGCTGTCTGGCTAGTGCAAATTGCTTATTCGCCTCATTTAGTTGTTCCAGTAACTGTTGCTGTTGCGACTCGTATTCCTGTTCTTGTTGGATCAACTTGCCAAAATAAGCTTCCTGTTCTTGTTTTAGATGGATTTTCTCTTGAAGCTCTTTCCATTCATTTAATTTTTGATTGATCAGCAGTTTTTGGCCTTTTTTCTTGAATAACTGTTGTGCTTTCTGATAATATTCTTGTCTTTTTTGGAATACTTGAGAACTGCCCGTAATTCCTAAAGAAATCAGTGCATCATGTAGCTCTTTTTCTCTCAAGTGATCTAGTTCCATCAACTGTTCTTGCTGGAAAGTAAATACCTGCTGGAATAACTCTTTCGTCAAAGGTGCAATCAGTTTTTCTAGTAATTCATCACTTCCAACTTGATTCCCCAGCCATACCTTCGATTTTCCACGATTTTGCTGTTTATAGCGTTCGACAGCAAACTCACCGTATATAGGATGTTTAAGCCATATTTTGCCACCATAGGCCGAGCCGTCTTTTGGTGTATAATCCTTTTTTTTGCGGCCTTTTGAAGGGAATCCAAATAAGATGGCTTGGATAAATTGATAAATCGTTGATTTTCCTGCTTCATTTCCCCCATAGATCAGCTGATTGCCTGAATAAAAATCAAAACTTTTTTGACGCCATTTTCCAAAAGCAGCAATCTCGATCCTTAAAATCTTCATTCCTGATCCTCCTCAAATAAAAAATCTTGATTAAGTAGCTGCTTGGCTTTTTCAAGTGTTTCTTCTTGATATTCCGGCAGTTCGCTCAATATTTTAGCCGCTTCTTGGTGGCTATATACTTCATTTAAAATTTGTTGGAAATCTTGAGGTGTCTGATAGTATTGAAATAGCTGTTCCATCAATTTAGCAGAAGCAGCAAGTGGAATCTTCGTATAAAAAGTATCCTCCATGAGAGAAATACGCCAAATAAATAAATCCCTTATCCTATCTGAAAATTCCTCTAACAGATAATCTAATAACTCTCCTGATTGTATTCGCTCTAGAACATCTGTATTGAGATGGTCATAATCTTTTAATTTTATCTCAATTAAACTAAATCCATCCTCTACTTTTGAAAGTTGCTGACGAATATGAACAATGACCTCTTTTGTCGTCCTCGCTTGCCTCAATGATATTTCCTTTGTCTTCCAATAGACCTCTGCTACTTTAATCGGATGTATTTGACAACTTCCTTTACTTAATTCAACAAGTAGAATGGATGTAGAAGTTTGTTCTTTTTTAGTGTGACCTTGAGGCGCACCTGGATAAACGATGGTTTGCTTTTCATTTAAAACTGTTGGCACATGGATATGCCCCAAAGCCCAATAATCGTATCCTTTTTCTTGCATTTTTGAAGGTTGGAAAGGGGCATAGTTCCCTTTTTGCGAGGTACCAGGTTCCCCATGATACAAACCAATATGGTAATCTGTGAGTTCTCTAGAAGGAAATTCCATCACTTTGTCTTTTTGAATCCATGGTTGTCGATAACTGAATCCACTGAGAGAGACAGTTTCTCCACTTTTTATCGTTATTTTTTTTGTCTCTACCGTTTCGGATGTAAATAAATGGACATTTTTAGGAAAGGAGAACCAATACCGCTCTTTTTGATAGAAATCATGATTTCCGAATATTATAAATACAGGTATATGATTTTTTTCTAACCGTTTCATCTGTTCTGAAAAATGTTTCTGTATTTTTAATGAAGGACGATTTTGATGAAAATTATCTCCTGCAAGTAAAACAAAATCAACGTTATTTATTATTGCCTGTTCAATGATATTTGATAAAACGGTCAGATTCGTCTTCAATAGTTTTTCCTGTACAGTTTTATCTAGAGTTGTCAGTCCTTCAAATGACCGATCCATATGTAAATCTGCCGCATGGATAAATTTCACCATTAAAAATTCCCTCCTCTTTTTCATTTATCATACCATTTTCAATGTTTTTTTTCATCAATAACCGAAAATTTGTTCGTATTATGTAAAGAAATTACGATAAATAGTCGGCTTCAAAAAATGAGTTTATTCGAAAAAAGATTGTGACATGATTTTTGTCACAATCCTAAATATTTATATTCTATACTCCCTAAATTAGTTTATATGGTAAGAATTCTTTCAAAAGCTTGAGATACTCCGTCTTTATCGTTTGAAACGGTAATATAATCAG
>NZ_CM152743.1:1795000-1872500 GCF_056612775.1 Enterococcus sp. M-BR2
AGGGTTGCGCTCGTTGCGGGACTTAACCCAACATCTCACGACACGAGCTGACGACAACCATGCACCACCTGTCACTTTGCCCCCGAAGGGGAAGCTCTATCTCTAGAGTGGTCAAAGGATGTCAAGACCTGGTAAGGTTCTTCGCGTTGCTTCGAATTAAACCACATGCTCCACCGCTTGTGCGGGCCCCCGTCAATTCCTTTGAGTTTCAACCTTGCGGTCGTACTCCCCAGGCGGAGTGCTTAATGCGTTAGCTGCAGCACTGAAGGGCGGAAACCCTCCAACACTTAGCACTCATCGTTTACGGCGTGGACTACCAGGGTATCTAATCCTGTTTGCTCCCCACGCTTTCGAGCCTCAGCGTCAGTTACAGACCAGAGAGCCGCCTTCGCCACTGGTGTTCCTCCATATATCTACGCATTTCACCGCTACACATGGAATTCCACTCTCCTCTTCTGCACTCAAGTCTCCCAGTTTCCAATGACCCTCCCCGGTTGAGCCGGGGGCTTTCACATCAGACTTAAGAAACCGCCTGCGCTCGCTTTACGCCCAATAAATCCGGACAACGCTTGCCACCTACGTATTACCGCGGCTGCTGGCACGTAGTTAGCCGTGGCTTTCTGGTTAGATACCGTCAAGGGATGAACAGTTACTCTCATCCTTGTTCTTCTCTAACAACAGAGTTTTACGATCCGAAAACCTTCTTCACTCACGCGGCGTTGCTCGGTCAGACTTTCGTCCATTGCCGAAGATTCCCTACTGCTGCCTCCCGTAGGAGTTTGGGCCGTGTCTCAGTCCCAATGTGGCCGATCACCCTCTCAGGTCGGCTATGCATCGTGGCCTTGGTGAGCCATTACCTCACCAACTAGCTAATGCACCGCGGGTCCATCCATCAGCGACACCCGAAAGCGCCTTTCAAATCAAAACCATGCGGTTTCGATTGTTATACGGTATTAGCACCTGTTTCCAAGTGTTATCCCCTTCTGATGGGCAGGTTACCCACGTGTTACTCACCCGTTCGCCACTCTTCTTTTTCCGGTGGAGCAAGCTCCGGTGGAAAAAGAAGCGTACGACTTGCATGTATTAGGCACGCCGCCAGCGTTCGTCCTGAGCCAGGATCAAACTCTCATAAAAAGTTCGAACAATCTTACGATTGTTAAGCTCAATTTGTTTGCTAGCATATTGCTTGCTTGTTAAAAATGTTTGTTGTCTTGAATTGAATCAAGACGCCCTACACATTTGGTTTGTCTTACTTTGTTCAGTTTTCAAAGGTCTACTTCATCGGAAATGTTTTTCCGATTTGTTTTGGCTGCCGTAGCAACTTTTATATCATATCAGAGTGACAAGTGATTGTCAACTCTTTTTTAAAAGTTTTTTTGATTTCGTTTTTCGAAATCTTTCAGCAACTCATTTATTATAACTTGTCGTTTGTTATTTGTCAAGAACTTTTTTGAAGTTTTTTTCGATAGAATCAAGCTTCACAAGCTGTTCTTTTTTAACGACTCAGTTATCTTATCACGTCTAAAAACATGTGTCAACTCTTTTTTGGAAATTTCACAAAATGTTTCAATCAGATGCGACAACGTTGTTTAATATATCATTAAAAAAAATAAAGGTCAAGCTAAAATAATATTTTAGCTTGACCTTATTATAATTTCAACGATTGTCAAAAGTATTGTTTGCAACTGTGTTCCCTGTTTCTATTGATAGAATACAGCTTTCGAAACATAAGTTTTGAACTGCTTCGATTCGTCCAAATTCTTTTGCAGTTATTGTACAATGAGTAAAGCAGACATCTTCTATAGTTTTTTCAGGAAATGCTACCAAGTCAAAAGCCCGGGAAGGAAGTGGATAGCCTGGAGAAAGACTTGCCTGTACATTTTTGACATGTATGTTTCTGACTTTTGTCATTTGTTTTGATTCAGGTATTTCTTCAGCCACTGCTTGCCAGCTTTCTGGCATTCGTTCAAGATCATTGCTATTTTTTCTATTATATTCATTATGCCAGTCCATTATCCAAGAAAACGGAAATTGTACATCCATCATATTCAGGTTTTCTACCCTGATATTTTCAATCACTCCCCCTCTTTCTCTTGAAGATTTCATTCGAATACCACAGTCTGACTGAAAAAAATCGATATCGTGAATATACACATCACTAACTCCAGCACTAACTTCGCTACCAATAGTTACACCGTAACCTGAACGAATGTTACATCTCGCAATCTCGATTCTTGATGATTTTCGATTGACTCTTGCACCGTTACCGTCCCTGCCAGATTTAATAGCGATACAATCATCACCACAGGCCAAATCACATTCATAGATACGCACATCTGTTGAAGAATCAATATCAATCCCATCTGTACTTGGCCCATCATTATGACGGATGATTATTTTTTCTACTAATACATCGTTAGAATAAGTGATTTGCAGGTTCCAAAAACCTGATTTTTGAAAAATCAAATCACGAATGACAACATGTTCTGCATGATACAGTAAACACGCCCGCGGACGCTTAATAGCATAATCTGCAATCCAACGCAGTCCCTTTCGATCATATTCAGCTCTTGTTCCGCTTTTTTGGTCTTTCCCCCAATATAGTTCCCACCAATGCTCTCCTTGACCGTCGATTATTCCTTTTCCTTCTATAAGAATATCTTTTGCTGAGAGAACATTCAAAATCGCTGCTGGCCATTTCATTTCTACTCCAGCAACTCGTGTATCAATCTCTGGAAATGCTTCGATCTCTGTTTTTCCCTTGAGAACAGCCCCTTCTTCGAAAATGAGATGGCTCTTATCTTTTAAAAAAAGTGCGCCGACTAAATAAATACCTTTTGGAATAAATACGGGCGAGTGTTCTTTTGCACCTTGATTGATTGCCTTTTGCAGCATTACTGTATCATCTTGTTGAATGTCGTTTGTTTTAAAGTCTAAAGCATTGATGAACTCTTTTTTTGTCTGCAATACTTTTCTCCTTATCTTTCATTGATTTTTTTTAATTCTTCACCAATAAACACAGTTTTCGAACGATTCAGCGGATACCCTACTAATAAAATGATTGCGGATACAAATAAACAGAATGCTGGTAGCAAGTTTGCCATCGTATAAATTCTTTCTTGTACTAAAACTGATTGGATGGCTCCACCTGTTGTAGACGATTGGTAACCAATGAGTGCTAGCATAAATCCTCCGACTGCTCCTGCGCATGCTTGTCCTACTTTTCTCGCAAAAGAATTCACTCCGTATACTGTTCCATCTTCTCTTAAGCCTGTCTTATATTGATGATAGTCAATCACGTCAGTAATGAATGCCCAGACCATCAAATTGAATAAACCAGATCCTAAAGTAGCAATAAATAAAAGAATCAGATATACCCATGCATTTGTTATATGAAGGAAATACATCAGCAAGTACATACATGAAGAAGCGAGTAACGCAAATACGCTTGCTTCCTTTTTACCAAATAATTTTGTCAGCTTTGTAGCAAATGGTGCTAAAACTACTACTGTTCCGTAAGTAAATAAAAGAGCGACAGACATTGCTTGTTTATTATGGAAGTAATCATTAAATAAATAAGTCATATTCGTCCCAGCTAAAATCTGATTGATCACAATGAAAATGTCAACAATGACTAAAATAATCAGTGCTCGGTTAGCTAACAAACCTTTTACCAACTGAGAAGCAGACACTTTTTCGTTTTTGACAACTCTTACTCGTTCAGTAGTCAATTTACAAGTCAGCATGTATGCGACAAATGCAATTGCCGCACATCCGATGGAAATCCAAAAGAAATGATTCCCCGAAACGACTTGCTGCCCACTCTTGTTATGGGTGTACATCAAAATCGGGATAAAGAACCCTGTAGTTGACCCGCCAATCGCAGAACCAATGCTTCGGAATGTGGATAACGAGGTGCGGTCATTAGGATTTGAACTAATGGCTGCTGCCATTGCTCCGTAAGGGATATTGATTGTTGACAGAAAAATACCATAAACAATATATGAAACAAAAATATATGCAACCTTCACCGTCATTGGAAGATGTTGGACGAATGGTAAAAACAAAATGACTGTCACTAAGCAAAATGGATATTTCATTTTTCTGATCCAAGGAATAAATCGACCAGTTTCTGTTAACTCTGAGACATCGCATAATCTTCCAACCATCACATCAGCAAACGCATCCAAAATTCTTGAAATCAAGAATAACGTACCTACGATTGCTCCTGAAACACCAAGAACATTCGTATAATAAATCATCAAGAAACTATTGACCAAACCTAAAATAAAACAGTTACCTAAATCACCGAACATGTAGCCTAACTTATCGGAAATCCCAAATTCCTTTTTTTCTTTTTTTACTGTATTTGCTGTAACAGCATTTTGTGAAAGCATTTGAATTCCTCCTACCTCTTCTAGTAAACGTTTTCAAAATTATAACTCTTTTTTTCTTGTTTTTATATTCACAATATTGACATTTTATTGCATTATCTTGACAGAGAAAAAACAAAAATACGTTTAAAAACATTGTCAGAAAAGGGAATTAATATTATTTTCATAGTATCATAGATAAACAAAAAGATTCACTAACTAGCAAAAACAAGTTAGTGAATCTCTATTTATTAGAGAGATAGATCATTCATGATCTTTTCCATCATACTTAAAAAATTCAAAGTCAGCATAACTTCCTCTTTTTCTATTTAAATCATGTACGACTATCCCGATAAAATTCCCCGTAAATCCACCTGAGAGTATACACATGTTTTTTTGTAGACCTACTTCCTTCCATTCTTCAGATGGTGTGTCTTTCAAATAAAACTGTGCTGTCTCTTTCTTTACGGCTACTTTCAAGAAAGTCTTCTTTTCTGTGAGTGGAATCCTCCACTCTTCTATTTGTGCAACTCCGTTTTCTGATTCTATCATACGAAGACATTTTCCCTTGTTTTCATCCCAAGTAACATAGCAATAAATATAATTGGATTCGTTTAGGTACAATACCAGTCCAGCCATCTGATTAAAATTATTAGGTGTATATTCAAATGCTGTCTCCGCATCAAAAGTAAAATCCGTTTGCCGAATAGCTAATAAGTGATGGCCAAAGGTAGATTGAAGAGATTCACCGGCAATCAGTCGTAAAAAACCAGGTCTAGTTTTTGTATCACACCAATCAGCCCTTGGCAAAATACGTCTGGCATTCCAGTTCTTTTTTAGCTCTCCTTCGAATGTATCCATAAACTGATACGCTCTTTCTTGTTGTACCTCTTCATTCGTCTCAATCATTATTTCTTCCATCGGAGCTGTCTGGCTATCTTTTAGTCTTAACCAATCGTCGGACGTCCAATACACTTCTTGGATAGCGGTTTCTCTTCCCAAAATAGCCGCACCGTTTAATGGTCTGGTACAAAGATATGTCATGTACCATTTTCCTGACGGGGTTTGTACTAAGCTCCCATGTCCTGTACACTGCAATGTAGAAGCAGGTTTGTCACTAGCTGTCAGCATAGGAAAACCAGGATCAAGCTCGTAAGGACCAATAATATTCTTTGCTCGGCAGACTGTGATTGAATGTCCTCTTCCTGTACCTCCTTCTGCCGTCATCAAATAATAATACCCGTTACGAAAATACAAATGCGGTGCCTCCGTTTTCGCTAATTCTGTACCTGCAAATATTTTATAGATGGGACCATCAAGCTTCTTCTTCTCTGCATCATACTCTTGCAATACGATACCGCTGGACTTATTCGGTGTGTCCAGACGATAATCCCATAATTCATTGACAAGCCATTTTTTTCCTGTTTCCAAATCATGAAACAAAGAAGGATCAAAGCCGTTACTATTTAAATAAATCGGTTCGGACCAAGGTCCTGTGATCTCAGATGCAGTAATCAAGTAATTGTGGACATCTTTAAACGGACGGCCTGCACTTTTGACATCTGTGTAAACAAGATAGAACAATCCATCAGCATAACTGATTTGCGGTGCCCATATGCTTCCGTTTGTAGGATTTCCTTGCAAAGATACTTGAGTGGTCAAAATATCCGTTGTATGTGACCAATTGACTAAATTTTTCGACTCATATACTCGAATTCCTGGAAGCCATTCAAAAGAGGAGACAATAATGTAATATCGGTCTTTCGCTCTTAAAATATTAGGATCTGGATTGAACCCTCTCAAAATAGGATTTTTCACTTTGATAGTCTGCATGATTCAGGCTTCCTTTCTTATTCTTACTCGATACAAACTGAATGCCCCAGCGGCAAAATAAAAAAACGCAAAAGGAAACGCAATAAACTGAGTGCCGACCAACAATATAACTCCTGTTATAAAATACAAGCCAGTGGCAGTTGTTAAGTATTTTCCTTTAGCCGTCAAAAATAGTGCTACTGCTAAAAAAGCAAGTGAAATAAACAATACAACGGCAAACAGACCAGTCATGTCCTTTAATAGCTCAAATGTATTTTCTAAAGACAAAGATGGATGATCGACAGCAAGCGACTGATAACTTTTTTTAAACTCTGACGCAGACATATTACTTAAAGTAACTGCTAACCCGCCAAAGAAAATCAGAGATAGGCTGCCACCGATCATTCCTAGCAATAGTTCCCATTTTCTTTTCATTTCAGAACCCCCTGCTTTTCTAAATGGATCCATTCAGGTCTTTTGATTGGTGTTTCATAATTGTTATTTCGTTCAGAGAATTTGGCAGTCTGTTCATTTTTCTTGTCATCCCAATTATCCCAACCAGTTGGGTGAACATGCCCACCTATCTTACATGCTTCAAACACGACATTTGCATACGGACGCCACGGTCTTCCTAAATAGACGTTTCTAGTATCAGGCTCTGCAGTCAAGGTACAGCTTTCAAAACGATACCCTGATTTTTGTTTTTTTGGCGTAGATGCTGCTGTGATATATCCAGGATTTTTACTGGCTAAGCTATGGATACGGCACTGGCGAAAAATTGCATCTGCCCCACCAAATATGAAATCCACCGTTCCTTCAATCCAGCAATATTCATAGGTCTGACGACAATAATCAGGATTGACAGAAGCCGGTGTACAAAAAGGTGTACCATCTTTTTGCAAGTCAGGCAACGGACCCGTGCATAAAGTATCCTGATAACCAGTTAGTCGACAGTTTTTTAACAACACGCGATCTCCTGAATTGAATAAAGCAACAGCTTGACCTACTTTTTCTCCTGGACCTGCTGTATTTTCGATGTGAAGATTTTCTAATACGACATTCGATCCTTCTAAGAAGAAAGTAGCACTTCGGAAAGTCCCTAACTGGCTACCGTCAAGATACTCCTGTTTTGCAAAACGATTACCGGAGATCACTACTGTTCCTGTTCCCACAAGTTTAAAATTGGATAATCTGCTTTCTATATATTCATCATATCTTCCTTCTTTTACTATCAAGACCTTTGGATGGCTATCCGGCAGGTCTGCCAAATAATCGATTCCTTCTTGGATAGTTTCAAAATCCGTCGGGGTATCTATAGAATTTTTTCCAATTATCAGTTTGTCTTTCATCCTCATAAATGCTCCTTTATGAATTGTTTCCAAATGTTTCTCATTTCTTGTGTTTCCATATGACCGCCTGTTAAAGAAAAAGAAGAAAAGTTTTCTGGACTACCCATTGATTGATACTTTTTGTCCAGCCCTTTTCTCAGCTTCAGTACGCCTTCGTCCAAGCACATCGTATCGTTTTTTCCAACTAAGCTAAGACGAGGGCGCGGAGCGATTTTTTCTTGGATTGCTAACGTTGTATAAGCTGTCAGTAGGTTTGGCACATAGTAATAAAACCCATGATGATCTAGGCGACGATGTAGCAAAAGTGTTTCGATGTCCACCTGTGCTGCTAGATCAATACAAACTTTGACACGAGAATCCAATGCCGCCACCCACCAGCTTAATAAGCCTCCCATAGAAAGACCAATCGTTGCAATCCGTTGAGTATCTGTGTCTTCCCTTGTCTCCAAATAATCGATCAAGCTGATCACATCATAAATACGCATTCCCCATAACGTTTTTCCTGTTAATAAAAATTGTTTGAACAACTCACTTTCGGAAATACCTCCGCGTTCTTCAAATCCCCAAGCATCAATCGACCAAACAGCATATCCCATTCCCGTCAGTACTTCTGCAAAAGATGGAGAAGCTAAGTAAGGAGCACCATGGATCAATTCACTTTTCCCGACTGAAAAATCTCCGCCGTGAGAATGCAGGTAAAGGACCGTCGGAAACGGTCCTTCTTTCTCCGGATAAGCATAAAGTGCTGGTACTGTTTCCAATTCATTTAAGTACAGTTGATAATATTCAAGCATAAACCCATTTTGTTTTTCTCTGTATAATCGCTTTCCACTAGGAGTAAGTCTGCTAGATGGATCACCTAAAAAGTCATTCAACTGCATAAGCAAAGTTTTTACGAACAACCAGCTCATCCATATTTTCCGATTGAGTTGACCGGAATTTCTCAATACTTATTTCTTTCGTATTTTCTAATAGAAATGCTGGTCCTTCATGATTCTCAATCGTCATTTGATTAAAGGTAACCTTATCCGCAAAACCAATGTAAAATCCTTGCTTGCTCATTTCCTCTATCCCTGTCATCATAGCAGGGACACCGGGAACTGCATCTTGGGCCATTGAAACATCAATATTATCAAATGTGATTTCTTGTATAAACTGTTCTGCTAATCCATAAATAAATCCTGCAGAAGCATGGACATTCCTTGCCGTGATATTCGAAAAATGGATCCTTCTGAATGCTGGTGTCCGCTCATCTATCGGATAAGCCGTTTTTTCCCATACATATGGTTCTTTTCCTCGCGGACCGCAGAAATAATAAAGATTCAGTATAAATGGACACATCACATTATCCATGACTATATTGGATACTCGAATGTCTTCAACGATCCCGCCTCGACCTCGTCTAGATTTCAATCGTATTCCTCGATCAGTTTCTTGGAAGATACAATTTGAAATGGTAATATTACGTATACTACCACTCATTTCACTTCCTAACACGACCCCTCCGTGTCCATGGACCATCGTACAATTTGTGATCGTGATATTTTCACAAGCAATCCTTTCGTACGTATCTTCAGTTCCTGCTTTGATTGCGATACAGTCATCTCCCACGTCAATATGGCAATTACTAATACGCACATTTTTGCAGGATTCTGGATCGATTCCGTCTGTATTTGGTGAATCTGCTGGGTTCAAAATCGTCAAGTTGTCAAACGTCGCGTTGCTACAAAGAATTGGGTTGATCGTCCAGCTTGGTGACTGGATCAGTTTGATATCTTTCACAGTGATTCGATGGCAGTTATGGAAACTCATCAATTTAGGACGAGGATAAGCCAGATTATCTGGTTCGTTTCGGAAAGTATGCCACCATTTTTTTCCATTTCCATCTAATGTACCAAAACCAGTGACAGAGATGTTCTCTACATTTTGAGCATAGATACAGGAAGCATAGACTTTTCGATGGACTCCTTCCCAACGTGAATGAACAATAGGATAATCTTTTGGATCGTCAGAGAATTTCAAAACCGCCCCTGCGCTCAAATGAAGTTCTACATTGCTTTTTAAAAATAAAGCCCCTGTTAAAAATTCACCTGCTGGCACAACTACGGTCCCGCCTCCTGCGCTTGCTGCTGCATCAATCGCTTGTTGTATTGCTTCAGTATTCAATTCATCAATTGATGCGCCAAATGTCAAAATATCATACATATTTATAATGCCTCCACTTCGATTAATGCTTGCAAGAATGCACCGACACCTTTTTGATCATTACAAATAATCGGCTCACTGATGTAGTAAGCGTATGAACCATCTCGTTGTTCTGCTCCGCCTAACCCTGCTACTTGACAGTTTTTGTTCAAGTTCAACCAGCCTTCTTTTGTTTCAAGAACAAATTCATCGAGTAGTCCTTGATGAGATTTTTTCACTTGCGGCAGCCACTCTTCTTTGTTCAGCAAGCCTAAGCGTATCCCTTTAGCCATTGCGTAAACAAACATACTGCTGCCAGAAGCTTCCAGATAATTTCCTTTCCGTTTTGTTTCTGTTGTTACTTGATACCATGTCCCACTGTTTTCTTCTTGATACGGAAGTAGTGCGGTCAATGTCTTTTCTAAAATTTCCTTCAGCAAAGAACAATCCGTTTCCGCATGAAGCAATTCATAGGTATCTGCCGCAGCCATCAGATACCAGCCAATCGATCGACTCCAGAAATGATGAGATAAACCTGTTTCTGGGTCAGCCCATGGTTGGACTTTCTTTTCATCCCATGCATGGATTAATAAATTTGTTTTTGGATCGAATAAATGTTTATAGCTGATTTCAAACTGTCTCAAGACATCTTGGTAATCTTTTTCTTCACTAAAATTCTGGATAAATTCAGCATAAAATGGTGAGCCCATATATAATCCATCTAACCAAATTTGATAAGGATAAATTTCTTTATGCCAAAAAGCCCCTTCGGATGTACGCGGATGGTTTGCCAACTGCTGGGAAAGGAGTTCTGCTGCTTTTTTATATTTTTCTTCGCCTGTTTCTTTGTACAATAAAAAGAAAAGCTTTCCGGTATTTACATGGTCGATATTGTATTCTTCAACGCTGTAGCCACGGATTGTTCCATCTTCTTGCACGAAATAGTCGATATTGTCTTTTATGAAATCAAAATAAATTTTTTCTTGGGTTTGTTCCCAAAGTAATTGGAACCCTTTAAGTACGACGCCATAGTCATAAGACCATTTTCCTTTATACCACTTTTCTTCATATAAGCGAGGTGTTCTTTCCATGATGCTTTTTGCTAATTTCTTTGACCAGTTTTCCATTATTTACTCTCCTTTAAAAGTTAAAATAGGATTTGGGACAAATACCAAGAAGTATTTGTCCCAATCATCTATACTATTGTGCGGCTTTGTAAGCTTCCTCGTACTCTTGTGTGATTCGGTCGCCACCTTGTGCTTTCCAGTCTTCTACAGCTTTCTTGAATCCGTCTTCGTCAAGCTGTCCCATGATGTATTGCACTGTAGCATCAATAACGATTTTTTCGATTTCCGACCCTACTTCATTGTTCGTTGCAGAATCCAATGGTACAGAAGGATCCATTACAGCGAATTCTTCGTTTTCTTTGATCAATTGATTCGACAATTCTTTTTCAGGATCTGCATCTTTGAAAGAGAACGTCACTTCACTAGGGCGAGAACTTGATAGCGGTTGCACTTCTTGTTGCCAAAGATCCATATCGATAAATTCAATAGAACCATCATCATTCAATTCATAATGTGTTCCCTCAATACCACCAGTCATCAATTTATACATATCTTCTTCTAGAAGATCATCAACAAATTGCAGTAATTTCTTCAATTGTGCTTCGTCTTTTACTTGTGATTTAGGGAATGCTAACAAACCACCAATACCATTTCCTTCTGACCAAACATGATAACCGCCGCCTTCACCATCTGAAATCTTGTTTACAGGGACTAATTCCATATCACCTTGAATACCTTGTCCCATTGTCTTCAGGTTCTTGATATCCACCATCCCAGTGTAGATTCCTGTTTTTCCTTGTGCAAATTGTTCTTGCTGGTCAGTCTTTTGAGTAACCGCAAAATCTTGTGCCAAATAGCCATTCTCAAATAGATCTCTTGAGAAGTTCAACGCTTTCATGTATTCTTCTGTATCAAATTCTGGAGTAAATTTGCCATTATCATCTACAGCCCAGCCATTCGGTGCTCCAAAATAAGAAGTGAACAGCTTAAAGCTGGTATAACGAATATCACTAGGCGCACGATCACCAAAACCAACTGTATCATCCACACCATTTCCATCTGGATCGTTTTCTGTAAATTGTTTAGCTACTTCGTAAAGTTCATCCATCGTAGTTGGAACATCTAATCCAAGATTATCCAACCAGTCTTTTCGAATGACTAAACCAGCACGAGCATAGTCCTTTTGCATTGGCACACCATACAATGCTCCGTCGATACTTGCAGCTTCGATTCTATCCTCAGAGATTTGGCTTAAGTTTTTATAGTCTTTTAAATATTCCGATACATCCCAGAATACGCCTGATTTCAACGCACTTCGGACAGAAGAGTTTTTCAGCATAGCAATTTGAAGTGTAACGATATCTCCTAGTTCGTCAGAAGCCAATGCAGTTGTCAGTCTTTCTTCTTTTGAAGCATCAGGAATCCAATTGAATGTAAGTTCCGTATCGGTTTTTTCTTCTATTAGATTCACGATTGTGTCAGTTGGTGGGGAAGCATGGTGTAAAATATTCAACCAAGTGATTTTGGTTTTCCCATCTTCTGTTTCTGAAGAACTGTTGTTTGAACTGTTGCCACATGCGGCAAGTGCTAAAATTCCTGCAAAACTAAGACCTAATTTTACGAGCGTTGCTTTTTTCATAAATTTTCTCCTTCACTGTTTTAATGATATTTTTGTTTTCTTCTGTTTTTTCTGTATATGAGTTCTTCCATTCCAAATGGCAAAATATAGAATTTGCTGTCCACGTGACTGCGGAAAAGAAGAGACTGCCACCGATAAAGGTTAAAACACCTGGCATTGTTTGGATGGTCATCAGGTAAATACCCACCAGACTTAGTATTAATACTAATGAATAATGAAGATGAGAGAATCCGAACAAAAATGCCATTTTCATTTTGAAAAAATATCCTTTCCAATCATAATGTGCCATAATTGGAAAAATATAGAGTGCTGAGAGCAAATACAAGAACGCAGCAATATACAAAGCGATTCTAAGATACCAATTGTGTATGAAAGAAAGATCCACAAGTAAAACAACTCCGATGACGCCGTATATCCAGCTCATCAGCAAGGTTTCACGATAGTTTTCTTTAAAATATGAGAAGTACGTTTTCGTCAAAGGAAATGTTTCTTTTGTGCGCAGCCATTTTCTAATCACTGCAACCATTGCATAAGATGCAGGACCAAAAGTAAAAACCCCCAGACCTGCAATGACTAAACCACCCCACAGAAAATTCAAATAAACCAACTGTAAAATACGATTTAGCCTTCCATTTATTTTATCTAATGACTGCAGCATGTCTTTTCCTCTCTTTCTAAATTAGTAAACGCCGTCTTCTCCTAGCTTTTTGGCGATCTTGTTAGCTAAAATTACCATGAATAATCCTACGACCCCTTTAAACAATCCCATTGCTGTACTGAAACTTAATTGTCCATTCTTCAATCCAGCTGTATAAATGTAGGTGTCGAAAATTTCTGCAACACTTCGATTCAATGAATTCAATAACAAGTACATATGCTCGAAACCTAAGTCCAGTGTCTGACCGATTTTTAGAATCAGCAAGGTAATGATTACTGGACGAATCGCCGGCAATGTAACATGCCATGTTTTTCTCAAGCGTCCTGCGCCATCCATTTCAGCTGCTTCATATAACTGTGTATCTACTGCAGTGATTGCTGAAAGGTAGATGATTGTAGACCAGCCCAACTCTTTCCAGATTACTTGTCCAATATAGACTGTTCGTGTCCACTCAGGAGATGTCAGAAAACTGATTTTTTCGAATCCCATCGTTGCAAGGAATTCATTCAATACCCCTCCGTCAACGTTCAAAAATACATAAGTAATCGAAACGATGATTACCCAAGACATGAAATGAGGGATATAAATGATCGTTTGAATCCCACTTTTCAGTCGCTTGTTCGTTACTTCGTTTAATAGTAGGGACAAAATAATTGGCATCGGAAAAAACACGAAGATATTTAACCCGAACAAGATCAAAGTATTCCTTAATAAAGTAAAGAAAGTCGGCTCTGTAAACAAACGAATGAAATGTTTGAATCCCACCCAAGGACTGCCCATTATCCCTAAAAATGGTTGATAATCTTGAAAAGCAATAACGAGCCCTCCCATAGGAAGATACCTAAAGATCAGGAAATAAAGGACCCCCGGCAGAATCATCACGTATAAAAATTTATTCGTTTTGATTCCTGCAATTATTTTTTTTCGTCTTCTGAGCTTTTCTTCTTTTTTCGATAGCGTCAGTTGAAATGGTTCTTGTTTCTTTACACTTTCCATAAGCCCCTCCTTAGTTTTATGAATGTTTGCTGCTTATGACTTTATGATAGATAACTATCCGAATTACGTATATAATCATTTTTATCGCACGTAAAAACGCTTACACGACAATGATTTTTATACTCGCAAAATATAAAAGTGTATTTCTTCACAAATAAGATACGCCTAGTAACTATTCTATTTTTTTCTATCTGGCACTTAACGTAGGAAATGATTATATACGTAATCTTTCACCGATGATAAATTGAATACATAGAAACAGAACATTTAATTTATTTTGAGGAGGAGCCTATCTATATGAAAAAGAGAGTCTCTATAGGAGAAAGAAGTTTTACATTTTTCAACAATACGTTTCTGATCTTGCTAGCTTTGATCTGTATCGTGCCTTTTTTAAATATCATCGCTACATCTTTCGCTTCTACACAAGAAGTCGTCGCGAAAAAATTTATCCTTTTCCCTACTACCTTTTCTCTAGACGCGTATCGCTATATTCTATCTACGCCAACTATTTTTAGAGCACTTGCTGTTTCGATTGGCGTTACCGGGGTTGGAACGATCGTCAGCATGTGCGCAACTTCACTGATGGCATACGGGCTTTCCAGAAAGTACTTGTTTGGTCGAGGATTCGTCAACTTTCTTGTTGTATTTTCTATGTTGTTCAGCGGGGGAATGATTCCCACATTCTTGGTTGTTCGTTCTCTGGGACTGGTCAATTCTTATTGGGCAATGATCTTACCTGTAGCTGTTAATGCAATGAACATGATCATTATGAGAAACTTTTTCCAAGCCTTGCCGGATAGTTTGGAAGAATCGGCAAAAATGGATGGTTGCACAGATTTTGGTGTATTTTTCAAAATCATGCTACCATTAGCGTTACCGTCTATTGCTACTATCTCACTTTTTTATGCTGTTACTTACTGGAACACTTATATGACCGCTATTTTGTATATCAACGATTCATCTAAATGGCCGATACAGATCCTTTTACGTCAGATCGTCATTGTATCAAGCGGGATGCAAGCAGAAAGTAGTGCCGTTGATGTGATTCCACCAGCACAAACAGTTAAAATGGCTGTTATCGTTATTGCCACAGTCCCTATGCTGATTGCTTATCCTTTTGTTCAGAAATACTTTGTCAAAGGCGCACTCGTAGGTTCTGTTAAAGGTTGATTGTGTATGGGACATAAAATGGAGGTTGTGAAAGAGACGTTCAGCCTTATTGTTTATAAGCTGTCTCTTGAACACCGTTTATTCGCAAAAAGGACTGTGACAAAGCTTTAGTCACAGTCCTTTTTGCGTGCTTAGCCTTGAAATTTAACTATCCATAAAGTCAAATACTAAGGTTATTCTCCTTTCTTTTATTGCTTGAATCAGACCACAAGAAAAACAGCCTCTTGATTAAACGGCGTTTATCTTGTTGATTCTGCGGCAATAAAATCAGCCAGCACAAAACATGAAATGCTGTTTTTCGCTGTCCTCTTTTATTGCTTGAATCAGATCACAAGAAAAACAGCCTCTTGATTCACAAATATTTTTTTCGATATTCTCCCGGAGTGATCGATTCTTTCTTTTTGAAGAAACGAATAAAATTTTGCGGATTTCGATATTGCAGTCTTTCTGCAATATCTTTTACAGAGAGATTTGTTTCTTTCAACCACTTTTTCGCTACCTCTAGACGATGATTTTGGACGAAATCACCAAATTTTTCTCCTGTTTCCTTTTTAAATACATTGCTTAAATAATTAGGGTTATAATGCAACCTATCAGCAATCACATCTAGAGATAGATCACGGTCATATTCTGTATAGACGATGTGCATGATATTCTCCGAAAGATTTTTAAATTCATGATCAGTGATTGCTTGAGAACATTCTGTGATTGGCAAGACTAATTGTTCTAAAACAAGTTTTTCTAGCTCTTTAGGATGATAATTATTCAATGCTTTTACATAGATTTGTTTCATGTTATCAAAATTTTTTGAATCTACTCCCAATAACTGCCCTAATTGAACGAGCTCATTGATCAAACGGACCGAAACTACTTCTCGGCTCAGAGGATTTTTATTTTGTGCGAACAATGCATTAATTAATTCATGTACCAGCTTCCTTACTTCCTGATTTCCGGAACGAATAGCTTCAAACAATCGATTCTGTTCTTCTACTGGATATCTAATAAGCGTTTTTTCATGCGCAGCAGGAACAATTTCCTGATAAAATATGATCGAACTCGGACCAGTATTTACACGATAATACAGGGCTTCTTTTGCTCGGTCAACCGATTGCTTGCTTTCATTCAGCGTTTCGAATCGGTTACTGATACCTATACTCACAGTTAATTTCAAGTATTCTTTTACACGTTTTTGAATGAGTCGGCAATACTCCATGACTTTTTTGCTTGCTTCTGCATCGTCTTTATCCATTCGATAAATAGTGGCTTGCATTTCTTCATTCAAAACGATCGGCAGCATTCGATTTTCCTTTGGCACAATTTCCGTGATCATGTTGTTGATTGCTAAAAGTAGCAAATCACGCTCCCCACCGTGACTATCTTCTAACAGATCGATTTGAACCAAGGCCGTATAATAGCAGTCATTTTGAGAACTATAACCAAATTGCTGCAACCGCTGGTCTAGTTCTCGCCTTTCTACTCGATTTCTAAATAAACTAAGTACAAATAACGTTTCTAGTTGTGGCTTTTGGGTAACTAAGTGTGCACTTAACGCTTCTTTTTCTCCTATGATCCGACTGACTGATTGAGCGACCAAATCTAGTTCTTTCCCACTGAATCCTTTTGATTTAAGATTCAAACGTTCCTGAATTTGAGAAATTGGACGGGCAAATCTGTCCGAAAATAAATAGGAAAGGAGACCGATCAGTCCTACCAGCGTCAAAGACACTGCAACTAACCCGATTCTCAGATTGCGAATCGTTGCTCCAATTGCACTAGAATCAACTTCTAATCTGTAAATCCAATTATTATAATCTGATTTCAGTACGATATAGGATGTCCCATTTTCTCTTATCACTTTCAACTGGTTGTACTCTAGATCCACATCCGCTAATGCTTCTGGCTGCTCTTCTTCTTTTACTTTCTGTGTAGAAAAAAGCTTTCCATCTTCGTTTTCGATAGAAAGTATATCTTCTCCACTTTCCCCAACAACTTGTTCTATTGTATGTTTCTCTATCGTAGCAATTCCCAATGCATATTTTTCTTTTTCAAACATTGGTAAAGGAATCACCATTTCGATTCCTTTATTTTTCTTTTGCCAAAATAAATTATCTTTGTTATTTATGTACTTTTGTTGATACCTTTCAACTTCCTCTTCAGTCAGTTGAGTCAACGATCCATTGATTACTCCCCATTTACCAGCTAAACTGAGTAAATCATAATTATTATCATCCATAACAATTGTTTCTATAAAGTTTAGCTCTTTCCTGATTTCAGAATAAGTGGAGTAATTTGTATATGTCAGCGGATGCTTGAATATATCCGAGAAATTTTTGGTCGAACCATACGTAGAAAACGAATATTCGATTGTTCTGATTTTCCATTCAACGTTCGTTTTGACTTGCCTGAGTAGGTTCTTTTTATCTGTTAAATAACTCGATTCGATCGACTCATAGGTATTCTGATAAATAAATAAACTAAATCCTATGACAAGTACGGCTCCTAATAAAAACATCGGTAAAAATATTTTATAAAACACTGTACTTTTCTTCATTTTCTTCCTCTCTTCCCTTTAAGTAAAAGGCTTTCATTTTTCTGTAAAATTGATACTCATCTAATTAAATGAGCATTCCCCGTTTTTAAGAATAGCATAATTAAAAATAAAAAGCCAAGTAATTTTTAACGTGTGCAATCTTTTCATACCAAAGATCTATTGACTTATCGTAGTTATCGTAATATGATGAATGCGTTAACAAAAAGTGAAAAAGTAAGGAAAATGATGGAATGGTAACGATCAAAGATATCGCTAAAGCAGCTGGTGTTTCTCATACGACAGTTTCTCGTGCTTTGAATAACAGCAGTTTAATCAAAAATGAAACAAAACAAAAAATACGGCAACTAGCTAAGGAAATGAATTATTTGCCGAACTATAGTGCAAAAGGTTTAGTAAATCAAAAAAAATATCTTATCGGACTGTTTTTCTCAAGTTTGCATAAAGGAACTTCATCAAATTTCCTAGCAGATTCCATTGCAGGTATCCATTCAGTGTTGGACACAAACTACAGCTTATCTGTCGAAAGTATCGATGCTGTTGATTTAACAGAAATCAATTTGCAACGTTATGATGGTCTAATCGTTATGAGTCAAAGTGATGAAGATCAGCCTTTTATCGATTATCTAAAAGAAAAAGAGTTTCCCTTCGTAGTTGTCAATCGTCACATCAATGATCCAGCGGTTATCAATGTTACTGCCGATGATGCGGCCGGTGTTATGCAGGCAGTAGATTACGGTATTGGGTGTGGACATACGAAGATCGCTTATATTGGTGGGAAAAAAAACTTTCGTTCGACAAAAGAACGGGAAAAAGGTGTATTGGACAGTCTAAAAAAAGCAAGCATCCCTGCCAATCCAGCCTATTTTTTAACAGGGGACTACAGCTTAGAAAGCGGCCTCCAAAACATGGAGTACCTATTATCGCTTTCTGACCTGCCTACTCTGGTTTTTTGTGGCAACGACGACATAGCGATTGGTGCATTGAGAGCTGTACATTCAGCTGGTCTTCGTGTTCCCCAGAACATTTCTCTGATTGGGTTCGATGATTCTCCAGTCGTCTCCTATCTTAATCCACCGCTTACTACAGTACACAAACCGTTGAAAGAAATGTGTCAAGTAGGAACAAAGCTTTTATTGGATTTGATTGAAGACAGGCCGATCGAACAATCTAAAATAGAGCTCTCCACCTTACTGATGCTTCGTGAGTCGATCAATTACTTGTAAACTGCAAGTAATTTTATATAAAAATGTTAACGTGTGCATAACACAGAAAGGAAGTAATCTATGAATAAACTGACAAAAGAATTAGTGAAAAAAAACGAGGCTCCCGTAAAAGTTCTTCAATTCGGCGAAGGCAATTTTATGCGCGGATTTGTTGATTGGCAGATTCAGCAACTGAATAACCAACAATTGTTTAAAGGAAATGTCGCCATCATTCAGCCTTTAGAACAAGGTCTTGGGAATATGATGAACCAGCAAGACAATTTATATACGGTCATTTTACAAGGACTCAGCAATGGCGAAATCGTTGATACTTCCGAGATTATCACCATAGTAGAACAGATGATCAATCCTTATCATGAATGGGATGCTTATCTTTCTCTAGCAGAAAATGACGACTTAGCCTATATCGTCTCCAATACAACAGAGGCAGGAATCCAATTTGTGGAGACTGATGAACGAACAGACACGCCACCACAGAGCTTCCCGAGCAAACTGACAGCCTTTTTATACCGACGTTTTGAATTAAACAAAGCTGGTTTTACCATTATTCCTTGTGAATTGATTGACAGAAACGGTGAACGTCTAAAAGAAATTATTTTACGCTATGCAGAAAAATGGGATTTAGAACCTGCTTTTATTGAGTGGTTAGAAAAAGAAAATGTTTTTTGTTGTAGTTTAGTTGATCGCATCGTACCAGGTTATCCTCGTGAGGATGCAGATGTTTTCAATCAACGACATAACTATGAAGATCAATTGATGGTCAAAGCGGAACCATTCATGCTTTGGGTGATCGAAGGACCTAAAGAGTTGGAAAATCAACTACGATTCAAACAGGCTGGCTTGAATGTCATCATCACAGATGATATGACTCCTTATCGTGAACGTAAGGTACATTTGCTTAATGGACCGCACACAGCGATGGTCCCTCTTGCTTTGTTGGCGGAATTGGAAACTGTAGAAGAAGTAATGAAAGATCCTTTATTCTCCGCTTATGTTGATCAGCTATTCGATCTAGAATTGATTCCTATGCTTTCTTTACCTAAAGATGAATTAGCCATTTATGCTGATCAAATCAAAGAACGTTTCTTGAATCCTTTTGCCCATCACAAATTAGAAGCGATTTCATTAAATAGTGTTTCAAAATTCAGCACCCGTCTGCTTCCGGTCTTCAAGAAGTATATCGAAGAAAAAAATCAAGTACCACCGCTAATCTCTGTTTCACTAGCTGCGTTACTTCTTATGTATCGAGGCGATCAAGTAAAGCCCCATGATGATGAAAAGACGATAAGCGAATTTGTTGATGCTTGGTCTGATAATGAAACAGCTATTCTTCGATTATTGCAAAACGCTGCGCTTTGGGGAGAAGATTTGTCTCAATTACCGAATGTGGCAGATACTGTTCAAGAAATGGCTACAAAAATCGATCAAAAAGGTGTCCGAGCAGTATTACAAGAAATGAAAGGAACGATGGTCCATGCTTGAAACCCTGCAACCAACAATGAAATTAAATCAACGAGACAGTGTTGTTGTCGCATTAACACCTATCCCAAAGCAAACACAACTGACGATTGATCAGCAAACGATCACCACTCTTGAAGATATCCCGCAAGGTCACAAGATTGCATTGAGTGATTTGAAAGCTGGAGACAACGTGATCAAATATGGCTATCCAATCGGGCACGTGACGACAGACGTAACTGCCGGTCAATGGCTGCACACTCATAATGTAAAAACCAACCTTTCTGGTGAATTGGATTATCGATATGAAAAAGATGTCCATCCAAGTCATTATCCTTTTGAGAACCGAACATTTCAAGGCTACTTACGAAAAAATGGAAAAGTAGGGATTCGTAATGACTTGTTCTTAGTTCCTACCGTTGGGTGTGTGAATGGAATTGCTGAACTGATCGTCAAACAGTTCAAAGAAAAACATCCGGATCTGGGACAGTTTGATCATATTACGATTTTAAAGCATCCCTACGGCTGTTCACAGCTTGGAAAAGATCATCAAAATACTCGAGAAATCTTAGCAGACGCGGTAAACCATCCAAATGCTGGCGGAGTTTTAGTGTTTGGATTAGGTTGCGAGAACAATACCGTTCCTGAATTCAAAAAAATTTTAGGTGAATATGATGAAGAACGAGTGAAATTTCTAGTGGCCCAAGATGTCTATGATGAGATCGAACAAGGCGTAGCTCTATTAGAAGAACTTTTAACCGCGGTCGAAAACGACCAGCGCATACCAGTCCCGCTCTCTAAGTTGAATGTCGGTTTGAAATGCGGCGGTTCTGATGGTCTATCGGGAATAACTGCCAATCCTTTGCTTGGTGCATTTTCTGATTACTTGATTGCTCAAGGAGGTAGCACGATCTTAACAGAAGTGCCAGAAATGTTTGGTGCAGAACAAGTATTGATGGCACGAGCGGAAAATGAAAAAGTTTTTGGTTCAATCGTTGACTTGATCAATGACTTCAAACAGTATTTCTTGTCTTACGGGGAACCAGTTTACGAAAACCCATCTCCTGGTAATAAAGCAGGTGGGATCACTACATTAGAAGATAAGTCTTTAGGCTGCACGCAAAAATCAGGAAGCTCTCCTGTCGTTGATGTACTGCAATATGGCGAAAAAATCAGAAAACCAGGACTTAGTTTATTGCAAGCTCCCGGGAATGATCTTGTAGCTGCCTCTGCTCTTGCTTCATCCGATTGCCAGTTGGTCTTGTTTACCACAGGAAGAGGGACTCCGTTTGGCTCATATGTCCCTACGGTCAAGGTATCTACGAACACGACTCTTTTTGAACGCAAAGGTCATTGGATGGACTTTAATGCAGGCGTCTTATTAGAACAACCAATGGAAGTGATCTTAGAATCATTTGTTCAAAAAATCATCGCTGTGGCTAGTGGAGAAGAAACGAAAAATGAACAAAATGACGTTAGAGAAATTGCCATTTTTAAAAACGGAGTAACACTTTGATTTTCATAAAACAGTATAAAAAGAAAGAAGGAAGATTTATGTTTTTATCTGATGATTTTTTATTAAAAGACGATTGGGCGAAAAATCTTTATCATTCCTACGCAAAAAATATGCCCATTATTGATTATCACTGTCACTTAGATCCAAAAGAAATTTACGAAAACAACAATTTCAGCAATCTGACAGAAGCTTGGTTAGGAGGCGATCATTACAAATGGCGCTTGATGCGAGCTTGCGGCGTGCCTGAAGAAAAAATCACAGGAAATGCTTCTGATTTTGAAAAATTTTTAGCTTGGTGTCAAACCGTACCAAAAATTATCGGCAATCCGCTTTACAGTTGGTCACATCTTGAATTGAAGCGTTTCTTCGATATTGACTTGTTGATAAATGAAGAAAACGCAGAGAAAATTTGGACACAAGCAAATGAAATTTTGGCATCTCCTGATTTCCGTCGGCGGGAAATCGCGAAAAAATCGAATGTAGAAGTGATTTGTACGACAGATGATCCAGCAGATGACTTACACTATCATCAATTGCTTGCTCATGAAGAACCAGATTTGAAAGTTCTCCCTTCATTCCGTCCAGACAAAGCACTCAATATTGAAAAAGAAGGATTTAATGCATGGATTACACTACTGGAAGAAGCAGCTGACCAAACGATTACCACCTATCAAGAACTGATCGAAGTTTTAGGGCAGCGGATAGAATACTTCCATCAACATGGATGTCGTGTTTCCGACCACGCTTTAGACACCTTACGCTATAAAGAAGCGGATGAAACAGTATTAGAAGAGATTTTTCAAAAAGCACGAGCTAACAAACTATTATCTTCAGATGAAATCGATGCTTATCGTACAGAAACACTGATACGTTTGACCCACTTCTATCATTCTCATAATTGGACAATGCAGCTGCATATTCATGCTTATCGTAATTGTAATACACAAATGTTGGAAAAATTAGGACCCGATACCGGTTATGATGGAATGAATGATCTTTCTTTGACTATTCCTCTGCAAAAATTATTGAATCGTGCAGAAGAAACGAATCAGTTGCCAAAGACGATCCTCTATTCACTGAATCCAAATGACTACCCTGCGATTTTAGCTTTGATGGGCTGTTTCCAAAAAGAACAGAATGGAAAACTGCAGTTAGGTTCTGGATGGTGGTACAACGATACTCGAGCTGGTATGCGCGATCAATTGACACAGTTTGCTGATGGTAGTGCTTTGGGGAATTTTGTCGGCATGCTGACAGATTCAAGAAGTTTCCTTTCCTACACTAGACATGAATATTTCCGTCGTGTTCTTTGTGAATTTTTAGGCGAAATGGTCATGCGAGGGGAAGCGCCTGAGGATGAACAACTTTTAGGAAGTCTCGTTCAAGCGATTAGTTATACAAATGCTAAAAATTACTTTGGCTTTTTTGCCTAATTGATTAATAGTAACAGTAACGAATCAAAAACAGGATAGCGAAATAACGGAATCCGTTTATCCACGTTTTAGAGAAGAAGACGGACCAAATTTGCTCCGTCTTCTTCTCTTGCTGTTCTGCTTCATTGCCTATAAACCTTTATGAAAGAAGAGATAACATGCTTACTATCCATATTGCCGGTGATTCTACTGCGGCAGAAAAAGATGAAAACAAGCGTCCCGAGACAGGTTGGGGAGAAAAAATATCTGCTTATTTTTCACCTGAGATCCAGATTAATAACCAAGCAAAGAATGGACGCAGCACTAAAACATTTATCCAGGAAGGAAGGTTAGCCCGTTTAGCTTCACAGTTTCAGCCAAATGATTTCTTATTTGTACAATTTGGACATAACGACCAGAAAATCCAAGAAGAAAGAGGTACGCTTCCATTCGGTAGCTATTTAAAAAATCTGCAGATATTTTTTGAATGCGCAAAAAAAGCGAATGTCCACATGGTCTTGCTGACATCTGTGACGCGACGAGATTACTTAGAAAATGGAACATTGAATCCAGATATACTTGGAGACTATCCAAAAGCGATGCGTGCATTTGCTGAGAAATACCATATTCCGCTTTTAGATGTTTTCTCACGATCACAAGAATATTTCCAGATCTTTTCAAAAGAAGAGACAAAAAAATTCTATCTGCATCTTATGCCTAATAGTTGTGAAAATTACCCAGAAGGACTAAAGGATAATACCCACTTTAGTCCAGAAGGCGCTGATAAAGTTGCCCGAATAATTGCTGAATTGATAAAAGAATCCCGTCTGCCTCTTGCTGATTATTTACAAAAAGGAGTTTGAAATGTTTCCATTAAATTTAGGCATTCGTGCCCATGATCTAGAGGTTCGAAATCGTGAAGAAATCGTTCAAAAAGTATCACAGCTTCACTTGTCCCATATCCAATTTGCACCGCAAAAAGCATTTCCTGAACAACTTAAATTAAATGCCATGACACTTGGAAGTGCTGCCTATTTTGGTGAATACTTCCAAAAAAACAATATCGAACTTTCCATTTTAGGATGCTATATCAACCTATCCAGCAAAAATCAAGAAGTTCGTGCACAAGCATTAGCAACTTTCAAACAGCAAATTGCTCTGTGCTCTGCCTATCAAGCCAAGATGATCGCTACAGAAACTGGTAGTGTCTCTGTCGGTTACACAAAAGAAAATTTTACTGAAGAAGCTTATCAGATCGCTAGAAATTCTGTCATTGAATTAGTCGCTCATGCAGAAAATTTTGGCGTAACTGTTGCTGTTGAAGCAGGGATCAATCATCCAATCTATAACTATCAGTTAGCCAAACGTTTAGTCGATGAAGTAGCTTCACCAAATTTAAAAATTATTTTAGATTGTGCGAATTTGATGCATAAAGAAAATCATACTGATCAGGAGAAAGTGATCCAAGGTGCCTTGGACAATTTACAGGGTTGTATTACAGCCCTTCATCTCAAAGACTACATCATGGAAAATGGAAAGATCCGCATGGTTCCTGTTGGCAAAGGCTGTTTAGATTTCCGACCGGTACTGCATTATATCAAATATGAGCGTCCTCTAATGTACGCCACTCTTGAAGCTACTCCTGAGATTTATGTTCCTGAAGCAATAGAACACTTGCAGTTTATTTACCAAGATTGTTAAGGAGAAGATTATGGAGGAACGAATACAGAAAAGTTATCAAAAATATCATGCAAATGCTTTTCAGACATTGCTGCATCTTTATCAGGGGAATTATTGGCGCTTTGCCATGTCAGGACTCTTTTTTATTATCAAACATCTTCCATCTTGGTTAATGCCGATCGCTATTGCCAATGTAATCAATGCAGCTTCATCAAAAGATTCCTCTCAATTGCAGGCGATTTATTTCAACGCTTTTTTGATGACTTGTCTGATCGGACAAAATATATTGACGAATTATTTTCATGTAAAATACCATAGCACTTCGATCCGGCAAGTAGAAGCTGGACTAAGAGCGACCCTTATCAAGAAAATCCAAGAACTTTCTATTCCCTATCAAAAAGAATTGCAATCTGGCCGGATCCAATCAAAGATCATCCGTGATGTAGAAGCCATCCAAACATTGTCCTCTCAAGTATTTGTCAGCGGATTGAACATTGCTGTCAATTTATTCGTGGCTTTAGGTATCACGCTTTATAGAAGTCCTGTCGTTTTCTTGTTTTTCTTATTGACTGTCCCTCTCGCCGCGTTAGTTACTCTTTTTTTCCGGAAAAGGATCAGACAGTCCAATTCAGATTTCCGGCAAGAAATGGAAGAAACTTCTGCAAAAGTGATCGAAGTGATCGAATTAGCACCGATTGCTCGAGCTCATGGGTTAGAAAAACACGAAACCACTCGCTTAAATAAGCATTTTACCCAAATCTATGAAAAAGGATTCCACTTAGATATCCTGCAATCTGTTTTCGGATCAGTCAGCTGGGCTAGTTTTCAGATATTTCAGCTGACTTGTTTGATTTTCACTGGGATATTAGCTTTACAAGGGCGTATCCAACCAGGTGATGTCGTGATGTATCAGACATATTTCACAACGATCGTCAATTCCGTTTCTGGAATGATCACACTGATTCCTACGATTTCAAAAGGCATGGAATCTATTACTTCTATTGGTGAACTGTTGATTGCTGGCGATGTAGAAACTTATCACGGTAAGAAAAAAATCCAACATTTGGATGGAAATTTTCGTTTTGAGAATGTTTCTTTTCATTACCCGGACTCACTCAAGCCGATTATCGATCATTTTTCTCTAGAGGTGAAAGCTGGAGAAACAATTGCTTTTGTTGGGCCATCTGGTTCTGGAAAATCTACACTCCTTAACTTATTGATTGGATTTATCCAGCCGTCTTCAGGGAGGATTTTCTTGGATGATCAGCCTTTGGATGAATTGGATATGCGAAGTGTGCGTAATTATTTAGCCGTTGTTCCTCAAACCACTTTGTTGTTCTCCGCTTCGATCAAAGAGAACATCACTTATGGCTTGAAAAACGTATCAAAAGAACGTTTAAATGAAGTCATCGAAGCTGCGCAACTTTCTTCACTGATTGACCAGCTTCCTGATGGTCTGGATACCTTAGTAGGCGAACATGGCAACAAGCTGTCTGGTGGCCAAAAACAACGTATCTCTATTGCACGAGCATTGATACGTCAGCCGAAAATCATTTTGCTAGATGAAGCAACTTCAGCTTTAGATAACCAGTCAGAGAAAAAAATCCAGCAGGCCCTGAATTACCTGACAGAAACACCCACTACTTTTATTGTGGCTCATCGGCTTTCAACGATCAAAGAGGCAGATAAAATCGTCGTGATCGATGAAGGAAAAATCGTTGAGATGGGTACTTACGAAGAGCTGTTAGCTCAAGAGGGCTATTTTTACCGTTTGAAAAATGAATGACAAAAAAAGGAGAGACGACAAGAGTTTTGTCGTCTCTCCTATTTCTAAATAAACGGTGTTCTCCTGCCAACTCCTCGGTCACAAATCACAATAGTCATCAAACATGAGAAGCTTTTTTTGAAATTGTTCCTTGTAACTCAGAGTTAAACGGTAGGCTCACGACCTCTTGGTAAATGGTGTTCAAGCGACAGTCTATCGGCAATAAGAAGCAATTTTGTCATCGCTCAAGGCTGAACAGCTCTTTCACAACCTCTGTTGTTTCATAAAATAATTCTATTCGCTGTAAAGGTCGCGAACTGGCGTCATGATAATCCGGTTCAAGTCATTAATGATCGTACTGAACCCTTGTTCTTTTTGCATTAAATCATTGATTACTTCTTCTGATTGAATTTTCACAGCCATTTCTTGTGCTTTCATTGCATCTTCGTCGCTGAATTCTTGTCCGCTCATTTGTTTTTCTTGTAATTCGATTTGCATCGCTTGGAAGTCTTTGAATAGCTTGTGTGCTTCTTCGTTTGCTTGTACTTTCTCGTACGCTTCTTTCAACGCTTTGAATTCTGGTAATTCACGGATCTCACGTTCGATCTGATTTGCGCTATCGTAGATGTTTGACATGTTATGCCCTCTTTTCTTTTAGTAGTTACTCTCTATTGTAACATGGGGTTATTCGTTTTCAAAGGGTCTACTCTCCTTGATATTTCCGCCAGAGGTCTTTAGCCGCTTCACCAATTCCCTGAACGCCTTCTTTCACCATATCGCCGAAATTCTTCAATCCTTCTTTTGCTTGTTCACCGTATTGATTCAAGTTATCTTGCCAATTTCCAGACTCTCCATTAGAATTACCTGTGTTTCCAACTTGATCTGCTGCTACCACTTGCCCTCCTGTGGCATAGGCATCCGCTACACTAAATCCTGTTTTGGAAGTATAAGGAAGGATACCTTCTGCCGCTGATTTGAAGACTTTCCCGACAACATTTCCACTTGTCCCTTCCAAATAATGCAACTTGCTGGATTCTTCATACCCCATCCATGTCGAAATCACTACGTCTGGCGTATACCCAATCATCCATTGGTCATTTGCTTTCGTGGCATCGAAATTAGTTTCTGTGGTTCCTGTTTTCCCTGCTATCGTATAACCTGCAGGATTCGCAGCAGCTGCTGTCCCATTTGAGAATGTACCAAGAAGCATGCTAGTCATTTCATCGGCTGTTTCCTTTGATATGACCTGTTTTGGCTTTTTGTTTGTATTATCGATGATCACCGCTCCAGTTGAATCAACGATTTTCGTGATGAGATGCGGCGTATACATCTGACCTTCATTGGCAAATGCACTGTAAGCACCCGCCATGATCATTGGAGATACTCCTTTTTCTAATCCGCCAAGAGCTAAGCCATAATACTTATCAGATTTTGCTAAAGGCAGGCCGAATTCTTCTGCTTTATCATATCCTTTTTGTAAACCGATCTCATGCAAAAGCCATACAGCAGGCAAGTTCAAACTTTGTGCAACAGCCTGATACATCGGTACTTCTCCTTGGTATGTCCCGTCAAAATTATGCGCATCGTAATAACTTTGCGGTTCATCTTTCAAGACACTAGAAGGCTTGTAGCCAGCTTCCAACGCTGGTGTATACACGCTTAATGGTTTGATCGTTGATCCTGGAGAACGGCGCATCTGTGTAGCAAAGCTGAATCCTCTAAAGACATGATCTCCTCTTCGTCCTACTAATGCTTGTACACCGCCTGTATTCGGATCTAAAGCTACTGAAGCAGATTGGACCATGGCACCATCTGAAGCATTTGCTGGGAATAATGCATTATTTTGATAAGTAGCTTCTAATTGCTTTTGGTAATCCTGATCTAAAGCTGTATAGATTTTATAGCCTTTATTCATGACATCTTCTTCATCAAGACCATACTCGTTAACTGCTTCATCGATCACTGCATCAAAATAATAAGGATAACGATAACCAGAATCTGAATTGTCGTATGTGTCATGAAGATAAGCACTGATGTCTGTCTGGCTTTCTGCTTGTTCTTGTTCTTTTGTGATTTTTCCGTTTTCTTCCATTACGCTTAATACTGTGTTTTTCCGATCATTCGCATTTGCTGGGTGATCAATCGGATTATAAATACCAGGACCTTTCAGCATTCCTGCCAAAGTAGCAGCCTCAGATAGCGTAACATTCGTTGCATCTACTCCAAAATACTTTCTGGAAGCGTCTTGGACACCCCATACCCCGTTGCCAAAATAGGCATTGTTAAGATACATGGTCAAGATTTCTTCTTTGCTGTACTTCTTTTCGATCTCGATTGCCAAAAATAATTCCTTCGCTTTTCGATCAAATGTTTGATCTAATGTCAGATAAGCATTTTTGGCAAGCTGCTGAGTGATCGTACTTCCTCCGCCCCCTGATGTTCCGCCAGACAAAACCATCCGAACAGCCGCACGGGCGATTCCTTTGATATCAAATCCGTGATGTTCGTAAAAATTCCTATCTTCTGTCGAGATCACCGCATCTTGGATATAGGGAGAAATCGCGTTTAATTCTACGTATGTCCCTTTTTGGGCGTACAGTGTGCCAGCTTCTTCATTTTTCTTGTCATAAATGACTGTCGATTGGCTTAATCCAGATTTTAACGTTTCGACATTTGCTTGTTTGGCTAAAATAAAAAGGTAGATACTTGTCACTAAGACACAGATCAAACCAATCAGCAAAATCAATTTGTTCACATGATATTTTTTCCAAATGCGCTTTCGCCATCGATGGAATTGTCCGAGATATGGTCTGATCCATCGCCAAAAACTGATCAAAGCAGCTTTTATCTTTCCTAAAATGCTTTGAAAATCCATTCGCTTCTTCTCCTGTCTATTCAATTCAATCGTCTTATTTTACCATAATGAAAGAGTGTTTTCTTCCTGCTTAAGTTGTAGTTCGATTTGTTTTTTTTCGCTAGTGCAAGTAGAGTAACATAAGAATGAACAGAAAAATGTAAGTTTTTTCTTAAATATGTTTTAAAAATGGTACAATTAGTCTGCAATTTTACCGAAAGGAGTACACTTGTGAAAATCACGATTACTTTACCTATGAACCACCCTGAAACAACGATTCGCGACTTGCTTGAAAAGGAATGGTTAGTTCCTAGAAAGGTTCGGCACTTTTTGCGTATACGTAAAAACGTTTGGATCAATCAACAACCTGCTTTGTTCCATCATGAAGTAAAAGGCAATGACCAGATCACATTGTTATTCGAAGAAACAGATTATAATTATCAAGAAGTCCAATTAGGAGATGCGAAGCACATCCGTGTTTTATATGAAGATGAACATTTGATTATAGTGGATAAGCCTGCAGGAATGAAGACTCATCCAAACGAACCAACAGAAAACAGTACCTTGCTCAATCACTTAGCTGCTTATCTCGATACGAAAAAACAACGACCTTATGTTGTCCACCGTTTGGACAAAGAAACAAGCGGCGCTGTTTTATTTGCAAAAAACCCATTTGTCTTGCCGATACTTGGAAGAATGTTGGAACAAAAAATGATCTATCGGAGATATCAAGCCATCGTATGGGGGAAAATCGCCAAAGATAGGACTATTACCAATAAAATCGGACGCGATCGCCATGATCGGAGAAAACGGGTCGTAGATGATAAAAATGGTCAGAACGCCTTGACACATGTCACTGTCGACAAAGTACTTTCTGGAAAAACACAAGTGTATTGTGTTTTGGAAACCGGTCGTACGCACCAGATCAGAGTTCACTTAGCTCATATAGGGCATCCAATCGTCGGAGACCCTCTTTACCAAAATAGACCAGCTGAACGGCTGATGCTCCATGCATTAGAACTGCACATGATTCATCCATTTACTCAAGAAAAAATAGTTGGTAAAGCTTTACCCGGATTGTGGAAATAGAAAGAAGAACGTAGTCCTATCATTATCTGCTGATAAGACTACGTTCTTTTTGTGTAACTTGTCTGCTTACTTTTGATGTTCGTGTTCTGCTAACAGCAAACTACCGATAATCCCACTTTCATTCGGCAGTCCCCAACGAACGATATATTCACTTACTTGAGGTGTTTCCATGTAGCCACCCATCAATTCAACAAATTGCTGACGAATTTTTTGAAGGAGATGATCCTGATTCATTACCCCGCCGCCTAAAATAATCTTTTCAGGTGCTAACGTCAACGTATAGTTGATCAGTGCTTGAGCAATATAGAAAGCTTGAATATCCCAAATCGGATGATCTTGTGGCAGATCTTGCCCTTTGATTCCTATACGTGCCTCAATAGACGGACCTGCTGCTAATCCTTCTAAACAGTCTTTATGATAAGGACAAGTGCCTTCATATTGATCATCTGGATGGCGTTTTACCCAAATATGTCCCATTTCAGGATGTGCGATTCCTGAAAAAATTTCCTCATTGATCACAACGCCTGCACCGATTCCTGTTCCCACGGTAAGGTAAATACAACTATTTTTTCCTTGTGCCGCCCCTTGCTTCAGCTCCCCGTATGCAGCCGCATTGACATCCGTCGTCCAAGCAACAGGAACATTGTAGCGTTTCCTGATTGTGCCGAGAAAATCAAATTGTGCCCATCCTTTTTTGGGAGTTGCCAAAACGTATCCGTAATTATCTTTTGTTTGGTCGATACCAATCGGGCCGAATGAGCCAATCCCGATTCCATTCAGTTCATAACGATCAAAAAATTCAAATACTTGATCCAATGTTTCTTCTGGTGTTGTGGTAGGAATACTTGTTTTTTCCAAAATCTCTCCATCTTCTGAAACCGCACACACAAATTTTGTTCCGCCTGCTTCTATTCCGCCATACATTTAGTTTTCCTCCTCGAATCCGATTGTCCGAATTTCATAAGGTTGGATTATCGGGACAACCGATTGCTGCGTTGGTTCTTCAAGCAGATTCAATATGACCGTTTTTCGATTGTCTTTAGTTATTTCTAATTTTTCTAAATGACTAGACATATTGAAACCTCTCACTACTACTTTATCACTAAACTTACTCCGTTTCAAAGCTGTAATTGCAAACGTTTCACTTTTTATCGTTAAATATTGTTGTTTTGATACCAATGTTCCTTCATGATGTTTGATTTGTTGAGTGGAAAAAGGAATCTGTGCCGCGTATGCATGCAAATAAGTAGAGAATGTTTCTTCTGGTCCATGTAGTTCAACGCTGTAATTGAACTGATGCTTACCTAAACACTGTGCTTCTGGTGTTGGAAAATACCCCCAATCTCCTAGTTCTCCCACACAGCGAAGTAGCGTCACCGCGATTTGTCCATCTGCTGTTACTTCGTATTCATTCAAACCAAAGTTACCAACTGTTACACCGTTCTGTTCATCATGAATATTGACAAATGCTTGCTGATGTTGCGGATTCGTGGGATTTTCCCAGCTCCTAGATACATGGTTTGGGCGCTTTACTACTTCAAAAATACTATCTGCTTCGTGATGTTCCACATGTAACTTTGTAGGAAACAAGACACGCAATCGATGATCTTTCATTTGATTGTCAAGAGTCGTTTCAAAGTCGATTTTTTTACTATCTTTTCTGACTGTCATGATCGTTTCTATTTGAAGGATCCGTTTTTCTTTAGATCGTTCTGCTTTTCGATAACGAAATTCTACAACCATCCGTTGTTCTTTCTCTAAACGCTCGTCTGCAGAAACTGGGATCTCCATTTCCTGTAGAATACTTATTTTTGCTATTTCTGGTGTATCTACTAATACTTTTACTTCAGAGTCCTCTTGATTACTGGATAGGATTGGTTGATCATAGACAGGTTGCTTAAAGATATACTCGTTTCCTATATCACCGATATCTTCAAAAATATGCAGGTTATTCCATTTTCGTTTGTTTTTACGATCTTCCATTGTAATGGCACCGTTTTTTTCAATCGTCAAACGTAGGTGGGCGTTTTCGACGATTCGTCCACTCTGACGGATCATTGTTTCCTTTTCTTCTGCTTTCGCTTCCCCTTCTACAAGCGCGAATGTTTCCCAAGAAAACGCTGGCATGTTTTTTATTGGTAAAGTTACCTTGATTGTCTTTGCCATATATGGCACACGGAAACGATCTTTCGGCAAATCATAACCAAATTGTACAGTTTCTTCAGATAAAATAGCTGGTATAGTGGCCCCGCTTTTTGTTTCTACATGATACTTCCGTCTAGGCAACTGTTCTAACTCTTGATACAGATGTTCCGGTATTCCCTCAGCGAATCTTTTTCTTTCTAATTCGATGGTTATTTCTGCTTCGCCAGTTTTATCCATTCCTGCAGTATTTACAACGACAAATGGAAAGCTGTCTTTTGGAAATCCAGTTGTATCGATTGCTGTGGCCAGTTGTTCTAAAGAATCTTGTGCAAGATACTTTCCGACTTCATCTGCTTTTTCAAAACGAGGAATCATTTCCCGATGGACAGAATCGACTGAACAACCGCAAATACTGTCATGAGGATGATTTTGCATTAATGTCTTCCAAGCATAATCTAATTGATCGTGGGGATAAATCCCTGTAACTTCGTAAGCCATCGTCGCAAGTGGTTCTGTGATGTTTTCTAGCTGCCGTTGGACCTTGGTATTCCATTGTTTCAAATAAACGCGAGCAGATGCTGTATTGGCTAAAGTATACCAGCCATCCGTTTCTTGACTTGTCAATTCTCCTTCTACTGAACCTAAGTCTTCTGGCAACTCTTGTCGAACTGCTTCCAGATAGTCAGTAAAATTAGAATGGATGAACTCGTAATCTGGAAACAGCTCATTTGCGAGATGAATTGCTTTTGATATATCTTTTTGTACTGGTTGATGATCAACACCATTCATCATTAATAGATGATCAGTAGATGCATATTGTTCTGCATCTGCTAATTTCTGCTTCCAAAAGACACGAGCAGCTTCTTTTTCTACGGGAATCTCGTTCCCATTGCTATACCAATTGGCAAATAACAGACCAAAAATTTCTGTTTGATCAGGTCCTTTCCACCACATCTCTGAGTATTGAGAAGAATAGTTTTCTGCTTCCAGAACTTGATTGTCAAAGCCAATTGGTTTTACCCCACGGCCAAACGCCGCTGCTGAAATACCAGCTTGTTTCATTAATTGAGGCGTCTGTCCCATATTTCCAAATGTATCAGGAAAATAACCTAACATGACGGGGGTTCCCCATTTACGGCTTTCTTCCATGCCAATCAGCATATTTCTCACGTTTGATTCCGAACTGATCAGAAAATCATCTTGCAAGATATAAAATGGTCCGATTCTCAATTTTCCTTCATTGATTGCTTGTTGGAGCGCCTGTCTTTTTTCTGGTCTTACTTGAAGATAGTCATCTAAAATAATCGTTTGCCCATCCAAATGAAAACTGTTGAAGGACGGATCAACTTCAAATAGCTCTAATAAATCGTCTATCAATTCAATCAACCGCATGTGATGCTGTTCGTAAGCCATATACCATTCACGATCCCAGTGACTATGAGAAATGATATATACTTTCTTTTTCATTTACAGTACCTCCTATTTTTCTACTCGAATATCAAAGTAATCCATGACTAATTCGCAAAACATCATGTTTGCCCAAGAAAACCATTCTCTTGTATAATTTTCAGGATTGTTCACATCAAATCCTTCGTGCATAAGATGTGTTCCTGCAGCAGTTGCTACAAGCAAATTCAATAGCCGTTCTTTTTCAGATTTATCTGGTGTTGTCATTCCTTCCATAGCTAGTGCAATTGGCCAAACATACTCTTTTGGCGTATGGGAAGAACCAATTCCTTTTGCGTACTTTCCTTCATAAAAATATGGATTCTCTTTACTCAACAATGTTCTTCTTGTTTGAAGATAATCTTCCTCTTTTTCCGAACAGTAACCCAAATAAGGTGCCGCGATCAAATTGGGCACATTGCTGTCATCCATGACCGTCGCGTGCCCCATTCCATCTACTTCGTATGCATAAATCGTTTGCCCTTTTTGATTAACCGTCCGTCCGTGATTTTGGATACCTTCTTGAATCTCTTTCTTCAATATTTGTGCTTTCTGTACAATTTCTTTATCATCGAGTATCGTTTGGAAAATTTCTTCCACATAACCTAACACGACCACCGCAAACATATTGGATGGTACCAGATATCCGTAACGGCAAGCATCATCGCTAGGACGGAACCCAGACCATGTCATACCTGTAAAAGTTGTTTTGGCTCCTCGTCCGTCATTGATCAGCGTATCTTCTTTTCTTGTCGTATCTCGTATAAATGTATAAGGAGAGTGTTCATGATCCTGCTCTGTTTCGAACACGCCTAAGATTTTTTTGATCCCTTCAATAAAAGTTGGGTTGAATTGGTCCGTTTTTCCTGTATTTTTATAAAGAAGATAGGCCAACTGTATCGGGTAGCATAAAGAATCAATTTCATATTTTCTTTCCCAGATCCAATCGTTCATTTTTGTGTGATCTGTTTGGTGTCCCGCACCGTTCGCTTCTTCATTGAAGGCATTCGCATATGGATCGATGTTGATATAAAAAAATTGCTTTTTGACCAACCCACTAATCATGTCAGCTAGTTCCTCATCTTCTTTTGCAATCACTAAATAAGGACGAACTTGTGCAGTAGAATCTCGCAACCACATTGCAGGAATGTCTCCTGTCAATAAAAAAGTAGTACCGTCATTTTGCTTTTTGACTGTTGTCAATAATGTGTTGGCAAATGCTGCTGTAAAATTCGTTGCCCAGTCCGCATGGTTTTTCCCGCATTTTTGTGTGATATCATTCATAAATTTTCGCACTGACTTTGGTATATCTTTATAAACCATATAAATTTCCTCTTTTCATTTGATATATCTTTAAAGATTATACCTCTTGTGTCATTTTATGTCTACGCTTTCAAAAAAATAAATTTTTATTTACTTTTTCATCTATTATGGTATTATTTAAATATGATATATCATTAAGAGGTGTTTATATGAATCAACCATTGTACCAGACAATATTTAATGATTTGCAAATGGCTATTTTAACTGGTGAATTACCTGTAGATAGCCAACTACCAACTGAAAAGGAACTTTCCCATACTTATAAAGTAAGCAGAATCACTTCAAAACGTGCATTGACTGAATTAGAGCAATTAGGGCTGATTTATCGCGTTCGTGGGAAAGGCAGTTTTGTTAAATCAGCTTCTCCGGAGCAGATGCTTCCTTCACCTACAAAAACACGGCGGATTCTGTTTCTTCTTCCATATGTCGCTGATTTGTCTGTTGGTGATTTTACCAAGGGATTGAATCCTGTGATGCAGGATAAACAGATGGATGTCATGATGACGACACATGATTTTTTACAAAATAAAACGGCAAAAGAACTCATCCATGAATTTGATGGATTGATTTATTATGCCTTTGATACAGAACAGCATCTTGACTTGCTTTTTGAGCTTTCATTAAAGGAATTCCCTGTTATCATATTGGATAAAAAAATCTATGAATTGCCTTTTCCTACCGTGCTTTCCGACAACTTCCAAGGTGGTGTGCTCGCTACTTCTCATTTGATCGAACAGGGACATTCAAAAATCGCTTATTTATTTGGTGCACAGACTCATCCACAATCCGTACGTCAGCGTTACCTTGGTTACCTTGAAGCATTAGACAAAGCTGGTTTGGCTTTCCACACTTCGCTGGATGACAAAAGCGCGACATTCGATGAATTGCTTTCTTATATCACTAAGTATGAAGTGACCGCTTTTGTTTGCGAAAACGATGTTGTTGCTATCCAGACGATGAATTTCTTGAGACAGCATGATTATCATGTTCCTGAAGATTTTTCAATCATCGGATTTGATGATATCCAAGCAGCCGCTCTTGTTGATCCACCGCTGACAACCATTGCACAAGATTTTGAACAGTTAGGCAAGCTTGCTGGAGAGGCTTTGATCACTTGGTTAGAGACAAACGAACGTCCTTCCGACAGCAAATTTCCAGTTTCATTTATCAAAAGACAATCAACAAAGGAGAAATAAAATGAATATCGGTCAAATAGATACTAGACATGGCACAGCTAATCAGCCAAATTTCTCTAACGGGAACTGCCAGCCTTACACTGGCGTTCCTTTTGGGATGAATTATTTTGCACCGCAAACGACCGATCAAAACGGCAGCTGGTGGTTTCATCCTGAGGATCGTGTTTTTCAAGGTTATCGACTTACCCACCAACCAAGTCCTTGGATGGGCGATTTTAGTCATATGCTGCTCACGCCAATCAATGGTAAATTACAGGAAAATACCCTTTTTCATGCTCAAAGTTCTTACCGCCCAGAAGAAAGTATATTTTGTCCGACTCATCTGTCGATCCGTCAATTGCGTTATGGCATCCGCTCTACATTGATACCCAGTATGTATGGCGGAATCTTATCTATTGATTACAGCAGAAATGATAGCGGTTTACTTTTATCCTTTCCGGGACGTCATCAGCTCTTTGTTATAGATCCTTACACAGTGGAAGGAAAAATCACACATTTTGCTGGTTCAGAAGATCCTGATTTTTCTTTTTATTTTATATTGAGATTTGAATATCCTTTAACAATTGATGAGTTAGCTGTTTCCAACAAAAATAGCGATTCGATCCCGTTGTATTTTGAACAGACAAAAAAACAAATCATCCGATTCGGGACATCTTTTATCAGCTCGGAACAAGCAGCTTATAACCTGGAACTAGAACAAAACCAAAGCAAAGAGACTTACCTTGCTAACAGCCAGAAACAATGGCAATCCTATTTTGATCGTATACAGCTCACACACCATGATCAACAACAATTGCGGACGTTTTATCATAACTTCTATCGAGTGTTTTTATTTCCGCAGACATTTTATGAAATGGATCCTAGTGGGCAAAAAATCCACTATGATACGACTAGTCGATCTGTGAAACCTGGTGTTCTCTATACAAATAATGGGTTTTGGGATACGTATAAAACGGTTTATCCTCTTTATTCTTTGATTGCTGTAGAAAAGTACGAAGAAATGCTGGAAGGTTTTTTGAACAGCTATAGAGAAAGTGGCTATTTGCCAAAATGGCTGTCTCCTGACGAACGTGGACTAATGCCTGGGACATTAATTGATGCAGTCATTGCAGATGCTGCTGTAAAAGATATTCGGCCAGACTTGATGCAGGAATTTCTAACAGCAATAAAGAAAGGCGCTACAGTTCAAAGTAATCATCCAAATTATGGACGACAAGGGACAGAGGATTACTTGACATACGGCTATGTTCCTAATCACTACCATGAATCGGTCAATCATACGCTAGACTATGCTTACAGCGACTTTTGTATTAGTCAAGTTGCCAAAGTACTAGCAGAGGACGAAACGGTGAAAAAATATCAGCAACGATCATTGAACTATCAAAATATTTTTGACTATGAGACAGGATGGATGCGTTCCAAAGATAAAAATGGCAAATTCAGAGAACCATTTTCTGCTCATCGTTGGGGACAAGATTATGCAGAAGGCAGTGCTTGGCAAAGCAGCTTTGCTGTTTATCATGATTTTGCAGGGTTGATCGAAAAATATGGCGGCAGTGAGAGATTCAAAGAAAAACTCATTGATTTGTGCAATCAATCTCCGACATTTGAAACAGGAGGATATGGTTTTGAGATTCATGAAATGAGCGAGATGGCTGCGATAGAATTTGGGCAGTTAGCTATCTCCAATCAGCCAAGTTTTCATTACCCATACTTGTTCAGCTATATTGGACAACCCGAAATGGCACAGCCATTGCTTAAACAATTGATGACTCAAACTTTCAACGATTCTTCAACGGGTTACCCTGGAGATGAGGACAACGGAAGTATGGCTGCTTGGTATATCTTCAATAGTCTGGGATTCTATCCTGTCACACCAGGAACCGGTGAATATGTTATCGGTATGCCTTTAATGGACAAGGCTGTTGTGCTTTTGTCAAATGGAAAGGAATTGACGATTGAAGCCACTCCTAATCGGCCGCAACAGCAATTTATCCATAAAATCAATCGGATGGACAAAGAATATACGAAATTATATTTTACCCATCAAGATTTGCTGAAAGGCGGCAAGATTTCTTACCAATTAGGTATCGTCCCTCATCCTAAGAAGTATCGATCAAAAGATTTGCCTTTTTCTTTATCAAACGATAACTAACAAAAGGTTGTGAAAAAGCTGTCCTGCATCAAGTAATAAGAACAGCCAAACAAAAATAGCTCCTCCTATTTTCGTTTGGTTGGGCTTATTACCGCAGATGCAAACTTTTGAACATTGATTCATTCCATACGCTTCTTTTTTTAGGATTCTCCTCTTTTTTCCCGATACTCCTTAGGGGATCTGCCGACAATCTTCTTGAATAATTTAGAGAAATACGTGGTATTGTTGTAGCCAATCTCACTTGCTATTTCATTGACGTTTTGATTACTGTGCAAAAGCAGCTGCTTTGCTTTTTCCATACGCAAATGGTTCAAATAAGCTGAAAAACTTTTTTTCGTTTCTTTTTTGAACAACTGCCCTAAATACATGACATTTAAATGCAAACTTTCTGACACTTCTTTGAGTGTAAGTGGTTCTTGATAATGCTGATGCAGGATTTCGATTACTTTTTCTACATTGCCACTGTATTTTTTCTGTCTCTGGTGCTTTTGGACGAACGACAGAAGAAGCTGATGGAGTTCTTGCACCGTTTTTGCCTGATGAATTTTTTCGATTCCTTGTAAATATTCCTCATCTTCTAGATCAATCAATTCCCGTTGAATCTCCATAAACAGTAAAAAGCTGGAGTGCCGGATGTCTTCCGGCATCATGGCTGCTAACTGAAATTGCTCGAAAAAATCAGTGATCATTTTTTGGGCATCATCTAATCGTTTATTTTGCAACACACGTCTGAAACTTGAAAAATCGATGGTTTGCTCTTTTATTGTTGCTTGTATTGCGTAAAAAACATGCTCGTCTTTATCTCCATAAAATTGATGTAATTGTAGATTGTCTTTCGCTTGTTGAAATGTTTCAGGGATCTTGTCCAATGAATCTGTCTCTTCCCCGATACTGATCAGCCATTCCTGATCAGGGATGTTTTCTTGGACAAAACAGCAAAATCCATCAACTTCATCTGCCTCCAACAACAGCGTAATCAATATACGGTCTCCATAATTTCTTTGATAATAAAAGATTTGCTGGTGTTCTTTCAACCATGTATTGATAAGAGGATCATGAATTCTTGATAATTGGATCAATACTATTCTATGCTGTTTCTCACTGATTTGTCCTATTATTTCTTCTTCACTTGCTTCATCTAACTCTTCATTCAACCATTGACTGAATAATAGTTCCTGATAGATTTCTTGCTGATTTTTTTGTTCATTTTGCTGGTCTAACCGTGTTTTGATTTTCTTGAGGCTTTCAATCAATTCGAACTTATTCACGGGTTTCATCAAATAATTCACTGCGCCTAATTGCATGCCTTCTTTCAAATAATCAAATTCTTGGTACCCGGACAAAATCATAAATTCAAAATTATGATGTTCTTTTTGAGCCGCTTCAATAAATTCCAGTCCGTTTATTTCTGGCATCGTCACATCCGTTACCACTAGATCAATCCGCTGTTGCTCAAGGACAGATAGTCCTTCTTTGGCATTCTCCGCTGTTGCTACTATTTGGAACCCTAAACTTTTCCAATCAATTATCTTTTTTAACCCATTCAAAATCATGTATTCATCATCTACCAATAACACCTGGTACATGTTCACCCCTCCTTGAATGTAATAGAAACAGTCAGTCCACCTGTCTCATTATTCTCAAGCGACATGTAATAACTGCTGCCGAAGTTGGCACGTAAACGTTCATTCACGTTTTGCAGACCGATTGATTCGTGAAGTTCCACTTTGGGATGAGACAGTTTTTCTTCCACCTGTTTTAGCCGTTTTTCAGTCATCCCTCTTCCATTATCTTTGACGATGATTCTTACCCGCTTGTCTTCCTGTAAGACTTTGACACTTAGGGCATTATCAAATCGAGTAAAATCAATACCATGTTTAAAATAATTTTCAACTAATGGTTGAATCACAAATTTAGGTACTTCGATCTTTTCCAAATCAGGATCGATCATAAAATGATAGGCCACTCGATTAGGATAACGCATTTGATATAAATAGACATATTTTTCGCAAAAGTCCAGTTCTTCTTTCAAAGTGATCGTCTTCTCTTGATTTGTGTTGTTTCGGAGCAAGGCAGAAAAAGCATATACAACATCTGCTAATTCTTCGCTTCCTTCGCTGATTGCATACATTCGGATATATTCTAATGTATTGTATAAAAAATGCGGATTGATCTGTGCTTGAAGCGCCCGCATATGTGCATCTTGCTGTTTGATTTCTAGTTTGTAGATGTCTTCGACAAATTGATTGATGCTATCCAACATTTCGTTGATACCGATGGAAAGTTCCTTTAGTTCATATTCCGTTTTTGTTGTATCAATCCGGGTTTCTAAATTCCCTGCTGCTGTTTGCTCCATTGCCTGCATGACGATGGATATTTGCTGTGAATATCGTTTGAATGTTTTATAAAGAAAGATAAGCAATATACTGTCTAAAACAATGATACCTACAATCAGCGGGGCAAGGTTTTTCCCCGTTTCGATTTTTACGCTTTTTTTATCTAATACAGCTAATATTCGGTAATCATCCGACAGTTCTTGATGTTGGATAAAATTATTTTTTCTCAGATTAGCAATTGGCAATTGTGAATTTTTCTGAAGACTCTCTGAGATAATCGTTTCTTGTCTTCCAAACGTTTCTTTAGCTATTTTATTATCATGGAACGTATACAAGCGATTTGTCGTGCCAGAAATCATGTATAAAGAGAGTCCATTGAATGACGTTAGATTCTCTAAAATCGTATCTAGCTCTTTCTTTTGGAAACCGATAAAAATACTGCCTGACTCAGCTCCTCCTTGTGTGATAGGCAACTTGATATAAAAGGCGTCTAGTAATTTTGGCGTTCCTGCTTTTACTTCTCCGCCTTTGTTTTCTCTAGAGGATTCATAATACTCCGGTAGCTGATTCAGTACGATATATACCGCACTTAGTTCTTCATAATTTATATAAAGATCTTTGATTTGATTTGGGAAAGAAACTAATTCGTCGGTACTGTTTTGCTGCTCATATACATACATCAAATACTGATCTATGGGTTTTGTTAAGTAGGTAGTGACATTTTCGATTTTTTCGGAATCACCGACGAGTTGGTTTTTAATGATCCTACTCAAAGTTGTTTTGTCATTCAGCATTCTGCTTGTACTTTGAACGGCATCACTTGTCATGTTTTCTGCCTGCTTTTGGTTTTGATTCCACGTATGGACACTAAAAATAATAGTAGCAGTCATCGTTACACCAATCATGATAACCGCATATTTCCGCAACAGCCGATTCAGTAACGTTCCTTTTGAAAATAGAATCCGGATCCTATTCATAACTTTCCAACTGTTTATCTAACTCTTCACGCCACTGTTTCGTCGTCGTACCATTCCAAACCGTCAAAAGACCAATGACACCAAATAAGATCAATCCTTTGAATTGCCAAGTCACAGCTATAATTATACCGCTACCAATAATTGTTTTTAGAAAAGACGAAAAGCTGGAAAAAACCGAAATAAAACTCAGCTTTAGTAGATTAGGAACAGAGATCGTATATTCACTGTCTAAAATCATACTGTATTGATAAGTAGCAAATAGACAAAATAAGGCAAAAAGCAAAATAAAATCAATAGCTAAAAAAATGAGTCCTTTGATTTGAACAGATAGATATAGATTGTAGCTCAATAAAGTAGTACTAGATAAAAATAAACCAAATAGCAGATTTCCTCTTAAAAAATTTCTTTTATATATATTCCAGCCTCTTTTTAACGTGATTTCTTTATACTCGAATCCATATAAATAAAATAACTCATTGACTGTTTTCCATGCCGTACCTAATCCAAAGATGATTCCGCCGACAAACGTGTATATCCAGAAATATAAGGTTAGTTTTATAACGACCCAGATTCGGATAAACAACTCTTCCAAAACCTTCCCTAACATATCTTCTCCTCCAAACATTAAGTTTATACTTTCTCATTATACAAAAAGGTTGGGCAATCAGCACCATGGCCTGAGTATTAAAGGTTGTAAAAGAGCTGCCCTGCATCAAGTAATAAGAATAGCCGAACAAAAATAGCTCTCTACGTTTTTCGTTCGGTTGGGCTGATTGCCGCAGATGCAAGGTTTTGAACACCGTTTATTCGGAACAAGAGGTTGCGACACGTTTTTGTCACAACCTCTTTGTCTTTATTCATTATTGTTCTTGTCGAAACTCGTCATATTGTTTTTGCATTTCTTTCAATACCTTGTCATAACCAGCTTTATCTAAAGCTTCTTTTAATTTCGGCAATGTTTCATCTGGATCAACAGTTCCTGTATTCAATCCATCCAAATACTGGTTCATGACATTTGAAATATTACTTAATTCTGTTTTCACACTGTCCGTGTTGAAGCTGAATCCTAAAATCGGTGAAGTTTCTGCTTCAGCAATCGATTGGTCGCGTTTGGCAATCATGTCATCCGTAATGGACTCTTGTGTATATAGAATCTTGTTGTTTCCTGTATTCCAAGCAGACATATGTGTGTTTGGCTGATAACCATCTAGCAATTTGATTTTATCCTCTGAACCATCGACTTTTTCCCATGCTTCTCCTTCGATTCCCCAAACAAGTCCATTCAATAATTCTGGATCACTGTTAAGCAGCCCTAGAAGTTCTACTGATTTTTCTTTATTTTTTGAAGTATTGGATACGACAAAATTTGCCATTTGTGCTTGAGCTGTAGATTTCAATGGAACAGTAATTGCTTTTGAAACTAGTTCTTGTTTTGCTGCATTTGTCAAAATCGTATCGCCATAATCATAGGGTCCTTGTGTTTCTCCACGCATCAGCCAAGTATTTCCTTCTAGTGGATAGTCCTTATTGCTCGTTGCAGCGTCACTTGGAATGAGTCCTTGTTTGTACCAGCTATGCATCGTACGCAACAGGCCGATATACGTTTCATTGTCGTATTGATTGATGATTTTTGAATCATCTCCATCCAGATCAATAGCAAATGGTAAAGTGTTCCCTAAAGGATAGTCAAAGTTTCCTTGGACTTTGAATCCTTGTCCAATGGCAAAAGCGGCCGTGTTTGGTTCTTTTTCATGGAATTCCTTCAAAACTTTTTCTGCATCAGCGTAAGATTGGATTCCATCAATTGAAAGATCATATTTATCTAGTAAAGCTTTGTTAAAAGTAAGTACTTGTTGAGCAAAGACATTTCCATTTACTGGAAAGGCATATAATTTCCCATTCACCAAATTTCCCTTGATATAAGCTTCATCTAAATCATTATACGCTTTTTCAGCGTACTTAGGCGCTAATTCAGTCAAATCAGCAAAGGCTCCTTTTTGAGCATTGGAAACATAGTTGTTCGCAAAGGCGATATCGTAATTTTCTCCGGAAGAAATGATGACGTTCATTTTCTTTTCGTAATCGCCCCAACCAATGTAATTGATATTGACTTTTGCACCGATCTCTTTTTCGATTCGTTTGTTTGCCACTTCCATCAATTGATCGAAATTATCCGGTTTATCACCGATTTGATACATCTGCAAAGTGTCCGAATCACTAGCTTCTGCTTGCTCTTTAGAACCAGAACCTCCGCATGCCGCTAATGTACCTACCAATAATGCTGAAACACCTGTAAAGGCTAGTTTCTTCCATAACTTCATTTTTCTTCCTCCTAATTTTATGATTTATATTTTTTTATTCTTTTACTCCACCGATCGTTAGACCTTTGACAAAATGTTTCTGGAAAAATGGATAGCTGATCGCAATAGGCAACGTAGAGATAACTACGATCGCCATTCTGGCGGATTCTCCTGGAACTGAAGCTAGCCCACCTGTCAATTGGCTTCCTGCTCCTGAATTTTGCGTCAGATATTGAATATTACTTTGGATTTTCATCAAAAGATACTGTAGTGGAACTAGCTTATCATCTTGAATGTATAGTAAAGCATTGAACCAGTCATTCCAGTAACCCAATGCGGCAAATAAGCTGATTGTTGCGATACCAGGAACAGCTAACGGTAAAACGATTTGAACGAATATTCGAAGTTCGCTAGCTCCGTCGATCCGCGCCGATTCAATAATCGAATCAGAGACCGAACGTTTAAAGAATGTGCGCATCACAATAATATTGAAGGGGCTGACAGCCATTGGCAAGATCAATGCCCAAATCGTATCTTTTAACTGGAGAAGATTTGTCATAACAAGATAATTAGCTACCATACCGGGTGAGAACAACATCGTAATCAAACAAAAAACGGTAAAAAAACGACGGAATGGAAAATTTGACCGCGAAATCGCATAAGCATATAAAGAAGTAGCCGTGCTATTGATCAGTGTACCTAAAACAGTGACAAGCATAGTAACATAAAGCGCTTGGAAAATTTTATCCTGCATCTGGTCGAACAAATACGTATAACCAAATAGACTGAATTTTTCTGGCCAAAAACTGTACCCGTGCGTCGACAATACGGACTCATCGGTAACAGAGATGGCAATAACAAATATAAATGGCAAAATACAGGAAATAGCAAAGAGTGCAATCATTATATTAGAGAAAAAATTGGTCGTCTTATTGAAAGAACGGACTTGGACTCTCTCCACTTTCTTTTTTTTCATTTTTTTCCTCCTTAGAATAATGCAGAATCGCTATCAAAACGACGGGCGACCGTATTTGTGATCATCAATAAGACAAAACCAACAACTGATTGATAAAGTCCTGCAGCAGCCGTCATACCAAAATCTCCTGTGGATGTCAGCCCATTGTAGATATACGTATCCAAAACTTGAGTCACATCGTACAATGCACCGGAATTCCTAGGAATGTTATAAAACAGGCCAAAATCAGCTCGAAAAATGTTTCCTACGGCTAAAATCGTTAAAATCGTCATCAATGGAATCAGTTGTGGTATCGTCACATGTTTGATTTGCTGCCATTTGCTAGCTCCATCAACCATAGCAGCTTCATAATAAGTCGGATCGATTCCCATAACAGATGCAAAGTAAATGATGCTGTTATAACCAATCCCTTTCCATGTACCGATGAACACTAAGATAAATGGCCAATATTTCGGTTCATTATACCAATTGACAGCTTCTCCTCCGTGTCCAGTAATCCACTGGTTGAATATTCCTTTGTCGGGACTTAAAAAGGCGTAAACGAAGTAACTGATAATGACCCAAGATAGAAAATAAGGGAGCAAGGACATCGTTTGATAAACTTTAACAAGTCGTTTATTTCTCAACTCGCTCATAATGATTGCAAATACGACTGAAATGAGCAGATTTAAAAGGATAAATGTCACATTATATAAAATTGTATTTTTAGTGATGAGAAATGCTTGGTCCGAAGAAAATAAAAATTTGAAATTTTCCCAACCCACCCAAGGACTTTCCCTCAGGCTAGCCAGGAACCCATCTGCTGAAATATGAAAATTTTTGAATGCTACGACATTCGCCATTACAGGTATGTAAAAGAAAAAAATCATCCAAAGCATACCCGGTACAGCCATCAGGACAAGTGCTTTATAACGCCATAGATTCATAAAAAAATGATTGAACCCCTTTCGTTTTTTCATCTAAAAACCCCTTTCGATTCATTCGCAACGTCATTATAGCGCTTTCAATAATGAGAATAAATAAACAAAGTATAGGGAAAATGAAACAAAGTATAGGAGAGGTTGTGAAATCAGCGTTTTGTCCTGAGTATTAGAGAAAAGAACGGAAAAATAGTTTCTCATATTTTGCCGTTTTTTGAGCTAATACCGAGGGTCAGCTGATTGCACACCGTTTATCAGAGGTTGTGAAATCAGCGTTTTGTCCTGAATATTAGGGAGATCGTGACCTTACTATCTAACTCCGAGTCACAAGGAGCAATGGGAACTGTGACAAAAGTCTTGTCACAGTCCCTTATTCTGAACAAACAATGTTCCAGAAGTAGCTTCTACGGAAATAAGTCGAAATTTCACAAAAAGGCCATCCAAAAGTCAGACGGATAAGTCTGCTTTTCAGATGGCGCTACAACTACGCTACTTATTCTTTTAACTGTCCATTCACTTATTTTTCTCTCACTTGTTCTAGCTCTTCTTTGGTCATGGGGCGATACTGCCCTTTATTCAAATCTTTAGGCAGCCAAAAATTCCCCATACGGATTCTTTTTAAATATAAGACTTCTTTTCCTACTGCTTTGACCATTCGCTTGACTTGGTGAAACTTCCCTTCATGCAAAATCAGTCGGATAATTGAAGTTTCTGACTCTTGATCTACTTGATCAATTTGGAGTTTTGCCGGCAATGTCTGCTCATCGCCATCAATAATTAATCCTTCTGCAAATAAACGGATATCTTCTTCTGTCATTATACCGCTAACCTCAGCTAAATATTCTTTCTCCACGTGTTTTTTTGGTGATAATAACTGATGAGCAAATATCCCATCATTCGTTAAAATCAGGAGGCCTTCCGTGTCTTTATCCAATCGGCCAACTGGAAAAAGATCTTCCCGATAATCTTGATCTTTCAACAAATCGATTACGGTTTGGTCATGATTATCCTGAGTAGCAGAAATGACTCCTGCAGGTTTATGCAAAATATAATAAAAATCTTTTTGATACGCAATGATTTCTCCTAAATAAGTAACCGTATCTTCAAACTCGTTTACTTGCGTTTTATCGCTTTTGACCACTTGCCCATTGACTTCAATCGTTCCTTTTTTGATCAATCCTTTGACTTCTTTGCGGCTACCAAGTCCCATATCTGCTAAAAATTTATCTAAACGCATGCGTTTCCCCCATTTCAAAAGAGCATTGATTCTGCTCTTCCCATTCACTTATTTTATTTTTAATTTGTGTCGTAAACGCGCTATTCCTGGTCCTAGTAGTCTTTCTGCCAAACGGATTTTCAAAGCTAAATAACCGTACACCAATGCCCCTATACCTGCTACTGCAAGAATCAATAATAGAGACTGGAATTTGCTATCTTCATTTAAGAAAGTCCCAAAAATCATCTTTGTGATCCACGAAGCAAAAAGCATAATCAAGGTAAGAATAAAGATCAGTAATGTCCTACGCCAGACAAAACTTGGTTTAAAGCGGGCTACTTCATGGATCCTCTTTAAGATTAAGGTACAAGACACAGCAAACCCGAGCATTGTCGCTAATAAAGGGCCATACACTTCAAATAAACGGATGGCTGGATATTGAAGAAGTAGTTTCACCAGAAACCCAACAACCAAATAACTGATTGCTGCCCTGTTTTCAAACATTCCTTGCAGCATGTTGGAAACTAGCATATATAACCCTAAGAAGAGTCCTACAAAACTTGCTTGGATCAGTACATTGCTTCCTAGAGAATCTGGTGTATAAAATAATGTGTTTAGCGGATAGGCGAGTAACATGACACCGAATGTCGCTGGAAACATAAAAAATGAAAACAGTTGTAAATTTCCGCTCGTCAATTTTGCCAGCCCTACTCGATCTTTCAACGTAACAGCTTCTGTAATCAACGGTAACCCGGTAGACGCAATCGATGTTGCCAATGCGATAACTACCATCGTCAACTTATCTGGATTGGCACTGAAAATCGAAAAAAGATCTAACAACTGTGCGTTGGAATATTCAGTGGATGCGGACATGATCCTCATAAAAGTGAATTGATCGACTAATTTGAAGATTGTTACCCCTGAACCAACGATAATAAACGGTATTGCTTCTTTAATGGTATCTAACAACAATTCCTTCGTTGCAATATTTACTTTGTTTTCGCTGTAGTGGATAAATGCAGATGTATACGCTTGATGTTTCTTCAAAAAATACAAAAGGACAAGGATACTTGCTAGCATACCGATAAATGCCGCGAAAGTTGATTGCGTGACCGCTGTCACATAATCGCCATTCATGACTTTCATGATGATGAATGTAGCCAATAGCATATAAAAAATACGTGCCATTTGTTCAACGATCTGCGACAGCGCATAAGGCATCATCTCTTGATTTCCTTGAAAATACCCTCGTATCACACTCATACAAGGAAAAACCAATACAGCGATACTCAAAGAGCGCATCGTTGGAATCAGTTCTTCTCCGCCACCAGAAGCATGAGCTAGCCAAGGAGAGGCGATGTACATGAACAAAGCGAACAACAGACCTAACCCGCCCATCATCTGTAATGCCCGGATGAATAATCGTCGTGAAGTGCCATATTCATTCAACGAATTATATCGCGCGGTTTGTTTTGCGATCGCCGCGGGTATTCCTGCTGTAGAGATCAGTAGAAACAATGCATATATATTGTACCCCATATTGAATAATCCATTGGCAGCCTTAGCATTTTCGCCCATCCAAGCATACCAAGGAATGATATAGACAGCTCCTAGCAACCTTGAAATGATATTACTGGCGGTCATCCAGGCAGAGCCTCGTGCCATTTTTTCTTGCGGTGATAATTGATCTAATGCTGGTTTTCTTTGATTATCCATCGGTCAGATTCCAACTTTCTACAAAACATTACTATCATTTTAATTGGTAAAACAGAAACTGGCAATCGATTTTATATAACTTTTATAAGAACGATTGTTTTTTTGAATTCGGTTTCGTTTTTTTGGTAAAGTAAAGAAATATACAGCCTTTTATGGCTAACATTTATAGGAGATATCAATGACACAAGAAATAAAAAAACTACCCGTTATATTTTTAGGTCTTTTCTTTATCACAGTTGGATTGAATTGGTTCTTGCTCCCTCATGATATAGCTTCCGCCGGAGTGGGCGCAATCGGACATTTAGTTGAAACGGCCTTTTCTATCCAGCGCTCAGTTACTGTTTGGATCATCAACCTTATGATGCTGCTTCTAGCCGCTGTTCTATTAGGAAAATCAGTATTTTTTAAAACTGTAGCGGGAAGTCTGCTTTTTCCTGTTGTTTTAGAGATTGTTCCAAAAGTGGAAATGCTCTCCTCACATTTCTTTTCACTGATTTCAGGAAGTCTTTTGTTCAGTCTTGGGGTTTACACATTGTACACCGTTGGAGCCTCAAATGGCGGGATAACGATACCGCCGATTATTTTCCACAAATTTTTTCGGCTTCCAATGCCGCAAGGACTGTTACTTACGAATAGCCTTATCGTCTTTTTGAATTATTATGTATTTGGATGGTTAGAGACACTGTTCGTTCTCCTATCTATTACAGTCAGTTCATTGTTTATGAAAATACTCATCCGCTTGTCCCCTGTGTCAAGAAAATTTGAATAAAGCTGGATTTTGTCATAGCGGAATCAAACGATATATTGAAAAGAGTGTGCTATAATAAATCAAGAAATTGAATGAAGCGAGGGATCAATCAATGAGCTTCTCTTTAGAAGACATCCGTCATTTACTATTAAAAGAACATCTATTAAAAGAATTTGTTTCAACAAAAGGCTGGCATCTTGATGTACCAGAAAAAGCTGAATTTCTTCAGTTAAGTTATGATTCAAGAAAAGCTGATGCTTCTACTCTGTTTTTCTGTAAAGGAATGAATTTCAAAGAAGAATATTTGGATTCAGCGATCGAACAAGGTATCCAATATTACGTATCAGAGCAGCCATACGAAAATTCAGCAGTAGGAATCATTGTGACGGATATCCGTAAAGCAATGGCACTTCTTGCTATGGCCTTTTACGACTATCCACAAAATAAATTGAAAGTGATTGGATTCACTGGAACAAAAGGTAAAACAACTGCTGCGTACTTTACTAAAGCAATCTTGGATCACACAACGAATAAAAAAACTGCATTGCTTTCTACGATGAATACAACGCTAGATGGCAAAACGTATTTCAAATCCCATTTAACAACGCCTGAGTCATTAGATTTATATCGTATGATGGAAGAAGCAGTTGAAAATGGTATGACTCATCTAGTGATGGAAGTTTCTTCCCAAGCTTACAAAACACAACGTGTGTACGGGTTGACTTTAGATGTAGGAATCTTCTTGAATATCTCGCCTGACCATATCAGTCCGATCGAACATCCGACATTTGATGACTATTTCTATTGCAAGCGTCAATTGATCTTAAACTCAAAAACAGTTGTTTTGAATCACGAAAGTGACTATTTTGATTTGCTTAAAGAAACCGCCGATCTATTCCAGATCCCAACGATCACTTATGGCCGTTCGGAAGAAAGCAATTATCAAGTGATCCATTCAGACAAAGGTACCCACGGGTTTACTTTATCTTCTCGTCAAGATCACTTAGCTATCTGCGATACTGCTTATGATATTTTGCTGGCCGGAGGATTCAATCAAGAAAATGCAGCCAGTGCGATCATTGCCGCAGCACTAACCGGTGCTTCCAGTCAAGATGCACAAGCCGGATTAAAAGAAGCTCGTGTACCAGGTCGAATGGATCAATTGATCCAAACAAATGGGGCGCATGTCTATGTGGACTACGCACATAATTATCTAAGTTTGAAAACATTGCTAGAATTTGCCAAAAATGAACATCCAGATGGTCGTGTAATTGTTGTATTAGGCAGCCCAGGAAACAAAGCAATCTCCCGTCGACATGATTTTGGAAAAGTGCTATCAGAAACAGCTGACGTTGCCTTTTTGACGGCAGATGACCCAGCATTTGAAGATCCGCAAAAAATCGCGGAAGAAATCAATGAAGCAATTACTAATCCAGAATTGATCGTTCATTATGAAATGGACCGTCCTGAAGCGATTCGACGTGCTTTAGCAGAAAGTACTCCGCAGGATTCAGTCGTCATTGCGGGAAAAGGGGTTGATCCCTATCAAAAAATCAATGGTGTAGATGAACCTTATGAAGGGGATTATGCAATCGTGAAGCGGTTGATTGAAGAGTAATGTTATTTATGTTCTAGTGGACGGGACGCTATGAAAAGAAAACTTTTCATAGCGTCCCGTCTATGTCTTTTGTTTTAAACATTTACTAGCCTGTTACCACTGACTCTACAATTATCAAGAAAAGTTGCCGGATAATTATATGAAAAATCTCCTATGCCATATCGCAACGTTCCTCTCATATATATGTCCAATAAAGTTCCTCCTCCTCGAGTTTCAGCCCAAGAACGATTATGTGACCATGTTCCTATTAAGAATCCGCTAGAATAACTTGACCCCAAAAAATTAGTACTTATCACACGTCCGCCTGAAATAGTTACTCTAAAGTCCTGATTTATGTAACCATGCCCTATTGCTGGAACTCCAGACCATACTCGAGCAGTATAATAACTCCCATTATTTATGATTTTCTTTTCTGCATCTGTCTTTTCTGTGTTTAAAGTCATTTCATATAAATTTTCTTTAAATTGCTCTATATCTTCACTAATTTTATCTTTTATTATTTCTTCATTATACCCTTTATAGATAACGTTTTCATTTATTTCTACGGTCGGATTTTCTATCGTTACTTTTAGTTTATTCTCACTAATAAATTTGTTTAAATCAAGCGCAATTTTTTCATTCATTTCTAATTCTAAATTAGACAGCATTTCTGAAGACATACTTTGCTGAGTATCAAATTGAACCTCTTGGGCTTTTACTACAGGTCCCATCCCTAAATTAATTGAAACAAACGTTGTTAATACTATAGCTTTAAAAAAACTATTTTTCATAATAAAACCTCCAAAATTTAGAGAATGTAAAATATTTTGTGTAAATAGAAAAAAGGAAGTCCCTTCTGTAGAATAGAGTTACCACAACACATTCACAGAAAAGAGGACTTCCATATGAACGATTTTACTACAGAAATTCTAAAGACTCTAGCGAACAAAGGCGATTTGAATGAATTATTCCGTGTCCATTTGGAAAAAGCTGTCAATACGCTTCTCAAAACGGAGTTAACGGCTTTCCTCGATTACGAAAAGTACGATCGCATTGGTTTTAACACGGGTAATTCTCGTAACGGCTCCTATGACCGTACGGTCAAGACCGAGTACGGGGAACTTCATCTCCAGATTCCGCGCGACCGCAACGGCGAGTTCAAGCAACAGACTGTTCCCGCTTATAGACGGACGAATGATACCTTAGAGGAGACCGTCATTCACCTCTTCCGAAAAGGTATTACCATGTCGGAAATCGCAGACTTGATTGAGAAAATGTATGGGCATCACTACACGCCCCAAACCATGTCCAATATAACAAAATCATTTACAGAAGAGGTAACGGCGTTTAAAGGGCGGGAGCTTCATGACCGTTATGCTGCTATTTATATGGACGCAACGTATATTCCGTTAAAGCGGAAAACCGTCGCCAAGGAAGCTATTCATATCGCAGTTGGCATTCGCCCGGACGGATCAAAGGAAGTATTGAGCTATGCGATTGCACCGACTGAATCCATCACGATTTGGGAGGAAATTTTATTGGACCTTCAAGAGCGCGGTTTGAAAAACGTCCTCCTGTTCATCACGGATGGCTTAAAGGGGATGGTAGGAGCGATTAGTCGGTTCTATCCCAAAGCTCGTTTTCAACATTGTTGTGTACAAGTTTCCCGTAATATCAGTCACAAAGTGCGTGTCAATAATCGTAAGGAAGTCTGTGATGATTTTAAAATGGTGTATCAAGCCTCGTCTAAAGAGGTGGCGTTGGAAGCACGTGGTGCTTTTGCGAAAAAATGGAAAACCAGCTATCCAAAAGTGGTTGAATCGATTCTTTCGAACGATCACTTGCTCACTTTCTTTGATTTCCCCTTGGCCATACGCAAGAGTATTTATTCTACGAACTTGATTGAATCCTTTAATAAGCAAATCAAGAAATACAGCCACCGCAAGGAACAGTTCCAAAACGAAGAGTCGATGGAACGTTTCTTAGTCTCGTCTTTTGATACTTACAACCAAAAATTCCTAGGTCGCAGTCATAAAGGCTTTCAACAGGCCGAAGGCGAACTTGAACAAATGCTAAGCCAACTGATTGAGAATTAGAAACAATCTACAGTAGGGAGGAACCATTTACACAAAATTATTGACGCTCCCAAAATTTATAGTATTTATACTAATTAATTAGTATACTTTAATTATATTTTATTATTCCTATTTTTTCTATATGTTTATTATTTTTTCAATAATATAAAGGTGGTTATTATGAAAAAATTTTTCAACTTAGCAAACGGTATCTTTTTTCTTTCTCTTTTTTCTGTCATTTTTCTAACTTTGAATTTGCAAAGTGGCAAAATGGGGGTCGTTATTTTTAGAAATCTCCATTTGCCAGTTGATGCATCGATTGTTGGATGGTTACTGCTACTTTTTTCTTACTTGATGAGTCGGAAGCATCAGACTAAGTTTTTCGCACGCTTAGGCGGAAGGGTTGCTCTATTTTTTCTAGTCGTTTATCTGATATTCACATGTCTAGGTTTGCTTCAGTCGCTCGGTATTCTGCCTTGATACTTCGTTCGAATCATATTGACTATAATAAATAGAGGCTGGGACAGAAGCGTTTAACTCCAAGAAATAAGAAGGAATTCACGAAAATTGCTTTTCAAATTTTTGTGAATTTCAGCTTATTTCCGAAGGAGTTGCTTCTGCTTCCGCCGTTTACACATGTTTAGAGCGTGAGACAAAAGTTTTTCTTTACTTTTGTCCCACACTCTCTTAGAAATCAGTTAGCTGACTTTTCGCCAGCTAATTCTGCTGCCTTTTCTCTTTCTTCATTCAATAATTTATTATCATAGAATTTAATAAATGGGAACCAGATAATGAATGCGATGATTGCACAAAAGACAGCTAGCACAGCCGCTTTCCAATCACCCCCACTGCCGACAAATGCGCCAATTCCAACTGGTGAAGGCCACGACATCTGTGCAAGCATCGGTTTAACGATTTCCAGCCGAATGGCAAAATAAGCGAGTGTAGCAGAAGCCATCGGTGCTAAGAAAAACGGAACCGCTAAATAGGGATTGTAAACGATTGGCATCCCGAAAATAATTGGTTCGTTGATATTGAATAGTCCTGGTACAAGAGAGGCTTTTCCTAACACTTTCAGCTGATCAGATTTCGCGAGGAATGCAATAAAGATGATCAATCCTAAGGTCGCACCTGATCCACCAACGGTTACATAAGAATTGTTGAATTCTCCTGCCAACGGATAATTTGCGCCTTGTGCGTTAGCTGCCATATTAGCTAATACGATTGGGGTCAAGAAAGAAGTGATGATATTCGCTCCATGGATTCCTACGATCCACAATGCATGGATCAAGAAATAAATTACCATGACACCAAGCCACGTATTTGTCAGCTGCGTAACAAACCCAAATGGGATAGCAATCATTTTGAAGATATCCGTTCCTAGCGCAACTAATAATCCATTGATGATCATCACCACAAACGCAATGACAAATGTTGGGATCAGAGCAGTGAAAGAACGAGAAACTCCTGGCGGAACAACATCTGGCATTTTTATGACCCAATTTCTTTTGACACACATACAATACAATTCGACCGCAATAATCGACATAATAATAGCTGTAAAAATTCCTGAAGTTCCTAAACGTTCGACAAAAGAGCCCATCCGTATCCCATTTACTACAGTTTCTGTCTCATTGATAGAAGCAATCAAGCTGATTTTACCATCAGTCATGATCAATTCAGGGATACACATAAAGAATGCAAAAACAGATAGTAATGCCCCCGTGAGCGGATTAACGTTCAACTTTTGTTCATCTCGTTCAATTGACGTTAATTCATAAGCAAACACAATGGCAAAGTAAATAGATAAAATCCCCATCGTCATTGTATTGACGATCATGTACAAGTCACTAACTTTGAAAAAAGTTGCATTAAAAAATCCTTCTAAAAATGGGAACGGTAATGGCAAAATATTCAAAACCAAAAACATCGAACCTACAATCGTGAAAGGAATAGAAGCCATCCCCGCTGCCATGACAGCCCGAACGATTTTAAGTTGCGCAATTTTCCCCATAGGTCCCATCAGGTATTTCTGCAAAAAATCAAACATTAATTATTCTCCTTTCCTAAATACAACGCTTTTTCATATTGTTTTATACGGATATACTGCTGATCTTGATTGAGCGAAATTTTCTTTAAACGATACTGGATAAATACACTGACAAAAATACCGCTTACAATAAGAATGAAAACAAATAGCTGTCCTCTATTGTTATTTGCCATAAAAGGATACAAGAGTGTAAATCCTGAGGTGAACAACACTGGAATCAATAATATATTGCAGACACCCTGAAACAAAAAATACCGCTTTGTCCATGGAACATTTGTTTGGTGCTTTCGATAAAGCTTTACTTATTCTCCTACTGCAGGCAAAATAGCTAAAAGTAGAACCATTGGTAAACTGCTTCCTAAACTTTTAGCTGATAGAAGCAGAATCATCCATTGCATGTTCATGAAAAAGAAAAAGGCAGTCAGATAGCGTACGAACAGATAACGATTGAAATACATGTTTTTCAAACTAAGTTGCTTTTTTTCTAATTCGTTTTTCTTTTTTACTGTATCCTGCACAATAAATCTTCCTTTCTATTTATTTTTTTGATACAAATAATTCATTTCCTGTGCAACTTCCAATAATGTCATCGTCGTCATCAGATGATCTTGTGCATGGACCATGATAATTTCCATTTCTATTTTTGTCCCACTAGCATATTCTTTCAGAAGTTGAGTTTGTGATTGATGCGCATGAAGAATCTCTTCATTTGCTTGTCGCAACTTCTCTTCTACTTCTTCAAACATCTCCTTACGCATCGAGCGAAATGCTTCATGTATCAGTGTTCGTGCATTTCCGCTATGAAAAATGATATCAAAAGACGTCACTTGTAGCGTTTCACTGTTTATTTTTTCAGCCACCTGTTTTCCTCCTTATTCGATCAGTTTGATAAATTTACTGCTGAAATTCTCAAAAATAGGTTCAGCTAAGATTTCCTGTTGCACGTTTAGCTGGTCAACTAACCTAACGATTGCTTTGGTCACGACCGTAATTCCTTCATTTTCGATATAAGAAGGCGAAACTAGAAAAACAAAATGGATTCCTTGATACTGATACCATTGCATCCCTGAAGGAATCAATGCAACGGCTACCTTTGTTTCGATTCCAACTGGAACAGCGGGATGTGGGACTGCCACTGTATCACTGAATATGATTTGTCCCATACTTTCACGTTGCTGGATCTGCTTTCGCATTTCTCTTATATATCTTTCTTCTTCATTTATGCTCAGCTTTTGCAACAAATCATGAAGAACTTCTTCTTTTTTTGGTTCGTACGTATAAGTCTTGAAAAATTTTTCAGATAGCTGCTCGGTGTAAATCTGCTTTTTTTGCTGTAGAGAAAATACTGGTATCGGTCGATCTGAGGAATGATAAGGTATGGATTCACCAATTACCTTTCGTATTTTATGAACATCATCTTCATTCAAAAAAATACTGACATGTAAAACTGGAATTTTAAAAAACATTGTCGAAAGATCAATAGAAGAAATAATCAGATCGATTCCTTTTAAAGTTGTTTCATTGATCTCATAATAGCCTTTTACATTTACCACTGTAATATTTTTTCCAAATTCGCTGATCACACGATTCTTTAATAATCGAGCACTGCCATAACCTGTTGCGCAGATGATCAACGCATGTAACTTATGCGTAGCTCTTTCTTTTTCCAATGCCGCCATGAGATGCAAAGCCAAATAGGCCCATTCATCTTCATTGATGGTATAGTTTTTCAAAGCCGGCATGTTGCTGAAATGTGTTTTTACTGCTTCAAAAACTTTGGGATTTTCTTTCTTTATCTCTTCAGTCAGAGGGTTCTCAATGCGAATGCCTCGGCTCAATCGAATCATCATTGGTGACAAATGATCAAGCAGTCCATTGAAAAGCTGGTGATCCTCTATTAATGAAAAACGAAATTCCTGAGACAATCGCTTCAAAACTTTCACTACTTCCTTTGATAGTTCCTGATCATTTTTATTTTCTCTATGATTTGACTTAGCCATAAGGTGTAAAGTCAAATAAGCAATTTCTTCTTGGGGAAACGATACATCCGCGATTACCTCAATACGTTGAACAATGCGTTGCGCCACTTGGTACTCTACTCGATCAGAAACTTCTTGTTCGATACCTAGTTCCTTGATTTCAAACCCTTCTCGTAGACGTTTGATTCCCAAAGCCAAGTGTAAGGACAAATTCTGTATGATAAAATCAGAAACTTTTAACTTAGCTTCTCTTGTTTCATCGAGAATGATGATCACTAGCTCTTCAAAACTGATGTCTGTGAAAAAGCGACTTTGTCCTAAATATTCTTTCAATGAATTTCCACAATGGTTCCCGAAAAAAGTATCCATGATAAAATGCCGTCGATTTCTTTCTTCCCCTTCGATCCATATCCCTTGACCATGCTTAGAAACAATTTTTAGTGAATAAGGAATCAACCGCTCTTTGATTGCTTGCATGTCCTTTGTCAAACTAGAACGACTGATATAAAGCTCTTCTGCCAAATCATCCATAAAAAGAATGGCATCTTCCAAAAGCAGTTGATTCAATATATACTTTTGTCGGTCTTCCGACTCATAAAATCCTTGAGGTTCTCTAGCATATCCCGGTACTATTTCTTGCCGACTCAAAAACAGATCAAATGTCAATCTCTGCAAGATGTGCAGTTGGTAGCCATAACCTGGTTTAGCAAGGATCTTACCTCCGTTTTCTTCTACTAACTCTTTGATCCGCTGCAAGTAATTACGGATTGTCCGATCAGATAATAACAATTCAGAAGCTAAACGTTGACTGGTGACATACTCCTTCCTGTGATCAATCAAATATCTCAACAACAATTTTTCCTTCTGTTTCATTATCATCCACTCCTATTCCATCATATGTTCTCTTCGATCACCTCTGCTAACTTCTGGATGCCTGTAGGGATTGGGACATACGCTTGGAAAGGGATACTAACAACAGGATTTCCAACAGATTCTCCTAATTTTTTGAATTTATCCAAAAACATCGTCGTTTGCGGGCTGATCAGAAATAAATCAAAATCACTATTCTTAATCATATTATCGCCTTCTGTAGCTGAAACTGCATCTACGAGTACCTCTTCTCCTTTTTGCTTAAACAAATCCGTTGTCTTTGAGGCCATCATCGATGATGACATTCCTGCTGCACAAATAATCAATGCTTTTTTCATAAATCAATCACTCCTTTTATTTTTATAAATCAAGCATAACTTGTAAGCGTTTTCTATTCAAAATATATATTTCCGTAGCATTACGGAAAAAATGTGTATCATATCTTGAATAATAATTTCTGGCACCGTGATATACTAGTGATAGAATTTTTTCAGGAGGGGATTTAGTGAGTATCACAGTGAATATTTTGTATACAAGTACAAATGGACAAGCCAGAAAATTTGCAGAAGAAATGGTCGAAAGAAACATTGTCAAAGCGATTCGCGCAGAAGAAGGAAACGAGAAATATGACTATTACTTTCCACTAGAAGATCCAGAATCTCTTTTACTGATCGACCGTTGGAAAGATGAAGAAGCAATCGAAAAGCATCACAAATCCGAAATGATGGCCCAAATAAACGAACTCCGTAAAAAGTATAAATTAAAAATGAAAGTCGAACGTTTCACTGATCTACCTTAAAACAATGAAGTTGTGACAGACATGGTCAGTTTCAAGAAACAAGAAGGAATTTACGAAAATTGCTACTCAAATTTTTGTAAAATTTGGGTTCATTTTTCAAAGAAGATACTTCTGGAACACCGTTTATTCGTAAAAAGAGGCTGTGACAAAAGTCTTGTCACAGCCCCTTCTTCACTTTTTTCATTATTTTTTAGTGGAACTTACCAAAGGATTCACTTCATGTTTTTCTCTTATTTTTCGGATAAGTATTTCAGTCAACCCAATATACATGACCCCTAGACATACCCCAAGAACATTCTCAAAGATACGGATTGACACTGCTCCTGGAACCCCGAATAAACTGGCAGTGATTGCCAAAGCACCAAAACAATTAAAAACTGTTTTATATCTATAGGTAGAACAAACACCTAAAGCTAGACCACCTAATATACCGACCCAGTTAAAAGGAATAAATTGGCTGATACCAATAAATAAAGCACATCCAATCAATGACCCAATGATTCGGTCTACTGCTCGTTCTTTGAAACCAATCGACATCAATCCATAGCTAGATACAATAGAAGAAAATGCAAACCCTGCCCACATCAATCGCTGAAAAGGGACATACTCTCCTGCAACAATCAAAAAGCTAATGCCAAATGCATAGATGAGCATCCAAATTTTTTCCTGCGAATACATGCCTTTCAAAAAAATCTCTTTAAACAAGCTTTTGTCTTTGTTCTTTTCTCGATGTTTTCTGTAAAGGAGAACTGAAAACCAACAAAAAAACAAAAACAATAAGCTACTTGTTTGTGTAAAGAAATTCTTGTTCAACGAATCTTTAGGTAACGAATAAACAATAAAGAGATATGAAAAGCCGTACAAAGAAGCATTCCCCATTTTGGGATCACTAGCGGTTGCCATTAATATGCTGCTTAGTAAAACAAAATGAATCAACATGCCCATAGCTGACCATTTGATCAGTTGGACATAAGGCGCTGTTAATAGTGAGAGCATAACGATGGCTAAACTAATGATCGAATGAGAAATCTTATAACCAAAATCAACAAAACGAATACTCATCAACATACAGAATAAAACCACCGCGTATGGTTTATGCGTCGATTCAAACAATGTTGTAATGAAAATAATAAAACAAATGGCAAACAATACGATGAATAATGATCGTAAAAACAATGAACAAATATACATACACTTTTCTTTTTTAGAAGCTGCTTCTCGTATTTTTTGTTTTAAAATAAACGGATCTAGTTGTAGAGACTGATAAAAATTCACCTGTTGTCGTCCTTTCTTTTACTTTTATTTCAATATTTTTTACAGTCAACTATGACAGGTTGTAAATACTATGGAACATCATATGGCGTTGTTATTTTCTTGTCAACTATTTTCTCTATTCATGTTTTTTTACAAAAAAACAGCTGACAGAGATTCTGCCAACTGCTTTTATCAGGTTATTTAATTAGCAACGATATTGACTAACTTATTTGGTACCGCAATAACTTTTCTGACTGTTTTGCCTTCGATATATTCTTGCACTGTTTCATTGGCTAATGCTACTTTTTCTAGCTCATCTTTCCCTAAGTCTCGGGGAACATTGCTTTTCGCACGAACTTTACCGTTTACTTGGAAAACAACTTCTACTTCGTCTTCCACAAGTGCTGCTTCGTCATATGTTGGCCATGGTGCGTAAGAAATACCACCTTCATTTCCAAGGATAGACCATAGTTCTTCACCCATGTGAGGAGCAATCGGTGCGAGTAGTTGAACAAATCCTTCGATATATTCATAAGGCAGAGCGTCCACTTTATAGGCTTCATTGATAAAGACCATCAATTGGGAGATTGCTGTATTGAAATGAAGATTTTCATAGTCTTCTGTCACTTTTTTTACTGTTTGATGGTATACTTTATCAAGTTTGCCGTCGTTCAATGTAGTGATACGGTCACGCATTTTATTGTTTTCATCAACAATCAAACGCCATACACGATCTAAGAATTTACGGCTTCCTTCTAAGCCATTTTCGCTCCAAGCAATCGAAGCGTCTAATGGTCCCATGAACATTTCGTACATGCGCAGTGTATCTGCACCGTAAGTTTCAACCACATCATCAGGATTGACTACATTACCGCGAGATTTTGACATTTTTTCGTTGTTTTCGCCTAAGATCATTCCTTGATTGTATAGTTTTTGGAATGGTTCTTTTGTAGGAACAACACCGATATCGTATAAGAACTTATGCCAGAATCGTGCATATAGTAAATGAAGCACCGCATGTTCTGCTCCACCAATGTAGATGTCAACTGGTAGCCAACGCTTCAACTTTTCATAATCTGCTAGCTCTTTTTTGTTATGAGGGTCGATATAACGCAGGTAATACCATGAGCTTCCTGCCCATTGTGGCATTGTATTCGTTTCGCGACGGCCTTTTTTACCTGTTACAGGATCAACGACATTGACCCACTCCTCAATATTTGCTAATGGAGATTCTCCAGTACCGCTTGGCTTGATATTTTTTGTCTTAGGCAAACGTAATGGTAACTCTTCTTCTGGGACAGCTGTGACTGTTCCGTCTTCCCAGTGGATGATTGGGATTGGTTCGCCCCAGTAACGTTGACGGGAGAATAGCCAGTCACGTAAGCGATAGCTGACTTCTTTTTTCCCTACGCCATTTTCTTCTAGCCATTCATTCATTTTGTCGATTGCTTCTTGTTTGTTCATACCGTCTAGAAATTCAGAGTTGATGTGCGTACCATCTTCTGTGTAAGCAGCTTTTTGAACATCTCCACCTTCGATAACTGGAAGAATCTCTAGTCCGAAAGTTTGAGCGAATTCAAAGTCACGTTCATCATGTGCTGGAACAGCCATGATAGCTCCTGTGCCGTAAGAAGCTAATACATAATCAGCGATCCAGATTGGGATTTCTTTGCCATTGACTGGATTGATTGCGTAAGCACCAGTAAATACTCCTGTTTTTTCTTTTGCAAGATCTGTTCTCTTCAGATCTGATTTTTTCGCTGTCTCTTCGATATAAGCTTCTACAGCAGCTTTTTGTTCAGGGGTCGTAATTTCTCTAACAAGATCTAGTTCAGGTGCAAGAACCGAGTAAGTTGCACCGAATAAAGTATCTGGTCGTGTCGTAAACACGGTATAGGATTTATCCGTACCAGCCACTTTAAATTCAATATTTGCTCCCACTGAACGACCGATCCAATTTCTTTGCATTTCCTTGATGCTTTCTGGCCAGTCAACTAGTTCTAGATCATCCAATAAGCGATCGGCATAAGCAGTGATTTTCAACATCCATTGGCGCATTGGTTTTCTGACTACGTCATAGCCACCACGTTCACTTTTTCCATCGATCACTTCTTCATTTGAAATAACTGTTCCTAATTCAGGTACCCAGTTTACCGCTACTTCTGCTTCATAAGCCAGGCCTTTTTCATAAAGCTTTGTAAAGATCCATTGTGTCCATTTGTAATACTCTGGATCAGTTGTATTCACTTCGCGATTCCAGTCATAACTAAATCCTAAAGAATTGATTTGGCGTCGGAATGTTTCGATATTTTTTTGGGTAAATTCAGCCGGATCGTTTCCTGTATCTAACGCATATTGCTCTGCAGGTAGGCCGAATGCATCCCACCCCATTGGATGCAGTACGTTGTATCCTTGACTTCTTTTCACACGGGAAAGGATATCCGTTGCCGTATAACCTTCAGGATGCCCTACATGGAGCCCTTGTCCGGATGGATAGGGAAACATATCCAGTGCATAAAATTTTGGTTTTTCAGGATCATCATGGGTGTTGAAGGTATTCGTTTTTGCCCAGTATTTTTGCCATTTTTTCTCAATTTCTTTATGATTGTAACTCATTTTCTGTCCTCCTGTTCTATTAAAAACGCTTGTTTCTATTATAGCGAAAAAACCGGCAGAATCTGTTTCTTTTTGTTTTCTTTTACTTTGTTTTCTCAAACTTCACAAAAGAAATAAAAAAATCCTATAAAAAGATTGCTCTTTTTATAGGACGTAATCTACGCGGTACCACCTATTTTTACCTTAATGAAAAGGCCTCGAACGTTGTAACGGCCGTCACCGCCACCTGCTTACTCGAATATTCAGCAAGGGCAACTCAAAGGCGAGTTCAAAAGCATCCGTGCACATTCTCACCAACCATGTGCTCTCTGAAACTTCAGTCTTTTTACTACTTCCTTTTCAAGTGTTGTCATATTTAAGTAGCCTTATAGTAACAAATATTTTTGTGGAATTCAATCGTTATTTCTTTGAACAGCTATTTTATTTAGCTACAATCAATGTTTGACCTGGATAAATAAAGTTGTTTTTGATATTGTTCCATTCGATTAGTTGAGCCATTGTAATACCATGGCTGTCAGCAACGCCCCAAACAGATTCTCCAGATTTCACAGTATAGGTTTTCGAACCAGCAGGTGATTGTTGGTTTGTTGTTTGAGACGAGCCTTTCTTCACGATCACTTGTTGTCCTGGATAGATGAAATTATTTTTGATATTATTCCATTCGATCAACTGATCCATCGTGATATGATGTTTGTTCGCTACGCTCCAAACTGACTCGCCTGCTTTCACGGTATACATCGTATTGCCAGAGGATGATGTACTTGTTGTAGCTGACGTATTCGGTGTATTTGGTTTCGCTGCCGAAGTAGTTGAACCTGTATTGGTATTTGTTGAATTGCCGCCTTTAACGATCAATTGCTGTCCTGGGTAAATAAAGTTGTTTTTGATATTATTCCATTCGATCAGCTGATTCATCGTGATGCCGTTTTTATTTGCTACGCTCCAAACAGATTCACCCGCCTTGACTGTATAAGTGCCTTGAGACGAACTGCTGCCAGTATTAGCTGAACTGCTGTTATTTGTATTGGCTGACGAACCTGTATTACTTGATGCGCTGTTTGTTGACCCACTGTTTGAAACAGTCAGTTGTTGTCCTGGATAAATAAAGTTATTTTGGATGTTGTTCCATTGGATCAGTTGAGCCATCGTAATTCCATATTTGTTGGAGACACTCCAAACAGAGTCTCCGGCTTTCACTGTGTATTTCGTTCCTGAAGCCGTATTAGAAGAACTTGAGTTAGACGAATTTGAACCACTTGTGTTGCCAGTATTTGCTCCAGTATTAGAAGAACCGCCATTTGATACGATCAGCTGTTGTCCTGGATAAACAAAATTATTCTTGATATTGTTCCATTCAATCAATTGAGCCATCGTAATTCCGTGATCATTTGAGATCTTCCAAACAGAATCGCCAGATTGAACAGTATATTTCGCCCCAGTTGTTTGTCCTCCATTTGATGTACCAGCATTTCCTGAAGAATTGGTATTGTTACCAGAATTATTCGTCGAAGAGCCATTTTCTTGGCTACCCTTGATCGTTAGTTTTTGTCCTGGATAAATGAAATTGTTTTGGATATTGTTCCATTGAATCAATTGGTCCATTGTAATACCGAATTTATTGGAGATTCCCCAAACAGAATCGCCAGATTGAACAGTATAAGTGGTCGAAGTTGCTGAACCTGAGTTTGTATTACCAGAATTACTTGAACCGCTAGTACTACCTGTACTTCCAGTATTATTACCACCTGTAGTGGCTCCACCGCCCGCGTTTCCGCTAGCTGGTGTATCATATTGGGTCAATCCGTAAGTCGTGATGATATTATTTAATTTGCTTGCATAACCAGGGTCTGTTGCATAACGACCTGTCAAACAAGCTGTCGCATCTGTATAGGATCTCGTGTTGCTCTTCCAAGTACCGGCATAGTAATAACCGTTGCCAAATGAAGTATTTCTAAGTACATAGGCATTGTCATTGAACGATTCAGCAAAAGAAGGATATTGTCGGAAAGGCTCCTTTTTATTTACCCATTGATTATTTAAAAATTCAAGCGTATCCATGTAGACGGTTTGTCCTTGATAGCTGCCTTTTATCCCAAAAAGATTATAATAAGGTGCTTGCGATAACGCACTACTGCCCCAACCACTTTCTACAACTGCTTGTGCGATCATCACTGATGCATACAAATCGTTGGCTTGAGCAATTGGCTGCGCATAAGTAGCAATTTCTGTGATAAATGCCGCTGTATTGATTCTTGCGCCGAACTGAACAGGTGTTTCATCCGCTTGAACAGGAACCGGCTGTACTAATGGAGCAGCGACAGAACAGCCTACCATCGCAGTTCCCACGATTGCTGCCCCTCGTTTTGCTTTTCGAAAACGTTTAGTCTGTTCTAAACGTCTCCGTTCTTTTCTTGCAATGTTTTCCATCTTCTATCCTCCAACTTCAATTTATCTATTATTAATAATTATAACTTCTCTTAATATTTATTAAAAGTTATTTAAGAGCTTTGTTGTTTTTTGTAATCATATTGTAATTTACCGTAATGAACAACTTCTGTTCATTTTCAAGTTCTTCCTACATCTATGTTCTTATTTACAAGGATTTCGATAAACACTGATTTTATTTTCCTAACATTTCATTTGTATTACCAAAAAATGTCTTTCCGATTACAGTTATTTTTTTATAAGAATATTGGTTATTCAAAGAGGGATCATACACTGGTTTTATCTCTTTACCGTTTTTTTCACTGGACCAAAAATGCTATAATAAGTCATTGCTTCAAAGGAGGAATTGTATGAAATATAAAACATCATTTCAGGTGACTGGCAGCTTCTTTCTTGTCCTGTTTTTTATTTTGGGCTGGATCGTAAAGTTCCATCTGTCGTGGCTTTCTGGTTTCGATCAGTGGTTTACAGACATTGTCAGAGCTTCTTATCCTAATCTGAACAGCTACCAACTCTTTATGACTAAATTCGGTAATCCTCTTACCGTCATCATTTTATTTGCTTGTACGGCTTTATGGATGTGGTATAAGAAAAAAAGGGCAGGAACAGTTTGGTTCGTTTCTGGATTTATTGTAATTGCTGGAATCATCAACCCGTTGATCAAACTATTTTTCATGCGAGAGCGCCCTTCATTGACACACTTAGTGGTTGAAACAAGTTACAGTTTCCCTAGTGGACATGCAGCAGGCAGTATGATTCTTTACGGCTCCTTCCTATTTCTGCTGCCAGCTTTTGTTCAAAAAAGAACCTTACGTACATTGCTTCAATTGCTGATGGTGTTTATTATAGTAAGTGTTGGGATAAGCCGCATTTATCTGGGTGTTCATTTTCCTACTGATATCATCGGCGGCTACTTACTCAGTCTTTCTTGGCTGTGCCTGACTTATCCAGTGTATAGAGAAAAAAGAAAACAAATAGATAACTCTTACAGAAAGAAGGACTTTTAATGACTTTTCCTTATTCAGAAGGAAATAAAAGATATCATTCTTGGAATTATGCTTTACGAAATGAGTTTGGCGGGAAAATTTTCAAGGTGCCGATTGATGGAGGGTTCGACTGCCCGAATCGAGATGGGACTGTTGCCCATGGCGGTTGTACTTTTTGCAGTGTATCTGGTTCGGGTGATATGATTGTTGCACCTGAAGATCCACTTCCAATCCAATTCCAGAAAGAAATCGACATGATGCATCAAAAATGGCCTCATGTCCAACAATACATCGTTTATTTCCAAAATTTTACAAACACCCATGCGCCAGTTGAGATAATCAAAGAACGATTTGAGCAAGTAGTCAATTTACCAGGTGTCGTAGGATTATCAGTCGGTACACGACCGGATTGTCTGCCAGATGAAGTAGTTGATTACCTTGCTGAACTGAACGAGCGAATGTATTTATGGGTAGAACTTGGATTGCAAACAACTTTTGAAGAAACTTCAAAGCTGATCAACCGTGCACATGATTATCAAACTTATTTAGATGGCGTGGCTAAATTACGCAAACATAATATCCGTGTTTGTACGCATTTGATCAACGGATTACCAGGCGAAAGTTTAGAGATGATGAAAGAAAATGTCAGACGCACTATTTTAGATTCCGATATCCAAGGAATCAAGCTCCATTTGATGCATCTGATGCGCAAAACGAGAATGTTGCGAGACTATCATGAAGGTCGACTTCAATTAATGAGTCGTCCTGACTATGTCAATGTCATTTGCGACCAGCTGGAAATGATACCAAAAGAGATCATCATCCATCGTTTGACAGGGGATGCGCCGTGGGATTCCTTGATTGGACCAATGTGGAGCTTAAAAAAATGGGAAGTCTTGAATGCAATTGATGAAGAACTTCTTCGCAGAGATAGCTTCCAAGGAAAATATGATGTACGGAAAAAGGTGAGTGTCTGATGTTGCAAACTGCTTTGCATTTCAGCCATACATTACTGCAAGAAATCTTGCAACCAGGAGATCACGTCGTAGATGCAACGATGGGCAATGGCCACGATACGGTTTTTCTAGCAGAACACATCGGAAAAACTGGTCATGTCTATAGTTTCGATATCCAGCAACAAGCAATCGATGCTACTCGTGAAAAGCTAGAACAGCATCAGTTAGAAGAACGTGTCTCATTGTTTCTACAAGGCCACGAAACGTTAGGAGAAGTGATAGCTGAACAACAAGATCTCAAAGCAGGGATCTTCAATCTAGGGTATCTCCCAAAAAGTGATAAAGCAATCATCACTATGCCAGAGACTACACGCACAGCTATGGAAGAAATATTGAAACGACTTGTGCCTCGCGGACGATTGATCCTTGTTGTCTACTATGGTCATGAAGGCGGAGAAAAAGAACTGGATATGGTTGATTCTTTTTGTTCCAAACTGCCACAGGAAACATATAATGTGCTGAATTATCGGTTTATCAACCAAAAGAACCAGCCGCCTATTTTATATTGTATTGAGAAAAAAAGATAAATAAAAAACGCAAAACATAAATGATATGTTTTGCGTTTTTTTCTCTAATACTCAGGTTAGAGCGTTGATTTCACAACCTCTTTATTCACGGTGCTCAAAAGCTTGCATCTGCGGTAATAAATCCAACCAAATCAAAAACATGAGAAGCTGTTTTTGATTGGCTGTTCTTATTACCGCAGATGCAAGCTTTTTCACAACCTCTTTATTCAAATACAAATTGATTATGATAAAGTTCCGCATAAAATCCATTTTCTGCTAATAATTCGTGATGACTGCCTTCTTCAATGACTTCCCCATCACGCAAGACAACGATTCTATCTGCATTCAAGATCGTTTTCAGCCGGTGAGCAATCACAAAGCTGGTTCTTCCTTTGATGGCTTCATCCATTGCTTTTTGGATTCTTGCTTCTGTTACCGTGTCTACATTACTTGTTGCTTCATCCAAAATCAATAAAGATGGATTTGTAATGATCGTTCGAGCAATACTGATCAACTGCTTTTGACCTGTACTGAACAAATTGTTTTCTTCGGATATCTCTGTATCATACCCTTTTTCTAACGTCATGATAAAGTCGTGAATGTTCGCTTGTTTTGCTGCATTGATGATTTCTTCATCTGAAGCATCTGGTTTACCGAATGTGATATTGTCTTTGATGGTGCCAGAGAACAAGACGGATTCTTGCAAAACGATTCCTACATGTCTACGTAATGCATCTAGATCATACTCTCGGATATCTATTCCATCGATTACTACTGACCCATCATTGACATCGTAAAAACGATTCAACAGATTCATGATCGTCGTTTTCCCAGATCCGGTTGGTCCAACAAGAGCAACCATTTCTCCTTTGTCCACATTGATTGAGACATCCTTCAAGACTAGTTTTTCTGGAGAATAACCAAAATCTACGTGTTGCAAGGCAAGTCCTTGTTCCACTCCATCAAATGCTTTACCGTTTTCTGGTTTGACTTCATCTTTTTCATCAAACATTTCATTTAATCGTCTTGCCCCTGTGATTGCTAATTGGATCATGCTGTACCCAGAAGAAATCTGCATCAATGGTTGGTAGTATTGTTGTGAATATTGGACGAATGTCACAACTAAGCCTAACGCCACCGAACGTTCCAAATCGCCATTCAATGCTAACCAGCCGCCGAAAAAGATAACGATTGCTGTATTGACTAGTGACATTCCTTGCATCATCGGAAATAGTAAGCCAGAATAAGCTTGTCCTTTGAACGTTGCTTCGCGAACACTTTGATTATGTTCTAAGAATCCTTCAATCGTTTCTTCTTGTAAGCCATTTGTGATGATGACACGTTGTCCGCTGATTTTTTCATCCATATAGCCATTCAGTTTTCCCACTTCATCTTGCTGAAGATCCACATATTTTCGCGCTTTTCGAATAATCAAGACAGCTATCAAAATAGCTACTGGAGTAGAAGCAATCGTAGCCCAAGCTAATTCTACATTTTGACGAAACATCATAATCAAGATTCCGACAAGTAAAACAGCATTCGTGATGACTTGAAGCAATGCTTGGTTCAAACTATTTTGAATATTATCTAAGTCACTGGTAAAACGACTTAAAATTTCACCGTCTTGATGAGAATCAAAGAAGCGAATCGTCAATTTTTCCAATTTGTTGAATAAACCGATACGCATCCGGTTCGTTGACTTCCCTACTACTTGAGTGAATAAAATACTATAGATAAAGTTGGCTGCACTAGCTAATACATAAAACAACAAGAGTTTCCATATTACAGAAACAAATTTGCTTTTATCGTCTACGCCTTGCATCAAGCCACCTACGTAATTTGCTAATTCTTGAAAAGCTTCCCCGATATACTGAGGTGCTTTTACTTGTAGATAGGTAGCAATAATTACTGTGATAAAGATAAAGAAAAAGGAGAGTTTGTACCGCTTCAAATAGTGATAGAAAAATTTACTTGCTTTTATTAAATCAGTCATACTTACTCCTCCGTTCCTTTTTGAGTTTCAAAGATTTCCTGATAGACACGGTTTCCAGCTACCAATTCCTCATGGGTTCCTTCACCGACTAATCTACCTTCATCCAATACTAAGATGCGGTCTGCTTTGACAACAGAAGCAATTTTTTGTGCGATGACGATCGTCGTTGTTCCCTTCAAATCTCGATTAAGTGCTTCTCGGACCAGTTTTTCAGAGCGAGCATCCAATGCACTCGTACTATCATCTAAAATCAAGATCTTTGGATCACCGATAACACCACGAGTAATGGATAGTCGCTGCTTTTGTCCACCAGAAAAATTGCTGCTTCGTTCTTCTACTGGTGCTTCGTAACGATCAGATAGCTTTTCGATGAATTCTTTTGCTTGAGCAATAGAAGAAGCATGTTCCATCTCTTTTTCTGTTGCATTCTTTTTTCCTTGGCGCAAGTTTTGAGCAATCGTTCCTGAGAATAAAATTGCTTTTTGCAAAACAAAGGACACCGTTTGTCTTAAACTCTTTTCATTTACTTGGCGAAGGTCTACACCACCTACTTCTACTTTTCCTTCTGTTGGATCAAATAGACGAGGAATCAGCTGTGCTAGTGTGGATTTCCCGGCACCAGTCGCCCCGACAATCCCGACCATTTCTCCAGGTTTGATAGAAAAGCTGATATCTTTAAGCGTATCTGTATCCTCACCAGGATAACGAAAAGAAACATGGTCAAAAGTGACAGAACCCGTCAACTCTTGTTCTGGAACGTCTAAATAAGTAAGATCTGGTTCAGCATCTAAAATTTCCGCAATCCGCTTCAGCGATACGGCTGCTCTTGAAGTCATCATCATCATCATTCCACCGATAATGATTGCCATCATGATCTGCATCAAGTAATTCATGAATGAAGCAATTCCACCAATTAATGTAGGATCATCTTTAACAAGGTCGCTCACAAAGAAGATTGCTCCAACCACAGCCAAATTGGCAGCCAACATGAAGGACGGGATCATCACAGAAAATAATGTACCGACTATGATGTTGTGTTTTGTTAAGTCTTCACTTACTTTGCTGAATGTCTTCAATTGGTTTTCTTCCTGTACAAAAGATTTCACTACACGAATCCCTAGTAAGTTTTCTTTTGCAATGCTATTTACACGATCAATCAGTTTTTGAATGATCATGAAGTGCTTACCCATCCGTGTAAATGAAAGTGCCGTGATAAGAAATACCGTAACGATAAGCGCTACGATGATCCACCACAATTGTGGCATCGTGATCATAGCTAAAATGAAGGCACCAATAAATAAGAATGGAATTCGAAAAAGTGATTGCAAAGAAATCATCACTAAATTTTGGATTTGCGTGATATCATTTGTTAGACGAACAACAAGATTCCCAGCAGAGAACTGTTCGATATTCCCAAATGAAAATGTCTGGATCTTTCGAAAAGCTTCTTCTCGGATATCTGCACTTACGCCCTGAGCTACTTTCGCAGAGAAAATCGTGTTCGTTACACCTGCAGCTAATCCTAGCAAAGCCAGACTGATCAGATAAATACCGATTGTTTTCATTTCATCATTATCTTCTGTAATAATAGCTTCCAATACTTGCTGTAGTAATTTAGGTTGCCATAATGCTGCTGCAACCATGACTGCTACGGACAGCAAGGAAATAAAAACAGCTACTTTATATTTTTTCGCATGTCGTAAGATTAATTTCATTCGTTGATTACACCCCTTTGTTTAAATTGACAGGACTAATTTAACACTGTAAAATTAGACCGACTAACAATTTACCATGTTTAAAAAGATAATGCAATACACGAGGTTGATAAAATGGAAATAAAGCTTTCTCAAGCCATCATCATTCAGGCCGCTTTTGATATCCTGGCTGAAACACAAGCTCTTTCGCAGCTTTCCATGCGAAACATCGCAAACAGAATTCACGTTCAAGCGCCTGCTTTATATTGGTATTTCAAAAATAAACAACAGCTCTTGCAGAAAATGGCTGAAACAATGGAAGAAGAATTAGTGCTTCCAGATCCAACTTTGCCCTGGAATGAACAGTTGCTACAGTATATGGAAAATTACTATGACCTTTACACACGTTTTCCTTGTGGGGCAGAATTAGAAATCAATACTGTGCCCGCTTTTCCGAGTCGATTAGAACATTTGGAACAAATGATCCAACTACTTGTTCGTGAAGGATTTTCAGTCACTCAAAGTCATCAGGCCATTGCCTCTCTCCACAATTTATTGATTGGACAGCTAATGGATCAGCAGCATGAACAACAGCTTCGGCAAAAGATTATGGACGGAAATGAATTTTTGAAAGAAACAGTTCTATTTATGCGTAATTATGTAGTCGAAAATCAATTAGAGGGTTTTAAAGAAAGTATGCAGTCCCATGCAGAATTGAATGAAAAAGCACTCTTTCTAACGAGTGCACAAACCTATATTGAAGGTTTATGCCAACAAAATAAAAGAAGAGAAAACAATCGATAAAAAAAGCTCCTATAAAGGTCACCAACAAAGTGATCTCTATAGGAGCTATCTTTTTAAGTCTCTTTTTTACTTTTCTTCCATCAACCACACCAATGCACGTTGGATCCATTGATCCCAGAAGACCCAATTATGATCGCCAGGTCCTTGTTCAAAGGTGACCGCTAAGCCTTGTTCCTGCATAGCAGATACCATTTCCTGATTTGCTTGATAAAGAAAATCAGATTCCCCACAAGCCATATAAAACCTTGGTACTGGTTTTCCGCTTTTTACTAATTCTTTCAATAAATATTGTGGATCATTCTTTGAACCTTCGATTTGATCCAATGGTCCAAAGATTCCTTCCCAAAAGGCTGCTTTACGAACCATCAAAAGATCATCCATTCGGTTTCCTACAGAAACAGCGCCTGAAAGAGAGATTACTGCTGCGAAATTTTCTGATTTTGCAAGGCCTAGTTTTAATGCGCCATATCCGCCCATCGATAATCCAGCGGCATATGTTTTTTCCCTTTTTCTTGTTAATTGTGGGAATAGTTCATGACAAATCTCAGGTAGCTCTTCTGCAATGAACGTCCAATATTTCATATCATAAGCCGTATCTGTGTACCATCCAAGATCAGTAGATGGCATTATGACAGCTAATCCGTAGTCTGCTACGTAACGTTCAATCGACGTACGTCTTTCCCATACACTATGATTGCCACCCATCCCATGAAGTAAATATAAAACAGGTATGTCCGTTGTCGCTTGCTCTGAACTGGTGCCAATCACCTTTTTAGTTGTTTGTGGGAGTATCACATTTAGATTGACTTCCATTTCTAATACATTCGAATAAATATTTGCTTGAATAAATGCCATATTTTCGCCTTCCTTAGTAAGAAGTTATTTTTGAATAACTTTAAATTTGAATGATTCGGCAGAGTACATGTCTCGACCGAAACTACTGTTTTATTTTACCACGTTTTTCATGAACGAAAAGCGTTAAGACCAAAGCAATGATCACGAGTAACAAGCCAACTAGATAAACGGAATGTAACCCATCATAAAGAATTTTTCTTAATGGCAACAGAATATCCGCATCGATATATTTAGCCGTTTGTGGATTCACCAGTTTGTTCATGATATCTGCATCATTTGTTAAATTTGCTGCTGCAAGTTCTCGTTTAGTTACCCCATTTATCAATAAACCAAAAATAGAAACCATAACTGTTTGACCAATTGTTCGAACTAACGTATTAAAAGAAGTTGCTACACCAAGCTGATCACGAGATACACTATTTTGTGCACTGACAGTCGAGGTAGTCATGGTCACACCTAAGCCTATACCGATGACCGTTGATATAGCAAAAAACCATAAATAGTTACTTCTGAAAGGCATAAGATACAACCAAGCGCCCCCAATAGCTGCGATTAGTAATCCAATTCTCAAGACCCAATGAGTTTCCATTTGAGTCATCCACTTGCTTGCAAGGAAAGAACCGACCATCCAGACTAGTGATAATGGTGCTAATACCAACCCACCAATTGCTGCATTCAGTCCTAATACACCTTGCATCCACATAGGAATATAAACATCGATTCCCATCAAAAAACCACTAGCCAATGCTGCAGCCAAGTTTACCACAACAAATAGTGGATTTTTGAATAAATGCATCATGATGACAGGATCTTTAGCTCTTTTTTCGGCAAAAATAAAAATACCTAACAGTACGATACTTCCTAGCAACAAAGCAGAAACAAGCGGACTCATTCCTTCGTCTCCTAATAATTGGAACCCTAACAGCAATGAGACAAGCATGGCCATCAAACTAAAACTACCAAAAATATCCATTGGTTTAGACTCATGTATGATTTTTGGTTCATTTAAATATAGCCAAATAAAAATAATTAATAGAATTCCGATCGGCACATTGATAAAAAAGATCCAGTGCCAGCTGATCGTTTCAACGATGAATCCTCCCGCAAGCGGTCCAAAAACACTGGCAATCCCCCAAGCTGAACTATTCAAACCTAAAACTTTTGCTCGCTTTTCAATAGAATAAAGATCGCCGATGATCGTCAAAGCTACTGGCATCATTGCTCCAGCACCCATCCCTTGAATCGCACGAGCAGCAATCAACCCAATCATGCTTTGAGATAAACCGCAAAATAACGAACCGATAATAAACAATAATGTCCCAAAAATAAAAATTGGTTTTCGTCCCACTTTATCCGCAAGTTTTCCGTAAATCGGAGTAAGCATAGCGTTTGTCAGCAAATAAATCGAAAATACCCAGTTCATGATTTCCATTCCATGTAATGAGCCGACAATCGTTGGCATAGCGGTTGTTACGATTGTCCCTTCAATAGCCGTCATGAACGTTGCAATGAAAACACTCACTGTGACTAAAGTAACGTTTGTTTCTTTTTTCATCTTATGCCTCCTTTTTCATCATGACAGGATCTAAAAATAGATAAATACTCACTATCTTTTTCAAGAGGTGCACTGCCATAAAAAAAGCTGGAACAACCACCATTCGGCGATCGTTCCAGCTGAATATAGCTTATTTTGCTAAACTTGCTTTCAATGCATCTACTTTGTCCGTATGTTCCCAAGGCAAATCCACATCTGTACGGCCAAAATGACCGTAAGCAGCTGTTTGTTTGTAAATCGGACGACGCAAATCAAGCATCTCGATGATTCCTGCTGGCCGAAGATCGAAGTTTTCTCTCACTGCAGCAATCAATTCTTCTTCCGGAACCGTTCCAGTACCGAAAGTATTGATTGAGATCGAGACAGGTTGAGCAACACCAATCGCATAAGCTAGCTGTACTTCTGCTTTGCGAGCAAGCCCTGCTGCAACGATGTTTTTAGCAATATAACGTGCAGCATAGCTGGCAGAACGGTCAACTTTTGTCGCATCTTTACCAGAAAAAGCACCGCCACCATGACGAGCATAACCGCCATACGTATCAACAATGATTTTTCTTCCTGTTAATCCTGCATCCCCTTGAGGACCACCAATGACAAATCGGCCAGTCGGATTGATATAATATTTTGTTTGATCATCTAATAATTCAGCTGGAATAACTTCCTTCACTACTTTTTCGATGACATCATGACGAATTGTTTCATTATCTACTGCATCATCATGCTGTGTTGAAATAACGATTGTATCTACACGTTCAGGTTGTCCTTGATCATCATATTCAACTGTGACTTGAGATTTTGCATCTGGACGTAAATACGTTAATTCATTTGATTTACGCAAATCTGCCAAGCGGCGTACCAGACGATGACTCAAAGCGATTGGTAAAGGCATTAATTCCGGTGTTTCATCTACAGCAAAACCAAACATTAACCCTTGGTCGCCAGCACCAATTTCATCTAATACGTCTTTTTTATCTTCATCCCGGATCTCAAGTGCTTCGTCAACTCCTTGAGCAATATCAGGAGATTGTTCATCAATCGCAACCAATACAGCTGCTGTATCTCCATCAAATCCGAATTTTGCACGTGTATAACCAATTTCTTTTATTGTTTCCCGTACGACTTTTTGAATATCTACATATGCCGTCGTAGATATTTCTCCAAATACTAAAACAAGCCCAGTTGTTACAGATGTTTCACACGCTACTCGTGCTGTTGGGTCTTGTTCTAAAATTGCATCCAAGATCGCATCACTGATTTGGTCAGCGATTTTATCTGGATGTCCTTCAGAAACAGATTCTGATGTAAATAAGTGTCTTTCTACCATTATAATGATTCCCCCTAGTTAAATTCGGTTACAAGGCATCTCCGTCCTGCGGATCCTTTCGGGAACTTGCAACGAACCAAGTATAGCAGATAAAACAGTTTTCTGCTCGTATTTTTTCATTTTTTTGCTTAAAAAATATAAATATTTTACATTAGATTTATCCAAAAAAGCTTAGCACAATCATCTATAAAGATAACTCTGCTAAGCCTTTTAAAATCATTCTTTCAGATAAAAAGAAAAAGATACTCATCAAGTATCTTCCATGACCCGTACGGGATTCGAACCCGTGTTACCGCCGTGAAAGGGCGGTGTCTTAACCACTTGACCAACGGGCCAATAAAATAAATGGGCCTAAATGGACTCGAACCATCGACCTCACGCTTATCAGGCGTGCGCTCTAACCAGCTGAGCTATAGGCCCATAAAAACTAAAAGCGGGTGACGAGAATCGAACTCGCGACAACAGCTTGGAAGGCTGTGGTTTTACCACTAAACTACACCCGCATAATGGCGCGGGACAGAATCGAACTGCCGACACATGGAGCTTCAATCCATTGCTCTACCAACTGAGCTACCGAGCCAAACGGTTCCGACGGGAATCGAACCCGCGATCTCCTGCGTGACAGGCAGGCATGTTAACCCCTACACCACGGAACCAGTGTTTTTAGTTTTTAAATTGCGGGAGCAGGATTTGAACCTACGACCTTCGGGTTATGAGCCCGACGAGCTACCAGACTGCTCCATCCCGCGATAATATGAAAAGGAGGATAAGGGATTCGAACCCTTGCACGGTTTTACCCGCCTGACGGTTTTCAAGACCGTTCCCTTCAGCC
>NZ_CM152743.1:1877500-2040000 GCF_056612775.1 Enterococcus sp. M-BR2
CCTCCTGCGTGCAAAGCAGGCGCTCTCCCAGCTGAGCTAAGGCCCCGTTTTAAATTGAGAGTAAACCTCTCAAAACTGAACAAAGTAAAAACAAATTGTGTAGTCTCCGTAATATTCCTTAGAAAGGAGGTGATCCAGCCGCACCTTCCGATACGGCTACCTTGTTACGACTTCACCCCAATCATCTATCCCACCTTAGGCGGCTGGCTCCAAAAAGGTTACCTCACCGACTTCGGGTGTTACAAACTCTCGTGGTGTGACGGGCGGTGTGTACAAGGCCCGGGAACGTATTCACCGCGGCGTGCTGATCCGCGATTACTAGCGATTCCGGCTTCATGCAGGCGAGTTGCAGCCTGCAATCCGAACTGAGAGAAGCTTTAAGAGATTAGCTTAGCCTCGCGACTTCGCAACTCGTTGTACTTCCCATTGTAGCACGTGTGTAGCCCAGGTCATAAGGGGCATGATGATTTGACGTCATCCCCACCTTCCTCCGGTTTGTCACCGGCAGTCTTGCTAGAGTGCCCAACTGAATGATGGCAACTAACAATAAGGGTTGCGCTCGTTGCGGGACTTAACCCAACATCTCACGACACGAGCTGACGACAACCATGCACCACCTGTCACTTTGCCCCCGAAGGGGAAGCTCTATCTCTAGAGTGGTCAAAGGATGTCAAGACCTGGTAAGGTTCTTCGCGTTGCTTCGAATTAAACCACATGCTCCACCGCTTGTGCGGGCCCCCGTCAATTCCTTTGAGTTTCAACCTTGCGGTCGTACTCCCCAGGCGGAGTGCTTAATGCGTTAGCTGCAGCACTGAAGGGCGGAAACCCTCCAACACTTAGCACTCATCGTTTACGGCGTGGACTACCAGGGTATCTAATCCTGTTTGCTCCCCACGCTTTCGAGCCTCAGCGTCAGTTACAGACCAGAGAGCCGCCTTCGCCACTGGTGTTCCTCCATATATCTACGCATTTCACCGCTACACATGGAATTCCACTCTCCTCTTCTGCACTCAAGTCTCCCAGTTTCCAATGACCCTCCCCGGTTGAGCCGGGGGCTTTCACATCAGACTTAAGAAACCGCCTGCGCTCGCTTTACGCCCAATAAATCCGGACAACGCTTGCCACCTACGTATTACCGCGGCTGCTGGCACGTAGTTAGCCGTGGCTTTCTGGTTAGTTACCGTCAAGGGATGAACAGTTACTCTCATCCTTGTTCTTCTCTAACAACAGAGTTTTACGATCCGAAAACCTTCTTCACTCACGCGGCGTTGCTCGGTCAGACTTTCGTCCATTGCCGAAGATTCCCTACTGCTGCCTCCCGTAGGAGTTTGGGCCGTGTCTCAGTCCCAATGTGGCCGATCACCCTCTCAGGTCGGCTATGCATCGTGGCCTTGGTGAGCCGTTACCTCACCAACTAGCTAATGCACCGCGGGTCCATCCATCAGCGACACCCGAAAGCGCCTTTCAAATCAAAACCATGCGGTTTCGATTGTTATACGGTATTAGCACCTGTTTCCAAGTGTTATCCCCTTCTGATGGGCAGGTTACCCACGTGTTACTCACCCGTTCGCCACTCTTCTTTTTCCGGTGGAGCAAGCTCCGGTGGAAAAAGAAGCGTACGACTTGCATGTATTAGGCACGCCGCCAGCGTTCGTCCTGAGCCAGGATCAAACTCTCATAAAAAGTTCGAACAATCTTACGATTGTTAAGCTCAATTTGTTTGCTAGCATATTGCTTGCTTGTTAAAAATGTTTGTTGTCTTGAATTGAATCAAGACGCCCTACACATTTGGTTTGTCTTACTTTGTTCAGTTTTCAAAGGTCTACTTCATCGGAAATGTTTTTCCGATTTGTTTTGGCTGCCGTAGCAACTTTTATATCATATCAGAGTGACAAGTGATTGTCAACTCTTTTTTAAAAGTTTTTTTCGATTTCGTTTTTTGAAATCTTTCAGCAACTCATTTATCATAACTCATCGTTTGTTATTTGTCAACAACTTTTTTGAAGTTTTTTTCGATAGAATCAAGCTTCGCAAGCTGTTCTTTTTTAACGACTCAGTTATCTTATCATGCCGTTAGCAACATGTCAACAACTTTTTTGTTATGTTTTTGAAGAAATATTTCCTTCTGTCTTTTGGACAAGTAATAATATACCAACTAAATTTATCTTGGTCAACGAATTTTTTGTATTTTTTCAAGTTTTTTTCAATAAGCGATTATTCATTACTTTTCTTTCTTTATCGTTCGCTTTCGGCTCCATTAATGTCTGCAATATTTGATAACAGCTTTTGAACATTCGTTATTGTTTGTTGCTTTCTACATAGCAAAAGCTGCCTAAGGAGTCCCCTAGACAGCTTTTATTTGATTATCTCATTGTTGGGAATAGTAGAACGTCCCGAATGGATTGAGCGTCAGTTAGCAGCATCACTAATCTGTCAATCCCGATACCTAGACCACCTGTTGGCGGCATACCGTATTCTAATGCTTCCAAGAAGTCTTCGTCTACACCGTGAGCTTCATCGTTCCCTAGTTCACGTTCTTTTTCTTGTGCTTCAAATCGTTCTCTTTGATCAATTGGATCGTTTAGTTCTGTAAAGGCATTAGCAAATTCGCGTCCTACGATAAACAGTTCGAATCGGTCTGTGAATCGAGGATCTTCTGGATTTTTCTTCGCTAAAGGCGAAACTTCGACTGGATGTCCGTAAACAAATGTCGGTTGTGTCAACGTTTCTTCAACAAACGTTTCAAAGAATTCATTGATAACATGTCCGACTCCCATCGCTTCTGTTACTTCTACGTTATGCTTTTCAGCTAAGGCTAATGCTTCTTCCAATGTCATTTCTTTCCAGAAATCTACACCAGTTTGTTCTTTGATCGCATCTACCATATGGATACGTTTAAAGTCGCTTTCTAAGTCAACAGCTTGTCCATCATATGTGATTTTCGCTGTCCCTAGTACTTTTTCAGCTGCGTTACGGATAATACCTTCTGTCAGATTCATTACATCATTGAAATCAGTATATGCTGTGTATGCTTCTAACATCGTAAATTCTGGATTATGCGTAGTGTCAATCCCTTCATTACGGAAAACACGACCGATTTCATAAACTTTTTCCATTCCGCCGACAATTAGTCGTTTCAAATGAAGTTCCAACGCAATACGCAAATATAAATCAATATCCAGTGCATTATGGTGTGTGATGAATGGACGAGCAGCGGCTCCACCTGCCTCATTATGCAATACTGGCGTTTCTACTTCAATATAGCCATTGCCATCTAAATAACGACGGATCTCGCTGATAATTTGGCTTCGTTTCATAAATCGGTCAAAGCTTTCGCGATTACTGATCAAATCCAAGTAGCGTTGTCTGTAGCGTTGTTCAATATTCGTCAAGCCATGGTATTTATCTGGCAGTGGACGAAGTGCTTTTGACAAAATCGTGATTTCTGAAGCTTTGATAGAAACTTCGCCTGTGTCTGTTTTCATGATTTGTCCAGTTACACCAAAGAAATCTCCAAGGTCTGCATGTTTAAATACTTCATAGGCTTCATCACCTACTTGGTCTTTTCTTACATAAATTTGAATTTGGCCTTCTCGATCTTGTAGATGCGCAAATCCAGCTTTTCCTTTTCCTCGGCGAGTCATCATACGACCAGCTACACTAGCGGTCAATCCCATCTCTGCTAGTTCTTCTTTTGTTCTTGGATCAAATAGTTCATGCAATTCTTCTGAGTTATGTGTGCGTTCAAATCTTTTTCCAAATGGATCGATTCCATCTTCACGCAATTGTTCCATTTTTTGACGACGTACAAGCATTTGATCATTTAAATCTTCTACTTGATGTTGTTGTTCCTGTGTCACAAAAGTTCCTCCATTCTCATGTTAATCTCTTTCCTATAATGCCAATGAAACACAAAAAAAGCAAGCCGAACTTGGAATTTCAGCTTGAAAATTCACGAAAAACTTAGAAATCACAACGTTTGTTTCAATAGTACTTTTTCTGCTTTTTCTACAAATTGATCCAGCAGACCATTGATTTCTTGCTGATTTTCTGTCTGATTGATTGCTACTTTCACTTTTGCTGCTCGAGGAATCCCTTTTAAATAATAAGCCGCATGTGTTCTGAATTCTCTACATGCTACTTTTTCTCCTTTAAGATCTGCTAAGCGTTGTAAATGAAGTTTAGCTGTAGCAATCTTTTCGGCTGGTGTTGGCTCAGGAATCAGTTCTCCTGTTTCTAGATAATGCTGTGTACGATGAATCATCCATGGGTTTCCCAAAGCTGCCCGGCCAATCATCACACCGTCTGCACCAACATAATCAAGCATCCGTTTTGCATCTTCGGGTGTTTTGACATCCCCGTTCCCCATAAATGGGATGGTGAGATGTTTTTTTACTTCTTTTAATATTTCCCAATCTGCTTTTCCCTCATACATCTGAACCCGTGTACGCCCGTGCATAGCGATGGCACTTGCTCCAGCTGATTGTGCTGCTAATGCATTTTCTACAGCAAAGACGTGTTCTTCATCCCAACCGATACGCATCTTGACCGTTACAGGGATATCCACTGCTGAAGAAACAGCTTGGACCATTTCGTATACTTTCTCAGGATCTAAAAGCCACTTTGCCCCTGCTTCTGCTTTGATCACTTTGTTTACTGGACAGCCCATATTGATGTCTATTATATCTGCAGCTGTGTTTTCTTCGACAAATTGAGCAGCTTCAACTAGGCTGTCTTTGTTCCCGCCAAATATCTGTAAACTTAATGGATGTTCTGTTTCTTCAATGTGGAGCATCTCTAAAGTTTTTTTGTTTCTGAAATGGATACCTTGGTCACTGATCATTTCACATACGACTAAGCCTGCACCAAATTCTTTGACAGTGACTCGAAATGCTGAATTTGTTATTCCAGCCATCGGCGCAACAACGACACGATTAGGGATTTCAACATTGCCGATTTTCCATTTGTGTTCCACTTAAATTCCTCCTAAGGCTTCTTTCTTCAATCCAGCTAATTCTTCTTCACTATACTTGTATTTATTGTTACAGAAAGAGCATACCGCTTCTGCTCCATGATCTTCATCTATCATTGCTTGGATTTCTTCTGCACCTAGCGCAATAATTGCTTCTGCAAATTTTTCTTTCGAACAGTCACATTTGAATTGAACAGGCATTTTTTCTAAAACGTTCAGCTCTTCTGTATCAAGCAATCCCTTCAATATTTCTTCTGGTGTCTGTCCTTCATCTAAGAGAGTAGAGATTCTTGGTGTTGTTTTTAATTGTTCCTCAATCTTGCTGATTGTTTCTTCATCGGCACCTGGCATGATTTGAATCATGAATCCACCTGCTGTCTTGATACTGTCATCAGTATTGACCAGTACACTTAGTCCAACAGCTGAAGGAATTTGTTCTGAGATAGCGAGATAGTAAGTAAAATCTTCAGCGATTTCTCCAGAAACAATTGGCGTTTGTCCAGAAAAAGGCTCTTTTAATCCTAAATCTTTTGTGACAGTAAACATCCCTTGTGTCCCAACTGCTCCTCGCACATCGATTTTACCTTCACTATTCAAAGGAAGGCTGAGATGCGGATTTTTGATGTAGCCTTTCACATCTCCCTTCCCATTTGCATCTACTACGATTCCTGCTGCTGGACCATCGCCTTGGATTCGAACAGTTAGTTTATCTTCTCCTTTAAGTGTTGCACCAAGCAGCAGACTGCCCACTAATGTTCGTCCTAAAGCAGCTGAGGACGTATGCCAAGTATCATGACGTCTTTGTGCCTCCGCTACGGTATTTGTTGCTTGAACGGCGTATGCTCGTACGAATCCGTCGTGAGCAAGTGCCTTAACCAGATAATCTTTCATTTGTTATGTACTCCTTTTTCCGTTTTTAAACTCATAGTGAATCATACTAGCAACTCCTGCTTTTTTCAACTTTGGAATGCTTCTTTTAAAAATAATTCAGAATCATCTAGATAACAGGACATCATCCTATTTACATCTTAAATAAAGAAATCTCCCGAAAACCGGTTTTTGTTCCGGTTTTCGGGAGTCCTATCAGATCAATTGACCTATATTTTTTTATTTGTATTGATCGTCTGAATGATTATCTTCTGATCGTTGAGAATCTGAATCATGTTCTGCTTTATTTTCCTCATGCAGCTCATGTTTTGCTTCTTCAAAATCACGTTTTTCTTCTGCTTGTTTTTCAGCGTCTTTTTCTTCCAAAGCACGTTTTGCTTCTTCAAAAGTTTTCGCTTCTTTTTCGCTTGGATAATCATTTGACTCAGTACCTTCAGGCATCACACCGTGTTCGAATAACGATTTGATTGCTTTGGCATCCAATGTTTCGAATTCCAGAAGTTTTTCAGCAATCAATTTATGCTGCGCACGATGAGCTTCGATGATTTCATGAGCTTTGGCATGAGCTTCCATCAAAATCTTGCGTACTTCTTGATCAATTTCGAAAGCAACTTGTTCAGAGTAAGCTTTTGTTTGACCGTAGTCGCGGCCAACGAACACTTGATGATTTCCTTCATATTGAACGGGACCTAAACGATCGCTCATTCCATATTCTGTTACCATGCTTCGTGCTAAAGCTGTCGCTTGTTCAAAGTCATTGGAAGCCCCAGTTGATTGGACATTGAAGATGATTTCTTCAGCTGTACGTCCACCAAGCAAGCCTACGATTTGTTCAAACATATCTTCTTTTGTCATCAAGAACTGATCTTCTTTTGGTAAAGCGATCATATATCCACCGGCGCGTCCGCGAGGGATAATCGTTACTTTGTGGACGACCCGAGCGCGACTTAACACTAATCCTACAATCGTATGACCAGCTTCGTGATAAGCAACCATTTCGCGTTCTTTTTTGCTGATTACACGATCTTTTTTAGCTGGGCCTGCAATCACGCGATCTTCCGCTTCATCGATATCAGAAGCATCGATTTTCTTTTTATTTCTTCTAGCAGCTACTAGCGCCGCTTCATTCAAGACGTTTTCCAAATCTGCTCCGGCAAACCCTGGAGTCTGTTGAGCAACAACTTTCAAGTCAACATCATCGGCCATCGGTTTATTCCGTGCATGGACGCGCAAGATTGCTTCACGTCCTTTTACATCTGGACGGCCAACTAAAATTTGACGGTCAAAACGGCCGGGACGTAGTAACGCTGGATCTAGTACGTCAGAACGGTTAGTTGCAGCAATGACGATTACTCCTTCATTTCCGTCGAAACCATCCATTTCTACAAGCAATTGGTTCAATGTTTGTTCGCGTTCATCATGTCCGCCGCCCATACCGGCACCACGTTGACGACCTACCGCATCAATTTCATCGATGAAAATGATAGCCGGAGCGTTTTTCTTCGCTGTTTCAAACAAATCACGAACACGGCTTGCTCCGACGCCGACAAACATTTCTACGAAATCAGAACCTGAGATCGAATAAAATGGTACGCCAGCTTCTCCGGCAACAGCTTTTGCTAACAAGGTTTTACCTGTTCCTGGAGGTCCTTCTAAAAGTACACCTGCCGGGATACGGGCACCTAATTCAACAAATCGGCGAGGATCTTTCAGAAATTCAACAACTTCAACTAGTTCTTGTTTTTCTTCTTCCGCACCCGCTACATCAGAAAAACGTACGCGATTAGCTTTTTTGTCTGCTTCTTTGGCTTTTGATTTACCAAAGTTCATGACACGGCCGCCACCGCCACCACCGCCGCCTTGTTGTCCCATCATCATGTAGAAGAAAAAGATGATGATCACGATCGGCAAGAAGCTAAGCAATAACGAAACCCATACGCCGCTGCTTGATTCTTCTTTTACTGTTGTAGCAACTTTGTTTTCTTTTGCCAGTTCTGTTACTTGGCTCAATGTTGTATCATTTGGCAAAATGATTGTTGTGAAATGGGTAGTAGTCGTATCTGTTGAACCCAAGATAGCTAACCCGCCGCTGTTAGCGACTGTCTGCTGTTCCTTGTATTCACCAGTGATCTTATATACACCATTTGCAGGCTGCACTTCAAACTCTTTGATTTTGCCTGCTTGTAGTTGTTCTGTGAATTTTGAGTACTCGATATCTGACGATCGCTGGCCGTTATTACCAAAAATGAAATAAACGACCATTACCATCGCTAAGATTACGAGGACATAATACAAGGCATTTTTCATCATGCCATTGTTCTTTTTGTTCATAGTTGCCCTCCCTAAGCGTCAATTTAATTTAACAGTTTTTTATCAATCCTGACCATTCTATTGTACCATAATTTAATTGAGATACAGCATTAATTTGATTGATAAACAGTAGGTTTCAATACACCGATGTACGGAAGGTTACGATATGCTTCTGCATAATCCAAGCCATAACCGACAACAAATTCATTTGGTACGTTGAACCCAACATAATCTGCTTCGATGTTTACTACTCTTCCTTCGGGTTTGTCAAGCAGTGTAACGATTTTGACTGATTTTGCTTTGCGGTATTTGAAAAGATCCACTAAATAAGCAAGTGTTCTTCCGCTGTCAATGATATCTTCAACGATCAACAGATCGCGACCTTCTACATTTGTATCCAAGTCTTTGACGATTTTTACTTCCCCTGACGAGACTGTTGCATTCCCGTAGCTTGAAACATCCATGAAATCCAATTCCAAATACGTATCGATAGAACGAACGATATCTGCCATGAATGGTACCGCTCCTTTTAAGACACCTACTACTAGGGGATTGGTGTTTTGGTAAATTTCTGTTAACTCTTTGCCTAGTTCTTTGCAACGAACTTGTATCTCTTCTTGTGAGATCAAAATTCTCTCAATATCCTTTTCCAACATCAGGTTCTCCTTCCAATTGCTTCTTTTTGATATTTGTAAAGAAGTATGTAGTGTATTTTATCAGTTTCTTCACGAATACTCAAATATGAAAAGGCAAAAGGTATCAGGCTATATATATTTCTTTTGGCATCTGTAATGATCCAAGCATGCTGCCTTTGTGAATTAGGTACTTTCTGATCGATAAAATATCTAGATACTTTTTTTGTAAGTTTCTCCGTTAATTGAATACGGTCTCCTGCTTTTCTTTTTTCGACATATAGTTGCACATCGGCGGGAACCCAAATGTCATGAGAAAACAGAGACCATGAATCTGTTGTTTTGATGTCCTCTGAATGTTCAGGTTTGACCAGACCAATCCATTCTGTTTCGTTCAACTGTATCCCTTGTTCTGGAATAAGCAACAAGCGCTGATCTTCTGTCTGAGCAGTGGCTTGTTTTTCTTTTTTAGCGAGTATAACAAAATGATACTCTCTTTTCAGTACCCAGTTGTTGCCGATGCTAAGCTGCCATTGACTTTTTTTCTGTTGCCACTGATCTAAAATCGATGTCATTTGCTGCTCTTTCAAAATGACCCCTGTTTCTGAGAATACTTTGTCGAAGAAGGAGTGGAAAAAATAGTATCGTTCCGCTTCTTCCATTTTTTCTATCATTTCTGCTGAAAATTGAAATCGATCCTTTAACTGTTCGACTTCCTTTTCGATTAACTGCCCCATACATTTTTGAATGACTTGGTCTGCCCATTGAATCTGTTGCGAAAACTGTTGAAAATGTCTCATCACCTGGGTGTTTTCTTGTTTTAATTGAGGAACAACCAAATGGCGAAGCCGATTTCTTTGGACATCTAATAATTGGTTCGTCTGATCCTCAAAGTAAACAAGCTGTGATTCTGCTGCATAAGCATATAATTCTTCTTTACTGAAACTCAGCAATGGACGAACAAGTCTGCCCGTAGCAAATGGTTGTACTCCTTTGATTCCAGAAAAAGTACTTAACTGTCCTCCACGAATGATTTTCATCAACACCGTCTCGATTTGATCATCTCCATGATGAGCAGTCATCAACGTATCATATTGTCCTTCTTCCATCACTCGAGTGAATGCTTGATAACGAAAGTTACGAGCTGCTGTTTCTATGGCCGTTTTGGCCGGATTTTCCCAAACACTTACATATAAAGGTAGATTCTTCTTTTCACAATATGAGCGAAGATAAGCAGCTTCTTCTGCTGATTCTTCTCTCAATTGGTGATTGATATGGACGACGCCCAAAGAAAAACCGATTTGGCGTTGCGCTTGCAAAAGCAAATGGAGCAAAACCATCGAATCAACCCCACCTGATACCGCTGCTAAAATCCTTGATTCTTTTTGCCAGAATCCTTGTTCATTTCCGTGCCGAATAAATGACTGCTGCAATAGCGGTACTTTTTTACCGTCTTTTTCAACGTTCATTCTTTCCACACCCTTTCTTCCTAAAAAAAGAGAGCGGGAAAACGTCTAAAACGACAATTAACCTGCCCTCTGTTGATACTTTGACTAAAATAGTCGCATCATCATTATTTTCAGCTTTATTAGCTGCGGCGTCCGCCACGGCCACCGCGTTTTCCTTCTGTGTTTCGCTTCAATGAAGATAAGCGGTCATCGCTATCTTTCAAAAATGAACTCATCAATGAATCGAAGTCTTCTTTTTGAGCTGAAGGCTGACTGCGAGAAAAAGATTTTTTCTGTGCTGGACGATTGCGGTTGTCACGGGAATCTTTTTGTTGAAATTTTTTAGGACGGCTTTCTTCTCCAGATTCTACAGGTTGTTCTTGCGCTTTGCGGATAGATAGTCCGATTTTCCCATCATCATTTACTGAAATAACTTTGACTGTTACTTCATCTCCTACACTTAAAACATCATGGATGTCTTTTACATATCCATTTGACACTTCGCTAATATGAACTAGACCCGTTTTTCCAGCACCTAGATCAATAAACGCACCAAAATTTGTAATTCCTGATACTTTTCCTTGCAGTTTTGCTCCTACCTCGATTGACATAAAAAAAATGTTCCTCCTAATTATTTCCCTTTTTTATATTCCTGCTTATTTTGCAGTTGTAGAACTAGTTGATTGATCTGTTTCATTTGTCGAGCTGTCTGTGTTTGATTCTAATATAGGATAAACTTTTTCACCGTCTTTTGAGTAAAAGAATTTGCTTCTGGCAAGTTTAGCTACATATTCATCATCTTTCAGCAATGAAACATCTTGGTGCAGCTGATCAACGTCTGCGTTGACTTCTTTCATTTCAGTATTTGCTTCGACTCTCAATTCGTTCAATTGATGCATCCTTTGCATATCATGGAAAATCTGCACACCTATTATCGCGAAAATGACCAAAGCACCAACAAAAATTGCAGCCAGTCTGCGTCTTCGAAAAATCAGTTGTCGTTGTTGTTGCTGAAATTCAGCATACTTTTTCTTTGCATATTCCGTATCTAGCGCAGCGATTTTATTGCTTTTTTTCGTCACTTGGATTCGCTCCAATCTTTTTTGATTGTCTTTCTCATTATACCAATATCATGAAAGCTTGTCTAATCTATTTCTCTAGTGTTTCTGTGCGATTTTCAGAAATAATTTCGTACATTTTTTGTGCATCTTCTTTTTTGGTCGATTCATGTAATTCCGTAATTTTTACTTCCAACGTTTTATTGCCGAACTGGACTTTCAAAATGTCGCCTACTTTGACGTCACTGGAAGATTTCGCCAATTTTCCGTTGATTTGGATCCTTCCTTTATCAGCCACTTCTTTTGCTACTGATCGTCTTTTGATGATTCGGGATATTTTTAAAAATTTGTCTAATCGCATATCTTATTCCTCACTTTTTGATTTTTTTGTTTAATCGTAGAATTTTCTTACCAAATGGCAACATGAGCCACTCTCTTACTGTAAACAGACGGAGACGAATCACTGCATAAATGAACACAGATGCGCCAATCCCAACGCCTATCACACTGACAAAAAAAGCAGTGGAACGATGAGTTACAGGACCAAACACTATATTCAACACACCATAATACAGAAGCAGGACTGCTGTCATACAAAGAAGGCTGATAATCAACTTCCGCCCAAAATGTCGTTCTTTCCAAAAAGCATTTAGCTCTTTTGTTTCGATTCGGACAAAATACCAAAGCGTCACACCTAATCCTAAAAGGGTAGACAGGCTTGCTCCGGCTGTTCCTAATAAACCAGTTAGAAAAGAAGTAGTCAATCCTTTTACCAAGAGCCCCCATCCTGCTCCTTTTAAAGAAGGGCGAAAAGAGTTCTTGCTTTGAGCAATACTTTGATAGGCTTGGATGACTGCAGTAAAAGCAATGGAAAAAACAAACAATACAAGCGCTGCATTTCCTGCATAATCTTTAAACAACGCATAATTGATATAAGGAAGCAGTAAGGCTAATCCCAAAGATGCAGCTAATGCCAAAGCGGTCGTCAATCTAAGATATATTTTGGCTGTCTGTAAAAACTGACGATAGATCCGGTTGGTCAAATGACGGGTCAATGCAGGCAGAAATGTCGCACTTAATGCGGTGGCGATCACTAAACCTAATTGAACCAAAGGCTGCCCTCGATCATAGACCCCTTTTGCTATCTTCGCACCATATTCCGATAGACCGTAAACTTCCAAAGCATTTTTTACAAAGAAAGAGTCGATCAGCTGAAAAAAGATGAGTAATCCGCTATAAATCGAAACCAGACCACCTTCTACTAGAAAGCGCCGGATCAAAGATTTTGGTGGCTGTTTGAATAATGGGAACCGGCGGAAGCTTAATACTCCTCCATGAATCTTTTGTTCATAGTAGTGAAGGATCCCATATGCGCATAACCCGCCAAAAACGGCTCCACTCATCGCTGCCGTCCCCGTTTGGTACACCGTCCATCCGAGCTTTCTAAAAGCAAACGCACTACAGACAATTACAGAAACACGAACGAGCTGTTCAACAACTTGAGAAACTGCCGTTGGTTCCATCAAAAATCTTCCTTGAAAATTCCCTCGATAAAAAGATAAACCAGGCATCAGCAAAAAGGTAAAAGAAACTACTTGGATCAGTGGTTTCAATTGTATATCCCCCATCATCCAAGCAATCCAACTGCTAAATGAAAAGACAAACAACCACAGAAAGACACCTGTCCAAAACACCAAGGGATAAAGACTTTGCAAAGCTTGCTTTCGCTCGAAAGGATTCTTTCTTTCTGCAACGTACTTTGATATGAACTGCGGAAGACCTGATAAAGCTAAAGTCATTGCTATCCCATAAATTGGATAAACTTGCTGATAAACATAAAAACCTTCGTCGCCGACTAAGTTTTGGAGAGGAATTCGGTAAAGGGCACTTAATACTTTTGCTATGAAAGAAGCAATCGTCAGTACAAATGCTCCTTGCATGACGCGCCGCATTTCTTTATGATCCAAATCGTTGCTCCTTCCTACGCTGACATATATTTTTGCTCACGCAATGCTTTGACAAACTTTTGGATTTCCTGAAGCCACACTGCTTCTTCCATTTGGTTTGGAATCGTCAAGCGTATTACCATCTGTTCTTTTTCAACGCCTAGACTGGCTTTTAGTTTCGTCGCCGTTAGTGCTTCGAATAATTGTTCCACGCTGTAGCGTTTCGTTCCAACTTTGCTTAGAGTAAAGACGATATGCGGCTCCTGTTTCCTTATAGTTTCCAAGAGCGCTCGATCGCCATCCATTTTAATCTGTCCGATTGTCAGGAGGTGTGCTACTTCTTCTGGGTATTCTCCAAAACGGTCGAGCAGATCATCTTCCAGTTCATCTAGCATTTCTTGCGAATCAAGTTCACGAATTCGTTTATAGATCTCGATTTTCTGCCGCTGATCTGCCACGTATGTTTCAGGTAGATACGCGTCAACACCGAGGTCGATCTCAACAGTGGTCTTCTCCACTTGACTATTCTTTCCTTGTTTACGAGACACTGCTTCGCTCAGCATTTGAGAATACATATCAAAACCGACTGCATCAATAAATCCATGTTGCTGAGCACCTAAGAGATTACCTGCACCGCGAATGGAAAGATCACGCATCGCAATTTTGAATCCAGATCCCAGTTCTGTAAAATCTTTGATTGCCTGAAGACGCTTTTCACTGACTTCATTAAGGATCTTCTGCTGCTCATACATAAAATAAGCATATGCGACGCGGCTACTTCTTCCTACCCGTCCGCGTAATTGATATAACGTGGATAAACCCATATAATCAGCGTTCTCAACAAACAATGTATTTGCGTTCGGGATATCCACTCCTGTTTCAATGATGGTCGTAGTGACAAGAACATCATACTGACCTTCAATAAATTCAAAGAGCGTATTTTCTAATTGCGCCTCTGTCATTTGTCCATGAGCATAGCCGATCCGCGCTTCCGGAACGAGTTCTTGGATTTCTTCTACTTTTTGTTCGATCGTTTCTACTCGATTATATAAATAGAATACTTGTCCACCTCGTCCCATTTCTCGATGGATTGCTTCGCGGATAGCCCCAGGATTTTTTTCCATAACATATGTTTGGATCGGATAACGATTCGCAGGCGGTGTTTCGATTACTGAAAGATCCCGCACGCCTAGCATCGACATATGCAAAGTTCTCGGAATCGGTGTTGCTGTCAGAGTCAAAACATCCACTTGTGCACGTAACTGTTTCAATCGTTCTTTATGTTTTACACCAAAACGTTGTTCTTCGTCAATAATCAATAAACCCAAATCGCTAAATTCAATATCTTTTGACAAGATTCGATGGGTTCCCACAACAATATCAACTTGACCTGTGCGCAGTTGTTCGATGGTTTCTTTTTGTTGCTTTCTTGTTCTGAAACGACTTAATAGCCCGATATTTACGGGGAAACCTTCAAATCTTTCCAGCATCGTTTCATAGTGCTGCTGTGCCAAGATCGTTGTTGGAACTAAAAAGGCTACTTGTTTGCTTTCCTTTATCGCTTTAAAGGCCGCTCGAAGCGCTACTTCTGTTTTCCCATAACCAACATCACCTACGAGTAGTCGATCCATTGGTTTTTCTTTTTCCATATCCCGCTTGATCTCCGCTGCACTTCTCAACTGGTCGTCTGTTTCAGAATAAGGGAAAGCATTTTCGAATTCTTTTTGGTAGGCGTCATCAGGACCAAAAGCATATCCTTTTTCTGATTCTCTTGCTGCGTATAATTTGATTAAATCGTCAGCGATATCTTCGATTTTCGAAGATACTTTTCGTTTAGTTTTCGTCCATTCACTTCCGCCTAGCTTATTGATGCGAGGTGCTTTGGCTTCCGAGGCGACATATTTTTGGATCAGATTCAGTTGAGTAACAGGAATAAACAGTTTGTCGTCGTTTTGATACAAAATAGTCATATAGTCTTGGTGAACGCCATCTACTTCTAGCGTTTCCATCCCAATGTATTTCCCGATACCATGATTGGCATGGACAACGTAATCTCCTGCTTTTAACTCATTATAGCTTTTCAATCGCTCTGCGTTTGTTACTGTTTGTCGTCTCGTTTGTTTTTTCGTCGTTTTTTGGAAAATTTCTTTTTCTGTGATGGCTACTATTTTTTCTTGAGGAAGTTCAAAACCAGCCTGCAAAGCTCCTTCAACTAATTGTACCTGTCCTCTGATCAATGCATTTTTTTCTGTTTCTACTACTAATATATCTTCATCTCGAAGCATTTGTTCTGCTTTACGTATTCTGTCCTTTGTCGGAATAAAGATCACAACAGTCTGTTTTTGCTTGCGCCAACGATCCATTTCTGTTTTCAGCAATGGCATTTGTCCGAAGAACTGTTGCATCGTCCGATATTGAAAATTATGGATTGCTTGGAAACGAAGATTTCCCATCCCTTTTTGGAAGAGTGAGAAAAAGGTTGTAGTAAATTTTTCCTTTTGAACGATTCTTTGTACATCTGCTGAAAATGACTGCTCAGAAAAAAACCGCAATTCGCTGATTTTTTGAGTATGCCATTCTGCCGCTTCCCTTTCGATTTCCCGATTTGTTTCCATGATCCGCTGGTAATCATCAACGACTAGTAGACTATTTGAAGGAAAATAATCCAAGATTGTTACAAATTCTTGGTAAAGAAGATCTGAGTAGAATTTTGCTTCTTCTGTCGGAATACCTGCTTGCCAGCTTGAAGTCAGCTGACCGAAGTAATCTCGTAAAAACTCGCGGTCTGCTTCTTCTGTGGTCGCAGCAAGCCGTTTTTCTAGCATTTTTTGCATTTGCTCTATTCCATGTTCCAGATCCTCTGGTCCATAGACTTGTTCACTCGTTGGAGAAACCCAGATTTCTTCCGTTTTTTCGATTGAACGTTGTGTTTCTGCTTCAAAATACCGCATAGAATCTATCTCTACATCAAATAATTCTACACGAATAGGATAGTTTGTTGTTAATGGGTAAATATCGACGATGCTTCCTCGAATACTGAATTCTCCGGGTTTTGCGACCATTTCTTCTCGTACATAGCCCATCAAAGTCAATTGGCGAGGAAGATTTTCCACATCTATCTCATCACCAACATGCCAATTCAATTGCGCCTGTAGCCAAGTTTTCTTATTCGGCAGTCGCTTGTGCAAAGCTGCGACTGGCAACAAATAGATACCTGCTTTTTTTTCTTGAAGTGCGTTGAGCGTTGCGACTCTCTCGCCTCGCGCTTCTGGAGAAGAAAAGGCCATTTCAGCAGAAAGCACTTCATCCACTGGAAATAAATGGATCTGATCCTGCGGAATCACATGTTGCAGATCTTCTGCTAACTGATTGGCATAATACAAATTTGGCATCAGAATGATCATATTTTTATTTGTTTTCTTAAATGCTCGAGCAAATAGAAGCGTCTTTGCTGAGCCAGCTAATCCTGTGATTAGTTGTCTAGGCATTTTTTCTTCTAAATTGCTGATCCATTCTTTTACTTGCGGATCTTTTCCGACTAATTGAATGATATCCATTCCTTTTCCTCCTTTCTCAATTGAATTGATTCATCGCATCCACGAACGAATGCCCTTCTATGAGATATTCGACTGCTTTAACAGATTGAAGCATGCTTTCTTCTATCAAAGGCTGGTTTTCTTTGCTGAAAGGACTAAGCACATGTTGGACCACTGTTTTTTTTCCTTCTGGTCTGCCGATCCCCACCTTGATTCGATCAAAGACATTCGTATTCAAATGGGAAATGATACTTTTGATACCATTATGCCCGCCGGCACTCCCTTTTTGACGAAGTCGGATCTTTCCTACTGCCAGATCCAAATCATCGTAGATGACGACTAATTCTTCTGGATAAATCTCAAAATAAGTCATTAACGGCCCGACTGCACGACCAGATTCATTCATAAATGTTTGTGGTTTGACTAGAAGGATCTTTTCTCCATTATGAAAAAATTCGGCAACTTCTGCTTCGAATGGATTTTTTTTGAAAGCAGCTTGATGTTCGCGTGCAATTTGATCCACGACCATAAAGCCGATATTGTGTTTAGTATATTGGTATTTGGTACCTGGGTTTCCTAACCCGACGATCATTTTCATTTTTGTTTTTCCACCTAATTCTAAAAACAGCACAAAAGGCTGGACTGCTAATTAGCGGTCCAGTCCATCGAGCTTTTTTTCTTTTTTATACTGTCAATGTATAGTATAACACAAAACAAAGCGTTTCGGCTAAAAGAGAATCGTTAATAAATGATAAAGAAATTAAAAATTTCTTCAAAGTTTAATGAAATAATTGAATTATAAAAATAGTGAAATAACACACATGTAAGCTTTTACATATGATACAACCTTGTTATCTGTTATATTTTATAGCCAAATAGCGTGACATGGGGCTTGAGAAATGTTAGCATAAGCATGGGAAAAAACAAATCAATGGAAGGATTGATACTAAATGACTGCAGCTGCAGAAAAAAAAGATCATCAAAAAGTTATTCTTGTTGGAGACGGCGCCGTAGGTTCTAGCTATGCCTTTGCTCTAGTTACTCAAAATATTGCTCAAGAAGTAGGTATCGTGGATATCAATACTGCTAAAACTGAAGGAGACGCAATTGACTTGTCTCACGCTTTGGCATTTACTTCACCTAAAAAAATCTACTCTGCTACTTACGCAGACGCACATGATGCTGACTTAGTTGTTATTACAGCTGGCGCACCACAAAAACCAGGTGAAACTCGTTTAGACTTAGTAAACAAAAACCTAAAAATCAACCGCGATGTTGTCACACAAATCGTTGAATCAGGATTTAACGGTATCTTTTTAGTTGCCGCTAACCCAGTAGATATTTTGACTTACTCAACTTGGAAATTCTCAGGTTTCCCTAAAGAACGCGTTATCGGTTCAGGTACGTCTCTTGACTCTGCTCGTTTCCGTCAAGCACTTGCGGAATTAGTTGACGTTGATGCGCGTAACGTCCATGCTTACATCTTAGGCGAACACGGAGATTCAGAATTCCCAGTTTGGTCACATGCAAATGTTGCCGGCTTGCAAATCTATGAATGGGTGAAAAACAACCCAGAAATCGATGAAGAAGCTATGGTTAACCTATTCTTCGGCGTACGTGACGCTGCTTACACAATTATCGAGAAAAAAGGTGCTACTTTCTATGGTATCGCAGTAGCATTAGCACGTATCACTCGTGCCATCTTAGATGATGAAAATGCTGTTCTTCCTTTATCAGTCTTCATGAATGGCGAATATGGATTGAACGACATCTACATTGGTGCACCTGCTGTTATCAACCGTCAAGGTATCCAAAAAGTAATCGAAATTCCTTTAAGCGACAGCGAACAAGACCGTATGGCTGCTTCTGCTAAACAATTAAAAGAAATTCTAGATGAAGCTTTTGCTAAACTAGACGCTGAATAATCTTTGAATATGACGGAAAACATCTAAACGGTGTTTTCCGTTTTTTTATTTTATCACTCTTATGGTTTCTAAATTTTTTCATAAAGAAGAGATAACCTTCGTCTTTTCGTCTAAATTATGCTATCATGAGACCGTTCCACCCTAAACTTTTACTTAAGGAGTTGTCGATATGACAAGATCTTCGCATCGAAAAAAATCGAAACATGTTGCTTTGCTTTCAGCTCTTGGTGTTCTCTTGGTGCTGATTAGCTTTTATACCTATCGCAGTACATACTACACAAAGCATTTTTTGCCGAATACGGAAATCAACGGAATAAATGTCAGCAATCTAACAGTCGAAAAAGCAAATGAAAAATTAAAAGAAGCTTATTCCGATAAAAAATTAGCTATTAAAGAAGATGGAAAAGTCTGGCAGGAAGTACCAAAATCTGAGCTCGGCTATAAAGATGATTTCACTTCTGAGCTTTCTCCGATCCTAAATGAACAAAACGGATGGACTTGGGGAATGACTTATGTTTCAGCAGCTGAAAAACAAGAAATCGATCCTATCAGTCAAGACCACCAGAAACTGGATACTACCGTTCAGACATTGACAACTAAACTGACTGATCTGAATAAAGACCGGACACCTACAACTGATGCAACAATTGAAAAATCAGGCGACTCTTTTGTTATCAAGCCTGAAGTCAATGGAAATACCATCAACGTCGATGCTGCGGTCAAACAAGTAAAAAGTGCAGTAAATTCCGGTAAAGATACGATTGAATTAACTGAGTTCAAAGAAAAACCAAAAGTAACCTCCGGAGACAGTTCACTGAAAGAACAGCTCGAATCCATGAATGCTATCGCAAAAGTAAAAGCTACTTACAGTATAAACGGGGAGACTTTCCAGATCCCATCAAGTGATATCATGAGCTGGCTGACCTACGACGGAAAAGTCGATTTAGATACAGAACAAGTACGTCAATATGTAACAGATTTAGGCACAAAGTATAACACAAGTACGAATGACACAAAATTTAAAAGTACAAAAAGAGGAGAAGTTACAGTCCCAGTTGGCACTTACAGCTGGACGATCCAAACAGATAGCGAGACAGAAGCGCTGAAAAAAGCTATTCTGACAGGCCAAGACTTTACTCGTTCTCCGATTGTGCAAGGTGGCACAACCGCTGATCATCCATTGATCGAAGATACGTATATCGAAGTTGATCTAGAGAACCAGCATATGTGGTATTATAAAGACGGAAAAGTAGCCCTTGAAACAGATATCGTTTCCGGAAAGCCATCTACACCTACACCTGCTGGGGTCTTCTATGTTTGGAATAAAGAAGAAGATGCAACTTTAAAAGGAACAAATGACGACGGAACACCTTACGAGAGTCCAGTAAATTACTGGATGCCGATTGACTGGACAGGTGTTGGTATCCACGATTCTGACTGGCAACCTGAATACGGCGGAGATTTATGGAAAACCCGCGGTTCACATGGCTGTATCAACACTCCGCCAAGTGTAATGAAGGAATTATTCGGGATGGTCGAAAAAGGAACACCTGTATTGGTCTTCTAACAAAAAAGAATTTATAAAAAGAACGCACCTGTACGAATCGTACAGGTGCGTTCTTACTTATTATCTCAACTATGCACTTGCTTACATTTCAGCAGCAGTAAAGACTTCTGAGACATCATCATCGTCTTCTAGCTTATCTACTAGACGTTCCAATTGCTCCCGTTGTTCCTCATTTAAATCGATCGTCGTTTGTGGGATCATCGTCAATTCTGCTTGCGCTAAAGTGAACTCTTTTTCCAGCTCATCTCGTACAGCAGCAAAATCTTCTGGTGCAGTATAAATCTCGAACACTTCAGGAGAAGTTTGCAGATCTTCTGCCCCCGCCTCTAATACATCTTCAAACATCGTCTCTTCATCAACAGCCAACCCATCGCGTTCAATGACGATATACCCTTTACGATCAAACAAGTAACTGACTGAACCCGTTTCTCCCAGTGACCCACCGTTTCGAGTAAAAGCTACTCGGACATTTGTCGCTGTCCGATTACGGTTATCCGTCAATGCATGGACTAAGATTCCTACTCCACCCGGGCCATATCCTTCATACGTGATTTCATCGTAATTCGTTTCATCTACGGCGCTGGTAGCCTTTTTAATTGCCCGTTCTACATTGTCGTTTGGCATATTTGCAGCTTTGGCTTTGTCCACAACAAGCCGCAGAGCTGGGTTCATGGATGGATCAGGACCGCCTGCTTTAGCTGCCATATAGATTTCACGAGAAAGTTTCTGAAAAACTTTTCCTCGTTTCGCATCTTGGGCATTTTTTCTTCCTTGGATATTATGCCACTTACTATGTCCTGACATGATTTTTCCTCCCTTGTTCTTTTGAGAATACACTTCTATTCTAGTACTATTTCACAAAAAAACAAAGCCACAGCCAATCTATAAACGCTTCTTGAATGTCGCAAAAAGCACACATAATACCACAGCAGTCAGAGCACCGATCGAATCCAGCATGACATCTTGGAACATAGGTGTTCGTCCACCGGTCAACATCTGATGGAATTCGTCCAAACCTGCGTACCCTGTTGCTGAAAGCCAAGCAAGGATCGCTGTCAGCCACCAAATCTTTAGTTTAGGGAAAACACCTAAAAACAAGCTGCCACCCAAAACAAAATAAGTACCAAAATGTGCGCCCTTTCTTAAAAAGAACTCTACAAATTTGGCGTAGCCCAGATGGTCGATACTCACGATACTTCCACCATAATTAAAACGTATACCTGCTAATGTGTCCTTAAATGGCTGATTAGGAAGCCAGCTTTCTAATCGCGAAACTTGTGATTGCTGTCCGTAAGTTTGAGAAGAACTGTAAAATAAGATGGCAACGACTATAAGTGCGATCACTAAATAAATATTTCCGTTTTTCAGTTGTTTTTTTGAAGAATTCATAAGTCACCTCTGTATTTATCTTAGACTTTTTTTGAAGAAACAACAATCATTTTCATAGAGACTTCTTCTATAAAAAAGTGCTATACTTAATTTTGTATTACAATATGAAGGGAGTTTTTTCATGAGTTATTCATTAAATTGGGATCTAGATTCTATTTTCCCCGGAGGAAGTCATTCTGATGCTTTGAACCAACGGATGAAGCAATTGGAAGACCAAACGAACGAATATTATCAACGTGTAACAAAATGGTCACCTAGTTCTGACAATGCAGAGCAGCTAAACGCGATTCTTCAATTGCAAGAAACGATTACGAACGGCTTTACCCAATGCAACAGCTATATTACTGCATTGCTTTCTGCCAATGTCAATGATTCAGATGCAAAGATCTTATCAGGGAAGCTTTACGCCATACTTCCTCGTCTACAATCAGCCGAAACAGTATTGTCGAAGAAATTTGCAGAAATATCTGACAATGATTGGAATCAGATGCTTTCCCAGGGTTCGTTTGAAACAATTGCGTTTCGTTTAAACGAGATCCGTCGTGACGGTTCACAATTATTATCAGAAGCTGAAGAGAACATTATCAACACGCTCTCATTAGATGGTCTAAATGCTTGGAGCAGTCATTATGATACGATTGTAGCCAGCATATCGATTCCCTTCGAACAAGATGGTCAAGTAGTCGAATTATCTGCTGGCCAAGCCTTCAATAAGATGATGGGCGATCGAGATCCAAAAATCAGAGAAGCACTTTTCGCAGCATGGGAAAAAGCATGGAAAGAAAAGGCCCCCCTCTTCACAGATACTTTGAATCATTTAGATGGTTTCAGACTTTCTAACTATGAACTCCATGGCATCACGGATTTTCTGCAAAAACCATTAGAATACAACCGTTTAAAAAAAGAAACATTGTCTGTCATGTGGGAGACGATCCAAAAAAACAAACAACCCCTTGTTGATTACTTGACTAGAAAAGCCAATCTTTTCGGTAAAGAAAAAATGGAATGGCAGGATCAAGATGCACCTATTATTTTAGGCGATTTGAAAGAAAAAACCTTTAGTTTTGACGAAGCAGCTACATTTATTATCGAAAACTTTAATAAATTCAGTCCAAAAATGGCTAAATTCGCACAATCTGCTTTTGAAAAGAGCTGGATTGAAGCAGAAGATCGTCCTGGAAAACGTCCTGGTGGTTATTGTACTGAGTTACCAGAAACAAAAGAATCGAGGATCTTTATGACCTACAGCAATTCTGTTAATGAGGTTGCGACACTTGCTCATGAATTGGGTCATGCTTTCCATAGCAGCACGATGTGGGACTTACCTTCTTTAAATCGTGAATACGCAATGAATGTCGCAGAAACAGCAAGTACATTCGCAGAACTGATCGTAGCCGATGCTACATTAAAAGCCGCAAAAACAAAAGAAGAAAAAATCAATTTGCTAGATACAAAACTGCAAAATGCTTTAGCTATGTTCATGAATATCCATTCTCGATTCATTTTTGAGAATCGATTCTATGAAGCACGGCAAGAAGGATTAGTCTCAGAAGATAAGATCACAGAGATGATGGTTGAAGCACAAAAAGAAGGCTACCAAGGAGCTTTAGCCACTTATCATCCATATTTCTGGGCTGCAAAATTACATTTCTTTATTGATGACGTACCGTTTTATAACTTCCCATACACCTTTGGCTACCTGTTTAGTTTAGGCATTTATGCTTACGCTAATCAAAAAGGGGCAAATTTCGAAGAAGAATATATCCATTTACTACGTGATACTGCTTCAATGACGACGGAAGATCTTGCAAAGAAACATTTGAATGTTGATCTCACTCAACCAGATTTTTGGCAAGCAGGTATCGATATGGTGATGGAAGATATCCAAACGTTCATGGGATTGACAGAAGAATTCATCTGATTTCTATTTTCTCTCAATAAAAAAGAGTTAGTCCAGAAAAGGGCTAACTCTTTTTGATTAATCATTCTTACATGCTGACAGCAAAGTCAGGTGCAAACCATTGAACTGAACCAACTTTTACGCTTTCGCCTGGTTGAGGAGCATGGATATATTGTCCTCCGCCTAAAGCAATCGCTACGTGGTAAGTTCCGCCTGGTGAACCCCAGAATAATAAGTCTCCAGCTTTTGCTTGAGAAACTGAGATTTTTGTTCCAGCTGATTCTTGAGGAACTGTCCAACCACCAATGTCACGACCAGTTACTTGCAAGTAAACATAGCGTGTGAATCCTGAGCAGTCAAATCCACTTGGATCTTTACCGCCCCAAACATATGGAGTACCAATATATTTGTAAGCTTCTGCTACGATTGCTGCACCATTCACACTTCCAGAAGGCGTTGGTGTTGGTGTTGTATTAGTTGTGTTATTAGTTGCATTACTACCAGTACTGTTCCCAGGATCAACACTTTGATCTGTTGATGGTGTTGTAGGCGCAGGTGTTGTTGATTCTTCTGTTGAAGTTTCAGGTACAGTTGTTGACTCTTCTGTTGTTGAAGATTCTGGTACAGTTGTTGACTCTTCTGTTGTTGAAGATTCTGGTACAGTTGTTGACTCTTCTGTTGTTGAAGATTCAGGCACTGTTGTTGATTCTTCTGTTGTTGAAGATTCAGGCGCTGTTGTTGATTCTTCTGTTGTTGAAGATTCAGGCGCTGTTGTTGATTCTTCTGTTGTTGAAGATTGAGCAGCTGATGATGATTCTTCAGTCGTTGAAGATTGAGCAGCTGATGATTCTTCTGATGCTGAGCTTTGTGCAGTTGATGAAGCTTGAGTAGCTTGTGCTTCAGCTTCTGCTTGTTCGCGTGCTTCTTTTTCAGCTTTTTCTTGTGCTGCTTGTTGACGTGCTTGTTCTGCTAGACGTTGTTGTTCACGAATGCGTGCTTGTTCTGCTTCAGCTTCTGCTTTTTGGCGGTTCAAGTCAGCTTTCTTGTCTTCAGCAGTTGCTTGTTCAGCAGCTAATGAAGTTTTCAGTACGTTCAAATCAGCTTGTTTAGATAAAAGATCGCCCTTTTGAGATTCCAAAGCAGCTTGGTTTTCAGCTAATTCTTTTAGTTTAGCATCGTTTTCAGCTTTTTTGTCTTCTACAGCTTTTTTATCTTGTTTTTGTTGTTCCATCAAGTCGTTGTTTGCTTTTACCATCGTTGTCATTGCTTGAACGCGTCCGATAGCATCTGCTAATGAATCAGCATTCAATACAGCATCAATATAGTTTGAGCTTGTATTGCTTACTTGTGCTTCACGTGCTTGTTTTTGGATTGTATCTTCACGTTTTTCAATACGTTCTTGTAAATCTGCAATATCTTTTACTAATTGTGCAGATTCTTGACGCAATGTGTCTTGTTTTGCTAATAGATCTTGTGCTTGTGTGTTGATTTCAGAAACTTGGCTTTCTAGGGCATCGATTTGTGATTGTGCATCTGCTTGTTGGTTTTTCAAGTCTGCAATCTTTTGATCTTGTTGTTGTATCTGAGAATCAAAATCGTCCGCCGCGGCAGCGATCGGTGATGCTACGGCAGTCAAGGTCATTGAACATACCATTACTGCTGATATTAAACTCTTTTTCACTCTTCATTCCTCCGACTGGCTTAATTTAATAAATATCTAAATATATTTAAGTCTTTCTTAACGATATAAAAATTGTACCATAGCAGTATGTCAGCGATATAATAGTTATGTTACAAAAATGTTTCAAAACAACCTCTAAAAATGACAAAACTGTTCGTTTCAGAAAATGATCATGAAAAAGGCATGCTAAGACGGGCTTTTTTTAAGATAACAATAATTCTTTTTTACTTTCAGACGAAAAACAAAAAAAGAAATTATTCATCACTGAATAATTTCTTAAATGGAAAAATGAATAATACAAAAATAATCATGTTCAACAGTAGTGTAGGCCCTAAGAACCTTGTAATAAAATACGTGTTATTTACTACTGCTAGTTTAAAAATCAATTGGACCACCATCGTAAACAGTTCATAACCCGTGACAAAGATAATCATACTGAAAAATTCAGTAAAGATGTTGACGTGGATGACATCTTTCATTACGTACATCAACCATACGATTAAAGGGAGAGCTACTGCATAGATACCGATAACACCGATATAGTAAGCATCATAGACTGCACCGAGAACAATCGTGGTGATTAGCAAATAGCGTTTTTCAAATGCCATACTACAACATAACAATGCCAAAATCAGAAAGTGGGCATTTGACATATAGCTGCCTTTCGACCACTCTCCTAGCATTCTTGTTAAATGGCCATCTAGCAACATCAAAAAGAAAAGAACGATTGGCAGATAGTACTTCATTGTTTCTTTTTTCAACATGGACTAATCCTCCGCTAGCCGTTGGACAATCGTCACAACTGACACATCATACATTTCTGCATAAGGTTTCACATACACTTCCCGATCCAGACCATAACTGTCTGGTTTCGTTTTGATAACCGTACCGATCGGCAAGTTAGCTGGAGAATTTCCTCCAAGACCGGATGTCTGAACAACATCCCCTTCTTTGATATCCGTATCACCAGTCAATTGGGTCACCACTAATGCATGGAGTTTTTCATCATAGTTTTTAAGCAAACCGAATGCTTCGCCATTAGCCGAAGATACCCGTACTGGAAAATGATTGGAGCTTTCGTTAGAGGATGACAGTAATTCGATTTTAGACGAAGCTGTATTGACTTCGATCACTCGGCCAATCAATCCTTTTTGCGACATGACTGCCATATTTGCTTCGATACCGTCTTTAGAACCCTTGTCTACGATCAGCATGTCCTGCCAACTATCTGGTGAACGAGTAATGACATTTGCCGTTACTTTTTCGTAACTCGTCAGCGTTTGGTTCAAATCAAGTTCTTTTTTCAAAGATTCGATTTCTCTCTCGTAATTCTTGTTTTGCTGTGCAACGTCATCATAACTATCGATTTTTTCTTTTAGCCGCTCATTTTCGGCATAAGTTGAAAAAAGACTATGGACAGAATCTACTCCGTTTCTCACCCACCGTACTGGGGCAGAAATTGTTTTATCAACCATTGCAACACTGTCATTAACGATGGATTGGAAGAAATTAGGCTTTCCTTCATTCGCTCGCTGTGCAGCGGTCACACTTAGTATCGTCACCACGATGATAACAATAACCAAGGTAATAATAATATTTTTATTAGGATTGAACTTCTTCACAAAGACACCTCGAATTAATTAGACTCTTGTGTTCAATTTTATCACTAAATGCCGGGAAACAAAAGGCAAGTTGCTCCTCTTAAGCTTTTTTTTAGTAAATAATAGATTCTGTCATTTTTAGCCTGAAAGACAAAATTTTTCCTTTTGTTCATTGGTCAGTCTTTGCTTTGAATAACTGCAATCATACCATCTGAAAAAGAAAATTCAGCGGTATCTGAAAGAAACTCGTTACTTGCATAAGATGTCGGGTATTCAACTGCTTTATTTTCCAATACATACTTACTGCCTTTCAATGTAAGATCCGAGACGGGCGTCAAACAGCAATAAGCTAGATACTTCATACTTGGAACCTGTCTTACTATATGCTTTCCAGGCAAATAATAAGCCAAATAATTTTGACGATCTCTAATAATAAGCTGATGGGCAAACGGTTTGAAGCGAGGTTCCAGACCTAACCAGAGATTGGCTAAAAGATGATCCAATCTTCCGCCTGTGGCGCCGATCAAAGTGACTTCAGCTTGCGGATAACGTTCAAATGTCTTTAAGATCCCCAATTGTGTATCTGTATCGTCTTTTTCTGCGGGTGAACGGGCATACTCTTTGGCTTTTGCAAATACTTCCTCCTGCTCTTCGTTCGACAATGAATCAAAATCACCTACTGCCAGATCTACTGGGTAGCCTGCTTGAAGCAGATACAGCGCACCACGATCTATTCCGACATAGGCATCGTATTTGGTCAGTAGAGGCTGCGGCCAGTTTTCCGGATTACCTCCAGCAGCTAATAAAATTTTCATTTAATCTAATGCCTCTTTTAACCGTTCGATTTGTCCGACTGGATTTTCGGCTCCATAGATATATGATCCTGCAACAAAGACATCCGCCCCTGCATCTTTACAGACTTTTGCTGTTTCTGGAACGATTCCTCCATCTACTTCGATTGCATAAGACCAATTGTTCTCTTTACGTAGATCAGCGAGTTCTGCGATTTTTTCTACCGTTTCTTCAATAAAGCTTTGTCCGCCAAACCCCGGATTGACAGTCATGACTAGCACTTGATCAGCCAAAGGCAAAACATGTTTGATCATGGAGACTGGTGTCCCTGGATTAATAACTACTCCAGCTTTGACACCTAAGCTTTTTGTCATTTGGAGTGCCCGATGGATATGAGGAGTTGCTTCTACATGGAAAGTAATGATATCTGCTCCAGCTTTCGCAAATGCTGGAATGTAATTTTCCGGATCAACGATCATCAGATGAACGTCTAGCGGTAATTTAGTGACAGGTCGGATTGCCTGAACAATATTTGGCCCTAACGTGATATTTGGGACAAATTGGCCATCCATGACATCTACGTGGATGTAATCTGCGCCTCCTTTTTCTACTAACTCAATATCTCTTTGTAAATTGGCAAAATCTGCGCTCAAAATGGATGGTGCTATTTTCATTCTTGGTTCCTCCTATTTTCGTTTACCTTCTTTTTTCGTATACATGGGTTTTCTTTTCTCGATTTCTTGTAAGAATTGCAAATAATTATCGTAACGTGTCTGTGCGATATCACCTGTTTCTACTCTTTGTTTCACTTCACAGCCAGGTTCTTTGGCATGCATGCACTCTCTAAATTTGCAATGGGCAGAAGCTTCCACAAATTCCGGAAATTGTCTTGGCAATTCTCCTGCTTCGATAGTCAAAAAGTCAATCGAGCTGAATCCTGGTGTGTCTGCTACTAATCCATCATAGATAGGGAGTAGCTCCACATGCCGTGTTGTATGCCGCCCTCTTCCAAGTGCATCAGAAATCTCTCCTGTTGCTAAATTCAGTTCTGGAGATATTTGATTCAGTAGTGTTGATTTTCCTGCTCCAGACTGTCCCATGAAGACCGATAGCCGTTCTGGAAAGTAACGAATCAATTCTGTCGTGTCACCCGCATGATTGGGTACAATCACTGGGTAGCCTATCTTAGTATAGGTTTGTTTGATTTCTTCGATTTTTTTCGGGTCGTCTAACAAGTCGGTCTTCGTCAAAAAAATGAGCGGTTCGATTGATTCATATTCCAAGGTAACTAGAAAGCGGTCAAGCAGATTATAAGAAAATGCAGGTTCCACGATACTTGTGACAATGATTCCAAGATCAACATTTGTGACTGGCGGGCGAACTAATTGATTTTTTCTCGGCAAGATTTCCAGAAGATAGCCGTCTGTTTGATTTTCACTCTCAAAGATTACCTGATCTCCGACAAGCGGCGTGATTTTCCGATTCCGGAAATTCCCTCTTCCTCTTGTTTGATAGGTCTCTCCGTCTGCGTATACATAGTAAAAACCGCTGATTGCTTTTCTGATTTGTCCTTTGATAAGTGCCACCTCCGTTTTTGTTTATTTTACCATATGAAAAGGAAAGTAGGTGTCGTTCCACGCAAACTTCTCAAAGTAAAAGGCTTGAAAACTAATCAAAAGGGATAGAAAACACAAAAAAGGAACTGTGACACAGTCCCTTTTTCCGAGTAAACGGTGTTCCAGAAGTAGCTTCTTCGAAAAATAAGCCGAAATTTCACAAAAATTTGAGAATCAATTTTCGTAAATTCCTTCTTATTTCTTGAAGCTGATCACTTCTGTCACAACCTCTTTGTTCTATTTTATTAAAAACTTACTTTGAGCTTTCTGAGGTACTATCTGATGAACTTGCAGTGCTGGAAGATTCTTCTTTGGAAGAGCTACTCGTACTGCTAGAGCTACTTGAGCTGCTAGAACTGTCTGAAGAATCTTTCTCAGAACTAGAAGACACTGGGTCTGATCCTTTAGAGTAAATCACGTTTACAACCATTCCTTTGGTAATCGTCGTACCTGCCCCTGGCACTGTACGGATTACTTTGTCCTTATCCACCGTACTTGAATATTCAGAAGTCTCATGACCGATATATTCTGCACCAATACTAGCCAAATAACTTTGTGCTTCGCTTTTTGTATAGCCGGAGATGTCATTCAGTTTAGGTTCTGTTCCTTGGCTTACGACAAAACTGATGTAAGTTTCTTCTGCTACAACTTCACCTGAGGCTGGATCCTGACTAATGATCGAACCCGATGGCACAGTGTCGCTATAGTCATAAGTAGCACTAATGTTATTGATATTGAATCCTTGTGTAACAAGCCAATTACGGACAGTTTCGTAGTTTTCTCCTACATGACTACTCAAAGTCACTGTTTCTGGTCCTTTGCTGACTGTGAAAGTAATCGTGTCTGTTTTAGGATCGACTTCTGTATCTTCTGATGGAGATTGCGAAATGATCATTCCGCTTTCTACCTCTGAACTGAATTCCTCTTCTTTTTGAATCAAATCAGCAGAAAATCCTAATTCTTTCAAACTTGCTTCAGCATCTTCATAACTTTTACCACTGTAATCATCTAATTTGATTTTTTTCGTGCCACTGCTGATATAAAGAGTGACTTCGCGTTTTTGCTTGACTGTGGTTCCCGCTGCAGGGTCTGTCTTCACCACATTGCCTTCTTCGATTTTGTCATCTGCAATTTCTTCTGTTTTTGTTGCTACTTCTAATTTCGCTTTTGCGAGTGTTTCTCTGGCAGAAGCTTCAGAAAGATCAGAAACATCAGGAACAACAACTTCTCCTCGTCCGCCAGAAGCAAAGAATACAGCTGTTCCGATTCCTAAAACAGCGAGGACAGCTAACAGGATCAGCCACCATTTTTTCTGTCCTTTCTTTTTAGGGTCAGGCAGATCTTCTTCCTCTTCCGGCAATGTTTCGTTTCTCGGTTCGTCTTTTGGCAGAGGCATAGATTTGAATGAATCCGGCATTGGTGTATCTGCTGCAAGCGGTGTGATAACTTTTGTTTCGTTATCCATCGCATGAGGTTGCCATTTTTCTTCGTTTGCACGAGCTGGTGATAATACTGTAGAAAGATCATCAGACATTTCTTCGGCTGACTTGTAACGGTCTGCAGGTTCTTTAGCCGTCGCCCGTAAAATCACATTTTCCAGTGCTTGCGGTACATTTGGATCAAGTGCCTTTATGGATGGAAGATCATCTTGGAAATGTTTTAAAGCAATCGTCACAGCAGATTCGCCGTCAAACGGCACGCTACCTGTCAGCATCTCATAAAGAATGATCCCTAAAGCATAAATATCTGACTGCTTCGTTGCCATACTCCCTCTTGCTTGCTCAGGAGATAGGTAATGAACAGATCCCAACATCGTATTCGTCTGTGTGATCGATGTTTCAGATAAAGCAATAGCAATCCCGAAATCCGTGATTTTTACTACACCTTCGTTATCGATCAATACGTTTTGGGGTTTCAAATCTCGGTGGATGATTTGATGGTTATGAGCTAAAGAAATAGCAGAAAGAATCTGCTGCATAATATTTACTGCTGTTTCATAAGGAACAGGATAATGTGTTTGGATATATCGTTTCAAGTCCATTCCTTTGACGTATTCCATCACTAGATACTGCATATTGTCTTCTTCACCAACATCGTAAACACTGACAATATTTGGATGAACGAGTTCTGTTGCTGCTAAAGCTTCTCGCTGAAATCGTCGAATCGCGGTTTGATCATTTTGAAAGTCGAATCGTAAGACTTTGACTGCTACATCTCGATCCAAGATCAAATCGTGCGCCAAAAATACATTAGCCATCCCACCACTACCGATATTCCCCGTGATTTGATAACGGCCATTTAATTTTTTTCCCAACTCGATCATACACGGTCCTCCTTATATTCGATAAGAAGAACGGTGATATTATCCGCTCCGCCTGCTTCATTGGCACGATCAATCAGCTCAGTTACTTTATGGGATAACGGGCCTTCTTGATTAATGATCGTTCCTATTTCTTCTTCAGATAGCATATTCGTCAAGCCATCTGAACATAACAGCAAGCGATCTTTTAGCTGCCAAAGATGAGTAGAAACATCTACTTCGACTGTTCCTGGCATGCCGACAGAACGTGTTAAAATATTCTTTCTTGGATGGTTCACTGCCATTTCTTCGCTGATTTCCCCTGATTTGACTAGTTCGTTAACTAAAGAATGATCCTCTGTCAATTGCATGATTTTATCTTCGCGAATCAAATACGCTCTGCTGTCGCCAACATTCGCAATCGTGAACCAGTCATCTGACAGAGCTGCCGCTACGATTGTTGTTCCCATACCGTTATATTCCGGCTGTTCTTGTCCTCGCTGATAAATCAGCATATTTTCCTCTTGAATCGATTGAATGAACCACTGGGCGATTTTTTCATCGTCGGCAGCTTCTTGTTCTTCCCAAGCTTCGCCTAGATTTGTTACCGCCATTTGACTAGCAATGTCTCCAGCACGGTGCCCACCCATCCCATCTGCTAATACAGCAAGCTTGAGACCTGAACGGCTAGTAAATACACTGGCATAGTCTTGATTGGTGTTACGTCGTCTTCCTACATCTGATTGATATTCAATCTGCATTTTTTCACCTCATTACTTTTTGCGCAAACAACAAATGAAAAATCCATCTGTGTAAAACTGATGCGGATACAAAGTCAACATTTTCTCTACGATTGATGATTGTAGCATAGGATTGGTCAAAACATCAATCCTCTCAAAATCAGGGTGTCTTTCCAAGAAAGCAGAAACAACGTCTTGGTTTTCTTCTTTTAAGATCGTACAAGTACTATAAGTCAGAATACCGGAAGACTTTAAAGCTGGTGCGCAGCTTTCTAAAATTTCCAATTGGATTTTTGGTAAATTCGCTAATTCATCCGGCTGTTTTTTATAACGGATATCTGGTTTTCGCCGAAGGAGCCCTAGACCTGAACAAGGCGCGTCTACTAAAATCCGATCGAACTGCTCTGGTTCAAACTGCTTGCTGACTTCTCTAGCATCCATCTTTTGAGCGTAAACAGCAGAAGAGACACCCAGACGTGTTGCATTTTCTTCAATGAGTTTGACTTTGTGTTCATGTACATCTAAAGCAATCACTTCCCCACCGCATGAAGGATCCAAAAAAGAAGCAATATGTGTCGTCTTACCTCCGGGTGCTGCACAGGCATCTAAGACATGATGTTCAGGCTCGATTTGCATAGACGGCGCTACAAGCATCGAACTTTCATCTTGGATCGTCATGACGCCATCGTGGAACAATGAGCTAGAAGCTAAATGCCCTTTTTTCGCTACTATACCGTATGGACTGACTTGGCTTTTTTCAGCTGAGATCTCTTCTTCTTGCAAAACAGTGATGGCCTGATCTCTGGAAAGTCGGCGTGTATCTACTCGGGCACTAGCATGGCTAGGCTGATATAGCGATAAACCTAGCTTTTCAGTTTCTTCGTAACCGATTTGATCCACCAACCGTTTCGTCATCCATAGAGGCAGGCTGATTTTGACAGAAAGTCTTTCGATAGGATCAGCAATGCCTTGCAGATCTGGTGCTCCTTGACGCTGATAATTCCTCAAAACACCATTTACAAATTTTCCTGTTCCAGGATTTCCTTTTACTTTCGCGATTTCGACCGCCTCGTTTAAAATAGCATGTGCAGGGACTTTATCTAAAAATTCTAATTGATATACAGAAAGATACAGAAGCGTCTTGACCCAGTCATCCACTTTTTTTGCTTTAGCGATCAATGATGCAACGTAAAATTCCAATAGTCGCTGATGGCTAATCGTACCGTAGATCAATTCTGTAAATAGACCCACATCTTTTTGATTTAGCTCGCTTTGTTTGATCATCTCATTCAGCAAAAGATTCGAGTAGGCGCCGCCCTTGTTCACTCGCTCTAATGTCAGTAATGCCATATATCGTACAGATTTTTTCATTTTTTTAGGGATTTTTTTCATTATTTCACCTGCTGACCAATCTGAACTTGCTGACCGCTTCCGTTAAGAAAATCGTGTACGGCTTGTTTTCCTTTACCAGCTGGCTGTAATTCATTGATGGCTAACACGGTCTGGTTACCGCAAGCAATCCATAGATTTTTTTTGTCTTTTCGGATGATCGTGCCTGGTGCTTCGTCTGTACTTTCTGCCAGTACTTCAACCGATAATAGTTTCCAGCGTGTACCTTCATAGGTCGTGAATGCAATCGGCCAAGGTCGCATCCCACGTACTTGGTTGTCGATTTCTTCTGCAGTTTTATGCCAATCGACCGCTTCTTGTTCACGTGTGATGTTTGGCGAAAAAGTGGCTTTTGACTCGTCTTGAGGGACTGGTTTTTGTCCATTCAAAATATTAGGCAATGTTTCTAACAATAGCTTTCTTCCTAAAAGGCTGAGCTTTTCAAACATCGTCCCCACATCATCTTGTTTAGTGATTGGCATGCTTTCTTGCGCATAGATTCCGCCTGCATCCATTTTTTTGATCATTTCCATGATCGTTACACCAGTTTCTTCCTCCCCATTCATGATGGCATAATGAACAGGCGCACCTCCCCGATATTTAGGAAGTAAAGAAGCATGGACATTGATTGCCCCTAATTTTGGCACTTGCAATAACTTTTCAGGCAAGAACTGGCCAAACGCCGCAGTGACGATCAAATCAGGTGCCAATTCAATGATTTCTTCCATTTCTGGCGAACCGGAGATTTTCTCTGGTTGCAACACACGGATACCGTGCTTTAGAGCAGCTTCTTTTACCGGTGTCGGCGTAATTACTCGTTTCCGCCCAACTGGACGGTCGGGCTGTGTGACTACTGCCTGGATCTCGTAGCCTGATTCTATCAGCCCTTCAAGAATTGGCACAGAAAAAGTAGGTGTGCCCATAAATACTAACTTAGTCATCAAGATGTTCCTCCATATATTCTTCAAGTTCTTCTTCCGGGATCTGCTGTACCATTTTCTCAATGAACAGAATACCGTCTAAGTGATCGATTTCATGCTGGAAGGCACGGGCTAAATAGCCGAAAGCTGTCACTTCTATCTCTTCTCCATCGCGGTCATAATAGCGTACAGTCACTTCATCTGCTCGCTTAACTGTTCCATAGACATGCGGGATACTGAGACAGCCTTCTACGTCCATGCTTTCACCTTTTGCTTCAATGATTTCTGGGTTTATCAGTTCGAATTTTTCGCCTTCATCTACTTCGATCACAGCGATTCTTTTGTTTTGTCCTACTTGAGGAGCAGCAATCCCTATTCCGTCATTCGCAATCATCGTCTCATATAAGTTGTCTAACAAAGCAATCGTTTCGTCCGTGATCACGTCGATTGGCTGAGCAGGTATTTTTAATTTATCATTAGGGTGGATCAATATAGGATAGCGCATAAGTTGGTCCTTTCTTAAATAAAGTTTAATGGTTCGTTGTCAATTGCCACAAAAAGACCTTGCCGCTGTTCTTTCTGGCTTCCATTCAAGATTTCATCCAAAACATGGGGCAGATTCGGTTCATGTTTATATTTGATGATCAGTTGATAATAGTATCGATTTTTCACTCTCAAAATCATGCTGGGTGTTGGTCCTAGTAACAAACTTTGAGGACTTAATACTTCTTTTAGTTGATTGGCAATCTGAAAGATTTTCTTTGCCGCCACTTGTTCTTCAGGATGGCTGGCAGTTATTTTCACAGTAAAGTAATAAGGAGGGTAGCCTCCTCGATGCCGTACATGCATTTCCTGCTGATAAAACTGTTCATAGTTTTGTTTTTTAGCCAATTCTATGGCGTAATGCTGAGGATTGAACGTTTGGATCACGACTTCGCCTGGTTTTTCCGCTCGTCCTGCTCGTCCTGAAACTTGGGTCAGCAATTGGAATGTATGCTCGCTAGAACGAAAATCCGGTAAATTCAGGGAGGTATCGGCATTCAACACGCCAACTAATGTGACTTCTGGAAAATCCAAGCCTTTAGCAATCATTTGTGTCCCTAATAAAATATCTGCTTCTTTTGCACCGAATTTTTGTAAAATCTGTTCGTGTGCCCCTTTTCTTCGGGTGGTATCTACATCCATACGCAAAATCCTAGCTTGCGGATAAAGTTCTCGGAGTTCCTCTTCTACTTTTTGGGTGCCTGTCCCATAGTAACGGATTTTGTTGCCCCTACAATTGGGACAGCGATTAGGAATAGGTTCTTCGTGTCCGCAATAATGACAGCGCATCGAACGTGTATCCATATGCAAGGTAAGAGAGATATCGCAATTAGGGCATGGGAGAACAAATCCGCAGTCTCTGCACATCACAAAAGACGAATATCCTCGACGATTGAGCAGTAGGACAGTTTGTTCTTTTTTGTCTAACCGATCTTGTATCTTTTCCTGCAAATTAGCAGAAAAAGTAGAGGTCCGATGATTCTGAAACTCTTCACGCATGTCTACGATCTCAATAGCTGGAAGTTGTGCAGCTATTTTGGCTCGGTGATTCAATTGCAATAACTGATAAACGCCTTTTTGAGCTCGTGCTCTTGATTCCAAAGAGGGCGTCGCACTTCCAAGGACTATTGGGCAATGATGGTACTTACTGCGCCAAATAGCTAAATCTCTCGCATGATAACGCGGCGTCTCATCTTGTTTATAACTTGATTCATGTTCTTCATCGATAATGATCAATCCTATATTTTTCAGCGGAGCAAAAATAGCAGAGCGTGCGCCTACTACTACTTGTGCTTCTTCACGCTCGATCTTGCGCCATTCATCATATTTTTCACCTTGGGAAAGTCCGCTATGTAAGACCGCAACAGATTCACCGAAGCGTCCTTTGAATCGCTCGACCATTTGCGGAGTCAATGCGATTTCAGGCACTAACATTATAGCCGTTTTATTTTCTGACAAAACATCAGCGATTGATTGAAGATATACTTCTGTTTTTCCACTACCGGTGATTCCCTCTAGCAAAAAGACCTGATCTTTTTGTTGCTGACCTGCTGTGATGATTTGTTCGACAGCATTTTTTTGTTCTGTATTCAGTTCCAATGCCGTCGTTTGGTCAAATACTCGGTCTTGATAAGGGTCGCGATAACGTTCTGATTCTACAAACTCCAGCCAGCCCTTTTCTTTTCCTTGATTCAAGACAGCAGTACTGATTTCTTTATCTTTGAAATAAGCGATTGGTTCTTCTTGGCTCAGTTCAGATAAACACAAAAGAAGCTCTTTTTGTTTCTTGGCATTTTGCCGTAATTTTGCCCATTCTTCTTCGATTTGCTTTTCAGTTAATAGGGAACGGACCAAACGAATTGTTTTTACTTTATTTCGTGTATGGACTTCGTATTTGATATCTACTAATTGCTCTTGGCGCCAACGAATCAATTGAGAAAGGCTGCCTTCTTCTTCTGCTTCTTTCCAGGAAATCACTTCCCGTTGACCAAACAATGCCTGAATTTCTGGTGTATCTGCCAAAGGATAGATCAATTTATCATATTCTGCTTTCATCACACTCGGAAGCATCGTTTGTAGACAAGTGATTTTGAATGCATAAGTGATTTTTTTCATGTAATCAGCTAATGAAAGTAATTCTTCATTGACCACCGGAGCAAGGTCCAGCAAACGGATCACTGCCTTCAACGATGGGTTAGCTGATTCTTCTGATTTTTGGATAGCCATAACAAATCCTTGGACATGACGATTGCCATTACCAAAAGGGACCTCTACCCGCATCCCGACTTGCAAAGCTGTTTCCATTTCAGAGGGAACCAGATAGGTGAATGGCTGATCGGTCTGCATAGTAGGTACGTCCACAATGACTTCAGCTGTTAATGTCATGGTTCGTTTCCTCCTTTTTTTGTCTTTTCATATCAAGCGACAAAAAGTTCCTTGCCTATTTTACTAGAGATCGCTGGATTTGTCTTATTTTCTGCCAAATCCTAACAAAAAATTAACAGCAGATAAGAAAAAAAAGAACTGTGTCAAAAAGTTCAGACACAGCCTTTTCTACCAGACAATAAGTGGCGAATGTTTGAAAAGGAAACAGCTGGGTTTGCTTTTCTTTTTAGATGTTCGCTCTACTTTTCTTTATTACATTTTTTGCTCTTCGCGGATACGTGATTCCAATTCGTGTTGTTCACGCTCTTTTTGAGCTTGACGTTCCTCTTCTTCCATCTTCAAACGTTCACGTTTTAATTCAGGATGAGGATCATTGACTACATTCCCTGCATCGATTTCTTCTAAAGCTTGACCAACGCTTTTTACTGAATCAAAAGAATCTAGTGTAGGTTGTGCACTTGCATCCAACTCATGTGCGCGTTTGCTTGCTAAAATTACTAGAGAATATTTTGAATTTACACGATCTAATAGTGAGTCAATTGAAGGTTTTAACATCATAAGACTACATCTCCTTTAACATTTTAATATATTTACCGATTACGCGATCTACTCGAAAATGTTCACTGGCAATAATGTGTTTGATTCGTTCAACTGCTAGCGGCACTTCATCATTCACAACAGCATAGTCGTAAAGAGCCATCATTTCGATTTCTTCTTTTGCAACTTTCATTCGTTCTTCGATTACTTCGTCTGCATCTGTTCCTCGGCCTACGATTCGTGATTTTAATTCCGCTAAATCTGGCGGAGTCAAAAAAATGAATACACCATCGGGTACTTTTTCTTTGACTTGTTTTGCTCCTTGGACTTCAATCTCCAAGAAAACATCTTTTCCTTCATCCAATGTCTTGTTGACATATGACAAAGGCGTTCCATAATAATTCCCGACATATTCTGCGTATTCCAGCATCTCTCCAGCTTCGATCATTGATTCAAACTCCTCTTTGCTTCGGAAGAAATAATCAACGCCTTCGACCTCCCCTTCACGCATTTTACGGGTAGTCATTGAGATTGAATACTGAAAATCATTATCCTCACTCTCAAAAATTGCTTTTCGTACTGTGCCTTTTCCTACACCGGATGGACCAGACAACACGATTAATAATCCACGCTCTGACATGACGACGTCCTTTCAACTAGTCTTTTTGTACTTATCGTTTATTTTGCACTTTTTTTCTGCAACTTTCAAGGTTATCTTTAATTATAGCTAGAAATTGGTAAAAAAGCTACCCTGTACCAAGAGGTCGTGAAAAAGCTGTCCTGCATCAAGTAATAAGAACGACCAAACATAAACAGCTTCTCATGTTTTTCGTTTGGTTGGGCTTATTACCGCAGATGCAAGCTTTTGAACGCCGTGTATGAGAGGTCGTGAAAAAGCTGTCCTGCATCAAGTAATAAGAACAGCCAAACAAAAATGGCTTCTCATATTTTTGCATAAATTTGGCTCCATACCGAGAAAATGGTTTTTGAACATCACTTATTCAAAATAAAAAAAGGTTGTGACACGAATTTTGTCACAACCTTTAAATGTATTCCTAGAGCAAATAAGCTAAGCGAAGAAATTCAATTCTGATTATTTATTGTATTTCTTTGTTCAGCATCCTTGCTAAAAGCCCATATTGGACAAAGTATTCACTACACCCATGATCTCATCTTTTCGAGAACGTGCTTTTTCTGTCGGATCTTCTACCTCTTCTGTGTCGATTCGAACAATAAATTTCCGATTCATCGTCACGTAAGCACCGTCGTTGATCAAAATAAACAGTTCGTTCTCATTATAGTCTGCACAGGCATCTTTCCATACGTCAAAGCCGTTTTTTTCAGAAGGGATATCCCGTTTAACAACAGTTTTTCCACTTAATTCGTGGAACGTTACGTCATAGTATTTCATTGTCTCAACCTCTTTCGTCATTCAATATTTTGGACCTGTTCTCTGATTTTTTCTAAGATCGTCTTGGATTGGACGACTTGATTTTTAATTTCGATTGCGTTTGATTTGGAACCGATCGTGTTGATTTCCCGATTCATTTCCTGGATCAGAAAATCTAATTCCCGACCTACAGGACATTGGGCCTCGATAAGTTCATCTAGTTTTTGGACATGGATTGCCAAACGATCCAGTTCCTCGTGGATATCTCCACGTTCCAGCAAGATAGCCAACTCCGTCAGCAACCGTTGCTCATCCACTTTCGCTCCAAGAAATTCCTCCAGCTTTTTTTGATACCTTAATTGAAACTCCTGTTCATAGACGTCTACAAAACTATTGAGTTTTTTTAGTACTTGTTTGAATTCTTCCGTGTTCTTTTTCAGCACCGAAGCTAAGGCTTGTCCTTCTTTTTCTCGACTGGCTTCAATAGAATCAAGTGCACTTTTCAATGTATCTAGAGCTAACTGTGCCAATTCTTCCATGCTCTCTTCCGGTTTTTCTTCTACCGTTACGAAGTTTTCATCCAGCGCGAAGCGTTCCGCCAGCCGACGAATTGACACTTGATTTTGACTCCCGTATCGTTGTTGAATCCCGTCTGTCAATTGGGTGATAAGTGAATCAATCAATTCCCAATTGATGACGATCTGCTTTTCGTTTTTGCCAATATAAGCTAGATTCACAAATACCTCGATCCGTCCGCGGCTTAACTGCTGTTTGATAAGCTGCCGAAAATCGTTTTCAATAAAATTCAGGATTTTAGGACTTCGTATTTGGACATCTAGAAAACGCTGATTGACACTTTTTATTTCGATATCTAGCTGATATGCTTTTGTTTCGCGGATGGCTTTGCCAAAACCAGTCATACTTTTCATTCGACAGGGTCCTTCCTCATTACATATTTTCTATTGCTTTTTGCAGTTGTTCAAACTCTTCGTTCGTCAGTGTCAGCCCTTTCCCCATCTTTTCATGGTCGGGTGCCCAATCTCGAAGATCGAATTTCGGCGGACGACCATTCCAGCTGACTAAGTTCAGCTCTTTACGCCATCCTTTGTTGTTTTCTGATAAAACAGCGATTTCTTCTACGATTTCATATGAAAATTCTTGTGCCATGGTTGTTCCTCCTTGAGATAATATAAATATAGGATCAGTAATGTGTCAACTGGCTGTTCAAGCAGTTCACGCTGCAAACGATTCTTACATTTTTCTTGCAGCAGTTTTTCAAAATAAACGGCTTTCGTGCGTTCATTTTGTATTTTCTGCTGATATTTTCTATACCTCCGCCATTCTTCTGTACTTAATTGACCAACTTGTGCCAATAAATCGTCTGGCATACTTTTTCTATCTTGTTGGCAGATCATTTGAAACATCCAATCTACCTCATAGACTTTGTTTGGCAATAAAAAATGTTTTTTTGCTAAAAGTTCCAGCATCGCCAGTCCGCATGTTTCTGGTTCGACCCTGTTCTTATATATATTACGCAGTTTTTGCCAAAATTTTATGGTTTTGAAAAAAGATAGCTCTAACTGAAGTTCTTTTATTAAGTAAGATAAAAATCCACGCCAGCATGTTCCTGCTTGTTTGACAGAATCAAATGTATACCAATTCCCGTAATAACAGCCTAATCGTTTTTTCATTTCCAGATAGCCTAATTGTAAATTTAATTGGTTTCTTTGGCTATCAAAAAGCAGAAAGCTGCCAAGCGTCCACAATGTTTGACATCTCCAATGGATAAACGTATCTGGCACACGGATTCTTTTCACTGGCCCTGGTCCTTGCACATCCACGACAAACGCCTCTGTTGCGCCTTCGTTAATCGCGATGTCAATAGGGATTTTGTTACGAAATCCACCGTCTGCGTATTTATTTTTTCCGATCTTTCGGTAAGCCATAGCAGGATAAAATGAAGCAGAGGCAAGTATCCAATCTGGTATTTCTTCTGTTTCTGTCTGTTGGATAGCAGTCACTACTTCCGCTAGTTCCGGCAATTTAGTAGACACCGTGTATAAACGTATTTTGGAATTGTATTTGAGCAAAGACAAATCTAAATTTTCCTTGACCAGCTTTTCCAATGGCGCAGACGAAACCCCACCTTCAACTAGTGCCGTTTTCGTCATTTGGCGTCTTTCTTGATAGAAACGTTCACGCAAGTCTTCAACGGCAGCCATTTCTGGCAACGCAAGCACTTGTCTTGTTGATAGCTTTTTCCATAAACCCACAGCTTTTTCCATGTCTCCTTGTAAAATCAATGCGCCGTTCAGCGCACCTACCGAGGTCCCAGTGATGATTTCAAAGCGGATGTTATGTTCCTTCAGCGCCTGCCATACACCAATCTGATAGGCACCGTGTGCTCCCCCTCCTCCTAATACAAGTGCTGTGTGATAGACCAGCTTTTTATTTAGTTTCATGGTTCCTTGATAGCCGTTTTTATGAAAAATACGCAACCATTCTTCTGATAGAGGAGATTGAAATAAAAAACAACAGTTTTCTTTAATAAAAAAACGAGCACAAGCTTCCATATGCTGAAAAAGTTTTTGCCATTTAAAAGTTTCGCCTTCGATCAGCAAGTTGTTAAAAATAACATCTTCTCTACTTTTATCAATAGTAAAATAGATGGTATATTTTTTTGATACTGCTTCAAAGGCACATTGCTTTTTTGCAGAACGCCAAAATGCTTCTCTACTTTCTTGATGGCTTTGAAAAAACGGAAGAGGTTGTTTTGCTTGGTTGATACGCGAATACAGCGACATTTTCTGTGAAAAGTAAACTTTTTTTATCTCCATCGCTTTCTCCTTTTTCTTCAAGTATACCAGTACGTCGAAAAAAGGTCATGAGTATCGTATTCGACTTTGGATATTCCATAAGAAAACAATTCATAAAACCTCCTTTAAATAAAAAATACAAAAATTAATTGAAAATGAGAGTATTTTCAATGAAAACGTGATTTTGTAATGGAATTTTAAAATAAAAGAAACAAGCTTTTTTTATGCAAATGTTGTAAAATAAAAGAGATTAAGAGGAAATAAGAGGAGGAACATGATGACTGAGTCAGTTTATGTACATATTGATACCACAAGTAATGCTGTTTTAACAAAAGGACTGACTGCTACTGATTTTGCAAACAGTATCGTGCATTTTCCTCAAAACTTGCTCTTACTCGATCCATCTGCTTCTGCTGGAGAATACGAATCTCATACAGGGCTGAAAGTAATCCGTGGTACAGAAAATATCCAGCGTTTCTTTTCCTCTTCTCGAAACAGGCGTGGATTCGATGAATTGAAGTGGATTGACTTTACTGATTTAACGATGCTGAAAGAATTGACACCTTTAGAAATTTCAGAATTGTTATATTTTGGCCATATGAAAACACATCTCCACTCACCATTTTTTTATAAGCTACAAAATAATTTCGTGTACTTCGACCTGAACGATCAATTGAACCGAATTTATTATCGCTATTTAGATGAATTTTACAGGATTTTTGCTAGTAAATTAAGTTCTATCCTGTCAGATAAGATCAATGTAAAAAAATCCTTTTTCAAAAAGGAAACACCTGTTGAAAAAATCAGTGTGGAATTATTGAAAGAAATGCGTAATTTAATGCAGGAAGGGATCATTTTTTCTTTTGATCAAGTTGGTTTGATCGATGACGAATACCGTATTCCTATTTATGTGATTGAGGACTATATTTGGAAATTGAAAGGTACTCGGTATCGGGAAGAAGAAGTCGTCGCTACTTTAATCTACTCTGTCAACGATCGGCGCTGGCAATTGGTAGAAGATGCCGGTCTTTCTTATCTGCCATTGAAGTGAATCTATTTCTTGCCGAAAAACAAAAAGGAAACAAGAAACTAGGACATGATTCTGTCTCAAGTTTTTTGTTTCCTTTTTATTTAAAGATTCTGTCGTTTATCTGGCACAAAAAGTGATGGAATCGTTTGTTGGATCCCTAATAAAACGATCATCGTCACAATCGCTGTGCTCAACCCGCTAGCACCATTCATTACGAAAGAAAAGAGCCAAGGATTCATTCCCCATAGTGCATAGGCTCCCCAGAAAACAACTCCCGCAATAAAATGCCAAAAATATCTGGAAAGTGCGCCAATCAATGCACCAAACACTATGTTTTTTCTGATTTGTTTCGTATTTCCATCTGCATAGCTTTTTTGGACATTTGAAGCCATGAGCCCTGCTGCACCTGCAAAAGTATAAGCAATCGGATACTCAATCAACACTTGAACGACACTTAAATAATAAACTTGTCCCAACGGAAAGTGTAAGATCCCCCAAATGAAACCTGCTAGCATACCTGCCTTTGTCCCTCTTCTTAATGCAAAAAGCGTCAACGGAATCTGCCCCAATGAAATAGAAAAACTGCTGCCAATCTGGATTGGTATCAATGACAGCACCATCGCTAACGCTGCAACAATCGTTCCTTCTACCCAAACTCTATTTTTTCCCATAAAAAAACTTCCTCCTTTGAATAAAAAAGTCACAAAGGAGGAAGCAGCTTTCGAAAAATTTCAAATAGCTGTTTTTTCACAATTCCTACGCTCGCATAACCGAAACAGGTACGAAGGGTTTAGAAATAGATTCAATCTCAGCCCAATTGGACTCCCCTTTGTGAGTTTATTTATTATTTATTTTTTGTTTCAAATAATGGACTAACTGGTTTGTTTTCATGGATACGTTTGATTGCATCTCCCATTAATCCGCCAACACTTACTTCATCGATTTTATCGATTTTACGATCTTCTGGAAGATAGATCGAGTCTGTGACAACTAGTCGCTCGATAGCTGAATCTTCTATTCTTTGTAAAGCAGGACCAGATAATACTGGATGGGTACATGAAGCATACACACTTGTTGCACCAGCTTCTTTCAAAGCATTGGCAGCCAATGTGATTGTACCTGCTGTATCGATCATATCGTCGATCAGTACACAAGTTTTACCTTTGACTTGTCCAATGATGTTCATTACTTCTGCAACATTTGCTTTTGGACGGCGTTTGTCGATGATCGCAATCGGAGATTTCAAGAATTCCGCTAATTTACGTGCTCGTGTAACGCCACCGTGGTCTGGTGAAACAACGACAACATCATCACCTTTGATTCCTTTTTCCAAGAAATAATTAGCAATAAGTGGTGCACCCATCAAATGATCGACTGGAATATCAAAGAAACCTTGGATTTGGACTGCATGAAGGTCCAAAGTCAGCATTCGTGTTGCACCGGCTTTTTGGATCATGTTTGCTACTAATTTCGCTGTGATTGGTTCCCGTGCACGTGCTTTACGATCTTGACGCGCATAACCATAATAAGGCATGACTACGTTGATTGTTTTCGCACTTGCTCGTTTCAGTGCATCAATCATAATCAGCAACTCCATCAAGTTATCATTGACTGGGCTGCTCGTTGATTGGATCACATAGACATGCGATCCACGAATACTTTCTTCAATGTTTACTTGAATTTCTCCATCACTAAATTGAGTAACAGATGATTTTCCTAACTCGACACCGACTGCTGCTGCAATTTTCTCTGCTAATGGGCGATTGGAATTTAACGCAAAAATTTTTAATCTTGGGTCAAAGTAATGTTTTGACATGGGGACCTCCACTTTCTTTTTCACAACTCTAGAATTCTACCTAATAAATAGTAGTCATATTTTTTAAATAAATCAAGTGATTTTGCAAAAGTCTTAGTTTAGATAAGGGAGTTTTTTTGCATATCCTTCTTTATTGACTTGTCTTGCTCTCGCAATTGCCAACGCATATTCTGGAATATTGTCTGTAATTGTTGACCCGGCAGCAATCGAACTGTTTTTAGCTACCTCGACAGGTCCGATGATATTCGTGCTAGAACCAATAAAGCTGTGGTCACCGACAGTCGTATGATGTTTGTTCTTTCCATCATAGTTGACGAAGACAACACCACATCCGACATTGATCTCTTCTCCCAACGTAGCATCACCAACATAAGTCAAGTGACCGACTTTCGTTCCTTTGCCGATTTGAGCATTTTTCACTTCCACAAAGTTTCCGATATGGACGTTTTCGCCAATTTCAGCTTTTGGTCGTAAATGTGCATAAGGTCCCACATCTGCATGTTTCTTGACATGGCTGCTTTCAATGACTGAGTTTTCAATGACGACGTGATCCTCAATCCTACTGTCTACGATTTTTGAATGTGCTCCGATGACACAATCAGAACCGATGACTGTATTGCCTTGGATTTGTACACCTGCTTCGATCAATGTGTCTGGACCAATCTCTACGCCTGCATCGATGTATGTCGTTGCTGAATCGACAAAGCTTACGCCATTGACCATATGCATCTGGTTGATCCGCTTTCTCATGATCTCATTTGCTTTAGCTAACGCGATTCGATCATTGACTCCCATTGATTCTTCGAAATCATCTGTTTGATAAGCAGCAACTGTATTGCCTTCTTCTTTTAAGATTTCGATGATATCGGTCAGATAGTATTCACCTTGAGCATTGTTTGTTCCGACTTTGCTTAACGCATCGAACAAAGCTTCGTTGTCAAAACAGTATGTTCCTGTATTGATTTCTTGTACAAGTGCTTCTTCTGGTGTTGCGTCTTTTTGTTCCACGATTTTTTCTACGATCCCAATATGATCACGAATGATCCGACCATATCCTGTTGGGTTTTCTGCTTGTGCCGTCAAGATTGTCGCACTTGCATTTTTTCCTTGGTGATATTCAAAAAGATTGTTCAGCGTTTCAGTAGTCAATAACGGTGTATCGCCACTGATAACTAACGTCGTTCCTTTTTTTCCTTCCAAGAAAGAAGCGGCTTGCAAAACAGCATGTCCTGTTCCCAATTGCTCCGCCTGTAACGCATATTTACTGCGCTCTCCTAGTTGTGCTTTGACTTGTTCTGCTCCGTGTCCAACGATGGTAATCACTTCATCTGGTTTCGTTTCACTGACCCGATTGATGATATGTTCTACCATAGGTTTACCAGAGACGGGATGTAAAACTTTATATAATTTTGACTTCATGCGGGTACCTTTCCCTGCCGCCAAAATAATTGCATAACGTGCGTCCAACTGCGTCACTCCTAAATATAGTTTGCTGATTTCAGTTTATCCCAGTATACCCATTTTTTCAACAAAACAAGTGATTTTCTTTCATCACGGTGTTCTTTGGATAAAAAAATAGATAGACCATAAAGGGCCTATCTATTGGGTAACCGGTGCTCTCCTGCCAGCTCCTCGGTCACAAGTCACACTACTCATAAAACAAGAAAAGCTGTTTTTTGAAATTGCTCCTTGTGTCTTAGAGTTAAACGGTAGGCTTATATCTGCGGTAATAAGCTCAACCAAACAAAAAATAGGAGGAGCTATTTTTTCGTTTTGTTTCTCTTATACTCAGGTCAGGACGCTGATTTCACAACCTCTCGATAAACGGTGTTCAAAAGCCAGTTTCTCGGTATTAAGCCAAATTTATGAAAAAATGTGGAAAGCCCTTTTCACAAAATTTTTCTTACTACTCGAAACTAAGCGGCTTTTTCACAACCTCTTATTCTGAAAAATAATTTCCCGGCACAACCGTGATGTTTTTCGTTTGAGTATCTACATCTTTGACATAAAGCAGTGACGTATAATCATCGATAGCGCGATGTCCGTTGAATTTCGATTCGGCAAATACAGTGATGCCAACAAGTTCTGATTCGAATTCTTCGATCAAGCTCTTCATTCCGTTGACTGTTCCGCCGCCTTTCATGAAATCATCCACTACAAGGACACGTGAACCACGTTTCAAGCTTCTCTTAGACAATTCCATTTTTTCAATTCTTTCAGAAGAACCGGACACATAGTTGACACTTACTGTTGACCCTTCTGTTATTTTTGAGTCTCGGCGTACAATAACGAATGGTGCATTCAGATAATAGGACACAGCTTGGGCAATAGGTACGCCTTTTGTGGCTACAGTCATTACAGCATCGATTTTTTCACCAAGGTATTTAGAAGCAATGATTCTTCCAACTTGACGCAGCAGTTCAGGTTCTCCTAACAAATCAGAGAGATAAACATATCCTCCTGGAAGCAGACGATCTTGTTCTGATAGACGTTCTGCTAGAGATTCAATATATTTTTTCGCCTCTTCATATGAAATTTCAGGGATGAACAATACACCACCTGCAGCACCTGGGATTGTTTCCAAGGTCCCATACCCTCGTTCTTTAAATGTTTTCTTGATGATTCCCAAATCTTCACTGATGGAAGATTTAGCAGATTCATAACGTTCGGCAAAGCTTGTTAAGGAAATCAATTCATGCGGGTGATTCAATAAATACTGTGTCATGTCAACCAGACGTTCACTGCGACGTACTTTCACCTATTCCAACTCCTTTTAAGAAATTTTATCGTTTTACATTATATAAGTTTTTCTTCAAAAATTCGAGCATTTTATGAAAAAATAAGAAAATAGTTCGGTATTTATTAAAATAAAAAGAAGCCTATAAAAAATTTTTCGTTTTTATCAGGCTTCTTTTCTTTATAATTTAGTTATTTTTTCTTCTGAAGGCAACCAATATTCGTTTGATGATATTGACAATCAGGAACAAAGCAATAAAGACTAATGTGATTGTTGCTCCTGGAGGTGTATCTAGATAAAACGAGCTAGTTAGTCCTGACAGCATTCCTAGAAACCCGACACAAACACTGATAGCAATCACGACATTGAAACTTTTGCCTAATCGCATACCGATTGCTGCGGGAAGAACCATGATTGCGGATATCAAAAGTGCACCGGCAATCGGGATCATCACAGCAATAGCCACACCAGTAATCACATTGAACATCATCGACATCAAATGAACGGGTAGCCCATCCACGTGGGCAGTATCTTCATCAAAAGTCAGAACATACATCGGCCGTTTGAATAAAAAGAACAATATACCGATGGCAACGAATAAGATTCCTAAAAAGATGACTTGCTCCCATGTAATGGTCACGATCGAACCAAACAGATAAGATTGGATACTTGTTGCTGAATTCCCTCCGCTCAAATTCATCAATACTAATGCTAGCGCCAAACCACCAGCCATTAAAATGGCAATGGAGATTTCTGAATAGGTTCGGTAGATCGTTCGCAGATACTCTAATATCACAGCTGCTAATACAACGACTAGCATGGTCGTAAGTGTAGGATTAAGGTTCAAAAAGAATCCTAACGCTACCCCTGCTAAAGAGACATGAGAAAGTGTATCAGCCATCAGCGATTGTCTTCTGATCACTAAAAACACACCTAGCATCGGGGCGATCCCCGCTATGAAGATAGCCGCAAGAAAAGCTCTTCTCATGAATTCATATGAAAGCAACGCCATTGAGAATCCTCCTTTCTCACCAGTCGGATCTGTCTGTCCGCATACTGTTTGATATCTTCATGATCATGAGTGATCATTAGAACTGATTTCCCATGGACATGCGCACTATGTCGGAGAAGACGATAAAATTCATTTCTGGATTCTTCATCCATTCCTGTTGTTGGTTCATCAAGAACAAATAAGTCAGGGTCAGTAGCAAAAATACGCGCTAAACTGATTCGCTGCTTTTGTCCGCCAGACAATTCACCTATTCGCCGATTTCGCATATCCCACATCCCTACAGCTTCTAAAGCACGCTGTACATGTTGATGATCTTTTTCAGAGAGACGCTTGAACCAGCGGCCTCTTGGATATCTTCCTGAACGGACTAATTCGATCACCGTACTAGGAAAACCTGCATTGAAAGATGCAACTTGTTGAGGAATATAGCCGATACTTAATTTTTTTCCTTCTTGATTTTTCTCAGCAATCTTTATCATTCCTTTTGAAGGTTTCAGTAATCCTAACGATGCTTTCACCAAGGTTGACTTGGCTGCTCCATTTTCTCCAGTTAAAATGACAAATTCACCCGCATCTACATGATAAGAGACATCTTCTAGTACAGGCTCATCATCATAATAAAAGGTCAAATCAGATATTTCGATATAACGCACCATACAACCTCCATTCTAAAACTTAATTGATACTTTCTTTTAAAGCTTCCAGATTTTTTTCCATGACAGAAATATAATTTTCGCCTGCTTTGATTTGTTCATTAGTCAAGCTTTCTAAAGGATTCAACACTTCTAGCTTCACTCCTGTTTCATTCGACAATGTCTCAGCTACCTTCGAAGAGGCATTTTCTTCAAAATAAATCACTTTGATGTTGTTTTTCTTCACAAATTCTTTTAGTTCAGCTAAGCGGCTTGGTGTGGGTTCCTGATCTGGTGAAACGCCCGAAATCGCTACTTGTTTTAAGTCGTATTGATTCGCTAAATAAGCAAAAGCAGCATGCTGAGTGACAAATGTGCGGTTTGTTGCATCTTTTAGCCCATCGGAGTATTTTTGATCCAGTGCTTCAAGCTTTTTGATATAAGCATCGGCATTCTTCGTAAAAGTTTCCTTTTTATCTGGATATTTTTCGCCTAATTCTTCAGCAATCGTTCTGACTTCTTTTATAGCTAATACCGGATCGAGCCAAACATGTGGATCGTATTCATGTGAATGACCATGCCCTTCTTCTGATTCTTCATGTTCGTCTGCTTCTTGCGATTCTAAACGGTCGATTCCTTTAGCTGCTTCGATCATCAAGGTCTGTTTGCTATCCACTGAATCCTTTAATGAATCCACGAAAAATTCCATGTCTGAACTATTATACACGAAAACATCTGCATCGGAAATTTCTGCTCTTTCTTTTGCACTTGGTTCGAAATCATGCGGCTCCGTTCCAGCAGGGATCAAAAGTTTCACGTTTCCTTCATCCCCTACGATTTCTTTTGTAAAATCATACATCGGATAAAAAGTCGTAACGATCGTCAAATCCTCTTTTTTGTCTGCTTCCTTGTTCATATTTCCACATGCTGCAAACAGTAAAGCACCTATCATTACCGTAGCTGTCAAAAGATATTTTTTCATTTATATGCTCCTTTCAATGAACAAATCGGAATTTTACGATTTATTAACGAGAACTAATGTATCAAAATAAAAAAACACAGTCAATAGAAATCCATCAATTTCTGATTTAAACATGTATATTCTTGATTAAATCGTAAAATGGATGAGTTGCTGCTCATATCTAGTCATTTCACTACAATAAAAAACTGAAGAATACCACTTTAGGATTCCTCAGTTTTTCATCACCTATTTTACTTTTTATGTTTTATTGCAGGGTTCGTACTAAATAAACTTCCTCACAAAAACCTTTTAACCCATTATATACTCTCTGCGCTCTTGAATAATGTTGACACAAGGCAAAAACGGTTGGTCCACTTCCACTCATTAATGCAGCATCTGCTCCGTACTTGATCATACGCTCTTTGATTTGATGGATGACTGGATGCCGCTTTCCCGTTATATCTTCTAAACTATTTCCCATTTTTTTGATCATCTGCTGATAATCTTGCTCTCGGATGGCTTCAACAAGTCCGTGGATGTCTTGATGTTGGATGGCTTGCGTATCTACTTCTCTAAACACTGTACGTGTAGAGACACTCATTCTTGGTTTGACCAACACAACCCAGCACTGTGGCATAGAAGGTAATACTTGGATTTCTTCCCCTTTGCCACCGACAAATGCCGTACTTCCGTAGACACAATAAGGAACATCTGTACCGACTTCCAAACCGATTTCTGCCAGTTCTTCTAACGAACAGCCCAAATTCCATAATTGGTTGATCCCTCTTAGAGCAGCTGCACAGTCTGTACTTCCTCCGCCTAATCCAGCTGCTACTGGAATATTCTTCTTAACAAAGATCTTGACACCGGTTTTGATATTGTATTTATTTTTTAACAATAAAGCAGCTTGATAAACATTGTTCCGTTCATCTACCGGTAAAAATGCTTTATTTGTTTCTACAATGATTTTGTCTTCTGTTATTTCTTCAAAAAATAGATGATCTGCCAAGTCTACGCTCGACATCACCATTTCCAACTCATGATACCCATCTTGCCGTCTATATAATACATCCAGTCCTAAATTTATCTTGGCTGGCGCTTTTTCAATCAATTCCATCCTCTCACCCATTCGAAAAGTCTAAGTCGCAAGTATTCTATCATAGGGAAAAATAAAAGTATAGCTTATGTCTGCCTAGTGGTTGATTTTGTCATCGTTTCAACAGCTTTCATAGAATTTTCTCTTCATAATCCAAATAAACTCTAGTGATTCTTATAATTCTGTGAGCACTTCTTCTGCCAAACTCGGCACATTTCCTTTTTCTTTCCCTATCAGACTGAGCAGCTGCATGGTAGCAAATCCGAAATTACTTCCTTTCCGATATGCAAAGTAGCGACCTTCCCAATGATCGACATATTTTAATTTCTTTTCATAAGCAGACTGGAAGGAATAGAAAAAATTACCATAATTATATACGATATGCATGACTTTTTCTTGAAAGAAAGAAAAATCTGTTTCTCCAACATTTGCTAAAGGGGCTAATCCTAGATTTGCTTCCAGATAGCCCATTTTCTCGTATACAATGAACAAATTAGCTAATAGATAATCCGCTAATTCTTCAGGCTCTTCAGGCAAGATTCGCAGTAAATCATACCCCGCTTGCTCCTTCGTCATCGGTTGAGCGGTGATGAAGCCCACGACTTTTTGCTCTTTACGGACAATACCGACGCCACTAGACAATACATAGGATTCATCGAATCGTCCCACAGAAAAGTATTTTTCTCGTGCACCGTGAAGCCATTTTTGTGAAACTTCATTTACAGCTTGATGTAATTCTTCTGGTAGTTGGTCATACCAAGTGAAATGGTATCCTTCTTTCATCAAACGTTGATATTCAAGTTGCTGACTCAGCCGAGACAAGTCTTCTGTCGCTAGATCAACAATTCCTGCTTCACCTACTTTCGTGAAATGAAAGCCCAATTCGTGAAGCATCACTACGTAGCTTTCTGATATCTTATAAAAAGCAAGCTGATAACCTAAACAATCTGCTCGTTTCATGAACTGATTCGTTGCTGCCTGCATCATTTTGGGATTACCAATTGGATCTCCTAAAACAAAGCATTTATTCCCTTTGATTTGATAGCCAAAAACGACTTGGTCATGGTCGTCTTTTTGGTAATAAAAATAACTGTATCCTGGCAAGCGAAGCTGATGGCTTGTAGCTGTGCCTCCATATGTTTCCAATAAACGGTCAAAACGTTCTTTTTCGTACTCACTACCAAGCGTCGTAGTATCTTCTGCTAAGTATTGATAAAGCGCCACTAAAGCTAGCAATGAGATGCCCAAACCAATGAGCCCTGAGAACCACACATCATCTGAAGGAAACAAAATAAAATGGTTACCTGTTATCCGTCCAACTAAAAAGCGTCCACTATGATAACCTGCAATTGCGTAAACAATAAACAAGAAACCGAACAAGCTAGCATCAAATAGTATAGCTCCCCAAGAATAAACGAATTTTGTTCGATAAAATTCTTTTCTAGATAACCACACAGCTAATAGAATCAAGACATATACCAATAACAATTGCCAAGATAGTGTACGTGTGATCGTATTTAAAATACCAAAAGCTAGTAAAGCAATCGTAGGCAGAAATGCCTTTTTGACTTTTACTGAAAGCGCTCGAGCAAGACCGAGCAATAAAAAGCCCACTAATAGGTTCAATGTCTGGTCTAAAAAGTTGAACGAGAACGGCAATAACACCTGAAACAGCCGACTAATTGCAGACAGATTAGTGATCGTTGACAGGAGTACCATCATGATTCCTGCAAAATATACAGCACTTACGAGCACGATATGCGCAACCTTTTGGAAAAATAATCGCGGTATATTATCTAAAAATCGATTGATTTTGACTCCTGTATGTGTGATGAACAATAGAAGTCCCGTCAAAAAAGGCAGGACATAATAAAACAACCGATAATATAACAACCAAACTACTGCTACGTCTTGCCGAACAGACAATTGACTCATTCCTAAAATCATCAAAACATCAAAAGTCCCCATTCCACCTGGGACCATTGTCAACATTCCTATCAGCGTCGCAATCATGAACATAGGATAGATCGAAAACATGGAAATATCTATTCTCATCAACTTGCCGATAGCCAGAAATACCGCAAGTGCCCCTGTCCATTGTCCAAAAGATGCCAGTAGCAGACCAAACAAGCCTTTTGGATAAAACTCAGAGAACAAGGACTTTCTCTTTAGATAAGCAAAAAAGAAAATGACTGGCGCTAAAAAACTACCGCCGAAAAGCCAGATCCAATAGCTCCGAAAAATACTTTCTGACTGAATAAAAAAGACATCAATAAATGTAAGAAACGACCATACAGACAAACCAGTCAGCATAAATAGCGCGACTTTTGAAACAGTCACTAACACCATTTTCCTATTTGTCTGCTTTCCATAAAAACTAGCCCGAAGACTGGCTCCTACCACACCACCAAAACCGGCGAGATTGTTGATCGTGTTTGTTACCCACGCAGCAAGAAGGAACTCTTTTCTTTCCATTTTTGGTTTTCCTTGTTTTTCTAAGACTCTGATCGTCACCCAATCATACAACAACATCGGAGTGACACCCAGCAGTCCAGCCAGAATCATGAGCAGAATCGTCATGTGGCTTTGTTGTCCCATCCTTTGCCAAATATCTTGCCAACTCATGCCATTAGCAATATTTGCGACTTGATTTGCCACAAAGACTAACACGGAGCCGAAAAAAATCAATTTTAAAATCAGACTATGTTCCTTTATCCATTGCAGCATCAAGTATCGTTTATTTTTCACATTTTCCCATTCCTAACTTGTATACTTTTGTGTTATACTCCAATGTTATCTTATTTATTTTAATTTTTCCACTTTAGACCTGTTCTTTGCTTGCGATCATAGAAAAAGAAAGATATCCTAATGCTAAAGGAGAGGATAACATGAAAGTAGGATTTATCGGTACAGGGAATATGGCACAAGCTATTATTGATGGTTTATTGAAAACAGGAACAGTCTCGAAAGAAGAAGTGTTCGTTTCCAGTGGTCATTTTGAAAATGCACAAACATTCGCTGCTGAAACTGGCGTCCATGCGTGCAAAAGCAACCAAGAAGTTGCATCAAAATCAGATATCGTTCTTTTAGCCGTGAAACCAAAAATCATTGAAAAAGTATTGAAAGAACTAAAAGAATACAGCCAGAAGGTCTTATTCATTTCTATTGCTTCAGGAAAATCATTAACAGATTTAGAAACAGCGCTTGAAGATCCTCAGGCCTCCATCGTACGTGTGATGCCGAATGTCAATGTCAGCGTAGGAGCAGGCGTTTCTGCGATTTGCAAAAATGAAGCTGCCACGGAGGAACAGCTTCAACAAGCCACGATAATTTTTGAAGCAATTGGTAGCGTCTATCCTTTAGCAGAAGCAGATTTCAGTACATTCATCGGCCTTGCTGGCAGCTCGCCCGCATTCATTTATATGCTGATCGATGCGATGGGACGGACTGGTGTATTAAATGGTTTGTCCAAACAGACGGCCACTGAAATTGCTGCAAAAGCAATCATGGGTTCTTGTCAAAAATTCCTTTCAAGTGATAAAAATCCATGGGAACTTGTAGACCAAGTTTCTTCTCCTGGTGGTACGACCGTTGCCGGTGTAGTTGCCCTAGAAGAAGCAGGATTCATCCCAGCAATCATCAAAGGAATCAATACGACGATCGAGAAAGATCTTGAGATGTTGAATAAAAAATAATAATAGCAATGTTTTTTCGTACCTTACAAAAAAAGAAGAGCTGCGGCTTTTGCCGCGACTCTTCTTTTGTGTTTACTCTTATTTAGCATAATCAGTTGCGCGAGTTTCCCGAATAACGATTACTTTGATATGTCCAGGATAATCCAGCTCTTCTTCGATTCGTTTACGGATATCGCGTACTAAACGAACAGCGTCCAGATCCGAGATTTCTTCTGGTTTGACCATTACCCGAACTTCGCGTCCAGCTTGAACTGCGTAACTTGATTCTACACCGGCGAAGCTGTTCGAAATATTTTCCAGACTTCTTAAACGACGGATGTAGTTTTCCAATGATTCACTTCGCGCACCAGGTCTTGCTGCTGAAAGCGCGTCTGCTGCAGCTACAAGGACAGAGATAACAGAAGTCGCTTCCACATCGCCATGGTGAGAAGCGATTGCGTTGATTACTACTGGGTTTTCTTTGTACTTGGCAGCTAATTCCGCACCGATCTCAACGTGAGATCCTTCAATCTCATGGTCAAGTGCTTTTCCAATATCATGAAGCAACCCGGCACGTTTTGCTAATTGGATATCTTCGCCAAGTTCTGCTGCTAAGATACCAGCTAATTTTGCAACTTCGACCGAATGCTTCAAGACGTTTTGTCCGTAACTAGTTCTGAATCTCAGACGTCCGATGATCTTGATTAGATCTGGATGAAGTGTATGGGCACCGACTTCAAATGCTGCTTCTTCCCCGTATTCACGAATACGTTCATCCATTTCTTTACGAGATTTCTCGACCATTTCTTCGATTCGTGCTGGATGGATTCGTCCATCTTGTATCAGTTTTTCCAAGGTCATTCGTGCGATTTCTCTTCGGATTGGATCAAATCCGGAAAGAACAACTGCTTCAGGTGTGTCATCGATGATCAAATCGATACCAGTCAGCGTCTCAAGCGTTCGAATATTACGACCTTCTCGTCCAATGATACGACCTTTCATTTCATCATTCGGAAGGGTAACGACTGAAACAGTCGTTTCTGAAACTTGATCTGCTGCGCAGCGTTGAATCGCTAATGATAATAAGTTTTTTGCTTTGCGATCTGCTTCTTCTTTGGCACGCTGTTCAGATTCTTTTACCATTAGAGTTAACTCATGATTCAGCTCTTCTTCAGTCGATTTCATGATGACATCTCGTGCGTCCTCTTTTGATAAACCAGCAATTTTTTCTAGTTCTTTTTGTTGATCTTCAATCATTTTTTCAACGTCTTTTTCTCGCTCTTCAATTAATTGCTGTTTTGAACTAAGTGCTTCTTCTTTACTTTCAAGTGAGTTCTCGCGTTTTTCTAACGAGTCATCTTTACGATTCAGCGTTTGTTCGCGTTGAATCAAACGATTCTCTTGAGATTTTAATTCTAACTTACTTTCTCTCAGCTCACTTTCAACTTCAGAACGGTATTTCTGATTTTCTTCCTTAGCTTCTAACAATGCTTCTTTTTTTAGAGTTTCTGCTTCTTTCTTTGCACTATCGATGATCCCAGCAGCTGATGATTGTGCACCAGCTATTTCTTTCTCGTGACGTGACTTTGCGACCATAAACCCTAAACCAAGACCGACAATTAAACCGATGATAGCGAGGAGAATGTTGAATACCATAAAATCCACCTCCATACTATCTTTTTCATTTTTATCATCTATACAGCTTCTATGATAAATTATTCTAAACTTGTCAATATGCATCTTCGCATATATGTGTACAAAAAACATGCACAACTTTATTCTAATGTTTGTACCCCGTAGTGTCAACTTTAAATAAACAAAGAAACGGCTTTCCGTTCATTCATTAAACGGTGGTTTTTAGAATAAATGACACTAGTTTCATATAAGTAAACCTTTAAGTTGAGAAACTTTTTCACTAAATTACTTTTTGTAGTCGAATAGATATTTTTTATTTTATGTAGCTACTCGTATGATTAAATAACTCAAGATTTCTTTGTTCTTTATTCAACGCGAATTGTAAAATTAAGTTAGAAAAATAAAAAGGCATTTATGGTACACTCAAATTGTATTTCCGACGAAAGAAAACAAAGGAGTGTAACCATAAATGACCTACAAACATCTTACCATAGACGAACTGACAATGATAGAATCATATTATCTTCAACATAATAAGCCGGTTGAAATCGCTAACCGAATGGGACGTGCTATACAAACTATTTATAATGTAGTCAATAAGTTCAAGCAAGGCAAGACTGCTCTTGATTATTGGCACCAGTATAAAGAAAATAAGAAAAAATGTGGTAGAAAAGTCATTCAATTACCTGCTCATGAAGTAGATTACATTAAAGAGAAAGTCACTCTTGGTTGGACGCCTGACGTCATTATCGGGCGAAAAGAAAGGCCTGTTTCATGCGGTATGAGAACACTTTATCGTTTATTTTCTAAAGGAATATTTGATATTGACACACTACCGATGAAAGGTAAAAGAAAACCCAATGGCCATCAGGAAAAACGGGGAAAACAACAGTATCAGCGCTCAATCCATGATCGACCTGATAATTATCCTGATTTCAATTCTGAGTTTGGTCACCTTGAAGGTGATGCGATCGTTGGCATTCATCATAAAAGTGCCGTCATTACTTTAGTTGAAAGATTATCTAAAGTCATTATCACGATTAAACCCAACGGCCGTAAGGCATTAGATATTGAAACTGCCCTTAATCAATGGTTTTCTCGCTTCCCTAAAAACTTCTTTAAATCTATTACGTTTGACTGTGGAAAAGAATTTTCTAACTGGAAAGCCATTAGTAACCAACATGATATTGATATATATTTTGCGGACCCTGGAACACCTTCTCAACGCCCATTAAACGAAAATTCTAACGGGATTCTGCGTCGTAATGGACTGCCGAAATCAATGGATTTTAGAGAAGTGAATCAGACATTTATTTCCAGTGTCAGCAATCAACGTAATCATATTCCAAGAAAATCATTGAATTACAGAACACCAATCGAAATATTTTTGAGCTATGTACAAGAAGCATTTTATTCTAGCTTAATTTGACAAATCATACAATAAAAAAACGGCAGATCAAGGAGAGTATCTACTCTTCAGACCAGCCGTTTTTGTTTATCATGATTTTTATTCTTCTAAAGGCAATTCTTCTTGTCCTTTTGTATCTTCTGGGACAGCCACTTCTTCACCAATGCCATAAGCTGCTCTAACTAGAGCAGAAACTTCTGCCATCATTTCAGGATGATTAGCCATATAGATTTTAGCATTTTCCCGTCCTTGACCAATCCGATCTTCTTTATAAGAATACCAAGCACCGCTTTTATCAACGATGTCTTTTTCTACTGCCATATCTAGAAGTTCTCCTTCTTGTGAGATCCCTAAACCATACATGACATCTACTTCAGCGATTTTGAAAGGAGGTGCTACTTTGTTTTTTACGACTTTGATCTTTGTACGGTTACCAACAATATCTGTACCTTGTTTCAATTGTTCTGCACGACGTACTTCTAAACGGATCGTTGCGTAGAATTTCAATGCGCGTCCTCCAGGAGTGATTTCTGGATTCCCAAACATTACGCCTACTTTTTCACGGATTTGGTTGATGAAAATAGCGATTGTTTTTGTTTTGTTGATCGAACCAGAGAGTTTACGCAATGCTTGAGACATCAAACGTGCTTGTAACCCGACATGTGAGTCACCCATTTCGCCGTCGATTTCTGCTCGTGGAACTAAAGCGGCAACTGAATCGACTACTACGATGTCTACAGCTCCACTTGATACTAAAGCATCAGCGATCTCCAGACCTTGTTCTCCTGTATCAGGCTGTGAAAGAAGTAGTTCATCGATATTCACACCTAATTTTTGTGCATATTGCGGATCTAACGCATGCTCAGCATCAATGAAAGCGGCCGTTCCGCCATTTTTTTGTACTTCTGCAATAGCGTGTAGCGCCACTGTTGTTTTACCTGAACTTTCAGGTCCGTATACTTCGATAATACGTCCACGGGGATAACCGCCGACACCTAAAGCGACATCTAACGCAAGAGAGCCACTTGGAATTGTAGAGATTTGTTGGTCGATTTTTTCGCCCAATTTCATAATAGAGCCTTTACCATAGCTCTTTTCAATTTTTTTCAATGCAGCATCTAAGGCTGCTTTACGATCATCTGCCAATACGATAATCCTCCTTATATTTACAAATCAGAGCAACATTTCATTATCCTTATCATATCGTTTTTAGTAATAAAAAGCAAGAAAAAACCGAACAAATATTCGCATTTATCATTTTCTTAAAAGCTGTTTTCTCAAAAGATCAAATCCTTGCATAACCGTATTATATCTGATAGCCGCACGGTCTCTGGCAAAATGATATTTTTCTGAAACCACGCCATCTTTAGATGAAATAGCGATCCATACTGTTCCTGCAGGGTGACCTTCTAATGTGTCCGGTCCAGCCACTCCGGTGAAAGCTACACTGTAATCTGTTCTTGCTATCTCACGTGCTTGAATGGCCATCTGCTCCACACATTCTTTGCTGACTGTTCCATATTCTGCTAATAGCTCCGGATCAATCTCCAGAAAACCAGCTTTTGTTTGGAGCGAGTAGGTAACAAAGCCGCCTGGAAATACTTCAGATACACCAGCAATATCGCCCAATGCGGCTTGGAAGGCACCGGCTGTCAAGCTTTCCGCCGCTGTCACAGTCTGCTTGTTTTCTTTCAGCAGTTCCACTACGACTTTTGCTAACGAATTATCATCGCCATATCCATAAAAATATTCTCCTACTCGTTCTTGAATCTTTTCTTCCAATGCTAAAAGAGCTTGATTTCCTTCCTGAACATCCTTTGTTTTTACTGTTAGACGCAATGTCACTTCATTTGGTTTGGCATAAGGAGCGATTGTTGGATTAATCTGTGTCTCGATTAGATCTTTTAGTTCAGTGACCAGTCGCGATTCACCAATCCCATAAAAGCGCAAAACTTTAGAAATCAGTTTTTCTTCAGAAGGAAAACGTTCCTCTAGTAAAGGACGTACTTGTTCCACAAACATTGGTTTCAACTCATTAGGCGGACCGGGAAGAAGGATATATGCATGTGTATCTGTTTGATAAAAAGTCCCTAAAGCAAGCCCTGTACGATTTGGTAGAGGAACCCCACCTTCGATGATTTGAGACTGTTGCAGATTGTTTTTGGTCATTTTTCGATGGGTTGTTTCAAAATATGCCAATAATTTTTTGTATCCTTCCGTATTTTGTATGAGAGACTTACCGAGGTGAGCCGCAGTTGCTTCTTTTGTCAGATCATCTTCTGTCGGCCCTAATCCGCCACATAAGAGTATGAGTTCACTTCTTGTTTCAGCTAGAGCAATCAACTCTTCTAAACGCTGCTGATTATCTCCTACGACGGTCTGATAATAAACTTCGATACCTAGATCAGCTAGCTGTTCTGACAAGAAAGTGGCATTCGTATTCACGACTTGTCCTAGTAAAAGTTCTGTTCCGACAGCTATTATTTCTGCTTTCATTACTTCCCGCTCCCTTATATAGTATACGCTGTACTTATATATTTTTTAATTTAAAAAGAGGGCAAGGCTGATCCATGGACCAGCCTCTCCCCAGTTCTTTTTTCATTATATGATCAAATTATTTTCACTTTATCAAGAACCGACGAATCTGACCATCCATAAAACAAGACCTACATTGATCCTTTGAACACGCCGCTATTTTTGATGAAGTAATCCGCACCTGAATAGATAGTAAAAATCAGACAAGCATAGAGCATGATTTGGTCTACTGGAATACTAATCAGATTGAATGGGATATTATTGATAAACAGCAAGATAATAGCAACCATTTGTGTAGCCGTCTTGACTTTTCCCGGCCAAGCAGCAGCCATGACTTCTCCATGTTCGACAAGTAGTAAACGTAAGCCTGTGACGGCTAATTCGCGGCAGACAATAATCGCGACTACCCAACCTGGGGCCTTTCCTTGGTCAACCAACATGATAAAAGCGGTCATAACTAGCATTTTATCTGCCAGTGGGTCCGCAAATTTGCCAAAGTTAGTGACAAGACCTCGTGCACGGGCAATTTTTCCGTCTAACCAGTCTGTGATGCTGGCTAATGCAAAAATAACTGCGCCTACTAGCTGCGTGACAGCCAGTGTGGTGTCCCCTACGTTAAGTTGTCCCCAATCTAACGGTAATCCTACAACCAAAATGAAAATCGGGATCATACAAATTCTAAGTACAGTTAATTTATTTGGTAAATTCACATTATCGACTCCTTTCTTCCCTATTCTACGTGACTATCCGCGAAGTTTCCACCGATATTATTTACTTTTCCAAACGAATTTATTCAACGGAGCATTTTTATTGAAACTGATCTTTTGAAAATAATGAAGAAGGACCGCGACACAGATTTGTCACGATCCTTCTTTTTTATGCCACAAGTAAATAGATGAATAAACTCATTTGTACGATCACTCTGCGTATTGGAGAGTCAGGTTCACATTTTTAGGACTCTGATTGTTTTCCCCTGGATTAACTGGTACGGATTCTCCATTCGCTTTGATCGTCGCATTGCTTGCTGCACCGATCGTAATGGTCGCATTGGCCGCTGTTTCCGGTAACACGGTACTTTGTGTTTCATTTGCTGCCAGTGTTCCTTGATAAACATAAGCATTGTCTACTAGTACACCGATCCACACACGATTAACAGCGGTAAACTCAAGAGTGACAGGCTTGGTAGCATCTGTAATATTTACTGCGATGGCACTGCCGGAATCCTCTCCTGCAGCTATTGCCATTTTCTTTTCTTCACTTGATTCTGTTGTTGACTCTACTGTAGAAGACTCTTGGGTCTGCGTGCTTTGCTCTGAGGAAGAGGACTCCTCAACTGATCCTTCTACTTTGAGCGAAGAAGCTGTATCGCCGATTATTGGATCAGCTTGACGATCTTGCCAAGTCATATAGCCTACGACAACGACGATTGCCAAAGCGACCAATCCTAATAAAATGACAGGAAGACTTGTCCAAAAACGACTTGGATGCGATTCTTCTTGATGTATTGCTTTTCTGGAAGTACTTACTGTTTCAGGATGCGGACGTTCAGGGACCGATCCTGTCAATTTGCTTTTTCCATCAAAAACATCGACTAAATGGTCTCCATCTTCTCCTACAGCTTCAGCGTATTGCCTAATAAACGCCCGTACGTAAAACTTACCAGGCAATTGATCAAAATCATCATTGTCGATTGCTTCCAAATAACGTTTTTGAATTTTTGTAATCTGCTGTAATTCATCTAAAGATATCTTTTTATTCAGGCGTGCTTGCCGTAATTTTTCTCCGATGGTTTCAAAAGCCACTCGTTCATCTTCTCCAGTCTGTTTGATTCTCCGAAGCATCTGCTGTTGCAACGAAAGACGTTATGTTTGGGGCTGTGACAAAAGTCATGTCACAGCTCCTTTTTCCGTATAAACGGCGTTCCAGAAGTAGCTTCTTCGGCAATAAGCCGAAATTTCACAAAAATTTGAGAAGCAATTTTCGTCAATTCCTTCTTATTTCTTGAAGCTGACCACTTCTGTCACAGCCTCTTTGATTACTTCGTTTAATTTTATTTTAATATAAGTTGATTAAAAGAGAGCATGATTTGTTTTATTTTCTCATTAATATTTCCAACACATCTAAGAATACCATAAAAGCTGGTTTTGGAGGAGGTTCTTGCTACAAGTCTAAAACGAAATTTAAGACTTTTCTCCATAAAACACTGGTTTATTTTGGTCTCATATAAAACTCACTGAAGGCCTCTTCACTTATAAATGCTTCTCCAGCTGCCAGTACGTCTTTCATTTGGATCGAATCGATGATTTCAGGAAGATCAAATAATGTTCGATCACCAAATAAACTTTGCGTAAATTGATTAGCAATATATTCGATTGAATTCAATGATTGGAAATACTGTCCAAGCATTTTCTTCTTCAGCAAATCGAGATTCATTTCTGACACTTCAGGATCATCAGCGAATCCAAGAATGATTTCTTTGATTTTTTCTGCTGCTTTCTCTGGTTCATCCGTATCTCCGCTGAAGTCCGCAAAGTGAAATTCACGATCCAAGCTGAATTCAAAACCAAAGCTGTCATCGATAATTCCTTGATTGTACATAGCTAAATAGTTTCGAGAAGTATTACCTAAAATCATTTGGAACAACAGATTAATAGCTGTTTTATAACGTAGTAGTTCTGTTCCTTCTTGCGGCAATGTGTCTAATCCTTTAATACCAAGTACAAATTTATTTCGTGTAATGGCTGCTTCCAATGCACTTTGTTTGATGATTTCTTTTGTGTTTTCTGGGAAATAACGTACAATTTCTTGCTTTGGCGGGAAATTTTTTTCTTCTTGGTTTTCCCGAATAAGTTTCATCAATTTCTCAGGCTCCATCTTACCAACTACAAATAAAACCATATTGCTTGGCTGATAAAACGTCCGATAGCACGTATACAAATCTTGAGCTGTGATTTTGTCGATACTTTCAACCGTGCCCGCAATATCGATATGCAACGGGTGTGTAGGATACAAGTTATTTAGGATACCAAAAAACATCCGCCAGTTAGGGTCGTCTTCATACATTTGGATTTCCTGACCAATGATTCCTTTCTCCTTGTTTACAGTTTCTTCTGTAAAGTAAGGTGCTTGTACAAAGTCGATCAGGGTCGTCAGATTCTTTTCTACCTGATCAGTCGTAGAGAACAGGTAACTAGTTTTCGTGAAACTCGTGAAAGCATTAGCGGAAGCACCTTGCTGTCCAAATAATTGAAAGACATCACCGTCTTCTTTTTCAAACAGCTTGTGTTCTAAGAAATGAGCGATGCCATCTGGGACTTTCACTTTTTCTTTTTCACCATAAGGAATAAATTCGTTATCGATCGAACCATAATTCGTACTGAACAAACCATATGTCTTGTGATAGTCGTTTTTAGGTAACAAATACACGGTCAAACCGTTTGGCAGTACTTCATGATAAAGCGTTTCATTGATTTGCTCATATTCTGTTTTATTCATTTGCATTTCCTCCTGCTAAAAAGAAGATTGCTTGCAATTCGATTTGCTCAGCTACTTGTTGTATCTCTTTGATCGTTACACTCTCCATACGTTTCAACCATTCTTCATCAGATAATTTTGTTTCCGGCAGCCAGCTGTCCAAAAAAGAAGCTTCGATTGCCGCTTGCGGAGAGTCTAGAGAAAGCAGGTATTGGTTTCTTAGCATCGCTTTTGTCTGAGCTAGTTCCAAATCTGTTATTTCACCGTTTCGCAAACTTTCTAATTGCTCGTGAATCAGGCGAAGTACTTGATTTCGGTTTTTTTCGTCGATACCAGTCTGGACACTCATGAACCCTCGGAATGTATCCACGCTGCTAGAGGCATAATAAGCTAGACTTTCTTTCTCTCTCACATTCATGAACAGTTTGGAGTGAGGAAACCCGCCAAATAAACCGTTGAAGACCATTAGCGCAAAACGTTCTGGCTCATCATAATACACATTTGTCTGATAAGCTAGATTCAGCTTTGCTTGAACGATTGGCTCACGGACTTGTCGTTCCTTGACGATATTCACTTGAGGCTGAGTATAAAACAATTCTGGATGAGCTGTTTCACGCGGCTCAAATGGTAATTGCCCAACAGCTTCGGCTGCTTTGTCCGGATCAACATCGCCGACAACAAAAATGTCAATTTGATCGTTCGCCATCATTTCTTGATAGTAAGCCGCTAGTGAGCGAGCAGTGATTTTGTCTAGTTCTTCCACTACGCCTAAACTTGGGATTTTTTGTTCCGGGCTGTTTTCAAAATAAAGTTCTTGCAGTGCATAGGAAGCAAAAGTTTGTTTATCTTCCTTCAAACTTTCCAAATAGAGACGCAGATTGTTCTTTTCCAAGTCAAACGTCAACTGATCAAACTGTTGATTTTTGATATTTGGATAAAATAAAACCTCTTTTAAAAAATCCACCGCTTGAGAGAAAAGGTTAGGATCATTGACATATTCGCCGTTCACAAAGCTGATTCCTGCGTTTAGCCAATGCAAGTTCCCTTTTTTTCTTACTGATAGTCCGAAGCTTGCACCATAAAGCTCAGCAAGTTTCGCACTTAACTTTGTCTGATCCGGATAATTCAAACTATTTGTTTCCAACATACTGCTGAGTAGTGAACGTTTTGTAATGACTTCTTGTTGCAGACGTGCCGTAAAACGGATAAAAATCCGAATCGTTTTGTATTGTTTTGTTGGTAAGACATGAAGATTCACGCCTTCTGCCAATTGATACACCATATTTATATGCTCCTTTTCATAGATGATTGCCCCTTACTCTTTTAGTAGGACAATCAGCCTTTTTTACTTATGCATCTGCTTGAAATATATATAAGTTCAGACAATTCGCCGATTTTTCTAAATGATGTTACACTTTATAGTATAGCATAGAAGTTTTTTATCAAAAGGGACAGACAGCTAAAAGCGTATATCGTTTTTTTATTTTTTATTTTTCGATATACTAAAGACATACAAAAGAAGGGAGGGTCATTCATGATAAAAGAATTCAGAGAGTTCATCATGCGTGGAGATGTCTTGGATCTTGCTGTCGGTGTTGTTATCGGGAGTGCGTTTACAAGTATCGTAAACCAAGTGGTGCAAGGATTAATCACTCCGCTAATTGGTTGGATTGTCGCTATGATCACAGGAACTTCTGATTTAGAAGGAGCACTTTCAATTCTTGACTGGTCGCCGACAAAAGGTGTCACATTTGCGTTTGGTAACGTTATTAGTGCTATCATTACATTCCTGATTACTGGTTTTGTCTTATTCTTAGTTGTCAAAGCGGCAAACCGTGCGAAGAATTTACGCGCCAAAGAAGCAGAAGAAGAAGTGGAAGAAGCACCTACTGCAGAAGATTATCTTAGTGACATACGCGATCTTCTTGCCAAACAAGTGGCAAAAGACAATACGCATCCGGTAGAGCAAACAAATCTTTCAGATACTTCTAAATAATGAAGAATCTAAAAAAAGAAAGCCGATTTTCAGTGTCGGCTTTCTTTTTTTAGATTCTTAACTTGTTACCTGTTCTTTTTTCATGTCGATATGCGGAATATCATCTTCCAAATACACATCTGAGGTTGCCTTGAATCCAAAAGACTCATAAAAGGCCTGTAGATATTCTTGTGCACCGATCACAATTGGTTTTTCTGGAAATTTTTTCTGGATCATGTTGATCGTTTCTTGGACAATCTTTCTTCCTAAGCCGTCTTTACGGTTATTTTGATGAACAAGAACGCGACCAAAATGGATGCTGTCTGCTTCTTCATATACTCGCGTGTAGGCAAGGATCTTCCCATCAGTATCTTGGAAATACGTATGCCAAGCTTGTCCATCGATATCATCAACTTCTTGATAAGGGCACTGTTGCTCCACAACAAAGACTGCAATCCGTTCTTTGACGATTGCATAAAACTCTGCTGTCGACAATTCTTCAAATTTCTTTACCTGATATTCCACTAAGTAAACGCCTCCTACTTTTTTATTATTAGCATACCGATTCATACACAAAAAAGCAAACGAACCTTACGAATCTCAGGCTCGTTTGCTTTTTAAACTGCTTCAGTTAAAAATTCGATCTCAACTGTTCGAGTAAGTACATCTGAATAGCTGTAAGATACTCGTTCAAAAGAATTTTCTTCAGGATCCAAGTCAACAACGAATACTGAAGGATAGGTTTCTGTTAAAACGCCGCGGCGTTCTGTTTGACGCTTTCTTCCTGTCTGAGCAACCAACATGATTGGGCTGCCGATACGACCTTCTAAATCTTTCTTGATTGAAGCTAAAGTTGTTGGCATACAGTTCACCTCTACTACCAACTATACCACATATTTTTAAAATTTTCAAGTTTACCATAAAAAAAAAAGAAATGCAATAAAAATAAATAAGAAGCTCATTAAGATTTTTCTAAATTATTCCTCATTATAAAATTTCAAGTGTTTTTTTATTTTGAGTTTTACCCTTCCATATGCACTCATCACTTGCTTGTGATCCATTGACAACCATTCAGCCATCTCCGCAAAATCAACCCCTTGCATGTAATAATGAAAAATTTGTGCTTCTTTTTTTGAAAATCGGATCTCGCAATTTTCGATTGCTTCTTTTAACAAAAGATGCTGAATCGCTAAAGGTTCCTGCAAGGTAATCTCTGCTAAAAAATCTGGTCCTTCTGTCTCTATTTTTTGGTCGATCGAGACTTCATCTTTTTGGTCACGGCGCTTCAGCGCGTTCTGTTTTCTCAATAAAGAATAAATTTGATTGCTTATAATACTTTTATAATAACTTCCAAAGCTAACTCCTTTGCTTTTTTCGTAAGTTCTCAATGCCTGATATAAAGCGATCCTCGCTTCTTGTTCCCAATCCTCAGTAACATAATTTCTTAAATAATAAGTGTTTTTCAAACGTAGTAAGAGTGGAAAATATTTTTGATACAGGGCAGCAAATGCTTCTTCGTCACCATTACGTGCAGCGCGCAATAACTCCTCAGACATAAAATAATTCCTCCATAAATTCGTTTATGGAGGAATCTTATCATCAATGATTCATCGAACTGATTAGAACGATATGTTATTTATTTTTTCTCATTAAATCGTCCAATTTTTGGGACAATTTTTTTAACTGCTCTTCATTCCACGGAGAATTACGTCGGAAATCAACAAAATGCATATCTTTATTTTCTTGGGCTATTGTTTTTTCCGTTTTTTTAATCGTTTTATATAATTCATAAGCAGAAGTCCGCAACGCCCCCTGAGAAAAAATCATCCACTGTTCTGCTAGATCGCTTGTCGCCACTGTTACTTGTGTCAAACGATCATTCAGCTGCCCAGCGATTCTTTCGATATAACTGTCAGCCGTTTCATCTTCTTTCGTAAAAACAACATCCAACTGATATTTCCTATAATTTTGTTGGATGCCCGGTACTAATTGAGCATCGAAGACAACGATGACTTCCAGTCCTTCATATTTCGCATAATTTGATAAACGATGCAAAAGAGCTTCTCTTGCATCTGCCATTTTGTCCTGCTTTTTAAGCTGGACCAGTTCCGGCCACGAACCGATCATGTTGTAGCCATCTACAATCAACAGCTGTTTTTTCATGACCTACTCCCCCTGACGTTGGGAAAAAGCCTGATACATCAGCAATCCAGCGGCAACACTGGCATTTAAACTTTGGACGTGCCCAGTCATTGGAATCGTCAGTAATTCATCCATTTCTTTTTTCAATCCTGGACTCATTCCTTTGCCTTCATTACCAATGACTAAAGCAATGGATCCTTTGGCATTCCATTTTTGGAAGTTTGTGCCGGTCATATCTGTGCCAAATACCCAAAATCCTGTCTCTTTGAGCTGTTGCACAGCTTGTACCAAATTCGTCACACGTGCAACAGGCACATATTCCACTGCACCAGTGGAAGTCTTTGTTACGATAGGCGTGATTCCAACTGCTCGGTGTTTTGGTATGATCACACCATCGACGCCACTTGCGTCTGCTGTCCGTAAAATCGACCCAAAATTGTGTGGATCTTCGATACTATCCAAAATCAAAAAGAAGGGGTCTTCTTTTTTCTCTTTTGTTCGTTCAATCAGTTGGTCAAGGGATAAATATTCATAAGGTGTAATCGCAAGAACGACTCCTTGATGCACGCCATGATCGCTCAAAGTTTCTAATTTTTGTTTAGGGACCCATTTGACCGGTACAGCTTGCTCACGTGCGATTTCTTTCAGTTCTTCTACTTTTTCTCCTCGTGAATCTTCTTGAAGAAAGAGTTTATTCCCTCGCCCTTGTTGTAGCGCTTCTACTGCGGCATGGTGTCCAAAGACGAAATTATCTTCTAATGCTTCTTCATTTTGATCAGAAACTGACTGATTTCGTCCAGTTTGCTTTTTATTTGGATATCTATTTTGTTTTTTGTCTTCAAATCCACGTTTCGATTGATGTTTGTTTGTTCTTTCTTTACCCATTTTTTTCACCAACTTTCTGAATACACCAGCGGATCAATTCTTCCATCCGCTCGGTTTGTTTTGTCAAATGCAGATAGCCCATCAGTGCTTCGAATCCTGTTGCGACCCGGTAAGTCGTAACATCAGCATTTTTTGCACTCGTATGGCTTTTGGCATTTCTTCCTCTGCGATAATAAAGCTCTTCTTCTTCTGTCAAAAGATGTTCCTCCAGCATTTGCTGAATCAAAAAAGCTTGTGCATTTGCAGAAACATAATTCGTTGCCGCACGATGCAACTTATTGGGTTTTGTTTCTCCTTGATTGATCAGGTGGTCACGAACATAGATTTCGTAAATCGCATCTCCCACGTAAGCCAGGGCTAAACCGTTCAATTGTGTGTAATCTCTCATGCTTCTCTTCTCCATCGGGTTCCTTGGGGTGTATCTTCTAATAAGATCCCTTTTTCTTTCAACAAATCACGGATTTCGTCGCTTCGGGCAAAATCACGATTGCTTCTTGCTTGATTTCGTTCTTCAATCAATTGTTCAATCTCTTCATCCAATAATTCTTCTGCTGTAAATAAAATACCGAAGATTGAAAGCCATTGCGAGAATAAGGCTTCTCCCTGTGCCAAGACAGCGGCAGAAACTTCCGCTTGGTCTAGATAAGTGTTCAGCCATTTAGCAAGCTCATAGACCACTGTGATCCCATTTGCTGCATTAAAATCATCATCCATTTCTTCGATGAATCGCTGTTCCAAATTTTCTAACAAAGTGATTTTATCCGCATCATCTGCCAAATTCTCTGAGGCAGTTTCTTGGCGGAATTTCAAATTGTCAAACGTATTCTTCAGTCGTTGTAAATTGGTGGCTGCTTCTTTCATCGTCGTTTCACTGTAACGGATCGGACGACGGTATTGTGTGGTCGCCATGAAGAAACGCAAGACTTGTGGATCAACGTTTTGGATCATTTCATGTACAGTGATGAAATTCCCTAGAGATTTACTCATTTTTTCATCGTCTTCGCCAATCGTTACATAGCCATTGTGCATCCAGTAATTAGCGAATTTTTTCCCTGTTTTCGCTTCACTTTGTGCGATTTCATTTTCGTGATGAGGAAATTCCAAATCTTGCCCACCACCATGGATATCGATCGTTTCGCCTAAATGTTTTGTCGCCATGACGGAACACTCGATGTGCCAACCGGGACGCCCTTTGCCCCATGGTGAATCCCAAGAAATCTCGCCAGGTTTTGCTTGTTTCCATAAAGCAAAATCTAATGGGTCTTCTTTTTGCTGCTGTTCTTCACCAGTACGCTGACTTGCGCCGACTTCCAGTTCATCGATGGATTGGTCACTTAATTTCCCATAGTTTTCAAATTTACGGGTACGGTAATACACATCACCTGAAGATTCATAAGCATAGCCTTTTTCAACCAACACTTGAATAAATGCTAAAATATCTGGCATATGGTCCATGACTCTTGGATGAAGTGTAGCAGGCTCGACATTCAACGCTTTCGTATCTTCTTCAAATGCTCGGATGAAACGATCAGCGACTTCTGGTGCTGTGATGCCTAATTCGTTTGCTGTACGGATGATTTTATCGTCTACATCCGTGAAATTCGATACGAAATCGACTTTATAGCCTCGATATTCAAAATAGCGTCGAATCGTATCGAAAGCAATGGTGCTACGAGCATTTCCAATATGGATATAATTATACACAGTCGGTCCGCAGACATACATACCGACATGTCCCTTTTGTATAGGGATGAATTCTTCTTTTTTTCTGGTCAATGTATTGTAGATTTTTATCATTCTGATCTCCTCACTTTTTCTCCTTTGATTCGAACGACTTTTGCTGGTACTCCTACTGCTGTAGCGTCGTCTGGAACATCTTTCAACACAACGGCACCTGCGCCGATTTTTGCGTTTTTTCCGATCGTTACCGGTCCTAATATCTGCGCATTCGCAGAGAGCATGGCTCCTTGTTTGACCGTTGGGTGTCTTTTACCTGTTTCTTTTCCCGTACCGCCTAATGTTACGCCATGGAACAAAATCACATCATCCTCGATTTCTGCGGTTTCGCCAATGACGATCCCCATTCCATGGTCGATGAACACACCTGTTCCAATCGTTGCTCCTGGATGGATTTCAACACCTGTCAGGAAACGCCAAAATTGAGCATTGATCTTCGCCAATAAAAAGAGCCGATGCTGATATAAAAAATGAGAGAAACGATGCCAAAACAAGGCATGAAAACCAGGATAGGTCAAAACGATCTCCGCTGTCGAACGTGCAGCCGGATCGTTTCTCTTTGCTGCATCAATCGCTCGGGCAAACCAGCTCATGACTTTCCACTCCTTTCGTAAGTATTTTATGTAGGAAAACAGCTTATAAAGAAAAGAAGCGCCTTTTAAATAAGTTTCCTTATCAAAAGACGCTTTCCGCGTGGTTCCACTTTTCTTCATAATCAACGATTATCTCTGACAGCTAACGCCTGTTATACGTTCTTGGCTACTTCGTTTCCTGTAAAACAGTTTTTCCTGTTTTCTGTGTTTTCGCCAAGACCACTCCCAGAGGCATTTCGGCAACTATTCATTGACGCCTTGCACCACCCGGCATCTCTCTTGTAATGATCAGCTGCTTACTTTTTTCTGTTCATCGTGTTTAGTTCAGTACTTGATTTAAATGTGCTAATGATTTCTCACGACCAAGCAATTCGATCGTTTCAGGCAATTCTGGGCCATGCATTTGTCCTGATACAGCTACACGGATCGGCATGAAAAGATTTTTCCCTTTTACGCCAGTTTCTTTTTGAACAGCTTTGATGGCAGCTTTTACAGTTGGAGCATCTACTACTTCCATTTGTTCTAGCTGTGCTTTAAATGCGTGGAGAACAGTAGGAACTGTTTCGCCAGCAAGTACTTCTTTTGCTGCTTCATTCAATACAGGATGTTCATTGAAAAATAGCGTAGACAGATCAACGATTTCTGCAGCATAGCTCATTTGAGGTTGATACAGGCTAACGATCTTCTTCACCCATTCGATTGTCTTTTCATCTGGGTTTTCTGCTACACGTCCGTCAGCGATTAGATAAGGCAGACACATGTCAGTAAATGCATCTAGATCCATTGCTTTGATGTAATGGTTGTTTACCCATTGCAGTTTTTTCGCATCGAAAGCTGCGGGTGATTTACTTAGGCGTTTTGGATCGAACATTTTGATCAATTCTTGGTGTTCGAAGATTTCGTCTTCGCCCACAGGTGACCAGCCCAATAATGCAATAAAGTTGAACATTGCATCTGGTAGATAACCTAATTCGCGATATTGTTCGATAAATTGTAAGATTGATTCGTCACGTTTGCTTAGTTTTTTGCCTGTTTCACTGTTGATGATCAACGTCATATGTCCGAATGTTGGTGGCGTCCAGCCAAATGCTTCATAGATCATCAGTTGTTTTGGTGTATTGGCAATATGGTCATCTCCACGTAAAACGTGAGTGATTTTCATCAAATGGTCATCGACCGCAACAGCAAAGTTATAGGTTGGCATACCATCGCGTTTTTGGATGACAAAGTCGCCGCCGATATTATCGGATTCGAACGAAATAGCGCCTTTTACCATATCTGTAAATGCGTATTCTGTATTGCGAGGCACACGGAAACGTACAACAGATTCTAGACCTTGTGCTTCTTTTTCTGCTTGTTCTTCAGGTGTCAAGTTCGCACATGTTCCTGCGTAATGAGGCATTTCTCCTCTTGCGCGTTGTGCTTCCCGTTCTGCTTCTAATTCTTCTTCTGTGCAATAGCATTTGTATGCTCGATTGCTAGCAAGCAGCTGATCAATCAGCGGTTGATAGATTTCTTTACGTTCAGATTGACGGTAAGGGCCGTATTCTCCAGGATTTTCAGGAGATTCATCCCAATCCATTCCCAACCAAGCAAGGTTTTCCAACTGGCTTTTTTCGCCATCTTCGATATTACGTTTTTGGTCAGTATCCTCAATACGAATAATAAAGTCTCCATCATTGTGGCGGGCAAACAAATAATTGAACAATGCAGTTCTTGCATTTCCAATATGCAGGTGCCCAGTTGGACTTGGTGCATAGCGTACGCGTACTTTCGTCATTTTCTTCCTCTTCTTTCAAACTAGACTTTGACTAACAGTAAAAATTCCGTCAGTTACGGCTTCTCAAATATCATTTATTTAAAGCCACTCAGCACAAATTTTACCTTTTCTAAGGTAAATAGTAAAGCCAACTGGTTGAATTTCCTTACCAGTTGGCTGAATTTCTTTTTTATTTTGATTGTTTTGTCTTTTTCTCTGTCTCTTTTTTATTGTCGATCCCTCGTCCTGCATGGGCAGGTTTAGCAAAGATCATGCGTCCAGCAGCTGTTTGAAGAGCGCTTGTCACAACAACTTCGATACGTTCATTCATGTAATGCTGTCCATCTTCTACGACAACCATCGTGCCATCATCAAGATAGGCTACCCCTTGTTGGCGTTCTGTTCCGGCTTTTACTACTAGAACATTCATCGTTTCGCCAGGAATGACGACTGGTTTCACGGCATTTGCCAACGCATTGATATTAAGAACAGGTACATTTTGGAATTCAGAGACTTTATTCAAGTTATAGTCATTGGTTACGATGACACCGTCTAAAAGCTTGGCTAATTTGATCAACTTGCTGTCTACTTCGCTGATATCTTCAAAGTCTCCATCGTACATTTCGACAGATATACCTTCTTCTTTTTGCAAAGCATTTAGGATATCTAATCCGCGACGACCACGCACACGTTTCAAACTATCCCCTGAGTCCGCGATGTATTGTAGTTCGTAAAGAACAAAATTAGGGATCATCAAGGTTCCTTCTAAAAATCCAGTCTTTGTAATATCATAAATCCGACCATCAATAATCACACTTGTATCCAAGATTTTATATTTATGGAAATTTTCTCCTGATTTTCGTTCTAACAGTTGGCTCTCCACTTGGCTAGCTGTTTCTTGCTCGATTTTTTTGCTTCGTGAACCAAAGACTTTCTTCCATTCTTCGATTCGTGTCGTTCCCATTCTCAATCCCAAATAACCTAAGATGATCATCAGTAAAATCGGCAATACACTATTGACGAATGGAATTTCCATATTGTAAAGAGGGGTTGAGATCACAACGCCTAAAGTCAATCCGATGATCGCACCGATCGCACCGAAGAGAAGATAAGTCAAGCTGACCTCGCTTAGTTTTTGTTCTACTTGTTTGATAATAGCTGAGATATGTTTGGCCAACAGCAAAGATAATAAAAAGAAAATAAGTGCGCCTAACAAACTGTTGGTAAATGTATTATTCAGCCACCCATTTGACTGTTGACCGATTGCCTGCCAAGCTGAGGGTAAAAATGAAATACCCAAGCTTGCGCCGACAATGATCATCAGCAACGTAATGACACGTTTTTGCATCGTTTTTCCTCCGTTTCGACAATCATTTATTATTTAGCGGAACACACGCTTCAACGTTTCAGCCAAAGTCGCTACTCCAACGATCTCGATTCCTTTTGGCGCTTCCCAGTTGCCTAAGTTGTTTTTAGGCAGGTAAACTTTTGTGAAGCCGAGTTTTTGGACTTCTTTGACCCGTTGTTCAATATGACTGACACGTCTGATTTCTCCAGTCAGTCCGATTTCACCGATGAAACATTCCGTCGGCTGTGTTCCTTTTTCTTTGTAGCTTGAAGCAATACTGACAGCGATAGCTAAATCAATCGCTGGTTCATTTAATTTTACCCCACCTGCAGCTTTTAAGTAAGCATCTTGATTCTGAAGAAGTAGTCCAGCTCTTTTTTCCAGCACTGCCATGATTAGAGATACACGATTGAAATCAAGACCTGTTGTTGTTCGCTTAGCATTTCCGAACATAGTAGGTGTGACTAATGCTTGGATCTCTACCAAAATTGGGCGTGTTCCTTCCATTGCTACAACGATAGCAGAGCCAGTCGCACCGTCTAGGCGTTCCTCTAAGAAAATCTGTGAAGGGTTAGCGACTTCTTCCAATCCATGCTCATGCATTTCAAAAATCCCAATCTCGTTCGTTGAGCCAAATCGGTTTTTTACCGCTCGTAAAATTCGGAAACTATGATGTTGTTCACCTTCAAAATATAACACTGTATCCACCATATGCTCTAACATTCTTGGACCGGCGATCGAACCTTCTTTCGTAACATGACCGACGATAAAAATGGCAATTCCATTCGTTTTAGCGATTTTGAGTAATTCTGCAGTGGTTTCTCTTACTTGGCTGACGCTTCCTGCCACACTTGTGATGTCTGGCTGCGTCATCGTTTGGATGGAATCAATAATAACATAATCAGGGGAGATATGTTCGATGGCACGACTGATTTCATTCATATCTGTTTCAGCGTATAGATAAAATTCTGTGTTGATACTTCCGAGGCGCTCCGCGCGTAATTTTATCTGTTCTGCGCTTTCTTCGCCGGATACATACAAGACTTTCCCGCCTATGGCTGCTAATTGTTGAGAAACTTGTAACAGCAAAGTGGATTTACCAATACCTGGATCTCCACCAATCAAGACCATGGATCCCGGAACCACGCCTCCACCTAGCACACGGTTCAGTTCTTCTAATTTCGTTTTGACCCGAGGTTCTTTTTTAGGGACGACATCTGCGATTTTTGTTGGTTTCGCTTTTTCTCCTGTCAAACTTGTCCGCGTTCTGCGGTCTGTTGTATCTTGTTCGATTTCTTCGACCATCGTATTCCATTTTCCGCAATTTGGGCAGCGTCCCAAGAACTTAGGCGACACATACCCGCAATTTTGGCAAACAAATTGTACTTTTGATTTTTTTGCCATTGTACCGCCTCCTCTTATTCTAACCATGAGACATTAAATCAAGCTTAAATTTCTTTATCGTTTTATTTACTGGAAGAACCAAATCCGCCTTGACGTTGAGCAGTCGTTTGATCTTGATCTGCTTTTAAAAATGGCAAGAAGATCCCTTGACCGATACGCTCACCTTTCTTGATCACTACATCCTTGAAACCAAAGTTGGTGAATTGGAACATGATATGTCCTTCATTTGCCTCATTATTGTAATAATCACTGTCAATCACACCTACGCCGTTCGTCAACACTAAAAACCGCTTCAACGGATTGCTTGAACGGTTAGCAAGCTGCAAAAATTCATCTTCTCCCATGTAGGCTTTGACCCCAGTAGGCACAAGGATCGGTTTTAACTGTTTATCATTTTCTGATACGTCTTTTTTCAATGCATCTGCGATTGTTTCCAATCCTTTTTTCCAGCCTGCTTTCCAGATACTTGGAATCACGACCTCTTCTGCTGCTTCAAAATCATAGCCAGCAGCATGATGTGTAGCGCGCTGCGGTAGATTGATATTTTGCTCTTTATATTTAGAAATAACTTCAAATCCTCTTTTTCTCACCGGTTTTCCTCCCTAAATAAACTACTCCTATTCTAACATATTCGAGGCTATAAAAGACTCTCTTTACAAATTCTTCAAGAAATTCTGCTATCCTAAAGTCAACCATTAACGCGTTCTTTTACCGAACAACTGCAAGTTGTACAAAAAAACTATTTTTTACATGACTTTACTCGTCAAAACAAGTAGAATAGAACGAAATTAATGAGTGGATATTTGATTGAGGTGTCACATGCGTAAAGAAATAAAAAATGCAAAACGAATTATTGTCAAAGTAGGAACAAGTACATTGATCTATCCCAATGGAAACATCAATCTTGCAGCGATCGATCAGTTAGCTTTTGTCCTTTCCGATCTTAGAAATCGTGGAAAGGAAGTGATCCTAGTCTCATCAGGGGCTGTAGGCGTCGGTATGCATAAATTACATTTGTCAGAACGTCCGACTTTGATCCCTGAACAGCAAGCGGCGGCGGCTGTTGGCCAAGCCGAATTGATGAATATCTATAATCAAAGATTCAGTGTATATAATCAGCAGACAGCACAAATCCTCGTGACAAGAGATGTGGTAGATTACCCTGAAAGTCGTAAAAATGTGAGGAATACATTGGAACAGCTTTTGATCATGGATACGATTCCTATTGTGAACGAAAACGATACTGTCGCAGTAGATGAATTAGATCATCTGACCAAATTTGGTGATAATGATCAGCTGTCAGCAATCATGGCAAAACTTGTCGCGGCAGACCTTTTGATCGTTCTTTCTGATATCGACGGTTTTTATTCAGATAATCCGGCTACAAATCCCGAAGCTCAGATGTATCGCTATATCGATAAAATCGATGAAAAGATTCTGGCACAAGCAGGTGGTGCAGGTAGCACCTTTGGAACAGGCGGTATGCAAAGTAAATTAAAAGCAGCTTCTAGGATATTTGAAGCAAACAGTGCAATGATTCTAGCAAATGGGAAAAATCCGGCAATCATTTTTGATATTCTTGCAGGAAAAGAAGTAGGTACTTTATTTAAGGAGGACTTGAAATGACTGATTTGATGCAATTAGGGCAACAGGCAAAAGATAGTGCGCAACAACTAGCACTTATGCCTACAAACCGTAAAAATGAGCTACTTGTTCAGATGGCGAAAACCATCAAAAAGAATCAACAGGCAATCATCGAAGCAAATCATAAGGACTTAGAAAAAGCAGTCGAAAACAATATCAGTGAAACGATGCAAGACCGCTTACAGCTGACACCTGAGCGAATCAATGCCATGGTTGCAGAGATCGAAAAGATTGCTTCGTTAGACGATCCTATTGGAAAAGTAGATGAGATGTGGACGAACACCGACGGATTGAGAATCGGCAAAAAGCGCGTGCCCCTCGGCGTGATCGGTATCATTTACGAATCTCGTCCAAATGTCACGACTGATGCAGCCAGTCTAGCGTTCAAATCAGGAAATGCCGTTATCCTCCGCGGTGGCAAAGAAGCATTCTTCTCGAATCAATTACTGGTCCAACTATTGCAGCAAGTACTGCTTAGTGCTGGCGAATCTCCTTATGCCATCCAGTTTGTCGATGATACTTCTCATGAAACTGCAGAACAGTTGATGCGATTGACAGAATACTTAGATGTGCTGATTCCTCGAGGCGGAGCAAAATTGATTCAACGAGTCAAAGAACAGGCAACGGTACCTATCATTGAAACAGGTACAGGAAATAATCACGTATACATCGATAAAGAAGCACAGTTGTCTATGGCAGTGAAAATCATTGTCAATGCAAAAGCTTCCCGTCCTTCTGTCTGCAACGCGGCAGAAACATTACTGATCCATTCTGAGATCGCCCCCTTTTTCTTACCAGCCATTGAAAAAGAACTGGTAGAACACGGCGTCTCTTTACGTGCGGATGCTCGTGCGTTAGAATATCTAGAGACAGCTGCTTTAGCAGAAGAGGCAGATTGGGATACTGAATATCTGGATTATATCCTTGCCGTCAAAGTAGTCGATTCTTTAAGCGAAGCAATTGCGCATATCAACCGACATAACACCAAACATTCAGAAACAATCGTGACAGATAGCTATTCGGCTAGTCAGCGTTTCTTGAATGAAGTGGACGCGGCGGCTGTCTATGTCAATGCCTCCACTCGTTTTACAGACGGATCGGTATTTGGTTTTGGTGCAGAGATCGGTATCTCTACTCAAAATTTGCATGCCCGTGGTCCAATGGGGTTAAATGAATTGACTTCCACAAAATATATCATTTATGGCGATGGACAAATCCGCGAATAATGTTTCGTGTGAAACATTATTCCCGCCTTTTGCCTTTTTACTGTAAAGGTTCTATCCAATTAGAAAGGTGTCAATATGTTTGAAATTTTAATGATTTTTTTTATTTACCTTATTTCTCTGAATATCGCTGCTTTTCTAGGAGTCGGTATTTTATCCCTTTTTTTTCAGTTCAAGAAACGAAGCATAGGGGGTCAACGGGAAAAATGGGCGCAGTATTTTGACAAAATTGGTCCAAAAGGTTTGGTTGCTCGCTTACACATCAGCTACATGGTTGCATTATGCCTGTTAGCTGGAGTCAATTACTATTCTTTTTTCGATCATTCAATTGCCTATACGATTACGTTGCTGATTGCTGGGATCTTTCACTTATCTTATAAATATCAGCTGAATAAAAACCACTTGAATCGGACTTTCCGCTAAAAAATGTCCGTATGATAAGTAGGGTGCCTTGAACACCGGCAAAAAACTGCCGAACTTTTTAGGGGCTTTGACAAAGATTTTGTCAAAGCCCCTTTTCCCATATAAACGGTGTTCTCCTACCAGCTGCCTGGTAAATCTGTTTCTTCTTCGTTAAGAAGCGAAAATCCGTCAAATGTTTCGCCATCATAATAACGAAGCAGCTCATCCATGGACAAGTCCATCGTTTTTTCTTTTTCTTCTTCCGCTGATTCTGCCAATAGCTGTTCCCGATACATCTGATATATACCAGCTATTTTTTGCTGCATCGCTTTTCTAGTTTCACCTTCCGCGTTGATCATTGGCAATTCTTTGATATAGCCACGATAAATCAACCGATCATTTAAAAATTCAATGGGTAATTCAACGAGTGTCAACCCGACTTCCTGAAAATATTCTTCCAGCATCTATTATCCCCCCATTCTTTTTCTTAAATGAATTTTAGCTTACCTACTAAAAATTTTCCAGTTACATTATTTTGAGAAAAAAAAGGAATGTGACACGATTTTTGTCACATTCCCTTTTTCCAAATAAACGGTGTTCAAAAGATTGCATCTGCGGTAATAAGTCCAACCAAACGAAAAATAGGAGGAGCTGTTTTTGTTTGGCTGTTCTTATGATTTGAGGCAGGACAGCATTTTCACAACCTTTAGTTTCTTATTTTTCTTCATTTGTAGCAAAATAATTACGGTGATAAATGATACAACATACACTGATAAGAACAATGGCACCTGCAAAATAAAACGCATAGCTTTCACCAATATGTTCGCCGATCACACCTGCAATAAATGGTGCTAAAGCTCCACCGAAAAAACGGACAAAACTATAGCTAGAAGAAGCAACGTTTCGTTGCAGACCGGGTATTTCCATAGCAATCGTCGTCAACAATGTATTAATGATCCCTTGGAAAAATCCTGCTAACACAATACTGATTGGTACAAGGACTGGCATAGAAGTACCAGCTCCTAATAACAGCAAACAAATAATGAATAAGACAAATGCAGCTAAAATCGTCCGATAAGTCGTAAACTTCCGCTCAAGAGCCGGTGCAACGAAAATCGAAGCAATAGCCAGAAGCACACCCCAGCCAAAAAATACAAAACCGACTTCTAATTCAGAATAGCCAATCAATAAAAAGGGCGCATATGCAAGTAAAGTAAAGAATCCGAAATTATATAACAATGCGATCAGTCCAACTGAACGAAGTTTATGATTGCTTAACGCTTTGACACCTTCCCAAAGGCCTACTTTTCTCTTTGGTTTCTCAGTTTCAGGTAAAAGTACCGCTAGGGCTATAAAGCCGCAAAACATCAAAAATGCTACCCCAAAAAATGGATAACGCCATGAACCACTGCCCAAGACTCCACCGACTAGAGGACCAACTGCCATTCCGCAGCCAAGTGCTGCTTCATACATCATGATTGCTTTTTCTGTGTTACCGACTAAAATACTGACGATCGTTGCTAGAGCAGTAGAGACAAATAAAGCATTCCCGACACCCCAGCCAGCACGTAACCCAATCAACATACCGATATTGCCAGATAATCCACCAAGACCAGCGAATACAACGATGATAAACAATCCGGTCATCAATGTTTTTTTCAAGCCAATCCGACTAGATAAGAAACCTGTAAATAGCATCACCACACCAGTGACTAGCATGTAACTAGTAAATAACAGGGTCGTTTCAGCTGGCGTAGCGTTTAACTGTGCAGCAATCGTTTTTAAAATCGGGTCTACTAGGCCCACTCCCATAAAAGCGATCATACAGGTAGCTGCCACAACTAGCGCCGAACTTTTCCCCTTTGTTTCTTCATTTGTTTGTTCTTGTATATCTATTTGATTCTCCAATATTTCCATCCCTTTCTCTCTATTAGCATCATACATGATTTGTTTTACATGTCAATATGCACATGTAAAACATGGAAACTTTACTGTGATATAATAAAGAAAATAAGACGAGAGGTAGGATTTTTATGAATACTTTAGCCTATATATTATTATGCGTGCTTTTATCCAAACCGCGTTCTGGGTATGAATTGAAGCAGCTGATCACGATTTTTTGGGAAGCTCATCACAGTCAAATCTATACGACGCTTGCCAAGTTAGACCAGCAGGGTTATGTGACCGTTTTGGACAAAGACGAGCATTCTCAAAAAAAGATCTACCACTTGACTGATGAAGGACGTGCCCTTGTAGAGGAATGGATCAAAGAGGAGACCCCAGCTCCTACGCAAAAAGATGAATTTTTAGCAAAAATCTATGCTTTTTCGACACTCGACAAAACAACAGCTACTGGACTGCTATTCACTAGAGAACAACAACTGAACAAAATCATGCAAAAAAATCAAAAAAAATTGAATGACCTCTCGCTAGACAAGAGACAAGAATTTGGACGTTATGTTGTGATCCAGCGTCGAATCATGCTTTGTCAGCAGGAACTCCAATGGTGTCAGCAAGTAAGAGAACAAATGCAGCCGTTTTTTGAGTAATGGATAAACAGAACCTTTCTAGATTTATCTATTAAGCAACGAATCATCTTCACTAAAAGAACGATACAGCTGAAAAAGAAAAACGATCCGAAAGACAGGCAAAAACCTATCGTTCGGATCATTTTTCTTTCTAGAACTGCATTGAAGGAACTGTGACAAAAAGCAGGTCACAACCTTTTTTTCAAATAAACAGTGTACCATTATTCATTGCTTTGAATGGCTTTCAACACACTTCTTGAAAGTGGGCCAACGATAATCAACTGCAACGGTAAAGCGGCAATCACATTCATTTTCCAAGCATTCATATAAGCAGAGAATAATTGATCAGGTATTCCTTGTTCCATGATCACACCAAACAAAGACATACATGTGACCATTCCTAAAACCATCAAGCAGGAAATAGTTAAGATCATTTGGATCTTGCTTTCTGGATTTACTGGTAGTTTAAAGGCAATTTTTTTCGCCAGCACACCGATGATGAAGACATCCAAAATGAAAGCCACCACGAATCCAGGCACTAGACCAATCAATAAACTTGATAAATGAAGATCTTGATGCAACCATAAATTATACGCGCTCATTCCCAAGACCATCAAAAAACACATCATTGTTGTAAAAATTATTCCTTCTTTTTTATTTGTAGGCAATCTGTACCACTCCTTTAAATTTGTCACGAAAATCATCGTAGCACATTTAAAAATTTCTCGTAAGTACTTTTTTTATTTTCTGCCCTTTTATTTCATAAACTTCATCAGCCGTACGCTCGACAAAGTAGGAATCATGTGAAGTAAACAAAATCGTTCCCGGATATACTTGCATCAGCTGCTCTAAAGCTTCGATCGTTGCCACATCAATAAAATTAGTCGGTTCATCCAACAGCAACACATTACTTGGCTTAGTAAAAAGCAAAGCAATCGTCAAACGAGTCGCTTCTCCCCCACTTAACGTACACAACGGTTTCGTCAGAGTTTCCTGAGCAAACCCTAAATGATTCAACAAACTGCGTACAAGTGATTCCGAAAACTCTGTTTGTCTCATGACAAAACGAATGACGGATTCTTCAGATGTCATTTGATAATCCTTTTGCTGATATACTTGAAAGCTTACTTTCGGAGAGAGAAGGATTCCTTCTCCTTGTTTGCGGATATGTTCCAATAAAGTTGTCTTACCTGATCCATTTTCGCCGACAATCGCGATTTTTTTACCTAAAGAAAATTGAAAATCGCTATTTATCAGTAATGTTCTTCCGCTTCTTTCCAATTGGATATTTTGTCCCATGATTGGATAACGATTGTGGAGTTCAAGAGATTTTGGTACTGGAAAACGGATTTGTTTCATCTGTTGCGGTTTGGTTGTTTCTCCTATTTTTTGGAGTCTTCTCTCTAATGTTTTCGCATTCTTTTGGATGGCTTTTTGTACACTGTCTTTTTGTTTAGAGGAAGACAACCGATCCGGTCTGATTTGTTGCTTTTTCTTTTTACTGGACACTTTTTCTAACTTTTCCGCTTGTTTTTTCTTTTCTTGGATCGATTTTTCCAATCGTTTTTTCTCTTTCATGATCGACTCTGCTTCTCGTAGCTGAGTCTTTTTCTCCAATTCCCTTTGAGTGAGATAGGCACTATAATTCCCCGGAAACTCTCGGATTTCTCCGTCTTTTACTTCCCAGATTTTCGTTGCCAACTCATCTAGAAAATAGCGGTCATGACTAACAAAAATCAGCGTGCCATAATAATAACGAAGCTCTTCAATTAGTCGATCCATACTTTTTCTATCTAGATGGGTTGTCGGCTCGTCTAGAAGCATCCCTTGTTCATAAGAAGAAAGAAGACGTATCAACTCGATCTTTCGTTCTTCCCCTCCACTCCATTTCCGTTCCGAAGTTTCTTCCAGTTTCAACTGGAAATGACTGGCTAATTCCAAATTTAGGTCCTTTGCCTCAGCAAGATAGGTTAATTGAGGCAGATAGTTGAAAGTGATCTCTGTTTGGATTTTCCCTTGATTGGGGATAAGTTCACCGGCTATCAGTTTCAGCAACGTTGTTTTACCGACTCCATTTTCCCCTATGATTCCTATCCGATCTTGCTGATAGACACGAAGAGAATCAATAGATAATTCTAACTGGTTACCAAAACGAACTTGCAGGTTTGTTATATTTACTGCTAAATTTTCCATATGTTTTACACTCCTATTTCATGTAAAACAACAATATCGATACTAAAAAAGAGCAGAAAAATCTGTTTGCAAAAAAACTGCATAACATCTTTTCCTACTCTGAACGAAATAACTATGACTAAATCATCAAATCTGTCATAGCTTTCACCTATTCTACTGTCGTTCGAAAAAATGGACATACTCCACCCATGAAATTGTTGTTTATACATGTCTTTTGAATTTATTTAGTTGTTATTCAAAAGTTCAAAACGTAATTTCATCGATGCAGTCATTTTTCCGACCTCCTTTTTTATTAGGTTACCACACACGATTCAAAAAAAGCAATAGCTACTGAACAGTAACTGAAAACCTTTTATTTGAACGTAGTGATCTTTTCTGGTGCTAAACGTACAGACTCGTAACCTTCTTCTACCGCTTTTCCTATTGATAAAATAATAACTGGAACATAGCGGTCTTTATCCAAACCAAATGCCTCTGCCAACTGATCTGCTTCGAAGCCACCAATTGGATTTGTTTCATAGCCATGATCACGTGCAACTAACATGAATTGCATAGCCGCTAAGCTAGAATCGACTTTGACTACATCGTTCATTTCTTCTCTTGAAAAACTCTTGTAATAAGGAATGATCGCAGCTAATTGTTGATCTCTGACTTCTTTTGGCATCTTCCCTGATTCGTAAGCTTGGTTATAGATTTCTTCGCCATATTCATAACATTGCATATCGCCAAAAATCATGACCATTGCAGAAGAAGTATCATTTTGTCTCGTATTGAAACGGATCAAAGGACGCAAGATTTCTTTTGCTTCCTCGCTTTCTGCGACTACAAAGCGCCATGGTTGCATATTGACAGAAGAAGGAGCAGTCGTCGCTTCTTTGATCATTTCCAGCATTTCTTCGTGTGGGATTTTGTATGTTTCATCATATACGCGAACGGATCTTCTACCAGTCATAATTGTTGAAAAATCATTTTTTTGTTCCATTATTATTAACCTCTTTCGTTTCTGTTGTTATATTGCAAAGTTGGGTATTCAATTTATCTAAAAGTGTTAGGAATTGCTTCATCTCTACATCGCTGAAAGCTGGGGACAGCACGGAACCTGTATCTTTATGGTCCATTTCACAATGCTCGATTTTCTGCTGGGCTTTTTCTGTCAGTGCTACGTAAACTTCCCGGTTGTTCTGAGGATTTCTCTGACGCGAAACATACCCGTTTGCTTCTAAAACCTTCAGATGACGAGTAACTGCTCCTTGATCAATCTGCAACTTTTCTTGCAAACTGCTTTGCAGCAATGGATTTTCTTCTTTCAGTCTCATCATGATCTCGTATCTAGTAAGACTTATACCGATATTTTCCTCAAAGATCTGGACGATTTTTTGATCGGCTAATTTGATTTGATATAAAAGGTGGCTAATCTCTTCTAAAGACATAATTTCCTCCTCTCCAATAATTGACTAGTCAACGATTGACTTGTCAATAATAGAATAAAAAAAGAAAAAAGTCAAAGAATCAGCTGTGAAATTAAAAAACAAAGGCTTTCAATAGAAATGAGTGTAAATAAAAGAAATCTCTTGTAGAATGAAAAGAAAGAACAATAAAGCCCCTATTGAAAGGAAGAGGCGATGAGGGTTCTCACCGCCTCTTCCATTTGCTTAAAATCCAAATGAGCCAGCGTCTTGACGATCCCGCTCTGCCACAGTGTCAGCATACTTGTTCAACTGTTGATTGATGCTTTCCAATAACTGCTCCATCTGTTTGACATTTCCTTCCAGCTGATTGTATTGCTCTAAATATGCTTGGAAGGCTTGCCCTTTCCATTGTTGAGCGATTTGTTGGTTCATGGAATTGACCTTTCTGATCGCATCTTGGATTTGAGATGCTGCCTGTTGGTAGACCTTTGCCTGTGATTTAAGCTGTTCGGGTGTGACTGCAATTGCTCCTGCCATGTTTGTTCCTCCTAATAAAAAGTTATTTTTTGTTACGCGTACATCATAAACTATTTTTTGTCTATGTGGTCAAAATGTAGCATTCACGCACATCATGTGTCGTATACGATGTGTTATTTTACCTCTTTCTCCCTCCTTTTTTGACTGGTCAAAAATCCAAGAAAAATAACTATACAAATTATTTCTAATCACACATATTTTTCTAAGTATGACCTTTTTAAGTTTATTACAAATCACTTTGAAATAATTCTTAAAAACTAGCTGATATTTTAATGTTTTATGTTCTTTCTCAAAAAAATATAAAAAAACAGCTAATATTTACCTGACAATACTCCTCTATCCTCCTTTTTTTTCTATCCGGAACGAATATTCCTTCTTGTAAATGCAGATGATCCTCCTTCGTTTTATATGTGGTGAATATTCTCCCATTTATTAAGTACGTAAATATTTGAAAAAATTTTTTTGATTTGATTTTTTATTGTCTCATTATTCTTTTGATATTTTTCATGCAAAAAAATAGCCAAGGTATTTGATGTAACACCTCGGCTGTCTCTCTTTTTATTTGTCTACTACTAGTAATTCGTCTAATTGAAAATCGATTTCATAGATTCTTTCTACATTTCTCAAAAGATCATGATTCATTTTATGATATTTCGTTGCACCAAGTTGCTGACAAATCTGCAACGCTTGGTTTACTTTTTGTCTTCCTTTTTCATTTCCTTTGATCATCTCCCAGATTCCAGTGAGTAGGGAATACTGATTTCGTTCAAAGAACATATCTTCTTCTAAAAAGACTGCTTCAAGTTTTGAGATATATTTCCAAATTAGTCCGCGTTGTTGCTGCTGGATAAAATGGATAATCGCGTTTGCCAGCATCCGAAAGCTCTCATTCTTTCGATCCTTGCTGTTTTGATAAGCGGAAATACTGACTAATGCTTTATCTAACACTAAATCGATAAAGAATGGATCAAAAGCATACATACAATGATTGAATAACACCAACTCATAGTTCGTCCATGTCTGTGCATAAATCAGATACTGATAAACTTCTGAATCAGCAACAGCAATTGGCTCATCTACTATACGAGCAATCAGTAATTTACATAAACTAGCTAGATGTCTCTCCTTTTGAGTGATGTCTCCTTTTTCTTCGCACAGGCTGATCAAATGTTGTAATTCTTCTTTATCTTGATTCATAAATGCTAAAACCATTTCTTTCATCATCCGGTCCATGTTTGCCACTTCCGGCGGATAATCGAATATCCTCAGTTCATCATAACCAAGATTGAGTTTTTGTAAAAAATATGAAAATTTGCTAACTGTCGTGTCTGCTTGATTTTTTACAAACCGTTCGTAAACGGATCGGCTGACTTCCTTTCCTCATAATTCTGCTACGGAGATACCTTTTTGCTTTCGAACAAATTCGATGATCTCCCATACTTCCATTTTGCCAACTCCTTTATAAATATGGCTCTCCTTCAGTTGAAAACAATCGCAACATGATTTTGTATGAAATAACATATACCAATCCATCTGATCTTCATTTTTCATTTCTAAAAATCATTTTTTCGTAAGACGTTCCTTGTTTTTCATGATATCATCGCTGTTAAAACCAATTGTTCATTTACCAGTATTTTTAAAAAAACTTAATCATAATAGTTGTTTTATAATTTTAAAATCCATTAAGGGATAAAGAACAAGCGGTATAATTATACATATAATACGTTATTTTATTTTTGCTATATGAAATATACTCATTTTTATTTTTTCTAGTAGAATTTTATCTTCTAAGTATTCCCCTCGTATGAACTATTTACCATTGACAAACGTTGAACAAAAATTTAGAATATTCACAAGTTTGACGACAATTATGAAAATTTATGTCGTGCTAAAGGAGTTTTGTTATTGGATGAAAAATTAGATATAAAAACTGCGATCAAAGACACGTTACCTACCGTTTTTGGTTATATCGGTATTGGACTTGCATTTGGTATCGTTGGGAAAGCTGCCGGGTTTCATCCGCTAGTCGTCACGTTGATGTCCCTGCTGATCTATGCTGGTTCCGCCCAATTTATCACAGTCAGCATGCTTGCTAGCCATAGTCCACTGCTTTCCATCGTTCTCTCGACCTTTCTAGTCAATTCCCGAATGATTTTGATGAGTATGACGATTGCCCCTTATTTCAAGAAAAATCGGCTGCTTCAAAATCTGCTGATTGGCACATTGCTGACAGATGAAAGTTTCGCACTGGGAATGAATAAATTGAACTATACTGGACAAAAGTTAAATTTTCGTTGGATGAATACAGCTAATTGGATTTCTTATTTGACGTGGGTGGGTTCTTCTCTTGTTGGCGCACTTTTAGGTAATTTTATTACTGATCCGAAAAAGTTTGGTTTGGATTTCGCCATCGTTGCTATGTTTATCGGCTTACTTTATCTTCAAGTCATTTCTGATAGAAACACCTCTAAACGATTACAGTTGATCCTGATTGGTCTCACTTTGATTCTGGTATATGTCGGACTGATTTTTATCCCAAGCAACTTAGTGATTGTAGTTGTAACATTGATTGGGTGCGGATTGGGGGTGTGGATCAAACATGCCTTCTTTTGAATTTACATTGCTGACTATTTTAGGTTGTACTCTAGCGACTTGGCTTTCTAGGGTCCTACCGTTTGTCTTACTGAAAAAATTCGACTTACCGCGACCGTTGCTTGAGTATTTAAGTTTTGTCCCAATCGTCATTATGTCTGCTTTATGGTTCAGCAGTCTATTTACCCAAAACATCGGACATCTGCCGCAGATTAATCTCGAAAATGCTTTGGCTTCAGTTCCTACGCTTTTAGCTGCTATTCTTTCAAAAAGCTTATTGGTGATCGTCTTGGTAGGTATTCTTTCCCTTTCATTGATTCGCTTATTATAAATAAAAAAACAGGAGCTTATGGCAAATTACTGTCATGAGCTCTTGTTTTTATTTATGATAAGAAGAAAATCGGCGTATTCCTACTTATCCGTTGAACGGACCACTAACAACGACTTTTCCTAACATATGTCCTGTTTCTACGTCTTTGGTTGCTTGTTTCAAGTTCTTCGCATTGATCCCATCTGAATAGACCTTGCTCAATGTACTACGGATAATCCCTTCGTTTGCTAAAGCAGCAATGTGCGCTAAAGCTTCTCCTTGCGTTTCGATTTCATAGTTATAGTCTGTTTTAGCGAACATGTACTCCCAGTCGAAACTGATAGATTGGTTTTTCCAAACACCTATGTCTAACGGCTCTTTGATTCCTACGATCGTTCCCACATGTCCAAATGGTCGGACAAGGTGCTTGATCTGATCAAAGTAGCGGGTAATATCAAATAATACAGCGACATACTCTACTTGATCGATTCCTAATTCACGAAAACTTTTACTTAAGTCTTGATGATAATCAATTGGATAGTCTACACCTGTTTTTTTCAGCCATTCAAAATTCTTCGGACTTGCAGTCGCATAGACTTCTAGACCAGCCCAATGCGCTAGTTGATTCAAAATCGAACCGACGCCCCCAGCTCCGTTGATCACTAAGATTTTTTTCCCGCGGTTGGCATTTTCTTCTGGAATCAGACCAAATTTTTCAAATAACAATTCATAAGCGGTCAATGAAGTCAATGGCAACGCTGCGGCTTCTTCATCTGACAGATTTTTCGGTGCAAGAGCGGCAATACGTTCGTCAACCAGTTGGTATTCTTGATTGCTTCCTGCTCTTGTTGTTGTACCTGCATAAAACACGCGATCCCCGACAGAAAATTTTTGCACTTCATCGCCTACAGCAACGACTTTCCCGACCCCATCAAACCCTAAGATACGCAAAGCATTTCTTATCCCATTATCTTGGCGAAGTTTCGTATCGACAGGATTGACAGATACTGCGTTGACTTTTACCAGAAGATCCTGTGGACTGGGTACAGGTACCTGTTCTTTTTCATCCATAAAGCTTTTGGGATCATCGATCGGCAACCCTTCATAAAAACCGACTACCTTCATTAATTCCTTTTCTGACATACGAATTCCTCCTTAGCTTCATCAAGTTGGAGCATCCATACAGTGTTCATTTCAATATATATAGTATGTTATTTGTTCCACCTTTTTTATCCATCATAATTATTCTCTTACTTAAAGTAAACTATTTGCACTTTTTTGGTTAAAAAAGAGGTTGCGACAAGACTTTTGTCACAACCTCTTATAAACGGTGTTCTCCTACCAACTCTTCGGTCACAAGTTACAATATTCATAAAATATGAGGAGCTATTTTTTGAAATTGCTCCTTGTAACTCAGAGTTAAACGGCAGGCTCACAACCTCTGATTCGCGGTGTTCAAGCAAGAAATCATCGTTCACTGAAAAGTGTTGGATGTTCTTTTTCAAAGGTGTCTAAGATCTCTCGTACTTCATCGGTAGATTTCGTATTCATCAACTGAACACGCAAGTCATTTGCTCCAAGAAATCCTTTGATATAGATTTTAAAGAAACGATGCAGTCCTGTGATCGAACGCGGGATGATTTCTGAATAATGATCTTGCAGATCTAGTTGCAGACGAAGTAGGCCAATCAGTTCTTTTTCTGTATGTTCCCTCGGTTCTTTTTCAAATGCATAAGGATTCTTGAAAATCCCCCGGCCAATCATGATGCCATCTACGCCATATTTTTCAGCCAATTCTTCTCCTGTCCGGCGATCGGGGATATCTCCATTGATCGTGATTAGTGTTTGCGGAGCGATTTGGTCACGTAAAGCAATGATTTTAGGAATGACTTCCCAATGTGCATCTACTTTACTCATCTCTTTACGCGTACGCAAATGGACAGAAAGATTGGCTATATCTTGATGAAGCAGGTGACTGATCCATTCTTCCATCTCAGACATTTCCGTATAGCCGATACGCGTCTTGACGCTGACAGGCAAACCACCAGTTTTAGCCGCTTCAATCAATTGTGCCGCTACTTCTGGACGAAGGATCAAGCCACTGCCTTTTCCACGTTCTGCTACATTAGGAACTGGGCAGCCCATGTTGATATCGATTCCTTGGAAGCCCATTTCTGCCATAGCAATGCTCATTTCTCTAAAAAATTCTGGCTTGTCTCCCCAAATATGGGCAACCATCGGCTGTTCATCTTCTGTAAAGGTCAATCTTCCTCGTACACTATCTTTTCCATCTGGATGACAGAAACTGTCTGAGTTTGTAAACTCAGTAAAGAAGACATCCGGTGCTGCTGCATGCTTTACGACATGGCGAAATACAACATCTGTTACATCTTCCATTGGTGCTAAAACAAAAAAAGGCTTTGGCAGCTCTTTCCAAAAATTAGTAGTCATTTATTTGTTACTCTCCATTCTATCAAGCAGTGAAGTCGCAATCTTTCTCAAAAACATTGTCATTATACTAGGAAACAAAAAAAGAAGCAAAGTGAACAGCTTAAAAGATGTTTCTGATTGAACAAAAAAGACTGTGACAAAAATCTTATCACAGTCCATTTTCCGGAATAAATGGTGTTCTCCTGCCAACTCCTCGGTATTCGCTCAACAAACGACAAAATATGAGGAGCTATTTTCCCGTTTATTTCTCTAATACTCAGATCAAAACGCTGATTTCACAACCTCTTTCTAACTTCTCAATCCTCTTCCTTTATTGATCAAATACCAAGTAACAGCGTACAAAACAACGATGAATAACACAAGTACGATCATCGATGTTGCTACTGGCACATCGATCGTTCCAAGGAATCCGTAACGGAAACCGGAGATCATATAAACAATCGGATTGACTTTCGATACAGCTTGCCAAAATGGCGGCAACATAGAGATGGCATAGAAAACGCCACCTAGATAAGTTAACGGCTGCAAGACAAATGTAGGCACGATTGATACATCATCATAAGACTGAGCAAAAATCCCGTTGAGCAGTCCTGCTAACGAAAACAAGATTGCCGTCATCAATAATGTAATGATGACCATGAACCATGAATACACATGAAGTGGTACAAAGAACAAGGAAATGATCGTTACGAGAGAGCCGACGAGAATACTGCGACCCACTCCGCCAATCACAAAGCCCCAAATAATCACATGCGTAGGAACAGGTGCTACCAAGATTTCTTCGATATTTTTCTGGAATTTTTGAGAGAAGAAGGACGAAGAAACGTTGGCATACGAACTAGTGATAGCAGACATCATAATCAAACCAGGCACGATGAATTCCATATATGAAAAACCACCCACGTCACCGATCCGACCACCGATCATTTTTCCGAAAATAACAAAATACAAGGATGTCGTGATCACTGGTGGAACCAGTGTTTGGACCCATATACGCAAATAGCGGTTCGTTTCCTTGATAGCTAAACTTTTTAATGCAGTAAAATAAAGATTAAACATTTTTCTCCTCCGTATGATCATTTTCTTCTGTGATTTTCAAGAACAGTTCTTCTAAACGATTCGACTTATTCCTCATAGAAAGAACTTTGATTCCTTGTCTTGTCAGCTGATCGAAGATTCCGTTCACCCCTTGATTTCGTTCAACTTCGACAGCGATTGTCTGTTCATCTTCAAATGTACAAGCGTATCCTTCAATCACAGGTTTGGTCTCATATGGCGCTAAATCAAAGATAAATGTTTCAAATTGCAGTTTGGATAGAAGCTCTTTCATACTAGTATTCTCGATTAGTTCACCTGATTGGATGATCCCGATGTTACGACAAAGCATTTCAGCTTCTTCTAAATAATGCGTCGTCAAAATGATCGTTGTACCATTTTCGTTCAATTCTCGTAGAAACTCCCACATCTCGCGTCTCAATTCAATATCGACTCCTGCTGTTGGTTCATCCAAGATCAGCAAACGTGGTTCATGCATCAATGCCCTAGCAATCATCAGTCTTCGCTTCATTCCCCCGGAAAGCATACGTGCACGGACATTTCTCTTTTCCCAGAGATTGGACTGCTTCAAATATTTTTCGCTACGTTTCATCGCTTCTTTGCGAGAGACACCGTAGTAACCTGCTTGATTCACGACGATTTGCTGGACCGTTTCAAAGGGATTGAAATTGAACTCTTGCGGGACTAATCCAATCTGTTGCTTTGCTCGGACTAGATCCGTATCCAGATCATAACCGAAGACCTTCACTTTTCCAGATGTTTTATTGACTAAAGAAGTAATGATTCCGATCGTTGTAGACTTTCCAGCTCCATTTGGTCCTAATAGCGCATAGAAATCTCCTTCTTTCACGGAAAGATCGATTCCTCGCAATGCTTCGACCCCACTTCCATAAACCTTTTTCAAATTATTTATTTCAAGCGCATTTGCCATTTATTTCCTATCTCCTTATAGACATGATTCTTTATTGTATCATGGAATACAGCAGATGAAAAAACAACTTGGTTCCAGAGAAAAATCAGGTTGCTAGGCTCAGGAAAATCTCCTAATGAAAGACATCAATCGGACGAAGTCAGACAACCTTTTCAGAAAAAACAAATCGAAGATAAAGGATTACTATTCATATATGCAACAAAAGGAGCGTGAGACAAAAGTAAAGAACACTTTTGTCTCACGCTCTAAACACGTATAAACGGCAGAAGCAAAAGCCATGATTTTTGATCCAATAAATACTTTCGATCACTTCGCCTATCCCAATACATGCCACTGCCGCTTTTCATCAAATGACGCGGCTTCCGTTTTTGCGGTTTCTACTAAAGTCTCTGGGTAATCCAAAACTTTCAGCAAAGCAATCGCATTTCGGGTCCTTGAAGGTCCTTCTTTTAATTTGAAATCAAAACTGATTCCTTTTCCTTCTGTTACTTGTTCTTCAAAGTGGACATTCTCACAATAATTCTTTAAAATCTCTGTCAATTCGATATCATGTGTGGCGACAAATGCTAAAGATGGATACTCCGCAAGCCACCGAACGACTGAAGCGGAAGAAGCAATCCGTTCAATCGTATTTGTCCCTTTTAAAATCTCATCTACGAAGCAGTAGCAGCGTTCTTTGGAAGCCACTTGATCCAACAAACGTTTGATCGATTTGATTTCTGAAACAAAATAACTGTCGCCTTCAAATAAATCATCTTCGATTGCCATGGAAGTCAACACATGTCCAGATTGCAGGGTAAACTGTTCTGCAATCGCTGTTTGGATCGTCTGTGCTAGAATACAGCTGATAGCTATACTTTTGACATACGTAGATTTTCCTGATGCATTGGAACCCGTGACTAATGTATTCTTCTGCCAGTTGACTGGATTCACTACCGCTTCTTTTAACAATGGATGATAGATATCTTTCGCTGTCACACCGCCCTCAGTAAATTCCGGACGGCAAGTGATGGGCATATAAGTACGGTAATTCAATATTGCAGCGGCTACTTCCAGTTCTCCCAGCAATTCCCACAGCTTGATGGCTTCAGTTGAATGCTTTTCTAATTTAGTGAGAACGAAATGATAGGAGATAAATGGCAGCATGAACATGATGTTGACATATTCAAAAATCAACTCTGCTTCACTCCCGCTCTTCATACGAAATGAAAAACCTAATTTTGGGATGTCTCTTAATGGTTTAGTTTGCTGTTTCAGCTCTTCTTGAAGTGGTGTCGGCAGTTTTGCTAACTGATTGGCGGCTGAAATCGTTGAAACCAAATAACTCATGCTATTCAGCTCTGTTTCTAGTGTTTGTTTCTTCACTAGATAATAGACCGTATTGAATACTAACCCACCGATTGCCAAATAGATTCCTAGTACTTGACCTAAAAGAAGCAAACCTACACCCACCAGCGGAAGCAAGCCAAGAAAAATAAATAAACCTACGCGTCCAATCTTTTTACTTTTTCCATCCGCTAGATATTGTTTTGCAAAATTATGATCTTTTTTTCCTAAACGAGCGAATTGATATTGGATTTTTTCTCTCAGTTGAGGATTTTCCTGATAAAAAGCAATCAGTTTTTCTAACTGCTGATCTTCGCCAAAATCAAAGCTGCGTAAACGTTGATACAACGCTTCTGAACCTACACTAGAATAGGTACTGTTGATTCCTTCGAATACTTCGAACATATCTAGGTCATACCAAGTAAGATCATCGATTTCGCTATCCCATGAACGGAACTTCTTCTCCGTGAGCCATGCTTCCTTCAAGCTTTCTTCTTTATCAAATCTCGGTTGATAAGGAATTTTTCCCCATTTGCTACGAACTGTTTCCTTTAATTTCAAACGTGAAAAAATGTCTAAAGCAACTAATAAAATAACAGCTGCAATAATAATTAAAACGATAAATTCTCTTTGATTCATATCCCTCTCCGTTCCTTTATTTGTTAGCTTTAGTATAGCACTGTTGCGCTATTTGAAAAGGGGGTACAAAAATAACTGTCTTCGTTACCTAATTCGTATCAATCACACCAAAATAAAAACACCTTCCAAAAAAGAAGATGTCTTTAAAACGAGATACAATTTTTTTGTCATTCACTTCAGGTAAATTAGAGCCAATTAAACCCTCCGCAACTTGACGGAGATGGAGAAGATGCCCCTGTCTAATTTAGCGGTCATCTCTCCTCCCATTCCTTCCACCAATTTTTTTGACAGGTAAAGCCCGATTCCGCTAGATTCCGTATTTGTGCGGCTGGTATTTTCTGTATAAAAACGCTGGAAGACTTTTTCAACAGAGGTTTGCGCTCCTGCTTTGATAGGATTGGCCACTGTTAATCGAATGAATGGATCCTCTTTTGAAAATGTCACCTTTGCTTGTCCATCTGCATAGCGCAATAAATTCTGTATGATATTTTGCAGCACTCGCAACAACATGAGCGGATCTGCTAATACCGTTGTATTTATCGAGTGTTCAGCGAACGCTACCTCGATATTTTTTACAGAAAATTGTTCATAAAAAGAGAAAAATACTTCTTCCACCTCTTTAGAAAAAGAAAGCGTATGGAGATCCATTTCTTTTTGCTTCGTCTCTATTCGAGCAAGATCATAAAACTGATCCGTCATACTGAGTAATCTTGCAACAGATTGTTTGATGATCGTTAGATACTTCTCCCGTTTCTCCGTATCCTCTACCTGTTCCAGTAATTGTACATAACCGTTAATAGCAGTCAGAGGAGTTCTGAGATCATGAGAAAGGCCGACGATCGATAGTCTGATGTTTTCTTCCATTTCTTGAAATACTTGTCCTTTTTGTTCATTTTCATCCACCCATGTATTCAGTGCATCTACTAGGTCCATTAGATTCTTTTCTCGAAATTCGACTGAAAGACGACCACCATATTCTTGTCGTTCAGAAAGAGTGGCGATTTTCTTAGTCAATCGCTTGATTTCCCTTTGCAGGAAGAAAATAAAACTTCCCATAAAGATAACAACGAGAAGCAATAGCCACTTAATCAAATCTAAACCCCACTCCCCACACCGTATGAATATACACAGCATATGCCTTTGCTAGTTTCCCTCGAAGATTGGAAATACGCATATTCACTGTTTTCTCACTATCAAAATATGGTTCTTGCCAAACTGTTTCATAAAGGTTTGCTCGCGAAAATACTTTTTTCGGATGTTCTAAAAAAAGCTTCAGCAGATCGAATTCTCTTCCTGTCAAATGGACAGCCACACCATTCACATTTACCTCCCTTGACTCTTTGTCCAGTAAGATTTCCTTGTAATAGATGCGTTGCGACAGATCTTTTACTTGGACAGAAGTCTGATGACGAAGTTGGATGCCGATTCGTAAAAAATCATTTACTTTCACATAATCTGTTCTGTTTTTTCTCGATTAAAAAAAATGTAGACAACAGCACAATACATTCGATTAGTATGTATAACGAAAAATAAAAACATCCGTTATCCTAAATGAATGGACAGCTACATAGATAAAAAACAAAAGATATTGTAAGCCAAACAACAGAAAAATTCTTCTATAAGTTTTGAAAAAAGAAACACCATTTAACCGCCAAACAACAAATTTTTGCCGATAAAGGCGGAAATAGCTCAGTGTGGAATAGGTAATCAAAACAATAACCAATAAAATAGTAATCGATAAATCAGTTATCCTTTGTCTTATGTCCCACAAATAAATCAACTGCAATTCTGTTTTCCTTAACTGTTCCATTGGGATCAAAAAAGGAAAGTTGTCTTCCAATCTTGCTTCCTTCAATAACGGAAGATATCTATCATAGGTTTCTTGTGCAGTCCCAATCAATGGAATTTTTAATGGTTCAGCAAAACTATTTCCTGTCAGAATATTTCTATGAGAAATGGGTAGATTGTTCAAAGTGAATACATGGATGATATTCGGCTGATTGATGATGATTGCCTGTTCTTGGTCAAAGGCAAAGATTTCTTGTTCATCTTGGATGGTATAAAACAAAACATCCTCTTCTTTTTTTGTTCGTCTATCAGGATTCGTTTCATTCAAAAACCAAGAACGAAGTTGAACAAAATCGGGCATCATTCGTTCTGGGATTAATATGATTTCTCGATCCTCATTTTTATCAATTTGGATAGGCTGATTTGTTATGCTGATGAGCGGATACTTGTCTAAATAGTTTGTATTTACATAAATAGATTGATGGATCAAAGGATTCTCTTCTTCAAAATAAGCACTTGTATCAACCTCGATTGCTCCATCATCCAACAGTTGCGAAAGCAACTTTGTTTTATCTAATCCTCTCATATCTTGAGAAAGATCTGTCAAAGTCGCTTCATTGCCACCAAGTCTTGGATAGAAAACGGCATGATTTTTTATTTCTTCAGGTACTGCTTCTGGTGTAACGAATGTGCGAGCATATTCAGCTAACGGAACAAGTTGTACCACACTAAAAAATAAAATCAACATTTTGACAGAATAGATAGTATAAAAGAATCCTTTACCAAAAGTTTGGCGATTTAGTTGCTTATTCAATGAAAGATTGCCTAGTAAATCAATCACAAAAAAAGAAATGATTAGACTAAAAATAAGCAAGAACAGTTGCACTAGCACAAACAAATGATTCACTGAATGTAGGACAAAGAAGAAAGCTACCAATAGATTCAAGAGAAAAAGGATGACTAATTCTTTTAATAATAATCTTTTTAAAATTTTTCTACTAGTTAAACCATTTAAACGATAGATCGCAATGTGTCTATTGTTCTCTAGTATCCATAAAATCAAGGAAAGGCTATAGAAAAGAGTAAATATCACAAAAGTAGATGCTTCTAATGTTCGAGATGGCGCAAATGTTTCTATGTCACTCTCATATTGAAAAGATGTTGGTTCGTACGCTGTCTCAAAGGAGAGATTGTATTCATCAGATAATTTTGATAGGAACCTATCTAGAGTTTTTTGATCTTTCGTTTCCACAAAAAAATCAGCTGGATTTAGCGCCTCAGCCATTTGTATCGGTAGTATAAAAAAATCTTCGTTTTTCAATTGTCTGTTTTCTAAATATTCCGCATCTGGATATTTCTCTAGGTCAGATGCAAAATAATTTTTTTCACTGATTATTTGAGGCTCTATGTAAAAATTGTTCAAAAGATGTGTTTCTGTTTGCTTGGAAAGAAAAAATGTATGTGTTTCACCTAAACGATCAAAAGAGATTTCTCCTGTTTCAGAAAAGGTATGGTCTCTCACACCATAGAATGAAACTTTTGCCATATAGTTTACATTCAATTTTTCTGAGACTGATTCAAGTATTTCTAGAACCCTAGTTTCTTGCTGTGGATCTACGATAAATTCTGGAAATCTGAACGGTGTAAAATACTCGGCCGTGTTTACCTTTTTTTGGAAATCTTCTTCCCTATTCACATTCCTAATGGCAACAGCCAATGCAAGACTTGAGAGTATAGACAACAGCAAAACGATTTTTTTCAATACTATATTAGTCATCGGCAAAACTCCTTGTTTTTAACGTAGTTAGTCAATTAAAAGTATAGATGGACACTAAACATTCAACAATCTATGTTTGTTAAGAAGTCATATTATTACAAATAGATATAGGTATATAGTCATGATATTACATAGAAAATATGGCTAACCTCATAGTATTTTAAATGTGGGAATAATCTATTTCCACAAAAAGAAAGAGGTGCTCTGCATTATGAGAAAAATTTTTTCTGTATCGTTTGTTGCAATTACTCTCTTGTCCCTTGCTATGCCTGTATCAGTAAATGCTGATGAAGTTGGATTTCAAAATGATGCACTAACAATGCCAATAACAGAGTCATTTCCAAATAGCGGAAGCATTGTTTTTGATGAAAACGGAAGAGTTCTTGATGTTTCAAATGAAATTTTGTTAGAAAAAAGCAATAGCACAGATGATCCTTTATCTAGACGACAAACTCATTTCCCTTGGGGCTTTTGGACAATTTCAACAGATGGTTTTCCTTTTGTTGCTTGGGGAAACGTAAGACTAAACTCAACTATTCATCATCGTACACGTCGTTATCGAGTTTCAGCCGTGCTACTAAACTCAAATGGAACAGTGATTAAAGCTAATCATGTCACTGGTAATGCCGGACAAACTCGTACTGCACGCGTTACAGGTTCAAATAGTTTAAGACATGCTCCTTCTTACTATATTTTTTAATCAACACAATAAATAAAGGCTGGATTAATATTCCAGCCTTTATTTATTTAATTTTTTATATCGATTTCTAAAAAAAGTTGGTGAAGTTCTTTCTTCTTTAAAAAAACTATTAAAAAAATGACTTGAATCATAAAAACCTAAAAAGTTAGAAATTTCTTCGATAGATAACTGAGTCATAAGTAAGTCATTCTTTGCATGTTCAATTCTATACTTTTCTCGATAATAACTATATGAGCAGCCAACATATTTCTTGAATTCTCTACTTAAATACGAATAATCATACCCAATTTTCTTCGCCCAAAATCCTAAAGAATGTCTATAGAAATTCTCAGTAGCCAATATTTCATCTATCACTAAGTACAGATATTTATTGACCTTTTTGGAATAGAATTTTCTTAGTTTACGAATACATTTACGTAGAACTATATGGGACTGAATAGTTTCACTCGTACAGAAAGGACCTAAAATAATCAAATGTTCTTTATCCTCTATTTTTTCTACCCGTATTAAAAAATGTTGATTGAATAGTGAGAACTGAAAATGTTGCTTCTCTCTTCTTAAAATCACCTTATCAATTATTTCATTGAATGCAACAATCAATTGCCTTTGTTTCACTTTAGATTTTATCTGCTTTTCAAAGTACTTCTTTTTTAATTCCCATGCTCTGTTTCTCTGGTCTATAAATAAAACATCAACAGGAATAAAATAAGTTCTAGACAACTTTAACACATAGACATTCACACACGCTTGGCAAGAAAAAACAGCATCATTTACACTATTGATAAACATTTGTACTCCTTTCTTGTCCACTTCAATCATATACCAATCAAATAATATCATAGTAAAGAGGAAAAATTGACTTTGGCAAAAAATACATACATTTTTTATTTCTATTAGTTGACACTCTCCAAATTTTGAAAGTGCCTTGTAGTGATAGAATTGAACTAGTACTCATAAGCAAATGAAGTCGCATCCATTAAATAAAACTACTTTACTCTGCTTACGCCTCGCTCTGTATTTTTTCATAATCAAAAAAAACACACCTTCCAAATAGAAGGTGTGTTTTGCTCGAATAATATTAACGTTTTGAAAATTGTGAAGCTTTACGAGCTTTCTTAAGACCTGGTTTTTTACGTTCGACCATACGTGCGTCACGTGTAAGCAAGCCAGCACGTTTAAGCGCTAAACGGAAGTCAGGATCAACTTCTAGCAATGCACGAGCGATACCATGACGGATAGCTCCTGATTGTCCAGCGTATCCTCCGCCGTTTACGTTAACAAATACGTCATATGCGCCTTTTGTTTCAGTAACAGCGAAAGGTTGATTGATTACTTCACGCAAGTCAGCATGTGGAATGTATTCTTCAACATCTTTTTTATTTACAGTAATTTTGCCAGTTCCTGGTACTAGACGTACGCGAGCAACTGCGTTTTTACGACGGCCTGTGCCGATATATTGAACTTGTGCCAATGAAATTCCCTCCTATTAGATTAAGTTTGTGATGTCTAAAACTTCTGGTTGTTGTGCTGCATGTGGATGTTCTGCTCCACCGTATACGTTCAATTTTGTAAATTGTTTGCGGCCTAAAGTGTTTTTAGGAAGCATACCTTTTACAGAAGTTTCGATCAAACGACGAGAATTTTTAGCACGCAATTCGCCAGCAGTGATTGATTTCAATCCTCCTGGGTAGTTGCTGTGACGGTAATAAATTTTGTCAGTCGCTTTTTTACCTGTTAATTTCACTTTGTCTGCATTGATGACGATGACGAAATCGCCAGTATCCAAATGAGGTGTGAAAGTTGGTTTATTTTTACCACGTAGTACAGATGCAACAACTGTTGAAAGACGTCCCAATGGAACATCAGTTGCGTCTACTACATACCATTTACGTTCTACTTCGCCTGGTTTGGCCATATATGTTGTACGCACGTTATTTTCCTCCAATTTAAGTTCTGATGTTTGACATACACTTCGAGTTTCCGGGGCTCTTTGTGGGGCAAACAATACCATTTAACATATTACCTTCTAATCTGGTCAATGTCAACGTTTTTTTGACCGGTTGAAAAAATTACATGAAACTTTACTTTTTTCCTTTCTTTTTATGTAAAAGGGTCGTTTTCTAATATAGAAGAAACCGCGAAACGATGCTGTTCCGCGGTTTCTTCTATATAAAAGGATAAGTTTCGCGCTTACGCGTCGATCTCTGGCGCTTTGCCCAAATGAGCTTGGATCATCCAGATACGTTTTTCTGTGGCTGTTTTGAATTCGATAAAGATATCTTGTGTTGGATCGTCGCCTTCTTCTCCAGAAACTTCGATTCCTTTTTGGTAAAGATCTGCTAGATAACGGTAGCCTGCAACAAGTGTTTCCAAACGTTCAGGAATCGTGCGGTCCCAACGTCCTACTTCATCAGGGATTTTCGTGTTATCTGCAAATTCACGCAATGTAGAATAAGGTGAACCGTCTAATGTGATCAAGCGTTCGGATACTTCATCTAACTGAGCGTTCAAATCGTCCATGAACTCATCCATCATTGGGTGCAATGTAAGGAAACCTGGTCCTCTCATGTACCAATGTGTTTGGTGAACAACAACAGACATTTGGCTTAGATCTGCAACTAATTGATTTAATACTTCTTTGGTTTGTTGGAATTTCATCTTTCTTGCCTCCTAACATTTTCTTACACTTAAAATAATAGTAGACTTTTAATGAAAAGTACAACAAAATCATTTACCTGAGAACGATTTTCATTTCGCTTTTTTATCCGTAAAGCCAATCATTTTTCAGAATCAGCTAATTCTTCTCGCAGTTGAGCAAATTGCTGATAAGTCTGTGCTAAATGCTTTTGTGTCGAAACAAATAATGGATAGATTTTCTGATATTTTTTATGATCGTTTTCTTGTACTCCGACTTGCTCTTTCAATTCTATCAATTCCTGTGCTTCACTGATACTTTGAATCTTTCCGATGCTTCGCCAGCCTAAAATCACAGCTCCTAATGCGGATGCTTCTGTAACAGTAGGGAAAACAAGCGGGTACCCTAGTACATCAGCCATCATCTGACGAAAAATCGGAGATTGAGCAAACCCGCCTGTAGCACGGATCTCTGTGAGCTGATTTTCTTGGCAAACTCCTTTTAAAATCCGATAAAGATTGAGACAGATCCCCTCTAGAATCGCCTTCATCATTTCTTTTTCTGTATGTTGCCGCTGTAAGCCGATAAAACTACCAAACGCATCTGCGTCCCAAAGCGGTGCTCGCTCGCCAAGCAAATAGGGATGAAAAATCAGACCATTGGCACCCGCTGGCACAAAAGCAATAGCTGAAAGCAGTGCATCATATGGATTTTCACCTTTTTCTTTAGCAGATTGAACGACTTCCTGTAAAAATGTATGCCCTGCCCAATCAAAGATGCCAGCACCATTGCTAGTCGCTCCTCCTACTACCCAATGTTTCTGATCCAGAACATAACAAAACGTCTCCATTTCTGGATGGAACTGAGGCTGAGTAGTAATAAAACGAAGTGCTCCGCTCGTTCCTACGGTCAAAGCGGCAATCGTATCACCAAAAGCGCCTAGCCCTAGATTAGAAAGCGGGCCGTCTGCCCCTCCCAAAACAAATGATATATCATTTGGCAAACCTAGTTCTGCTGCTGTTTCTGACGGTAGACCTGTTACTTGATAGGTGGAAGGAAACACTTGCGGCAATTGTTCTGTTCGAATGCCCAAGTAGTCAAGCACTTCTTCTGCCCATTGGAATTCATGGATATCAAAGTATCCAGTTCCTGAAGCTGTTCCGTAGTCGCTGATGAGTTCTCCAAACAATCTATAAAAAATATAGTCTTTGATACCGACAAAATAAGCAGTTTTTTTAAATAATTCAGGTTGGCTGTTTTGCAACCACTTGATTTTGTTCAATGGTGTCATTGGATGAATCGGTGTCCCAGTCTGCCGATAAAATTCTTTGCCAAGCACGGTATATTTCAGTCTTTCTGCTTCGTCCGCTGCTCGGTTATCTGCCCAAGTGATCATTCGAGATAACGGTGTTTTCTCTTCATCCAACAATATCAGGCTATGCATCGCAGAGGAGAAGGAGACAAATTGAATGGTCGTGTCTGAAGGCAACTGTTTAATTACTTCTTTTATAACGGTGCAGACGCCCTGAAAGATCAATTCCTGATCTTGTTCTGCCATCCCTTGTGTTTCTTGGATCAAAGGGTAGCGAAAATAAGCGGATGCTGCTTCTTGGGCTTCATCTGTGAAAGCAACTGCTTTGGTTTGTGTGGTTCCGATATCTAATCCGATTGAAACGTTCATTTTTTCACCTCAAATTTTATGTATGTACAAAAATTTAGTTTAAGCTTGCGTATCTTGGTTTTGAAAAGGGGGAGATGGCGTGTTACTTTATTTTATCATTGGTTGCTGTATTGGGTCATTTTTATGTTTAACCGCCCAGCGGATTCCGTTAGGTCACTCTATTATTTATCCTAGATCTCATTGTGTCAAATGCTGTCGTTCGCTTTCTTGGTATGAATTGATTCCGATTCTTTCGATCATCGTCCAACGATTTCGCTGCCGCTATTGCCGGTGTCGGTTGCCCTTCTACTATTTGTTGGCAGAAGTCTTATGTGGTGGTCTTTTTGTCTGGTTCTTTACTTTTTCTTCCGCAAGAAATTTTTCGACGTTCATTTGGGTGCTTTCGGCTTTGCTATTTTCGTTGATGGACTTGTTTTACTTCATGGTCCATTCTCACACGCTATTCTGCTCCTGGGCTGTCTTATGGATTTTTTGGTTGCAGGCCGGCGTTTTCCAATGGCACAGTATGTTGTTAACGTTCATCGTAGGCGCTGCATGCCTTCGCTATGGTCAATCCTATCTCGGTGCTGGCGATACTCTGTTGGTGCTTTCTTGGAGTGGGGGCTTGCCTCTGGAAGAGTTGCTTCGGGTCTTGTTTCTGGCTAGCCTGTTTGGAATATCCTTTTTTTCTGTTTACTTTATCTGTCATAAAAAAAAGTTGGAAAAGCTGCCTTTCATTCCTTTTTTGAGTAGTGCCCTGCTGATCGTCCTTCATTTTAGGTATTGAAAAAAGGTTGTGACAAACGACTTGTCACAACCTCTGATATACAGTGTTCCAAAAGTAGCTTTTTCGGCTTCTTATTTCTTGTCGCCCCAATGTCGACGAATGAAACCGGCACGTCCAGAACCTTCTCGATAAAGATTGTAATGGAGCTTGTTTTTCTTGTAATAATCCTGATGATAATCTTCTGCAGGATAAAATTCGCTTCTTGGTTCGATTTTTGTCACGATTGGCTTATCGAATCGTCCGCTGTCTTGCAATGCTTGTTTTGAACGCTCTGCAATGTTTCGTTCTTCTTCATCACTATAGTAGATCACTGGTCGATAAGAATCACCACGATCAGCGAACTGTCCTAACGCGTCAGTCGGATCGGTTTGCTGCCAATAGATTTCCACCAACTGATCATAAGAAATAACTTCTGGGTCATATTCGATCTCTACGGCTTCTGTATGCCCTGTTGTGCCTGTTGTTACTTGTTCGTAAGTTGGATTTGGTACATGCCCGCCTGTATAACCGGATGTCACAGAAATGATCCCTGGCTGCTCTTCAAATGGTTTGACCATACACCAAAAGCATCCGCCTGCGAAAACTGCTTTTTTTGTCATATAAAATCCCCCTTTTTTCTCATCATACCTGTTTTATAGATAATTAAAATTATTTTGCTCGTTTTTTACCCCCTGCCGGTATTTTAGCAGATTTTTCTTCATTTTCCTTCTTTTTCAATTGGTTGTGGATAACTATGACAATTGTATCGAATCATTTTTTCCACAGGCAAGAAAAAGTTGTCTTTTCAACCACGTTGTGTATAAGTTTTATATGGTATGCTTATCCCAAAATTATGTACCTTTATTTTTTCATGCGAATAAATAAATCCATATTATCGGAGGGATAACTATGCCTAAAGCAAAAAGAAAACATTCAGATACACCCACTGACTTTATTGCATTTGATGAACTATTAACTAAAGCGAACAAAAAAATAAAAACGCCTCCAGCACCACCCCACGAATTTGATTTTCTTTCACATGAATTTGATTTTCCTTCACACGAATTTGATTTTCCTTCAAATGATGATTCTCTAACGCTCAGCGAAAACGAGAGGCAAGTCATCAATGAACTAGCGGAAATATTGCCCGATTCGATCCTCCATCAACAAGCAGTCGAAGAACCAACCCCATCTACTTCTGCTGGTTCAGAGTCAGCCTTTGTTGCGGATAAGCAAAAAATGGACAGTTCAGTAGAAGGAAATGTTGCAAATAGTGCTCAGCAGCGTCTATATGAGATATTTGGCAATGTTTCTTTTCAAAAAGGAAGAGAAAAACGAATACCGCAAGAAGTGTACGATCAAATCCAACAAGCCTTAACATTGCCTGATCTTAATCAAAGTCAGATTGCCTTATTTTTTGGCGTATCCAAGTCTACAGTAAATACTATGTCCCAAAAAAAATTTGAAAAAGAGTATGATATCATTGATAAACGATATACTCATCAGCTTTTGCGTGAGAGAATTGGCGAAGTTTCCAGCAAACAAGGGCGATTTATATCACAAGAATTACGTAATCAAGTCCAACAAGCCTTAACAATACCTGATATCAAACAAAGACATATTGCATCGTTTTTCGGTCTATCCAGATCCGCAATTTCTTATATATATCAAGAAATGATAGGTAATGAACAGTCAGCTGATATAGCAAAACCTGTAGCTTCAAAATCATCTCCCACTCTTTCTTCTAACCAAACAAATGAGAGGTAAGCTACTTCGTATAAGCAAAAAAAGGGATTGTGACAAGATTTTGTCACAATCCCTTTTTCCGAATAAACGGTGTTCAATCAGCTGACCCTCGGTATTAGTTCAACAAACGGCAAAATATGAGGAACTATTTTTCCGTTTATTTCTCTAATACTCAGGTCAAAACGCTGATTTCACAACCTCTTATACACGGTGTTCCAGAAGTAACTTCTTCGGAAATAAGCCGAAATTTCACAAAAATTTGAGAAGCAATTTTCGTAAATTTTTTCTTATTTCTTGAAGCTGACCACTTCTGTCACAACCTCTATTTTGTTTGATTGTTCATTGCATCTTCTGCAGCCATTTGCGCTTCAATATCTGAAATACTGTAGACATTTTCGCTTGCTACACCGACTTCTTTTGGTTCCATGTCACGGTAACGTTGCATACCAGTACCAGCTGGGATGATCTTACCGATAATAACATTTTCTTTCAAACCAAGAAGAGGATCTTTCTTACCGCGGATCGCAGCATCCGTCAAGACACGAGTTGTTTCTTGGAATGATGCAGCAGATAAGAAACTATTTGTTTCTAATGATGCTTTTGTGATACCTAGCAAGACAGGTCGAGAAGTTGCAGGAACGCCTCCTGAGACTAGCGTATTGTAGTTTTGATCTTTAAAGTCTGCGATGTCTAATAATGTACCTGGTAAGATATCTGTATCACCTGGATCCATTACACGAACTTTACGCAGCATTTGACGAACCATTACTTCGATATGCTTGTCGCCGATTTCTACCCCTTGCATACGGTAAACGCGTTGTACTTCACGAAGCAAGTAGTTTTCAACAGATAATACATCGCGGACTTGCAACAATTGTTTTGGATCGATTGATCCTTCTGTCAATGGTGCGCCACGGTGGATCATATCGCCTTCTGCTACTTTCATACGTGCTGTATAAGGAACAGTATACGTACGTGTATCTGTTTTTCCTTTGATTGTTACTTCTTTGGTACGTGTTGCAGGATCTTCTGAGATATCGATGACATCCCCTGTTACTTCTGTAATTACTGCTTGCCCTTTCGGATTACGTGCTTCAAAGATTTCTTGGACACGAGGAAGACCTTGAGTGATATCGTCTCCGGCAACCCCACCCGTATGGAATGTACGCATCGTCAACTGAGTACCAGGTTCACCGATTGATTGAGCGGCGATCGTACCAACTGCTTCTCCGACTTCAACGTCAGAGCCAGTTGCAAGGTTGCGTCCGTAACAATGTTTGCAGACACCATGTTTTGTATTACATGTGAAGACAGAACGGATCGTCACTGTTTCGACACCTGCATCAACAATTTGTTTTGCAATGTCTTCGGAAATCAATTGGTTTCCTGCGATAATCAATTCATTTGTTTCAGGATGACGTACTTCTTTACGAGTGTAACGTCCCACCAAACGATCTTCTAATGATTCGATGATTTCATTTCCTTCACGGATTGCTTGGATTTCAAGACCTCGGTCAGTACCGCAATCTTCTTCACGGATAATTACATCTTGGGCCACATCAACCAGACGACGAGTCAAGTAACCTGAATCGGCAGTCTTCAAGGCTGTATCGGTCATCCCTTTACGAGCTCCGTGAGTTGAGATAAACATTTCCAAGACAGATAGTCCTTCACGGAAGTTCGAAATGATTGGCAATTCCATGATTCGACCATTAGGAGCGGCCATCAAACCACGCATTCCGGCAAGCTGTGTAAAGTTGGAAATGTTCCCACGAGCTCCAGAATCAGACATCATGAAGATTGGGTTTTTCGCTTCCAAACCTTCCATCAGTTTTTGTTGGATGCTGTCTTTTGCAGCGTTCCAAACAGCAATGACACGTTCATAACGTTCGTCATCTGTAATCAGACCACGACGGAATTGTTTTGTAATAGTTTCAACTTGTTTATGGGCATTTTCAATGATTTCTTGTTTTTCATTCAGTACACTGATGTCAGCAATCCCTACTGTGATACCGGCATGTGTTGAATGTTTGTACCCTAAGTCTTTCATACGGTCAAGCATCTTAGAAGTTTCTGTTACTTTGAATCGTTTGAAGACTTCTGCGATGATGTTCCCTAAGTTTTTCTTCTTGAACGGTAACACTAATTCTTGCTCTTTGATATGTGCAGGAATATCCGTACCAGCTTCAACGAAGTATTTGTCCGGTGTTTGGACAGTCAAGTTGAAGTCTGTTGGTTCATTCAGATAAGGGAATTCAGGAGGCATGATCTCGTTGAAGATGATCTTACCAACTGTTGTGATCATCGTACGTTCTTTTTGCCATTCAGTAAATGGTTTTTCTCCTAATGAGTTAGGGTTCACACCGATACGTGAATGTAAATGAACGTATCCGTTGCGCCATGCGATAACGGCTTCGTTTTGATCTCTGAAGACCATTCCTTCGCCTTCGCGTCCTTCTTCTTCCATTGTCAAGTAGTAGTTACCTAGAACCATATCTTGAGAAGGAGTAACAACTGGTTTACCATCTTTAGGGTTCAAGATGTTTTGAGCAGCTAACATCAACATACGTGCTTCTGCTTGTGCTTCTTCATTCAATGGCACGTGGACAGCCATTTGGTCTCCATCGAAATCGGCATTATAAGCTTCACATACAAGTGGATGCAAACGGATTGCGCGTCCTTGTACTAAAACTGGTTCGAATGCTTGGATACCAAGTCGGTGAAGCGTAGGTGCCCGGTTCAGCAATACTGGGTGTTCCTTGATTACGTCTTCTAAAACATCCCATACTTCGTCTTCTTGACGTTCGATTTTACGTTTCGCATTTTTGATGTTTGAAGCTAGTTCACGTTGAACAAGCTCACGCATCACGAATGGTTTGAATAATTCAATGGCCATTTCTTTTGGAAGTCCACATTGGTACATCTTCAAGAAAGGTCCAACAACGATAACGGAACGACCGGAGTAGTCCACACGTTTACCTAGCAAGTTTTGACGGAAACGACCTTGTTTCCCTTTCAACATATGAGAAAGAGATTTCAATGGGCGGTTACCTGGTCCAGTTACTGGACGTCCGCGACGACCGTTATCGATCAATGCATCTACTGCTTCTTGCAACATGCGTTTTTCGTTTTGAACGATGATTCCAGGTGCGTTCAAGTCTAATAAACGTTTCAAACGGTTATTACGGTTGATGACACGACGGTAAAGATCATTCAAGTCACTTGTTGCAAAACGTCCACCTTCTAATTGAACCATTGGGCGCAAATCTGGTGGAATAACAGGGATAACATCCATAACCATCCAGCTTGGTTGATTTCCTGAAGCGCGGAATGCTTCTAAAATATCCAACCGGCGGATTGCACGTGTACGTTTTTGTCCTTGTGCAGATTTCAATTCTTCTTTCAATTCGGCTGCTTCTGCATCTAGATCAACATTATCAAGTAATTGTTTGATCGCTTCTGCACCCATAGCAGCTTGGAATTCTTGTCCATATTGTTCACGTTTTTCGCGATATTCGCGTTCTGTCAACAATTGTTTTTTCTCTAAATTCGTGTTTCCTGGTTCGATAACCACATATGAAGCAAAATAAATGATTTCTTCCAAAGCGCGTGGGCTCATGTCTAATACAAGACCCATACGTGAAGGAATCCCTTTAAAGTACCAGATATGTGAAACAGGAGCTGCTAATTCAATATGTCCCATGCGTTCACGGCGAACTTTCGAACGAGTAACTTCCACTCCGCATCGATCACAAACGATTCCTTTATAACGGATACGTTTGTATTTTCCGCAGGCACATTCCCAGTCTTTTGTAGGACCAAAAATCCGCTCACAGAACAACCCTTCGCGTTCAGGTTTTAAGGTACGATAGTTAATCGTCTCAGGTTTTTTTACTTCACCGTAAGACCAGCTTCTGATTTTTTCGGGAGAAGCCAAACCTATTTGCATACTTTCGAATTTATTTACATCGATCAAAAGGGGTTCCCTCCATTTCATTTAATGGCAAACCGCAAGACGGCTGATCTTCGACCGCCTTGCAGCTCATAGACCGGATTAGTCTAAATTATCTTCTGCGGTTTCAAAGTTTTGGATGACATCGTCTCTTTCATCTTCCACTTGTTCAGCAGCTTTCTTTTCTAATTCTTTGGCAGTTTGCTGTTCGGCAAATTTTGTCAAAGCATCAACAGTAATCAAATCGTCGTCTTCATCGTCCATGTCGCGAAGCTCGATTTCTGTCTCTTCGATATCCAAGACACGCATGTCCAGACCTAGTGATTGCAATTCTTTCACCAATACGCGGAAGGATTCCGGTACACCTGGTTTTGGAATTGGTTCACCTTTGACGATTGCTTCGTATGTTTTCACACGTCCGACTACGTCATCTGATTTGTATGTCAAGATTTCTTGTAAAGTATAAGCCGCACCGTAAGCTTCCAGTGCCCATACTTCCATTTCACCAAAACGTTGTCCACCAAATTGAGCTTTACCTCCCAATGGTTGTTGTGTAACCAATGAGTAAGGTCCGATTGAACGTGCATGCAATTTGTCATCAACCATGTGAGCAAGTTTGATCATGTACATTACACCGACAGACACACGTCCGTCAAATGGCTCACCTGTACGTCCGTCGTACAGAACAGTTTTCGCATCGCTGGCCATACCGGCTTCACGAACTGTTTCCCATACGTCTTCATCACTTGCACCATCGAATACTGGCGTTGCTACGTGGATACCCAACTGACGTGCAGCCATACCCAAGTGTAATTCCAATACTTGTCCGATGTTCATACGTGAAGGCACCCCTAAAGGATTCAGCATGATATCGATTGGTGTTCCATCAGGTAGGAATGGCATATCTTCTTCCGGCATAATACGGGATACAACCCCTTTATTTCCGTGACGACCGGCCATTTTATCCCCTTCATGGATTTTACGTTTTTGAACGATATAAACACGAACTAACATGTTTACGCCTGGTGACAATTCATCTCCAGCTTCACGAGTAAAGATTTTCACATCGTGAACGATCCCGCCGCCGCCATGCGGTACACGTAATGATGTATCGCGGACTTCACGAGCTTTTTCGCCAAAGATCGCATGCAATAGACGTTCTTCTGCAGATAATTCTGTTACCCCTTTTGGCGTGACTTTCCCTACAAGCAAATCGCCATCTTGGACTTCTGCGCCGATACGGATAATACCCATTTCGTCTAAATCTTTCAATGCGTCTTCCCCAACATTAGGGATTTCGCGTGTGATTTCTTCAGGTCCTAATTTTGTATCGCGGGCTTCTGATTCATATTCTTCAATATGAATAGAAGTGTATACGTCATCTTTTACCAAACGACGGCTCATGATGATCGCATCTTCATAGTTGTACCCTTCCCAAGTCATGAAACCAACTAAAACGTTTTGACCTAGAGCCATTTCGCCTTGTTCCATAGATGGTCCGTCTGCCAGAGTATCCCCTTTTTCGACTTTCTCACCCAAATGAACGATTGGACGTTGGTTGTAGCTTGTTCCGGAGTTTGAACGACGGAATTTTGTTACATCGTATTTATCTAATGCACCGTTGTCGCGGCGTACGCGGATTTCAGAAGCATCAACGTATTCAACGACACCGTCATGTTTACATAACAAAGCAGCTCCTGAGTCATGCGCTGATTTGTATTCCATACCAGTACCAACCCATGGTGCTTGAGGATTGATCAACGGCACTGCTTGACGCTGCATGTTGGCACCCATCAAGGCACGATTGGAGTCATCGTTTTCCAAGAAAGGAATACATGCTGTCGCAACGGCAACTACTTGTTTAGGTGATACGTCCATGTAGTCTACTTTATCAATAGATACTTCTAAGTTTTCACTTTGAGCACGAGCCATAACAACGTCTTGAGCAAATGTTCCATCTTCATTCAATGGGCTGTTTGCTTGGGCTACGATGTAATGGTCTTCGATATCTGCTGTCAAGTAGTCGATTTGGTCAGTAACACGACCAGTTTCGCGGTCTACACGACGATAAGGTGTTTCGATAAATCCGAATTTATTTACTTTCGCATAACTGGACAAACTATTGATCAACCCGATGTTTGGGCCTTCAGGAGTTTCGATCGGACACATACGGCCATAGTGGGAGTAGTGAACGTCACGAACTTCATAACCGGCACGATCACGAGTCAATCCGCCAGGTCCTAAGGCTGAAAGACGACGTTTGTGTGTCAATTCGCCAAGAGGGTTTGTTTGATCCATGAACTGTGACAACTGAGAAGAACCAAAGAATTCTTTGATACTTGCCACAACTGGACGGATATTGATCAATTGTTGAGGTGTCAATGTTTCAGTATCTTGGATCGACATTCTTTCACGAACCACACGTTCCATACGTGCTAGCCCGATACGGAATTGGTTTTGTAAAAGTTCGCCGACTGAACGGATACGACGATTTCCTAAGTGGTCGATATCATCAACATTGCCGATACCTTCCATCAAGTTCAAGAAATAGCTCATTGAAGCAATGATGTCGGCTGGACGAACTGTTTTTACAGCTGCTTCTGGATAGCCGTTTCCAATCACGTTCACTTCACGTTCAGGATCTCTTGGTGAAAATACTTTGATGATTTGGACAGTCATTGGATCTGTGACCACACCATCTTCTGATGGATAGTAAGTCACTGAATTTAGACCGTTATCAATGAAAGGAGCTAATGTTTCCATGACTTGGTGAGTCAAGACTGTTCCTTTTTCAACGATGATCTCGCCTGTTTCTGGATCAACTAATGTTTCAGCTAATGTCAGATTCAATAGACGTGTTTTTAAATCTAATTTTTTGTTTACTTTGTAACGACCAACGTTTGCTAAGTCGTAACGTTTTGGATCGAAGAAACGAGCATTCAGCAAGTTACGTGAGCTGTCTGCTGTTTTTGGTTCGCCTGGACGCAAACGTTCGTAGACGTCTTTCAAACCTTCTTCTGTTCTTGAGTCGCTTGCGTTTTTATGCAAGTCTTTTTCGACTGTATTGCGTAATGTTTCGCTGTCGCCGAAGATTTCAAAGATCGTATCATCGGAACCAAATCCTAACGCACGAACTAATACGGTTAAAGGAATCTTACGTGTACGGTCGATACGTACATAAGAGATGTCTTTTGCATCAGTTTCCATTTCTAACCAAGCGCCACGGTTAGGGATAACAGTAGAACCGAATCCTTCTTTTCCGTTTTTGTCGACTTTTCCATGGAAATAGACACCTGGTGAACGGACTAACTGAGAAACGATTACTCGCTCTGCCCCGTTGATGATGAATGTTCCTTGTTCTGTCATTAATGGGAAATCACCGAAGAATACTTCTTGTGCTTTGATTTCGCCAGTCTCGCGGTTTGTCAAACGCAATGTTACATGTAATGGTGCAGAGTAGTTTGCATCATGCGCACGAGCTTCTGCTACTGTATACTTTGGTTCTTTCAATTCATAATCTACAAATTCCAAAGATAGATTGCCATTGAAGTCATCGATTGGCAAAATGTCTTCAAACATTTCTCTAAGTTCCTCATCTAAGAACCATTGGTAAGAGTCTGTTTGAATTTCGATCAAATTTGGTAATTCCAACACTTCACTGATTCTTGCGAAACTTCTACGTTCGCGATGTTTTCCGTATTTTACTACGTGTCCAGCCAAGCTCTTCACCCCTCTAAAATGTCATTCAAAAAGACTACCCGATCAATTGTTACAATAATATTTCAAATATTATTTCTAGGTAACAACAGACATTTTTTGCGGCTTTTAGGCAAAAAAAAACCAAAAATAGAACATTCTCTTGAAACCTTACTTCGTGAGCTTCTACTTTTGTTTCCTTATATTAAAGCCGAAACGGACAATATTTCGTTTCTGCCTTTTCTTCATCAGATAGTTTTTGCAACTTCATATACTACACTTATTTTCTATAAAAGTCAACACTTCCTGGCGTTTCTTCTGCTTTTTCGCAATGTTTTCTTAATGTTTTCAATTTTATGTTTTCAATTATCTGACAATTCTTAATTGACAGACCGTTTTTTCTCGGTTATACTTTAGAAAATTCATTTTGTGGAGGAACTTCTATGCGAACCAACATCAAGCAAATCGTACCAACACAACTGAATAACTTTTTCTTTAGCTACTTTAGATAGGTTTGTATTCATCATGATGGATACAAACGTTAAACGACAGTTTGTATCTATGATGGCTAAAGAACTTTGTATTGCAGCAAAAAGCCACGTAGACAAAATGCTAAGTGGCTGAGCAGTGAAAATACAAAGTAAAAGTATCAAGCATTCTACTTTTCAATTTATTTTCCGACTTTTCAATCCATTTGGACATTTTGTCTGAATGGATTTTTTGTTTCCCAAAATTAAGGAGGAAAAAGAAATGAAAAAAAATATATTAATTGGATTAGGCGCTGCCCTGCTACTAGCTTTAGGAGGTTGCGCACAAAAAGATAATTCCGCAGAGGCATCAGATGGACAAAAAACAATTGGCGTATTGCAACTTGTACAGCATAACTCGTTAGACGCTGCCTATAAAGGATTCAAAGAAGGATTAGCAGAAGAAGGGTATAAAGAAGGCGATAATTTAACAATCGATTATCAAAATGCCCAAAACAACCAAGACAACCTGAAAAGCATGAGTGAGAAACTCGTCAAAGAAGATCCTGATTTGCTACTTGGGATCGCCACTCCAGCAGCACAATCTTTATTAAATGAAACAACCACTATCCCGATGACTGTCACAGCGGTCACAGACTTGGAACAAGCTCATTTAGTCACATCCAATGAAAAACCTGGCGGCAATGTGACTGGCACGACAGATATGGTGCCAATCGAAAAACAAATCAGCTTACTGTTAAATATCGTGCCAGACGCCAAAACAATCGGCATCATGTATAACAACGGTGAAGCCAACTCTAAGATCCAAGCTGATTTGGCAGAAAAAGAATTGAAAAAAGCGGGCGTAAAAGTCAAAGTACTGACAGCAAATTCCACAAATGATGTCCAACAAGTGACGAAAAGTCTAGCTAAAGATGTAGATGGAATCTATATTCCTACTGATAACACGTTCGCAAGTGCGGCAAGTGTTGTCGGTGAAGTCGCAAAAGAAACAAAAACACCTGTCGTTGCTGGCGCAGTTGATCAAGTCAAAGACGGCGGTCTAGCAACAGTAGGAATCGATTACGAAAGCTTGGGCAAACAAACGGGGATCATGGCAGCAAAAATCTTAGACGGCAAGAAGCCAAGTGAACTTCCTGTCGAAACAGCGAATGATTTGGAACTGTATGTCAATAAAGACATGGCCAAAGCATTAGGCATCAATCCAGACAGCATCAAAGAAGCTGAATAAAACACAGGAGGATTCTCATGACAAATCTGCTCTCTCTTTTCTTATCATCTGCATCGCAAGGGGTCTTATGGGCCCTACTTGCGATTGGTGTGTATGTCACTTTCCGTATCTTGGACATTGCCGACTTGACTGCTGAAGGAAGCTTTCCTTTAGGTGCAGGGATTGCGGCAGTAAGTATTACAAATGGCTATCATCCATTGACAGCTTGCCTCCTAGGATTTTTAGGAGGTGCGGCAGCGGGACTTGTTTCCGGACTGCTTCACACAAAATTAAAAATTCCCGCCCTTCTTGCAGGGATCATCACCATGACTGGTTTATACTCTGTCACATCCCGTGTGATGGGTGCGCCGAACATCTCTTTATTGGGTCAGCCAACGATCTTTCATTGGGTCGAGTCATTCGGCATAACAAAAGACAACGCTGTACTGATCGTCGGTCTGCTTTTTGCTTTGATCGTTGTATGTTTACTTGTTTTGTTCTTACGTACTGAAACAGGTCTTGCCATTCGTGCAACTGGCGATAATCTGGCAATGAGCGAAGCAAACGGGATCAATACAGATAATATGAAGATCATCGGTTATATGATCTCTAATGGATGCATTGCTCTTTCTGGCTCCTTGCTTGCGCAAAACAACGGCTTTGCTGATTTGAATTCTGGTATTGGAACAATCGTGATCGGACTTGCCTCCATCATCATTGCAGAAGTTTTGTTACGTAACCAGCCGCTATTTCTCCGTCTCTTGACTGTCGTTTTAGGTGCGGTCATTTACCGCTTTATTTTGGCGTTAGTCTTCGAACTGAATGTTGAGCCAAGTGATTCGAAACTTGCTTCTGCTTTCGTGCTAGTAATCTGTCTTTCTTTCCCGCAGATTCAGCAAAAATTCCATTTATCTCAAAAAAAGAAAGGCGGTAGTGTCAAATGAATGACGTCTTAACATTGGAAAATCTCCATCATACCTTTGAAAAAGGAACGATCAACGAAAACCATGTCCTGAAAGGTATCAATCTTTCCCTGAAACCCGGTGACTTCGTGACGATCATCGGCGGAAATGGTGCAGGTAAATCTACTTTGCTGAACAGCATCGCCGGTACATTTTCTGTCGATCAGGGACAGATTTTATTGAATGAAAAAAATATCACGAAAAAATCCGTTGTTGAACGTTCGAAATCCATCAGTCGCGTATTCCAAGATCCTAAACTAGGGACAGCCGTGCGTTTAACGGTAGAAGAAAATCTCGCTCTTGCTATGAAACGAGGAAAAAAGCGCGGCTTCTTTCGTGGTGTCAAACCGCAAGATCGAACGTTTTTCAAAGAACAGCTGGCTCGGCTGAATTTGGGTTTGGAAAATCGTTTATCCTCAGAAATCGGTTTGCTGTCTGGGGGACAACGTCAAGCCATCACGCTGTTAATGGCTACATTGCAGCGTCCAGAACTAATCTTATTAGATGAGCACACCGCAGCGCTTGACCCGGCTACTTCCAAAACGGTGATGGAATTGACAGAAAAGCTGATCACCGAGCAGAATCTTACTGCTTTCATGGTCACACATGATATGGAAGACGCGATCCTCTATGGAAATCGACTGATCATGTTGCATCAAGGAAGAATCGTCGTTGATATCCAGCAAGAGGAAAAACAGCAACTCACAGTACCTCAACTATTGGCGTTGTTCAAACAAAACAGCGGCACGACGTTGAAAGACGATCAAGTACTTTTATCTTCATAATCAGAAAGAGGCTGGGAGAAAAATGAACGCCCACCCTCTTCTTTTTTCTCTTTCCTTCTTTCGTTTTTGTTTTATGTATCAACCGTTGTTTCTTCAAAAACTATTTTGTTCTCTCCTTCTTCCTGATAGAATGGATGGGAAAGGAGCTTGGTGCCATGACAACAAAAGACAAAGTACTTCATTTATTGAAGGAGACACCAGATTTTCTTTCCGGAGAAAAGTTAGCACAGCAACTGGAAGTTTCCCGGACAAGTATTTGGAAAGCCATCAAAGAATTGGAAAAGGCAGGCTATCGTTTTGAGCACGGGCCTACAGGGTATCGTTACCTGCCCTCTGACGTACTAGATGCAAAAGAAATCCAGCAAGAGCTACGGTCTTTTATTCCCGATTTGAAGGTACAAACGATGTTGACTTCTGAATCTACGATGAAAGATGCCAAACTGGCAGCAGTTCACGGAGATTCTGTTTCGAAGTTATTTGTTGCTGATACACAAGAACAAGCTCGTGGGCGTTTTGGACGACCTTTTTTTGCCGAACCTGGACGAGGAATCTACATGAGTCTCTTGCTCCATCCAGACAAACGTTTTGATGAACTGCCTCAATATACGATCATCGCAGCTAGTGCCTGTGTGAAAGCCATTGAATCGGTTGCCGGTCGCTCTGCTTCGATCAAATGGGTCAATGACATCTACATGGATGGAAAAAAAGTCTGTGGGATTTTATCTGAAGCAGTCAGTGATATGGAAAGTGGCAGGATCAGTCATATCATTATCGGGATTGGGCTGAATTTTTCTGTTCCTCAAAATCATTTTCCAGCTGATCTCCAAGAAAAAGCCACCTCTGTCTTTCCTGATGGACAAGCGAGTATCACAAGGAATCAGCTAATCAGCAAAATCTGGCAAGAATTGTTCACCTATCTTTCTCAACCGAAAAAAGCATTGGCCTTTTATAAAGAAAAATCATTCGTATTGGGAAAAAACGTGTCGTTCAATCAGAAAGGAACGACTTATGTCGGTCTTGCAAAAGAAATCGGCGATCATGGCGAACTGATCGTCCAAACAAATGAACAGGAAATGAGCCTATCTTCTGGTGAAATCAGCCTTACCTCTATCGGTTCCTGAGAAGAATAGCGCTCTGAAGAGGACACCGATTTCTATGCAGTGTCCTTTTGCGCTTTCCTCCGTATACCATTTTCCCTCACGCTGACCCTCTACACTTTTTCCATTAACCAGAAAAAGACGTTTCGCCCACACCGATAAATCATGCTACCCTTCATATGTATATCTAACTGTAAAATAGAGAGGGAGTACGCATATGCCGAATGAAAATCAGATAGAAGAATTTAAAAAACATATCTGTACAATCGAAACATATAAGAACACTTTAAATGTACTACAAAAGACGAAACCTAAGAATAGTAAAGAGATGAGAATTAAAGCAACAAAAATAAAGACTTTGCAAAAAAAAATAGAAAACGCACAAGACACGCGTCAAAATCTTCTGATAAACCTATCTAACGACTCCAATGTCAAAAAACTTTCTGAAATCATAGAAAAATTTAATAAGAACGCATTAGAAGTAAACACAAGTAAGCAGACAGTAAATTCGAGGATTAGCTTCTTAGAAAAACGCTTATCGAAGTTAAATAAAAATCAAAAGAAAATGGAGCATCCAAAACGCTATTTTTGGGTTTCAAAACAAAAACTTAACGAAAAGAACCGAAAAATTTTAACAGAAATCAATATAATTCCCTCGTATCAACAACTCGACCTGTTGTCCTCCACTACGCCTATGCCTACTGTCATAGGCTACATAAAAAAAACGTTAGAAAAAGAAAAAGACAGTCTAGAAGCTAAAGATGTAGTCCAAATGGAATACAAGAAAAATCTTCCTTATTTTAACCACATTCTGGACCAATATGTAATAGGAAAAACTACCTCTGAAGAAATAGAGGAAAAAATAGACGCTTTCTCTAAGATGTTCTCATCTATTGAGTATGTCGATCAATTGATATATACTAATTTCCCTGCAGCTAAAAAACTGATCGAGAACGCGCTAGAAAGAAGCCAACTAACTAACCAACCGGTAGAAGCTAGAAATGTCCGGCTTCTAAAAGAAAAAACACTTACTTCATCTGCTATACAGACAACAAATGAAAATAAAGAAATGCAAGGCTCAACTAGCAATAATTCTCAAATAGACGCTAATCTAGATAGTAATAATCTATCACAAAAAACTCCTACTTCATCTGCTGTACAGTCAACAAATGAAAATAAAGAAATGCAAGACTCAACTAGTGATAATACTCAAATAAACGCTAATCTAGATAGTAATAATCTATCACAAACAATGTTGCCTCAAAATAAACATATAACAACAACTCCAGAAAAATCATTTGTTCAAATAACAGACACCCTAGATTCTTTTAATATAAATTTGACGTTTACTAAAAATATTTCGGTAGATAACAAATTAGATTCCATACTAAGCGAAGATAACAACGGAAGGACAGATATGATCCATGTCAATAATTTCCATGAACTGACAGAGAACATTACTGCTAGTGATATTGATTCGGAACATTCTGTAGCTAGTAATTCTAATAAAAAAAACATTGAAGAAATACTATCTACTCCTTTATCAGAAATACCAGAAGAAAATAATTTTAACCATTTATCAGTAGACAGAAAGCGAAGCGAAATAAAGATCCTTAATATGAATATACCTGCCAATGAGCTCAAAGAGTTAAATACTCTTTTATCAAAAAGACCAGAAGAAAATAATTTTAACCATTTATCAGCAGACAGAAAGCGAAGTGAAACAAAGATCCTTAATGTAAATATACCTGCCAATGAGCTCAAAGAGTTAAATACCACTGTATCCAATGACACCAACAGACAGGAAGTAAATCCAAAGAAAGGATGCCCAACCACTCACGAACTCTAGCACAGGATTTTTATCCGCCTGCTCTCTCTTCATTGGCGTACCGTAAAGCAAAAAGCGATAGATGCTCCTTGAACTGGATACATCTATCGCTTTTCTATCAATGGTGATAAAGCTATTATGTTTTCTTTTACTATTCAGTTTTTATGATACCCACAAAGGACTATTTGCTAGTCCTTTGTGAACGTACCTATGAAAATCATAGGTTATGTGCTTTGATTCTTATCTATTTTTCATCGTCTTTTTATCAAAAGATCATTGAGGAACGATGTCAATAGAGCCGATAGAACCTGCGCGATAGTTTTCGATGACTATCAGTGGCAGGCATTGCTGATACCATCTTCTCCCCTAGGATTGAGATAGTTCACCTTTTCTTCTTGAAGCGTACGACTGATATTGAGCACGTGATTTTCCGCTTGCAAGTCTTCATTGATGAACATATTTATCATACTCGTCAACACTAGCGTTGATAGTAATAGACTACCAATGATTTTTTTTTTCAATCAAATTACTCCCCTTTTATTATCTATGTAGCAACCAACTTACAACTAAAAAATCAACGCATCCCATCCCCCCTATCTGACATTCTCGTGTTTCCATCTCCTATGATAAAGGACTATTTTGTTTTTTAATCTTTTTGTATGCGATTGCAACACTTTTAATAACATATTTGTTATTTTTTCCTGTTTGCTACATAGATAGAATAATAAATAGAGTGATCAAGAAAGTTCTTTTGCTTTTGGAAAGAACTTCAGCTGGTTCTCAGGTGCTTCACACACCACTTGCATTTTGAATTTTTTCTCTGCGACAGAACGGATCAAAAATTACGAAGCAACCTCAAATCGATAGCGGATGTCCAATCCAATGTTGACTTCTTACTGATAGTTTCCGAAGTATTGACCTTCAATCATAAACTGGGTTTGTTCATTCGGTGCTAGCTCAGCAACTGCCTGATTTGGTGTACTTTCATAAAGATCAACAAGGATATTGCTCGTCTTGTAATTCATACGAAGTTTTGCTGCTGCCCTCTCTGCAGATGGATCTGCATCAGCTGTGCGTAACAGCTCCAAGTTATTCGTATTGTTCGTGATGTTGATTTCTTCCACGCTGACTTTCAGATTTCTCGTTCCTGCATTTTCAATATAGTAAAGCGGAGAAGAAACGACTCCTTTATTCACATCAGATGTACCGAAAAGTAGTTTCTTAGAAATCTTGACATCGATCCATTCCGTCGAGTTCTCCACGATAAATGGCACCGTATAGTTATACTTCGCTGTGCCACCTGTCGCTAATGTTTCTTCTACTTCGATGATCCCGTTACTTGTTCCAGCCTTGCTTGTGTCAGGATATTGGATGAACTTTGTCACATTGATCGTATCGAATCCGTCAGTCGACAGATAGGATTCGATATTTTGACTTAATTCCTCTTCTGTCAATCCATTTTCAATGGTTTGCGTTTCTACCTTCAATTGGTTGATATGGAGTAGATTTAATCCAGACTAAGTTAGTTCATAATAGGCTGTGTCAAATCCTACTGTTTCTGTAATTAATTGATTATCTCTTGAAACCCATGTATTAGCTCCATTATAGTTAGTGAGATTATCTAATTTTTTCACTGAATGCGAAAGAACATCTCCATAACTTAAACTATTATTGATTCCATTCAACTGAGAATTCCATTTATCCATCAACTCTTCCGGTGTTTGATCCACCGTAACATAAGAAACAGTATGAGATGAAACAGTTAAATCTGGAGTAGTGAATAGCTGTATCGTCGGTCTTGCTGTTAACTGAACCCAATCACTAAATCCACTTCCTTTAGTAGCTACCAATTTAGGAACACCGTTGTTATCAAGTAAAGAAACAGCGCTGAGCGTTTCATTCATAGATTGTGTTTTAGAAACGATCGAATGCCCCCATGTCACTTCGTATGGAATTTCTAATTCTAAAGATGCAGTGGATCTAATAGAAGTTACTTTGACTTTTGCATTGCGAGTACCTACTGAGGCAGTATCAAAATTGGCGAGTAACTCTACTTCGTACTGATCTGAAGGAATCTCTAAACCATTTAGTGTGACATCTTCTAGCAAATCATGAAGGTCTAACTTACCCGTATCTTCTCCCAGTATAAATTCTTGAGCTATTGGTTTCGCTTCAAGCATAGCCATTGGCTCAAATCCATCTTCTGTCACTTTATAGTAAGCATAGTTCGTACCATAAGTGTAATTTTTCTCCTGTTCATTTTCCATCAATAAGTTTTTATTTTTATAGTTATTTGATTCCTCTTCTTCGATGTGATAGACTTTCACGACATCTCCGACAGCTACAGCTAGTGGAGACCCATTGTTGAATTGATTGATCGAATCTTCTACGATCATTCCCCCTGTTACTTCATGCATGAATTTCCTTGATCCATCAGACAATACTTCGATGGAATAGTAAACCGTGTCTGGGAACAACTGATGGACTTGACTGGTAAGTGAGTAGATCTCACCTTTCGTTGTAACGATCTGCATAGCCCCATTTGCATTTTTGTTTAGACTGTACACACCGACTGTTCCGTAACCATAACCTTTTAATTTAAGCGTACTTCCCCATTTTACTTCATAAGGTATAGTTATCTGTGTCACACCTAACCCGTCCGTAGTACGTACTTCGGCTTCCACTTCACGGGTACCGACCAATGTCGTATTAAGATCTGAGAGTAAGACTACTTCATACTCACTTGCGTCTACGACTGTGCCATTTACTCGTACATTTCTAATCAATTCCTTTAGATTGCGTCCATCGACACTTTCACCTAAGTTAAATGTCTGAGGAACTGCTTCGGCTTCCAACTGTTTGATCGGAACTAATCCATTGTCAGTCACTCGATAATAAGAGAAAAGTGTGCCGAAGGAGTAGTTCTCCGCAACTTCATTTACCATCAGTCTGCTTCGAGTCCGAGATTCTGCATGGTAGACTTTGATGATATTACCCGAAGAGACCTCTAATGGCTGGCCTTGATTGAACCCATTGATTGCATCCCTGATAACTGCATTACCCGTGACTTCATATTGATAGGTACTTGTTTCTCCGTCTAATACTTCGATTGAATAATACACGAGATTTGCGTAATAGGGGTGAACGTTTAAATATTGACGAGTACTGTTATCACCAAATGTCGAATGAAGTTGTAGCTTTCCGTTCCTATCTTTTATCAAACTGTAGGATCCGACTGTATTTCCACCAAGTCCTCTCAAGGAAATCGTACTTCCCCATTTGACCTCATACGGCACAGTTGTTCTCAGGATGCCTAATCCATCCGTCGTGCGTATTTCGACTTCTACTTCACGCGTATCGATTAATGTCGTATTGACTTCGGAACGTAACGAGATTTCATATTCACTTGCATCCACTGCTACACCATTTACCTGCACATCCGTAACGAAGTCTTTTAGGTCACGTCCGTCCGTGTTTTCACCTAAGTAGAATGTCTGAGGAACTGCTTCAGCTTCCAAGTGTTTGATCGGAACTAAGCCATTGTCCGTTACTCGGTAGTAAGAAAAAGGTGTACCGAAGGAGTAGTTTTCCGCGACTTCATTTACCATCAGTCTGCTTCGGCTGTTAGATTCTGCGTGATAAACTTTGACGACATTCCCCGAAGATACTTCCAATGGATTGCCTTGATTGAATCCATTTACTGCATTTCTGATAATCGCATTACCTGTGACTTCATATTGATAGGTGCTTGTTTCTCCATCAAATACTTCGATCGAATAGTAGACACTGCCTCCATAATAGGAATGGACTTGCGAACCTTGATTCGTTCTATTGTCACTAAATGTCGAATGAAGACGCAGTGTGCCATCGGTGCTTCTCGTTAAACTATAGGCGCCAACTGTACGATCACTAAGCCCTCTTAAGGAAATCGTACTTCCCCACTTGATGGTGATCGGTACCTCGATGATTGAAACAGCTCCTTCTGAATCTTCTAGTTGAATACTAGCTGTCATCTCTCCAACGAGATTTATATCTGGTCGATTTTGATAAGTTGCTTTCAGAGCTGACGGATCGTCTCTGTCATCTGATATATTTTCTAGTAGATCCATCGGCGAATCCGGCAATGCTTCTCCTAAATATAATTCTTGCGCAATTGGGTCAGCTGTTGGAGGGGTGTTCTCTGCCTCAACTGTGAATGAAATCTCATAATCATAGGAAACTATTTTCCCTGTAGATAAGGTTTCTTTTACACGGATCGTCCCACTTGCCGTACCGACTACAGAAGTGTCTGGGTACTAGATGAATTTATCCAAGCTGACACCTTCTACACTTGATACATCTAGAAACTCAGCTAATCGGCTATCTAACTCACTTTTCGTCGTTCCTTGTAGGATCATATGACTTGATGGAGTAAGTTTACTGATATTCAGTGCTCGATAACCGCCTGCTGTGATTTCATAGTAGACTTCACCGCCGTTATAGACAAATTGCTCGTTTTCTGTCACTGCATTCCCCGCTGGTACTGCTACCCATGAACGCACGACATCACCATAGTTAACTGATTGTGTAGTCCAGCGGCTTAAAACATCATCCTCTTGTTCTTCGCCTTGCGCAGTTACTGTTTGACCGGCAGAGTCATTCTTTAGATCCACACTGTTTTTTTGACTCAAGTCGTACCAAGAAAAGTTATAGTAATCTCTTCCAGCATAATTTGGAGCTATACTTTCAGACGTACCAGTAGATCTCCATCCTTTACTTGCAGTGATCAACGGATGATTTTCACGATGATGTAAAGTAAAAGCAGCAGCTGTCCTACTAACGAGTGGGAATCGTCCAAAGACGATACTGTCTCCCCATATGATTTCTATAGCGACAGGTATCTCTTGAGAGAGAGCTGTTTCATTTACAGTAATCCGTAACGATTGTACTCTTCTAGCACTCACGGTATCTGTAGCGATAGGCGCAGAAGTCATTTCCACTTCATATCGATCTTCATCAAGCTTTTCTCCATCCACCACGACATCTACAAACTGACGAAGATCCACTGTGTTCATGTCTGTTCCTAGCAATACTTTATTATCAGTCTTAGCCGTTACTTCAAGTTTAGAACTAACAACAAATGGTACTGTGTAGTTGTAAGTAGCTGTCTTTCCAGAATCGAGTATCTCTTCGACTTGGATGACCCCGTTTTTCCTTCCATTAGTAGCCGTGTCTGGGTAGGTAACAAAACCTTTTACTTTCACTCTACCAGAAGTCCCCACATTTATATAATTAGCAACATTTTGATCTAGTTCTTCTCTGGTCATCCCGTTAAAAATCTCATGTTCGGAGACCGATAACTTATGGAGTTCAAGTTGACGATACTGACCATGCGAAAGAATCTCAAAATATTCTGTTTGCGCGCTCCCAGTATAATCTGGCATCTGACCTTGCTTTGATAACCAGATCTTCCCCTCTGCATGGTAGGCAACGGCAAGATCCCCAGGAGTAGGAGTGTAACTGCTATTATTCCACCTGTCCAGAGCTTGTAGTTTAAAACTGCTTCCCATTACTCGGTGGGTTATTTTAGTGGTTCCACCGGAAAGATTATTTAACAAAATAGTAGAGTTGACCCCAAATATACCAAGGCTGTAGTAAGCGTTAGAACTGTTCATGCCCTCACCTATTATATCTAGGACATCATTTCCTTCAGCTGCAAATGCCTCTATCCTACTAGACATCATTCGATAGGCTCCTCCAACTGGTGCCCATCTGTAGTTGTTTCCAAAGACGATCGTATCCCTATCCGTATAACTCACCTCTATAGGAATATCCTGACTTATTACCGTACCATTGGATATCCGAACAGTTATTGGTAGTTGATGTGTACCAATCGTTGTAAGTTTCCTATCTGGCGCAGATATACTATAGTCATCCTGACCGATAGGAACACCATCTAGCAATACATTTATAAACTGCTTATAATTTATCCCATTCGTGTTACCTGGGTACGTTGAACTTACAGCAGTGTGTTGGCCTAAAGGAAATGATCCGGGATCATTGACCTGGAGTGTATATGGATTACTACTGACCGTAAAGTTCCCGATCGACAGATAAGAGATCGGTACATCTTCTATAGGCGTAGCAGGCACCTCACCACCTGAAGCTACGGCAGTAGAGCCTAATACAAGATTATGAATCCCAGCTGTTAATTGGTAGTTAGTACGGTTGCTGACTCTTGTTCTAGTGATCGTCCCTGACATCGTCATCGTGAAATTATTATTGTTTATCGTGTGATTCGAAGTAATACTAAGATCACCAGAAGGCCCCCCAACTTCGACGACTTCCGTGCGTCCGATCTGATAATTATTTGCATAAGAATTTCGGCCATAGTGCATCCTGTTGACAAAAGCAACACCGATATTACCATTACCAACGATAAATGAGATCCAGTCACTGCCGTTCCCATATACGAGAGAATGGGTCGGGAACGTAAAGCTGTAGGAAATACTGTCTCCTACATTAGGTCCCAATTCTGACAAGTTACTGACTCCCGTATTAAATCCAGATTGGACTGCTGCTCGATAAGAACTTTCCCCGTTTCTTCTCAGGTCTTCACGATATTGGGGAAGATTGGGAAGGGGAATCTGCGGACTTGGCACAGCTAGTTCCGGTACGGGAATAGCTGAGTCTGTCTGTGGATCGACGGACGTTGGTTCCGTTGATTGTTCTTCTGCTACAGGTTCTTCTGTAGGCTCTGCTACAGCTTCCTCCGCCACTTGTGGTTCGGCTGTTGGTGTTTCTTCACTTGCGACCTCGCTACTTTCAGACGTCAAGGTTGAAACTGCATAGACGAGGGTAGTTGGACTGATGCTAGAAATCATCAACGTAAAAACTGCTAGTATTTTGAATAGTTTCATTTTTCTCTCCTCTCTCTTTTGTATTTGTTCGCCTGTCTAAACATATGTGTCTCCAGACAAGGCTTTTTTACTCAATAAAGAAAGAGAACCGAGGAGAAGCAGCACACCTGCTGCCGTTACCCATCTACTTGTTTCTACAGCATTCGTTTGAGGCAAATTGCCCTTAGTGTCGCTAGAACCGGATGTTCCTGACGTATCTCCACCGGTACTTTTTCCAGAATCAGTTGCGGAATCTGCAGTTGAGCCTGTATCAGGCCCAGCACTTGATCCTGTTCCAGGATCTGTGCTTGGATCTGTTCCAGGTTCCGTTGGTTTTTCTGAATAGATCAGACCGCTGACTTCGATCGTGCTTTCTTTTTCTGCTGCATCTGTCAAACTGTTCATTGATAAGCAGAAAAATCCCAGAAGGAAAACCAGTGGAATGATCCCTGTTTTTTTCATTTTTTTATACCCCTATAGCTTCAAATTGTAAGACAAGTTCGTATTGAGGATTAATTGCTTCCCCAAATTGGAAATTTGCTCCGACACTACCAGAGAAAGTAAACTCTGAGACATCGTCCTTGTTCGGCAATGTCACTAACTCACGTGGAAATTGCGGCGCAGTTGTTGGATTGACTAAAGGGATGGATGTACTACTACTTACACTATCCATGTTCAACACTAATTCCGGCACTTTGTCTGCATCTTGCCCTTTTACGAAGTTTCCAACAGAGACTTTCACGCCTTTTACCGAGTTGTTTCTGATTTGGTAGATTGGCGCTACGATCTTTCCTTCTGTTGCATCTGTTTGTCCGAATAACACTTTTGTCGGAATCGATACATCGATCCAATCCACTGGATCAGTTGGTTCTGGTCCTGGTCCCGGATCTGTCGGGTCCCATTCTTTGAAGGTACCTTCTGCTGGGATCGTGGCATTGTCTTGTTTTTGGACAGAATCATACACCGTATTTGGATCAGGTTCTCCTCCGACCCATGTATAAGCGCTTACTGTTTGCCCAATCGCCGCCGTGCTTAATAAAGCAAGTGCCGGCACCATCACTTTTGCAGATAATTTCATTTCTTTTCCTCCTAAAAATATATGTTTGCTATCAGTTAACTTTCAACTGTTAACTTCCCTACGACAGAAGACGTTCCGACTACGTTTGATTCATCATCTAAAAACTGGACGGTACTAACTGTCTTGTATGTGCCTTCTTCAACTTTTCGCAGTAGTTTTCCTTCCGTCACATATTGTTCTGGCTGGATTACACCCGAGATATAAATCTCTTCGTCTTCCCCTTCTATATAAGTTGTGACTTTGATCGCATATTCATTGCTGGGCGGGTTTTGGATATTCACTGATCCCGGATCGTCAGAGGTATCAAAACGCATCGTTGTATCTAACTTCAATCGTACGTAATCACCGTCTGCTTGGTCCTGTAGAAAATTGCGCAGTTCTTCTTCTGACATGTCTTTGATAAATGACTGGTCTCCACTGTTTAAGTTCATGATCACTTCGGGTTCTCTCCAAAAATGATCATAGATAAAAAAGCCAATAAGCATAGTTGTCACGATCGCTAGAGCAGCGATAAGCTTTTTTTTATGTCGCTTTATCAGAATGCCTCCCTCCTTTGTCGTTTTTTTATCGATAGAGCTATTATGGTTTTATCTACAAAAACAAACGAATGGTATCTGATTTTTCTATTTGTTTTTCTCGTTAAAACCGCCTACCTGTTACTACTTTATCAGATGCCGAACGGTCTCTTAGAACAGTTTTTTCCTTTTACAGAAATATGTGGATGACCAGAAAAGTTAAATGAACTTCCTTCTTATTGGATTATTTATTAGGATGAAATAGTAACCGATTACAATGGAAAATGGAGGGATTTGAAATGAAAAATAGAAAATCACGTTTACTGACGGCTTCACTATTATGTTAGTACATTCCTTACTACTATTCCTACTCTACAAGTAGAAGGAACCTCTTTACCAGAAAGACAACCGAGTGTTGCAACAGTACATAGAGAAATGAATACAGAACTAGAAAATATACTCACCTCAGAAATAGACCCACTTGTATCTACTTTCATTACGCGAGTGGTCGAGCCTGAAAACCAAACAGCGATCCAAATCAAAGATAGGAACTTGGAACGTTGTTTGAAGGAGCACTTTGGTTTAAGTGAAAACGAACCGATTACCGATAAACATATGGAGAGTTTGATCGTATTAGATGTCTCTAATCAGGAAATTGCAGACTTGTCAGGCATGGAACATGCAAAGAATATAGAAAACTTTCGTTTCAACAATAACCGTGTGTCTGATTTGTCCCCTTTAGGAGAACTTCTTAATATAAAAATTATCGGAGCAGATTCTAACCAGATCAGCAGTTTGGAGACACTAAAAGATGTCCCTTCACTTGAACTGTTGTCCTTGGTAAATAACGGTTTGACTACACTAAGAAGAATAGCCATCTGTACCTCCTTAACTCATCTATGGATTTCAAGAAATCAGGTGCCTACATTAACAGAGCTATACAATCTACATAATTTGGAGATGATCGAGTTCAACTATAATCTTGTCGCAGACATCTCACCATTGAAGAACCATGTCAATCTAGAAAGAATTTACGGAGCACATAATCAAATCCGCCTATTGGATGACCAATTACAGTTTCCAAAATTGTCCCTCTTAGAGTTAGGGTACAATGATTTCCCTTACTTAAATAATGAGGCGCAACTCCAATTCTTGAATAAGATCGCACAATTCACCACACTGGAAGCCTTAGGTCTTTCAAACAATAATCTTTCTACGATCGAACCTTTAGAAAGTTTAGTGAATTTGAGAAGTGTCTTTTTAACTGCTAATAAATTGACATCAATTGACACTTTGAAAAACATGCCTGAAATAAGCTTTCTTAACGCCAGAGACCAATTAGTCAGCCCATCTGTCGCCACTGTCTATACACCATTTCCATTACGTATCAGAGATCGTTTTGGGCAGTTACCTGAAATCGTCTTTGATCATCCCGGTACCTATGACGGAGAGAATGTGATTTGGCATGAAGCTGGTACGAACAATCTTCACTGGTACACCACAGGCGGTGCTTCAATTGAATTTAGTGGTACCGTCATCCAACAAGCGATTCCTGATTACCGACCGTCTCAGCCTGGAAGAATTCGCTATACATTCAATCCAAGAAGCACGACAGTTACTTGGGAGCCTTCAGTAGATCATTACGGTATCAGTCACTACGAATTCTATCTATGGGACTTTCTAATTGCTACAACAACGGAACCCGAATTCATAGCTGAGGACATTCGTCATCATGGACAATACCCAATCACGATCATTGCCGTTTCTAACAGCAGGAGAAAATCAGATCCTGCTTTCGATCTTATATATAGATCATGGATGCCAATCAACTAAAATCAAAAAAGAACTTACGACTTGTTTTTGTCGTAAGTTCTTTTTTATTTAGTGTCTTAGTCTTTCAATCCCAATAAACGTCTCGCATAGATCACCTGACCAGAGTGCATGGCAGCATCATCAATAATAGAAACAAGACGCATCCCTCGCGTGACTGGTGGTGTCCAGTTTTCGTCAATTACTTCATCTAGCTCGGAAGGTTCTAACCCTCTTAAATAGGAAAAAGCAGAATCAGAAGCAGCCCGCAAGTACCCTAGCAAGTCTTCTACTTGATTAGTTTGGATTTGTTTTGCTCGTTCCAGACTGTGCTTCCAATCTTGTTCGTCATCTGCTATTCTCATCGGAAATCGGCTTTCCCAATCTTGGCTGTGCCAAATTGGAGAGGTACTGGCTAAATCAGCAATCTGGAAATCCAATTCTCGAGCGGTATGCCAAGCCAGCCAAGTCATTGATTTGATTTGTGGGGCTCTGTCTTCCACTGAAAAACGGTTGGCCTCCTCAATAGAGACACCTTCAAACAAACGTTCAAATCGCTCGTATGCTCGGTCTATGCTCTCGCATAACATATCTAAATAATTCATCTATTTTCCTCCTTTTTATTTATCCTGCTTGCTTTTTCCTAACTCTAGAATTTCTACTTATATGTTACTACACCCCCTCATTTTTTACACTTTCCAGTCACTAGTATGAATCGTTTGGAGATTGAAAGAGAAAGATGTTCTCTATTTTCCATTTGAACAAAAATCAATAAAATGAATGATTCATTAATATTGTTTAAATAAACAATGATTTTTTAAACGAACAGTTTAAGCCTAGGAAAAAAAGAGTATAACAGGAAAATGTTTGAAATGAAAGGAAGGGAAAAGATGAAAAAAAGGGTAAGTTTATTAATATTAGTTACTTTATTGTTCAACATCTTTTCGTATGGTGTGGCTGTTTCAGCGGAGACATTTCCTAAAGATCCTGGGAATGTTTATAATGATTTAACTGGTAACTATGGTTTGCTGGGAATTGCTGGTCAATTCCATGTATTTGCCAAAAACAAGACAACAGTTAATGCCCATACAGACGGAAATATAGCAACACATGAACTGGATGCAAATAATAATTTTGGGACAGAGCTTCATGAAGGCTTATTGAACCAAGAGATCAATTATATACAAAAAACTGATTCTTTCATTAATTCTTCAGGTATCCCTACTGGCGACACAAGAGTAAATAAATTTGTCGTTGGTAGTGATGTGGATATAGCATTACAAGATGGACATCCTACGGTTAAGTGATCAAGGCTTGATCACTTAACTCCGGATGATTTTTATAAAGACCGTGATGGAAACGAATATATTGATTTCGAGCAAGAGTTTGCTAGATTGAATGTAGCAGCAAATGACCTTGCAACTGCCACCCCAGGTAAAACATATACTGCTGCGGATTTTCCAGACATGAATAATCGAACAATTGATTTGACTGGTCTATCAGATTCTGGATTTTTATTGGTAAATATCGACGCAGAAGTGTTAACGATGAATACGCCACTTCAAATCATCAATCCAAGTGATCAAGTAGTCGTATTCAATGTCATCAACAGTTCTTCTGCATTGAACGTACAGTCACCAATCAAATACAACGATCGCTCAAATCATGAAACAGAAGATTTTTCGGATGCGAATATCTCTTGGAATTTCGGAAATGAGATGACTTATTTGACAATCAGTGCTCCTTTTCAAGGAACAATCCTTGCGCCTAATGCCACTATTCACATTACTCAAAACCAAGATGGAACGATTATAGGGACAAATGTGATTTTAGATGCGGCTACCAATCGTTGGGATCCTAACGAAATATTTATCAGCGACAATGGTACAGGCGGTACAGATACAACGTCCACAAGTGATAGTACCGACACAACGACTTCAAGCGATAGCTCGGATTCTACTACCACAAGTGATAGTACTGACACAACTGCTACAAGCGATAGCACAGATACTACTACCACAAGCGATAGTACCGACACAACGACTTCAAGCGATAGCTCGGATACAACGTCCACAAGTGATAGTACTGACACAACGACTTCAAGCGATAGCTCGGATTCTACTACCACTTCAAGTGACAGTATCGATACGGCAGATACAACATTTATCACAAGTGACAGTCGTCATGCAAGTGTCTCTTTCCCAAGAACAAGTTCGGATAACAAGACGAACGTTAACTTAGCTAATAAAACAAGCGATGATCGTTTAAATAAATCGAAAAAAGTACTTCCTAAAACTGGAAGTCAATCAAATAATTGGATAACAATCGCAGGCGTTATATTACTTGTAATCGGTTTAAGAATCACTTTCATGAGTAATAAGAAGTCGAAAAGATAAAAAAATGAACCGAGATAAAAAATAAAGAGCAACGTCAGTTAGTGACATTGCTCTTTATTTTTGCTTGTTAACATCAAAAAATCCATTTCAAGTGATCCAAAAACATGTAGATTTCATCCTTAGGAATTTATCCACGTGTTGCACCAATTTCTGTTCAGTCTTTGCGGTCTAGAATCAATTGAGTAAGGGAAAAAAGATTTTCTCTCGTTCGAAGAGAGGTATCAGGTAATTTCTTGATTTCTTTCAACGCCTTTTCTGTGTAGGCTGCTGCTAATTTCTTGGCTTCTCCCACACCTCCTGTACGTTCAACGATTTTGCGTACAGCTTCAATATCTTCTTCTGTCATTTTCGTTTTCTTCTCTAAATAAGGCAGTAAACTCTGTTTTTTTTTTTCAAAGAATAGATCAATGGCAAAGAATAGACTCCTTGACGCATGTCTTCTAGTACAGGTTTCCCGATTTCCTGACTCTCTTTTGTATAATCCAAAATATCATCAATAATTTGGAAGGCCATCCCGATAGAGAGTCCGATATCTCCTGCTTTTTTTGCGAAACGCTCGCTTGTTCCACTTTCAAAAGCGCCAACAGAACAACTTAGTTGGAACAATTCAGCTGTCTTACCTGAGATATTCTCCAAATATTCTTTTACAGAAAGTTCATAATTATAGCGATCATCCATCTGCCCTAATTCGCCATTCAATACTTTTTCCATACTGCGAGAATTCAATTGAAGACTTTTCAGGGAAGTCGAGTAATCAGACAATAGTTTAAAACAGCAGACGAATAAATAATCTCCTGCATAAACAGAAACGACATTCCCAAACTGACTACGGATATTAGGCTGACCACGCCGCAGATCTGCTTCATCAACGATATCATCATGAATCAGTGTGGCCGTATGGAGCATTTCGATGGAAGCTGCCAAAGCGATGGCTTTGTCCCGGTCTTGCTCTGGTCCAAATTGTGAGAACAGTAGCTGATAGGCAGGTCGCAACATTTTTCCGCCAGCATGGATCGTTTCTTTGATTGCTTGTTCGACAGGTTTGTTTTTCAGACGGACAGTTTCTTCCATCCGTTTTAGTGTTTCTGTCAATTCTTTACTTAAAGCAGGATAGTTTTCCCACATTGGATGTAGCTTCATAAAAAAACTCCTTGTGTGACGATTATTTTTTGGTAAACATCGGGCTCCATTGTTGTTTGGTTCCCTGCTCATAATCTTTTTGGAATCGTTGCAGTGTCTGCACATGTCGTAAAAGATAATTCGCCGCGATTCCGATAGCGATTCCTGACAAGATTCCTAAAACGGAAAGGACTGGCAAGTACAGCATGACTGTCCATGATTGCGCAATGAAAGAGGCCATCAAAAGCTGACCGACATTATGCATGAACCCACCGGCCGCACTGATCCCGATGATACTGATACGTTTGGGTCCTAATTGCTTGACCAATAACATCCCAAAATAACTAAGCAGAGCACCGCTCATGCTGTAAAGGAACGTGGAAATCGTTCCACCTAGCAAGGTAGTCAGAAATAGTCGCAGCCACAATAGCAAGAAGCTGTCCCGTTTTTTCATGGTAAAAATCGCAACGATCGTGATCAGGTTGGCTAAGCCCAATTTTGCTCCAGGCGCAAAAGCAAAAGGATAAGGAATCATATTTTCCAATAAGCCAATGATCACTCCTTGTGCAACAAGTAGCGAAATATAAATCATTTTTTGTAATTTGCTCATGGTGTGTGAAGGTCTAATAAATCAGACTGTCTTCGTCACCCCCATCTGTAGATCGGACCTCGATCACTAATTTATGTGGTAAACAAACAATGGTTTCACCATTTTTTGTTGCCCAGCCTCGACGTACGCAGATCTGGTCATCGCAGTCTGCTTCTTTTATCCGTACTCGATCGCCATCTATCTCAATCAAGTTATAATCTCCGTGTTTATCTTTGTAAGTATATGTGTAGCTCTTTTCTCCAGCCATCAAAGGGAATGTTTTGATTTCTGTGCCATCCACACGCAGTACCGCTTCTTTTTCTGCTGTTGCGGTATTTTGCTGAAGACCAAAAATCATGACTGGTAAAAAAGAAAGAACAGTCAAAAGCAAAATAATAAAAACATCCCAAGGTTTGAGCAGACTTTTTTCAGCAAATTCTTTAAGGCTCATTTTTGTTCTCCTTTTTCCAGATTAACTCACCCAATTTTAGCATAAAAACAAGAGGTTGTGACACCTGTGCCTTGCTTTGAGTAATAAGAACGAAGAATAGAAAGCAGCTTTCCATGTTTTCTAATTCTCTGGGCTTATTACCGAGAAGCAGCAGGTGGAACACCGTTTATATCAAGAGGTTGTGACAGAAGTGGGCAGCTTCAAGAAATAAGAAGGAATTTATGAAAATTGCTTCTCAAATTTTTGTGAAATTTCGTCTTATTTCCGAAGAAGCTACTTCTGGAATACCGTTTATCAGAGGTTATGACACCTGTGTCTTGCTCATGGAGGTTTATCTCGGGCATCTTATTCCTTTGTTTTACATAAAAAGGAGGCTGCGACGGTTTGCCTCAGCCCCTTTCTATTGAAAATCTTGCATTCAAATAACGTTGTTCATTTATTTTTATCTATTTATTTCTTGCCGTATTGGGCACTTGGTCTACCGTACCACCAATTGCCTAGTGTACGTTGTAGCCACGGAATCACCCAACGATCCAAACCAATCGCACGACCAGAGCCGTTCATCAATGCGAAAGCAACAAAAATGAACCAAATGTTTACCCAATAAAACATTCCTGATAAACAGAATGTGATCACTAATACGATCGTTGTCGCACTGCATAGCCATGTGAATAATCCAGCAATCAATGCTAATGCCAAGGCGATTTCAAAGAATACCATAAATTTTTGGAAGAACATTGCTACATCATTATTTGGCATGATTACTTGCATAATCTTCGTGAACCAGTCTGGTGACTTCTCGATCACAGCCATTGGTTCTTCTCCGTATGCATAACTCAAACCGAAATGTGCAGCATGAGTCGCTGCTTCTCCGGCACTTGCCCCTGCTCCGCTGGCAGCTGTGGTTGCATCTCCAGCAGCAGAAGCACCACTGGCAACATCTGTTACATTATATTCCCACGTCCAAGGAAATACACTGTTTCCAGTGAACCATGATCCTTCACCAAACCAAGTACTTGGTCTGAACACTTCACCATTACCAATGATTTTTTTGGAAGCTTCAACGAACCAAACTAAACCATAGAAAATACGAAGTGGCACACTCCATAAGACGTTACCGTAACGAGAAGAATGTCCTCGAGTCACGTTGCGATCGTCTTTGATATGGAAAAACTCATGCATTAAATATTGGAACATATAATAACCAGAACGAATATCAAAGAAGTATTTCAAATTCACGATATGTTTCATTACGATAGCTAAAAATCCGCTTAAATGGATCTTGTCAAATAGGTTAGCTACCCCCCATTTGGCACCAATAGAAACCATAAATCCTTGATAGTTTCCTTTAAATTTATGCTTTTCTCCGCCTTTGATCGAAGCCACGATATTCGCTGCGGCTGTGTGTCCTGTTTGTTCAGCAGCTTGGACGATCTGCGGTGTCGGTGTTCCTGGAAACTCTTCATAAAAGACTAAATCACCGATGATATAGATGTTTTTATCTTCGTAGCCTTTTGCCTGCATGTATTCATTGGCGATCAACCGCTGTCCGCGTGCTGCTTCTAATCCAAAATCAGCAGCATCAGAAGTTCCTTTAACACCAGCTGTCCAAATCAGTGTGTGGGTCGGAATGTTGCGTCCGTCCTTCAGCTTGATATGATCCGCAGCCACTTCTACGATTGGTGCATTCAATAATAATTCTACATTGTGCTTACGCAAATAGCGTTCAGCTTTTGCAGCATCATTTCGGTCTAACATATTCAAGATCGTCGGCATTGCCTCTACGACCATCAGTGTGATCTCGTTTGGATCCAACTTGTAATCTTTGGCTAAGCGATTTTTCCAGTCAATCAGTTCCCCAATCATTTCAATACCGGTAAACCCAGAACCACAGACAACGAAAGTCAGCATGGCTTTACGCAACTCATCATTTGGTTCCAACGCAGCTTTTGCTACTGTTTTCTCAATATGTTCACGAATCCTTACAGAATCTTCAAATGACCAAAGGGTGAATCCGTGAGCTTTGACACCAGGTGTACCAAAGTCATTCGGCTCTCCGCCCATTCCAAGGATCAGCTGATCAAAAGGATAGGAACCCAATTTGGTCTTGACGATTTTCTGTTCTTTATCGATACCGACAACTGTATCTGTGACAAGTTGTACATTCTTTTGACGAGCAAACAAATGCTGCAGATCGTATTGGATTGCTTCTGGTTCTACACGTCCGCCAGCTACTTCATGCAACTCGGTCATCATAGTATGGTACGAATGACGATCGATCAGAGTAATTGCTACATCTTCTTTTTTCAGTTTTTTTGCCAAGTATTTTGTAGCTGAAACACCGGCATATCCTGCTCCTACAACGACAATATTTTGCTTTGCCATTGATCATCCGCTCCTTATAGACTATCTATATCATAAATATATGATAATTCTTTTAGTTTGATACTTATTACACAATCTCCATATATTATATAGATGTTCTGTTCTTTTGTCTAACTCCTTTTGGATTTTTTTCAAATTTTAAAATAAAGCGTTTTTTCACGAAATTCGCTGAAAGAAAACGTTTGAAATATTACGTGGGTTATTTATCAAAAATAGTTGACTTATAGGCTAAAAAGATTAGAATGTATAATGAATCACAAAGAAAAATTGTGGACTAAAAATGGAATGGTGGGGTATTAAAATGAAGAAAAAACGTTTTGTAACTGGATTTGCCGTGTTAGCATTTTCAGCTCTAGTGTTAGGCGCTTGCGGCGCAGATGATAACGGAAGTTCAAATTCTTCTTCTGAATCATCTACAGCACAATCTTCAACTGCAAAAAGCACAACAGAATCATCTACAAAAGTTGTTGCTGGCGGAGACTTGCAAGACGGCACATATAAATTAGAAGAAAAAAATTATTCAAATGGTTACCGCGCAGTTTTTGAAATGGTTGTAAAAGACGGTAAAATTACTGAATCAAAATATGATAACATCAATGAAAACGGCGAATCAAAAACAAAAGATGCAGAATACAACAAAAACATGGAAGCAAAATCTGGCACAAATCCAGAAAAATATATTCCTGAGTTGAACGACCAATTCTTAAAAGCACAAAGCGCAAGCGGTGTGGAAGTCGTAACTGGAGCTACTCACTCATCTGAAAGCTTCCAAAACTACGCACAACAATTGATCCAAGCTGCTCAAGCTGGGAACACAGATACAATCGAAATCGACAATGGTGCTGATTTGAAAGACGGCACTTACAAGCTAGAAGAAAAGAACTACTCTAACGGCTACCGTGTGCAATTCGAAATGACAGTTGCTGGCGGCAAAGTAACTGAATCAAACTTTGATTATATCGACAAAGACGGTAAATCAAAACAAGATGATACAGAATACAATGAAAACATGAAAGCCAAAAACGGAACAGAACCAAAAACTTACATCCCTACTCTTAACGATGAATTCGTCAAAGCAATGGGTGAAGAAGATGGCTCACCTGCTGATGTAGAAGTTGTTACAGGTGCTACACACAGCTCACATTCATTCATCATGTACGCACAACAATTAGTGAATGCAGCTGAAAAAGGCGACACTCAAACAATCGAAGTAGACAATATCGTAACAGAGTAATATCATATAACCATATTAATAAAAGTTGGAGGGTGGGACGATAGCCAGATTAGGCAGTCGTCTCACCTTTCAAAATGAAGAGAGGAAAACAATGCGGAAAAAACTACTATTTTCCTTAATCACACTGGGCATCTCTTTTATGGTGCTAACTGGCTGTACTAATTCAGCAAAAAAAACAACCACTGAAAGTTCAGCTTCTACCAAGATCTTGAAAGATCCGTACTCTGATGAACAGTTCTTGTTAGGGACTTACGTTCGTATCCGTGTGTATGATGAAGGCAAAGAAGCAGCATTGAAACCTGCCTTTGATCGAGTAAAAGAGCTTGGTGATAAAATCACGATCAACCAAAAAGGTTCCGAGATTGATGAAGTGAATGAACAGGCTGGAATCAAACCCGTAAAAGTTTCTGACGACGTCTACACATTAGTCAAACGAGCCTATGAATACAGCCAAGATTCTCAAGGCGGATTCGATATGGCAATCGGTGCAATCACTCAATTATGGCGAATCGGATTTGATGACGCCAGAAAACCTTCACAAGAAGAAATCGATCAGGCATTGAAATTAGTGGATTATCATAAAATTGAACTAAATGACCAAGAAAAAACGGTCTATCTAAAAGAAAAAGGAATGATCATCGACTTAGGGGCAATCGCCAAAGGCTACATTACAGACGAAGTAGTGAAAGTCTTGAAAAAACAAGGTGTGACTACTGCTATCGTTGATTTAGGTGGGAATGTCTATGTCTTAGGACACAGCCCAAGAGGCGAAAACCAAGACTGGACAGTCGGCATCCAAGATCCAAATATGGCTCGTGGCTCTGTTTTAGGTTCTATCAAAGAACGGAACAAAACATTAGTTACTTCTGGAATTTATGAGCGCTATTTAGAAGTAGATGGCAAAAAATACCATCATTTGTTTGATCCAAAAACAGGTTATCCATTCGACAACGATATCGCAAGTGTCACGATCATAACAGATAAATCCATTGATGGTGACGGTCTGTCTACAGCAGTCTTTTCAATGGGTGTGAAAAAAGGTCTGGAATATGTTGAAAGTGAATTGAACAATGGGACGGAAGCAATCTTCGTGACAAAAGACGATAAAGTATATGTGACCGATCCGATCAAAGACACTTTCAAATTATCTGAGGACTCCCATTACACGATGGGTGACCGTTCTGAACTAAAATAAGGAGCACGAACCATGACACTAAAAATCTTTTTAGAAGTAGTTGAAATACGAACAAAGGTGGCTAGTGTATTTCCTTTTGCGGTAGGGGTATTATTCTCTATCGCTTTTTTTCACGAGATACATTGGTTGAACACTTTTTTATTTTTTGTTGGGATGCTAGTTTTTGATTTAGCGACAACCGCGATCAATAATTACATGGATTATGAAAAGGCGCATTCTGAAGTATATAAGTATGAAGAAAACGTCATTGGTCGCCGAAATCTATCCCCTGTATTGATCCGAAACATGATTTTAGCGATGATCGCATTTGTTTTTGTTATTGGCGTTATTTTAACAATCAATACGGGTTGGCTTTTGCTTTTGATGGGATTTATCTGTTGTTTTATCGGAGTATTCTATACATTCGGTCCCATTCCCTTGTCTCGAATGCCTTTAGGGGAAATCTTCAGCGGGGTGACTATGGGACTTGGGATTTTTGCAATGGTCGTTTATGTTAATACATTCGGTTCGGATGTCTATGATCTGACAATCGATTTTTCATCCGGGCAATTTGCTTTGGTAGGAAACCTTTGGGCTATAGCAGCCATTGTATTGGCTTCCTTACCCTTGGTGTTTACGATTGCCAATATCATGTTAGCTAATAATTTGCGAGATCTTGACCGCGATATTGAAAATCATCGCTATACACTGGTTTTTTATATCGGACGCCCAGCAGGAACAGTCTTATTCCAGCTATTGATGTATGCTTGCTATTTTGTGATCTTGATGGGCTTGTTGAGTGGTATCTATGAATGGCCAATCTTAGTCACCTTCTTGACTTTGCCAATTGTGAAGAAGCATTTAGATCAATTCAAGCAAACATTACCCCAACCTATCAGTTTCAGCTGTTCCATCAAAAATATGGTCTTGTTCAATGCTAGCTATGTATTGGGTCTATTACTAACGATCATTGTGCAATCCATTTAACGATTTGAAGAGGTTGTGACAGAAGTGGTCAGCTTCAAGAAATAAGAAGGAGTTTACGAAAATTGCTTTTCAAATTTTTGTGAAATTTCGGCTTATTTCCGAAGAAGTTACTTCTGGAACACCGTTTATTCGGAAAAAGGAACTGCGACAAGACTTTTGTCACAGTTCCTTATTTTTTTGATTCGTATCAGCGAACTTGATGAGAATTTTCTTGAACTAATGAATTTCTCATAGACTTAGCATTTTTACGCGCTTGTCCTACTTTATTTTCTAAGTTTGGATTTTGTTTATTAATCTCTCCTTCTCTACGCACAGCTGGCAATAAATTGTTCAACTCTTGAGATATTTCTTGTTCATTGAGAAGGTGTAACTTGACATTAGCAGTATCAGCAAGATCTTTGATCGTACTGATAATGATGATAATCAGTTTCAACAATATCGGTACTAAAATAAACAGCGCAATCAATAGCCCGATTAAATTCAAATTGCCGTCCCCATCTCGTCCTACCTTATCAATCACTAATTCCTTTATCTGTGAACGAAAACGATTTTTAGGCGAAATATTTCGTTGTAATGAACGGTCTACTTTATGTTTCATATTCTTGACGCTATATGTGCTCGCTCGTCCAGATTGTCTCTTATATTTCTGGCTCGTTTGACCCGTTTGCTTCGATTGAGCAGAGAGAGTCGAACGCTGATATTTTCTTTTATAAGATTGAGTAGAAAATTGAGTTGATTTAGCTTGTCGAGTAACGGTCGCTTGCTTTTGTTGTAAAGAAGCTTTTTTTGCTTCACTGACATATCCCGTATACTTCAATTCTTTTTGCAAAAACTGCTTTTGATATTTTTGCTTGCGAGTAATGTCTTGGGTTGTTTGCTTATCTGAAATGACACTATTTCGATATGTCTGCTCATTCGGTTTTTCCCGTTGAATGATATGTTGTTGGTTCGTTTGGCGAGCATTTTCCAACTTTAGCTCTTTTTTTGATTTTAAAAGTAATTGTCTTCTTCGAAATAACTTTTGCTGTTTCGCGATTTTTGGATTGTGCACTGCGACAATTCTTTTTTCGAGAAGCATGGCACGAAGGCGTTTTTTACGCGTATTCGAAGTTATCAGTTTTACTTTTTTCCCGTTTTTTTTCTTCAACCGAATGTTTTTCTTTTTCTCACTACTCGTTTTGAAGACTTTTGTTTTTGATGATTTCTCACCGTTTCTATTTAAAACAATATTTTCTGCTTTAGACTTGGAAGTGGAGCTGCTTCCTTTCTCATCCTCTCTTTCGTTATCCAGTTCAATATCTCCTCTTGGATTTTCCGAATCAGCCACTATCACATATCCTTTCTGCTTGTTTTTACTTTATTATGTTTCTCCAGGCTTGGTCGACATCATTTTGTACAGCTTCGTATCTTTTGGAAAATGATCGTAAAACGGGAGAGTGGTATCCCCAAATACCATTAATCCATAGCCTTCTGGAGAATTGACTACGTATTTCTCTTGTTCTTCTGAAATATCGAATAATCGAACGAGCTGTGTCCTGTCTGATTTAGCCTGATTGAGCATCATGACGAAGTCACTGTTAGACAACATTCTTCGTGCAAGATCCGATAGCAGCAATGTCTCCACATTCTGAGTAATCCCTGTTGGAATGGCCCCCCATTTTCTTGCCCGACTCCATAATTCAAAAAAGTAATTCTCTGAATATTCATTGGTGAACAAAAGTTGCATCTCATCGATATACAGCCATGTTCGCACGCCTCGTTCCCTGTTTTCCGTGATCCGATTCCATACTTGGTCTAAAACGATCAACATCCCCATTGTCTTCAATTGTTTCCCAAGATCTTTAATATCGTAAATGACAAGCCGCTTCGTGATATCCACGTTTGTTTTGGCAGAAAACACTGACAAACTTCCTTCGATATAAATCTCTAGATCCATGACTAACTGCTTTGCTTCTTCTTCTTCCTGTTCTTTTAATATGTTATAAAAATCAACAAAAGTCGGCATATCACCGCTCATTATTTCATATGTTCTACGACAGACTCGGTCGATCAGCGTTTTTTGAGCAGAACTCAAACCTAGTGCCCCACCAATAATCAAATCGAACAACGAAATCAAGAATTCTGACTTCAATACTACAGGGTCGGTATCGTCCCCATAGTTTTCATTGATATCCATCGGGTTGATCGTTGTTGCAGAATCACTGGATATCTTGATGATCTCTCCATTGAAATTCTGACCGATGACCGAATACTCCCGTTCTGGATCAATAATGATGACTTCATCTTCTGCATCTCGTAACAAGACATTGACTATCTCACGTTTGACAGAAAAACTTTTTCCGGAGCCCGGTGTCCCAAGAACGAATCCATTGGGGGCTTTTAAAAGTTTTCTATCTAGTGAAAGAATATTTTTAGAAATAGCATTCACTCCATAATATTTTCCGTTTTCTTGGATCAAATCAGATATGGTGAATGGGATAAAAATCGCTGTGCTGGCTGTTGATAGCGTACGATCTAACGGTATCGAATTTATTCCTAGCGGGAGTGTGGCATTTAGTCCATTCTCCTGCATAAATTCTAATTCAATGATCTTGAATCCAAAACGACGTCCTACTGCATTCACTTCGTCTTGAATCTCCGCCAGCTGTTCAGTTGTTCCTGCCCGAAAATGAATCGAGCTTGTCATCGCATAAAGCTTTTGACCTCTATTTTGCAAATCGTCTACCAAGCCTTTTGCTTCTGTTAATGAATACGAAAGGTCATAAGAAAGCATTTCGTAATCGTATCCGTTTTGCAACGCCTTTTTTTGCTCATCGACTTTTTGTTGCTCCATGAATGCTAGCTTTGTTTTCACTAAATCAAAAGCTTCATCTTGCTCTAGAGGATCAATATGAAGAGTAATCACTAATTCTTTCGGGATTTCTAACAGCTCGTATAAGAATGTATCTGCTAATTCAGAAGGATATTCTTGAAGATAAATCGTTTTTGCATAATGCGTATCTACCTTTAGATAGTTTTTGTTTTCTTTTATCTCAATGACTTCTGGCAATACATCTTCGACCTTTTGCTTCTCTCTTTTATCATCTGTCCCTAAAATCTCTGAGAGGATTGTCAATAATTCTGTTTTTTCGATGCGCTTGATCTTGCTTCCTAATCGACTGGCAAACATTGCAAAGCGATCAGCCACCATTTCTAGTTCTTTTTCTGCATGCTCTATTTTTGTATGTTTTTGTACAAAAGTGAACAAGATACATTTGCGGTACCCATTTTTTTCTTCATCTAATTTTCTAGAGATGACTTCATTCATTTCTGACCGGTAGTCATCTAAAAAGTCACCTTTTTCTTGATAATAAAGAACTTTTTGCAAATCTGCTAAAGGTCGTTTCTTTTTATAGACGGTCAGCTGTAATTTCGTCTTACTACTTAAGGAATTCAAAAAATCACAATACTGAGAAAAAATCTCGATTTGGTTGTCTTCAGACGATAATTGGTAATTGATGTCTTCTAGTTCGATGGTAGTAGAATAAGGGATATCATCGATTTGACAAATACCGCTAGGAAAGATTTGAAGATAGGAACGGATGGGCTCCTCGAATTTTCAAGATACATTCTTGCCCTTTCAAACTTGCGACTTCGTCAGGATCCATCAGGTTTCTCCCTAGTTTTTGGAAGCTTTCATTGAACGAACCGTTTGCCCCTTTCGTTACACTGATATTTCGTTGTTCGATCGTTTCTTTACCCAATAATTTAGAGATGTATTCATGGGTGCTTTGTTCCATCCCTCCCAAGTATAAGAAGGTGTCACTCGTACCGATGATCGTTTCCCATGTGTTCTTATACAATGTTTTCAGCTGACTGATATTTTGCAAGATCACACTCGTTGAGATTTCTCGGCTTCGAACAACGGAAATGACTTTTTCAAAATCAGGAATCTGGCCAATGTTGGCAAACTCATCTAGAATACAGCGTACATGGACTGGTAGTCTTCCTTTGTATACATTGTCAGCTTTGTAAACAAGCATATCGAACAACTGTTGGTACATCATACTAGCTAAAAAGTTGAAACTTGTGTCTGTATCCGGTAACAAGATATATAAAATAGTTTTCTGATCACCGATTGAATCTAACGCCAATGTATCTTTTGATACCAACTGTCTGACACTTGGAATGTCGAATGGCGCTAGACGTACACCTAAGCTGACTAAAATACTTTTTGTTGTTTTCCCGGCTGATAATTTGAAAATCTTGTATTGTGCAACAGCAAAATTTTGTGGGTCTTTTTGTTCTAATTCTTGAAATAATACATCTAACGGACTGACAAAATTAGGGACATCTTCCTCGATATCAGCTAATCGAACCAATTCGATCACACTTCCCAATGTTCGATCTTCTTCCACGACTTCTTGGATCAAGTAACTGAAAATCGCCATCAACAATGCAGTCTCTGCTTTTTCCCAGAATCCATCTCCACCTTTTTTATCCGGATCGGTTGTATTCTTGATCAAGTTGTTGATGATTTTTAAGATATCATCTTCATTTCTGATATATTTGAAAGGATTATAGTAGTCGGTTGCTTTCCGGTTGATCAAATCAAAAATCTTGATCTTATATCCCGCTTCTTCAAACATTTTTCCTGTCTCCATCAACAATAATCCTTTGGAGTCACTGACAACATAGGAAGAATGCATCTGCATCAGGTTAGGTTTTACAAAGAACCGAGTTTTACCACTTCCGGCTCCTCCCACCACGACGATGTTTTTATTACGGTTGAAGTTGTCTCTTTTAGTGATCTTCATTCGACCAGACAAAGACAGACTTTCTGTTTTCGTCAATAAGATATTGAAATCTTTCTTTTTATCAATAAATGGACGGATATCCCCAGCTTTTCCCCAACGTGCGCTTCCGTATTCTTCATTGGGTCTAGTATTTTTAGTATCGAACGTCTTATACAAAACGAATAACACATAGCTAACTCCTGAAACGACACCTACTAGAAGCGACATTTGTTCAAATTCGATATGGGGACTGAATTTCGCAATTTCTGCAAAGCTTTGATTAATTGCTTCCATAATTCGGTCTGCTAGCTCAAATGAAGTAAATTCCTCACTTAAAAACAAAAAAGCGATTCGATTACCAAAATACAAAAGTATACTAAAGACTAAAAAATGAAAACTAAAAACCATAGAACGTGAATTTTTCACATGACTCTCCTTTTCGTTTTTTCTTCTGTTTCATTTATAGAACACTCTGCTCCTTTTTTGGAGTTGGTTGACTGTTGCTTCTGGTACGTGCTGGGCTGTTTCTATTGCTATCATCTTTTCCGTTTTGATTACTTGCTCTAACAACTGCATCTTGTTTTAACTCTTGAAATTGACGTGGCCCTGCTACTGGTGAACCTTGAGAAGGCGCATTTCGATTATTTTCTGTCAATTTTTGATTTATAGGAACTACTTTGTTTGATTCCTTTCCTTGTTCGAGTGATACTTTCCTATTTGGCTCTGCGTGAATCTCTGCTTTCACTTGTTGGTTATCTTTTGAGTGTGCAAACAAGTTGTAGTCTATGGGTCCAAGAGAACCTTGAGAACTTATTGAGCTTCTTTTGGCACCTAAAGCATCCTGAGAAACTACTGAGCTTGTTCGAGAACTATCTGACGAGATGTTTTGTTCTTTTGTTTCTTGCACTTTTGAGTCTTTTGTTTTTTCTTGTACCTCTTTAACTTTCTCTTCTTTTTGATTCGAGAGGTCAAATGAATGAAGTGCTTTTTCTAATTTTTGATCAAAGTTTTTCTCTTCTCTTTTATTCAAATGATTTTCTACTTTTTTCAATCCAAATTTGTCAATCAGTTGCGCCCCGATACCCACAGAAGCCCCCATCAACGCTACAGTTCCAAGAGTAAATATATCGGCCCCAACTAGTCCAGGTGCAATGATTGGCATGAGGAATACAGAAGCCACTGCAATCAACGTACTTCCGCCTACTATAATCGCTAGCGTCTTCCAATTGTTCTTCAAGAAATCTTTCGTTTTGGCTTTCCAATCTTTTTTCGTGGAAGGTTCCAGACTTGGTTCTGCCGTTTTTTCTCCTTTAAGCGTTTCTTTGTCTTTTTCATTTGTCGTTATATCTATTTTCTTTGCTTCTTTTTCTGCTTCTTTTGTTACTTCTTTTGTTGCTTCTTTTGTTGCTTCTGGCTGCTCTTTTTCTTTTGTCAGTCCTTTATTTAGTTCTTCTTTATCTTTCTGAGCTTCGCGTCGATTGGCTATTTTTTTTCTCGCATAATTGATTAATTTAGGGACATAATAACTGGCACAAAAGAAAGAAAAAGCAGTAATCGCAACTGGTGCCGCATAGAGACTAACCGTCAGAGCTGGTAAAATCATCACTGCCCAACTCACAAATAAAGGATATGCCGCCAAAGGCCATAGATGCAACGCTCGGCGGAGCCAACGCATTTTTTTAGAATGTGGGAATAGTTCTTTTTTTAAATCTTTGATATCCATGCTTTTGATCTTTTCGATATCTGTTTTGATCTTGTCTGTATCTGCTTTGATATTTTCAACAGTAGCTGATTGCCCTTTTGGCAGTTGAATCATTTCGGGCTTCCACGTTTTAGGGTCATCTAACTGGATTTTCAGTTTCGCGAGTTCGGCTTCATTTTCTTGGATCTTCTTATCTATCGCATTTAATTCTGGTAAATGTTTCGCTTTTTTAGGAATGATACCAAATATTTCTTTTTGTTTTTCGATCGTCACTTGGAGTAGTTCTTGTCTAGCTTTTAAGTTTTCGCCGATTGCTGTATGTAAAGCATCTTTATTTGATATATCTGGTGTAACTTCCTTGGCTATTTCAGGTGTATCTTGCGTCTTTTTACCACTATCTGGTACGTCTGTCCGAGACTCTCCAGGATCGCTAGCAGCTCTTGGACGAGGTCCATTTTCCCGTTTTTGGCTAGGATTCTCTTGAATGATAACGTTCGGCTCAATAGGATGAGGTGCTTTCTCTGATTTTTGTGTTTCTTGTCTCTGCCATAATTCTTTACTTGGCATAGGAGATGGCACTGGAATACTCGGTTGCACCTTTTCACTATCAGCTCGATGCAGAGGGACACTTTCTTTGACTATTTGGCTAGGCTGCCCTTTTGGGATATCTTCCTTTTTCGGTAACTCTTGTGAAAATTCTTTTGTCTTAGTAGGAACATCTTGAGAACGTTCAATCTTAGCTATTGCCGATATCTGTGATTCGATGACTGCTTTTTCTTCTATTAGTTTTTGGAGCTTTACAATCACCACATTGTTATTCATTTCCCAACTTTTTCTTCGCTCTTTATCCTCAGGTGCTGGAGGCAAAGTGGATTCAATTTTTGTGATTTCTTGTTCTTTTTTCTCTAAATCTCTAGACAAATGTTTTTTTAACTGGGTAGCTTCTATTCTTAGTTTTTCTACTCTTTCCCTAGCTTTATTAGAAGGCTCATTTATTTGATCAAGACGATATTTGTTTTCTGCCACATTTATTCTAGATAAGATCAGCATTTCATTTTGATAGCTATCGGTGTTAAGAGCTGGTTTCTCAGGAGCTCCATAAGTAACAGATTCTCTTTGTTGTTCAAGTTTATTTTTATGTTCAGTGACTTTCTGGACCTTTTCCTCTAAAAAATTTTTTTCCTGCTCCATCTCCCCTAAAGGTTGTTTCTTTATGTTATTGATCACAATTTGAAGTTGCTTTTCCTCCGAAAGATAACTATATAGCTTCTGTTCATCAGTTAACGTTTTTATTTTCCCCTCAATTGCTTCTGAAACAGATTCGTTCAACTTATCCATATTGATTTCAATGTTCGGGTCGCGTGGGTTTACGAAGGGAGATGGTTCTTTTGTAAATCGTTCATCTGCCAAGTTGTATTCCAGAAGTTCAAATAACTTTTGATTGATTGGTGTAAGCATCTTTTTTACTTCCTCTCAGATTTTTACTCTATATACAGTTGCGGTTAACGACAAATTGCTTGTTCCTTGTGTAAAATCGGTTCGTTTTTTGACTCATTTGTCTTATCTGCATCCTTGAAAGCTTCTGATATCCGATTGGCAATAGTCCCATATTGTCTATTGTTTTCCCTTGATGATGTAGATGAAATATTTGAAAGATTACTCTCTCTTTTGTTGGCTTTGCATTCTTTGTAACACTTGTATCCTGCGACTGGTAATAAAACAAGGGTTCTTGCCACGCAATACAATGCTTTGAACATTGAGGCCAATATTCTGAACGTAAAGGATAAAATACAAAATAAACCGATTAACTCTTTCATTTTCGTTCCTCCAGTGTTTTTATTTTTATCTTAACGCTGAAAATTGTCTATACCACGCCTACTTTTTCCGAAATAATAATTTATTGGCAACTCTTTTCTCAAGTAGAATGAAGAAATGTTTCCAAATTATGCCAGAAAGCATCCGTCGGTACTTTAGAAATTTTCAGAATGGCAGAAGATATGCGATTCAAATTCAAATTCACATCGGTCAATACTAGGTCGTATTGGTTGATCAGTGTATAGTCTAAAGAAAAAACATCTTTTTCATAAATATCGATTTTCTTAAAAGAAGGGTACTTATTCAAAATCAAGTTCTTATATAAAATAGGCAGTCCCATTTCTTGTGAACTTAATAACAAAATAGACCGTTCTTTTAATTTTGGCTCCACTTGATGCAGTAATTCATTCGAAGAGACAATCAGCTCCAACAGTAATTCTTTTAACAAAAGTTCATTTTTCCGTACAGAGGACAAGTTAGAGATAATCAATGCACTTTGATAAGCTTCCCATATCTGGACTTTTTTCTTTAGGATTTTCTTATAAAAGATATCTGCATAGCTGACTTTGAAAAAAGTCAATTCTTTATAAAAGGTAATAAAACTGGTAAAATGCAAAACCTTTTCAGGTGTGACCGTTTCATTGATATTGGAAAGATAATAGAAATGTTTAAGAAACAGTTCTACTCTTCTGAGCATATACTCATCCGTTTCAGCTGGATTGGTAAAAAGCAGACTGAGATATGGACTCAAAATATTTTCTATATTTTCTCTACTGATCACAAATTTATAATTTCGCCGATTGTAAAATTAAGCTAGACAACTAAAAAAGTCATTTGTGCTACACTCAAAATAGTTCCGACCAAAGAATTATAAGGAGTGAGTACAAATGACCTATACCCATCTTACAACGGATGAACTTGTAATAATAGAGTCTTATTTCAAAATTAATCAATCTGTTGCTAAAACTGCCCATTGCTTGAATCGTTCAAGACAAACGATCCATAAAGTATATCTGTTCTTCAAGCAAGGAAAATCAGCCTTAGAATATTATCAACAGTATAAGAAAAACAAATCAAACTGTGGTAGACGTCCGCTTGTTTTACCCGAGGAACAATCAGAATATATTCAAAGAAAGGTTGTTCAAGGATGGACACCCGATGTGATTGTTGGTCGTGCAGCGTTTCCTATTAGTTGTTCTGCTCGTACCATTTATCGTATGTTCAAAAAGGGGCTATTTGATTCTTCTGACTTACCGATGAAAGGCAAGCGTAAACCGAATGGACATCAAGAAAGACGTGGAAAACAAACTTTCCGCCGCTCTATTCATGAACGTGAAAAGGATTATAGCCAATTCTCAAATGAGTTTGGTCACCTTGAAGGTGACACTATCGTAGGTCTGAAACATAAAAGTGCTGTAATTACCTTAGTTGAACGATTATCAAAAGTTATCATCACATTGAAACCGTGTGGTAGACAAGCGATTGATATTGAAAAAAAATTAAATCAATGGTTTGAATCTGTACCGAAAAACCTATTCAAATCCATCACTTTTGATTGTGGAAAGGAATTTTCAAATTGGAAACAGATCAGTAATGTCAATGATATTGCCATTTATTTCGCTGATCCAGGAACGCCGTCTCAAAGAGGCCTAAACGAGAATTCTAACGGATTGTTACGTAGAGATGGTTTATTGAAATCTATGGATTTCAATTCAGTAGATGAATTTTTTATTCAATCTGTCGCATCTAAACGAAATAATATTCCTAGAAAATCACTGGATTATCGAACACCTTTGGAAGTATTTTTGAGTTACGTAAGTATTGATGATCTGTCTAACTTAATTTGACAATTAAGATTTTGATTAATAAGTGTGCAGAAGACAGTATCACTCTTGATCGTTTCCATAATTGAATCAACGACAGCTGGTCGATCTGCCAGTTCCTCTTTAGGAATCAGATGGTCGTTCCCGATTCGAATGATCGAAGTAAAAATATAATAGACTGTATAAATGATTTTAGAAGAGCTAGCATCCCGTCCTTGCTTGATCAAACAGCGTTTCAACATTTTATAAATCATTTCAAAATAAGGAAGATCTTTTTCTTTGCAGATTTCTTTGAACATACTTGAGAAAAACTTGCGAATATAGATTTCATCACCGATGATTTGAAGTCTGGTGGTTAAGATGATTTGTATATCTAATCTTTCTTTTGAAAAGTACGTATTTATTTTGGTAATGATTCTCCTGACACTTGTCTTACTCAAAAATAATTTAGCTGAAATCTCAGTTAGTGATGGTTCTGAAATCAGAATGTATTTTAAGACTTCTATATAGATAGAATTATTTAGGATCTTGATAAAAATATCATCTAAATTGAGGTTACTGGGTATTTTCAACGTTACTTCTTTATACTGATTGACCTCGATGTACGCAGGAAAACAAGAAGAATTAAAATTATCAATATCTGCAATAATTGTTTTATCCGTTACTTTTAGCTCTTCCGCGAGGTCGTTGATCTCAGCCATATCCATGCTTAACAAGCAGATCAGCATGATTTGTCTCTCTAGTTGCTTTTCTAAAAATCCTACCATTTTTTTCTTCCCCTTTTCTCGTTTGCTATTAAATCTATCCTACAGTTATTTACGCTAGAATTTAGTATTTTTTTTTTCTATTTTGGAAAACCTGTTTCTTAAAAACTGTTTTTATATGTTATAATTATTATTTTTGGATAAACAGTATAAATAACTATATCTAATGGAGTATATATCAAAAAAATAAAAGAAAATGATCTTTTATTTTCGGAAACAAAAAATCGAATGAAGAGTAACTCCCTTGAAATATCATTTACAACCCTCGAAGATATAAATAAAAAAAACAATTTTATATAAAATAATTAAAAGTATAGTTGGTTTAATTTTCATTCAGTAGTTATATTTGCTATTTTAAATAACAATAATCTAAAGAACATAAGCATGGTATTTCTATCTAAGCTTTTTATTTATGTTTTATTTTTTTAATGTAAATATAGAGAGTACAATAAGGATTTATAAATACATAATTAAAAATAACAAAAATACAAAATATAAAACTATTTATTTTATAGTTATTACGTTATTTTAATTAACAAAAATATGAGGTCAAAGCATTCTGTTTTTGCTGTTTATTCTGCCTGTTGCTTAAAATTGTTGAACAAACATACAAATGAATCAATTTTCTCTATAACGTGGGATAATGATTAAGAGCGACTGAAAAGAAAGGAAGTGAAGGAGCGTTTTATCTATTATTTCTTAAAAACGCAGTTGGAAATATGACAGAAGATATAACTATGCTTGAAAAATTATCAGAAAGACAGTTAAGATTAGCCATGCTTTTGAGTATGGATTCATTTTATTTAGAAGACTTAGAGAAGAAAATTGCTGTAACAAAAAAAACACTCTTATCTGATATTGCCGCATTTAATTTTGTTCATTCTCCGGCATCTATTCATATCGACGAGCATCAGAAAGTTTCTTTGAGATTACCTTGTGAATATAATTTAGAAAGCATCACGAGTACTATCTTAAAACATTCAAGCCATATACAAGTGTTGAAAATCATTTTGATGCAAGAACCTTGTATTGCTAAACTAGCTGATCAGTTATTTATGAGTACAGCAAGTATTCGCAGAATCATTATGTTTCTGAATGAATCCTTTCAAAAGCGAGGATTTCTTTTTAGAATCCACACTACTCCATATGTACATATTCAAGGTGAGGAGAGACAAATACGTTTTTTCTACTGCAGTTTATTCGAGGAGATCTATACACCGGATCAACTTCCTCATTACCAAATATTGTCTGCAGCTATCAAACGATACATGAAACTTTATCCTCCATTAAACAAACTATCTGTCCACAAACAGCTGTTTTTGATTTATTATTTTTTGATTTCTATTATCCGGCTCGGAAAGAAACATAGATTATCCGATCAGTTGAAAAGCCAACCTCTCGAAATGGATATTGATTTATTTTTTGAGCGAACGAAAAATAACGTTACATTTTGCTCCGTTATGGAGAAAAATTATCATTTCTATTTAACTAAAGAAACAGCTAGTGAACTTTTGCGTCCAATCAGCCAGATGATCCATTTTGCTTCTGTAAAGGCGCCAGCTCATGAAATCAAAAAATTAAGAAATTTGTCACAAAATTTCTATCGTTCTTTATCTACTGATACGATGTTATCTGATCAGCAATTAAATTACTTGTATCATTTGATTTCTTTCAAGAAGGAGTTTTTACCTTTTCTAACCAATTCCTTTAAACAATTCTTTGTGATCGTCTTGAATTCGGATCCACTCATTCTTTCTTTTTATGAACAAGCATTAGTGGAAGAAAATTATTCGTTTATTCTAACCAATCGTCTATTATATGAAGAATTGCTGGAAGAACTGGTTTTGCTGTCTCCAGCTCTTATTGATCGAATCATTCCAAAAAAAAAGACATATACAGTCATGATCCTTTCTTCTCAAGAACCGAAAGTTTGTTTCTTATATAAGGAATTGTTAACTAAAAAATTTCCTGAGATAAAAGAAATAAAAGAATATCAGGATAGCTTTTTTGATTTGAACTATCGGTTGATCAATCAATATGATTTGGTTTTGACTGACTTTCCTTTAGATAGGAATCAGCTGAATACGAAGATAATCAAAATATCCAACTTCCCTGCTTATTCGTTTTGGGAAAATATCGAAGCCATCTTACATAAACAATGAAAAAATAAAAAGCCCGAAAATCAGTATACAGATTTTCGGGTTTTACATTGGTTTATTCAATAAAAAGCTACTAGAACTGCTAGTATTAAATTATCGCATCGTTACGAATTCTTCCGCTCCTGTTGGATGGATGGCTACTGTATTATCAAAGTCTTCTTTAGTTGCCCCCATCTTGATAGCCACAGCAAAACCTTGTAGCATTTCATCGACACCTACACCAATGGCATGCAAGCCGACAATTTTTTCTTCTTTTCCGACGCAAATCAATTTCATTTCGCATTTTTGGCGATATTCATTCAAAGCAAAGTACATTGGAGTAAAGCGTGAACGATAAACTTTCAGGTCATTTTCTCCGTATTTTTCCAATGCTTCTTCTTCTGTCAATCCAATCGTTGCAATTGGTGGATGCGTAAAGACGACTGTCGGAACAAGATTATAGTCAAGATAAGAATCTTTCTTCCCATTAAACAAACGTTCCGACAAACGTCGGCCAGCTGCGATTGCAACAGGAGTCAAATCTAATTTACCGATCACATCACCAACCGCAAAAATATGTTCATCCGTTGTGTTCTGGTATTTATCTACTTTAATAAATCCTTTTTCGTCCAATTCGACATTTGTATTTTCCAAACCTAAATTTTCAGTATTCGGCACACGCCCGCCTGCAAAAAGGACACAATCACCAGTTAAGGTTTCGCCATTTTCAAATAACACCGTGTATTCGTCATTGTTTTTAGTGATTTCTTTAGCCATATGATGTGCGTAAGTCTTGATCCCAGCTTCTTGGTACATTTGGATCAGATTGTCCGAAAGCATTTTATCAAACGTTCTAAGTGGACGTTCTTTTCGGTATGCCCACATGACTTCACTACCTAAACCACGAAATACACCTGAAAGTTCAGCTGCGATGTATCCAGCACCTAAAACGATTGCTCTCTTAGGTAATTCCCTTAATTCAAAAAATCCATTTGAATCAATGGCGTACTCACCACCAGGAATGCCCATATTGCTTGCACGGCCTCCAGTCGCAATCAAAATTTTAGGCGCATGATAAGTTTCACCGTTTACTTCAATCGTTTGACTATCGATAAAAGTAGCATATCCTTTTATAGCCTCGACATGATTGCTATCTAATCCTCTTTGGTAAGCACCGTGTAGAAAATCAATATATTTTTCTCGTCTTTCTACTAGACCAGCGAAATCAACACTTTTTAAATCTGCTTGGATGCCGTAACTTGGAGCATCGCGTTCAATTGTTTCCAAAATCGTACTTGCTTGCCACATGACTTTTTTAGGTACACAACCGACATTGACACAGGTTCCGCCTAATTCATTTGCCTCAATCAGCAAAACTTTTGCGCCATGCATCCCTGCTCTGTTTGCTGAAGCAATACCGCCAGAGCCGCCACCAATTACGATGTAATCATATAGTTGCATTTTGTTCCTCCTTATTGAAGAGATCAATCAAAACCTTTATTTAACGATCCTTTTTCTACAGAAAACAAGTGTAACACTTTTCTTAGATTTTGTATGCGAAGATGCTTGAAACAAAGATGTATCAGCTTTTTCTTTATTTGCGTTTCCGGATCATATCTCCAGGTTTCACTGGTTGTGCAACTGGCATGGCCAAAACCATCATTGGATTTGGTGCTCGGTCAATGGATTCCCCTTCTTCATTATGCATGATTTCGACTGTTTGACTGAAATGACTGAATCCTGGACCATAAAATTCGATTTCATCCCCTACAGAGAATAAGTTTCTCTGACGTATCGTAGCAATCTGTGTTGCCTCATCATAAGATAATACTTCACCGACAAATTTATATACTGGGATTTTACGACGTTCACCAAATAATTGCTCGTTTTCAGTTGGTGTATTGTAATAAAAGCCTGTAGCTAACTCTCGTTGTGCCACTTTCCATAACTCGTCGATCCATTCTTGTTTGCAGACATAGTTTTCAGGATCTTCCATATAGCTGTCTACAGCTGCTTTATAGACATTTGACACTGTAGATACATAATGGATCGATTTCATTCTTCCTTCGATCTTGAAGCTGTCTACGCCGTTTTCAATCAATTCTGGAATATGCTCGATCATGGACATATCAACTGCACTCATCGAGAATTCTTCTTCAATTTCTCCTGTATCAGTCAAACTATTTCGTTCTTGACCAAAAGGCATATCGAACAATCCATATTTCCAGCGACAAGATTGAGAGCATCCGCCACGATTCGCATCTCGCATTGACATATGGTTGGACAATGTGCAGCGACCAGAATAAGAAATACACATGGCTCCATGAATAAATGCTTCGATTTCGATATCCGTATTTTTACGGATTTCTGCCACTTCCTCCATTGAAACTTCACGAGCTAAAACGACACGTTCCAACCCTTCCTCTTTCCAGAATTCCAATGTCTCAAAATTGGTTGCTGAAGCTTGAGTAGATAAATGGATCGGCAGACCTGGAGCTTCTGTCGCGCAAATTTCGATCAAAGCTGGATCAGAAACGATCACTGCAGAAATACCAACATCACGCAGACTACGGAAAAATTCCCCAGCGCCTTCTTCATTTCCTTCATGGGTGACCATATTAGCAGCAACGTACACTTTTGCATCGTGTTCTTTTGCAAAAGCAACCCCTTCAGCCATTTCTTCATAAGTAAAATTACCTGCACGGCTTCTTAAACCATACGCATTTCCGCCAATATATACTGCATCTGCTCCATAATGGATCGCTGTTTTTAACTTTTCCAGTGTTCCTGCTGGCGCTAAGATTTCTGGACGTTTCAATTTTCTTTTTACTGTCATTTCATTCATCATGCTCCTTATTTGATAGCAGAAGGATCAATATAAAAGAATCCTGTATCTAATTCCCGGTTTTCAGGATGCAATTTGTTGATTTCGCTCGTCAATTTTTCTGCTTTTTCTTGATTCCAGCTACCTTCTAAAATTTGTTTTTTTGCTTCGGCGAATAGTTGAGTGATAGTCACGAAATTTTCGCCTGGAGTAAATAACCCGTCCAATTTCCATGTACGGTAATGATGCTGATAAAGTTCATTCAATTCATTCGAGAGATTTAGATCATCACTGGCAAAAATATGTGTGCCATGACTATCTTCATAAATAGAATAATGTGTCTCTTCTTTTTTTGGTTCCGAGATAAAAAGACCTCTTTCACGATCTTTTTGTTCGTCTTGCTTCGTATAGTTATAGTAATTCTGTAGCAGTGGACGTTTGGATTGATGGATGCATGTAGCACCATACACAAGGATTTCTACAGGAATGTCGAGTTTTTCTTCCATCGCCTTCATCTCTTCAAAAGGAACTTCACGAGCAAGTACTGCGCCAACTGCGCCTTTTTTCGCCCAGAAATTGATTTGACGTGCACTCGTTACTAATGTTTCAGCATCATAAATATACGGTATACGCAATTCAGGATTCTTTTTCATCGTATAAATGATACCTGTATCACCAACTGTGATCACATCTACGTTTATTTCTTTTAAAAAAGCCAAATATTCAGGTACATTTTTCATTTTTTCAGGATGAATGATCCCATTTACAGCAATATTTGCTTTTTTACCATGATTGTGTGCTAATTCTACTAATTGTCGCTGTTCTTCTCGTGTGAACGAAGCAGGCAGACGCAATCCAAATTGCTCTTCACCGAAATATAGTGTGTCTGCACCTGCAGCAAGCAACTGTTCTGCTTGTTTGATAGTCTCTACTGTGGTTATGAGTTCGATCATAATTTCCTCCTCCTACAACTTCATAATAGTAGCATAGCTCTAAAAACTTTCCAATACTTCTTCTATTTAAAGTCGGATTTTTGAAAATTATTTCACAAAAAGTCAAAATAAAGTTCGATATATTCTGTCCAAATATAAAAAGAGATTGAGACAAAAATCTTGTCACAACCTCTTAATCAAGTCTTACTATTATAAAAATTCAGTTAAATAGACCAAGTACCTATAGGGAACCTACTGTTTCCTTTTTAGGCCCGCGAACATTCAATGTGATCTTTCCTTTTGATGCACCTACTGTTACGTGGTCACCTAAGCGAATCTCTCCGCCAAGCAATGCCTCGCTCAATCGATCTTCAATTTCTTTTTGAAGTGCGCGACGGATTGGACGTGCACCATATTCAGGATCAAATCCGGCTTTCCCGATCACATCGATTGCAGATGGGGTGATTTTCACTTGAATATCTTGTTCTTTCAATCGCTTGATAATCGCTTTACTCATGATTTGGACGATTGTATGGATTTCATCTTTACTCAATGAATGGAAGACGACAGTCTCATCAATTCGATTCAAGAATTCAGGTCGGAAAGCTTTCTTTAACTCTTCTAAGATACGTTTTTGCATGGCTTTGTGATCCTTCGTGACATCTTGGACATTAAATCCGACATTTTTTTCTTCTCGAATTTGTGTCGCTCCGATATTTGAAGTCATAATCATGATCGTATTTCTAAAGTCCACTTTTCTACCTTTAGAATCTGTTAAATGACCATCATCCAATACTTGCAGAAGTAAATTGAAAACATCTGGATGTGCTTTCTCCACTTCATCTAAGAGAATCACTGAATATGGTTTTTGACGAATTTTTTCTGTCAACTGTCCACCTTCATCATACCCTACGTATCCTGGAGGAGAGCCGATTAATCGGCTTGTACTGTATTTTTCCATAAATTCTGACATATCAACACGGATCAGGGCATCTTCGCTTCCGAACATGACTTCTGAAAGTGCTTTGGCCAACTCTGTTTTTCCGACACCAGTTGGTCCAAGGAACATAAATGATCCAATTGGACGGTCAGGATCTTTCAAGCCGCTTCGTGCACGACGAATGGCGCGTGAAACTGCTTTGACAGCCTCATCTTGACCAACCACCCGTTCATGCAGGAGACCTTCCAATTCTAACAAACGTTCACTTTCTTTTTTCTCCAACTGCTGTAGAGGGACACCAGTCCACTCCGATACAACTGTAGCAACATCTTCTTCCGTTACACGATCAGAATATCCTTGTTCTTGTTTTGCTTCGATTGCAGAAACTTTTTGTAGCTTTTTACGTAGTGCTTTTTCTTGTCTACGTAATTGCGCAGCATTTTCAAAGTCTTGTTTTTGGATCGCTGCTTCTTTTTCTTGTACTAATTCATCAATTTCTAATTTGATTACAGTTGATTTTGTTAAGTGATCGGTTTGATCCAAACGGACTTTCGCCGCTGATTCATCAATCAAATCAATAGCTTTATCAGGTAGTTGACGAGAAGTGATATAACGAACAGAAAGATTAACTGCTGCCCGCACAGCTTCATCTGTAATCTCTACCCCGTGGTGCTCTTCATATCTTGAACGCAATCCTTGAAGAATCTCTTCCGCTTCTTCAGGAGTTGGTTCATCTACTTGAATTCGTGCAAAACGCCGTTCTAATGCAGAATCTTTTTCGATATATTTTTGATATTCGTCTAGAGTCGTTGCTCCAATCGTTTGTAATTCTCCTCGAGCTAACGCCGGTTTCAAGATATTCGAAGCATCAATTGCTCCTTCTGCGCCACCTGCACCAATTAAGGTATGCAATTCATCAATGAACAAGATTACTTGACCATCATTATAGATTTCGTCAATGACTTTTTTCATTCGATCTTCAAATTCACCGCGGTATTTCGTACCAGCAACCAAAGATCCCATATCAAGCATCATCAGGCGCTTTTCTTGCATGTCTTCTGGTACTTCACCTAAAATGATTTTTTGAGCTAACCCTTCAGCAATGGCTGTTTTACCTACGCCAGGTTCACCCACCAATACAGGGTTGTTCTTTGTCCGTCGGCTAAGAATCTGGATAAGCCGTTTCACTTCTCTAGAACGTCCAACAACTGGGTCCAACTTGTTTTCTTTTGCTAATTTCGTTAAATCACGTGCTAATGAATCTAGTGTAGGCGTGCCTTGTGGTGTTTGCCGTTTATCTTGTATATTTCTACGACGATTCATTCCCTTTCCACCCGAATCACCAGCTAGTCCCATTTTTTGTTTCAGAACTTGTCGGGCTTTTGAAAGGCTGATACCTAAGTTGATCATAATTCGAGTAGCCATGATACTTTCATCTTTTAATAAGCTCATCAAAATATGTTCTGTTCCAACTTTTTGAGAACCCGTTTTCTTTACTTCGCTACTAGCTAAAGCAAAAACTTGTTTCATTCTTGGAGAATATGGAAGAAAGACTCCTTTAGGGTAAGAACGGATACCGCCATAACCAATCAGATGTTCAATTTCTTCATAAATTTCTGTCTCATTCAAATCCATTTCACGTAATACTTTTCCAGCAATTCCATTTTGTTCAACTACTAACGCTAGTAAAACATGCTCTGAACTAACTGATTGATGTTTCAATCGTTTTGCTTCTTCTTGTGCAATTTCTAATACCGCTTGGGCTCTTTCAGTAAAAAGTTCTTCCATCTAATCTCACTTCCCATCTTCATAACTTAAACGTTCCAGAAATGCTCGGAGAATCCGAGCACGTGTATGATCTTCAAATTCATTGAAATTCAATGTGTTTTTTGCAATTGCACTTAACATCAAGTTTCCTTCTTTTTTTGTAATTATTTGGTCTTCATAAAGTTTTTGAATAATAGCAAAAGCATTTTTCTCACTGATTGTATCATCAAACAACTGATTTATCTGCTCAAGTAACTGTTTTTTATCTGATATTCTTACTTTCGCAATTCGTATATAGCCGCCACCCCCGCGTTTGCTCTCTACTAAATAACCGCGTTGGATGGTAAAACGGGTATTAATCACATAGTTGATTTGTGAAGGAACACAGTTAAAGAGGTCTGCCATTTCAATCCTTCGAATCTCGATCATTTCACTATTTTCCAGAATTTTCTTTATATATGATTCAATTAAATCCGAGGTATTCTGATGTGCCATCTTATTCATTCCCTTTGACTAATATTGACCTTAATTATAACGAATTTGGTAATAGAAAGAAAGAAGAACGCTTTTTGTTAAATAAATCCTTTAGAATCAACAAAAAAAAATACGGAATATGCTATTCCGTATCGACGCGCCCAAGAGGAGTCGAACCCCTAACCTTTTGATCCGTAGTCAAACACTCTATCCAGTTGAGCTATGGGCGCATATTCAATTTAAAAAAATTATAAATCATTTGAAAACAAAAAGCAAGATAAAAAAAATCGGGAAGACAGGATTCGAACCTGCGACCCCTTGGTCCCAAACCAAGTGCTCTACCAAGCTGAGCTACTTCCCGTTTAAAAAATAAAAAAGACTACGCGCCCAAGAGGAGTCGAACCCCTAACCTTTTGATCCGTAGTCAAACACTCTATCCAGTTGAGCTATGGGCGCATATTTGAAATGCCGAGGACCGGAATCGAACCGGTACGGTGATCACTCACCGCAGGATTTTAAGTCCTGTGCGTCTGCCAGTTCCGCCACCCCGGCGCGATTGCTTTGGCAAAGCGGAAAACGGGGTTCGAACCCGCGACCCCCACCTTGGCAAGGTGGTGCTCTACCACTGAGCTATTTCCGCGTGTTTAAAGATGCCGGCTAAAGGACTTGAACCCTCGACCCTCTGATTACAAATCAGATGCTCTACCAACTGAGCTAAGCCGGCATGTAAAACTTAAATTATGCGGGTGAAGGGACTTGAACCCCCACGCCGTAAGGCGCTAGATCCTAAATCTAGTGCGTCTGCCAATTCCGCCACACCCGCAAAAATATGAGCCGTACAGGGCTCGAACCTGTGACCCTCTGATTAAAAGTCAGATGCTCTACCAACTGAGCTAACGGCTCATATGGAGGTTAACGGGATCGAACCGCTGACCCTCTGCTTGTAAGGCAGATGCTCTCCCAGCTGAGCTAAACCTCCATGGATAACTTAAGCGTGGCGACGTCCTACTCTCACAAGGGGCAACCCCTCACTACAATCGGCGCTAAGAAGCTTAACTTCTGTGTTCGGCATGGTTACAGGTGTATCCTTCTCGCTATCGCCACCACACTGTGGTGTTATCTTTTATTGAGTAAATTTTGTTCACTCAAAACTGGATTTGAAGTCATATAAGTTTTTGCCGAGTTCTTTTCTTTTTAACCTATTGGTTAAGTCCTCGATCGATTAGTATCAGTCCGCTCCATACATCACTGTACTTCCACTCCTGACCTATCTACCTGATCATCTCTCAGGGATCTTACTTTCTTAAAGAAATGGGAAATCTCATCTTGAGGTGGGCTTCACACTTAGATGCTTTCAGCGTTTATCCCTTCCCTACATAGCTACCCAGCAATGCCCTTGGCAGAACAACTGGTACACCAGCGGTAAGTCCATCCCGGTCCTCTCGTACTAAGGACAGCTCCTCTCAA
>NZ_CM152743.1:2042500-2544574 GCF_056612775.1 Enterococcus sp. M-BR2
TAACATCCTATTAAAGATGCTGGGTTCCCCCATTCGGAAATCTCTGGATCATAGCTTACGTACAGCTCCCCAAAGCATATCGGTGTTAGTCCCGTCCTTCATCGGCTCCTAGTGCCAAGGCATCCACCGTGCGCCCTTATTCACTTAACCTTATCAACCTTTCGGTTGGGTTTTGATCCTTCTTCTAGCGATAGAAGTTAGATCAAGAAAATAAGCAATTGAACTTATTAAAAAACTCATTCAACGCGGTGTTCTCGGTTTGTATTACTTACATTTACTTCAAATATCCAGTTTTCAATGAACAAAAGTGTTTGAGAGTAAACCTCTCAAAACTGAACAAAGTAAAAACAAATTGTGTAGTCTCCGTAATATTCCTTAGAAAGGAGGTGATCCAGCCGCACCTTCCGATACGGCTACCTTGTTACGACTTCACCCCAATCATCTATCCCACCTTAGGCGGCTGGCTCCAAAAAGGTTACCTCACCGACTTCGGGTGTTACAAACTCTCGTGGTGTGACGGGCGGTGTGTACAAGGCCCGGGAACGTATTCACCGCGGCGTGCTGATCCGCGATTACTAGCGATTCCGGCTTCATGCAGGCGAGTTGCAGCCTGCAATCCGAACTGAGAGAAGCTTTAAGAGATTAGCTTAGCCTCGCGACTTCGCAACTCGTTGTACTTCCCATTGTAGCACGTGTGTAGCCCAGGTCATAAGGGGCATGATGATTTGACGTCATCCCCACCTTCCTCCGGTTTGTCACCGGCAGTCTTGCTAGAGTGCCCAACTGAATGATGGCAACTAACAATAAGGGTTGCGCTCGTTGCGGGACTTAACCCAACATCTCACGACACGAGCTGACGACAACCATGCACCACCTGTCACTTTGCCCCCGAAGGGGAAGCTCTATCTCTAGAGTGGTCAAAGGATGTCAAGACCTGGTAAGGTTCTTCGCGTTGCTTCGAATTAAACCACATGCTCCACCGCTTGTGCGGGCCCCCGTCAATTCCTTTGAGTTTCAACCTTGCGGTCGTACTCCCCAGGCGGAGTGCTTAATGCGTTAGCTGCAGCACTGAAGGGCGGAAACCCTCCAACACTTAGCACTCATCGTTTACGGCGTGGACTACCAGGGTATCTAATCCTGTTTGCTCCCCACGCTTTCGAGCCTCAGCGTCAGTTACAGACCAGAGAGCCGCCTTCGCCACTGGTGTTCCTCCATATATCTACGCATTTCACCGCTACACATGGAATTCCACTCTCCTCTTCTGCACTCAAGTCTCCCAGTTTCCAATGACCCTCCCCGGTTGAGCCGGGGGCTTTCACATCAGACTTAAGAAACCGCCTGCGCTCGCTTTACGCCCAATAAATCCGGACAACGCTTGCCACCTACGTATTACCGCGGCTGCTGGCACGTAGTTAGCCGTGGCTTTCTGGTTAGATACCGTCAAGGGATGAACAGTTACTCTCATCCTTGTTCTTCTCTAACAACAGAGTTTTACGATCCGAAAACCTTCTTCACTCACGCGGCGTTGCTCGGTCAGACTTTCGTCCATTGCCGAAGATTCCCTACTGCTGCCTCCCGTAGGAGTTTGGGCCGTGTCTCAGTCCCAATGTGGCCGATCACCCTCTCAGGTCGGCTATGCATCGTGGCCTTGGTGAGCCGTTACCTCACCAACTAGCTAATGCACCGCGGGTCCATCCATCAGCGACACCCGAAAGCGCCTTTCAAATCAAAACCATGCGGTTTCGATTGTTATACGGTATTAGCACCTGTTTCCAAGTGTTATCCCCTTCTGATGGGCAGGTTACCCACGTGTTACTCACCCGTTCGCCACTCTTCTTTTTCCGGTGGAGCAAGCTCCGGTGGAAAAAGAAGCGTACGACTTGCATGTATTAGGCACGCCGCCAGCGTTCGTCCTGAGCCAGGATCAAACTCTCATAAAAAGTTCGAACAATCTTGCGATTGTTAAGCTCAATTTGTTTGCTAGCATATTGCTTGCTTGTTAAAAATGTTTGTTGTCTTGAATTGAATCAAGACGCCCTACACATTTGGTTTGTCTTACTTTGTTCAGTTTTCAAAGGTCTACTTCATCGGAAATGTTTTTCCGATTTATTTTGGCTGCCGTAGCAACTTTTACATCATATCAGAGTGGCAAGTAATTGTCAACTCTTTTTTAAAAGTTTTTTTCGATTTCGTTTTTCGAAATCTTTCAGCAACTCATTCATTATAACTTGTCGTTTGTTATTTGTCAAGAACTTTTTTGAAGTTTTTTTCAATAGAATCAACCTTCGCAAGCTGTTCTTTTTTAACGACTCAGTTATCTTATCATGTCACTATCAACATGTCAATAACTTATTTTTTATTATTTTAAGTTATTGGTGTTCTTTTGAACAAATAATAATATATCAACATCACATACGAAAGTCAATAAGAAAATGCTTATTTATCAACATTTCCAGCTTATATGATCGTTAGTTAGTTCTGCTCCTTTTTTGTTCGTCTTTATAACCTTAAAAAACGAAAAATCCTTTTATTTTCAGTTTAACGTTCATGTTTTTGTCCTATTTATGAGGACCAAATCTCTCACCTTCTAAAATTTTCCTTAACAAAGTGCTGCTTTTATCTATTTCTGCTTTTTTTTGCTAGAATAATAGTAACAATATGACTCTGGAGGATTTATTTATGAAAATTTTGATTGCTGACGACGATAAAGAAATCGTTGAATTATTAAGTATCTATGTTCACAATGAAGGCTATGAAGCAGTAAAAGCTTATGATGGGAAAGAAGCATTATCTAAAATCAGAACAATCCCTGATATTGAATTACTTATTTTAGATATCATGATGCCAGAGATGGACGGGATGCAAGTAGTGAAAGAGCTACGAAAAGAATCTCAAATCCCAATCATTATGCTGACAGCAAAAACTACTGATATGGATAAGATCAAAGGACTGGTGGCTGGTGCAGATGATTATGTAACCAAACCGTTTAATCCATTAGAAGTAATGGCTAGAGTAAAGTCTCTATTACGACGTACAAAAATGCAGATCGCCCCAGATCAGCCTGATGTATTAGAAGTAAATGCATTAATCATCAACAAAGACTCTCATGAAGTTAAAACAATTGATGGGAAAGAAATCCAGTTAACAGCTTTGGAATTCGGTATCCTCTACTTACTTGCTAGTCATCCTAATCGAGTATTTAGCGCAGATGAAATTTTCGAGCGTGTTTGGAAACAAGAAAGTATTGTCTCTGCTAAAACTGTCATGGTTCATGTTAGCCATTTAAGAGATAAGATCGAAGAAGCAACTGGTGGTGAAAAAGTCATTCAAACCGTTTGGGGAGTGGGCTATAAAATTGACGCAAGATAGTAAACGAGCAACTGAAAAACGCCGTCGGATCAACTTGACTTCAAAAGAAATCAGCGAATTGTTAGCGGAAGGAATCATCACGATCATCCTTTTACTTCTATTAAATGTTTCTATTTTGGTTGTTATCAGTTCGGTAATTAATAGTTCACCTTCTTTAACGAATGCGATTTGGGATTCAAAGAATATTTTTGCGGAACGATTGAACACTGATTTATTTTGGAACGGTCGAAACTTTATTATTCCCTTTTTCTTTCTATTAGATATCGGTGTTTTGTATTGGCGTTTGATTCGAAGATATCGCCAAATGCAATTACGACATATCATCAGTGAACTTCATTACATCGCAAATGGAAATTATGATCATCGTATCCCTTTTGAACTTAGTGGTGACTTAAGCCGAGTTGTAACAAGTATCAATGGATTGGTAGATAGCACAGTAGCAGCGATTGAAGACGAACGTAAAATCGAGAAATCAAAAGATGAATTGATCACAAATGTTAGTCACGATATCCGTACCCCACTTACTTCTATCATTGGATATCTAGGATTGATAGAAGATGGTCAGTATCACTCAGAAGAAGATCTTTTAAAGTATACACATACCGCTTATATTAAAGCAAAGCAGATGAAATCTTTAGTGGACGACTTATTTGAATACACTAAGGTACGCCAGCCTGCTGTCCCAGTAAATTTTTCTGCCTTTGATATGATCCAGTTGATCGAACAGTTAGCAGCTGATTTTGAGTTGGAAGCTTCTAAAAAAAATATCCAAATACTTGTGCAGTCAAAAGTAGATTCCCTTATCATGGATGGCGATACAGAAAAACTTGTACGTGTCTTCAATAATCTTTTGACGAATGCGTTGAAATATGGAAAAGGAGCAACGAAAATCGTGATCGAAGTAGAACGTGTCGGTTCAGAAGTTGTTGCAACGGTCAAAAATAATGGAGCAATGATCCCACAACAGGCAATCGATAATCTATTCGACCGCTTTTATCGTGTAGAAGAATCTCGGTCACAAGCAACTGGAGGAACTGGGCTTGGTTTAGCAATCGCTCAAAGTATTGTGGCTTTACATGGTGGCTACATTTATGCAAAATCAGATAAGCAATGGACTTCTTTCATCATGCACCTTCCAATCAAGAAAAATGAAAAATTACCTATTGATGCACAGGAAGTTATTGACGAAAGCTGAAATATTCGCTATTCTTATTACAATTATTAGAATAAATGAAAAACACAGAACCCAGTACACTTTATTCTTTTTCAGAGAGCTGATGGCAGGTGCAAATCAGCAAAGGGTAATTTGGAAGTTCCAGTTCGTTTACGTGCCCTTTCGAAATAAGAAAGGTCGGTTCAACAGCCGTTATGTGTTCAACAAGTGCAGCTTATGCTGAACTTGGGTGGTACCGCGAATTTCAGACTGATTCGTCCCAAGAATAAGGGGATGGATCAGTCTTTTTTTATTTTCAAAAAGGAGGAAATCATATGTTAGATGTAAAAATGATGCGACAAAATATCGAAGAAATACAAGAAAAATTGATGACTCGGGGCGTTAAAAAAGAAACATTAGCTGAATTCATGGAACTAGATGAAAACCGCCGCAAATTACTAGTCAAAAGTGAAGAATTGAAAAAATACCGAAATGACGTTTCTGCTGAGATCGCTCAATTAAAGCGTGCAAAAGAAGATGCTTCTGCTAAAATCGCTGAAATGAAAGAAGTTGGTGGCAACATCAAAGCATTGGATACTGAAATTGCTGAAGTAGATGAAAAATTGAAACAAATTGCCACTACTTTGCCAAACCTTCCCCATGATTCTGTGCCAGTTGGATCAGACGAAGAGGACAATGTAGAAATCCGTCGTTGGAGCGAACCACGTACATTTGCTTTTGAGCCAAAACCACACTGGGAAATTGCAGAAAATCTGGATATTTTAGACTTTGAACGTGGCGCAAAAGTAGCCGGTAGCCGTTTTGTTTATTATAAAGGGTTGGGCGCTCGATTAGAACGTGCAGTCTACAACTTCATGCTTGATCAGCATATTTACGAACACGGCTATACTGAAATGATCACTCCTTATATCGTCAACAGTAAAGCGATGTTTGGTACAGGACAATTTCCAAAATTCAAAGAAGATGTTTTCCAATTGGAGAATACTGATTTAACATTGATTCCGACAGCTGAAGTCCCATTGACTAACTATTATAATGATGAAATTTTAGATGGTGCGGATTTACCTGTTTATTTCACTGCACTAAGTCCTGCTTTTCGTTCTGAAGCTGGAAGTGCCGGTAGGGATACTCGAGGACTGATCCGACTTCACCAATTCAATAAAGTAGAAATGGTCAAATTCTCGGATGCAGAACATTCTTACGAAGAATTGGAAAAAATGACAGCTGATGCAGAAGATATATTGAAAAAACTGCATTTGCCTTATCGTGTAATGGCCTTATCAACTGGAGACATGGGCTTTTCTGCAGCTAAAACTTATGATTTAGAAGTATGGATTCCTGCACAAGATACTTATCGTGAAATCAGTTCTTGTTCTAACTGTGAAGATTTCCAAGCACGCCGCGCCATGATTCGTTATCGCGATAATGATGGAAAAATCCACTACGCTCATACTTTGAATGGTTCAGGACTTGCGGTTGGCCGTACAGTAGCTGCCATTTTGGAGAACTACCAAAATGAAGATGGTTCTGTCACAGTTCCAGAAGCGCTCGTTCCTTATATGGGTAATCTGAAAGTTATTAAATAAAGAGGTTGTGAAAAAGCTGTCCTGCATCAAGTAATAAGAACTGCCAAACAAAAATAGCTCCTCTGATTTTTCGTTTGGTTGGGCTTATTACCGCAGATGCAAGCTTTTGAACACCGTTTATCGAAAGGTTGTGAAATCAGCGTCCTGGCCTGAGTATTAGAGAAAAAAATGGAAAAATAGCTCCTCATATTTTGCCGTTTTTTGAGCTAATACCGAGGGCCAGCTGATTGAACACCGTTTAAAAAAGAAGTCGTGAGCCTGCCGTTTAACTCCAAACCACAAGGAGTAATTTCAAAAAACAGCTCTTCATATTTTATGAATGTTCTACTTGTGATTCGGAGTTGACAAAGGAACATTGTTTACTTAAAAAAAGAGTGGTGACACAACATGTGTCACCACTCTTTTTTAGTATTTTTAAGATTCAACTGAATAGTTTGGTGCTTCTTTCGTGATTTGTACATCATGAGGGTGTGATTCTTTTAATCCACTGCCGCTCATTTGGATGAATTGCGCTTCATCACGTAATTGCTGTAAATTGGCTGCCCCAACATAACCCATCCCTGAACGCAAACCGCCGATCATTTGGAAAATAATGTCTGCAACACTTCCTTTGTAAGCAACCCGACCTTCGATTCCTTCTGGTACTAATTTATTTGCTTCATTGACACTACCTTGGAAGTAACGGTCTTTTGAACCTTTTTCCATCGCGCCTAATGAACCCATACCTCGGTATGTTTTGAATCGACGGCCTTGGAAGATTTCGAATTCACCTGGTGATTCATCTGTCCCCGCCAACATACTGCCTAACATAACTGCATGTCCGCCGGCAGCTAATGCTTTGACGATGTCACCAGAGTACTTGATTCCTCCGTCTGCAATAATCGCTTTGCCATATTGACGAGCAACTGATGCTGCATCATAGATAGCTGTGAGCTGAGGTACACCTACACCGGCTACCACACGTGTCGTACAAATCGATCCTGGTCCGATACCGACTTTTACGACATCCACCCCTGCATCATATAAAGCTTTTGTCGCTTCAGCCGTTGCAACGTTCCCAGCAATCAATGTTGCATCTGCAAAAGTTGAACGGATTTCTTGGATTTTTCGGATTACACCTGCACTATGTCCATGAGCTGTATCGATGATGATTGCATCTACCCCTGCTTCTAATAAAGCATTCGCACGCTCGAATGTATCGCTTGTTACACCAACGGCTGCTGCTACAAGCAATCGACCATGTTCATCTTTTGCTGCATTTGGAAATTCGATTACTTTCTCGATATCTTTGATTGTAATCAATCCGCTTAAACGACCTTCGTTATCAACGATTGGTAATTTTTCGATTTTATGTTTTTGCAAAATCTTTTCTGCATCTTTTAGAGAGGTACCTACTGGGGCAGTCACTAAGTTGTCTTTTGTCATCACATCAGCAATGGGCATGTGGTAATCTGTTACAAAACGCATGTCGCGGTTTGTAATGATCCCTACCAATTTTCTGTTTTCAAGTGTTTCAACGATTGGCACACCGCTGATACGGTATTTGCTCATCAATTCTTCTGCATCTGCTACAAGATGCTGTGGTGTTAAGAAGAACGGATCAATGATGACACCACTTTCAGAACGTTTGACTTTTCTTACTTCATCCGCTTGCTGGCTGATCGTCATGTTTTTATGGATCACACCTAATCCGCCTTGTCTTGCCATAGCGATGGCCATCTTGCTGTCGGTAACGGTATCCATACTTGCACTGATGATTGGAATATTCAACTTAATATTTTTAGCTAATTGTACGCTCATATCCACTTCGTTTGGTAACACGTGACTTTCTGCTGGTATCAATAAGACATCATCAAAAGTAAATCCTTTTTTCGTGAACTTTGTTTCCCAGTTGGACATTTTTAGTACCACTCCTCTAATTTAGTTTATCTATTAAAATAATTGATTTTTTCATTTAAGTCAATGATCTACATGGAATCAAATTAGCTTTCTCATAGAATACCAATATAAACCGCTTACATATGTGTGTATGCTAAATGAGGTTGTGAAAAAGCCACTTAGTTTCGAGTATTAATAAAAATTTTGTGAAAATGACTTTCCATATTTTTGCATAGATTTGGCTTAATACCGATAAACTGGCTTTTGAAGACCGTTTATTTACAAATAAGGACTGTGACAAGAATTTTGTCACAGTCCCTTGCTATTATTTAACTATGGATAAACGGAATAAGGTCCTTTACTACCTCTTAATATTTAGTAAAGCTACTGCTCTGCTTTCTGGTTTATCTTCTTGGAACGGATAAACTTCCAATGATCCCATACTTTTTCTTCAAGTAGTAACGGACGGCTAAAGCTGCTGCTCCGATGATGATAACTACTATCGGATCTAATACTGGGTTGATAACTGGTGGCAATAGCGTTGTCGCAGAAAACAGCACGACCCAAAGAAGTGTCGTTCCACCTAGGATAAGCAATGTTTTACCCATTCCTGGTTTCTTGCTTCGATCTGCTCCTGGGTATTCATACTGATAGATGTACTTGTACATCATATAAAAGACCCAGCCACCGATTGCAGAACCTAGAACGAGTGTAGAGAATCCATAAGCTGGCGTTGTTCCACGTGAAAACAATCCGGTAATCGCGATCATGATACTTAATAGACCAAGCAGTAATAACGTATTATCCAACCACATCAATAAAGGGGTCGATGTATTTTGTACTTCTGCTGGTTTATTGATGATTGCTTCCGTTCTTTCAGAGACTGTCCCGAACAATTGGCGAGCTGTTTTTCCGCCTTTTTGTTCTGCAACTAAAGTAGGCAGAATGTCATGAAGGGCTTTTACTTTTTCTTCTTCAGACAAATTCGCTGCTTCTAAAGATTTTTTCAAATCAAAAATGTACTGTTGATTTCTTTTGGTTAATTTTGTTTCTAAACTATTGTTTTCTTTTACGATTTCTCGTAATTGTTCTGGTTCCATTATCTAATAGTCCTCCTTAGCCGTTCCTTTTCTCAACGGTCGTCACAAAAGACATTCTACCATATTCTACAGCTAGTTTGATAGCCCTTTTACACATTAAAGCGGAATAACATTACATCGCCGTCTTGTACGACATAATCTTTTCCTTCTAATCGAACACGTCCAGCTTCTTTTGCTGCATGCATGTTTCCATAATGATCCAAGTCTTCAAAAGAGACAGTTTCCGCACGAATAAATCCACGTTCGAAATCTGAATGGATGATTCCTGCTGCTTGTGGCGCTTTGATTCCTTTTTTGAATGTCCAAGCACGTACTTCTTGTTCCCCAGCAGTAAAGTAAGTAGCTAAGCCTAACAAATCGTAAGCGGCACGGATCAACTGATCCAAACCTGATTCTTCGATTCCTAAAGCTTCTAGAAATTCCGCTTTGTCTTCTTCATCTAATTCTGCGATTTCTTCTTCTGCACGAGCGCTGACCACGATTACTTCTGCATTTTCTTCTGCAGCAAAGTTGCGCACTTCTTGTACATAATGATTCGCGTCTGCATCTGCCACATCATCTTCTGACACATTTGCTACGTAAAGAATCGGTTTTGTCGTCAATAAGAATAGTGATTTAACGATTTTTTGTTCTTCTTCTGTGAATTCGATCGTTCGAGCAGATTTTCCTTCTTCCAGTACAGGTTTGATTTTGTCCAATACAGCTAGCTCTGCCACTGCATCTTTATCTTTGGTTTTAGCAACTTTTGCTACACGAGTATAGCGTTTGTTGATAGATTCCAAGTCTGCTAACACTAGTTCCAAGTTGATTGTATCAATATCTTCTAGTGGATCGACGCGTCCTTCTACGTGAGTGATATTATCATCATCAAAACAGCGTACAACGTGACAAATAGCATCTACTTGGCGGATATGGCTTAAGAATTGATTCCCCAAACCTTCTCCTTTACTTGCGCCTTTTACGATCCCAGCAATATCTGTAAATTCAAAAGTCGTCGGAACAGTTTTTTTCGGATGTACAAGTTCTGTTAAGCGTTGCAGACGCCAGTCAGGTACTTCTACCATCCCTACGTTAGGGTCGATCGTCGCAAAGGGATAGTTTGCTGCTTCTGCTCCTGCTTTTGTGATCGCATTAAACAAAGTTGATTTTCCTACGTTGGGCAACCCAACAATTCCAGCAGTCAATGCCATAAATTTATTCACTCTTTCTCTGCATTTTTTTCAATTACTTTTTTTAATTTCTTTTCAAAATCTCGACGGGTCATCATGACGATATGTCCGCAATTCATACATCTGATTTTGATATCTGCGCCCATTCGAATGACTTCCCAGCGGTTCGTCTGGCAAGCGTGAGGTTTTTTCATTTCAACGATATCGTGCAAGTCGTACATAAAAATAGCCTCCTTTTTGTTTATTCTTCATCAAATTGAATATTCAAGATATCAAGAATTCGTGTCAAATCTTTTTGAGAAAGGTATTCGATCTCGATCTTACCTTTCCCGTTTTTTTCTTGGATAGCTACGCTCGTACCGAATTTATCCATCAAACGATCTTCGCTTTCTCGGATATAATATGGTTTTTCCTTTGCTAGCCTTGGGATTTTTTTCTTTTCTTTTCCATCGTTTTGATTTAACTCAGAAACGATCTGTTCCAGTTGGCGGACAGTTAAATTTTCAGTTACTGCACGATTGGCTAATTTCAAGATCAATGATTTGTTTTTCAAGCCTAACAGCGTACGAGCTTGTCCCATAGATAAACGTTGATCTTGCACCATTTCCTTAACAAGATCTGGTAAAGAAAGCAAGCGCAAATAATTGGCGATATAAGGTCTGCTCTTTCCTAAACGACTAGCCACTTCTGCTTGTGTCAGTTTCAGATTTTTCATCAGCATTTCATACGCTTCTGCTTCTTCTAATGGATTCAGATCTTCCCGTTGCAAGTTTTCCAACACGGCTACTTGCATCATTGCTTCTTCGTCAAAGTCTCTGACGATAGCAGGGATCGTTTCTTTTTCAGCTAGTTTGGACGCTCGAAAACGTCTTTCCCCTGCGATGATCTCATATCCTTTTACTGCAGAACGGCGTACGATGATTGGTTGGAAGACGCCTGATTGTTCAATAGAATTAGCTAGTTCTTGCAAAGATACTTCTTCAAATGTCTTACGCGGCTGATACGGATTTGGTCGCAGCTCATTCAATGGCAACTGGACCACAGTATCATCTTTTACATCCACCGTCTCTAAGTTTTCTAAATCTTGGAACAATGCATCGATTCCTCGGCCTAATCCTTTACTTTTCTTCACGACTTACCACTTCCTTTGCCAATGCTTGGTAGACTTCAGCTCCCCGAGAACGTGGGTCGTAGTCGATGATCGGTTTTCCATGACTAGGTGCTTCTGATAAACGAATATTTCTTGGGATGATTGTTTCATAGACTTTTTCGCGGAAGTATTTGCGTACTTCTTCTACGACTTCATTTCCCAGATTTGTTCGTGCATCATACATGGTCAGCAAGACACCTTCTATTTCTAATTCTGGATTGAAGTGCTTTTGAACTAAACGAACCGTATTCAGTAATTGGCTTAATCCTTCCAATGCGTAATATTCACACTGAACAGGTATCAAAATCGAATCACTTGCTGTAAATGAATTGATTGTCAAATGGCCAAGAGAAGGCGGACAGTCGATCAAGATATAATCATACTGGCTGCTGACTTCTGCTAAAGATCCTTTTAATCTTGATTCTCTTGCCATCATTGATGTCAATTCGATCTCTGCTCCTGCTAATTGGAGAGTCGCAGGCACAATACTCAAATTTTCGTGTTCAGTGATCAAAGTCGCCTCATCAATTGGCAATTCATTGACTAGAACGTCATAGATGTCTTTTGTCACATCGGGTTTTCTGATCCCGACACCACTGGTAGCATTTCCTTGGGCATCCATATCCACTAGCAATACTTTTTTGCCAAGGCTGGCAAGACAAGCACCTAGATTTACCGTCGTCGTTGTTTTGCCGACGCCACCTTTTTGGTTCGCAACAGATATTATTTGTGCCATCTCTTCTCCTCCTATTTGATTGGCTGCTTATTAGGCAGACCGGGCTTTCTTGGGTATTTCTTTGGGGTTATTTTCTTTTTTTGAATGACGATAATATGCCGTTGGTCAGAGACATTCGGCAAGGTAACTGCCTCTTCTTTGAGGAATTTACCACCTAATAAAGCAATCGCTTGTTTTGCTTCTGTCAGTTCCTCTTCACTTTTTGCTGCTTTCAATGCATAAAAATAGCCTTCTTGTTTAGCCAAGGGCAAACATAATTCTGCTAACACATTCAAACGAGCAACTGCACGAGCAGTGACAAGGTCAAATGATGCACGAAATTGAGGATTTTGTCCAAATGTTTCTGCCCGGTCATGATATAAGGAAGCATCGATTCCTAATAATCGAGTTAGTTCAGACAAGAAGGTTATTCGTTTATTCAGAGAATCAACAATCGTTATCTGCAATTCAGGAAAGGCAATTTTTAAAGGTATGCTAGGAAACCCTGCTCCTGAACCGACATCGCATAAAGATAAAGGTTGCGTAAAGTCTACTTCAAATGCTAATGTAAGCGAATCGTAAAAATGCTTCAGGTATACGTCTTTTTCATCCGTAATGGCTGTAAGATTCATTTTTTCGTTCCATTCGACTAATGTCCGATAATAGATAGCAAATTGATCCATTTGATGATCGGTAAGCTCTATCCCTTTTTCTGCCAAAGATTGGCGAAATTCTTCTGGTATCATAATTATTCCTTTCATTGTGAAACAGCAATTGTTTCACAGATTCTCTCCCTACTTTAACGCAAAATCCCAAGACATGCAATCCTTCCATATGGATTCTTAAAAATTTGAAAAGTAAGAAAAGTCGATAGATTTTTTCTTTCTATTATGGCACTTATAAAATACACATAGAAGAGAGAACTAGCTTTGAGCAATTTCTGCAAAAACTGGTTCTCTCTTCTATTTATTATTACGTATTACGCTGGTTCACTGACTTTCGCAATCTTCCCTTGTTCAATGTAGACCATTAAGATGCTTAGATCTGCAGGATTTACCCCGCTGATCCGGCTAGCTTGGGCAATCGTTTCTGGTTGGATTTTCTGCAATTTTTGTTTTGCTTCTGTTGCTAATCCGTTGATTGCTGCGTAGTCGATGTTTTCTGGAATCTTTTTCGCTTCCATGCGTTTTAATTTTTCTACTTTTTCCATGGCTTTTTTGATGTAGCCTTCATATTTGATTTGGATTTCTACTTGTTCGATTTCTTTTCGTGTCAATTCTTCATTCTCTGGGATAAACCGTAGAAGATCTGCATAAGTAATCTCAGGGCGTCTTAAAAAGTCGCTTGCTAGTACGCCATCTTTTAGAGGTGCCGCATTAATCGTCGCTAAAAAGGCTTGAACTTCTTCTGTTGGTTTGATCCGTACATTCATCAAACGTTTGATTTCTTGTTCAACTGCTTCTTTTTTCTTCAAATAAGCCTTGTATTGGTCTTCTTTTACTAAGCCCACACGGTGGCCCATTTCTGTCAATCGCAAATCTGCATTATCATGACGTAAAAGCAGACGGTATTCAGCACGTGAAGTCAGCAAACGGTAAGGTTCGTTCGTTCCTTTTGTCACCAAATCATCGATCATGACACCGATGTAACCGTCACTTCGTTTGATTACTAAAGGTTCTTTTCCTTGAACTTTCAAAGCTGCATTGATACCAGCAATCAGCCCTTGTCCAGCCGCTTCTTCATACCCGCTTGTACCATTTGTTTGTCCAGCTGTATAAAGATTTTCAACGACTTTAGTTTCTAATGTCGGACGGAGCTGGTGTGGTTCTACTACGTCATATTCGATAGCATATCCTGTACGCATCATTTCTACTTTTTCCAAACCGGCGATGGAATGAAGCATGTCGACTTGGACATCTTCTGGTAAAGAAGTAGATAACCCTTGAACATAGACTTCTTCTGTGTTCAAGCCTTCTGGTTCTAAAAATAGTTGGTGACGTTGTTTGTCTGCAAAACGCACGATCTTATCTTCGATGGATGGACAATAGCGAGCACCTACCCCTTCAACGATCCCTGTAAACATTGGGGCACGATGTAAGTTGTCTCGAATGATTTGGTGAGTCGTCTCACCTGTATAGGTTAGCCAGCAAGATTCCTGATCTAGTTTATAGGCACTATCTGGTGTGCTGAAACTAAAATGATTCGGCTCTTTGTCACCAGGTTGTTCTTCTGTAACAGAATAATCGATCGTACTTGATTTTACTCGAGGCGGCGTTCCTGTTTTGAACCGTTCGATAGCAAAGCCAAGTTCTTTTAGATGATTCGCTAGTCCAATAGAAGGTTGAGAGTTATTCGGACCTGATGAATATTTCAATTCACCGATAATGATTTCTCCGCGAAGTGCTGTTCCGGCTGTAATAACAACTGCTTTTGCCCGGTAGCTCGCTCCTGTGGAAGTCACTACACCATGACAAATACCATCTTCGACGATCAGTTCTTCGACGATTCCTTGTCTTAGCGTCAAATTTGGTTCTTTTTCGATCGTATGTTTCATTTGTGTTGAATAAGCATGTTTGTCTGCTTGTGCTCGCAATGCTCGGACAGCTGGGCCTTTTCCTGTGTTCAACATACGCATTTGGATATAGGTTTTATCGATATTCTTACCCATTTCTCCACCTAGCGCATCGATTTCTCGAACAACAACGCCTTTAGCTGGTCCGCCTACAGAAGGATTACATGGCATGAATGCTACCATATCCAAATTTATTGTCAGTAATAACGTTTTCGAGCCCATACGTGCAGCAGCAAGTGCAGCTTCTGAACCGGCATGTCCTGCGCCGACAACGATCACGTCATATGCATCTGCTTCATAATGTTTCAATCGTTTGTTCCTCCTTTTATTTTCCTAAACAAAATTGACTGAATAATTGAGTGATCAATTCATCTTGTACACTGTCGCCAACTACTTCTCCTAGATAATCCCAACAACGCGTCATATCGATTTGAACGAGATCCACAGGCATTCCTGCATCAATACCTGCAATGACTTCTTCAAGTGACAGAGAAGCTTTTTCTAACAATGCGATATGGCGGGTATTGGAAACATAAGTAGCGTCTCTTTCTCCTGTTTCTCCGCTGAAGAATAAATCAGAAATAGCTGATTCCAAACGATCTAGTCCGTCGTTTTTAGCTACGGAAATTGAAAAAACTGGTTCATTTTCGATCAATTTGTTCAATTTTTCTTGTTCCAACTGTGCTGGCAAATCTGTTTTATTTAGAAGAATGATCCGTTTCAATCCCTTTGTCGCTTCCAGTAATTGTTCATCTTCTGCTGTCAGTGGTTCGCTTTGGTTTAGAACAAGTAAGATCAAGTCTGCTTCTGCTAATGCTTTACGGCTTCTTTCGACCCCGATACGTTCCACCACATCTTCTGTTTCCCGAATTCCAGCTGTATCGATTAACTTGAGCGGTACCCCCCGAACATTGACATACTCTTCGATTACATCTCTAGTCGTTCCTGCAATGTCCGTAACGATTGCTTTTTCTTCTCTTAACAAATGGTTCAACAAACTTGATTTACCGACATTTGGCCGGCCGATAATCGCCGTACTTAACCCTTCCCGCAGAACCTTTCCTTGCTTGGATGTAGCAAGTAGTGCTTGGATTCTTTGTTGGATCATCTGTGCTTTTTCAAGCAATAACTTCGTAGTCAATTCTTCGACGTCGTCATATTCCGGATAATCAATATTTACTTCTACTTGGGCTAATGTCTCTAAAATCTCTTGTCTCAATGAACGGATCAAGGCAGACAGATTGCCGTCTAACTGATTGAGGGCTAACCCCATTGCTTTATCTGTTTTTGCTCGAATCAAATCCATCACAGCTTCTGCCTGTGAAAGGTCAACACGACCATTCAAGAATGCTCGTTTTGTGAATTCGCCTGGCTCAGCTAATCTTGCCCCTTCTCTTAACAGTAACTGCAAAATTTGATTGACTACGACGATCCCGCCGTGACAATTGATTTCTACCACATCTTCCCGCGTAAATGTCTTTGGTGCTCTCATCACGGAGACCATGACTTCATCGACTAGCTGATCGCTCTTAGGATCAACGATATGTCCATAATGGATCGTATGGCTTGGTACTTCTGATAGTCGTTTATTCCCAGAATGATAAACTTTATCTGCTAGTTGCACAGCTTGATCGCCACTTAAACGAACGATACTGATTGCTCCTTCTCCAGGCGGGGTAGAAATTGCCGCAATCGTATCAAATTCTAAAGTAATTTCAGCCATTTTTTCACTTCCTTTTTCATTTTGCGCACAAAAAAAGTGCCCACTCCACCCTTTATGCATAATAAATGGTGAACTTCGCACTTTGACTGCTTGTTCTTGATTAAATTCTGGTCATAGGTTATCACACTTGTCATAAGGAATCAAGTGTTTAAAACAAGTTATATGAAGTTGTACCTTACTTGATTCCATTACCTTACATTTAATTGCCTTTGGCTGTCTCTTTGTGTTCTTTGATTCTTTTTTGAATTGGAATCAATAATGATTTTACGCAGTGTTTCTACTTTTTTCTGATCAAATTGATCACACCTATTTCTTATCGCTTTGATTTCCGCTCCTGTTATGTGACGGGATTCAGGAACTACTTCTTTCCGAGGAACAAATGGGATTGTCCAAATTGCATTGTTATATTTATCACCCCAAAATACTTTATGGATTTTTTTATTCTCCAGTGGAAGCTGTTCTCGCTCTTTTTTTCTATCCAAATAATGATCATAGGCTTTTGAAATAAAATTTCTCACTTCTTCTTTACCATATCCCGATTTTTCCAAGTGCATGATCATTAGTTCATTCATTACATAGTTGAATTTTTCTGTCGATAATGTTTTGTATTTCGTTTGCCAAAAGTTTCTGTCGTGGATAGTGACTTGTTTTCTGGTTCCCAAAATATATTTTAAAGAAGCATTCATATTATTTATTTCACAGTTTCCTTGAACATACTGAGTAGTAGCAATATGATTCGCAACATATTCTTTTTCTGTGCAGTTACTTAGCTTGTTTAAAATGTGATAAGTTCTTTTAGCTGTAGCAAATGGATTAATTCTTTCTTCAAAGGTAAGATGCTGCCTTCCTATCCGAAGCACTTCTTCCAATCCTTTCTTCTCTACTCCTTCATAGACATAAACTGGGGTGATTTTTAGGGTCTCTTGATCGAACCACAGCTTTTCTTGAATCTTTTTTTTCAATGCTCTTTTATCAGGGCAGTGCATTCTCATTTGTGCTTTATCATAAACTTCTACGTTCAGACGATCTTGCTCTTTTTTTATGATGAAAGTGACGCCATGACCATTTTTGAACCATGAATACCACTTTTCTTTATAAAACATCGAAACTGGTACAACTAAAAAACTATCTTTATGATTATTCTCTAGCTCATTGATGTAATTTTTAAATAATTTTGTATGGATTGAACCATAAATACTTTTTTGAATGGATTCTTTGATTTTGTTGATGTCCCGACCTTCGAATTCATCTGGATAAACATTGAGGATTTGTTGGTAAACGGTCATAAATTCAAGCGTCGGGCTTGTACTGGGTTTCGTCTTAAAAAAAATATCATTTCCAATCATGTTCCAATTTTGTAAAAGAACACTGCACATTTCTGGCACATATTTTTCGCTATTTACGTACTTTTCTCTTTTTTTATCCGCTGATTGAATCAGCATTTCTACTTGTGCTGCATCTAAAAGATCCATCTTTAAACGCTCCTTTCTTCTCTCTAACAAATGAATAATACTGTATGAGCAAGGATTTATCTTTCTTCAAAAAAGGGAGACTAAATAAATAGGATAACGCTATCTTAACGTTTCTTTTAAAAAGAAAAATGACCTATTTATCAAACTTCTCTTATAACACCTTGTTCTTGTTGTCTTCTTCGTCGTTCAACCATCGTACTAAACGAAGGAACTGATATTCTTCGGATAATATTGTGTAGTTGTTGTTGCCTAGATTCCGTACACTTTATTTTGACAGAGAGAATTTCAATAGGCGTTAAATGATAACAACTTTTCTGTTTATTTTCGCTAGAAGGCAGTCCATAAGAAAAACAAAGCGTATGGTCGATGGATTTTCTAATTTCAGTCGGGATAATCCAATGATTATTTTTGTTGATTCCTCCCCATTCTGATTTATGTGCTATTTTGTCAATCATATCAAGAGCTGATCGCTGACTTTTGGCTTCTTTATAGACTTCATAAGCATTTCTAATGAAATTTTCTGTCACTTGTCCATAGCCTATTTTTTTCAAATGCGTGAACATCAGCTCATTTATTGTGTGATTTAATTGTTCCGTAGATAACGTTTTGTATTTCGTTTGAAAGAATTTCTTGCCATCAATAATAATTTCTGACTTTGTTCCTAGTATGTATTTTAATGCCGCATTCATGTTTTTGATTTCGCTGTTATCTCTTACATATTGAATTGTCCCTACATGAGAGGAATATCCTTCTATTGTTGCGTACTTACTTAATTTATTGTAAATATAATAACTCTTCTTATATTTGGGAAAAGGAACTGCTTTTTCATGCCAATTGTAATGATTTCTTCCTATGCGTAAAACGTCAACCAGTGATTGAACATCGCTCAGTTCATATGTGTATATAGGAGTTAGTTTTGCTATTTCTTCCTTTGTCCATGAATTTTTATGAACATTTTTTTTCTTCGCATATTCATCTGGACGAACTGCTCTGATTTGAACTTTGTCATAAATCTGGACATTTATCTGATTATTTTGTTTTTGGATAATCACTGCAACATCAGATTTTTTTGTGAAATCAGCAGATCTATAACTTAGATAATAAAATGAAACAGGTACTACTAAAAAGCTGTCTTGATGATTGTTTTTCAATTCATTGATATAGTTACTGAACAACTCGGTATGGATCGAACCATAAATACTTTTTTGAATCGATTCTTTGATTTTTTTGATGTCACGTCCTTCGAATTCCTCAGGATGAATATCGAGAAGCTGCTGATAAATTGCCATAAATTCAATCGTGGGAGTTGTACTAGGCTTTTCTATTAGAAAAGTATCATTGTCGCGCATATTCCAATTTTGTAGAAGAAGACTGCACATATCCCGCGCATAGATATCACTTTTTAAATAACGATTTCGCTTTCGATTTGCTGATTTGATCAAATCTGTTACTTGTTTTTCAGTCAATATATTCATTCTATATGCCTTTCCTTCCTTCATTGAGTAAAACAACTTTTAAGACTACGAAATACCCAATTAATTATAACATCTGTGGTTTCTGTATATTTTCTAGCTTTTTCAAAATAAAGAAATAATTGTTTCTCTTCTATTCATGCTTTTTCTTTCTTCATAAAAACGGTAAACTAGAATGGGAGCGCTATCTAAAATATTTGTTTTTGAAAGGAGAAAAGGAATGAGCCAGTTCAACTCTGATGCATTGAAAGAAGAAAGTGATCCTCGGATCAATGATGTTGTTTTATCTACAGGAAATATCAATTAAAAATATATCGTCCGCGATATCGTTTTTGTTGTGGAATGCTTAGAAGCAGATTTGTTTGACCCAGCTTTTCCCAAAGAGGATCTTTTCTTGACAACGAAGAGGAAATTAAAAATGAAGGTTCTTGAATATGGTGCCAACGCGGTGATCAACTGTCATTTTGAGTATCAGCAAAGAAATCGGGATGGAAAGTATTTTCTGGAACTTTTTGCTTATGGAACAGTGATCCAATTTATCCAAACGACGATTGGTTAAATGAAATAGACAAAAAAAGCGGAGCAAAACTGAAAACAGTTTCGTTCCGCTTTTTTCTATCAAAGTTAGTGACTACTTCATCGTATACTCTGATAAGAATGATTTCTAGTAAAATATACTTGGTTTGAAAAACTTTGTCAACGTGATTTATTCAAAAAGTAATGGAATCAATAATATTTTTTAGCAGGTTCAACTACTAAGTAACGATAAGGTTCCTCACCTTCCGAATGTGTTTTTACATGTTCATCTTTGCTTAATGCCGCATGGATTTGTTTACGTTCAAAGGCAGGCATTGGTTCTAAGAAAACAGGCTGTCCTGTCCGTTTTACTTTTTCAGCCGTGCGATCAGCTAAACGCTGAATAATCTCTTGACGCTTTTCGCGGTAATTGCCTACATTGACCACTACAGATAGCTTATTTCTTGCTAAACGATGGATAAAGACTTGTGCCAGATATTGCAGTGCATTCAACGTTTTTCCATGTTTCCCAATCAGTAACCCTTGTTTTTGTGTTTCTAAATGAAAAACGACCATATTATTTGATTCTCTTTCCATTTTAACAAGTGCTGGAGCATCAAGTTGTTTTGAAATTTCAGTAAGATAGACTGCCAATTCCGTTAAAGCTGCTTCATCACCTAGCTCACTTACTTCTTCTGTTTTTTCTTCAAGAATCGTTTCGTTGACTACCTCGATCTCAGCTGTTGGTTCTTCTTCTAAAATCTCTTCTACCGTCTGTTCTACTGTTTCAGAAATTTTTTCGCTGATACTTGGCTGGATCGAAAGCCGTGCATTCTTTCGGCCCATTCCTAGGAAACCTTTTTTTCCTTCTTCCAATATTTCGATTTCAACTTGGTCTTTGGTCAAACCCAAATCAGCTAGACCTAGTTGAACAGCTTCATCTATTGTTGCAGCTTCATAAATCGGCATTAGCATTCCCTCCCCTATTATTTCCGTTTTTTCTTAGGATTCATTGCTTTCTTCAACGCACGTTCTCTTTCGCGGATTTTCCGTGCTTCTTCTTCCCGTTCTTTTCGAATTTTGAAAGGATTGTTGATCAGCAATGTTTGTACAACTTGGAAGGCATTGGAAACCACCCAGTATAATGAAAGACCGCTGGCTAAATTGACACCCATCACTAAAATCATTACAGGCATCACGAAATTCATGATCTTCATTGATGCATTCGATTCAATTTGACTCATACTAGATAAATACGTACTTGCAAAAGTAAAGATTGCTGCTAGAATCGGCAAGATAAATGTTGGATCCGCGTTCCCTAAGTTCAACCATAAGAAATGACCTTGTTTCAACTCAGGTACACGGGAAATAGATTGCCATAACGCCATCAAGATTGGCATTTGTACCAATAAAGGAAGACAACCAGCATATGGATTGACTCCATTTTCCGCATATAAACGCTGTTGCTCTTCTCTTAATTTACTTTGTGTTTCTGGGTCTCTTGAACTATATTGTTGCTGCAGTGCTTTTAATTTCGGTTGTAATTCTTGTGTCTTACGCATGCTCTTTGTTTGGAAATGCATCAGCGGCAACAAGATTACACGGATGATCAATGTAAATAAAATGATCCCTATTCCTGCATTACCAAATGACAACGCCTTGATCGCCTCAGCAAAGTAATAAACAATATAACGATCCCAAATTCCTGTACTTTGTGCGCTGACTTCCCCAGTTCCGCAACCGGATAAGACGATGACCAAACTAACGATAGCGGCCATCAAAAGTAAACGTTTGTATTTCTTCACTTACTCTTTTCCTCTCTGTCGATTATTTTTGCAAGTTTTAAGACGTGGACTAAATTGGAGCGAACCTCATCATAAGTCAGCCCCTTCACACTTGGTCTAGCAATCACAATAAAATCCAACTCCGGATCAATCTCTTCTTTTATAGAATAAACTGCTGCTCGGATTTTTCGTTTGACTTCATTGCGGCTTACCGCGTTGCCGACCTTTTTTCCTACAGATAAACCAACTCGAAAATGAGGCTGTCCCGGTTTTTTCAAACGGTAAACGACGAATTTGCGGTTAGCAAAAGAATCTCCCGTATGAAACACGGCTTGAAACTCTCGTTCTTTTTTTACTCGATACGCTTTTCTCATTAGTTTTCTTTCCTTTTCTATCTCTCACTTACGCTCATAATCATACCATAATTACGATTGTCCTTTCATCATTTCCCTAAAAAAGAGTATAAAAAAAACCACTGAAACCCCAGTGGCCTAAGCTGAAAGAACTTTTCTTCCTTTACGACGACGGCTAGCTAACACACGACGTCCATTTTTAGTACTCATACGTTTACGGAATCCGTGAACTTTTTGACGTTTACGTTTATTTGGTTGGTATGTTCTTTTCATATATTCCACCTCCAAAATGTTCTTATCTATTTTATAAACACAGACATACTTTGATAGTATAACGACAAAGTAGTGATTTTGTCAATATAAAATAGAAGATCGATTGTCAAAACTTATCCACAAGATTATTTTTTTCTATGGGAATCTCATGTGGAAAAAGTTATACACAGGAATTATCCACAAATAATAACGAGGCACTTTTACACAGAAAACACACGTGTAAAAAAAGTAATCCACAACCAGACGTTTTCCTGTGCATTTCGTCCCTAAACTATTGATAAATATACATTTGTTATCCACAGGTACAGGAGGAAACCTAGTGATTTTTACAAGTTGTCCACCTGTGCATTAGTGGTGTGGAAAACTTTTTTTGACAGCTGTGTTTTTCTCTTTTTTTTATTTGTCGATTGTGTGGATAATTGTAATTAAAAAATTTTTTTCTTCGGTTTCTGTGGAAAACTATTAAAAAAAATGCTAAATTAGTACTAGTTATTCACTTTTTAATGAAGGAGGAGGCCTTATATGGTATCCCTCGATGCTTTATGGAATGAATTAAAAGCAACATACCAAAAGGATTTATCGCCTGCTAGCTATAATACATGGATTGAAACAGCGAACCCTCGAACTCTTGATCAAAACCAGCTCGTTGTTGAGGTTCCTAGCAAGATTCATAAAGAATATTGGGAAAAAAACCTGGCAACAAAAATCGTTGAAGTCGGTTATATGTTATCAGGAAATGAGATTATCCCTCGCTTTATTACTGGCGAAGAAGCAGAGCAAGAAGAAGTTGTAGAAGAAAAAAATCCAAAAGTTGCGGCACCTAGCCCGCTAAAAAAAGCCATGCTGAATCCTAAATATACCTTTGATACGTTTGTCATTGGTAAAGGAAACCAGATGGCTCATGCAGCAGCGCTCGTTGTAGCAGAAGATCCAGGTTCTATTTATAACCCGCTCTTCTTTTATGGAGGCGTAGGACTTGGTAAGACTCACTTGATGCATGCCATCGGTCATCAAATGCTGCAAAGTCAGCCTAATGCCAAAGTAAAATATGTAAGCAGTGAAACTTTTGCTAATGATTTCATCAATTCGATCCAAAACAAAACAGCAGAAGAATTCCGTCAAGAATATCGAAATGTTGATTTACTATTAGTAGATGATATTCAATTTTTCGCAGAAAAAGAAGCTACGCAAGAGGAGTTTTTCCATACTTTCAATGCCTTGTACAATGAGGGTAAACAAATCGTTCTAACCAGTGATCGGTTGCCAAACGAGATTCCAAAACTACAAGAACGCCTTGTTTCTCGCTTTGCATGGGGGCTCTCTGTTGATATTACGCCACCGGATCTTGAAACAAGAACAGCGATTTTGCGTAAAAAAGCGGCAGCTGAACGTCTAGAGATCCCAGATGACACGCTGAGCTATATCGCAGGACAAATTGATTCTAATATTCGTGAATTAGAAGGGGCACTTGTTCGAGTACAGGCTTTTGCTGCAATGAATAGTGAAGATATTTCGACTAGTCTAGCTGCAGATGCGCTGAAAACGTTAAAGTCAGGAAAAGGACATCCTCAATTGTCGATTTTGCAGATCCAAGAAGAAGTGGCAAAGTATTATCACATCCAATTGAAAGATCTCAAAGGAAAGAAACGCGTCAAATCTATTGTTGTACCTAGACAAATCGCTATGTACTTGGCACGTGAGCTCACAGATAATTCTTTACCGAAAATTGGTGCTGAATTCGGTGGCAAGGACCATACAACGGTTATCCATGCCCATGAGAAAATCCAGCAGCTGATGGATTCTAGTGTCAGCATGCAAAATGAAGTATCAGAAATCAAAAACTTTTTACTAAATTAATTGTCGATTCTACCAACTGAAAATAGCATGTGGATAAAAGAAAAAAACAAGCAAAAGTTATACACACTTTTTCCACAGCTGTTTTTTCGTTTCTCTCTTGCGTTTTTTGAGTTTTCCACAGAATCAACATGCCCTATTACTTTTATTATTCTTTTTAACTAATAATAAATAAACAAACATTCAAAGGAGATACATCATGAAAGTTACTTTAAACCGAGCTAGCTTTATGCAGGAATTGCAAACTGTTCAACGAGCTATTTCAAGCAAAACCACTATCCCTATTTTGACAGGTGTAAAAATCACACTGACACAAGAAGGTTTGACTTTGACAGGGAGCAACGCTGATATATCAATTGAAACTTTTTTGTCTGTTGAAAACGAAAAAGCAAATATGCAAATCGAATCTACCGGATCAATTGTTTTACAAGCTCGTTTCTTTAGCGAAATCATTCGAAGACTTCCTGAAGAAACATTTACTTTAGAAGTATTAGAAAATAAACAAGTAGCGATCACTTCTGGAAAAGCGAATTTTATCGTGAATGGATTAGATGCAGATAATTATCCTCATCTTCCTGTTGTCGAAAGTCATAACCAGATGAAATTACCAGTACACGTATTGACTAAACTAATCAACGAAACAGTTTTTGCTGTTTCGCAGCATGAGAGCCGTCCAATCTTGACGGGTGTGCATTTTATTTTATCTGATCATTCTTTATTGGCTGTAGCTACCGACTCTCACCGTCTAAGTCAACGGGTGATCCCAGTAGAACAAACGGCTGATCATTTTGATATTGTTATTCCCGGGAAAAGTTTGATCGAATTGTCTCGCTCATTGACAAATGAAGAAGAAATCGTCGAAATCAGCATTATGGAAAACCAAGTCTTGTTTAAAACGGAAACAATGTATTTCTATTCCCGCTTGCTAGAAGGAAACTATCCTGATACCAATCGTTTGATCCCATCAAGCTTTAATACAGAGGTCGAATTTTCTGTTCCTAGCTTTCTAGCAGCAATCGAACGTGCTTCTTTACTTTCTCATGAAGGCCGCAACAATATCGTTCGTTTATCCATTCGTCCAGATGCGGTTGTTTTATACGGAAATTCTCCAGAAATCGGGAAAGTAGAAGAAAGCTTGAGCTATACAGCAAGCAATGGCGATCCATTGGAGATTTCTTTCAACCCGGATTATATGAAAGCAGCGTTGCGTGCATTTGGAGATATGAGTATCAAAGTAAAATTTATTTCCGCTATTCGACCATTCACGTTGGAACCAACGGAAGATGGCGTTCAATTTATCCAATTGATTACTCCTGTACGTACAAATTAACAAAGATTTTCAAAGATATTGAAAATTTAATTGAAAAGAATTAGAAAAAATAAAATTTAAACAGAAGGCCCTAAAATCTCTTTTAAGGCTTTCTGTTTATTTTTGTCTAAATCACCTTTTTTAGATTAAATCGTCTTATATGGAAAAATATATGGATAAATTTGTTTTATTGCGGAAAAAAAGGTATAATAGAGTATACTTTTAATAATGAAAATGAGGGATGGACATTGAAACAACAAGTCATTCTAAATACGGAATTCATGACGTTGGGTCAAATGCTGAAAGAAGCCACCGTTATCGGTAGTGGCGGACAAGCAAAATGGTATTTGGCAGAAAACACTGTGTTAGTCGATGGCGAGCCGGAAAATCGTCGTGGACGCAAGCTTTATCCCGGTATGATGGTTGAAGTTCCAGAAGTAGGAACTTTTTTTATGGTAAAAAAAGGAAACGACGATAATGAGGCTGAATAAGCTGTATTTAAAAAATTATCGAAATTACGAAGAGCTGAACATCGAATTTTCCAAGAATCTGGTCATTTTTTTAGGTGAAAATGCGCAGGGAAAAACAAATCTTTTGGAAAGTATCTATGTATTGGCTATGACGCGAAGCCATCGGACAAGTAGTGAGCAGGAATTGATTGGTTGGAATGACGATCAGGCAATGATCCAAGGAGAGATCGCAAAAGGTTCATCCACTCTCCCATTAGAAATCTTATTATCTAAAAAAGGCCGAAAAACCAAGATCAACCATATCGAACAAAAAAAGTTAAGTACTTACGTGGGACAAATGAATGTCATTTTATTTGCACCAGAGGATCTTTCGTTAGTAAAAGGCAGCCCGCAGATCAGGCGGAAATTTTTAGATATGGAATTAGGTCAGATCAATCCAATTTATCTTTATGATCTTGTCCAATACCAAGCGATTTTGAAGCAAAGAAACCAGTATTTGAAGCAATTGAATGAAAAAAAACAAACTGATTTGCTTTATTTGGATATTTTGTCCGAACAACTAGCAGCGTTTGGTAGCAAAGTATTGAAAGCAAGAGCACAGTTCATCAAGCGATTGGAGTTTTGGGCTAATTCTTTACATCAGCAAATCACACATCATAAAGAGCAGCTGGAAATCGAGTATCTCACCGCAGTCGATTCTTTAGAAACACATACGCAAGAACAAATCCAAGAACAATTTCTCACACTTTTGAATCAAAACAAAAAGAAAGACCTTTTTCGGGGAACGACGACAGTTGGTCCTCACCGTGACGATCTTTCCTTTTTTATTAATCAAAAAAACGTGCAGACTTATGGATCGCAAGGACAGCAAAGAACGACTGCTCTAAGTGTCAAATTAGCAGAAATTGATTTGATCAAAGAAGAGACAGGGGAATATCCAATCCTATTATTAGATGATGTGATGAGCGAGCTGGATGATAATCGTCAGCTCCATCTGCTGGAAACAATCGAAGGAAAAGTTCAAACGTTCTTAACAACGACGACACTTGACCATGTAAAAAATAAAATGACTGTTGAACCTGAGATTTTTTATGTTCGACAAGGGAAACTAAAAGGAGAAGAAACTGAATGACAGAAGAAAGAAGTTTAGTAGAACGCGCTAAAGAATATGATGCCAGTCAGATTCAAGTACTTGAAGGACTTGAAGCCGTTCGTAAACGACCTGGCATGTATATCGGTTCGACTAGTTCTGAAGGTCTGCATCACCTTGTTTGGGAAATCGTCGATAATTCGATCGATGAAGTATTAGCAGGTTTTGCAACGAAAATCCATGTGATTATAGAAAAAGACAACAGTATCACTGTTATTGACGATGGACGGGGGATACCAGTAGATATCCAAGCAAAAACCGGACGTCCTGCAGTTGAAACGGTCTTTACTGTTTTACATGCTGGAGGAAAATTTGGCGGTGGCGGATACAAAGTTTCCGGTGGTCTTCATGGAGTGGGATCTTCCGTCGTAAACGCACTTTCTACGCAACTTGATGTCAAAGTATACAAAGAAGGAAATGTGTACTATCAAGAGTATCGTCGTGGAGCTGTAGTGGACGACTTAAAGATCATTGAACAAACGGATCGCCATGGAACAACGGTTCACTTTACGCCAGATCCTGAAATTTTTACAGAGACAACTGAGTTTGATTTTTCAAAATTGGCTACCCGAATCCGTGAACTAGCTTTCTTGAACCGCGGGATGCGTATCTCGATTGAGGACAAACGAGAAGAAGAACCAGTCATCAATGAATACCATTATGATGGCGGGATCAAAAGTTATGTCGAATACTTGAATGCAAACAAAACCGTGATTTTCCCAGAACCTGTATATTTGGAAGGTGAGCAGCAAGATATCGCAGTTGAAGTCTCTATGCAATATACAGACGGCTACCATTCCAATATCATGAGTTTTGCCAACAATATCCATACGTATGAAGGCGGAACACATGAATCAGGATTCAAGACTGCATTAACTCGGGTAATCAATGATTATGCTCGAAAACAAAAGCTGATGAAAGAAAATGATGACAACTTGACTGGTGAAGACGTGCGAGAAGGATTGACAGCTGTTATTTCTATCAAGCATCCTGACCCTCAATTCGAAGGACAAACAAAAACAAAATTGGGCAATTCCGAAGTACGGACAGTCACTGATCGGTTATTTAGCGAGCATTTCATGAAATTCTTGCTAGAAAACCCAAGTGTGGGCCGTCAAATCGTTGAAAAAGGATTATTAGCTTCCAGAGCTCGTCTAGCAGCGAAACGTGCGCGTGAAGTAACGAGACGTAAAGGTGCTTTAGAGATCAGTAATCTGCCAGGAAAATTAGCAGACTGCTCTAGCAACGATCCTGAAAAATGCGAATTGTTCATCGTCGAAGGAGATTCGGCCGGCGGATCAGCTAAGCAAGGTCGTAATCGAGAATTTCAAGCTATCTTGCCTATTCGTGGGAAAATCTTGAATGTTGAAAAAGCAAGTATGGATAAGATCTTGGCAAATGAAGAGATCCGGTCTTTATTTACCGCTATGGGTACAGGGTTTGGAGAAGATTTCGATGTATCGAAAGCTCGTTATCATAAATTAGTGATCATGACTGATGCCGATGTTGATGGTGCGCATATCCGTACATTGCTGCTGACTCTTTTTTACCGTTACATGCGTCCAATTGTTGAAGCTGGTTATGTCTATATTGCTCAGCCGCCTTTATACGGGGTAAAACAAGGGAAGAATATCACGTATGTACAACCAGGAAAGAATGCAGAAGAAGAGTTGAAACAAGTCGTTGCTTCACTTCCTGCTTCACCAAAACCAAGTGTTCAGCGGTATAAAGGACTTGGAGAAATGGATGATCATCAACTATGGGAAACAACTATGGACCCAAGTAATCGAATGATGGCCCGCGTCAGCGTGGACGATGCTATTGCGGCAGACCAGATATTTGAAATGTTGATGGGGGATCGAGTAGAGCCTCGTCGTGCATTCATCGAGGAAAATGCACATTACGTGAAGAACTTAGATATTTAATCATGAAGGAGGAAAAAGAATGAGTGAAGAAATCAGAGAAAACATCCATGATGTCAATCTAACCAGCGAAATGAAAGACTCCTTCATCGATTATGCGATGAGTGTTATTGTCGCACGTGCACTGCCTGATGTCAGAGATGGTCTGAAACCCGTTCATCGCCGTATTTTATACGGCATGAACGAATTAGGTGTGACACCGGATAAAGCCCATAAAAAATCTGCCAGAATCGTCGGAGATGTCATGGGTAAATACCATCCTCATGGGGATAGTGCGATCTATGAGTCAATGGTACGGATGGCGCAGCCATTTAGCTACCGTTATATGCTAGTGGATGGCCATGGAAACTTTGGTTCTGTTGACGGTGACGGTGCCGCTGCTATGCGTTATACCGAAGCACGGATGAGTAAAATCGCTACAGAAATGCTGCGTGATATCAATAAGAACACTGTTGATTTCCAAAGCAACTATGATGACACAGAAAAAGAACCCGTTGTATTACCTGCTCGCTTCCCCAATCTTTTGGTGAACGGAACGACGGGGATAGCCGTGGGTATGGCAACGAATATCCCACCTCATAATTTATCTGAGGTAGTAGCGGCTATCGATTTGCTGATGGATAATCCTGATGTGACGACCAATGAATTGATGGAAGTATTACCTGGACCAGATTTTCCAACAGGTGGTTTAGTCATGGGAAAATCAGGAATCCGAAGAGCGTATGAAACAGGTAAAGGTTCTATTACCGTACGTGCAAAAGTTGAGATCACTGAGATGCCAAATGGCAAAGAACGGATCCTCGTGACGGAATTACCTTATATGGTCAATAAAGCCAAATTGATTGAACGGATTTCTGAGTTGCACAGAGACAAGCGTATCGAAGGAATCACGGATTTGCGGGATGAATCTTCCCGTGAAGGCATGCGAATTGTCATTGACATTCGTCGTGACGCCAGCGCATCAGTTATTTTGAATAACTTATACAAATTGACATCCTTACAGAATTCATTTGGATTCAATATGTTGGCCATCGAAAAAGGCGTGCCGAAAGTTTTAAGTTTGAAACAAATCCTTGAAAACTATATCGAACATCAACGCGAAGTCATCACACGACGGACGGTCTTTGAAAAAGAAAAAGCAGAAGCAAGAGCACACATCTTAGAAGGTTTGCGTATTGCTTTGGATCATATCGATGAAATCATTGCGATTATCCGCGGGTCTAAATCAGATGATGAAGCAAAAGCAACAATGATCGAACGGTTCGATTTATCCGATCGCCAATCACAAGCTATCTTAGATATGCGTTTGCGTCGATTGACCGGTTTGGAACGGGAAAAAATCGAAAATGAATATCAAGAACTATTGAAACTGATTGAAGATTTGACTGACATTCTGGCAAGACCCGAACGTGTCACGGAAATCATCAAGAATGAGTTAGCAGACTTGAATCAACGATTTGGTGATAAACGACGCACAGAATTACTAGTCGGTGAGGTCTTAAGTCTAGAAGATGAAGATTTGATCGAAGAAGAAGAAATCGTTATTACACTGACAAACAATGGTTATATCAAACGTTTGGCAAATAATGAATTCAGAGCTCAACGAAGAGGCGGGCGTGGTGTCCAAGGAATGGGTATCCACAATGACGACTTCGTCAAGAATCTAGTTTCTTGTTCTACCCATGATACATTGTTATTCTTTACGAATAACGGAAAAGTGTATCGGGCAAAAGGATACGAAATTCCAGAATACGGACGTACAGCCAAAGGTATCCCAATCATCAATTTGCTGGGTATCGACTCGAGTGAAAGCATCCAAGCAATTATTGCGGTGACGGGAGAAGCAGAAGAAGGCCACTATCTCTTCTTTACGACGCGTCAAGGTACAGTTAAACGTACGTCTGTCACTGCTTTCGCTAACATCCGAAGCAATGGTCTGATTGCAATTGGTTTGAAAGAAGATGACGAATTAGTCAATGTTCTATTGACAGATGGACAGTCAAATATCATCATTGGCACACATAACGGCTACTCTGTGACCTTCAAAGAGGAAGCAGTCCGCGATATGGGACGTACAGCTTCCGGCGTCAGAGGGATACGTTTGCGTGAGGAAGACTACGTTGTTGGGGCAGCCCTGATGAAGGAAGACCAAGAAGTACTAGTGATTACAGAAAAAGGTTACGGAAAACGGACCAAAGTATCGGAATATCCAGTGAAAGGCCGCGGTGGTAAAGGAATCAAAACGGCGAATATCACTGAAAAAAATGGTCCACTAGCCGGATTGACCACTGTTTCTGGAGATGAAGACATCATGCTGATTACAGATAAAGGTGTGATTATCCGTTTCAACGTATCGACTGTTTCTCAAACTGGACGTTCAACATTGGGTGTACGTTTGATGAAGATGGAAGCTGATACGAAAGTCGTCACAATGGCAGCAGTCGAGCCAGAAGCGGTAGAACAAACAGTTGAAGAGCAAGCAACAGAAGAATAATCATAAAGATGAAGTGTTTAAGTTAACAAAGAGGTTGTGACAGAAGTGGTCAGCTTCAAGAAATAAGAAGGAATTCACGAAAATTGCTTCTCAAATTTTTGTGAAATTTCGGCTTATTTTTCGAAGAAGTTACTTCTGGAACACCGTGTAGGAGGTTATGAAAAAGCTGCTCTGCATCAAGCAGTAAGAACAATCAGACAAAAATAGCATTCCATATTTTTCATCTGATTGGGCTTAGTGCCATAGATGCAAGCTTTTGAACACCGTTTAAGGAAGAGGTCGTGAGTCTGCCGTTTCACTCTGAGTCACAAGGAGTTGGCAGGAGAACACCGTTTATTCGAAAAAAGGGAACTGCGACAAGACTTTTGTCACAGTTCCCTTGCTTGCTTTTTTGATTAATTGAATTTCTCTTAAAATATTTGAAACTGTTTATTCTGTATTGCTTTTGACCAAAATAGAGTGTATAATCAAAGCTTGTGAGTAGTCTAATTAATTAGATAACTCTCCTTGCTCTTAGGAACCTAAGAGCCGAAAGTCCACAGGGAGGTGAATATCAATGGAAAACACGAAATATGAAATCATGTACATTATTCGTCCAAACATTGATGAAGAAGCAAAAACTGCTTTAATCGAACGTTTCGATGCAATCTTGAAAGATAACGGAGCAGAAGTTATCGAATCAAAAGATTGGGAAAAACGCCGTTTCGCTTATGAAATGAACGGTTACCGTGAAGGTATCTATCACATCGTTAAAGTATCTTCTCCATCATCAGCAAATGCTGTCAATGAATTTGACCGTCTTGCTAAAATCAACGACGACATCATTCGTCACATGATTGTTAAAGAAGAAGCTTAATTGTTGTTTCATGTGAAACAATAGAAAAACGATGAGAGGAGATGACTATTTTGATTAATAATGTTGTATTAGTTGGACGTCTGACGAAAGATCCAGATTTGCGTTACACAGCAAGTGGTACGGCAGTCGCAACATTTACTTTGGCTGTGAATCGTAATTTTACAAACCAAAGCGGCAATCGCGAGGCTGATTTTATCAACTGTGTGATTTGGCGCAAATCAGCAGAAACTTTAGCAAACTATGCTCGTAAAGGAACACTTTTAGGTGTTACTGGACGTATCCAAACTCGTTCTTATGATAATCAGCAAGGACAACGTGTATACGTGACAGAAGTAGTAGCTGACAACTTCCAATTGCTGGAAAGTCGTTCTGCATCTGAAAATCGCCAACAAAGCGGCGGATTCCAAAGTTCTGGTCAATCAGCTGGCGGATTTGGCGGAAACAATAACTCTAATCAAACATCTCAATCATCCAACGGTATGCCTGATTTCGACCGTGATACTTCTGACCCATTCGGCTCAAGTTCAACGATCGACATTTCAGATGATGATTTACCATTCTAAACGAATTTGATAGGAGGGAAATAGAATGGCACAACAAAGAAGAGGCGGACGTAAACGTCGTAAAGTAGATTACATTGCTGCTAACCATATTGAATATATCGATTATAAAGATATCGAATTACTAAAAAGATTTATTTCAGAACGCGGTAAAATCTTGCCACGTCGTGTAACTGGTACAGGCGCTAAAAACCAACGTAAAATTACTGTTGCAATCAAACGCGCACGTATCATGGGCTTGCTACCTTTCGTTAGCGAAGACTAATAAATCCGAGGAATTGAATGACTGATCCTTTTGATCAGCTATTCAATTCTTTTTTTTCTGTAAAAATAACCGATATTCGTTTAGTCGCTTGAATGACGAAAGTTATGGTAAAATCAAGTTAGTCATATATGGGAGGAAAATTATGGAAAATAAAAACAATCATTTATCCCCAAAACCTCTCTTCCTTATCCTGTTTATACTAATCGAAGTATTGGTAGTCTTAATTTTACCATTTCGTTTTGTTAGCGCTTTGGTCATTCTTTTGATGAATTTATGGGGCGTTCGCTATTGGTTGAAAATGAAACGCTGGCTTATTTTAAATAAACGTGAAAAAATCCAGCAGGCTTCGACCGTAGCCGAAACAAATCTGGCTTATGTCTCAGAAGTCATGCCTGTAGGAGTGATTGCTTATCAGCCATCAAGCCAAAAAATCGAATGGCTCAATCCTTTAGCATTGAAAGTCAAAGATCAAAGTGGATTAACAGAGGAAGAATTGTTAGATACTTTTTTTACTGCAAAAGAAAAAAAGAAAAACCAAGTCTATCTAGCAGATAAAACATTTCAGTTTGATATGGATACAGTAAAGGGTGTCGTTTATTTTAATGATATCACCCAAAACCAGTTGTTGAAACTTCATCAGGCGAACAGTCAGCCAGTAATCGGTATTTTATCTATTGATAACTATGCAGATGCTATTGATAAATTGGATGATAAAGAGATTTCTTATTTGAACTCTTTCGTCACTACACTAGTTTCTGACTGGATGAATGAATACCATGTCTTTTTCAAAAGAATCAACGCAGAACGGTTTTTCTTCGTCGCGCAGATGATCGATTTGAAAAAGATGATGGATAAAAAATTTGATTTGTTGGACCGCTTTCGAGCAGAAGCTGAAAAACAGAGCTCGCCTGTCACCTTGAGTATGGGGATTGCTTATGGCGCAAGATCCCTCGATGAAATCGGTGGAGAAGCTCAGAACAATTTAGATGTTGCTCTAGTCCGCGGAGGCGACCAAGTTGTCGTGAAAGAGGTAAAAGAAGGTGCGAAACCTGTTTATTATGGCGGTAAATCAGCTAAGAATGTCAAACGCACGCGTGTCCGTTCTCGAGCGATGAGTACTGCTTTGCGCCGGATTTTTGATGAAACAGGCGATGTGTTCATCATGGGACATAAATTTCCGGATATGGATGCTTTAGGCTCTGCTTTTGGTGTCAGTTGTCTTGCACGCTTCAACCAGAAAAAGGCTTATATCGTTATCAACGAGAACGAAATCATTCCAGATGTAGAACGTTGTCTCGAAGAAATCCATAAACATCCAGAATTAGAAATGCAATTGATCTCTCCAGAACGCGCCATAGAGCTGAAAAAAGATGAAGACCTCCTCGTGATGGTGGATTATCATAAACCTTCTCTATCGATCTCTCAGAGCCTATATGAGCAATTTGATAAGATCGTGATCATTGATCATCACCGCCGAGGGGAAGAGTTTCCAAGCAAGCCTTTGCTGACTTATATCGAATCTTCAGCCTCTTCCGCTTCAGAGCTAGTTTCTGAGCTGATCCAATACCAAAGCAGCAAAACGAATCGCTTAGATCGCTTTGAGGCCACACTATTACTTGCAGGGATGGTTGTAGATACGAATAGTTTCAATGTTCGTACAACTGCACGAACTTTTGATGTTGCCAGCTATTTAAGGTCTTGTGGAGCAGACGCATCCTTAGTACAATATTTATTGAGCTCGGACTTAGCGACATACTTGGAAATCAGTCATTTGATTGCTGGAAGCGAGTATGTGACTTCTGATATTGTTGTGGCGGCAGGAACAGATGAAAAAGAGTATAATAGTGTCATAGCGGCAAAAACAGCAGATACACTGCTTTCGATGATCAATATCAACGCAGCTTTCGTCATTACGAAGCGGACAGACGGATTGATTGGGATCAGTGCCCGAAGTACCGGTACGATCAATGTCCAAATCATCATGGAATCCTTAGGTGGTGGAGGACACTTCACAAATGCAGCTACTCAACTGGAGAATACGACAGTTGAAGAAACAAAACAGAAGCTTTTTGCTGCAATCAAAGAAAATATGAATCAAATATATGATAAGGAGTAATCCAAATGAAAGTAATTTTTTTACAAGACGTAAAAGGAAAAGGTAAAAAAGGGGACATCAAAGAAGTTCCAGCAGGTTATGCACAAAATTATCTAATCAAAAATAACTTGGCAAAAGAAGCAACGAAAAGTAGTATCAGTCAGTTAGCTGGACAGAAGAAAGCCCAAGAAAAACACGAAGCTGAAATCTTGGAAGAAGCTAAAAAATTAAAAGAATTCTTGGAAAAAGAAGATACGGTAGTCGAGTTAAAAGCAAAAGCAGGGGAAGACAGCCGTTTGTTTGGATCGATTCCTTCAAAACAAATTGCTGAAGGGCTAAACAAACAATACAAAATCAAATTAGATAAACGAAAAATCGAACTAGAAAACCCAATCCGTTCACTAGGCTACACAAACGTACCTGTGAAGTTGCATCATGAGGTGACGGCTACGATCAAAGTTCATGTCGTACAAGAATAACAAGTTTTGATAGTGATGTTCAGTTGGTAAGAAGAACCAGAAGGAGAAAAGACAAACCGAAATTTATCTGAGAAAAGCAGCTGTAGCAACAAAAGCACAAGCTGCATATCGATTTCAGATTGATTTCGGTTTCTTTTTTGAGAATAGTAAAATAGCATGAAGAAAACGAGTATAATAAAAGAGAGCTATTTTTTTAGGATACTTTCGATGCGAATGATGACTTTTCCATCATTTTCTTGTAAAATGAAGCAATTGAAGACAAGGAGCGATACGTATGAATGAAGTGTGGCAGGATCGAATCCCACCGCAAAATATTGAAGCTGAACAAGCGGTTCTAGGCTCTGTTTTTCTTGATGCAGAAACGATCATTGATGCCATGGAGTACATAGAGCCAAAAGACTTTTATCGTCGCGGCCATCAAATTATTTTTGAGACAATGATCGAGTTGAATGATCGTAATGAAGCGATTGACGTTGTTACTGTTAAAGACCGACTAGAACAAGCAAATTTGTTAGAAGATGCCGGTGGTTTAAGTTACCTATCAGATTTGGCTTTAGCAGTTCCGACAGCAGCAAATATCGTCTACTATGCAAAAATCGTTGAAGAAAAATCATTATTGCGTACATTGATCCAGACAGCAACGGGTATCGTTACAAAAGGATTCGAGCAAGGAGAAGAAGTTCAGACGATCTTAGATGATGCAGAACGCAGTATCTTGGAGGTTTCGGAAAAAAGAAATCGAAGCGGCTTTTTATCCATTGCTGAAGTACTGAACTCAACGATTGAAAATATCGATCGACTAGCTCAAAATAATGAAGAAATCACAGGCCTACCAACTGGCTATCAAGGTCTGGACAAAATGACAGCAGGTTTCCAGCCCGAAGAACTAATCATTCTGGCTGCTCGTCCGGCGGTAGGTAAAACTGCGTTCGCATTGAATATTGCTCAAAATGTAGGAACCAAAACAGATCGTTCTGTTGCGATATTCAGTCTGGAAATGGGGGCGGAATCTCTTGTAAATCGGATGCTTTGTGCAGAAGGTTCGATTGAAGCCAGCCATTTGCGTACAGGTCAGCTTTCGGAAGAAGAATGGTCGAATCTAATCGTTGCGATGGGAAGTCTTTCTCGAGCAAATATTTTCATCGACGATACACCAGGGATCAAGATCTCTGAGATCCGCGCGAAATGTCGGAAACTAGCGCAAGAAAAAGGCAACCTAGGCTTGATATTAATCGATTATTTGCAGTTGATTGAAGGTAACGGTAAAGAAAACCGTCAACAAGAAGTATCAGATATCTCTCGCCAACTGAAAAAACTGGCAAAAGAACTGAAAGTACCTGTCATTGCTCTGTCGCAGTTGTCTCGTGGAGTAGAACAGCGACAAGACAAACGTCCAGTACTAAGTGATATTCGTGAATCCGGATCAATCGAACAAGATGCGGACATCGTAGCCTTCTTGTATCGGGATGATTATTATGAAAGAGAAGGCGGAGATGACGATGATGGAAATGAGCCAAAAAATGACAACGTCATCGAAGTCATCATCGAGAAGAACCGAAGCGGTGCGCGAGGAACAGTTGAACTGCTGTTTATCAAAGAATACAATAAATTTTCGTCGCTTTCGCCAAGAGAAGAATTTTAAAGAAGAGGTTGTGGAAGCAGCGTTCAGCCTTGCGCAATGACCAAGAGCACTCGTATAAGATGCGACGAGTAACTGCAAAAGTGACTAGAGCACTTAATTAAAACAGATTTCCAAAGGGATTGTGACAAAAGTCTTGTCACAGTCCCTTTTTCCGAATAAACGGTGTTCCAGAAGTAACTTCTTCGGAAATAAGCCGAAATGCCACAAAAATTTGAGAAGCAATTTTCGTACATTCCTTCTTATTTCTTGAAGTTGACCACTTCTGTTACAACCTCTTTTTTAACAATCATTCTAAAACGATAAAAGTTCGTTTTTTAAGCGTTTTTATAAAATAAAAATAAAAATCATTCGATTTTATTTGAATTATGTATCTATTATTGATACAATGGTTCAGGATTAAATAATATAGAACGAGGTGTTCACATGTCATCTGTAGTAGTAGTAGGTACGCAATGGGGCGATGAAGGGAAAGGAAAAATCACAGACTTTCTCAGTGAAAATGCTGAAGTGATTGCACGGTACCAAGGTGGCGACAATGCAGGGCACACAATCAAATTCAACGGTGTGACTTATAAACTGCATTTGATTCCTTCTGGGATTTTTTATAAAGACAAGATCAGTGTGATTGGAAATGGCGTCGTAGTCAATCCTAAATCATTGGTCAAAGAATTAGCTTATTTACATGAAAAAGGTGTAGAAACAAGTAATCTGCGTATTTCTGACCGCGCACACGTAATCTTGCCTTATCATATCAAATTGGACCAATTACAAGAAGATGCGAAAGGTGAAAACAAAATCGGTACAACGATCAAAGGAATCGGACCAGCTTATATGGATAAAGCCGCTCGTGTAGGTATCCGTATCGCAGACTTATTGGATAAAGAAATTTTTGAAGAACGACTTCGTTTGAATCTAGATGACAAAAACCGTCAATTTGTAAAAATGTTCGATTCAGAACCACTTGATTTTGACGATATTTTTGAAGAATATTATGAATATGGTCAACAAATCAAACAATACGTCACAGATACTTCGGTTATCTTGAATGACGCCTTAGATGCAGGTAAACGAGTGTTGTTTGAAGGGGCACAAGGAGTCATGTTGGATATCGACCAAGGAACCTATCCTTTTGTTACTTCTTCTAATCCAGTAGCCGGTGGTGTTACAATCGGAAGCGGTGTAGGACCTTCAAAAATCAATAAAGTCGTCGGCGTCTGCAAAGCCTATACGTCACGTGTCGGTGATGGACCATTTCCAACTGAACTATTTGATGAAACAGGAGAACAAATCCGCAAAGTAGGACGAGAATACGGTACGACAACTGGACGTCCTCGTCGTGTCGGTTGGTTTGATTCTGTAGTTATGCGCCATTCTAAACGGGTTTCAGGTATTACCAACCTATCTTTAAACTCAATCGATGTATTAAGTAGATTGGAAACCGTAAAAATTTGCACGGCTTATGAATTAGATGGCGAACTAATCTACCACTATCCAGCAAGCTTGAAAGAGTTGAACCGTTGCAAACCAATCTATGAAGAATTGCCAGGCTGGTCAGAAGATATTACAGGATGCAAAACACTTGCAGAACTGCCAGAAAACGCACGTAACTATGTACGTCGTATCTCAGAGCTTGTTGGTGTACGTATCTCAACATTTTCTGTCGGACCTGATAGAACACAAACAAACATCTTAGAAAGCGTCTGGGCGCAAATCTAAGGATAAAAACGACGACTGAATCAGGACGTTCTTACCAGAGCGAGTCGAAGTGTTTATCTATACGATAATAATAACTTGAACACTGTTTATTCAGAATAAGGGACTATGACAAAAACCGTGTCACAGTCCCTTTTTTCGAATAAATGGTATTCAAAGGCTTGCATCTACGGCACTAAGCCCAATCAGATGAAAAATATGGAGTGCTATTTTTATCTGATTGTTCTTACTGCTTGATGCAGAGCAGCTTTTTCACAACCTCTTCCTTAAACGGTGTTCAATCAGCTGACCCTCGGTATTCGCTCAACAAACGGCAAAATATGAGGAACTATTTTTCCGTTTTTTTCTCTAATACTCAGGTCAAAACGCTGATTTCACAACCTCTTATTCACGGTGGTCCAGAAGTAGCTTCTACGGAAATAAGCCGAAATTCCACAAAAATTTAAGAAGCAATTTTCGTAAATTCCTTCTTATTTCTTGAAGCTGACCACTTCTGTCACAACCTCTTATTTTGATTAGAACTTGCGAAAATAAACCGGTTAAAGTGTGTCTAGCGCAAGAGATTTGCTATAATAGACGATAAGGGTAAAATGTAACGAGAAGGGGTTGAAAAATGTGTATCAAATTGTAACAGATTCTTGTTGTGATCTGCCATACCATGTATTAGCAGAAGAAAAAATTGATTTTTTATCAATGAATCTCCAATTGAATGATCAAGAGTTAGTAGATGATCTCGGAAAGACATTCAATTATGACCGCTACATGAATCAGCTGAAAAATGGTGCGATGCCTACGACATCACAAATCAATGTTGGCCGATATTTAGAATTTTTCCGTTCTTATGCGGAAAAACAGATTCCTGTCTTATATGTGGCTTTTTCCAGTGGATTAAGCGGCTCTTACAGCAGTGCGCTTCAAGCTGTTGAATTACTGAAGGAAGAATATGAAGACCCTGAGATCTATGTTTTTGATACAAAAGCTGCAAGTATCGGGGAAGGGCTTTTAGTATTGGAAGCTGCAAGATTGAAAAAAGAAGGGAAAAGTATCGAAGAAACCTTAGAGTGGCTGGAAAAAAATTATTTGAAAGTCCATTCATGGGTAACTGTAGACGATTTGAAGTATCTAGAACGAGGCGGTAGGATTTCCAAAGCAAGTGCTACTCTGGGCAGTCTATTGAGTGTAAAGCCTATTATTACGGTAGATAAAGAAGGAAGGCTGACGAATGTTGACAAAGTTCGCGGAAGGAACAAGTCGATCCAGACAATCGTCAATGAGACAGTAAAAACAATCGTTGCGCCACTTGATCAAATCGTTTATGTGGCTTACGCTGGGGATCTAGAGAGCGCGGAGAAGGCAAAACGGCTTTTGGAAGAGCAGATAAAGATGAAAGATGTCAAGCTTTATCCCTTAGGACCAACGATCGCCAGTCACACAGGCTATGGCTGTATCGCGATTTTTTCGATGGGAATCAGTCGATAAAAGCAGTAACTCATTCTGTAAAAATGCCTAGGATTTGAATGTAACAAAAATAGCGACTCTTAAAAGATAGATGAGCATTCTATCTCTTAGAGGTCGCTGTTTTTTTGTTTTTTAAGCTAAATAGGTCGTTACGCCCATAACTCGTTCAATTGTTTTTGAATATCTGTGTTTTCCAAGAATTCATCATATGTCGTATCAGCCCGATCAATCACACCTTTATCTGAAACAGCAATGATACGGTTTGCCAATGTTTGGATAAATTGATGGTCATGAGAGGCAAACAGGATCGAGCCAGTAAATGCCATCAAGCCATCATTCAATGCGGTGATTGATTCTAAGTCTAAATGGTTCGTTGGATCGTCTAATACAAGTACGTTAGCTTTCGAAAGCATCATTTTTGAGAGCATACAACGGACTTTCTCTCCACCAGATAAAACATTTACTGGTTTCAATACTTCTTCACCAGAAAACAGCATTCTTCCTAAGAAACTTCTTAAGAAGGTGTTGTCATCTTCTTCTTTACTTGCATATTGGCGCAACCAGTCTAAAATCGTTAGATCCGTGTCGAATTCTTTCGTTGTATCCTTTGGTAAATAAGAATGACTGGTTGTTACTCCCCAACGTACTGTTCCAGTATCTGGTGTAATTTCACCCATTATAACTTTGAATAGCGTTGTTGTTGTTATATCATTTTCTGCGACAAAAGCAACCTTGTCTTCTTTGCTTAAATTAAAAGATATATCATCTAAGATTTTCTTTCCATCAATCGTTACACTTACATTTTCTACCTGCAATAAGTCGTTTCCGATCTCACGTTCAGGTTTGAATCCAACGAATGGGTAACGTCTAGAAGAAGGCTGGATATCGTCCAAAGTAATTTTTTCAAGCATTTTTTTACGTGAAGTTGCTTGTTTTGATTTTGATGCATTCGCACTAAAGCGAGCAATGAATTCTTGGAGCTCTTTGATTTGTTCTTCTTTTTTGGCATTTGCATTCGCTTGGAGTTTAGCCGCTAATTGACTAGATTCCAACCAAAAATCATAATTTCCTACATAAAGTTTGATTTTACCAAAATCCAGATCCGCCATATGTGTACATACTTTGTTCAAAAAGTGACGGTCATGGGAGACAACGATCACAGTATTTTCAAAATTAATCAAAAATTCTTCCAACCAATTGATCGATTGGATATCCAGACCGTTTGTTGGTTCGTCTAGTAAAAGAACATCAGGTTTACCAAATAGTGTTTGTGCTAACAACACTTTTACCTTTTGTCCGCCAGTCAATTCACTCATTTGCTGATGGTGCAATTCTTCAGGGATGTTCAGTCCTTGCAGTAAAACAGCTGCTTCTGGTTCTGCTTCCCATCCATTAAGCTCAGCAAATTCTCCTTCTAATTCAGCTGCTCGAATACCATCTTCGTCAGTGAAATCTTCTTTCATGTAAATTGCATCTTTTTCTTTCATCACTTCATACAGACGCTTGTGTCCCATGATGACTGTTTCAAGTACAGTATAGTCTTCATAGTCGTAATGGTTCTGTTTCAATACGGCCATCCGTTCATCTGGTCCCATAGTAACGGAACCTGTGGAAGGCTGCAGATCCCCTGATAACACTTTAAGGAACGTTGATTTACCTGCACCATTTGCACCAATCAAGCCATAGCAGTTTCCGGGGGTAAATTTAATATTCACATCATCAAATAGTTTGCGGTCTGAAAAGTGCAAACTCACATCATTTACAGTAATCAATTTTTTTCCTCACTTTTATCATTATTAGTTTTTGACAAGTCTTATAGAATTATATAGGGGAAAGGTAAAAGATTCAAGGCAATCGAACATTCTTTGTGTTTCACGTGAAACAGAATGAAGAAAATAAACATAAAAGAGGAGTAGAAATAGCTGCTATAGGATTTTTTAGTTTGAAACAGCATAATTTTTGACGTTATTTATAAGAAGGAGTACTATAAAACTGTAAAAGAAATGAAAGAAGGATAGAAAATGGATGAAAAAAGAACCATCGACTGGGGCTCATTGATTTTGGGAATTTTATTTGTACTTGTCTCATTGTTATCATTTCAAGACCCTGTCGGAAATTTAGTTGCAATTGTAGTAGTCTTTGCGATTTTTGCATTTATTAAAGGAATATTTGAACTGTTTGTACGTAACAGATTAAAAGAGTTAACAGGATATAAAGGAAAAATGCCCTTAATAATCGGGATCATCGATATTCTAGTTGGCGTCTTTTTCTTATTCAATATTGGTGCAGGAGTCGCAGCATTACCTTTTGTTTTTGCAGTATGGTTTATTGCTGATTCCGTTTTAGCGTTATTTACTGCTGACTTGGCAAGAGGAGTAAGTGAAGGTTATTATTGGTTTACGATCATCGTCAATATTTTAGGAATTTTATTAGGAATTTTCTTATTGTTTAATCCAATTTCTTCTGCGTTGACATTAAGCTTTTTAGTTGGGTTCTATTTTATGTTATTCGGCATCACACATATCGTCTATGCGTTTAGATAAGTGAAATCAAACAAATAAAAAAGCCAGCTTCCGGTAACAGTTTGACTGTTGCAATTGGTAGCTGGCTTTTTTATCATGGACAAATATGCACGAGGTAATCTTTAGGTGTCGAGAAAAATTTATGCAAAAATGTGAAAAGCAATACGCATAAATTTTATCTTAATACTTGAAACATACCGCAGTTATCACAACCTCTTGATATACGGTGTTCAAAAGTTTGCATCTGCGGTAATAAGCCCAACCAAACGAAAAAATATGACGAGCTATTTTTGTTTGGCTGTTCTTATTACTTGATGCAGGGTAGCTTTTTCACAACCTCTTGATACACGGTGCTCCACCTGCTGCTTCTCGGTAATAAGATCGCCGTCCTAGAAAATATGAGGAACTATTTTCTGTCCATCGTTCTTATTACTCGAAGCATAGCGCAGTTTTTACAACCTCTTTTCATATAATTCATTCAATACTGGCAAATCATGGACTTCATATTTTTCTTTGAATGCTTGGATTTCTTCTTCAGAATATTTTCTTGGATCTAAATGCAGATCTTCTACTGGCAATGGGCGCTTGTTATTGATTTTCACATCGATCACTACAGGACGATCTGATTTTGCGGCTGCATCAAAGGCAAACCGAAGTTGCGAGTATTCTGTGACTGTAAAGCTTTTTGCTCCGAGTGCTTCTCCAACTTTACCGAAATCTGCATCTTCTAAAAATACACCGAATTTCTTTTGTTCCGTATCTTCTTGTTCTGCTTCGATGAAACCATAAGAATCATTAGAAAAAACAACATTGATAATTGGAAGCTGATATTTAACTTGTGTAATGATATCTTGCATGACCATAGCAAATCCGCCATCACCACTTAAGGTAAATACTTGTTTTTCTGGGTAGCTTAGTTGTGCGGCAATTCCTCCAGGCACACCATTACCCATAGTGGCGAACCATCCAGAGGTTGTATGTTTTTGTTTACCGTTCATATTTAATAAGCGAATAGAATGGATAGTCGTGTTACCGACATCTGTGACGAAAATCGCATCGTCTTCAGCAATCCGATTGATTTCTTTATAGACAGCCTCTGGTCGAATCGGTTCTTCCTCACGATCTTCAAAAGATTTCAACCAATTTACCCATTTTACTTTATTTTCCTGATTTGCTAGGTACCAGCTATCAGCAGGACGAGTATCACCTAATTCGACCAGTCTTTGCAAAGCTGTGTTTGCATCACCGAGAATCGACAGAGATGTTTCATGGCGCCGCCCGAATTTTGACGCATCAATATCGATTTGGATAAATTCAGCAGTTGGATTAAAAAATGCACGTCCAAACGGGAAGTCGCTGCCGACAAATAAGATTAGATCGGCTTCTGCCAATGCTTCATTTCCGGGTTTAGTAGCGACACGTCCAGCAAAACCAAGAAAGTTTTCATAATCATCAGGAATAATTCCTTTTGCTAGAACGGAAGCGACAATAGGAACTGAAAAATGTTCTGAAAATTCTTTGATTTGCGGAAATCCGTTTCGCGTTCCTTGACCAACATAAAGAACTGGTTTTTTTGCTTTTTCAAGATAAGGCAAAGCAGCCAGCAAATCTTTTTCTTCTGGTAATATCACACTTGTTTTATGAGTGTGAGCAGTAGAGAAAGGTTGTTCATCAATTTCTTCAAACCCAAGATCAACAGGAATAGTTACGATAGCCACACCTTTATGCTCATAGGCGGCTTTAATGGCTTCATCTACGACATGTGGAAGACTTTGGGGCGTCATGACTGTACGATTGTATACGCTGACATCTGCGAAAATAGGATTTTCATTTAATTCTTGGAAAGAGTTATAGTTCATGGATGTAGAAGCAACTTGTCCTAAGAACGCTACTAGAGGTACATGGTCCATCTGTGCATCATACAAACCATTGATCAAATGTGTCGCACCAGGTCCTGCAGAGCCGAAGACAGCGCCAACTTTCCCGGTTAATTTTGCATCTGCGGCGGCTGCTAGTGCACCGACTTCTTCATGACGGACTTGAATATATTTGATTTCGTTTTTTTCGTGATATAGCGCATCCATAATCGAATTGAAAGATCCTCCGGGAATGCCATAAATATGGTCGATGCCCCAGCTTTCAAGAACTTTTACCATTGCGACTCCTGCATTGATTTTTGACATGGTGTTTCACTCCTTTAGCAATGATGATTCATAATTTTTTGGTATCTAGAGTATAGAACTTTTTATCGAAAATCCCAACTAATTCGTCTTTTCACAAAAATGTAGTCATGTTTTTGGGAATATGCTAGAGTAGTACATAAATAGATTCAAGAGAGGGGAATGGCATGGTTGAATGGCTATTGAGGCTTGATCCTTGGCAGCAAGCACTTGCTGGGACAGCTTTTACTTATTTTATGACAGCTCTTGGTGCCGGATTGGTTTTTTTCTTTAAAGAAATCAAAAAAGAAGTGCTAAATTTGATGTTAGGATTTGCTTCTGGTGTCATGATTGCTGCAAGTTTTTGGTCCTTGCTCGATCCAGCAATTACAAAAGCAGAAGAAAATGGAGATATTGCTTGGCTAGTTGTAAGTATTGGATTTGGTTTAGGTGGGGTGTTTTTATATATGGCAGATAAAACACTGCCCCATATGCATTTTGGACCGCAACATGAAGCAGAAGGATTGCCTACCCATTTAAAGCGGACAATCTTGCTTGTTTTTTCTATTACATTGCATAATGTTCCTGAAGGTTTAGCCGTGGGGGTAGCATTCGGTGCAGCAGCAACTGCGAATAATCCGACAGCCGCTATACTAGCCGCTGTTTCGGTGGCGCTAGGTATTGGTATCCAAAACTTCCCAGAAGGAGCAGCTGTATCAATCCCATTGCGACAAGAAGGTCTGAGCCGTAAAAAGGCCTTTGTTTACGGACAAGCTTCTGGAATCGTTGAACCAATCGCTGGGGTAATTGGCGCACTACTAGTAACGAAAGTGGAGCTGCTGCTTCCTTATGCACTTGCTTTTGCTGCAGGAGCGATGATTTATGTCGTGGTGGAAGAATTGATTCCCGAAGCACAGCAGACATTGTCCAGCAAACGTCATTTTGCAGTTTTTGGTGTTATGAGCGGATTTATCATTATGATGATCTTGGATGTAGCATTAGGATAATTGGGAAAATTCATATATGATATATCAAATAGGGTCGCGAACTTATGTCGTGACCCTATTTTTAAGTAAGTTATATCATAACGGAGTGATTATGTGATTCATTAATAATAGTTTTTTCGATGTGTATTGCCTTTGATCCAACGAACGAGCCAGATGATAAGTGCGATTGGAATCAAAACTTTGACCGCAAACCATAAAAGGCCACTTACGACACTAACAAAAAGACTGATGACAAAGCTAGCAGCAATCAACACTAAAAGAACCATGAAGATATTTAAGAACATATTTTTTTGACGCATACAAAACCCTCCTCTTGTTCATTCTTTACTATAGAAAAAGTATAACAGGGATTCTCTAAAAACACCTCCAACTGCAGACTGATTTTTACTTCATCTGCTTAAATGATCAAACAATTGCTTTTTCCCTTGTTTATCATCTAAAATAGAGCGGAAAAGGAGGAGAATATCATGCCTAAAAATCGTCTTGAAGCATTTACAGATGCTGTAATCGCCATTATCATGACTATTTTAGTTTTAGAACTTCATGAACCTAACGGAGATACGTGGGAGGCGCTCGCAGCATTAGGCTACCGATTTTTTATCTATATTGTCAGTTTCATCATCTTAGCGATTTATTGGAACAATCATCATCATTTATTTCAAGTTGTACATAAGATAAATGGACGGGTCTTATGGGCGAATAGTTTCTTTATTTTTGCGCTTTCACTTTTTCCATTTGCCACTTCATGGATCAGTGAGTACATCAATAGTCTGGCTCCAGAAATGACTTATGGTTTTGTTACCTTGATCGCTAACATTGCGTATTATATCTTGGCAAAAGAACTTGTCAAAGCAAATAAGGGTCACGAGAAAGCATTGAAGGCGATGCTGAATGATTACAAGAAATCGTACTTATCGATTGGCTTGAATGTCTTAGGAATTGTCTTAGGCTATTTAGTAGCGCCAGTAGCCGTGCTGATCGCAAACATCGTGATTCTGGCTGCTTGGATCATCCCCAGCCGTACCATCGAATCACAATATCGGTAAAATGATCTTTGTTTAAAATTTAAGAGAAAAATATAGAAAAAATAATCAAACGATCAAATATCCGAGTGATACTAGTATTCAAAGAGGGATGCAGATGGATCAAAAAAGACTTCATGTAGGACTGATTACTAGTTTTGTCACGATGCTTATTTATTTGGATCAAGGTCATTTGACTTGGACAGTAGTTAGTGTCACGGTATTTTTGACATTATTCGCAGCAATAAAAAAATAAACATCTTTATGTAAGCTAACATTCTATCTATTTAATAAAAACAGGTTTACAGCAGTATGATTCTGTTGTAAACCTGTTTTTATTTGTGGAAAATTTTTATTTTTAGGAAAGTGTATTGAAATATAAATCGTTAGTTTTTCCACAGTGGATAACTTTATGATAGCTAAAAAAGCAATAGATTAGTTAAAGGAGGCATATAGCTTTCTTTTGTCAGGGGATATACAATAGAAATGAATAAATATTAACGAGAATTCAGATGGGGTTAAAAAAGTAAATTCAGAGGAGTGAAAAATAACTAAACAACTATATTTAACTTGTTATTTAATAGTTAAAAAATAACGATACACTTGTTTTGATTTCTCTGCTACTTCTAAGAAACTGCTGCTTTTTCCTTTGAAATGTCTTCAAAAAGTAGGATCAGGTAAAATCTACTGGCAGAAATCAAGGAAAAAGATACCTTCATAAGAGAGAAAAATGATAGAAAAGAAGAAAAATTATTTATAGAACAAGCTTTTTGTAACAAATTAATATACCTATACGGGGTATAAAGAAGAGCGAAGATTTCTCAATCGATTTAAGTGTCGAATAGGAAAATGCTAAGATTTAAAGCATGTAAGCTAAAAAAATAATCATTTTTGATTAAAATGCGTACTTAAATTATGAACGGCTTATGGTAATACTTGTTTTTCAAGTAAAAAGAGCAAACCTAACCAATTTAACGAATAAAAAGGGAAAGTAAACAAAATATATATTTCTGTACTTTTTGTGATAGCGCTTTAATGATACACTTGAAAGGAGGAATAAGCCTATCTAAGAGTTTCTTTATAAACTATCAGACAATGTTTCCTTTAAACATATGGAAAACTGGAGCAGGTATTCTACTCCAGTCATATGAGTGTGTTGATACTATTTTTTTGAATAGGGATTGCTAAATGGAAAATCGTACCCTCTTTGTTGCTTTTAACTCGAAGAAGCCAATCATTTTTTCGAACGAGGGAGGCAACAATAAATAGTCCGAGCCCAGTTCCTCCAGCTGTAGTTTTCGTTGTAAAAAACGGAGTGAATATCTTATCTCGTATTTCTTCTGGAATACCAGGTCCATTATCTGCTATTTTGATAAAGACCCAATTTTTTCCTTGTTGCGAAACAGGGATATCCGTCATGCATTTAGAAAGTTCCGCGCATTTTTTTGATGTGATGTGTATATGGGCATCGTTTTTTGCTTGATAAGCGTTCATTATCAAATTATAGAGGACGATTTGCAGATCTTCTTTTTCAAATCTGCTACTTCCATTAGCGGAAAGTTCAGTATCTAGAATGATTGTCTTAGGAAGTAAAATACGAATCGTTTGTATCGCTTCTTGAACCGTTTCTGATACTTGATGGACTGACTGTTCCCCTGAATGTACTTTTGAAAAGCGCAAGACATTGGTAGAAAGTTGCAGTCCTTTTTCTGCAGATTGATAGATTTCTTTTAAATCTTCAGTTAATTGTTCATCTTCTTGGCGTTCTTCTATCAAAAGCTGCAAGTTACCGATCATGGGTGTCAAGAAGTTGTTCATGTCATGAACGATCGTAGTAGTCAATAAACCGATTGTCTCTAATTTGGATTCTTGAAGGATACTTTTTTCCAGCTCATATTTTTCTTGTAAAAGCAGTTGTCGTTCTTGTAGACGAATATTCTCTAAGTAAGTTTCATTTCGTTTTACATAATAGCGGATGGAAACAGTTAACAAAAAAATAATGACTAGCAAGAACATTAACAATCCTAGTGTAATCAGGTTATCCTGTAGGAGCAGCCCATTTCTTTCGTAATAATCTTCATTGCTAGCAGCGATAAGTCGAGCGTTACCAACTGTAAACCACTCATAGGAAGAAATCTTTATCACTTGTTTAGGATGTTTTTTTGTCCACCAGTATGAATAGTAGGTCAGGCTGCCTTTTTTATGTTTCAGTTGTTCTTTTTCTAGCTGCTCCAAACTAGCAAAATCAAAAGTTGGGAATTTTTCTTTTCGATCATCTACCACTGTTAAGCCAATCTGTTCCTGAGAAGGATGCATGATGATCTTCATTTCTGCATTTTTGACCATTGTATAGCCGATGACTGCAGAATCTTTTGAAATATTGGTCTGATAAATCTGTTGTAAATCAAGCGGCATGACGAGTAGAACTTGTTTTTTAGAGGCGAGAGAAACTTGCTGGTATAAATTTATGTAAGCGTGATGTTGATGGAAATACACATCACCATTTTCAATAGTATTCTCTGACAAAGCTGTTGAAAACAAAGGATCAGCTGTTAGGGTTTTTGGTATATCAATAAAGGCACTCTGAAATTTATATTGGTGAATAAGTTGACCATTAGAAGAGAAAAGGAAAATACCGATTGCAGCTTTTTGATTTTTAGATATAGAGACATCAGATAAATCAGAAGCAAGTTCCTCGTTTTTTATTTGTCCGCTGTACTTGTCCAGTAAGCATTGATAAGAAAAAATCTTTTCTTTGATCAATTCAATAGCAGAATGATTGATTTGAGCTAATTGCACTTCTGCAGATTTTACAGCTTTTTCTTGTGAAGTATGAAAACTGGCAAGTGTAAAAATAATTCCGCTGATCGTCAGCAGCAGGATCAGTGCGATGGGAGCATAGAGACCTTTGTTTGTAGGTTTTTTCATTGTTCGTTCCTTTCTGTTGCTAATCTATCAAATAAAAATAGAGGAGGAGTTTTTGTGCGAAATGAAAAAATTTTAGTTGTAGACGATGAGCCGGCGATTCGGAGACTGATTTGGAAGTCTCTATAATCTACAGGCATTTTAGTTTATCAAAGCGACTCAGTAGAAAAGACGATTGAAATCATGTCACGTGTGACATTTGATCTTTTTTTACTTGATATCAGCCTTGATTATGAAAACGACGGATATCATTTAGCGCAATTGATCCGAGAAGAAGATCTAGCCGTTCCATTACTTTTTCTAAGTGGTAAGAAAAGCGAAGAGGCGATGATTACCGGTTTAGAAGTAGGAGCAGATCAATATTTGACTAAGCCTTTTTCTTTAGATCTTTTACGCGCACAAGTGACAGCAGCTTTAGATCGTAATAAAGCGATTCGCAACCAGTCTGCCCATCCTATAAAAGGAGAGATCAAAGCCGGAGATTTTCGATTTGACCCAATACGTTATCAATTGTTTAAAAAAGATTGTCTGATCAAATTATCATCTAAAGAACTTCAGTTGATCCGTTTTTTCATGGAAAATCCAGATCAGGTCTTTTCCAAAGAACAAATTTATCGCAGTGTTTGGAATGATGAGCATTTTGATGCCAATACGATCATGGTTTTTATCAATCATTTAAGAAATAAAATCGAAGCCAACCCCAAAAACGCAAAGTATTTAAAAACGATTTGGGGGATCGGCTATACATTCTTGCCTGATGGAGACAAGGAATGTTCTAAAAATGAAAAATAAATACTTAAAGCAAGTAGATCAGCAGAACCGCCGGGGCTTAAATGCCGTTTGGTCAAATGGAGGTCATAAATTGTCAGTTCATGGATAAATGCTTGCGCTGATAAATTTTTTTTGAACAGATAGCTGCTTTCAGCTTGTACTTGCTTTAAAGCTTCAAAGCCGCCACGATGGAGCAAATTGCTGTCTTGTGTCTCACTCATCAAAAAAATCAATGCATATAAGTATTTTATCTCTTGGTTGTTCTGCGTATGCTGCCGTAAAAAATCTAACAGCTTATTTAGTGTAGGGTAGCCGCTTGCTGCTTCGCCTCGGATTCCGGTACTGCCGTGTTCGAGATAAAGTTTTTCTCCATAAGTCAATGATTCTTTATCTTTACATGAGAGGTGCTGAAAATCTTTTTCTACTATTCCGGAGACGATCTGCTTTGCTATTTGAAGGACAGACTCAGTATCTTTCTTTGTAAAGGGAAGGGTAGCACCTTTTTTGATATATAGCCCTGTAGCACCTAGAAGAATCGCAAAAGAGAAATTAGCACCCTTATGTGTATTTATACCATTTGTTGCGTGTAGCATTGCTTTTTCTGCTTTTTTTCCAATCTTTCGTAACTGTTCAAAAAGTAAAGGAGCATCTCCTTTATGATTATAACCAGCCTCTGCATATTGATAAAAAAAGGGGGCTAAACTGACGATACTGTCGAGAAAAGTATAAAAATCCATATCGTGATGAGCGCCATTCGAGTAGCGATCGACCAGTCCGGGTTTTGGAGTAAGTGAGACTTCGTATAGCAAAGCCTTTTCTGCATAACTACTGATGGTCTTTAATAAAGGATTAGTCAATTTTTTGCCGCTCCATTTCTTCTAGAATGAATTTTAGCGAGTGATCTAAATGTTCATGGATCAATAAAGTGAGTTGCTCTTTGTTTTTTGTTTTAATTCCTCGATAGATAAGCCAATGTTCCTCCAGGGCTGTATTTCTACGTTTAGAGGAACGAATGGCAATATCACGAAAGTAGATAAGGTAAGATTGCAATTCTAATACAATTCCTTTTAGCCGAAGCATTTGGCTCTTTTCATAAATAAATGCATTGAAATTGGAGAAATTTTGTAGTAATTCATCTACTCGATCTTCTCTATTTAATTTCTCCCCATATATCAACAGCGCTTTCATTTTTTTAAAATCGTCAGTTGTCATTTGATCCATAGCTTTAATTGCGGCGAGTGTATCAAGCGATTTTCGAATATCGTAGATTTCATGAGCATCTTTCGTACTTATTCCCTTTACTACGACACCGATTTTAGGAACATATGTGACTAATTTTTCTGTAGTTAATTGCTTTAGCGCATAACGGATCGGGGTACGGCTGATATTCAAGATCTCAGAAAATTCTTTTTCGTTGATTCGCGTACCAGCAGGAATTTCTCCTAAAATAATCGTTTTTCGAAACGCTTCGTAAAGTAAGATTTTCAAGGTCTTATTTTGTGAAAAATCAAGATTTTTTTTGACTGCATCAATAATCGAGCTCATTTGCCAACTCCTTTCTGACTATCTGAATTGGATTCTAAAAATCAAATAATCAAGCAACTAAAGGAATCATAACGAAAAAAATAACAAAAAACAATTATATATAAAAACAAATTTTCGAATTAATTTTTTTATGGTTATTTATTGAGGAATGTAAAGCGGCATATGTCCTAAAAGAATGATCGTAACGACGAAAATGATGAAGATCCCTAATGCATACTTTGCCGCTTCTTTTTGCCATTGTCCCATATCTAAACCTGTCAGGCGCAAAAGCAGATAAATAAATGCGACTAGCGGACTCAGTAAATGAAAAGCCTGTCCTAATAAGGAGGCAAGAGCCATCTGCATATTAGTAAATCCATAAGCACGACCTGCTTCTGCTAAGACTGGTAAAACACCAAAATAGAAACCATCATTTGAAATAAAAAATGTTCCTGGTGCAGAGATCAAAGCAATGACCAATCCCCAAAACCCAGCAAGCTGCTGAGGAATAAGGTGCGTGAAACTATTAGCTAAAGCGGTGGCCATACCGGAACCTTGGAATAAGCCCATGAAGATTCCTGCGGCAAAAACAAGGATGACTACTTGAACAGCATCGCCACCATTTGCGCCGATTCGTTCTGATTGCTCTTTCAATACTGGGTAATTGACCATCAAAGCAATACATGTTCCTACTAAAAACAAAAGGATAGGTGGAAGAGCAATACTTGAGATGAAAGAACTGGCAACTAACCAGCCGATGAGAAGAATCGTCAATGCAGCATTGAATAAAAAATTTTGTGGACAACGAATCTTTAGCATATCTGGATCAGAAACAGTTGTCATTTCTTTGATTTCTGCATCTGTCAACTCAGTGATTCCAAGCCTCGCCCGCTCTTGTTTTCCCATACGACGAGCAACAAATAAGATGACATAAAGCAATGAGAAAAACATTCCTGGGAGCAAATAAGTCAAGATATCCGCATCAACTTCTAGAACTGCCATTGCACGAGCAGTTGGTCCACCCCAAGGAAGCAGATTCATGATAGTGTTTTGAAGGATGATCAGCACACCAAGATTCATCATTTTCATCTTTAGTTTTTTATAGATCGGGATGAACGCAGAGCAACAAATCAATGTAGTTGTCGTTCCATCCCCGTTTAGTGATACTGCTGCTGCAACGACTGCAGTCGCCACTAGGACTTTCATTGGATCTCCCTTAGCAAAATAGATCATTTTCCTTGTAATCGGGTCAAATAAACCTGCGTCTAACATAATTGAAAAGTATAAAATAGCAAAAAGTAGCATAATCCCTGTATTTGCTGTAGTAGCTACACCTTCTAAGACAAAATCGCCGATATTTCCTTTATCGGCTACACCAGCTAGCATCGCGATAATTGTAAAACAAAGTGGGATAATAACTAACGCTGTAAATGGTGACATTTTCTTTTTCATAATGACAAACATAAACACGATAATCATTGCATAAGATAAAATTGTAAGTATCATGATAGTTCTTCCTCTCTAATTCTAAAATAAATGTAAGCGTTGACATGTTGCTGTAAAAAAATAAATACATTTGGCTCTTGAGCCACCTCACGCCTCCTTTTTGTTTTTTATCAATTCATTGCTTAACGTGGTTAAGAATAATCAATATGAAATACAGTGAAAAGATGAATGATGAAAAAGAACAGAGAAAAAACAATTCCTAAACTTATTTCTTAGCTTTAGCTTAATAAGTTCTTAACGAAATATTAATTCGAAGAAAATACTTATATACCAACGTTTTAAAGAGTTTTATTTATTTTTTGAAAAAAAGGAACAGCGAAAAAACAATTCAAACATAAAATAATGCTAGCTGATTTTTTAGTTATTTTTATAATGGAAATGAGTCGAATAACGGAGAAAGGAGAAAGGACTTGAACTTTTTGAAAAACTTGTTCAAAAAAGAAAAGCAGCAAAAAGAAGAATTTCACACAAAACATCCATCAAACGAAGCTTTATTTTCAGATGAATGGGAAGCGGTTCCAGAATATATTCCCACAAGTTCCGAAAATAACGAGATAGTGAGTGTAATCTCTGCTGCTATTGTTGCCAACGATCAGCCAAAAAGCCGATTCGTAGTCAGAAGTATCCAAGAACGCAATCCTGAAGCTGTACTTGTCTCCATGATTGCGACAAGTATCGTAGCAGGAGAAAAAGAAAAATCGCAATTCATTGTAAGAAAAATTATGAGAAAAAAAGAGAAATAATTATTGGAGGTCGAAAAAATGCTACGTAAATTCAAATTAACGATTGATGGAAAAGAGTATTTAGTAGAAATGGAAGAGATTGGCGGCACTCCTCAACAACTGTCTATGCCTAGCCAATCTGTTGTTCAGAAGCCAATAAGTCAAGAAGAGGAAACACCGTTAAAAAGAGAGACAGCACCCCTTACGCCGATAGCTCAAGGAACAGATGATGCCATCACTGCTCCGATGCCTGGCACGATCTTAAGAATACTTGTTGACAATGGGGAAGCTGTTCAGGAGAATCAGCCATTGATGATTTTAGAAGCCATGAAAATGGAGAATGAAATTGTAGCTGGAAAAGCTGGAACAGTAGCTGCTATCCATGTTACTGCGGGGGATATGGTCAATCCTGGTGATGCATTGATTACGGTTTCGTGATCGTTAATTTAAAAAGAGGAAGTGAAGTTTATGGAGACATTGATTGAAGGTGTAACTGGGATCGCAACGGAACCTGGACGCTTAGTTATGATGATCATCGGTGGCATACTGATGTATCTAGGAATAAAAAAGGAATATGAACCAACCTTACTTGTGCCTATGGGACTAGGTACGATTTTGGTCAATTTTCCCAATTCAGGGGTACTTAGTGCGGGCGGAGAAGCGGGGCCGTTTCAAGTTTTATTTGAAATGGGGATCAGCACAGAATTATTTCCTTTACTTTTATTTATTGGGATTGGCGCGATGATCGATTTTGGACCGTTATTGCAAAATCCGTTTTTGCTGTTGTTTGGGGCAGCAGCTCAATTCGGGATTTTCTTTACGGTAATCGTGGCCGTCTTATTAGGATTTGATTTAAATGACGCAGCCTCGATTGGGATTATCGGAGCCGCAGACGGGCCAACATCTATTTTTGTAGCGAATACGCTGAATTCAAAATATATGGGAGCGATTATGGTTGCTGCTTATTCGTATATGGCACTAGTTCCAATCATCCAACCAGTCGCCATCAAAGCAGTAACGACCAAAAAAGAACGTCAAATCCGTATGAGCTACCGTGCAGGCGAAGTTTCTCAAACAGCTAAGATATTGTTTCCTGTAGTGATTTCGGTCGTAGCTGGGCTTATTGCACCTGTGTCTTTACCTCTTGTGGGTTTCTTGATGTTTGGGAATTTGTTGAGAGAATGTGGCGTGTTGGATCGATTATCTATTACAGCACAAAACGAATTAGTGAATATCATCAGTATTTTGTTAGGTCTGTCGATTTCTGTCAAGATGCAGTACGAAGAATTTTTGAAAGTCGATACATTGATAGTGATCGGTCTAGGGCTAGTAGCCTTTATCATGGATTCTGTCGGTGGAGTGCTATTCGCAAAACTGCTGAATCTATTCCGCAAAGAAAAAGTGAATCCAATGATTGGTGCAGCTGGGATCTCTGCTTTTCCAATGTCTAGTCGAGTCATACAGAAGATGGCAACAGATGAAGATCCGCAGAATTTTATTTTGATGCATGCAGCTGGAGCGAATGTTTCAGGTCAGATTGCTTCCGTTATCGCAGGTGGACTGCTTTTGGCACTGCTCACATAAAAAGGAGGAATAAAAATGACAGAAGATTTATATAAGGAATTCGAATTACTATTGTTTGGCTGGGGCGGCGTATTCGTAGTGATTTTGATTATTTATTTAGCTTCTTTACTGCTGACCAAGACATTTCCGATAAAAAAATAAAGAAGGGCTTTTATGTACGTACTTAAACAGCTTTGGCTATCTAAAGAACATCAAACAATGATTAAGTGGCAGGAATTGTTGCATACTGTAGGGTTGAGTGGAAACGAGTGTCCAGATTATACAGTTGGTATTTATGATGGTGATCAGTTGATTGCCTCAGGGTCTTATGAAGGGCAGGTCATTAAATACATTGCTGTCTGTAAAAAATATCAGTCGGAAAAACTTCTGATTCGGATCATCAACCATTTAATCGAGAAGCTTAGAGAAGAAGGCAAGTTGCATTATTTTATTTATACTAAATTGGAAAATCAAAGAGTGTTCCGATCGTTAGGTTTTAAAGAAGTCTTTTCAACGAGAGAAGTCGCTTTTATGGAGTTAGGAGCACCGAATTTCAATGAATACAAAGCACTACTGAAACAGTCTAAGAAGGCAGAAAGTGCTAGCGGGATCGTCATAAATGCAAACCCATTTACGAAAGGACACCAATATTTAGTCGAATCTGCTGCAAAAGAAAGTGAATATGTGTATCTCTTTGTTTTATCCGCAGAAGAATCAATGTTTTCAGCGGCTGATCGTTTTGAAATGGTCAAAAGAGGTGTAGCCCATCTTAAAAACGTCAGTGTACTGCCAACAAATGATTATCTTATATCTGCTGCGGTGTTTTCTGCATATTTTTTAAAGGAAAAAGCACCAATCGAACAAGCTCGTATACAAGCAACTTTTGATTCACAGCTTTTCAAAGAAAAAATAGCACCAATTTTACACATCAATAAACGCTTTGTAGGGGAAGAACCTTTTTCAGAGGTCACGAATCTTTATAATCAAACCATGAAAGAAGTTTTTGATTCGGACATTTCTCTTATTATTCTTCCTCGTTTGAGCTGTAACGGCGAAACCATTAGTGCGACAAAAGCACGGCAAGCAATAAAAGAACGAAATGAACAAAAACTAATGAAATTCCTACCTGAGACTACGCTTGAATACTTACATCAAAAAGGAGTGATGACATGTGGAAATAAAACAAGTTGCAGCTGCTGGTACCGTTGAATCCAGCGATATTTTGATAACGATCGAACCAAATGAAAAAGAGACACTTAGCATTTCTTTAGACAGTAGTGTAGAGAAACAGTTTGGCAAGCAGATTCGACAAGTAATAACAGAAACACTGACTCATTTAAAGGTAACTTCAGCAAAAGTAACAGCAATCGACAAAGGAGCATTAGATTGTACGATTATTGCTCGATTGATTACTGCCGTTTATCGGGCTGCCGAGAAAGACGCTTATGATTGGGGGGAAATCGACAAATGGAAAAATTGAGAAGAACGATGATGTTTGTTCCTGGTGCAAATGATGCTATGTTGAGGGATGCCCCATTATATGGTGCTGATTCCATCATGTTTGATTTGGAAGATGCTGTATCGCTGAAAGAAAAAGATGCTGCTCGTACCCTTGTGCATTTTGCTTTAAAAACTATAGATTACGGTAATGTAGAAACAGTTGTCAGAATCAATGCTTTGGAACAAAGTGGTGAAGAAGATATCAAAGCTGTTGTCTCAGCCGGTGTGGATGTTATTAGGTTGCCTAAAACAGAAACAGCTCAAGAGATCATTGCAGTGGATAAAGTGATTACCAAAGCAGAGGAAATATTCGGCTGTACAGTCGGCACGACTAAAATGATGGCTGCTATTGAATCAGCAGAAGGTGTGCTGAATTCACGGGAAATCGCACAAGCATCTCCACGAATAGTTGGTATTGCTTTAGGAGCCGAAGACTATGTGACGAATATGAAAACAAAACGTTACCCTGATGGACAAGAATTGTTCTTTGCTCGGAGCATGATTTTGCACGCTGCACGTACTGCTGGTATAGCCGCTATCGATACGATTTATTCAGATGTAGAAAACATGGCTGGATTTCAAGCGGAGACGGCGCTTATCAAACAACTAGGCTTTGATGGTAAATCAGTGATCAATCCTCGCCAAATCCCTGTCGTACACGAAATCTATGCACCAACTAAAGCAGATATCCAACATGCAAAAGAAGTTATTTGGGCAATTGAAGAGGCAGATTCCAGAGGTTCTGGCGTTATTTCTTTGAATGGAAAAATGATCGATAAACCAATCGTGGAGCGTGCTGAGCGGGTGATTGCACTTGCAAAAGCTACCAATCTACTAAGTGAAGAGGAGTGATGAAAATGGTTTTGAATCAAGCAGGTAGAGAGATACCAAAAGAATATGCTGAACATTACGGTATTTTCGAAGGTGAACTTGCGCACATCAATTCGTATAAAGAAGCCAGTCGCAACATTAAACCAAAAACACCACGTGAAACAAAATTGTTAAGCAATTTACGCGAAGCAATTGAGCGAACAGGCTTGAAAGACGGTATGACGATTTCATTCCACCATCATTTTCGCGAAGGAGATCAAGTCATGAACAAGGTTTTGGCAGAAATTTCAGCGATGGGTATCAAAGATTTAACGATTGCGCCTAGCTCGATTGCCAATATTCATGAACCTTTGATCGATTATATCAAAAATGGAGTCGTCACCCATATTACAACTAGTGGATTACGAGACGAGGTTGGGGCAGCAATTTCTTCTGGAATAATGGATGCTCCTGTGATTATACGGTCTCATGGTGGAAGGGCAAGGGCGATAACGGCAGGAGACCTATCTATCGATGTTGCGTTTTTAGGTGCGCCTAGTTCAGATGTTTATGGAAATGCAAATGGAACAGTTGGTAAAGCAACATGTGGTTCTTTAGGCTATGCAATGGTTGACGCAAAATACGCAGATCAAGTAGTAATTGTGACGGACACGCTTGTACCTTTTCCTAATACACCTATTAGCATCCCACAAACAGATGTTGATTTCGTTGTTGAAATAGATTCGATTGGAGACCCAGAAGGTATTGCTAAAGGGGCTACACGATTCACTAAAAATCCAAAAGAGTTACTAATCGCAGAATATGCGGCTAAAGTAATCACTCAGTCTCCTTATTATCATGAAGGTTTTTCTTTTCAGACAGGTACAGGTGGAGCAGCATTAGCGGTGACACGCTTTTTACGTGAATCGATGCTTCAAGACGGGATTAAAGCAAGCTTTGCTCTTGGCGGTATCACGAAAGCGATGGTCGATCTATTGCAAGAAGGATTAGTAGAAAAAATCATTGATGTCCAAGATTTTGATCATCCTTCTGCTTGTTCACTGGGAGAAAACAGACATCATTATGAGATTGATGCCAATATGTACGCGTCTCCTTTGAGCAAAGGATCATTTATCAATCAGCTAGACACAGCTATCCTTTCTGCTTTAGAAATTGATACGGATTATCATGTCAATGTCATTACTGGATCAGATGGGGTGATTCGAGGCGCAGCAGGAGGACATCCTGATACTAGTATGGCTTGCCAAATGAGTTTAGTAATTGCGCCACTTGTACGAGGACGGATTCCGACAATTGTAGATAAAGTCAATACTGTAGTAACACCTGGTTCGAGTATTGATGTGGTTGTTACGGAATTTGGGATTGCTATCAATCCTAAGCGGAAAGATCTGATCCAACACTTTAAACAAATAGATATCCCACAATTTACGATTACTGAACTGAAAGAAAAAGCATATGGGATCGTAGGGACACCAGAACCGATCAATTATGGCGAAGAGATTGTTGCTTTGGTCGAATATAGAGATGGGACGATTATCGATGTGGTAAAAAATGTGTAATCAATTATTCCAAGGAACAACTGTTGGTTTGGAGCAAATGCTTACAGCACGTACGAAACGAGCAGAAATCCAAAAAGAAATGTTATCGATGAAAGAAAATACTGTTTTGCTTTGTGCAACGTTGAATATACCTGGGCCTGTCAAATACTCTGTAGGATTAGCAGAACTATTTGAACAGATCATTGAAGTTGTAGAAGATGCGATAGCTTTACATGCCATCCTTCGTTTATATCGAAAAGAAGTCACTGGACCAGAATATTATTTGCTACTTTCAATGCCTGAAAAGGAAGCGAAGGAGACCATGTTAGAAATCGAAGAAAGACATCCGTTTGGGCGTCTGGTTGATCTAGATATTTTGTGTTTAGTTGACGGGCAGCCGAACCCAATCAGCAGAAGCAGTTTAGGTCATCCCCCAAGAACTTGTTATCTCTGTCAGGAGCAAGCAAAAGTATGTGGACGTTCACGAAAACATAGTATGAAAGAAATGCAGGAAGCGATTCTGCTAATTACAGCAAAGGGGAGGGGAAAAAATAATGGCAAAAAAAATCCGATTGATGGAAACAGTCTTACGTGATGGACAGCAAAGTTTGATTGCTACACGTATGCCAACAAAAGATATGCTACCAATCTTGCATACAATGGATCAAGCCGGTTATTCTGCCTTGGAAGTATGGGGAGGAGCAACATTTGATTCTTGTATACGGTTTTTGAATGAAGATCCTTGGGAAAGATTGAGAAGTATCCGAAAAGAAGTAAAAAACACAAAATTGCAGATGCTTTTGCGCGGACAAAATTTATTAGGCTATAAAAATTATGCAGATGACGTGGTACGATCTTTTGTCGAAAAGTCAATCCAAAACGGGATTGATATCATAAGAGTGTTTGATGCATTAAATGATACGAGAAACCTGCAAACGGCGATTAGTGCTACAAAAGAAGCTGGTGGTCATTGCCAAACAGCAATCTCATATACCACAAGTGATGTTCATACGGTGGAATATTTTACTGAATTAGCAAAAGAAATGGTTCAAATCGGTGCAGATTCTATTTGTATCAAAGACATGGCGGGCGTATTGACCCCCAATACCGGATACGAATTAGTTAGGCGTATCAAAGATGCTGTAGATGTTCCTTTGGAGATCCACACGCATGCAACTAGTGGAATTTCAGAGATGACTTATTTGAAAACAGCTGAAGCAGGAGCAGATATTATCGATACAGCAATTTCTTCATTTGCTGGCGGAACGAGCCAACCGGCAACGGAGTCTATAGCGATGGCTTTGGAGGATATGGGCTTCGATACAGGATTGGATCTACAAAAAACAGAAGAAATCGCAGAATATTTCAATCCTATCCGAGATCGATTTAGAGAAGAAGGACAATTGAATCCAAAAGTAAAAGATACAGAACCTAAAGCATTAATTTACCAAGTTCCTGGAGGAATGCTTTCCAATCTGTTAAGTCAATTGACTTAACAAGGACTGCAGGACAAATATGAAGATGTATTGAAAGAGGTACCGAGAGTACGGGCAGATCTAGGATTCCCGCCGCTTGTTATGCCTCTTTCCCAGATGGTAGGAACTCAAGCATTAATGAATGTGATTACCGGCGAACGCTACAAGCTTGTCCCAAGTGAAATCAAAGATTATGTACGAGGCTTATATGGGCATCCACCAGTTCCTATACAGAAAGAAATAAAAAAATTGATCATTGGTGAGGAGAATGTAATCACCGTTCGTCCAGCAGATTTCATTGAGCCCCAACTTCCAGCTTTTCGTCAAGAAATTTCAAATTATGCAAAATCTGAGGAAGATGTCTTGATGTATGCTTTGTTTCCAATACAGGCAAAAGATTTTCTAGGAAGAAGAGAAGATCGATTTTACGATGTCCCACTCCAAATGGTAGAGGTGAAAATCGATTTTTTTGAAAATCAATAATTGAATAAAAAAGGACTGTCATAGGTACACACTGGAATGTATCTGTGACGGTCCTCTTTTATGAACGATTTTATCGAAGACGGATAGTACGTGTCAAAAATAAAAAAGCTACGATTAGAAATAACAATAAAATGTACCCCAAAATAACGGCTAGGCGATCCAATTTATTTGTCGATATGTGTTTGTTTAAAAGCTGATAGAACCATAATCCAATCAGACCTCCTGTTGTATTAGTAATTACATCAGTGATATCCGCTACGCCAATAACGAATAGGAATTGAATAAACTCTGCGAAGAAGCTTACAAGGAAAATGATCCCTAATTTTTTAGAAAAGGAAAGCCCTTTGAAATTGACATCCAAAAGCACCCCAAAAGGAAAAAAGACAATCAAGTTATAAGTGGTCTCGCGCAAAACCGTCGTATTTTCAAAAGAAAAAGTAGAAAAAGGGACGAGATTGACATTGCTATAAGAATAAGTGAGAAATTGTGGAAGATTAAATGACAGCTTGAATAAAATCAACCATAATAGAAAGAATAAATAAATCCCTAATAAAAATTTTGATACATACCGCATAGACATCTCCTCCATTTAAAAAGTATACCATCGAAAACCGCTGAAAAATCATAAAAAAGTATGAAGTTTAAGGGCCAATGTAGTTATCGTACGAAAATTAGAAGCTTTTTTTGTTGGGAATCCGGTTTCTTTTAAATGAGTTTAAAATGAGAAAATATTCAAATGTATAACTTAAGTAATTTTTATTCATCCACATTTTCCTCTCAAAGATTATTTTTAATAATTATATAAACTAAATGCATATATATATTATTTTTTGTATAAAGATGGAATATGCTATACATGAAAAAATTATGGAAAGATAAGTCTTTCAACACTTTTTTCTTCGGATTCATTCGTTTTACGCTCATTTCATTAATGATATTTACTTTTTTATTTTCTTGATGATAAAAAGAAAAAGTTAGATAATTGCATATATAGTTATATATATAAATTTCAGATAATTCGAATTATTTTGCCGAATCACCTTGACATTGCCTAATACCAATTGTATTATTTCAATAACTTTCATTATCTTTTAATTATTTCAGGTGATTTATTAATTAAACATGTTGCGCAATTATCTGGTTAATAGGGGTTGAAAAGGGTGAAAGCAGTATAAATAAGAGGGGGATATACATTATATGAAAAAAGTTTTAGCTTTGCTTCTAGTAAGTGCCGTTATGCTGGGAGCATGCGGGAGTAATGCAAAAGGGTCTAGCTCTTCAAAGAAAAGTGACCTTGTATCAGAATATAGTTCTGTATATGTAACAGATCTTGAAACGCTAGATTACACATTCTCATCCCGTAAAACGAATAGTGACCACTATACTAACTTTGTGGAAGGTCTTTTGGAAAATGACCAATACGGGAACCTGAAAGGCGATATGGCTAAGTCATGGGAAGTTAGTGATGACGGGTTGACTTATACGTATCATCTTCGCAAAGGTGTTCCTTGGGTGGATAGTGAAGGAAATGAGTATGGGGCTGATGTGACAGCAAATGACTTTGTTACTGGGTTGAAACACGCGGTAGATGTACAATCACAAACGTTATATATCGTGGCAGATAGTATCAAAGGCTTATCTGATTATATAGATGGTAAAACGAATGATTTTTCTACTGTTGGGGTAAAAGCAGTAGATGACTATACGTTGCAATACACATTGAATAAACCTGAACCATTCTGGAACTCAAAAACGACTTACGGTATCTTATATCCAATCAATGAAGAGTTCCTAAAATCAAAAGGGAAAGATTTCGGTAAACCAACACCAGACTCCATCCTTTATAATGGACCCTTCATCCTTGCAAACAATACAGCTAAATCAGTTATCGAATATACGAAGAATGAATCTTATTGGGATCCTAAAAATGTCCATTTAGACACAGTAAAATGGACCTACAATGATGGAAGTGATCCCGATGGGTTATTTAAATCTTACGAAAATGGAGAATTATCTCTTGCTCGTGTTTATCCAAACTCACCAGGATATAAAGACGTAACAAAAGCTTATCCAGATGGTGTGACTTGGTCTCAAACAGGTGGATCCACATACAATTTAACATTTAACTTTAACCGAGGTACATTTGATGCAACTTCAAAAACAACAGATAAAGAAAAAGAAGATACACAGAAAGCTATTTTAGATCGCAATTTCCGTTTAGCTATTCTATTCGGATTTGATAAGAAAAGCTATAACGCACAAAGTGTAGGAGAAGAAGGAGCCAATAAAGCATTACGTAATACACTTGTTCCTACCGATTTTGTAGAAATTGGCGGAAAACCTTACGGTGATACAGTGGCAAGTAAATTAAAAGCACTGGATTCCGATGCTTTTGGCGATGTAAATTTATCTGATGGACAAGATGGGTATTATAACGCAGACAAAGCCAAAGAATATATGGAAAAAGCAAAAACAGAACTAGAAGCAAAAGGTGTGCAATTCCCTATTCATTTAGATATGCCAGTTGAGGAAACTTCTGAGATTAGTGTCAACATGGTCAAATCTTTGAAAAAATCAGTGGAAACTTCTTTAGGATCAGATAACGTAGTGGTTGATGTTCAACTATTGAATGAAGATAAATATTTAGCTGCTACTTATCAAGCAACGACCGGACAAGCTGGCGACTTTGACATTACAAATGCCTCTGGTTGGGGTCCAGACTACACTGATCCATCTTCTTACTTGAATATCTATGATTCACGCAAAGGGGATATGATCCATACACTTGGACTGGAAGCTTCTGCCGTAGTACAAGGAACGGATCCATCAACTGCTGCGAAAAAAGCAATCAACTTACCTGAATACGACGCATTATTGGATAAAGCCGCTGCTATCACTGATGATTTAGATGCTCGTTACACTGCTTATGCAGATGCAGAAGCTTGGTTGTTAGATAATGCTTTGCAAGTACCAATTTATGCGGATGGTGGGACGCCGCGTGTCACAAATGTAGTGCCATTTAGTGGACCATATGGTTGGGCAGGAATTGCTGCAAACAAACTGAAATATGTAGAAGTACAAAGCGATATCGTCACAACAGATCAATACGACAAAGCGAAGAAAGCTTGGGAAACGAAAAAAGAAGAAACTGCGAAAGAAGCAGAAACAACAAGTTCTAAGTAATTTAGCTGAATGAATAGTAAAAAAGGCTTTCAATTTCTATTGTAGCCTTTTTTACTTATATGATGAAAGAGAGGGAAAATTGTGAAAAGATACCTTTTATTTAGAGTCCTGCGCTCTATACTTAGTATTTTTCTTGTAACTACCTTAACCTATGCGGTGATCTATTCACTTGTTCCGAGAAAAACGATATTTCAAAATGATGTGAATTACGGAAAATTAAAGGCAAAACCAGATGAACTGGCAGATTATGAAAACACAGCTTTCAGCAAGATGGGTTATATCGAATACCACACGACGAAAGAACTGAAAAAAGAAGTAGGAAGTAGTTCATCAGAAAAAGCCTCTTCTGAGCAGTTAGAAGAAAAATACCAAGATTGGGCGAAGAAAAATGGTTGGACGCTCAAACAATTTCCAATCAGCAAAGAATATTATGCGACAAAAGATATCCCATTAGTAAAACGCGTAGTGAATTTCTATGCGAATATGATCCAAATCGATCACCCTTGGAAAGTAAAAGATGCCAGCAATCCTAACTTAAAACATTCTCTGCGTATCGAAAACGATGAGTTGGTCGGTTGGGCACTTGTCGGTTCAGGAACACAATATAAATACCAAATCTATTTCAATGGACAATTTCCTTATATCCATCAAAATATCGTTCATTTGAATCTAGGCACTTCATATCCGACATTTGCTGGACAAGCGGTAACAAGCATCCTTTCAGGAGGACAAGGGAAAACAGAAAGTACAGAGACAACATTTAATGATGATTTTACAGCGCGCTCTTCTGCTAACATCTATCTCCGTCAATATCAGAAAACAAAAAACATCTCTTCACGAGACAAAAAATATTTTTCTGATAATTATGTCATCACAGATACGAATTACCAAGACCCATCGATGATCGGCACATCATTTCGTATGGGAGCCATCGCTGTTGTTATTGCTTATGCGATCGGCATACCTGCTGCGATGTTGATGGCTCGTTACAAAGGAAAGATACCAGATAAAGCAGGGATCGCTATCGTAACGGTGCTGATTTCCGTGCCAAGTCTAGCCTTTATCTATTTCTTCCGATTTATTGGAAGCAGCTGGTTTTCTTTGCCAGATTCCTTCCCAGCATTGGGCGCACAAGATATTCGCTCCTATATATTACCGACAGTGATTCTAGGACTATTGTCTGTTTCTGGAATCGTTATTTGGCTGAGACGTTACATGATCGACCAACAGTCTTCCGATTATGTTAAATTTGCGAAAGCAAAAGGTTTGAATGCGAAAGAAATTGCTAGAAAACACATTTTCAAAAATGCAGCTATCCCAATCGTCAATGGGATTCCAGGAAGTATCATCGGAGCGATTGCTGGGGCGACGATCACAGAAACAGTGTTTGCTGCACCAGGTATGGGGAAAATGCTACCTGATGCGATCATTACCCATAACAATCCATTAGTTATCGCAATCGTTTTTGTCTTTACCACAGTATCCGTATTTTCAATCTTAGCCGGGGATATTGCAATGGCATTAGTCGATCCGCGAATCAAACTATCGTCAGGAGGAAAATAGCTTGGAAAATGTGAAAACAGAACAAATGAATGAATTCATTTTTGTAGAAACGAATTCGTTAGCTTCAGAAAAGATTGATACGCCGAAGTATTCGTATTGGCGTTCGGTCATGCGTAAATTCTTTTCAAATAAAGTTGCGATTTTTATGCTGATACTGATGCTGGCTGTCTTATTGATGAGCTTTATCCAGCCATTATTCAGCGGATATAAATTTATGGATGTAAAAGATATCAATGACTTTACGAAACGCTATAATCCACCAAGTGCAAAATTTTGGTTTGGTACAGATGCTAACGGCATGTCCTTATTCGATGCAGTTTGGGCAGGGGCAAAAACATCAATTTCCATCAGTGTCATTGCTACATTGATCACTACAGTTATTGGTGTAGTAGTAGGGGCGATTTGGGGAACATCTAAAGCAATTGACCGTTTCATGTTGGAAATTTACAACATCATCTCGAATGTGCCAACTTTACTGATCGTTATCGTTCTCTCTTATACGTTTGGTTCCGGATTTTGGAATTTGATTTTTGCGATGTGTGTGACGAGCTGGCTGAGCGTAGCTTACTTTATTCGGGTACAAGTCATGATCATCCGCGACCGCGAGTATAATCTAGCCTCAAAAACACTAGGAACACCGACCTTGCGGATGATTTTTCGTAATATCCTGCCTTATCTGATTTCTATCATCGTGACAGATATATCTAGAGCGCTACCTTCGTTTATTTCATATGAAACATTTCTTTCATTCTTAGGCGTTGGGTTAAGCAGTGATGTTCCTTCCCTCGGACGATTGATCGCAAAATATACGAATAACATGAGCAATTACCCTTATCTTTTCTGGATTCCTGTGACTGTACTGGCGTTAGTTTCTGTTTCTTTATACATCGTAGGACAAACTCTTGCAGATGCGGCAGATCCAAGAACACATATTTAGGAGGCAAACAATGGAGAATCAAACAATTTTATCAGTAGAAAACATCTCGGTCAGCTTCCATGTTCGTCACCGTGAATTAAAAGCGATCAGAAATGTCTCATTAGAGCTAAAAGAAAAAGAAACATTAGCCATCGTTGGTGAATCAGGATCAGGAAAATCAGTTCTGACAAAAACATTCACCGGGATGCTGGAACAAAACGGCAATATCACTTCAGGAACGATCCGCTATAAAGACAAGATATTAAGCGAATTGAAAAAGGATGAAGAATGGGAAGATATTCGGGGAAAAGAAATCGCGACGATCTTCCAAGATCCTATGACTTCACTGAATCCTATCAAAACAATTGGCTCACAAATCTCAGAAGTCATCATCAAACACCAGAAGAAATCAGCGAAAGAAGCGAAACGCTTAGCTGTCGAATTGATGGAAAAAACAGGAATTCCTAATGCGGCAAAAAGATATGATGAATATCCTTTCCAATACTCTGGTGGGATGAGACAACGGATCGTCATTGCTATTGCATTGGCTTGCCGACCTAAAATCTTGATTTGTGATGAACCGACAACCGCTTTGGATGTAACGATCCAGGCACAAATCTTGGAACTAATCAAAGAGCTTCAGGAAGAATATCAATTCACAACGATTTTTATCACCCATGATTTGGGCGTTGTCGCGGCTATAGCAGACAAAGTAGCTGTTATGTATGCTGGACAGATCATCGAAAGCGGAACAGTTGAAGAAATTTTTTATGATCCAAAACATCCCTATACATGGAGCTTGCTTTCTTCTTTACCACAATTAGCACAAAAAGGAGATGTGCTTTACTCTGTACCAGGAACACCACCTTCTTTATATAAAGATATCCAAGGAGATGCTTTTGCGCCTCGCAGCGCCTATGCGATGAAGGTCGATTTTACTAGTGAACCGCCTATGTTCCAAGTATCCGAAACCCATTTTGCGAAGACTTGGCTGCTGGATCCTCGTGCACCGAAAGTACTTAAACCAAAACAAATCGAAAATCTTCATGAAAAAATGATTGCTTTGGCTGCAGAATTGGATAGTGAAGAACAAGACGGGGGGAAGCAAGTTGTCAGCTGATAAAAAAACTTTGTTAACTGTAAAAGATTTAGAAATCACTTTTGGAGAAGGAAAAAGCAAGTTCGTAGCTGTCCAAGACGCCAACTTTGATATTTATAAAGGAGAAACATTCTCTCTCGTAGGAGAATCTGGTTCAGGCAAAACGACGATTGGCAGAGCAATCATTGGGTTAAATCCGACAAGCAAAGGGGATATTCTCTTTGAAGGGAAAAAGATCAATGGTCCCTTGTCGAAAAAAGAACAAGCAGAAAAAATCCGTAAGATCCAAATGATATTCCAAGACCCATCCGCATCGTTGAACGAACGGGCAACAGTAGAATATATTATCTCAGAAGGCCTCTATAATTTTAACCTGTTCCACTCGGAAGAAGAACGTTTGGAAAAGGTGGCAAAAATCATCAAAGAAGTCGGACTACTTCCAGAGCATATGTACCGCTATCCTCACGAATTTTCCGGCGGTCAAAGACAACGGATCGGAATCGCTCGTGCATTAGTGATGGAACCTGAATTAGTCGTAGCAGACGAACCAATCTCTGCTTTAGATGTTTCGATCCGTGCGCAAGTGTTGAACTTACTGAAAGATGCACAAAAAAAACGAGAAGTGACATATCTTTTTGTCGCTCATGATCTATCAGTCGTACGTTTTATTTCAGATAGAATCGCTGTGATCAGACAAGGACATATTTTAGAACTAGCTGAAACGGAAGAGTTATTCAACCATCCGATTCATCCATATACAAAGGCATTGCTTTCAGCTGTGCCTATACCAGATCCTATTTTAGCAAGGAAAAGAAAATTACATGTGTATGATCCTAGCATACACGATTATACAAAACACGGTCCGGTTTTCGAGGAAGTACGCCCCGGACATTTTGTATACGGGAATCAAAAGGAATTAGAAGCGTATCGAAAATTGTGAGATCTGCAGTTTGACTGAGCACCGAAAATCAGGTGATCAAACATAATAGTTAATCGATATTTTGGTAAAAGCAAGGGGAAGACAGAGGAGTCTTACCCCTTCTTAGTCCACAAAGGGGTGGATGAATTGGAGGATTGTTTATTTTGTAAAATAGTGAATGGAAGATTGCACCGAAGAAAAATAGTTGAGAGTGAAAATATTCTTGTATTTTTAGATAACGCAAGAGATGTCGATGGTCATATAATCGCTCTAGTCAAAAAACATCGGGTCAATTTAATTGATTGCGAGCAAGAACTATTTATCGAATTGATGAACGTCATTCGAGCGGTTTCTCTTCATTGTGTCGAAAATTGCGGTTTTGATGGCGTCAATTTGATCAAAGCAGAAGATGAGACAGTAGAAGAACATGTCTCTCATCTTCATTTCCATATTATTCCTAGAAAAAAACAAGATGGGGTGGATGCTTGGCCCTTATTTACCGGCGCGATGAATGATTTAGAGACTATGCACCAGCTTCTTGATATGAGACAAAGGACAGGAGAAAAATCCAGTGCATAAAAGAGAAGAATGTACGCTCTTAGATACGATTCATTCGGTTTTTAATAAAAAAAGATAAGGTAGCGAGTTGCTTAGAAAACTTGCTATCTTTTTTTGTTAAAACGACTCGGAATGTTTGTTCTTTGTTCTGACTTTTCCAAGCCTTTTTCTTCTTGATACTAATTTTATGAAAAATCAAGAAACAATTGTTATACTAGGTAATGCTGACAAACGGGATTGGCATTTCATTTTGATTCAGCTTCTTTTCAAATCACTAGGAAGGAGGGATAGATTGTTCAAGACTTATTTTCGTTTCAATAAAATACAAGATAATCCTTTTCGTATCATGAACCTGATGCTACTTATCTTTATCGTATTGTGGTTAGGTTACATAAATCATGACTTTTTGATTTCAAGTTTTTCATCCTTAGGGATCTTTACTTTTTTCTATTATCAAAACATACCGATGAAATCTTTGTTGAAACGTATGTTTTTGATTGGTTGTGGTCTTTTGTTTGCTTTCGTTCTAGGGATTTTGTCAACTTATGTTTTATGGCTTGAACCATTTGCTGTAGCTTTGGTTGCTTTTTCCAGCAGATTTGTGTTGCGATTATTCCATATCTCTAAACCAGGTGGCTTGTTTTTTGCAATGCTTTCTGCCATGGGAACGAGCATGCAGCTGCCAATCGCTCAATTACCGATCGTCTCGCTTTATTTTTTTATGGGTGTCGTTTTTGCCCTGATTGCGGCAGTGATTACAAAATTACTGGATTCACGGCCTGAGCAGACAATTGAAAAAGCGACTCTAAAAGAAAGGTTTTATGAAGAGCCTTTGGTGATCATTGATTCTGTTTTCTACAGTGCCGCCTTGTTTCTGTCCGTTTATGTCAGTCATGGCTTGAATCTGCATAATCCTTATTGGTTGACCTTGTCATGTGCATCGATTTTGCTGGCGGAAAATTTGGATGCGATGAAGCATCGACAAGTCCAATATCTGATTGGATCGATGGGTGGGTTATGTGTGTCAGCAGTCTTGTCATTTGTGCCGTTCACGCAACTGCAGACGATTTTTCTGATTACGTTTCTTTATGGAATCGCACAATTTCTAGTTGCTAGAAATTACGCGGTTGCTAATATTTTTCTTAATCCCATGGCGTTGATGCTATCTACACTTATTCGCGGGGCCTATCTGATGTCTTTGATCGAATATCGTTTTTTAGGAATCATCATAGGAAGTTTCATCGGTTTAGGTGTTGCGTGGGTAATGAATGTCGGACTGCAACATTATTTAAATGTCGTTCGAAAGAAATTAGAATAGAAGGACAAATAGAAGTATATGTGCTAAAAAAGGTTGTGAAAAAGTCATTTTCACAACCTTTTTCTTAATACTCAAAACTGAGCGGCTTTTTCACAACCTCATCTAATCGAATGATACCTCAAAGCGGACAGAAGAGGGGAATTCCGCAATGATTTCGTTTAACATAGTTGGTTTCACGTTTTTTACCTCTTTTCTGTGTTTCCAAACTGGTCGCACTTTTTCTTCTGATGCAACGATTTTATATCTATCCGAGTGAGCTACATGTTTCAAAAGATAGACGAAATTGATTTGCTGATAGGCTTTATCTGTGTTTCCTTCAATTGAAAAGGTAGTTTCAATAAGGGCAAGCAAACGGACGATTTCTGTTTCATAACCAGTTTCCTCCAGCATTTCGCGAACAACGGCTTGTCGACTTGTCTCCAGACGTTTGACCGCTCCGCCAAGCAACACTTGGATGACCTGTTTATCGTTTTCCCTGTTCAAAAGAATATCATCTGTTTCCTCATTCCATAAAATTCCAGATGCCCGTATATCAAATTGAAAATTTTCTTCTACCATACGCAAATCATTTGTTTCCATTCCAACGCCCACCAATCTTTTTCGCAAAAAATTTTTATTTATGTTGGCGGATGGATAAACTTTTTTGAGATAATCAACGTTTTACTTGAAAGTCGTACAGATATTCTTGCTTTCTCCATAGTGAAGGTTCTACACGTCGCTTTTCCGTAAGAGACAAGCTACTTAGGTCGAGTTCCCAAATGATTAGATTATTATCATGATCATGGGTAGCAATCGCTACGTGTTCATCATCAATCACGGAGACAATAAATACCCCACTAAGATCCATGTTTGTCGGGAGTTTTTTAGTAGTTTCTGCAGTCTCAAGATCAATAAAGTAGATCGTGCCGTTACTTGAAAAGTAAACAAGCTGATCTTTATAAATAAAACTTCCTTTTGAAAAACTGAATCCTATATCTTCCAGTATTATTTCTCGGTCTGTTTCTTTAAATGTATACGATGAATCTTTCAGCGAATAGCTAAATAATCCAGCTCGCCGATTATTAGCAAAATCAAAAGCCACTCCGTATAAGTGGTTTTCATGAACATTTAGCCGATAACCTATCAGATATTCACTCCCTTCTATATTGGGGAACGAACCAAGGTTCTCACTGATAAGCGTATCTTCAGAAAGATAGAGTCTATCAACAAATAATTTTCCTATTTCTTCGTCACGTAAAATATAGAGAGACTGCTCATCGTTTCCAGTCGAAAAAATATGCCCGTTGATAATCGTATAGTCATTATTAAAATAAAGATTGTTTTGATAAAGGATGTCATCGGTATCTGGATAGCCATGATTGAACAAAGTAACCAGCTTCCCGTCCAATATGACGCTGTCTATTCCTGTATGTTCTTTTGTTTGGCGCTTTTCCTTTTCGATTTTTCCTGAATGAGGTGTATAAACGAAGTCATGCATTCGATCAGATAAAAAGACTTTTTGATCATGTTGTACGAAAGTGCCTAGTTCCAGTCCTTCTGTTTTTAAAATCACTTGATCCTTCTTTCCGATACCAACGAATCTGCCAGATGTTACAAACTTGTCCATTGTATTCGACAAATAGAGATAATAATCATAATCACCTGTCAGTTCTTTTCCTACACCAGTACATCCCGATATCCCTAACAATAAAAGGAATCCCAAGCTAAGAAATAGGTATTTATATTTCATGACATCTCCTTGTTAACGGTCATATTCTAAAAAACATTCCCATATTATTCCACCTATTACCGATTTTTTCATTCTCTAACACTCCTTTTATTTTTTTATATTTCAACAATTACAGTGTATTCTAACTAGCAATCAAATGTAAGACACAAATCATTGCGCCATATATTCAATTCCTAAATTTTCCGTTATAGTTAATATGGGAGAGAATACTTAAATGAAAGGAGCGAGGGATGGAGATCCATCAGTGGTTGCGTGAGAAGAGAAGGGAAAAAGGGTATACTCAAAAATGGGTGTCACTTCAGTTACATATTACAAGACAAGGTTTGTCCAATTGGGAAAATGGCCGGTCATATCCAAGTTATGAGATGCTCTATAAATTGATTTGTTTGTATGGATGCTCAGCTAAAGAGATTTCAGAACTGTTTACAAGAGAAAGAGAAACAAAGAACTAGGATACACCATTTCTTTTTTAAGATCCCAATCGTTATAGACTCTTTTCAATTACAAATGTTTCTAATATAGTTGATATTGAAGGAAATGGATGCGGTTTAACAACGAGGAGGATGCTTGGATGGTATTTGCTCGATGGCTGACAAAAAAAAGAAAAGACCGAAGTTATACACAAGATTTCGTTGCACGACAATTAGGTATCACAAGACAAACACTTTCCAAATGGGAAACAGGTCTATCGCGTCCCAGTTACGAGATGTTACAAAAAATTTTTCGTTTTTACGACTGTTCGCAAAAAGAAGTAGCTGAATTGTTTAAGACAATCGGAAACGGTAAGATGTGAATGTGGGAAGAATAATTGGTAGATCATATGTAATAATAAAACTTATTTCCGAAGAAGCACCTTTTGGAACACTATTCATTCGGAAAAAGGGATTGTGACACGACTTTTGCCATAGCCTCGTTTTAGCAGGTTGACTTTCTTTTTGACATTTGATACCATTCAAAATGCAAATCGTAATTATTTCGATTTGCATTCTTTAACATGACTACAATCAAAGAAGAAAGTGGGTCGTCTATATGGAAAAAACAGATATCTCAAGTGCGTATCGCCGTTTGAAAAGCCCAAATATCAAAACACGAAAACGTGCGTTGAAAATCATCAAATATGTGAAACGAAATAGTGGAAAAAGGTAAGAAGAAGGAAACTTAATAAAAAAATAGCCGAAAAACGTTGTTAAAAAACGTTTTTCGGCTATTTTCATTTATTTTTGTTCATTCCCACTCCACTGTAGCTGGTGGTTTAGAAGTGATGTCATACACGATGCGGTTGACATGGGCTACTTCGTTTACGATACGTACAGAGATTTTTTGCAAGACTTCCCATGGGATACGGGCAAAGTCAGCTGTCATTCCGTCGATTGAAGTCACCGCACGGATACCGACTGTGTAGTCGTAAGTACGTCCGTCACCCATAACACCGACAGAGCGGATTCCTGGAAGAACAGTGAAATATTGCCAGATATCACGGTCAAGTCCAGCAGCTGCGATTTCTTCACGCAAGATAGCATCAGATTCGCGTACGATTTCTAGCTTGTCTTCAGTGATTTCGCCAAGAACACGAATACCAAGACCAGGGCCAGGGAATGGCTGACGCCAAACGATTGAATCAGGCATGCCTAATTGAGTACCTAATTCACGGACTTCGTCTTTGAATAGTGTGTTTAATGGTTCGATCAATTCAAATTGCATATCTTCTGGCAGTCCACCTACATTATGGTGAGATTTGATCGTTTGTGCTGTTTCTGTACCAGATTCGATAACGTCAGTATACAACGTTCCTTGTGCTAAGAAAGAGACGCCTTCTTTACCAGCAAGTTTTGTTGCTTCGTCATCAAAAACATATACGAATTCATTCCCAATGATTTTACGTTTTTGTTCTGGGTCAGATACACCTTTCAACTTGTCTAAGAAGCGATCTCTTGCATCGACTTTGATGATGTTCAAGCCGAATTTTCCGCCTAGACTTTCCATTACTTGTTCCGCTTCGCCTTTGCGTAGCAGACCATGGTCAACGAAGATAGATGTCAATTGGTCACCAATCGCTTTTTGTAAAAGAACCCCAACGACACTAGAATCAACGCCGCCTGAAAGACCAAGCAAGACTTTTTTGTCACCAACTTGTTCACGGATTTTTTCTACTTGCATATCGATAAAGTTATCCATTGTCCAGTTACCTTCACAGTGACAAACATCAAAGGCAAAGTGGCGCAGCAATTCGATTCCGTATTCGGAATGACGTACTTCTGCATGGAATTGGATACCGTAAAAATTACGTGTGGTGTCTTGGATAGAAGCAATCGGACAATCTTTGCTTGTTCCGACTGTTTCAAAGCCTTCAGGAACTTTGGTTACCAAGTCGCCATGGCTCATCCATACTGTTTGTTGTTTTGGTGTTTCTTTAAACAAGACAGCTTGATCGCTTGTTACTTCTAACAAGGCTTTCCCATATTCGCGGTTTTTAGCAGGCTCTACGGAACCACCAAGTTTGTATGTGATCAATTGCATACCATAGCAAATCCCTAATACAGGAATACCTAAATTGAAGATCTCAGGATCGATCCCAAATGCATTCTCATCATATACACTGTTTGGTCCGCCAGAAAGAATGATTCCCTTTGGATTCATCGCTTTTACTTCTTCTGCAGTAATGCGGTGGCTCAATAATTCGGAAAAGACTCCAAGATCACGAATACGTCTTGTGATCAATTGGTTATACTGACTACCGTAGTCTAATACGATAATCTTTTCAACGTTCGTCATATCGGCAACGTTTGTCAAATTTATTACCCCTATCCCTTTAAATTTTATCTCAAAATAGTCAAACTATTTTAAAATGCTAATATTTTCGCATGAAAATCGAATCGATGATATGATTTTCAGTTTTATGGAGAATTATATCGGCTCTTCCTCGTGTAGGCAAGATATATTCCTGTAAATTTTTCAAATTCACATTTTTCCATACATCTTTTGCCATTTTAAAGGCTTCTTCACGGTCTCCGATAGCAAAACGATAATAATAATTCTCTGGATTTTGGAAAGCCGTATCCAGTAACGCGCCAAAACGATCCAAATACCATTTTTCGATCAGCACGGGATCGGCATCGACATAGACAGAAAAATCAAAAAAGTCGCTGACGTAGATTTGCTGATTCGCAGGTAATTGAAGCGTATTGATCCCCTCAACGATCAAGATATCAGGTTGCTGGATCAGCTCGTACTTATCTGGAATGATATCATACACATCATGTGAGTAAACAGGTACTTTTATCTCTTCCTGACCAGATTTTACACGATTCAAGAAGTCGATCAGCATCTCCATATCATAACTTTCAGGAAATCCTTTGCGATCCATAATTCCACGCTCTTTTAATATACGATTTGGATAAAGAAATCCATCAGTCGTGATCAGCTGAACATTTCTTCGTTTGAAGGTACGAGACAAAATCGTCTGCAGCAGTCTGGCTGTGGTACTTTTACCAACGGCTACGCTTCCGGCGATCCCGATAATAAAAGGCGGTACTTCTACGTATTTATGAAGAAATAAACCTTTACTCAAGAACAAAGATTCGAATTCTTTCATATATAGATATATCAGATGAGCAAGAGGTACGTAGATATCTCGAACATCCTGCATGGAAATGCGGTCATTCAAACTTTTGATATTATCTAGTTCATCTTGTGTCAAAGGTGCTTGCCCATTACGATAAAATTCTCGCCATTCTTCTCTTGCCACACGGTAGTAGTTCATTGGATCATTCATATTAGCCTCCTGCGTTCTCCCATCAATGGAACTATTTTAACACAAAATAAACACAAACCCCACCACTTAAGAGAGATTGCCAATTTTTTTGTACAATCTTTATAATAGAAAGAAAAGGAGTTTTATTATTGACTTGCGCACGGATACATAAAAGGATAGACTGTTGACATGAAAGAAATGAGAAGGATGGAAGACATGACAAATCATTACTATTCTGAACGCCCAGATACGGCGCACGATTTTGAACAATGGGCTTTTGAGTTAAAAGGCAGAACCTTTCAATTTGTAACTGATTCTGGTGTATTTTCACGTGAAACAGTGGATTATGGTTCACGTGTCCTGATTGATGCTTTTGATTGGGAAGAGTTACCTGACGAAGGAAAGATCTTAGATGTGGGATGCGGGTATGGACCGATTGGGCTAGCTTTGGCATTTGCGACACAACGGTTTGTTGAAATGGTCGACATTAATGAGCGAGCAGTGAGTCTAGCGCAAGGAAACGCAAAGCGTAACCAAATCGAACAAGTGGACATCCACCAATCAAATATCTATGAAGTACTTCATGAAGAAACCTATGCAGCTATCGTCAGCAATCCGCCAATCCGTGCTGGAAAAAAAGTCGTACATGAAATCTTGACAGGCGCATATCCTCGATTGAAGCAGGGCGGTACACTGACAATTGTGATCCAGAAGAAACAAGGAGCGCCGAGTGCGCAAAAGAAGATGGAAGAAACATTTGGCAATGCAGAAATCGTTACAAAAGATAAAGGATATTATATCATCAAAAGTGTGAAAGAATAACTAGCTGAAAAATAATAGAGCGACGAAAAAGTGGAACTGGGCGTGCATGTAAGGGTACGTATCAGTTCTTTTTTTGCTGAGAAATTTTTAAAAAACAAAGAACTATTTTTTCTTCAAAAATAAATAGTAGGAACAGAGTCGTTGTTTTTTACGATAAAATAAACAAGATACAGAACTTGTATAGAAGGCTGCCAAGTTGGTAGATAAAGGAGATTTTTATCAAAAAACATACTTTCTTTTTTTCTCTATTCTTTTCTTGGGGGTTTTGGTACACTGATAGGGAATTTAGATAGAAGGGAGCCACTAGGGTGAAGCTGACCATCAGAGATATTGCAGAAATGGCAGGGGTATCAGTAACAACTGTCTCACAGATTTTGAATAACAAAGGAAGCCGATTTAGTGATAAGACAAGAAAAAAAGTGTTGTCGATCGTGAATGAACATCATTATAAACCCGATTATTTCGCTTCAAATGTGATCAATCGACATTCAAAGACCATCGGAATGATCGTTCCTGATGTCACCGATTTCTTCTTCTCCAAACTGATCGAAGGTGTAGAGAGCTATTTGAATCCTTTGGGCTATGTGATCATGTTATGCAATTCTCGTCATAGCCAAGAAAATGAGATCAAGTATTTACAAGAGCTTTCCCACCGCTCAGTGGACGGGATCTTGCTGGCAACACCAAATATTTTACCTGAGAAATACGCATTAGACAGCGGATTTTATCAAAAAATGCCGATTATTTTAATCGATCGCGGATTGAATCGTCGGGATAACGGACGGCTTATCGTAAAGGAATATGAGGGAGCCTATCAAGCTGTTTCACTATTTATTGAAAGTGGCCATACGAAGATCGGCATGCTGAAGGAAACCACTGGATACTATCAATTAGAAGAACGTTTCAACGGATATCGTCATGCGCTGAAAGATCATGGCCTGCCTTTTAATGGGAAATTTGTTGAACATGGAGAGTTGACTGTCCAAGGTGGATATACTGCATCAAAAAAATTACTCAAACATAAAGATATCACGGCTATTTTTTGCGGGAATGATGCCATGGCGATTGGCTGTTATCAGGCGATAGATGAATTGGGCAAAAAAATCCCAGAAGATATCTCAGTCATAGGATTCGATGGATTAAAGCTGTCAGAATACATGATTCCGCAATTGACGACAGTGCAGCAACCAAGTTTTGATATTGGATTTTATGCTGCGCGTTTCCTGATCGATACGATCGAATTTCCTCAAAGAAAAGTTCCGAACAAAGTGTTCGAAACAAAATTAATTATTCGTGAGAGCGTAAAAGTATTGACAAAGGGCTAACTCGGCGGTATATTGCTTATGTAAGCATTTACAAAGGCGAGTTAGTGCTTTTTTTATTTTTAGTAAACCAGTTTACTAAAGTGGTTTACCTTTTCTAAAAATAATGTATAATACCGAATGAAGACAAGGAGGATCAGGCAATGCGAATGGTGGATCTGATTGAAAAAAAGAGGGATGGAAACGAGCTGTCGAAAGAGGAAATCGAGTACATCGTCACGAACTATACGAATGGAAAGATTCCAGATTATCAAGTCAGTGCATTATTGATGGCAATTTTTTATCAAGACATGACAAATGAAGAAATCACGAACTTAACATTGGCGATTGCTAATTCTGGTGATGTCATCGATTTGAGTTCTCTTGAAGGAATAAAGGTAGATAAGCATTCGACAGGTGGCGTTGGTGACACGACCACATTGATTTTAGCCCCCCTAGTAGCTAGTGTCGGAGTGACAGTGGCTAAAATGTCTGGACGCGGTCTAGGTTACACAGGTGGCACATTAGATAAGCTAGAAGCAATTCCCGGATTTCAGATCGAGCTTTCGGATGAAGCATTCGTGCGCATTGTCAATGAAAGCAAAGTAGCAGTAATCGGTCAATCAGGAAACTTGGCACCGGCGGACAAAAAATTGTACGCTTTGCGTGACGTCACAGCGACCGTTGATTCTCTTCCGCTGATTGCCAGTTCGATCATGAGTAAAAAGATCGCGGCAGGAGCAGATGCAATCGTTTTGGATGTGACCACTGGAGACGGTGCTTTCATGAAGAATATCGAAGATGCAAGACGTCTGGCAAAGACCATGACAAGCATTGGCAAACTAGCGAACCGAGAAACAGTGGCGGTAATCTCGGATATGTCAGAACCTCTTGGCGAAGCAATCGGAAATAGTCTAGAAGTTGTCGAGGCAATCGAAACATTACAAGGAAATGGTCCAGAAGATCTAGTAGAAATGTGCTACGCCTTAGGAAGCCAAATGGTTGTCCTTGCTGGCAAAGCTAAAACAATCGATGAAGCAAGAACGTTGCTTCAAGAAGCTCTGGAATCAGGTAAAGCGTTAGCAAAATTCAAAGAAATGATTCAAAATCAAGGGGGAGACCCAACCATCGTGGAAAAACCAGAACGAATTTTGACTGCACGTTACACAATGGAACTTCCTGCTAAACAAAGCGGAGTCGTGTCAAAAATCGTGGCAAACGAATTAGGAATTGCTGCAATGATGCTAGGTGCTGGGCGTAAAACCAAAGAAGACGATATTGATCACGCCGTTGGATTGAAACTGCATAAAAAAATCGGGGACACTGTGACAAAGGGCGAGTCATTATTGACAATCTATAGTAATGATGAAGAAATCTCTTCGGTTATTGAATTATTATATAAAAATATTGAAATTGGCGAATCAGCAATGAAGCCAACATTGATTCATGACATTATCACAGAATAAAAGGAAAAAAGCGGATTTACCGTTTGAAAGAAAAGGGGAAAAGAAATGGAACTAAACCGAATGATCGACCATACTATTTTGAAAGCAGACGCATCTAAAGAAGCTGTGATGCAAATTATCGAAGAAGCGAAAAAATATCATTTTTACTCTGTCTGCATCAATCCAGCATGGGTTGCGCTAGCAAAAGAACAATTACAAGGCGAACCAGTAGCCGTATGTACAGTGATCGGGTTTCCTTTAGGAGCAAACACATCCGAGACAAAAGCATTTGAAACGACAGATGCCATCAATAACGGTGCTGATGAAGTCGATATGGTCATCAATATCGGTGCGTTGAAATCAAAAGATGATCAAAAAGTTCAAAAAGATATCGAAGCAGTTGTTGAAGCAGCAAAAGATCGTGCACTTGTCAAAGTGATCATCGAAACATCTTTATTAGATAGAGAAGAAATCATCCGAGCATGCGAATTAGCAAAAGCTGCAGGCGCTGATTTTGTCAAAACATCAACTGGTTTCTCAACGGGTGGTGCAAAGGTAGAGGATGTCCGCTTGATGCGTGAAACGGTAGGACCTGAAATGGGCGTTAAAGCTTCTGGCGGTATCCATAACGAAGAAGAAGCAATGGCAATGATCGAAGCGGGTGCTACAAGAATCGGAACAAGCGCAGGAGTAGCAATCGTATCTGGTTCAACTGGCGAAGGCTATTAATTTTCAAAGGAGAAACTCATGGCAGAACTCAAACAAGAATGGATCAACATAGCTATTGAAGCGTTAGATAAAGCATACGTTCCTTATTCCCATTTTCCGGTAGGTGCTTGTCTCGTAACAGAATCAGGCAAGATTTATCAAGGTATCAACATCGAGAATGCATCATTTGGATTAACGAATTGTGCCGAGCGCACAGCTTTCTTCAAAGCCGTATCAGAAGGAGAAAGATCGTTTACCCATTTAGTCGTAGCAGGGCACACCCCGGATCCTATTTCTCCATGTGGTGCATGTCGGCAAGTAATGGCAGAGTTCTGTGCTCCTGATATGCCGGTTACGCTAGTGGGAGACAATGGTGTGACGAAGGCAACGACCGTTCGAGAACTACTGCCTTATGCATTTACTGAAAAAGATCTATAACTCATGTTCATTCAGTCAGCTGACTGTTGAAAAATAAAACAATTATTTTAGGAGGCTTTACAGAAATGAAAAAAGCAAAATTATTTGGTTTAGGTGCTGTCGCACTAGCAGCAGGGTTATTTTTAGGTGCATGCGGCAACAACGGCTCTACTGATTCATCCGGTGGCAAAAGCTCATCAGACACAACAACTGCAGCATTGATCACAGATACAGGTGGTGTAGACGACCGTTCATTCAACCAGTCAGCTTGGGAAGGATTACAAAAATGGGGGAAAGATCAAGGTCTTTCACGAGGCAATGATGGCTTCCAATACTTCCAATCTTCAAACGAATCAGATTATATCCCAAATATCGACCAAGCATTGAATGCTGGATTCAAAACGATTTTTGGTATTGGTTATAAACTAAAACCAGCGATCCAAGAACAAGCAACAAACAATACAGGTACGAACTTCGTTATCATCGATGATGTGATTGACGGATTAGATAACGTTGTATCTGCTACATTCAAAGACAACGAAGCTTCTTATCTTGCAGGGGTTGCAGCAGCTTACACGACTGAAACGAACGTAGTCGGCTTTATCGGCGGTGTAAAAGGTGAAGTAATCGATCGTTTTGATGCTGGATTCAAAGCCGGTGTTGATGCAGGTGCGAAAGAACTAGGAAAAGAAATCAAAGTATTGAACCAATATGCTGGTGACTTCTCTGCTCCAGATAAAGGACGTTCAATTGCTCAAGGTATGTATGCACAAAATGCAGATATCATCTTCCATGCTTCAGGTGGTACAGGTAATGGTGTATTCCAAGAAGCAAAATCATTGAACGAATCAGGCGACAAAAAAGTTTGGGTTATCGGTGTTGACCGCGACCAATCAGACGAAGGCGAATACACATTGAACGGCGAAAAGAAAAACTTCACATTGACATCTACACTGAAAGCAGTAGGAACAGTAGTAGAAGATTTGGCACAAAAATCAGCTGACGGTAAATTCCCTGGTGGTGAACACACTGTTTATGGATTGAAAGAAGACGGTGTTGGTCTAACAGAAGGACAACTTTCTGACGAAGCGAAAAAAGCAGTGGATGAAGCAAAAGAAAAAATCATTTCAGGTGACGTAAAAGTTCCAGAAACTCCTGAAGAAAATTAAAACCATTTCTATAGCCTTGTTAGACACATGTTTGACAAGGCTATGGTTTGATTAGAACAAGAATTGTTCATTTATCCAAGCTGCCTTGAGACAGTTTGGATAAGGGAACAATTCCCTGAAGTAATGTTTGTTTCAAAAGAAGAACGCTCGCTAAGCGTGAATCTTAGTCAATCGTTGCCCTAGATAGAAATCGTTAGGATGTGAAAAAAAGGTGGTTCAAGAAAATATTGTCATAGAAATGCAGAATATTACCAAAGAATTTGGAACATTCAAGGCAAATGACAACATCAATTTACAAGTAAAGGCAGGAGAGATTCATGCGTTGCTTGGAGAAAACGGTGCTGGCAAATCTACATTGATGAACGTGCTTTCCGGATTATTAGAGCCGACATCAGGAAAAATTTTGATGCGTGGGAAAGAAGTACAAATCACAAGCCCGACAAAAGCCAATCAATTAGGGATTGGGATGGTCCATCAGCACTTTATGCTTGTTGATGCCTTTACTGTAACAGAAAACATCGTGTTGGGAAGCGAACCTAGTCGTGCAGGGATGCTTGACCATAAAAAAGCGCGAAAAGAGATTCAAAAAGTTTCTGAACAATATGGATTATCAGTCAACCCAGATGCTTATGTTCGTGATATTTCAGTTGGGATGGAACAACGGGTAGAAATTTTAAAAACACTTTACCGAGGAGCAGATGTACTGATTTTTGATGAGCCGACAGCTGTATTGACCCCTCAGGAAATTGATGAATTAATCGTGATCATGAAGGAATTAGTCAAAGAAGGCAAGTCAATCATTTTGATTACGCATAAGTTAGATGAAATCAAAGCAGTAGCTGACCGTTGTACAGTTATCCGCCGTGGAAAAGGAATCGGTACAGTCAACGTTAAAGACGTTACCTCACAGCAATTAGCTGATATGATGGTCGGAAGAACGGTTTCATTCAAAACGATGAAAAAAGAAGCGAAGCCTCAAGAAGTCGTTTTGTCTATTGAAAATCTAGTGGTGAAAGAAAATCGTGGATTAGAAGCCGTGAAAAACTTGAACTTAGAAGTTCGTGCTGGCGAAGTACTTGGTATCGCTGGAATCGATGGAAACGGGCAGTCGGAGTTGATCCAAGCTTTAACTGGTTTGCGAAAGGCAGAAAGCGGACATATCAAGCTAAAAGGGGAAGACATCACCAATAAAAAACCTCGAAAGATCACTGAACATGGTGTAGGACATGTGCCAGAAGACCGTCATAAATATGGGTTAGTCTTAGATATGACATTGTCTGAAAACATTGCCCTACAAACGTACCATCAAAAACCTTACAGTAAAAACGGTATGCTGAATTATTCAGTGATAAATGAACATGCCAGAGAATTGATCGAAGAATATGATGTTCGAACAACGAATGAACTTGTTCCTGCAAAAGCTTTATCAGGCGGAAATCAGCAAAAAGCAATCATCGCTCGGGAAGTCGACCGAGATCCTGATCTGTTGATCGTTGCAAATCCAACTCGTGGACTGGATGTAGGTGCGATCGAATTTATTCATAAACGTCTGATCGAACAAAGGGACAAATACAAAGCAGTGTTATTGATTAGTTTCGAATTAGAAGAAATTTTAAATGTTTCGGATCGTATTGCTGTTATCCATGAAGGAGAAATCGTCGGGATCGTTGATCCGAAAGAAACATCTGAAAACGAATTAGGTCTATTGATGGCGGGCTATACCTTAGAAGAAGCACGAAAAGAGTTAGAAAAGGGGGCTGGCGCACATGAATGATCGCAGCGAGAAATTCCGTAATTTATTAGTGCCTGTACTTTCAGTTGTTTTAGGATTAATCTTAGGCGCGATATTGATGGCTGCTTTTGGTTTTCAGCCCATCCAAGGTTATTCTTCTATGTTAGATGCAGCTCTTGGTTCGCAAAGAGGAATCGGTGAAACATTAAGGCAAGCAACGCCGTTGATTTTTACAGCATTAGGGTTTTCTGTAGCTAACTCAGCTGGGTTCTTCAATATCGGGCTTTCTGGACAAGCACTTTGCGGATGGATCGTCAGTGTCTGGGTGGCACTTGCTTTTCCAGATCTTCCAAAAGTCGTTTTGCTTCCATTGTGTGTGATCCTAGGTGCCTTAGCAGGTGCGATGGCAGCGGCTGTTCCTGGGTTGCTACGAGCATTTTTTGGAACAAGTGAAGTGATCGTAACGATCATGATGAACTATATCTTGTTATACGTAAGCACATTTGCTTTACATGAAGTGATGCCTGAAAGCTACCGATCAAGTTTGGACTCTTCCAATATGATCAGTCAAAATGCATCGTTGCGGTTACCTTGGTTAACACAAGCTTTTGGCGGCTCTCGCGTAAACTCAGGTTTGTTTTTAGCCATCATCGCGCTTATTTTTGTTTGGCTATTGATGAAGAAAACGACTTTAGGATTTGAGATCCGTTCCGTTGGTTTGAATCCTTTTGCTTCTGAGTATGCAGGGATGAGTAGTAAACGTACGATCGTTTTGTCGATGGTCATTTCTGGCGCTTTGGCAGGGCTTGGCGGTGTGGTTGAAGGATTAGGAACGTATCAAAACTTCTTCGTTCAAACGACTTCACTATCTATTGGATTTGATGGGATGGCTGTTTCCTTACTTGGATCTGGATCAGCAATCGGTATTCTTTTATCAGCGATTTTGTTCAGTATTTTGAAGATCGGCGGACTTGGCATGCAGACAGGAGCTGGTGTTCCGTTTGAGATCGTCAATGTATCGATTGCTCTGATTATCTTCTTTGTTGGGATCAATTTCTTGATTCGTTTCGTCATGGCTAAGTTCTTCCAAGGAAAAAAACAAGAAGAAATCGTTGCGACAATCGAAGCGAAGCCAACGAATCAAAACCATGAAGGAGGCGAACTATAATGTCGACTATCGAATTAATTGCCTTGATTCTTACTTCAACACTGGTTTATTCAACACCGTTAATTCTAACATCACTAGGCGGAACGTTTTCTGAACGCAGCGGGATTGTAAATGTAGGGTTAGAAGGAATCATGGTCATGGGTGCTTTTAGTTCCATCGTTTTCAACTTGACGATGAGCCCCTCACTTGGTTCCATGACGCCATGGATCGCTATTTTAGTGGGTGGCGTCGTAGGTATCCTATTTTCTTTGATCCACGCAGTAGCAACAGTCAGCTTGCGTGCTGACCATATTATCAGCGGTACAGTGATCAATCTGATGGCACCAGCTTTAGGTGTTTTCTTGATCAAAGCATGGTATGGGAAAGGTCAAACAGATAACATCACGCAGAATCTGGGATATTTCTCTTTCCCAGGTTTAGCAGATATTCCGGTCATTGGACCAATTTTCTTCAAAAATACATTCTTGCCTGCTTATTGTGCAATTTTGATTGCTGTCATTGCTTGGGTGATCATCTTTAAGACGAAATTCGGCTTACGCCTCCGTTCAGTTGGTGAAAACCCTCAAGCTGCCGATACATTAGGTATCAATGTATATGCTATGCGTTATTCAGGCGTGCTGATTTCAGGCTTGTTAGGCGGTATGGGCGGTGCTGTTTTTGCTCAGTCGATTTCCGGTAACTTTTCAGCTGGTACGATCGTTGGACAAGGGTTCATCTCCATGGCTGCTATGATCTTTGGTAAATGGAATCCTTTAGGCGCAATGGGTGCCTCACTGTTCTTTGGTTTTGCACAAAGCTTGAGTATCATCGGTGCACAATTACCAGTTATTTCTTCGATTCCACCAGTATTGCTGCAAATTGCTCCATATCTGCTGACAATCATTGTGTTGGTTGTTTTCTTAGGGAAAGCTTCTGGACCAAAAGCAAACGGGAAGAACTATATCAAATCAAAATAATCTTTTAGCGAATAAAAAGGGTGGGTTACGGGAAGTGTTTTTCGTCTCGCCCTTTTTGTTTTAAAGGTAATAAAAATAAAAAGAAAGAAGGAATAATCATGTTTAAACGCGTACATCTGATCGTCATGGATTCAGTAGGAATTGGAGAAGCACCAGATGCCGAGAAGTTCGGTGACGTTGGTTCTGATACATTAGGACACATTGCAAAAGAAGCAGGATTGAATATTCCGCATTTAGAGCAGCTTGGTTTGGGAACGATTCGGCCTCTTGAAGGTGTGGAATCAATGAAAGATCATCAAGGCTATGCGACGAAATTAGAAGAAGTTTCTGTAGGGAAAGATACGATGACAGGCCATTGGGAAATCATGGGATTGAATATCAAGACGCCGTTTCGTGTGTTTCCGAACGGATTCCCTGATGATCTGATCAAACAAATCGAAGAGTTTTCTGGCCGTAAAGTCGTATGCAACAAACCATATAGCGGAACGGCTGTTATTGACGATTACGGTGAACACCAAATGAAGACAGGTGATTTAATCGTATATACTTCTGCCGATCCTGTCCTTCAGATCGCGGCACATGAAGAAATCATTCCTTTAGAAGAACTATACCGGATTTGCCAATTCGTTCGTGATATAACAAAAGATGACCCGTACATGATTGGTCGAATCATTGCACGTCCATATGTGGGAGAACCAGGAGACTTCACACGAACAAGCAATCGTCATGATTATGCGTTGAATCCATTCGGACACACCGTCCTTGATTCTTTGAAAGAAGCAGGAAAAGATGTGATTGCTGTAGGAAAGATCAACGATATTTTCAATGGACAAGGAATCACTGAATCTGTCCGCACGAAAAGTAATATGGATGGCGTCGACCAGTTGCTGAACGTTATGAAAAAAGAGTTTATAGGTATCAGCTTTACCAATTTAGTAGATTTTGATGCATTATACGGTCATCGCCGGGATGTAGTCGGTTATGCGCATGCGATTGAAGAATTTGACTTGCGGATCCCAGAATTGCTTGAAGCGATGGAAGAAGACGACTTGCTAATGATTACAGCCGATCACGGAAACGATCCAACATTTACTGGTACCGATCATACACGAGAATATGTACCGTTATTGGCTTACAGTAAAAAAATGAAAGAACAAGGGGCGTTGCCTCAAGGATATTATTCCGATATCTCCGCAACGATTGCTGAGAACTTTAGTGTTTCTTCGACTGAAAATGGCGAAAGCTTCTTAAAATTATTAAAATAATCTTTTTAAAATAGGAGAAAGCAAATGACCAAGTTAAGCGAGATGTTACAAGAAACGACCCAGTTTATCCTTGATAAAGGAGTAAAAGAAATTGATTTTGGTTTGATCCTAGGTTCAGGATTAGGTGAATTAGCAGATGAAATCGAAGATGCTGTAATGATTTCTTATGATGAGATCCCGTTCTTTCCTGTTTCGACAGTAGTTGGACATGCAGGACAGCTGGTTTACGGATCTCTAGCAGGTAAGAAAGTGTTAGCCATGCAAGGAAGATTCCACTACTATGAAGGTCATTCCATGCAAACAGTGACCTATCCAGTACGTGTGATGGCCGGACTAGGTGCCCATTCAGTCATTGTGACCAACGCATGTGGCGGTGTCAACAAATCCTTTGTACCAGGAGATTTGATGCTGATTACCGATCACATCAATTTTACTGGTGAAAATCCTTTGATCGGTCCGAATGAAGATGAAATGGGCCCTAGATTTCCAGATATGAGTCAAGCATATACGCCTGACTATCAAGCAACAGCAAAAGCAGCAGCAGAAAAACTAGGTTTGGATCTTAAAGAAGGCGTATATATGGGCTACTCTGGACCAACTTATGAAACGCCTGCTGAGATTCGGATGTCTCGAACAATAGGGGCCGATGCAGTAGGGATGTCGACTGTTCCAGAAGTCATCGTAGCAGCTCACAGCGGATTAAAAGTGTTAGGAATTTCTTGCATTACCAACTTAGCAGCAGGTATGCAAGCGAATCTGAGCCATGAAGAAGTTGTAGAAACAACTCAGAGAGTCAAACAATCTTTTAAAGCATTGGTTAAAGAAACATTGACATTATTGTAATAGGAGGAGCAACAAAATGAGTGTGCATATCGAAGCGAAAGAAGGCGAGATTGCCGATAAGATTTTACTTCCAGGCGATCCTTTACGAGCTAAATATATTGCGGAGACTTTTTTTGAAGAACCAGTTTGCTACAATCAGGTCCGTGGTATGCTAGGCTTTACCGGCAAATATAAAGGAGAACGTATTTCTGTTCAAGGAACAGGGATGGGGATGCCATCAGCCACCATCTATGCCCATGAATTGATCCAGTCATATGGCGTAAAGAAATTGATCCGAGTAGGTACATGCGGGGCATTGTCAAAAGATGTCCATGTTCGTGATTTAGTACTAGCGCAAGGCGCAGCAACCAGCTCTTCGATGATCGAAAAAAATTTCCAAGCCTTTCATTTTCCACCAATCAGTGATTTCAATCTATTACTGAAAGCATATGAGATAGCGAAAGAAAAGGGCTATACGGTTCATGTAGGAAATGTCCTTTCGGAAGATTCTTTCTACAAAGATGATTTGACAGAGACATTCCAATTAGCTGAACTTGGCGTCTTAGGAGTTGAAATGGAAGCAGCCGCTCTTTATTACTTAGGCGCGAAATACCATGTGCAGACATTAAGTTTGATGACCGTTAGCGACCATTTGATTACTGGAGAAGAAACAACAGCTGCAGAACGTCAATCGACGTTCAATGAAATGATCGAAGTAGGATTGGAAACGGCGATTCAAGGGTAAAGTAATAGCTAAATAGCAAGAAAGTGTGACTGCCTAAACTTCTATTAATAGAAATTAGGCAGTCACATTTTTTGCAGAAACTGTCTCACATAACCTGAAATCAATGACAACCGTTGCTTCAGTTACTTCGAGAGTCCTCCTAAAGTCAACCATTTGAATGTCTAAAATGTGAATCGACATTCTTTTTAAATTGCAGACGAATGGCACAATCTTAATCAAATAAAAAAGAACAGAAAGAAGCGAGTTACGCTCTTTCTGTTCCGAACTAGGCCACCAACAGGAGATGACAAATGGGTCATCTCCTGTTGGTGGCTTCGTCTAAATGAATACCTTAATCATTCAATTGCTCATGTGATGATGCTTGAAGAATGAAAAATTCAACTTAAATCAAGTCTGCATCAATAATAAGTGTTTCGAATAATACAGCGTACTCAAGTGAGGTGCTTGATCCAGGACGTCCTGGTAGGCGATATACTTCTACTCGCTGTCCTGCTTTTCCAGGAAATGCTCGACGTATTTGAATATTACCATCAACTATTCTTGTAAAGCTATAGAATGTTCTGCCGTCAAATGTTTCAAAATGATATCTTCCATCAATGTAAACGACCAATCTTTCTTGACTGTAAAAACGTTCAGGTGTCAATGTTAAATAAGCAAATGCTCGAGAGCCTTCTCGCCCTGCAGACAACAAGTTTGTTTCTGTTACGCCTGTTTCCACTTGGATATTGTCATATTTCGCCCAACCATTCCATGTAGAAGCAAATCGTATAAGGTATGTATTTTCATCGTCTGGAGTCGTAAAAGTAAGTTTACCACGTTCCCAGTTCTCATTATTATGTTCACTGCGCTCTAATACATCAAAACCGACATCATGATTCATGATCCCTAATTCAACACGTCCTGGTGCTGATTCGCTTGCTGCAACATCATAACTAAATGTATACGTGGTACTTGGTTTTAATGTCACGTATTGATGAACATTTTCACCATCTCTTGCTAAAGCAAAGTTATTTCCATTAACGGTTTGCAGTGTGGGATTATTTGGCTCTTGGCCACTAGTGATCCAATGATCAAACCCGTCATTAAAGTCACCATTATGTATATACAATTGTTGCTCAATGGCCTGTTTACTTGTACTAACGAAGTCAGTTGTTGATAGACTTGTTGCGAATGTCGAAACGGATCCTCCTAAACTTAAAAATACCATACCTGCTGCCATCACTGTTTTTAAATTATTTTTGATCATCTTGTATCTCTTCGCTCTCTATTTTTATTTTTTGATTTTGTTTGTAAGATGCAGCCGTGTAATCTGTCTGTATCTCACAAATTAATCATAACCGAGAAAATAACGGTCGTGTAAACGCTTTTTTCTATGTAACATTTATTATTAGAAAAAAATGATAAAATAAATAGTTTTATGAGGTTGACTTCTATCTAAATTTCATTTATTAGCAACATAAAAAAAGATGGAGAGTTGTGGTAATAGCTCATACAAATGAAACTTCCTCTTAGAAACAGGATAAAAGAATGAAATTTAAATAAGTTTCTACAAAAAATGTTCGCTCCACATCTGAATGTTTGTCAGACATTCTTTTTTCTCTCAATGCTACGCCTTCTCTCTTATTTTTTTATTTATTCAAACAGTACTTACTATTATAATCATATAGTTATTATGTAAATTGATGTCATTCGTATTAGATAGCCAAGACTACCGTCTTCCAATATCTAAAAAAACAGCCCCTTCATCTCTTACAATAATAGGAGGTGAGAGGGCTGTCTTACTTACAATAGAATATCTATTATAGGTAGTATTTTTTAGCTACTGTTAAGTCATCATTTAATTCATAAACAAGTGGTTGACCTGTTGGGATTTCAAGATCCATGATGTCTTCGTCAGAGATACCTTCGATATGTTTAGCTAGAGCGCGTAATGAGTTACCGTGTGCAGCTACTAAAACAGTTTTGTTGTCTAGTAATGCTGGAGCAATTTCATCTTGCCAGAATGGCAAAGCACGTTCTAATGTTACTTTCAAGTTTTCGCCACCAGGAATATCGCGTTTGTCTAACATTGCGTAACGACGGTCGTTTACTGCAGAACCTTCGTCAGTTTCTTCCATTAATGGAGGAAGAGTATCGTAAGAACGACGCCAGATGTGTACTTGTTCGTCGCCGTATTTTTCAGCTGTTTCTTTTTTGTTCAAACCTTGTAATTTACCATAGTGACGTTCGTTCAAGCGCCATGATTTGATTTGTGGTACCCAAAGTTGATCTGAATATTCTAAAATCAAGTTACATGTTTTGATTGCACGAGTTAAAACAGAAGTATAGGCAACATCAAATTCGATTCCAGCTTCTTTGATTTTGCGTCCGCCTTCTTTTGCTTCTTCGATTCCTTCTGGTGCTAGGTTTACATCAGCCCAACCAGTAAATTGGTTCAATGCATTCCATTCACTAAGACCGTGACGAGAAAAAACTAATTTTGGCATGTTTAGCTCTCCTTTAAGATAGGTTTATATTTCTGAAAATTTCAGTTCTGTTTTATTGTACAATTTTTTGGAAGAGATTTCCATCGAAAAATTGGATAAGATTCTATGAGAAAACGAGTAGAGAAGATAAAAAAACGAACAGCTGCGAAAGCACTGTTCGTTTTTAGGCATTAGATGCATAATTGCTCGATTTCTTTTTCAGGCAAATTGATATATTTATAACATGTTCCAACTGAAACACCGCATTTTGAAGAAATAAATTGGATTGTTTCTTTTTTTTCATAATAGAGACGCCGGATTTTTTTGATCGTTTTTGCATCAATTTTTGGTCTTCCGCCGATTTTTCCTTTTTTACGAGCTTCATCTAATCCAACTAATGTACGTTCTTTGATCAATGCGCACTCCATGTTTGCTAGGTTTTCCATCAATTGGAAATAGATTTTTCCCATTTCGCGCGTATCGATTCCTTCATCAATGCTAATCAAGTGCAGCCCGCGGTCTTTGAATAATTGCGTAAGTTCTGTTAATTGCCGTGTAGATTTGCCCAATCGATGAAGTTGGCAGACGACTAGTGCATCGCCTTGCTGCATGTCAGCAATCACTGACTCCAAATGAATAGCAGTAGCATCGTTTTGTTCCACTTCATATGTCTCATGGAAAATTTCTTGACAACCAAAGTCAGATAATTGTTCAACCTGAGTTGTTAAATCAACATCATTTATGGTTGTGCGTGCATAACCAATAATTTTCATGGTGATTCCTTTCTAGCAGTGATTTTCTAACTGGATATAACAGTAAAAATGTAGCATAAAGTACGTCAAAAAGATAGTTTTTTCGCAAATTTTCCGCTGTCTTTTTTTATTGGATGATCAAGCAGTTTTTCTTTATTTATGGCGGATGGCATCAAGAATCTCAACACCTTTTTCTGAGCCAACAACAACTTTTGAAACCATATTTAGGAAAAGTCCATGTTCGACTACCCCAACAAGTTCATCTAAATAGGTAGCTAAGCTTTCTGGTTGTTTAATAACTTCTAGATGCAGATCAATGATATGATGACCACCATCTGTGGTTAGGACTTCGCCGTTTTCGTCTGTACGCAAAACAGGTTGGAATCCTTTTTCGTCAAAAATATGAAGTAGCTGTTGGGAGCCATAAGGGATGACTTCAACTGGGAGTGGGAACTTCCCGAGTTTATGGACTAATTTAGAAGAATCAACGATCCAAATCGTTTCTTTTGAGTACGTAGCGACTATTTTCTCGAAAAGCAAAGCAGCACCGCCGCCTTTTATTCCTTGAAAATCAGCACTGATTTCATCAGCACCATCTATCGTCAGATCGACTACTGGAACTTCGTCGATACTCTTTAGCGGTATTCCTAATTTTTCCGCTTGTTCTTTTGTCGCATTTGAAGTAGTGACTCCTGTGATACGTAATCCTTCTTCACGCATGCGGCGACCAATCTCTTCTACCATATAATAGGCGGTTGAACCGGTCCCGAGACCAACGATCATCCCGTCCTTTACGAATTTCGCGGCTTCAATGCCAGCTAATTGTTTTAAATTCATCTTTGCATCCACCTTTTTTTAGTTTGAGCTTCGTGCTTTCCTCACTATTTTAGCGTGATTTACGGCAAAAAGATACCATTCTTTTTTATTCCAATAAAGCTTTTTCAAAAAAATTTCCGTCTCTTGTTGACATGCTTTTTCATTCATGATATTCTAACAAAGGTGCTTTATCTACAGGTTTCTGTGAAGAAACGTGCTGACTGTTTATCAAAGCATATTTGATAAGGATGCAGACATTGCATTTATTTTTTATCGCAAAAAAAGAACCACCTGGATGTGTGGAACTAGACGCAAATCGTGGGAAGGAGGAAACAAGGAATGCCTACAATTAACCAATTAGTACGTAAACCTCGTAAATCAAAGGTGGAAAAATCTAATTCACCTGCTTTGAACAAAGGATATAACAGCTTTAAGAAAACTCAAACTAACGTAAACTCACCTCAAAAACGTGGGGTAGCAACTCGTGTGGGTACAATGACACCTAAAAAACCGAACTCAGCTTTACGTAAATATGCACGTGTTCGTTTGTCAAACTTAATTGAAGTTACTGCTTATATCCCAGGGATTGGTCATAACTTACAAGAACACAGTGTTGTATTATTACGCGGTGGTCGTGTAAAAGACTTACCAGGGGTACGTTACCATATCGTTCGCGGTGCTTTAGATACTGCTGGTGTTAACGACCGTAAACAAAGCCGTTCTAAATACGGAACTAAAAAACCTAAAGCTTAATTTTAATTATTAAACAAATGAAACTTGCTTCTATTATATAGAAGTAATTACTATGAACAATATTTCGGAAGGAGGAGTTACGGATGCCACGTAAAGGTCCTGTTGCAAAACGTGATGTTTTACCAGATCCTATTTATAACTCAAAATTAGTAACTCGCTTGATCAACCGTGTAATGGTTGACGGAAAACGCGGGATTGCAGCTAACATTATCTATAATGCCTTTGATTTGATCAAAGAATCTACAGGTAACGATCCATTAGAAGTGTTTGAACAAGCAATGAAAAACGTTCAACCTGTTCTTGAAGTTAAAGCACGTCGTGTTGGGGGTTCAAACTACCAAGTACCAGTTGAAGTTCGCCCTGAACGCCGCGTTACTCTAGGTCTTCGTTGGGTAGTAAACTACGCTCGCTTGCGCGGTGAACACACAATGGAAGAACGCTTAGCAAAAGAAATCATGGATGCTGCAAACAACACAGGTGCTTCTGTTAAAAAACGTGAAGACACTCATAAAATGGCTGATGCCAACCGCGCGTTTGCTCACTATCGCTGGTAAGATTCTCTCTGTTTGGTCGGCTTTTATAAGTCGACCTCAGATAGTGTCCTTATTTTTAGCAACTAGATAGTAAAGAGAGGAGAAACAAGGAGAATGACCAGAGAATTTTCTTTACAAAACACTCGTAATATCGGTATCATGGCCCACATTGATGCTGGTAAAACGACTGCTACTGAACGTATCTTGTACTATACTGGTAAAATCCATAAAATTGGTGAAACTCATGAAGGAGCTTCACAAATGGACTGGATGGAACAAGAACAAGAACGTGGTATTACGATCACTTCTGCTGCTACTACAGCACAATGGAAGGGTCATCGAATCAACATCATCGATACACCAGGACACGTAGACTTCACAGTTGAAGTTGAACGTTCCTTGCGTGTACTTGATGGTGCTGTAACTGTTCTTGATGCACAATCAGGTGTTGAACCTCAAACTGAAACAGTTTGGCGTCAAGCAACAACTTACGGTGTACCTCGTATCGTATTTGCAAACAAAATGGACAAGATTGGTGCTGACTTCTTATATTCAGTATCAACTTTACATGACCGTTTGCAAGCAAACGCTCACCCAATCCAATTACCAATTGGTGCGGAAGACGACTTCACAGGAATTATCGACCTTGTAACAATGAAGGCTGAAATGTATACAAACGATCTTGGAACAGAGATTGAAGAAACAGAAATTCCTGAAGAATACCGCGAATTAGCTGAAGAATGGCGCGAAAAATTGGTTGAAGCTGTAGCTGAAACTGATGAAGAACTTACTTTGAAATACTTAGAAGGTGAAGAAATCACTGAAGCTGAGTTAAAAGAAGGTATCCGCCGCGCAACAGTTAACGTAGAATTCTACCCAGTACTATGTGGCTCAGCATTTAAGAACAAAGGGGTTCAATTACTATTGGACGCTGTTCTTGATTACTTGCCATCACCGTTAGATATCCCAGCAATCAAAGGGATTGACCCTAAAACTGATGAAGAAGTAGAACGTCCTGCAGACGACAGCGCTCCTTTCTCAGCTTTAGCATTTAAAGTTATGACTGACCCATTCGTAGGTCGTTTAACTTTCTTCCGTGTGTACTCTGGTGTTTTAAAATCAGGTTCATACGTACAAAACGCAACAAAAGGCAAACGCGAACGTGTTGGTCGTATCCTACAGATGCATGCCAACTCTCGTTCAGAAATCTCTGAAGTTTACGCTGGAGATATCGCTGCTGCTGTTGGTTTGAAAGACACAACTACTGGGGACACACTGTGTGATGAAAAGAATCTAGTTATTCTTGAATCAATGGAATTCCCAGAACCAGTTATCCAAGTCGCTATTGAACCTAAATCAAAAGCTGACCAAGATAAAATGGGTGTGGCTTTACAAAAACTATCTGAAGAAGATCCTACTTTCCGTGCTGAAACAAACGTGGAAACAGGCGAAACAATCATCGCTGGTATGGGTGAACTTCACTTAGATATCATCGTTGACCGTATGCGTCGTGAATTCAAAGTTGAAGCTAACGTAGGTGCGCCTCAAGTATCTTACCGTGAAACTTTCCGTGCCGGCACTCAAGCCGAAGGTAAGTTTGTACGTCAGTCTGGTGGTAAAGGTCAATACGGTCACGTATGGATCGAATTTACACCAAACGAAGAAGGTGCTGGTTTCGAATTTGAAAATGCGATCGTCGGTGGGGTTGTTCCTCGTGAATACATTCCAGCTGTTGAAACTGGTTTGAAAGATGCTATGGAAAATGGTGTCTTAGCTGGCTATCCATTAGTAGATATCAAAGCTAAACTTTACGATGGTTCATACCATGATGTCGATTCAAATGAAACTGCCTTCCGTGTTGCTGCTTCTATGGCATTACGTGCAGCAGCTAAGAAAGCTAATCCAGTAATCCTTGAACCAATCATGGCTGTAGAAGTTGTTATCCCTGAAGATTACTTAGGTGATGTTATGGGTCACGTAACTGCTCGTCGTGGACGTGTTGAAGGTATGGAAGCTCGCGCTGGCGGCCAACAAGTTGTTCGTGCGATGGTTCCACTTGCTGAAATGTTTGGTTATGCTACAACTCTTCGTTCTGCTACTCAAGGTCGTGGTACATTTACAATGACATTTGACCACTACGAAGATGTACCAAAATCAGTACAAGAAGAAATCATTAAGAAAAACGGCGGAAAAGCTGAATAATTTCTTAAAACCGGATAGTCCTGCAAAGAGATTATCCAAAGAGACTATATTTTTAATATAGTTTCGTGTAAAATAATTATCGATGATATGGGCATGTGATGTACCTAGTGTACATCATATACCTATCAGACAAATAAAAAATATATTGTATTTTTAGGAGGACATTTTAAAATGGCAAAAGAAAAATTTGACCGTTCTAAACCACACGTTAACATTGGTACTATCGGACACGTTGACCATGGTAAAACTACATTAACAGCTGCAATCACAACTGTACTATCTAAGAAAAACGGCGGCCAAGCTATGGCTTACGATCAAATCGATGGTGCTCCAGAAGAACGCGAACGCGGAATCACAATCTCAACAGCTCACGTTGAGTATGAAACAGATACACGCCACTACGCTCACGTTGACTGCCCAGGACACGCGGACTACGTTAAAAACATGATCACTGGTGCTGCTCAAATGGACGGAGCTATCTTGGTAGTTTCTGCTGCTGACGGCCCAATGCCTCAAACTCGTGAACACATCCTATTGTCTCGTCAAGTTGGTGTTCCTTACATCGTTGTATTCTTGAACAAAGTAGACATGGTTGATGACGAAGAATTACTAGAATTAGTTGAAATGGAAGTTCGTGACCTATTAACAGAATACGAATTCCCTGGTGACGATGTTCCTGTAGTTGCTGGTTCAGCTTTGAAAGCTCTAGAAGGCGACGCTTCATACGAAGAAAAAATTCTTGAATTGATGGCTGCAGTTGACGAATACATCCCAACTCCAGAACGTGACAACGACAAACCATTCATGATGCCAGTTGAAGACGTGTTCTCAATCACTGGACGTGGTACTGTTGCTACAGGTCGTGTGGAACGTGGACAAGTTCGCGTTGGTGACGAAGTTGAAGTTGTCGGTATTGCTGAAGAAACTTCAAAAACAACAGTTACTGGTGTTGAAATGTTCCGTAAATTGTTAGACTACGCTGAAGCTGGAGACAACATTGGTGCTTTACTACGTGGTGTTGCACGTGAAGACATCCAACGTGGACAAGTTTTAGCTAAACCAGGTACAATCACACCTCATACAAAATTCTCTGCAGAAGTATACGTGTTGACAAAAGAAGAAGGTGGACGTCACACTCCATTCTTCACTAACTACCGTCCACAATTCTACTTCCGTACAACTGACGTAACAGGTGTTGTTGAATTACCAGAAGGAACTGAAATGGTTATGCCTGGCGACAACGTAACAATGGAAGTTGAATTAATCCACCCAATCGCTATCGAAAACGGTACTAAATTCTCAATCCGTGAAGGCGGACGTACAGTTGGTGCCGGTGTCGTTACAGAAATCAAAGCTTAATTGATTTAAGCAAAACTAAGCAACATTTATTCGGACGTAATCGCTTGGAATGAAGATCTCAGGATCTTTGTTCCGAGCTTTTTTATTTATTGTAGGATCAGGGAAAAAGACAGGAGCATTATAATAGAAGAAACACGAAATAAAAGAGTCAGTATTTTCTAAATGAAACTTTATGAAAACAAAATGTTTTTTACAAGAAAAAGCCTTGCGTTGTGAGTTTATATATATTATAATGACAAAGGTGCGTTTACTTTAGTGAATTGCACAGACGTAATCAGATTGATTTCGTCGGCTAAGAAACGAGAGGTTGCGACACGCCCGGACGCTTTGCCACGAACGAGCGTGACGGAAATTTTCGTGGAGCTATGTCTACTTTTCAAAATAGGCGAAGGAGGGAACAAGATGGCAAAACAAAAAATTCGTATCCGTTTAAAAGCGTATGAACACCGTATTTTAGATCAATCAGCGGATAAAATCGTGGAAACTGCAAAAAGAACTGGAGCTAGCGTGTCTGGTCCAATTCCATTACCAACTGAACGCAGTCTTTACACAATCATTCGTGCGACTCATAAATACAAAGATTCACGCGAACAATTCGAAATGCGTACACACAAACGTCTTATCGACATTGTGAACCCAACACCAAAAACTGTTGATGCTTTGATGAAGCTAGACTTACCATCTGGTGTAAACATCGAAATCAAATTATAAAACTAAAACAAAAATAATGGAGGTGTACTCATGACCAAAGGAATCTTAGGGAAAAAAGTGGGAATGACACAAATCTTCACTGAATCTGGTGAATTAATTCCAGTTACTGTTGTAGAAGCTACGCCAAACGTAGTACTACAAGTGAAAACAATGGAAACGGATGGCTACGAAGCTATTCAAGTTGGTTACCAAGATATGCGTGAAGTTTTATCAAACAAACCTGCGAAAGGTCATGTTGCAAAAGCAAACACGGCTCCTAAGCGCTTCATTCGTGAATTCAAAAATGTTGAGCTAGGAGAATATGAAGTAGGAAAAGAAATTACAGTAGATGTTTTCCAAGCAGGAGACATTATTGATGTAACAGGTACTACGAAAGGTAAAGGATTCCAAGGGGTTATCAAACGCCATGGACAAAGCCGCGGACCAATGGCTCACGGTTCTCGTTACCATCGTCGTCCTGGGTCAATGGGTCCAGTTGCACCTAACCGTGTATTCAAAAACAAACGTCTTGCTGGCCGTATGGGTGGCAACCGCGTAACTATCCAAAACTTGGAAGTTGTACGTGTAGATGCAGAAAGAAATGTTATCTTGATCAAAGGTAATGTTCCTGGAGCGAAAAAATCTTTAATCACTATCAAATCAGCTGTGAAAGCTAAATAATTGTAGGAAGAAAGGAGGAACTAAGGAATGCCGAATGTAGCATTATTCAAACAAGATGGAAGCCAAAACGGTGAAATCACACTTAACGAAGAAATCTTCGGAATTGAACCTAATGAAAGTGTTGTTTACGATGCAATCGTAATGCAACGTGCGTCATTAAGACAAGGAACACACGCGGTTAAAAACCGTAGCGCTGTTCGTGGCGGTGGACGTAAACCATGGCGTCAAAAAGGAACAGGTCGTGCACGTCAAGGATCTATCCGCTCACCACAATGGCGTGGAGGTGGCGTAGTCTTTGGACCAACACCACGTTCTTACAGCTACAAACTTCCTAAAAAAGTTCGTCGTTTAGCAATGAAATCTGTATTGTCAGAAAAAGTTGCTGAAAACAACTTGGTAGCAATCGAAGGCTTGAACTTCGACGCACCAAAAACAAAAGAATTCAAACAAGTTCTTGCTAACTTATCTATCGACTCTAAAGTATTGGTTGTTCTAGAAAAAGGTAACGACTTTGCTGCTTTATCAGCACGTAACTTACCAAACGTTTCTGTAGTAACTTCTGATAATGTGAGTGTGCTAGACGTTGTATCAAATACAAAAGTGTTAGCAACACAAACTGCTCTTACTCAAATTGAGGAGGTGCTTGCATAATGAACTTACTAGACGTAATCAAACGCCCAGTGATCACTGAAAAATCAATGCTTGCCATGGACGACAAGAAATACACTTTTGAAGTGGACACTCGCGCAAACAAAACTTTAGTAAAACAAGCGGTAGAAGCTGCTTTTGACGTTAAAGTCAAAAACGTGAACATCGTGAACGTACGTGCGAAATTCAAACGTATGGGCAAATATGCAGGATATACAAAAAAACGTCGCAAAGCGATCGTTACATTGACTGAAGATTCAAAAGAAATCCAATTATTCGAAGCTGCTGAATAAGCGCTAATAGATAACTCATTAAATTAGGAGGGAAAAACGTGGCGATTAAAAAGTACAAACCTACCTCAAATGGTCGTCGTAACATGACAGGTTCTGATTTTGCTGAAATCACAACATCAACACCTGAAAAATCATTGTTACAACCATTGAAAAACCATGCTGGACGTAACAACAACGGCCGCATCACTGTACGTCATCAAGGTGGCGGACACAAACGCCAATATCGCGTGATCGACTTCAAACGTAACAAAGACAACGTTGTTGCAACTGTTCAAACGATCGAATATGATCCAAACCGTTCAGCTAACATCGCGTTAGTACACTATGAAGATGGAGTGAAAGCTTACATCTTAGCACCTAAAGGACTAGAAGTGGGTATGAAACTTGTTTCAGGTCCAGAAGCAGATATCAAAGTCGGAAATGCTCTTCCATTAGAAAACATTCCAGTTGGTACTGTTATCCACAACATTGAAATGAAACCTGGTAAAGGTGGACAATTGATCCGTTCTGCTGGTACAAGTGCTCAAGTACTTGGTAAAGAAGGCAAATACGTATTGATCCGCTTGAACTCTGGTGAAGTTCGTATGATCTTAGCTGCATGCCGCGCAACAATCGGTTCTGTAGGTAACGAACAACACGAATTAATCAACATCGGTAAAGCTGGACGCTCTCGTTGGATGCGTAAACGCCCAACTGTACGTGGTAGCGTAATGAACCCTAATGATCACCCACACGGTGGTGGTGAAGGTAAAGCTCCTATCGGACGTAAAGCACCAGTTTCTCCTTGGGGTCAACCAGCTCTTGGTTACAAAACTCGTAACAAAAAAGCTAAATCAGACAAACTTATTGTTCGTCGTCGCAAAAATAAATAATTACTTTGACCATGTGTCGCACATTTTGAGAGGAGGTTCACCATGGGTCGTAGTTTAAAGAAAGGACCTTTTGTCGATGAGCATTTAATGAAAAAAGTTGAAGCTCAAGCAGGGGTTGAAAAGAAAAAAGTTATCAAAACTTGGTCACGCCGTTCAACAGTTTTCCCAAGTTTTGTTGGATATACCATCGCAGTTTATGATGGACGTAAACATGTACCAGTTTACATCCAAGAAGACATGGTAGGACACAAATTAGGTGAATTTGCACCTACAAGAACTTATCGTGGACATGCTGCTGACGATAAGAAAACGAAACGCTAATTTGAGGGGAGGATAAATCCAAATGGCAGAACAAATCACATCAGCTAAAGCAACTGCAAAAACAGTTCGCACTTCACCTCGAAAAGCCCGTTTAGTAATTGACCTTATCAGAGGTAAAAGTGTCGCAGATGCAATTTCAATCTTGAAATTCACACCAAACAAATCTGCTGGAATCATTGAAAAAGTATTGATGTCAGCAGTTGCGAATGCAGAAAATAACTTTGACTTAGATGTTGAAAACTTGGTAGTAACCGAAGCTTTTGTTAACGAAGGACCTACAATGAAACGTTTCCGTCCTCGTGCAAAAGGATCAGCTTCTCCAATCAACAAACGTACAAGTCATATCACGGTAGTCGTATCAGAAAAATAAGGAGGGATAATCAGTGGGTCAAAAAGTACATCCAATTGGAATGCGTGTAGGCATCATCCGCGACTGGGATGCTAAATGGTATGCTGAAAAAGAGTATGCTGAGTTCTTACACGAAGATTTAAGAATCCGTAAATTTATTTCAACTAAACTTGCTGATGCTGCTGTATCAACAGTTGAAATCGAACGTGCAACAGGTCGCGTAAACATTTCAATTCACACAGCTAAACCAGGTATGGTTATTGGTAAAGGCGGTTCTGAAGTCGAAAGCCTAAGAAAAGAATTAAACAAATTAACTGGTAAAAGAATCCACATCAACATCGTGGAAATCAAAAAACCAGATCTAGATGCAAAATTAGTAGGTGAAGGAATCGCACGTCAATTAGAAAACCGTGTTGCTTTCCGTCGCGCTCAAAAACAAGCGATCCAACGCTCAATGCGTGCTGGCGCTCAAGGTATCAAAACTCAAGTATCTGGTCGTCTAAACGGAGCAGATATCGCTCGTTCAGAAGGATACTCAGAGGGAACTGTTCCTCTTCATACTTTACGTGCGGACATTGATTACGCATGGGAAGAAGCAGATACAACATACGGAAAACTAGGAGTTAAAGTGTGGATCTATCGTGGAGAAATTCTTCCAACTAAAAAAAACACTGAGAAAGGAGGGAAATAATCATGTTAGTACCTAAACGTGTAAAACACCGTCGTGAATTCCGCGGAAAAATGCGCGGGGAAGCTAAAGGCGGAAAAGAAGTAGCATTCGGTGAATACGGTTTGCAAGCTGTTGATTCACATTGGATCACAAACCGCCAAATCGAAGCTGCTCGTATCGCAATGACTCGTTACATGAAACGTGGTGGGAAAGTATGGATTAAAATTTTCCCTCACAAATCTTATACTGCCAAAGCAATTGGGGTACGTATGGGTTCTGGTAAAGGGGCACCTGAAGGATGGGTTGCACCAGTAAAACGTGGTAAAATCATGTTTGAAATCGCAGGCGTTCCTGAAGAAGTAGCTCGTGAAGCGTTACGTCTAGCTTCTCACAAATTACCAATGAAAACTAAGATCGTAAAACGTGAGGAAATGGGTGGTGAATCGAATGAAGGTTAAAGAAATCAGAGAATTAACCACTGCCGAAATGCTTGATCAAGAAAAACAATTAAAAGAAGAATTGTTTAATCTTAGATTCCAATTAGCAACAGGTCAATTAGAAAACACTGCACGTATTAAAGAAGTACGTAAATCGATTGCACGCATCAAAACTGTGTTGCGTGAACAAGCTAAGTAATTATGGAAGGAGGCCATTAAGCGTATGACTGAAGGAAGAAATCAACGCAAAGTTTATCAAGGTCGCGTGGTTTCAGACAAAATGGATAAAACAATTACCGTTGCTGTCGAAACAAAGAAAAACCACCCTATCTATGGCAAACGCATGAACTATTCTAAGAAATACAAAGTGCATGATGAAAACAACACAGCAAAAGTTGGCGACATCGTGAGAATTATGGAAACTCGTCCATTATCAGCTACAAAACGTTTCCGTTTGTTGGAAGTAGTCGAAGAAGCAGTTATTATCTAATAACACGAGATTTTCCTATATAGATTGAATGCAAAATCTGAAAGGAGGATACACAACGTGATCCAAGCAGAAAGTCGTTTAAAAGTCGCTGATAACTCAGGCGCACGTGAAATTTTGACGATCAAAGTCCTTGGTGGATCTGGTCGTAAAACTGCTAACATCGGTGATGTGATCGTTGCTACGGTTAAACAAGCAACGCCAGGTGGGGTTGTCAAAAAAGGTGACGTCGTTAAAGCCGTTATCGTTCGAACAAAATCAGGAGCTCGTCGTACAGACGGTTCATATATTAAATTTGATGAAAATGCTGCAGTGATTATTCGTGATGATAAAAGCCCTCGTGGAACACGTATCTTTGGGCCAGTTGCACGTGAACTACGTGAAAACAACTTCATGAAGATCGTTTCACTAGCACCAGAAGTTTTATAATCTTGAGACACTTATCAAAGGAGGTGCGAAACAGTTATGTTTGTTAAAAAAGGCGATAAAGTTAAAGTTATCACTGGAAAAGACAAAAACAAAGAAGGCGTTGTACTAGCAGCGTTCCCGAAAAAAGATAAAGTTATTGTCGAAGGTGTAAATGTCGTTAAAAAACACCAAAAACCATCTCAAGCTGCTCCTCAAGGTGGAATTGTTGAGATGGAAGCGCCAATTCATGTTTCTAACGTGATGGTGGTTGACTCTACTGGTGTAGCTGGCCGAGTTGGCTACAAAGAAGTAGACGGCAAAAAAGTCCGTGTTTCTAAAAAAACCGGTGAAGTTTTAGATAAATAAAAGTTTAAGGAAGGAGGGTCTTACTGAATGAACCGCCTAAAAGAAAAATATCTTAAAGAAGTAACTCCATCATTGATGGAAAAATTTAACTATAGCTCTGTTATGCAAACACCTAAAGTTGAAAAAATCGTCATCAACATGGGTGTTGGTGATGCGGTATCAAACGCTAAAAACTTAGATAAAGCAGTTGAAGAATTAACTTTGATCACTGGTCAAAAACCAATGATTACAAAAGCTAAAAAATCAATCGCTGGATTCCGTTTACGTGAAGGAATGCCAATTGGTGCAAAAGTTACATTGCGCGGAGAAAGAATGTACGAATTCTTAGACAAATTGGTTTCAGTTTCACTACCACGTGTACGTGACTTCCATGGTGTAAGTAAAAAAGCCTTTGACGGTCGTGGAAACTATACTTTAGGTATTAAAGAACAATTGATCTTCCCAGAAGTAGATTATGATTTAGTAGATAAAGTACGTGGTATGGACATCGTTATTGTAACAACAGCAAACTCTGATGAAGAATCTCGTGAGTTGTTGACACAATTAGGCATGCCATTCCAAAAATAATTAAAGGAGGCGAACTACGTGGCTAAAAAATCAATGATTGCTAAAAACAAACGTCCTGCAAAATTTTCAACACAAGCTTATACTCGTTGCGAACGTTGCGGACGTCCACATTCAGTTTATCGTAAGTTCCATCTTTGCCGTATTTGCTTCCGCGAACTTGCCTATAAAGGTCAAATTCCCGGCGTGAAGAAAGCTAGCTGGTAAAAAGTAAATTCGCATAAGAAGGAGGTAAAAGATCAATGGTCATGACAGATCCAATTGCAGATTTTCTAACTCGTATCCGTAACGCAAACATGGTTAAACATGAGTCTTTAGAAGTACCTGCATCAAAAATTAAACGTGACATCGCTGAAATCTTGAAACGTGAAGGTTTCGTTCGTGATGTTGAATACATCGAAGATGACAAACAAGGCGTGATCCGTGTTTTCCTAAAATTTGGTAAAAACGGCGAACGTGTTATCACAAACTTAAAACGTATCTCTAAACCAGGTTTGCGTGCTTATGTCAAAGCTGACGAAGTACCAAAAGTATTGAACGGTTTAGGTATCGCAATCATTTCGACTTCTGAAGGTGTTGTCACTGATAAAGAAGCTCGTGAAAAAAATATCGGCGGCGAAGTTATCGCTTACGTATGGTAATCAAGTAGAATCTACAAGGAGGTGTCTTTAAGTGAGCCGTATCGGAAATAAAGTCGTTGTTATCCCTGAAGGAGTAACAGTTACTCAAGAAGGAAACAACGTTACAGTTAAAGGACCAAAAGGTGAATTGACTCGTACTTTCTCAGCAGATATCAAAATGAATATCGAAGGAAACGAAGTGACTTTCACTCGTCCAAACGACAGTAAAGAAATGAAAACAATTCATGGAACAACTCGTGCGAACTTCAACAACATGGTTGTAGGTGTCAGCGAAGGTTTCCAAAAAGCGTTAGAACTAATCGGGGTTGGGTACCGTGCACAATTACAAGGATCAAAACTTGTATTGAACGTTGGTTACTCACATCCAGTAGAAATCACACCACCAGCTGGAGTAACTGTTGAAGTACCAGCTAACACACAAGTAATTGTTAAAGGTGCGAACAAAGAAGAAGTTGGCGAATTAGCTGCAAATATTCGCGGAACTCGTCCTCCAGAACCTTATAAAGGTAAAGGTATTCGTTATGTTGGCGAATATGTACGCCGTAAAGAAGGTAAAACTGGTAAATAATCGTTTAGAAAAATTGCATAGAAGCCAGCAGCAGGAAAAAGGCATTTGGCTGAAGTTTACCTTCAAAAAAATAAATTTTTACTTGTGCCGCAGCTTCTATTTTTCGAAACGTATTTACTGCTTGAAATAGTAGTACAATAAAAATAAAGAGGTGACAATTGTGATTACAAAACCAGATAAGAACAAAACACGTCAAAAGAGACATCGTCGTGTACGTAACAATATCTCTGGTACTGCTGAGCGCCCACGCTTGAACGTTTTTCGTTCTAACAAAAACATCTACGCTCAAATTATTGATGACGTAGCGGGTGTAACGCTAGCAAGTGCCTCTACCTTGGATAAAGAAATTTCAGGTGGAACAAAAACAGAAGCAGCACAAGCTGTCGGTAAACTAGTTGCTGAACGTGCAGCTGAAAAAGGCATTAAAGTAGTAGTCTTTGACCGTGGTGGATACCTTTACCATGGCCGTGTGCAAGCTTTAGCTGAAGCTGCTCGCGAAAATGGACTAGAATTTTAGAAGAAGGAGGAATACCATTCATGGTTTATATCGATCCAAAACATTTGGAATTAGAAGACCGCGTTGTTGCAATTAACCGTGTGACAAAAGTTGTTAAAGGTGGACGTCGTCTACGTTTTGCTGCTTTAGTTGTTGTCGGTGACAAAAACGGACACGTAGGATTTGGTACAGGTAAAGCTCAAGAAGTTCCTGAAGCAATCCGTAAAGCAATTGAAGATGCGAAGAAAAACTTAGTTGAAGTACCTATGGTTGGTTCAACAATCCCACACGAAGTAATCGGTGCTTTTAGTGGTGGTAGAATCCTAATGAAACCTGCTGTAGAAGGTTCTGGGGTTGCTGCTGGCGGACCAGTTCGTGCCGTATTAGAATTAGCTGGGGTAGCAGATATCACTTCTAAATCTTTAGGCTCAAATACACCAATCAACGTTGTTCGCGCAACAGTTGAAGGTTTGAAACAATTGAAACGTGCAGAAGAAGTTGCAGAACTTCGCGGCAAATCAGTTGAAGAATTAATCGGATAAGGAGGACAACAATAATGGCTGAATTAAAAGTTACTTTAAAACGCAGTATTATCGGACGTCCTCAAAACCAACGCGATACAGTTAAAGCGTTAGGTCTTACAAAGATTAACAGTTCAGTGGTTAAGCCTTCTAATGAAGCAATTAAAGGCATGATCAATACTGTTTCTCACCTAGTGGACGTTGAAGAAGTTTAATTAAAAAAATCAGAACTAGAATATTAAGGAGGTGCCAAACCTATGAAACTTCATGAATTAAAACCTGCTGAAGGTTCACGCCAAGTACGTAACCGTGTTGGTCGTGGTACTTCATCTGGTAACGGAAAAACTGCCGGACGCGGACAAAAAGGACAAAAAGCCCGTTCAGGCGGTGGTGTGCGTTTAGGATTTGAAGGGGGACAAACACCATTGTTCCGTCGTTTACCAAAACGAGGATTCACAAACGTGAACCGTAAAGACTATGCAGTCATCAATCTTGATGTATTGAACCGCTTTGAAGACGGAGCTGAAGTAACTCCTGTTGCTTTAGTTGAAGCTGGAATCGTGAAAAACGAAAAAGCTGGAATCAAAGTATTAGCTAACGGGGAACTAAACAAGAAATTAACTGTGAAAGCAGCAAAATTCTCTAAAGCAGCTCAAGAAGCAATTGAAGCGGCTGGTGGATCAATCGAGGTGATCTAATGTTTAGACTATTAAAAGATGCTTTTAAAGTAAAAGACATTAGATCGAAAATCCTATTTACTGTATTTGTGTTGTTTGTATTTCGCCTAGGTGCACATATCACTGTACCAGGCGTAAATGCTGCTTCATTGCAAAACCTTTCTTCTTTGCCATTTTTCAACATGTTGAACTTGGTAAGTGGTAGTGCGATGCAAAACTTCTCCATTTTCTCAATGGGGGTTTCACCATACATTACTGCTTCTATCGTCATTCAGCTTCTTCAAATGGACATCGTGCCTCGATTTGTTGAATGGTCGAAACAAGGGGAAGTTGGTCGTAAAAAATTGAATCAAGCCACTCGATATCTGACATTAGTATTGGCATTTATCCAATCTGTCGGTATCACTGCTGGATTCAATCAATACGCTCAATTAGGTTTCGTGAATAATCCTAACGTAGCAACTTACGTAACGATCGGTTTGATTCTAACAGCCGGTACGATGTTTGTTACTTGGCTAGGAGAACAGATCACAGAAAAAGGTATCGGAAATGGCGTATCAATGATCATTTTTGCAGGGATCATTTCTAGATTGCCTGAAAGTATCAGAGAAATTTATGAAGATTACTTTATAAATATCGATCCTTCAGACATATGGAAATCTGCTATTTTTGTGGCCATTTTATTAGTAGCGGTCTTATTGATCGTGACATTCGTAACATTTTTCCAACAAGCTGAACGCAAGATCCCGATTCAATATACGAAACGCGTCGCTGGCGCGCCTACAAGCAGCTATCTGCCGTTGAAAGTAAATGCAGCTGGAGTTATTCCAGTTATCTTTGCTAGTTCGTTTATTGCTACGCCAAATGCTGTTTTACAAGCATTGAGTGGTAGATTCGGTTCTGAAAACTGGTATAAAGTGATGATGGAGATCTTTAACTATAATACAGCACCTGGTGCTACGATTTATACGATTCTGATCGTTGCCTTCACTTTCTTCTACGCCTTTGTACAAGTAAACCCTGAGAAATTAGCGGAAAACTTGCAAAAGCAAGGAAGTTATATACCAAGCGTACGCCCTGGTAAGGGGACTGAAGAGTATGTCTCAAGATTACTGATGCGCTTAAGTACAGTTGGTGCAGTCTTCCTTGGTTTAGTGGCATTGCTTCCAATCATTGCTCAAATGGTTTGGGATCTTCCAAAATCAATCGGATTAGGCGGTACAAGCTTACTGATCGTTATCGGTGTAGCTTTAGAAACTGCGAAACAGTTAGAAGGCTTAATGCTGAAACGTAAATATGTTGGATTCATTGAGTAAGAAAGCGTGTTGAGGTTCTTCCTCAACACACGTTCTCACACATTTATTAGGAGGGAAAACAATGAACCTCATTTTAATGGGGCTGCCAGGCGCAGGTAAAGGAACACAAGCTGAAAAAATCATTGACGCTTATGGTATTCCGCACATCTCAACAGGAGATATGTTCCGCGCAGCGATGCAAAACGAAACAGCTCTTGGCCTGGAAGCAAAGTCTTATATGGATAAAGGTGCATTAGTTCCTGATGAAGTAACAAATGGAATCGTGAAAGAGCGACTAGCTGAACCAGATACAGAGAAAGGCTTCTTATTAGACGGCTTTCCACGTACACTAGATCAAGCAAAAGCTCTGGACGCAATGCTAAAAGATTTGAATAAAAAAATTGATGCTGTCATCGATATCCATGTTGGTGAAGAAATCTTGGTCGAACGTCTAGCCGGCCGATTTATCTGCAGCAATTGTGGAGCAACTTACCATAAAATTTTCAACCCTACAAAAGTTGAAGACACATGTGATCGTTGCGGTGGGCATGAATTCTATCAAAGAGAAGATGATAAACCTGAGACGGTTAAAAATCGTCTGGCTATCAACATCAAAAATAGTGAACCAATCTTGGCTTATTATAAAGAACAAGGTTTGCTAAACACTATTGATGGTGCTCGTGAAATCGATGCTGTATTTGCAGATGTACAAAAAATCATTGAAAAATAGCACGATTGCCCGTAGCCGACTTGCATTATGCAGTTACTCTTGTCAAGTTCAATAAATTATGATAGAATATGTCAGTCCGACTTCTAGAGAATCCTCTAGATGATCCATTTTGAGAATTTTGAGGTGGGAACTGCAGTTTCCGCCATTTTATCGTGTGAAAATGCGAAACAAGTACAAGGAGGTACTGTGCGTGGCAAAAGAAGATATGATTGAAGTCGAAGGTACAGTCGTCGAAACTTTGCCGAATGCAATGTTTAAAGTTGAACTAGAAAACGGACACCAAGTTCTTGCTACTGTTTCAGGTAAAATTCGTATGCATTACATCCGTATCTTACCTGGTGACAAAGTAACGGTTGAATTGTCTCCATACGATCTTAACCGTGGCCGTATTACTTATCGCTTTAAATAATTGTACTCCGTAAAACTACAGGAGGTATTATCATGAAAGTAAGACCATCAGTAAAACCAATGTGCGAACATTGTAAAGTAATTCGTCGTAAAGGACGCGTTATGGTGATTTGCCCAGCAAATCCAAAACATAAACAACGTCAAGGATAATTGGAGGTGCTATAAATATGGCTCGTATTGCAGGAGTAGATATTCCTCGTGATAAACGTGTGGTAGTTTCACTTACTTATATCTATGGTATTGGTAACACTACTGCTAAAAAGATCTTAGCTGATGCTGGTGTATCTGAAGATGTTCGCGTTCGTGAATTAACGAATGAACAAACAGATGCTATCCGTGCGGAAGTAGATAAATTAAAAGTTGAAGGGGATCTTCGTCGTGAAGTGAACTTGAACATCAAACGTTTGATGGAAATCGGTTCTTACCGTGGAATCCGTCATCGCCGTGGATTGCCTGTTCGTGGACAAAACACGAAAAACAATGCACGTACTCGTAAAGGCCCAGCTCGCGCTATCGCTGGCAAGAAAAAATAATTCTTAAGTGAAGGAGGTTAAAACTTCATGGCAGCAAAAAAAGTGAATCGTAAACGCCGTGTGAAGAAGAATATAGAAGCAGGTATTGCACATATCCATTCTACATTCAATAACACTATCATCATGATCACTGATACTCACGGAAATGCATTAGCGTGGTCATCAGCTGGTTCATTAGGTTTCAAAGGAAGCAAAAAATCAACTCCTTTTGCCGCTCAAATGGCAGCAGAAACTGCTACAAAAGCAGCAATGGAACACGGATTAAAGACTGTTGAAGTAACAGTTAAAGGACCTGGTTCTGGACGTGAAGCAGCAATTCGTTCATTACAAGCTACAGGTTTAGAAGTGACTGCAATTCGTGACGTGACTCCAGTTCCTCATAATGGTGCCCGCCCTCCAAAACGCCGTCGTGTTTAATGAGTGCCGCTCATTTTGAGTTTTATCAGTAACGTCATTGAACAAGACACTTTTCGTTTTGAAAGGGGTAAAGATAAGAATGATTGAGTTCGAAAAACCAAGAATCGCAAAAATTGATGAAGAAAAAGATTATGGCAAGTTCATCGTTGAACCTCTTGAAAGAGGGTATGGGACTACTTTAGGGAATTCCCTACGTCGTATTTTATTATCTTCTTTGCCAGGTGCTGCCATCACTAATATTCAAATCGATGGTGTACTGCATGAATTCTCTACCATCAAAGGTGTTAGAGAAGACGTCACTCAAATCATCTTGAACATTAAAGGCTTAGCGCTGAAAATGTATGGCCAAGAAGAAAAAACCCTTGAAATCGATATTACCGGACCTGCTACAGTAACTGCTGGCGATATTATCGTTGATAGTGATGTAGAAATTCTTAACAAAGATATGTACATCTGTAGTGTCTCTGAAGGAGCTACGTTCCATGCTCGCTTAACAGTGAAACCTGGACGTGGTTATGTTCAAGCAGATGAAAATAAAAAAGAAGATATGCCAATTGGCGTTCTTCCAGTCGATTCAATCTACACACCTGTTCGTCGTGTGAACTATCAAGTTGAGAACACACGTGTTGGACACCGTGAAGATTTTGATAAATTGACGATGGAGATTTGGACAGATGGTTCAATCGAACCGTTGGAAGCAATGAGTTTATCTGCGAAAATCATGACTGAACATTTGGATATTTTTGTGAACTTAACTGATGAAGCAAAAAATGCTGAAATCATGGTCGAAAAAGAAGAAACACAAAAAGAAAAAATGTTGGAAATGACGATCGAAGAGTTAGACTTGTCTGTTCGCTCTTACAATTGTTTGAAACGTGCAGGAATCAATACTGTACAAGAACTTACAAATAAATCTGAGCCTGAAATGATCAAAGTCCGTAATTTGGGACGTAAGTCATTAGAAGAAGTTAAAGCAAAATTGCACGACTTAGGTTTAGGTTTACGTAAAGAAGATTAAAACCTTTTACGAAGGAGGGAAACCAACGTGAGTTATCGTAAACTAGGACGCACATCTAGCCAACGTAAAGCGATGTTGCGTGATTTAACAACTGATTTATTAATCAACGAACGTATTGTGACTACTGAAGCTCGTGCGAAAGAAGTTCGCTCAACTGCAGAAAAAATGATCACTTTAGGTAAACGCGGAGATTTGCATGCACGTCGTCAAGCTGCGGCTTTCGTACGTAATGAAGTTGCCAGCGTGCGTGAAGAAAATGAGGACATCGTCATTGAATCAGCTTTACAAAAACTATTCAACGATATTGCACCTCGTTACGCAGAACGTCAAGGCGGATACACACGCATTTTGAAGACAGAACCAAGACGCGGTGATGGTGCACCAATGGTTGTCTTAGAACTTGTCTAAAATCACACTAATAACATCACTTTATAGATGATTCTTTTAGAGTGTTATGATGTTGGAAGATATTTTTCCGAGTCTAGCTCAGCGCTGCTCCTCAAGCGAATATCGCTTGGGGAGTAAGCACTCATCATAAAGTGTTTTTTTATACCTTCAATTAACTGTCATGACATCTCTGCTTGAAGGCATAAAAAAACATTTTAAGCGAGAAATAATTGAAAATTTTGTCTTTTTTTGATAGTGTTAGTAGGAACTTTAGGATGAAGAAGGAGTAATCATGGAGCCAATTATTGAATTAGAGAAAATAAATTATAAATACCAGCCAGATGATCTTCGCCCCGCATTGAAAGATGTCTCCTTTACAATTGATAAAGGTGAGTGGATCGCTATTATTGGACACAATGGTTCAGGAAAATCGACACTTGCCAAAACAATCAATGGGCTACTTCTGCCAGAATCAGGGGTCGTGAAAGTCGGAAATCAAGTATTGGATGAAGAAAACATTTGGACGATCCGGCAAATGGTTGGAATGGTTTTTCAAAATCCAGACAATCAGTTCGTTGGTTCGACAGTAGAAGATGACGTTGCGTTTGGTCTTGAAAATCAAGGGATTCCCAGAGAAGAAATGCTGATACGTGTGAAAGATGCACTTGAGAAAGTTAGAATGGCTGAGTTTGCTACACGCGAGCCTGCTCGTTTATCAGGAGGACAAAAACAACGTGTTGCTATTGCCGGCGTGGTTGCCTTACGCCCTGATATCATTATTTTAGATGAAGCAACAAGTATGCTAGATCCAGAAGGTCGTGAAGAAGTGATTTCTACGATCAAGAAGATCAAAGAAGAAAGTCAATTGACCGTTATATCTATCACTCACGATATTGATGAAGCAGCTAATGCCAATCGGATATTAGTGATGAGGCAAGGAGAACTTGTCCGTGAAGGTACACCAAAAGAAATCTTTTCTGCGGGACCCGAACTGATTGATTTAGGTCTAGATCTACCATTTCCTGAAAAACTGAAGCGTGCACTGAAAGAACGCGGGGTAGATGTGCCAAGTGAATATATGACAGAAGAAAGGATGGTGGATTGGTTATGGACATCCGTTTTGAACAAGTAGACTTCACTTATCAGCCGAATACACCATTTGAACAACGAGCCTTATTTGACATCAATATGACGATCAAAGAAAACAGTTATACAGCATTAGTAGGGCATACCGGAAGCGGGAAATCAACTTTACTCCAACATTTGAATGCGCTTGTTAAGCCAACAAGCGGTACCGTCCATATTGGAGAACGCGACATTCAGCCAGATACGGATAATAAAAATCTAAAGCCGATCCGAAAAAAAGTCGGCATCGTCTTTCAGTTTCCAGAAGCACAGCTATTCGAAGAAACGGTGGCAAAAGATATTGCCTTCGGTCCTAAAAACTTTGGTGTCAGTGAAGAAGAAGCGCTGATACTAGCAAAAGAAACGTTAGAACAAGTTGGACTGGATGAAAGCTATTTGGACCGTTCACCATTTGAACTTTCAGGAGGGCAAATGCGTAGAGTAGCAATCGCTGGTGTGCTTGCCATGAAGCCTGAAGTACTTGTATTGGACGAACCAACGGCAGGACTTGATCCTCAGGGCAGAAAAGAAATGATGGAGATGTTTTGGCGTCTTCATAAGGAACAACAGATTACTATTGTTTTAGTGACGCATTTAATGGATGATGTAGCCAATTTTGCAGACTATGTCTATGTACTGGAGAAGGGGCGAATCGTTAATAGCGGGCAGCCTCAAGAGGTTTTTCAAAACATCAAATGGCTAAAAGAAAAACAGTTAGGCGTACCTACTGCCACAGAATTTGCAGAAGAATTAATGGCTAAAGGGATGGACTTCACTACCTTACCTTTAACAGCTGAAGAATTAGCAGACGCCATCGTCCATTCTGCTGGAGGAAATGCCCATGATGAATAAATTGATATTTGGTCGTTATATGCCAGGAGATTCCTTGATCCATCGATTGGATCCCCGAGCCAAATTATTAGCCAGTTTTTATTTTATTGGTATCATTTTTTTAGCAAATAATTGGGAAACATATCTTGTATTGGCAGTTTTCACATTATTTTCCGTCTTCTTATCAAAAGTAGACTTGAAATTTTTTATCCGAGGTATTCGCCCATTGATTTGGCTGATCCTCTTTACTGTAGCTTTGCAAATCTTGTTCACCAGCGGAGGAGAAACTTATTGGAGTTGGGGTGTTTTCCATATCACTGAATTTGGTGTGATGAACGGTCTCTTTATTTTCTGCCGATTCGTGTTGATTATTTTTATGTCGACGCTACTCACGCTTACTACACCGCCTTTGGAATTATCTGATGCGATTGAGTACTTGCTTCGTCCATTGAAAGCCGTACGGTTCCCAGTCCACGAAATTTCTTTGATGCTGTCGATTGCTCTTCGTTTTGTGCCTACATTGATGGATGAAACAGAAAAGATCATGAACGCTCAGCGCGCGCGTGGTGTTGACTTTGGTGAAGGCAATCTAGTTCAGAAAATGAAAGCAGTCATTCCTTTGCTGATTCCTTTATTTGTCAGCAGTTTCAACCGAGCGGAAGATCTTGCGACCGCTATGGAAGCAAGGGGCTACAAGGGCGGGGAAGGAAGAACGAAATATCGTGTCTTGCATTGGCATAATAGAGACACGATGGTTATCATTGCTTTTATATTATTAACCGTGCTGCTGATCTTTTTAAGAGGATAAACGTTCAGTGGACCGCTATCTATCCTTTTCTTGCTAATCTATTTGCAAGAAAGTATGCGAGCAGTGTATGACAAGAAACATTAGGGTCTGTGGCAGACTAATGTCACAGGCCTCTTTCTTTTATTTGAAAAAAAGAACAAACAACATTATCTGGAAAAACCACTATTTCTAGACAACTTTTTAGAAACAAAGGAGAGAAAACCATGGTACGTTACAAAGCAATCATTGCATACGACGGAACAAATTTCAATGGGTTCCAGAAACAGCCAAATGGACGTACTGTTCAAGAAGAAGTAGAAAAAACATTACAAAAAATGGCAAATGGGAAAGAAATCACGGTCTTTGGTTCGGGAAGGACAGATGCCGGAGTACATGCAATCGGGCAAGTGATCCATTTTGATTATCCAGAAGAACGCCCGTTAGAACGAATGCGTTTTGCGTTAGATACCCAGTCACCAGAGGATATCGCTGTAAGACAAGTAGAAATCGTTTCAGAAGAATTCCATGCAAGATATTTGGTCAAAGAAAAAACTTATCAATTTCGAGTGGATATAGGGAAACCACGCAGTCCTTTTCGACGCCATTATGCAAGTTATTTTCCTTACCCTCTTGATTTGGAAAAAATTCAGCGGGCACTTCCTGATTTATTAGGGACCCACGATTTCACCTCTTTTTGTGCATCAGGAAGCTCGATAGAGGATAAAATACGTACGATCTACGAGGCTAAGATGGAGGTTAATGAAACAAAAGATGAATTGTTGTTTACTTTTAGGGGAAATGGCTTCTTGTATAAGATGATACGGATCTTAGTAGGAACGCTTTTGAAAATTGGCAATGGCCGATTGCCTGAAGATAGTATCCCAGATATTATTGCGAAAAAAGATCGTAATGCAGCAGGACCTACAGCACACCCTGAAGGACTTTATTTGTATGAAGTGAAATATGAATAAGAGGTTGTGAAAAAGCGGTTCTGCATCAAGTAATAAGAACAGCCAAACCAAAATAGTTTCTCATATTTTGCCATTTGTTGAGCTAATACCGAAGGACAGCTGATTGAACACTGTTTAAGGAAGAGGTTGTGAGCCTGCCATTTAGCTCTGAGTCACAAGAAACAATTTCAAAAAACAGCTTCTCACGTTTGATGAATATCACAACTTGTGAACGAAGCATGGATAAGTGAACCTTCTTTTTGCCACACTACTTTTTTGTAACTAAAAACGATGGAACGTTGTTTTGATTGCCCTTGGCAGACAGTCTGAACAGGTTCCATCGTTTCTTTATTTTCTTCGTCTTCTTCTGTGTGTATTTCGCGGTTTTTCTTCTATTGTTGGATCAATCGTGCCATAGAAGGGTTGATTGCGGTCAAGGTACCAGACATAGAGAATAAACAATGCAATGCATAGTACAAAAAGGATTGCACCTATTATAAATCCTTCAGGCAAGTAGCTGAAAGTAACCGTGTGTTTACCTGCTGGAACTTTTAGCATCAAGAATGCGTTTTTGAAGTTGCTGACTTTGACTGGCTTCCCATCGATTTCGGCTTTCCATCCTTTGTCGTAAGGAATAGTCGTCACCAACATAGAATCTTCTGCGGTATCTACAGTTCCAGAAGCTTTTCTGCCAGAGGCTTCCATTTCGACACCTTTTTCTTTGATCTGATTCATTGCGGCTTGATAGGCTACAACATCTAGACCAACGACTTTCGGCTCCATGAAACTTACTTCTTTCGTCCCATAAAAACTTGCAGTAAATGTCACCGTTGTCTCTTGGGGATAATAGCCAAGATCATAGTATTGTCCAGAAATATTGATTTGCGTTTTCCTCGATGTACCATTGACAGTAATCGTTGCACTAGAACTTTCTAATTGTGCAAAATTGGTTGGGAACAAACTTAAGTAAGCTTGTGTATTTGCAGGTACATGGACTTCCCATGTGAGCTCTTTCGGTTGATTGTCTGCCGTCTCTGAATAAGTCACACCAGTCGTTGTTTTTGTGATTGTCGTATTTAACTGATTCTTCAAAGTAGGCGTATAGAATGTAAAATACTGTTCATTTAGACCAGATAATGTATTGATCAAGTTTGTCTGACTAGTTAAATTATCTGTTACGGGCTGCTCAATATCATTAACGGATAACGGTGCGGTAAATGCCAGTGGCAATGCATTGACATTCTGATACAGTGTATAGTCGCCGCTTTGACCAGCTTGGCGGAAGCCATATTTGCTGAACGTGCTTTCGTTCTTAGAAATGTTGTATTTGATCCCTGTAAAGCCATCCATCAGCAAAGTATTATTATTGTAACGGATATTCAAATTTGTCCCTCTTGAACGAAACCCTAATGTATCCAGATAAGAGGAAGAATTACGATTTCTTATAGAAGAAAACAAGCTGATGCCACTGTAACCGTAGTTGATCGAATCGTTTGGCGATACCGGATCCAGATTTTCTAAGCGGTAAAACGAGTCAGAATCTTCTTTTGTTTCATTTACAAGAGCTTTCAAGTCAGGAGAAGGATCCGTATATAAACTGCGGGAAGCATAATTCCAATCATCAAGGATACCATGGATCATGCTGTTCGTATTGACTAGAGCCTCAGCAGACATGATCAATAACAACAATATACTTAGATGATTGAAGGAAAGTTTTTTATGCTGATAAAATCCCACAGCAAAAGCATAGATCCCTAAGAAAACAACTGTCAATACAAAGGAGGTCATCGTCACATAGGTGTAGCTTCCTTCAGGTTTGATGCCCCATGCCACCGCAAAGAGAGCAGCTACGACCAAAATGATTCCTAACAACAGCCCACGATCGTCTTGTTCTATCTTTTCCCATCCTTTTCCTGCAAGCAGGAGAACTAAGAAAGAGAACAGATAGGCATAACGGAATAAAAACATATTCGGTGCATGCATACCATGCCAGAACAAATTCAATGGGACAAGATAAAAACTTGCGATAAGTATGGCGAAAAGACCACCGTACAAAAACTTATTTTTCAACGGTACTTTCCGACTGGCAAAATAAAACAAGCAAAGGACCAACGGAAGTAGACCTGCGTAAATGAACGGAATCGAACCGTATTTTGTGGTGTCATAAACACCAATCATGTTTTTCATGATCAGATCCAGATAAGAAGTCGCTTCTGTTTTCAACGTAGTGATTTGACTCAATGCTTCGCCATTTGAGCGAAGATCCAGTACTGCTGGCAATACAATGATCATTGAAGCGCCGCCTGCCAGTAAAGAAGTGATCCCATAAGGAACAATCGATTTTTTGTATTCTGACCAGTTTGTCAATAGACGGGCAATAAAATATAAGAAAGAAAAGACACCAATCATGAAGCCCATATAAAAACTGGATAGAAACAAGAGCAAATAGCTGATGAATAAAAGTTTCGGCCGTTTCAGATCCATGACACGATGAATCCCCAAAATCACTAATGGAAGATAAACAAATGCATCCAGCCACATGATGATCTCCGAATGTGCAGTAATGAATGAGATCAATGCGTAACTGACGCTAAGTGCAACATGCCCCCAGCGAGGAATCTTGAACGTGCGTGCAAGAAACCAAAAAGCTAATCCGGCACAGCCGACTTTAAGCAAAGTCAGAACATAAAGTGCATCTGGCATCATCTGGTTTGGAAAGAAGAAAACCAGTGGCGTGAAGATCCCGCCGAGATAATAAGAAATCAAAGATAGATAATTCAAGCCCAGAGAAGCATTCCATGTATAGAAAATACTTTGCTTTCCAAGAAGGACATTTCGGAAGCTTGCATGAAAATTAGAAAATTGTGAAAAGGCATCACTTGCCAAAATACTTCTGCTGCTCCCGGGATAGATCCCGATACTTAAATAAACAAGTGCTAAAATCAAAAACGGAATCAGGAAACTAGCTGCTGCGTAGCGTCCGTTTTCTCTAAAGAATGACTTTAAGTTTTTTTTCATATTTATTTTCCACCAAATTTCTATGAAGTTGTATTTAGTTTATCATATCCTTGTTTTTCTCTGCTTAAAAAGAGTCTAGTTTTCATAAAAAAATAAAATTTGGGAATAAATAACTTCACAATTTGTTCGTATAACAAAAATAAACACAAAAAAAGGGGAGGAATCAAAAATTCCACCCACCAAAATTTTTATTAAATAAAAAACCGTTCACTATCTGAACGGTCCAAGTATCATTCAATTAAACGCGTTCAACTTTTCCTGATTTCAAAGCACGAGTTGACACCCAAACTTTTTTAGGTTTTCCGTCGACCATAACGCGAACTTTTTGTAAGTTAGGTTTAACAGTACGTTTTGTTGAGTTCATAGCGTGTGAACGGTTGTTTCCACTTTTTGTCTTGCGACCTGTAAAGTAACAAACTTTTGCCATGGTAATTTCCTCCTTTGCCTTGATTTGGAGCAATAGAATAATTCAGCTCATACCAGACTAACATATCATATAGATTGGAAATTTGCAAGTACATTTTCATGGATACAATTGACATTTGTGAAGAATAATTGTAAATTAAACAGGGTTATACCTGAAATTTTGCAAGGTTTTTGAGTACTTTGGGTAACTGCCTTTTATTTCAAGTTGCGCTATGATAAAATATGATAGAAGAAAAATGGGAGTATTTTACCCGTTAAGGAGGCTCATTCATGGCTGTAAAAATTCAAACGTCAGCTGGAACCATTGAAATTACCAATGATGTAATTGCAACAGTTGTTGGTGGCGCCGCGACAGATGTGTTCGGTGTTGTAGGAATGGCCAGCAAAAATCAAATTAAAGATAATATTACTGAGATTTTGCGTAAAGAAAATTACTCAAGAGGAGTAGTTGTCCGCCAAGAAGATAATGGTATTGCTGTAGATGTTTATACGATTATCAGCTATGGTACGAAAATCTCTGAAGTTTCTCGCAACGTCCAAGAAAAAGTGAAATACAATCTAGAGGCATTATTAGGTGTAGCTGCCAATTCGGTTAATGTCTTTGTACAAGGTGTTCGTGTACTGCCAGACTAGGCAGGAGACTGGCTGATAACTCAGCAGTCGATCTGAAGGAGGATTATCTAGGTGAGTGTAACAGAAATAAGTGCAAGCCAGTTCCAGGAAATGGTGCAGGCTGGTGCGAATCGTCTGCAAGTAAATGCAGAATACGTCAATTCATTAAATGTATTCCCTGTGCCAGATGGTGATACGGGAACAAATATGAATCTATCTATGACTAGTGGAGCGAAGGCAGTAGTAGATTCAACCTCAGAAAAAGTAGGAGAATTAGCAGCAATGCTTTCAAAAGGATTGTTGATGGGTGCGCGCGGAAATTCCGGCGTTATTTTGTCTCAATTGTTCCGAGGATTTTCTAAGCAAATTCCAGATGTTGTCTCATTAAATGCTTCTGATCTTGCTGCAGCATTCACTCATGGTGTTGAAACTGCGTATAAAGCAGTAATGAAACCAGTAGAAGGAACGATTTTGACAGTAGCTAGAGAAGCAGCAAAAGCTGGAGAAAAGAAAGCTAAGAGTACAGACGATGTCGTTGAAGTGATGACAGCTGTTGTAAAAGGAGCAAAGCGTGCTTTAGCTAAAACCCCAGACTTGCTTCCAGTCCTAAAAGAAGTCGGTGTTGTAGACAGTGGAGGACAAGGATTGCTGTTTGTTTATGAGGGCTTTTTAAGCGCATTGAATGGAGAATTCCAAGCGGATGAAACATATGAACCTTCTCCAGCAGAAATGGATGATATGGTCAATGCAGAGCACCATCGCAGTGTCCAAGGACAAATGGCGACAGAAGATATCCATTTTGGTTATTGTACAGAAATCATGGTGAAAATCGGTGAAGGACCTACTGTTGATAGCACGTTCGACTACGAAGAGTTCCGTAACTATTTAGATGGTATTGGAGATTCTTTACTTGTGGTCAATGATGACGAGATCATCAAAGTTCACGTGCATACAGAAAACCCAGGAGAAGTCTTGAACTATGGACAAAAATTCGGTTCATTAGTCAAAATCAAAGTCGACAACATGCGCTTGCAGCATGAGACGATTTTGGAACATGATGAAGAAGTGAACGAGTTTGCGAAAAAAGAAACACCACGTATCCCGTATGGTATCGTAGCAATCGCTGCTGGTAAAGGCGTCCAAGAGCTGTTTGAAAGTTTAGGCGCTAATTATGTTATCAGTGGTGGGCAAACAATGAACCCAAGTACGGAAGACATCGTTAAAGCGATCCAAGAAGTGAACGCAGATAAAGTGATTGTCTTACCGAACAACAAAAACATCTTCATGGCAGCTGATCAAGCGGCAGAAGTAGCAGATATCCCAGTAGCAGTCGTTCCTTCAAGAACGATTTCTCAAGGATTGACGGCTATGCTTTCATTCAATGATCAAGCTTCTTTAGAAGAAAACAAAGAAACGATGACAGAAATGTTGTCTAGCGTCGTAAGTGGTCAAGTCACTCACGCAATCAGAGATACCTCAATCGACGGTGTAGAGATCAAAGAAGGCGACTTTTTAGGCATGATTGATGGAAAAATCATGATCTCTAACCCAGATATCACAGCAACAGCGTTAAGTACACTAGAACAAATGATCAATGAGGACACAGAGATCGTAACGATCTTAGCAGGTGATGAAGGAACAGTTGAACAAGCAAATGAATTTGCTGAGAAACTAACAGAAAAACATCCTGATTTGGAAATCGAGATCCACCAAGGAGATCAGCCTGTCTATCCTTATCTATTTTCTGCTGAATAATTCCTGTGACAGAATATCTTTCTAACACAGTATTCATTCATAAAAGGCCTTCGGTTAGTGATCAGGTATGATCACTGACCAAGTCCTTTTTTTGTTAAAGGAGGGAGGAAAAAATATATGCGTTCTTTAGATGATCCAATCACTATGCTGGCAGGAGTCGGAGAAAAAAGAGCAGCTAGTCTTGCCAGCTTGGGTATCCAAACGATTGAAGACTTACTGACTTATTATCCTTTTCGCTACGAAGATATTCAGGAAAGAAATCTAAACGAGATCCAAGATCAAGAAAAGGTTACTTTGAAAGGAATCGTAGTCTCTCCTCCTGTGATGAATCGATTTGGTTATAAAAAAAGCCGATTGCAATTTCGTATGATGCAAGAACATGATGTGTTCAACGTTTCTTTTTTTAATCAACCTTATCTAAAAGAAAAAGTCATTTTATCGGAGGAAATCGCCGTATACGGTAAATGGGATGCAAAGCGTAAAGCCTTGAACGGGATGAAGATTTTAGGTTCTCAAACAATGGATGACTTTTCGCCGATATATCACGTCAATAAATCGATTCGTCAAACGACATTAGTTGATCTAATCAAAAAAGGGTTCCAAGAATACGGCACATTGATCGAAGAAAACCTGCCGAACAACCTTGTGGAGAAATATCGACTACTTGACCGAGCTTCCGCTGTAAGAAGTATGCACTTTCCGAAAAACCACGAAGAAAATCACCAAGCCAAACGACGTGTCGTTTTTGAAGAATTCTTTTTATTTCAAATGCGTCTTCAAGGATTGAAAAAAGCAGAAAAAGCAGAAACAAATGGCTTGGAGATCCTTTATGATGTCCAAAAATTAAAAGAATTTACTCAAAAGCTACCTTTTGAACTGACAAATGCCCAAAAACGAGTAACGAATGAAATCTGTCGGGATCTTCGCAGTCCTCAACATATGCAGCGACTTTTGCAGGGAGATGTAGGTAGCGGAAAAACAGTGGTTGCCGCAATTGCATTATATGCCACCGTTACAGCGGGTTTCCAAGGTGCGTTGATGGTGCCTACCGAAATCTTGGCACAACAGCACATGGAAAGTTTGCAACAGCTGTTTGATCCCAATGAAGTAACGGTCGCATTGCTTACAGGGTCAACGAAAACAAAAGAACGACGTGAACTCCTTGAAAAACTAGAACGAGGAGAAATCAACGTCGTGATCGGTACACATGCATTGATCCAAGATGGAGTTGAATTTCAGAATTTAGGTCTAGTTATTACGGATGAACAGCACCGTTTTGGTGTGAATCAGCGGAAAGTCCTTCGTGAAAAAGGCTGGCGACCTGATGTCTTGTTTATGACAGCCACTCCGATCCCTAGAACGCTAGCTATCACAGCGTACGGTGAAATGGATGTATCGATCATTGATGAACTTCCAGCTGGGCGTATCCCTATTGAAACACGCTGGGTAAGAACACCTCAATTAGACAGTGTACTGGATTGGACAAGGAAAGAACTGGCAAGAGGACATCAAATGTATGTCATCTGTCCACTGATCGAAGAATCAGAAGCATTAGACGTAAAAAACGCAGTGGAAATCTATGAAAAACTTCGTGAACTATTTGCGCCAAAATATGAAGTTGGCTTGTTACATGGTAAAATGAAGAATCAGGAAAAAGAAGTGATCATGGAAGCTTTCAAAGATAACCAGATGCAGATATTAGTTTCTACTACGGTAATAGAAGTAGGGGTAAACGTGCCAAACTCAACCGTCATGCTGATTATGGATGCGGATCGATTTGGTTTGGCACAGCTGCATCAGCTTCGTGGACGTGTTGGACGCGGAAGTGATGCTTCCTACTGTATCTTAGTTGCTAATCCCAAAAATGAACTAGGCGTGGAACGGATGAAAATCATGACAGAGACCACCAATGGTTTTGTACTAAGTGAAAAAGATCTGGAATTACGCGGTCCCGGTGAAGTATTCGGCTTCCGACAATCTGGTTTACCTCAATTTGCGATTGCTGACTTGGTGACGGATGGAAATGTTTTGGAGGTAGCCAGAGAAGAGGCTGCAGCTCTTTGGCAGATAAAGAATTGGCAGATGCTGCCTGAGTATCAGCCTCTAGCACAAAGCCTCCAGATAGAAAATCAGGATAATCGTTATTTCGATTAGCAGACTATGCTATACTTTATAATGATGATGGAAAAAGGAGTGGGAACAATGAAAATTGCCGTAGATGCAATGGGCGGAGATCACGCACCTCAAGCAATTGTAGAAGGCGTGGCTTTAGCTCAGCAAGATTTTCCAGAAGTAGAATTCTTACTTTACGGAAAAGAAGCAGAAATCAAGAAATACTTAACAAATGAAAAAAACATCACGATTATCCATACAGACGAAAAAATCAATAGTGATGATGAGCCAGTAAAAGCGATCCGACGGAAAAAGACTGCTTCAATGGTCCTTGCTGCACAAGCAGTGAAAAACGGCGAAGCGGATGCTATATTTTCAGCAGGGAATACAGGTGCGCTGCTAGCAGCGGGTTTGTTCATCGTAGGACGTATCAAAAATATCGAACGCCCTGGCTTGATGTCTACCTTGCCAGTAGTAGGAAAAGAAGGTGCCGGTTTCGATATGCTGGATCTTGGCGCTAACGCAGAAAACAAACCAGAACATTTGTTGCAATACGGTATTTTAGGTTCTTTCTATGCACGTAAAGTCCGAGGGATCGGACGTCCCCGCGTTGCTCTTTTAAACAACGGAACAGAAGCCACAAAAGGTAGTGAAGTGACGAAAAAAGCCTATGAACTTCTTCAGAATGAAACCAGTTTGAATTTCATTGGAAATGTAGAAGCGCGCGAGTTGCTCAATGGGGTGGCTGACGTAGTAGTCACAGATGGATTTACAGGCAATGCTGTTTTGAAATCCATTGAAGGAACGGCAATGAATATGATGGATCTATTAAAATCCGCTATTCTAAACGAAGGGATCAAAGGGAAAATGGGCGCCATGCTTTTAAAAGACGGCTTGCGTTCTTTAAAATCTGAAATGGATTATTCCAAACATGGCGGAGCTGTTTTGTTTGGCTTGAAAGCACCAGTCATTAAAACCCACGGAGCAACAGGTCCTGATGCTGTCCGCTATACGATCCGCCAAATCCACACGATGCTTGAAACAAATGTAGTAGGGCAGTTAGTCGAACAATTTGAAAAAAGCGAAGAATAATATTCAGATAGCTGAGGCAATCCGGTTCGTTAAAAAAAGGTGGACAATCCTGAAAAATGTCAGTAAAATTAGCCATGGTGTAGGTAATTGACAAGTGTATGATTCTTGGAGGTGAAAAAGTTGACTCGCGAAGAAGTATTTAACAAAGTAGCGAAAATTATTTCAAATCATTTTGAGATAGATACCGATAAAGTGTCGGATGAATTGAACATCAAAGATGATTTAAAAGCTGATTCAATTAGTATTATGGAGTTCGTTTTAGAACTTGAAGATGAATTCGGTACAGAAATTTCAGATGAAGACGCTGAACAAATTGAAACAGTTGGCGGTGCAGTAGATTATATCAGCAGCCATCTCAAATAATTTCAATAAAAGCAAAGAAGGATAAAAAGTTATATGCAACTTTTTATCCTTCTTTTTTTAATCTTTCTGACACGGAAAAGACATTTTTCTGATAATTCTGGCGATAATTAGAAATTATGTTGCAAAGTAAAGCGGTTTTCTATATAATTATTAATAATTCATTACACAAAGATAAGAATAACCTTTGTTATAAAACGCTTTATCCTGTGTAATGTTCTTTCTTTACTAAGAAAAACTTCCGTTTAGGAAGCAGAGAGGGGTATTCGATTGTCAGATAATCAATTATTAGAAGTTCAGAACCTACATACAGGCTTCCGACTCAAAGATGACTATTATGATGCAGTAGATGATGTTTCATTTACTTTAGACAAAAACGAGATCTTAGCAATCGTTGGGGAATCTGGGTGCGGGAAAAGTACATTAGCTACTACGATTATGGGATTACTTGATCCTAATAACACAAAAATTACAGGTGAAATTTTATATAACGATCTGAATTTAATCGAACTGAACGAAACGCTTTATAATAAAATCCGCGGAAATGATATCGGAATGATTTTCCAAGATCCGTTGTCTGCATTAAATCCTCTCATGAGAATCGAAGACCAGATCAAAGAAGGACTTTCCTATCACACAAAGATGAATGCAGAACAGCGTCAAGCTCGTGCACTGGAATTACTAGAACAAGTAGGGATTCCTAATCCAGCAAGAGTTGGACGTCAATATCCCCATGAATTATCAGGCGGTATGAGACAACGTGTCATCATCGCGATCGCAATCGCCTGCAAACCTCCAATCGTCATTGCAGATGAACCGACAACAGCCCTAGATGTAACCATCCAAGCACAGATTCTTGATTTACTGAAAGATCTTCAGGAAGAAACAAAAACAGGAATCATCCTGATCACTCATGATTTAGGAGTCGTAGCAGAAATGGCTGATCGAGTGGCAGTGATGTATGGCGGACAGTTTGTTGAAGTAGCGGGTGTAAAAGAACTGTTTGATCATCCGAAACATCCTTATACGCGCTCTTTATTGAACTCTATACCTCAAGAAGGAAATCATGATGCAGAACTCCATGTGATCGAAGGTGTGGTTCCTTCTCTGAAAAACATGCCTCGTAAAGGGTGCCGATTTGCTCCACGTATTCCGTGGATACCAGCAAGTGACCACGAAGAAGATCCTATCCTTCATGAAGTCGCTCCGAACCATTTGGTACGTTGCTCTTGCTACAAGCATTTCCACTTTAGAGACGAAAAAGGAGAGGTGTAGATGACAGAATTAATCACGATCAAAGACCTGAAAGTTCATTACCCTATTCGCAGTGGATTCTTCAATCGAGTAACGGATCATGTATATGCTGTAGATGGTGTGGATTTTATTATCGAAAAAGGAAAGACGTATGGTTTGGTGGGAGAGTCCGGTTCCGGAAAATCCACTACAGGAAAAGCAGTCGTTGGTTTAGAAAAGACGACAGCTGGACAAATCATGTATGAAGGAAAAGATGTAACGAAGCGAAGCAACCGAAAAAAAATGGGTTATAACAAAGACGTACAAATGATTTTCCAAGATTCAATGTCTAGTTTGAATCCTAAAAAACGAGTATTGGATATCATTGCAGAACCTATCCGAAATTTTGAACGGTTAAGCGATCAAGAAGAAAAGAAGAAGGTAAAAGGATTGCTAGATATCGTTGGGATGCCGGAAGATGCACTTTACAAATATCCTCATGAATTTTCAGGGGGACAACGCCAACGTCTAGGAGTAGCCCGCGCTGTTGCTACTAATCCAAAATTAATCGTGGCCGATGAACCGGTATCTGCTCTGGATCTATCTGTTCAAGCACAAGTATTGAATTTCATGAAACGGATCCAGCAAGAATACGGTCTCAGCTATTTATTTATTTCTCATGATTTAGGTGTAGTAAAACATATGTGCGACAACATCGCAATTATGTACAAAGGTCGATTTGTAGAAATCGGTACAAGAGAGGACATTTATAATGACCCGCGCCACATCTATACGAAACGTCTGCTTTCAGCAATTCCGCAAATCGATGTAGAAAATCGGGAAAGCCACAAAGAAAATCGCCGAAAAGTAGAACAAGAGTATATCCAAAACCAAAGAGAATACTATGATGCGACTGGCCGAGTCTACGATTTGCGTACGATCACAACTACACATAAAGTGGCGTTGAAAGATGGAGGTGCGAGCTAATGTGGAAAACGATTCTGCGACGTGTTTTATTGATGATCCCGCAAGTTATTATTTTAAGTGTTCTGATCTTCTTATTAGCCCAAGCGATGCCAGGGGATCCATTTACTGGTTTGATCAACCCAAACCAAGATCCGGCAGTGATCGAACAAATGCGACAATCAGCTGGATTGAATGACCCATGGTATGTCCAGTACTTCCGTTGGATCGGAAATGCTTTGCAAGGCGATTTTGGTCAAAGTTTCTTATACAAACGCTCTGTTGCTGACCTAATCGGTGAACGGATCATCAACACGTTATATCTATCGATCTTGACAGTTGTCCTTACTTATTTGATTGCTGTGCCTCTAGGGATGCTAGCAGGCCGGTATCAAAATTCGATCTTGGATAAGATCGTCGTGATTTATAACTTCTTTAGTTTTGCTGTTCCGTTATTCATCTTCGGCTTGATCATGCTGTTTGTTTTTGGTTATCGTTTAGGCTGGTTCCCAACAAGCGGTTCTCAAACACTAGGTTTGCAAGGGGGATTTATCACTCAGTGGATAGATCGCTTGAAATATATTCTGCTACCATCGATTACCCAAGCATTTCTGGCGACTGCCGTTACGATCCAATATCTGCGAAGCGAAGTAATCGATTCGAAGTCGCTTGATTTTGTCAGAACAGCCCGTTCCAAAGGGGTACCGACGAATAAAGTATTCAGTAGACATATCTTCCGGAATGCAGCGTTGCCGATGGCTTCGCAAATGGGGTATGAAATCACTTCGTTGATTGCTGGTTCTGTAGTTATCGAAAAGATTTTTGGCTATCCAGGAGTCGGGAAACTATTTATTGACTCTATTGGTCAACGAGACTACACCGTGATCACATCCTTAGTATTGATTTTAGGAATCGCGACGCTAGTGGGGACGTTACTGTCAGATATTATTATGAGTATCGTTGACCCGCGTATTCGGATTCAATAAAACCAATCAGAAAGGAGAATGGATCGATGAGTGAAAAAAACAATACAGCAGTTCAAGAAAGTATCCCTCCTATGGGGATACGAATGATTGCTCGAGAATTTAAAAAAGATAAAATCGCTATTTTTTCATTAGGTTTGCTAGTGGTTTTATTATTAGTGATTTTTATCGGTGCGATGCTGACCGATCAAGATAAAGTGATGTATGTTAGTATTTTTGACAAATATGCTGCCCCAGGAGCAGTTTCGACACAAGGACAAAAGTTCATTCTGGGAGCAGATGAAGGCGGACGTGATGTATTAGGTCAATTGATCATAGGTGCTAGAAACTCTGTCACGATCGGATTTGCGATCACGATCCTTACTTCGATCATCGGGGTTGGATTAGGGATCATCTCTGGCTACTACGGAGGGATCATTGACAACATCTTGATGCGAATTGTTGATTTTATCATGATTCTACCGATTATGTTGATCATCATCGTCTTCGTTTCGATTATTTCCAGATACAATGTCTGGTCCTTTATTTTCATCATGAGTGCATTTTATTGGGTAGCTAAAGCCCGATTATTCCGAAGCAAGACATTATCTGAAGCAAGAAGAGATTATGTCAGTGCCTCAAAAACAATGGGAACAAGTGATTTTAAAATCATGTTCCGCGAAATTATGCCGAATCTAAGTTCATTGATCATTACGAACTTGACAATGAACTTTGCGGCAAACATCGGTATCGAGACAACTTTGACTTTCTTAGGTTTCGGTTTGCCGGCAAATGTACCTAGTTTAGGTACACTGATCGGTTATGCAAGTAATGGAGAAGTCTTAGTGAATCGGCAATGGATCTGGTTACCCGCATCAATCCTCATTTTAGTTTTGATGTTGAGTATCAATTATGTTGGACAGGCATTCAAGCGTTCTGCAGATGCACGCCAACGGTTAGGCTAGTTATAGAAGCGAAGGGGGAAATAGGAATGAAGAAAACGATTTTTGGATTTGCAACGCTGATGTCTGCTGTTGTTCTTGCAGCATGCGGGGGCGGAGGTACAGATACTTCTGGAAATAACTCTGGAGGCAACAGCAATAACAAAGAGGAATTAACTTTTCCAATCGCAACAAAAAACAATGATGATGCAATCGAAGACGGTGAATTAGAAGCTGCGGTCGCAACGGACAGTCAGTTCAAAGGATTGTTCCAGTGGGAGTTTTATCAAGATTCTTTTGATGCAGCTTTCATGGCTCCTTCTCATGAAGCGTTATTTGCAAGTAACGATGATTTCCGAATCACCGATGATGGAGCAGCTACGCTTGACCTAGATCAAGATACGAAGAAAGCAACAATCAAAATAAAAGACAATGTCAAATGGTCAGATGGTGAAGACGTAACAGCTGATGACGTGATTTTCCCATATGAGATCATCGGTCATAAAGATTACACTGGTATCCGATACGACGATACGTTCCGTAATATCGTAGGGATGGAAGAGTATCATGATGGAAGTGCCGATACGATCTCTGGTATCAAAAAAGTGGATGACAAAACAGTTGAGATCGAATATAAAGATGTAAACCCAAGCATGCTGCAAGCTGGTGGCGGGATTTGGTCTTATGCAGCACCGAAACATACATTGGAAGGTATAGCAATCAAAGATATGGAATCTAGCGATCAAGTACGTAAAAACCCAGTAACTTTCGGACCGTACTACATGAGCAACATCGTAGCTGGAGAATCTGTGGAATACTTGCCAAATGAGCATTACTGGAATGGTACGCCTAAACTGAAAAAAATCACGATGAAATCTGTACCAACAGCCAGTGCAACTGAAGCATTGAACTCTAAATTATACGATATGATTTTCCAAATGCCAACAGACACATATGATACGTATAAAGAAATTTCCGGCTATACAAATTTAGGTCGTGAACAAACATCTTATACTTATCTAGGATTTAAACTAGGTAAATGGAACGCGGAAACAAAGAGTGTAGAATACAACCCGGATTCAAAAATGGCAGATAAATCATTACGTCAAGCAATGGGCTATGCTTTAGACAATGATGCAGTAGGCGAACGTTTCTATGCAGGATTAAGAAGCAATGCCACTTCATTGATCCCTCCAGTATTCCAATCTTATCATGATGATGAGTTGAAAGGATTCACGCAAGATTTAGACAAAGCGAAAAAACTATTGGATGATGCCGGCTACAAAGATGTGGACGACGATGGGTTAAGAGAAGACAAAGATGGAAACAAATTAACCATCAACTTTGCTTCGATGTCTGGTGGAGAAACAGCGCAACCATTGGCAGATTACTATATCCAACAATGGAAAGAAATCGGTTTGGATGTCCAATACACAACAGGTCGTCTGATTGAATTCAACTCTTTCTACGATAAATTAGAAAACGATGATCCTGAAATCGATGTTTACCAAGCTGCTTGGAATACAGGAACTGATCCAAATCCAAGTGGACTATGGGGACCGAATGCAGCATTCAACTACACTCGTTATGAATCAGAAGAAAATACAAAATTGATCAACGATATCAGTTCAAGCCAAGCATTTGATGAAGACTATTTGAAAGAAGCCTATCAAAAATGGCAACAGTATGCGTTTGAAGAAGCATTTGCGATTCCAACGTTGTTCCGTAACGAAGTATTGCCAGTGAACGACCGCGTCAAAGACTGGGATTGGTCTTATGATGTACCAAACCCATGGGCAAATGTTTCTGTTACAGCAGATTCACGTTCATAATCAATAAAAATGACCGAAAAAGGGCGATGTCCTTTTTCGGTTTTTTTAATTATCGTTATTTTTGATAGCAAATAAAAATAAATGTAGTTTTTTAAAACTTTATTTTAAAAACACGTTGAACATAAATGTGTTATTATATATAATTTAAATAGATTTTAAAGAAGGAAAATGTATAAAATGTGTGTTATTTAATTTAAGTTGAATAAAAATTATTGTTATTTTAAATTGATGGGAATTTTTCGCGTAGTTAATAAAAGAGAAGGTTCACACTTATCTCTTTTTAAAATAAAAAAAGGGGGACCGAACGACTGTCGCCTTTGCTTGTTCAAGTATGTTTCAATAGTCACTCGTGAGACACTTTAGGCACTCAAAAAAGGGAGCGGATACAAATGAAGAGAAATGTGAAAAAGATGATAGCAAGTTCATGTACACTTATTGCCTTGAGCAGCTGGATCGCACCAATCAATGCCGTTAGTGCGGCTGATCCAACCGCTTCTTTCTTCTAAACGATGAAAAAAATCTATCGCTTCTTTTTTCTATTCACAGTCACCAGTTTTTTATATGCTATTTCTTTTGTTGGAACCGAAATGATCAAATCAGCGATTCCAGAAATCCATTCATCGATCATCATCGAAGCAGCGAGTGGTGAAGAAAATCAGCAGGAAATGTACCAGACGATTACTTGACCTTGGTCTCAAAAGAGGAGCAGAAAATCAAAGAATCCCTCGAAAAATTTCAGGTAGACCATTTGATAGACAAAAAAATATTTCTCTTAAGCGGAGGAGAACAGCAGCGAGTTGCTCTTGCTCGTTTATTTTTGAAAGAACCAAAGATCATCTTTGCAGATGAGCCAACAGCCTCTCTTGATCAAAAGAACAAAGGAATCGTCCTTTAAGCATTACAAGAACTGAATGCAAAAGGAGCTACGGTCCTTGTGGTCACCCATGATCCAACATTGGCAGCAGAATTCGATTATGTGTTGGACATGAATGAATGGAAGAAATCAATCCAATAAACCTTATTTATGTGTTCATTCTGTTGGTTTTGTCTGATAGTTTACCAGTGATTGGACTGTTTTTTCAATCGTTTTATTGAAAAGTCATCAGCCAAAGATTCACCCACGATGGATAAAATGGTGTGTGTTCATTTCGCTCCTTTTTCAAGTGTTACTAACGGTGTTTCTTCTATTGAGCATTCATGTTTCAGAGGTTCAGCTAGGACCCGTCCAAGAAGTCATTGAAAACATACGAGAATAAGGGATTGTACAAAAAAAGGAATGTGACAATAGTCGTGTCACATCCTTTTTTCCTACGATTAGTCAAGTAAAAGATGTAATAAAAATAGCTCGTAAACAAAAGCGAAAAAATCAAGGCACACCAAATAAAGCCCCGTTCGTAAAAAAAATTTTCGATCTGGGCAAAGAAGTGGTATACTGTAAGTGGTTTAGTTAATGGTCCACTGAGACCGCGTACGCATAGTCGTACTCTGTATGTGCCCTAACCATAGCGTGCATACATTTCAGAAGCTTGTTCATACAAGCAACTGTGGCAACCTTCTCTTTCTTAGGGATAGGTTGCTTTTTTAATTTGTAGTAATAATCGACAATATGATTAGGAGCTGCGCGTTGCTGGCGAATCATATTTCGAATGGTGAAGAAAATAATTTTCCGTGCTTTGGGATTACCACGCTTATTGATGCGGTCTTGGCCAGTATACTTACCTGATTGATACCGTCGGATGTCGATTCCGACAAAGGCATTCAATTGTTTATGGGTTTTAAATCGTGTGATATCTCCTAATTCACCGAGCAATAAAGCGGCTGTGAGTGCGCCAATCCCAGGGAACGTTTGGTACAACAAAAAGCAAGGAGAGCCTTCGGCTTTTTTGATCATTTGTGTCGCTAGTGCTTCTTTTTGTTCGAGTAAATCTTGGAGAAGTTCGGCGTAATAGATCGTTTTTTGACAGTGGATACTGTCTTTTTCAACAGCTGGATAGGCACACTGTGCATAGTGGATGATTTGATCTGCCTTTTGCTCGGCACGATTCGCGGAGATTTTTTTCCGTGTTTCGTTGATCAGTTTATTTTTTATTTTTGTCCGAGTAGATGCCAATACAAAATCTGGATGGGGAAAAAGACGGATCAATGTCAATGCGTAAGGGGTCAGCCTGTTTGAAAAGAACTGTTCAAGCTCTGGAAAAGTCAACTGAAGGCAGTTGTGTAAATCCATGCGCAGACGAGTGATTTTCTTCTCAATTTCTTGATAAAAACGGGCTAAATCGCGCATCTCTAAGTAAAAATTGCTTTGTACTTCTTTTGGCTGACGTTGATTTTTAAGATGAGTCTGTGCGAGCCGATGGGCATCCGATTTATCTGTTTTCCAACTGCGTAAGGTGTTTTCTTCCATCTGCTTTTTCGCTTCTAACGGGTTTAACAAACAGTAAGAAAAGTGATGATCTTGAAAGAACTTTTCGACTGGTCTGGAATAAATCCCCGTTGCTTCAAAAACAATCAATGGACGTTCAGGCAAGTGCTGGATCTCTTCGAGTAATGCATGAAATCCTCTTTGAGTGTGTTCGATCTCGTCTTCAAATAAGCAGGTGTCGTCTTTGTATAGGACACTGTAGCTGTGTCCCATTGAAACATCTAATGCAAGAATGTAAGGCATTTGTATTCCTCCTTTTTAAGTGTTGAAAGAACTTTACTGCTTCATTTCGATTCCAATTTCCTATACACGGGCTCATGGCCCCAACATACGTAAATCTGATTCTAAAATGACAGTAAAGAAGTTCGGTTTTTGATAGGAACTCGTAGTCCTCAAGGCTTTGTTCGAACTTTCTTTCACTCTTCACTATAATCTAAAAATAGAAAATAGAGGAGAACATCATTCGTCAATGATGTTCTCCTCTAATCTTAGTATGTTTTGTATGAACAGTGTTCAATCAGCTATTCCACGGTATTCGTTCAAGAAACGGCAAAATATGAGAAGCTGTCTTTTTGTTTATTTCTCTAATACTCCGAACTAAACGGCTTTTTCACAACCTCTCGTCAATCACTAGGATTATTAAAGCTTTACTTACCTTTTACCCGAACCATTTCAAATTTAACAAAAAACCAGTATAATAAGGAAGTATCGAAAAAATATCCATAAAAGGAATGTGGAAAATGGACAACCAGCTGACAAAAGAACTAAAAGAAAATTATAACATCGTTTTTCACGATCTAAATTTGCTTGAACAAGCTTTTACCCATTCATCCTATGTGAATGAGCATCGCAATCTGCAATTATCGGATAATGAACGACTTGAATTTTTGGGAGATGCCGTTTTAGAATTGATGGTTTCTCAGTATTTATTCCGTTTATATCCTCATTTGCCAGAAGGAAAATTGACAAAAACACGAGCAGCGATCGTTCGCGAAGACAGCTTATCGAAATTTGCCAAAGAATGTCACTTTGATCAATATGTTCTGTTGGGCAAGGGAGAAGAGAATTCAGGAGGACGTACGCGACCAGCATTGCTTTGCGACCTATTCGAAGCTTTTTTAGGCGCGTTATATCTTGACCAAGGATTCGACACGACCCATGCGTTCATCGAAAAAGTGATTTTTCCTAAAGTCAAAGCAGGTGCTTTTTCACATGAGATGGATCATAAAACAAAATTGCAAGAAGTCTTACAAAAATCAGGTGATGTATCGATCGAATACCGATTGATCAATGAAGAAGGTCCAGCTCATGAACGAGTATTTTGGATCGAAGTTTATGTAGACGATCAATTGATTGGCACTGGACAAGGAAAATCGAAAAAATTAGCAGAACAAGCTGCGGCGGAAAATGCATTAGCAGCACTGTAAAAGTAAGTGAGGGAAAGCTTTGTATTTGAAACGAATTGAAATAGCCGGTTTTAAATCATTTGCAGACAAGACAGTCATTGATTTTGAAAACAGCGTCACAGCAGTGGTTGGACCAAATGGCAGCGGAAAAAGCAATATTACAGAAGCTATCCGCTGGGTATTAGGAGAACAATCTGCTAAAAGTTTGCGAGGCGGAAAAATGCCGGATATCATCTTTGCCGGTTCCGATACCCGAAAGCAGCTGAATATTGCAGAAGTCACAGTGATTTTAGACAATAGTGATCATTATCTGCCATTGGAGTACAATGAGATCAGTGTAACCCGCCGTTATCGACGGACTGGGGAAAGCGAGTTTTTCATCAATAAACAAAGCTGCAGATTAAAAGATATCCAAGAATTGTTCTTAGATTCTGGATTAGGAAAAGAATCATTCTCAATCATTTCTCAAGGAAAAGTAGAAGCGATTTTCAGTAGTAAACCGGAAGACCGTCGTGGGATCTTTGAAGAAGCAGCTGGTGTGTTGAAATACAAGCAGCGGAAAAAGAAAGCAGAACAAAAGCTTTTTGAAACAGAAGACAACCTCAGCCGCGTCCAAGACATCATCCATGAATTGGAAGAACAGTTAACTCCTTTGGCCGCCCAGAGTGAGGCAGCAAAGGAGTTTTTACAGCTAAAAGAAACACTGACTCAAACCGATGTTTCTTTGATGGTTGCTGAAATCAAGACAGCAAAAAAAGATTGGGACAACAAACAAGCACAGCTTGCGGAATTCAATCTAGAATTAGGTAAACTATCTGAGTCGATCCAAGAACAAGAATCCATTTTGGCGAAGCAGCGTAAAGAAAATGCGCAAGCCGACCGTCTGATCGAAAAAAATCAGCAAGTATTATTAGATCTTTCGGAAAAACTGAAGCAGACAGAAGGACAAAAAGATGTTTTGCAGGAGCGGACAAAGCATACACAAAAAAGCTCGCAAGAATATCAAACTTCATTAGCAGAAGCACAAAAAAAGGTTAAACATTTTGAAAAGCTTCAAGAAAGCTTGATGAAAGAAGCAGCAGAAAAAGAAACAGAGATCCAAAAAGCTGAAGCAAATCTCATAAAAACACAGCAAGAATTAGAAAAATACCAAAAATCAACGAAAGAATTATTGGCAGAATTAAGAGATCAATATGTTGATTTAATGCAAGAACAAGCAGCTGTAGGAAACGAACTGAAGTATCTGGAACGTCAATATGTACAAGAAACAGCAAAAAGCAAGCAGACGTTAGCCAAGCAATCGGAAGTAGAAGCATCAGTAGACCGATTGATCTTACAGAAAGAAGAATTGATACAAAAGCAGGCGCAGCTAAAATCATCTTTAACTGAAACAAAAGAGAAGTTAGAAATGATCCAACGAAACGGGAAAAAGTTCCAAGAAGCATTAGCAAAAGAACAGCCTAAAATGTATCAATTGATGAATCAAGTCCAGCAGCTGCGTGCTCGTCAGAAAAGCCTTCAAGAGATCCAAGAAAACTATTTTGGTTTTTACCAAGGCGTTCGATTGGTCTTGCAGCATAAACAGCAGCTTTCCGGTATTGTCGGAGCAGTAGCTGAACTGATCGACGTCCCTGCAGATTTCACGTTAGCCATCGAAACAGCTTTAGGTGGAGCAGCTCAACATGTTATCGTTGAAAATGAAAAAGATGCTCGGCAAGCCATCACGTATTTGAAACAGCAAAGAGGAGGAAGAGCAACATTCCTTCCGCTGACGACAATCAAACCAAGACAGTTACCAGCTCATATATTGACACAAGCGGCAGCTATAGAAGGGTTTATAGGGATTGCCAGTGAACAAGTTGCTTATCCTGATCAAATCCAAACAGTGGTTCAAAACCTGTTAGGAACGATCCTTTTAGCAAAAGACTTAACTAGTGCCAATGCGATCGCACAAACGATCCGCTATCAATACCGAGTGGTTTCCTTAGAAGGTGACGTGATGAATGCCGGAGGATCCATGACAGGTGGAGCGAACAAACGAGGAAACCAAGGCAGTTTGTTTGTACAAAACCAAGAATTGAAACAGTTGACTAGTGAATTCGAAGAAGCAGATAAACAACTTCAAGTGCAAGAAAAGAAAGTTCAGGAGCTGCAACAAGAAACAGCTCGTTTAGCCGAAGAACAAGAAGTTTTGCGTACACGAGGCGAACAATTACGTTTTGAAGAACAAGAAGCGACAAATCAGCTGCAAAACATCATAAACGAACTTGAACGTTTTGAAAAAGAAAAGCAAATCTCAACTTTTGAGACACGTGAGCTACAGCAGTTTATCGAAGATTACGAAAAACAAACGAACGAGTTGAAAGACAAACAAACAGATCTTGAAACGCAACGTCAACAAATCGACGAAGAAATCAAATCTTTAAGTCAAGAAAGTGACCAGATGGAAGCCAGAAGAGCACAAGTGCAAAGTCAAAAAGCACAAGAACAAGCAGATCTTGCTGTCTTGAAAGAGCAGTTTAATCATCTGCAGATCCAGCTCCGCGGTGCCCGAGTCCAAAAAGCAGAGGCAATCGAACGCCAAGAAGCGATAGAAAAACAGTTGGCGACATTGACAGCAGACTTTTCTGATCATGAAGTCACAGAAGAAAGTTTGGAAAAACAAATTAACGAATTATCTGCTCAGCGAGAAACATTAAAAGCCGAGTTGGCAAAAGCCAAAGAGCAGCGAGATAGAAGGCAAAGGGAGATCGATGAGCTTGAAGCAGTCTTGGCAGAGCGTAATCGTGAGCAAAAAGCACGACTGTCGGAACAATCCAAATTAGAAGTCCAAAAAGACCGAGCTGAAATGATTTTAGATAATCATTTGACCTATCTGCAGTCAGAATATCAGCTGACATTTGAGAAAGCTTCCCACGACTATCAAGAAACAACCAATATTGAAGACAGCAGAATAAAGGTTGCCTCCTTAAAAGAACAAATTGAAAAACTGGGGCCAGTAAACTTAAATTCAATCGAACAATACGAACAAGTCAGTGAAAGACATACCTTCTTAGCGACACAGCGAGATGATCTGTTAGCAGCGAAAAACCAGTTGTTTGAAACGATGGATGAGATGGATGATGAAGTGCGGACAAGATTCAAAGAAGTATTTGAAGCTATCCGTCAAGAATTCAAAATTGTCTTTCCCAATATGTTTGGCGGCGGTAAAGCTGAATTAGTACTGACAGAACCAACTGATCTGCTGAAAACAGGTATTGAGATTGAAGTACAACCTCCTGGCAAGAAACTGCAAAGTTTAAGTTTGCTTTCCGGAGGAGAACGAGCACTTACAGCCATTGCGCTGCTCTTTTCTATTATCCGTGTCTGTCCTGTTCCGTTTTGTATCTTAGATGAGGTAGAAGCAGCGTTAGATGAAGCAAATGTAAAACGTTTTGGTCGTTACTTAAGCGACTTCCAAGATGACACACAATTTATCGTAGTCACACACCGCAAAGGAACGATGGTCGCAGCAGATGTACTGTACGGAGTGACGATGCAAGAATCCGGTGTATCAAAAATCGTTTCTGTACGGATGGAAGATATCAATGAAGAGGCGAAAATCAACGAAACGAAAGTGTAGGAACGAAAATGATCAAATTAGTAGCAATCGATTTGGATGGTACATTATTAAATGAACAAAAGCTGATTTCAGATGAGAATAAACAAGCATTAGCACAAGCAAAACAGCAAGGGGTCAAGATCGTTCTATGTACAGGACGCCCCTTAGCGGCGATGGCGCATTATCTGCAAGAATTAGGGCTGGTAGATGAGGGTGATTACAGCATCACTTTCAACGGCGGTTTAGTACAAAAAAACGATACTGGTGAAATCATGGAAAAGAAAGTGATGGAAGTATCAGATATCCAACGCTTATACAAATTGGCTCAGCAATTGGATCTGCCACTAGATGTTTTGTCTGACAATGTGGTTTTACAGCTGCCTAGTGCCCCAAGAAAGCAATCCTTGTACAATGTGTTGAATAAGCTGCTGCAATTCCAACCAGCGGATATAAGCGATATTACAGATGAATTTGTGCTTAATAAGGCAGTAATCGCTTATGACCAAGAAGAATTAGATCCTAAAATCAAAGAAATACCAGTAGAATTCCATGAAATGTATGAGATCATCAAAACGAGAAGTATGCTTTTGGAATTTATGCCAAAAGGTGTCACAAAAGCTTATGGTATTTCTTTATTGGCAAAAGATCTTGGTTTGAAACAAGAAGAAATCATGGCAATCGGTGATGAAGAAAATGATTTACCGATGATCCAATACGCTGGTCTAGGCGTAGCGATGGAGAATGCTGTGCCTTTCGTCAAAGAAGCAGCAGATTTTGTGACAGTCAGCAATGAAGAAAATGGCGTAGCCAAAGTGATCCAAAAATTTGTATTAGATTAGGGGGGAGTCAAATGGGATTTTTTGATAAAATCAAGCGTGCTTTTACTGGCGAAGAGAAAACGGAAGAAGTTGAAGTACAGGAGAAGTATGACAAGGGTTTAGAAAATACGCGTAAAACATTTGGTGAACGGATGAATGAGCTGTTTGCCAATTTTCGAACAGTCGATGAAGACTTTTTTGAAGAATTAGAAGAAACACTTATCGGGGCAGATGTAGGTTTTGAAACAGCGATACGAATCACCGAAGCGTTACGTCAAGAAGTGAAACTCAGAAATGCGAAAAAATCGGCAGAAGTTCAAAATGCGATCATCGAGAAACTTGTGGATCTCTATGAAGCGGAAGGAATCAATGAAGTAAATGAACTAAATATCCAAGAAGACGGACTAACAGTTATTTTGTTTGTCGGCGTCAATGGTGTAGGGAAAACAACAAGTATTGGTAAACTTGCTCATCAGTTCAAAAACGAAGGTAAAAAAGTATTGATGGCAGCAGCAGATACCTTCCGTGCTGGAGCAATCGACCAATTAGTTGTCTGGGGCGAACGCGCTGGTGTTGAAGTTGTTCGTGGCAATGCAGGCGGCGATCCAGCAGCTGTCGTATTCGATGCTTTGGAAAGAGCAAAGACAGAGCAGGCAGATGTTTTATTAGTTGATACTGCAGGCCGACTGCAAAATAAAGTGAACTTGATGAACGAATTAGAAAAAATAAAACGAGTAATCCAGCGGGAATTACCAGAAGCACCCCAAGAAACACTACTTGTATTAGATGCAACAACTGGTCAAAACGCGATGGTTCAAGCAAAACAATTCAAAGAAACAACAGATGTGACCGGTCTTGTTTTGACAAAATTAGATGGTACAGCAAAGGGCGGTATCGTACTTGCTATCCGTAATGAACTGCATTTACCAGTGAAATTGGTCGGGTTGGGTGAAGGCATCGATGACTTGGAGCCGTTTGATCCAAACGATTTTGTCGTTGGATTATTCAAAGGATTACTAAAAGAAGAATAACCCATGTCTAAAAAGCAGGAGCTGTAACAAAAGTTGCAGCTCCTTGTTTGAATGATTGTTTTTAACATAGCTGTGTTTTTGATGCCTTCATTTTTATACTTATTTGTAAGCGGTTCTCAAACAATTTCGTTCTTTTTCTTAGACTTTTTGATTATAATTAGATTCATATGAATTGGAGGTCACTTAATGATGAATTTTAAGCAATTATTATTGCATGTCAATGCGCGCCCTTTTATCGACCAAGCTCGATTTGGTATAGAACGGGAAGGACAGCGGGTTGATCTTGCAGGAAATCTAGCAAAAACCGATCATCCAGCAATCTTTGGCGATCGATCCTATCACCCCTATATCCAAACAGATTTTAGCGAAACACAAACAGAAATGATCACCCCTGTTACCGATTCTATTCCCGAATTATTTCAGTATCTGGCTGCTGTTTATGATGTGACTGCTCGTTCTATACCGAAAGAAGAGATGATCTGGCCATTAAGTATGCCACCTGCCTTACCGGAAAAAGACGAAGAAATCATTATTGCAAAATTAAAAAATTTCGAAGATGTTTTATATCGACGTTACTTAGCAAAAGAATACGGGAAGCGAAAACAAATGGTGAGCGGTATCCATTTCAATTTTGAATTTGGCGATGAGTTGCTAAGAACATTGTTCAGCCATCAGGAAGAATTTCAAGATTTTTCTGAATTCAAAACAGAACTTTATTTGAAAACAGCGAGAAACTTTATGCGCTATCGCTGGATGATCACTTATTTATTCGGTGCTTCACCGATGAGTGAGAAGAACTATTTTATAAATGAATCACATCCGCAAGAACCTGTTCGCAGTATTCGCAACAGTGCGCTGGGGTATACGAATCATCCAAATGTGAAAGTTTCCTATGCTTCTATGAAACAGTATTTAGCAGATATTGAGCGAATGATCGAAGAAGGGAAACTTTCAGAGGAGAAAGAATTTTATACACCGCTTCGTTTCCGAGGTGGAAAGAAAGTCGCAGATTTAGCAACAACAGGCGTTCGTTATATTGAATTGCGGAATATCGATCTGAATCCTTATGCAAGGCTGGGAATCAATCCAGAACAAGTTCGTTTCTTACAATTATTCCTGATGTATATGCTATGGACAGAAGAAAAAGAAGACAGTGACCAATGGGTGGCAGAAGGTACGACTCGAAATAACAAAGTAGCACTAGAACAACCATCACATCAGACTGAATTTCATCAAGAAGGTAGAGAAATTCTTGAAGGGATGAAGCAAATGCTAGCTGAATTGGATTGGTTGGATTCTCTTTATTTAGTGGAGGAAGCATTGACTCAAATGGATCATCCCGAACAAACGTTAGCAGCAAAACTCTATCAAGAAGCACAGCTATCGAGTCAGCAAGAAGTTGCTGTGGCATTGGGGCATCAATATTATAAAGAAAGTCATGAACGTCCCTATCAGTTGGCCGGTTTTCGCGAAATGGAACTTTCTACTCAGATATTTATGTTCGATGCCATCCAAAAAGGCGTCCAAGTCAAAGTATTAGATGAGTCGGATCAATTTTTGCGTCTGCAATTCCAAGACCATGTAGAATATGTGAAAAATGCAAACATGACAAGTAAGGACAGCTATATCGTTCCACTTATCATGGAAAACAAAACAGTAACGAAAAAAGTTTTAAAAGAAGCTGGGTTCCGAGTACCAGGAGGCGCAGAATTTTCATCCATGGAAGAAGCCGTAAAAGCTTATCCAAGATTTGCCGATCAGGCATTTGTGATCAAACCTAAGTCCACAAATTACGGATTAGGTATCACGATTTTCAAGGAAGGGGCTGATCTGGAGGATTATCAAGCAGGATTGGCGATTGCTTTTCGTGAAGACAGCTCGGTTTTAGTAGAAGAATTTATGCCGGGAACGGAATATCGTTTCTTTGTAATCGGTGGAGAAGTCCAAGCCATCATGTTGCGAGTCCCTGCTAATGTTATTGGTGACGGTATCCGAACAGTGAAAGAACTTGTTGAAGAAAAAAATAGTGACCCTTTGCGTGGAACGAATCATCGTGCACCGTTGGAATTGATCCAATTAGGCGAATTAGAACAATTGATGTTGAAAGAACAAGGGTTAACGATCGAATCAGTTCCCCAAGCCAATCAAATTGTTTATCTAAGGGAGAACTCAAATATCAGTACGGGCGGTGATTCGATCGATATGACTGATGAATTTTCTGAAGCTTACAAAAAAATCGCCGTTTCTGCGGTAGAAGCACTAGGAGCTAAAATCAGTGGTATTGATTTGATCATACCAGATAAAGAAATCGATCCTACAACCGATAAAAAAGCATACGGGATCATCGAAGCAAATTTCAATCCAGCGATGCATATGCATGTTTATCCTTTTGCAGGAAAAGGCAGAAGATTGACGATGAATGTATTGAAATTGTTATATCCTGAAATATTTTAAACGAAAAAGCTTTTGACAGATTGTCCTATTTGATGTCAATCTGTTCAAAAGCTTTTTTGCATGTAAAAATTTATGTGTTTTTTCGTTTTAAAATAAACGATCCCAGAAGCTTTTTTTCTTTTTTGGTTTTTCTTTTTCAGATGGCGAAGAGTTTTCTTCTGGGTATTTTTTTTCGATATCGATCACAGGTTCATTTACTGCTTCTTTTGCTGTTAAGAGCAATCCGAATTCCTCAGGATTTGCAGTGACGTAATCGTTGACTACAGTAAATCGGCTATTGTTTTTCGTTGCTAGCTGGATATATTGGTTTTGGACAGAAAGGGGTAGAGCCCCATTCAAGAGTATGGAAGCATCTGGATGTTTTTTGAGTTCTTTTAAAAAGTTTTCTTTGTTTTTCGGGTGGATCATTTCAGCAACAGTCATACTAAGATAGCAACGTTCCCTGAATGTCCCTAAATATTTATGCTGTTCTTCAGGGTTCACTAAAGGTGTACCATAAAGTCCCTTATCCAAATGGCTTTTTACATCATCTTGTGCCATAAAAAATACCCTCCTTCTTCTCTTTGTCTTTCTTACGATTATAGCATATTCCCAATAATACCTAAAACATATGAAAAAGCGGTTGCTTTTGTTCAACGATTCACTTAAAATAAGAATGAAAATCATTCTCAATTAGAAAGGTGGATTGGATGCGCTACGGACGACTAGTAGCATTATTAGTTATTTTAAGTAGTATTTCATTGTTCATTGGAGTATCAAATGTACAATTGTCAGAATTGCTCCAGTTAAATGGGCAAAGTTTACAAATTTTGCTAGCGACTCGTTTGCCGCGAACGATTTGTTTGATCCTTGTGGGAGCGACTAGTAGTATTTGTGGGTTGATTATGCAACATTTGACCCAAAATAAATTTGTTTCACCAACGACTGCGGGCACGATGGATAGTGCGCGTTTAGGTATTTTAGTGGCCATGATTTTCCTACCTGGTGCATCCTTGATCGTCCGATCCTTGACTGCATTTTGCTTTGCTTTTGCAGGAACATTGCTTTTTTTATCCCTTACGCGATTGTTCCCCCAGAAAAATCAATTGATGCTTCCGTTGATTGGGGTCATGTTAGGGAATATCATTGGTTCAGTTGCTACTTTTTTTGCTTATCAATTCCAGTTGGTACAAAATATGACTTCGTGGCTTCAAGGGAATTTTGCGACTGTGATACGAGGAAATTATGAGTTACTGTATGCTGTTGTTCCATTGCTGCTCTTGGTTTGGCTATTTGCTTACCAATTTACGATTATTGGTCTGGGCGAATCGTTTGCAGTAAATTTGGGAATAGATTACCAGAAGATGCAGTTTTTAGGCATTGGCTTGGTTTCATTGGCTAGTGCAGTCATGTTGATCATGGTGGGAAGCATTCCTTTTATCGGAGTGATTATTCCGAATCTTGTCTCTAGAATATATGGAGATCAAGTGCACAAAACCATTGGCGTAACTGCTTTAGCAGGTAGTTTGTTCTTAGTATTTTGCGATCTTGTCGCTCGTGTGTTGATTTTTCCTTATGAAATACCAGTCAGTGTGATCGTTGGAATCATCGGTGGGGCTATCTTCCTTTGTCTTCTGATAAGGGGGCGACGATATGCTTAAAAAAAAGCCGTCTATTTTTATTGGTATGCTTGTTCTTGTTCTATTTGTTACAGGAGTGTACTTGATGATCTATACATATGGAAACTGGCATTTTGCGTGGGTATTGAGGAGCAAGAAAATTTTTGCATTTATCCTTGTCTCGCTAGCTGTCAGCAGTGCTACGATCAGCTTTCAGACAATTACGCATAACCAGTTTTTGACTCCTTCCGTATTGGGACTTGAGTCGTTATACGTCCTTGTCCAAACGGTCCTTTTCTTCTTTATCGGAGGAGTGACGATGCTTCAGCAGACAGGTACAGGTTTTTTCTTATTGAACGTTGGGCTGATGGTCGGGTTGAGTCTGTTGTTATTTTTCTTTCTTTTGAAAAAAATGAAAGCAAATCTTTTTTTGTTACTGATGTCAGGGATGATTTTAGGCACGCTTTTTGGTAGTGTCAGTACCTTTTTACAAGTCATCATGGATCCAAATGAATATGATTTGCTTCAAGGGAGATTATTTGCAAGTTTTGGCAATATCCAAAGCCAGTATCTTTTGCCTGCTTCTTTGATCATTATCGGCTGCTGGTTCCTGTTATTTCGATATCGACATGTGCTAGACGTTTTCCATCTTGGGAATGAACAAGCTGTAAACCTTGGGATAGACACAGATCGATTTGAATTTTTTATTTTATGTTGTGTCAGTCTTTTGACAGGAACAGCAACGGCTCTTGTAGGTCCAGTTACTTTTTTAGGGTTTATTGTCGCAAATGTCAGTTACCGTATATTTTCTACTTATCGTCATGGTCTGCTATTTATCGGAAGCTTTCTAATAGCTATGCTGTTTCTGACAGGCGGACAGCTCGCAGTAGAGCAGATTTTCGGCTGGAATACAACAGTGAGTGTCGTTGTTGAATTTGTCGGAGGAATTTATTTTGTCACAAAATTGATTCGCGAAAGGAAGAGTATCCTATGATCGATTTACAAAAGGTCAATAAACTGTACCATGGAAAATCAGTGGTCAAAGATGTACAGTTAACGATTCCTGAAAAGAAGTTGACTGCTTTTATCGGTCCAAATGGTGCTGGAAAGTCAACAGTGTTGTCGATGATCAGTCGTTTGATACCAAAAGATACAGGTGAAATCTATTTAGACCATAACGAAGTAAAGGCTTGGAAATCCAATGAATTAGCCAAAAAATTGTCGATCCTGCGACAATCGAATGAAATAAATGTCCAAATCACCGTGAAAGAATTAGTAGAATTTGGACGATTTCCTTATACGAAAGGAAAATTGACGACAAAAGATCAGAAAATCGTTCAGGAATCACTGGAACACCTCGGGCTAGAAGAAATAGCAGATCAATCGATTGACACTCTTTCAGGAGGTCAACTCCAACGTGCGTATATTGCAATGGTGCTAGCGCAAGACACGGATTATATTTTACTGGATGAACCTTTGAACAATCTAGATATGAATTTTGCGGTTCAAATCATGCAGATTTTAAAAAATTTAGTACAAAAAATCGGAAAAACGATTGTTATTGTTCTTCATGATATCAACTTTGCTGCAAGTTATGCAGACGAAATTATTGCAATGAAAGATGGGAAGTTATTCACGCAAGGAACGACCCAAGAAATGATAAAAAAAGATGTATTGGATGAATTGTACGAAATGGACATACGGATTTGTGAGATTGAAGGCCGCAGATTCTGTCTTTATTTCTAAAACTAACATTAGGAGAGAAGAGATGAAAAAATTAGTAGTAGGTATCTTGATTCTAGCATCATTTGGTTTAGCAGCATGTGGAAATAGTAACAATACCAGTCAGGCAGACACAAAGAAAAGCAGTACGCAAGCTGAAACGGCATTAACGATAAAAGACAGTAATGGTGATCAAATCGAGGTGCCAAAGAATCCTGAAAAAGTCGTCGTATTCGATAATGGTTCTTTAGATACGATGGATGCTCTTGGTGTTGGAGATAAGGTAGTTGGAGCAGCTACGAGCAGCCTTCCTGAGTATCTTTCCTCCTATAAAAAAGTGGAATCAGCAGGTGGGATCAAAGAACCAGACTTAGAAAAAATCAATCAACTTCAGCCAGATCTGATCATCATTTCTGGTCGGCAAAGAGATTTTAAAAAAGATCTAAGTCAAATCGCTCCGACCATTTTCCTTTCTTTAGATGCGAAAAAGCCATGGGAATCTTTCCAGCAAAATGTCACTACTTTAGGGGAGATCTTTGGCAAGCAAGAAGAAGCCAAAACTCAATTAGAGGAATTATCCAATGCAATCGATCAGACGAAAAAGAAAGCAGAAGCGTCTGACAAAAAAGCACTAGTCACACTTGTGAATGAAGGGCAATTATCAGCCTATGGATCAGGTTCTAGATTTGGTTTCATCCATGATTTATTTGGCTTTGAACAAGCAGATGATCAAATCGAAGCATCCACTCACGGTCAAAGTGTTTCTTATGAATATGTGCTAGAAAAAAATCCGGATATCTTATTTGTGGTAGACCGAACAAAAGCTATCGGTGGAGACGATAGCAAAGATGATATTTCTGCCAATGAACTGGTAGCACAAACGAATGCTGGTAAAAATCAGCAGATCATCTCCCTTGAACCAGATGTCTGGTATTTAAGCGGGGGCGGTTTAGAATCAATGAAACTGATGATTGAAGATGTGGATCAAGCATTTAAGTAGAATCAATAATAATCGAAAAAATTGAACCGACCTCTAAAAGTTAGATTTTCCAGCTAATTTTTAGAGGTCGATTTTTATGTGTTTGGGCAATCTTTTTTCTTTAATACTAAGGTCAGAGCGCTGATTTCATAAACTCTATTCACGCATGTGTCTCAGCAAGCGGTTGATAGTTGATGATCTGCATTTTTCGATAAAAATCGGCGGGAAGCTTACTCCAACGTTTTAATAATTGATAGAAATAACTTTCTTCTGCTTTGATCTTATACTCGCTTAATATCAATCCAAAACTATTCGTTTGTTTTGCAGCTAATTTTTTATAGATATCCAATGCTTTTGTTTTATCTTCATTGACAAAAAGTGTTTTTACTTCAATATAAGAACCCTCGATGTTTTGTGTTTCTTCGATAAAATAGATACTTTTTATATATTCTTTCATAGTGATTCCTCCAAAGAAGTCTTTTTATTTGATAAGTTTACTTTACCGAAGAGTTGTTAATAATCCGTGAACAAAAAGTTATTCTTTTTCCAATAGTTATTAAGGGATGTTTATTTTTTTGAATATATTTTGTTATTTAAGGAATGGATAAGGTTGGACAAATAACAGGTTGCTTTTTGGGGCCTGCTTCGCTATAGTAGATAAAAAATAACGAAAGAAGCGGATTTAGATGGGAGAAGAAATTAAAACAGACCTTGTACTGGCAGAAAATCAATGGATAGAAACAGAACGACTTATTTTACGACCCGTCACTTTAGCAGATACAGAGGATGTATATGAATATGCAAGTGATGAGGTAACGACACGGTTCCTCTTTCCCGCAAACCAATCATTAGCTGAAACAAGAGCAAATATTGCTACATCCTTTATAAAGGACCCTTTAGGAAAATATGGTATAGAACTAAAAAAATCAGGTAAACTGATCGGAACGACAGATATCCGTGTGAATGACCATAATGGGACTGCCGAAATTGGTTATGCGCTAAATTCTGCCTATTGGGGTAATGGCTATATGCCTGAAGCTACCGCTGCTTTGCTGAAACTAGGTTTCGAACAATTAGATCTTGTAAGGATCTTTGCTACCCATGACGTGAGAAATTCCAATTCGGGACGGGTAATGGAGAAGTTACATATGAAAAAAGAAGGATTGATCTCAGATGCTGAGCGAAGAAATGGTGAAGTGGTTTCTTTAGTGATAAGAGGAATCACAAGATCCGAATGGTTGGCTCTCCAACAAACAGAAAACAGCTAAAACCAGACAAATTAGTTGCATCTGATGAATAAAGTGATTATTCTATGACGTGAGGTGATACAGATGAAATTAGAAGTGACAAAAGAAGCACAAGAAGTATTGAAAAATAAATTAGAAGCAGATGATCAACTGTTATTAGATATCGAAAACGGCGACGGTCCATTTGCAGAAAGCCAAGTCAGTTGCCAATTAGACACGGCATTTCGATTGATCATTGTCAAAAAAGATACACAAACAGATCTAAGTCTTTATTCTGTAGTGGCTGATACACCAGTTGGACCAATCAAAATCAAAGACAGTGCAATACTTTACATGGATGATCCATCAACACTTGCTTTAGAACCAACTTATAATAGTTTACAATTAAAAGGACCCAGCGGCTTGAGAAAAGGCAACTTGCAAGTTGTTCGAAAAGACTAGAGGGATAAAATGGGAAAATTGGCAATCATCAGCGACTTACATGTGGACATCAATAAATTCGGCGAATCAGAGCTGAGGCAGCTTTGGCAAGTTTTGCAAAAGCACAAGATCACTCGGCTTCATCTAGCCGGAGATACGGCCAATAAAGTAGATCGTTGCCTAGCTGTTGTCGAATTTTTCGTCAATAAAGGATTATCTACGACCTTTCATTTCGGCAATCACGAGTTGGCAGATGTGCCCAATGAACAGATGATGGACCATTTTCCAGACCCACATTTTTTAAATGAACGGTATATTGCTTTAAATGAGCAGACCGTTCTTTTAGGGATGAATGGCTGGTACGACTATCAGTTTTCTGAATTGAAAGATTACGATGCAATCGTACGAATGAAACGTTTGTATTGGTATGATCGATTCATCCAGCGTGGGAAAACAGATCTCGAGGTCAATGCAGAAATGCTTGCAGCTGCAAAAAATTTGCTAGACCAGTTGGAAGCAAAAAAACTTGAGGTCATTCTATCCACTCATTTCGTTCCTAAACGAGCATTTATCGTGTATCAATCTGCTCCTTATGAGCGTTGGAACAAATTAAATGCGTTTTTAGGATCAGAATCATTCGGAAAATTACTAGACCATTACTCAAATATCAAACAAGTAGTTTTTGGTCATACGCATCGGCGGTTCGAAGATCAGTTGATCCATGGAGCAATTTATAGTTGTCGACCATTCGGTTATTATTATGAATGGCAACTGACTCGTGATTTTGTTTTGAAAGAACAGTTGTTAGACAGCTATGATCCTATGAAATTACGTGTACTCTTGCGTGCCCATCGCCCAGCTTTTCATGCCTATCAAACACAACATTTGCAAGAAGAATTTGAACAAGCGATGACAATCATTTCGTATTGAAAGAAACAGTTACACCTGTGTATGATTGATCGATAAACCATTCTAGAAAAACAAAAAAACTTGGTACACGAATGTTGTACCAAGTTTTTTTGTCTTTCTATATCTATGGCATCATGAGAGAAAGCAATAGCGGAAAATTCATTCTATTCAAGATAAATCAAGTCGTCCCTTAGAAGATAATATAGGGATCTTCTTTTCAAATATTTCTTGATCTTCCGCAGTAATCATTGAGTCAGTGATTAGGTAGTCAGCGTCTTTTAAAGAATAAAAACTGTAAAAATCTTTTTTATTTATTTTGTGGTGATCAGCAACAATAAATCTCTGTTCAGCAATATTCAACGCACATTTTTGAGTTAATCCTTCGTCTTCATTTGAAGTATAGATAGCAGATGTATCTAATCCATTTACTCCGATAAAGCTTTTCATCACATGGATTCCTGAAATAAAATCATTTGCAATCGTCCCCACAAATGCACCAGTTTTACTCCGATAAGAACCGCCAATCAAAATCAATTCAAATCTTGAATCATGTTTGAATTTGTCGAATACATGTATGGAATTCGTGATAATCTTGGCATGGTTCACGGTTAAAAACTCATAGACCAGTTCGATGGTTGTACCTGCACCCAAAAAAACAGTCTCGTCTTCGAATATATTCTCAGCAATGATCTTTGCACTCTCCAATTTTTCATTGAGATGGATATGTTGTTTTTCTCGATGGCTTAGCTCAGTAAGTATATCGTTCTTATTGTCTTCAATAATTCTTGCACCGCCATGTACACGAATGATCAGTCCTTTATCTTCTAATTCTTGAAAGTCTCTGCGAACAGTCATGTCAGTTATTTTAAGTTCATTGACGATGTCTCTTACTTTTAAGAATTTATATTGGCTCAATAAATCCATCAAATACTTTTGACGTTCTTCTTTTATCATTTTTTTCTTGCCCCTCGTTCAAGTCCTTCTTTTATGTCCGAATTAAACATATTATATTTTGAAAATAAAGTCAATTTTAAACAGTAAATCTGCTATTGACAGGAATGGATTCTTCTTTTATGATATGTTTGGAAGAAACAAAAACAAACAAAAATAAACAAAAAGGAGAAGTCGATGAATAAAGAAGAAGCAGCAATGATTGGATTTGAAGTAGTTGCATTTGCAGGAGAAGCACGATCCAAATTAATGGAAGCGCTTGAATAAGCGGAAAAGAAAAATTTTGAGCAAGCAGAGCGGCTAGTAGAAGAAGCTCATACCAGTTTGATGCAGGCACATAAATCTCAAACACAAATGTTAGCAGCTGAAGCAAACGGTGAATCAGTCGAAATCGGTTTTATCATGGTCCATGCACAAGATCACTTGATGACGACGATGTTGTTGAAAGATACGATCAGACATTTATTCAATATCTACAAAAAAGCGTAAGGGGGCAGAAGCAGTATGAAACAGCTGATACAAACAATCGAAAAGATGAAACCTCATTTTGAAAAGATTTCGAATAATCCTTACTTGAGAGCGATTAGAGATGGCTTTATCAGCCTTATACCAGTGATTCTTTTTTCAAGTTTCTTTTTGTTAGCTGCTTATGTTCCAAATGCTTTCGGTTTCCATTGGGATACATCAATCGAAACGATTCTAATGAAGGCTTACAACGGATCAATGGGTATTCTAGGTTTGCTTATGGCAGCTACTGTGACAAAAAGTTTGACGGAGACTTTTAATAATAAACTACCTAAAACCAATCAAATCAATCCTACTTCAACGATGATCGCAGCATTTATTGGATTTGTGATTATTGGCGTGGATGCGATTGAAGGCGGTTTCTCTTCTGATTTTATGGGAACAAAAGGATTGTTGACAGCTTTTGTAGTCGGATTTATTGTCCCAAACGTCTATCGTTTCTGTGTCAAAAACAATATCACTGTAAAAATGCCTGAAGAAGTTCCAGGGAATATTTCGCAGACATTCAAAGATCTTATCCCAATCACGTTAGCAACTGTCTTTTTTTGGTTATTCGACTTAGGGTTCAGGCATTTAGCAGGAACAGGATTCTCAGAAAAGATTATTGAATTGTTCCAGCCAATTTTTAGTGCTGCAGATGGATATTTAGGACTGGCATTGATTTTTGGGGCAATGGCTTTTTTCTGGTTTGTCGGTATCCACGGACCTTCTATCGTAGAACCTGCAGTTGCGGCAATCTATATTACAAATGTTGAAGCGAATCTTCAGCTCTATCAAAGTGGTGAACATGCACCACGGATTCTTTCTTAAGGGATCCAATATTTTGTCGCTACTTTAGGTGGTACAGGGGCTACGCTTATCCTAACATTCATGTTTGCTTTTTTGGCAAAGTCGAAGCAAATGAAAACGATTGGTCGTGCTTCTGCTATCCCTGTGTTATTTGGTGTGAATGAACCGATCCTATTTGGTGCACCAGTTGTTTTGAACCCGATTTTCTTTATTCCTTTTGTGACTGCGCCAATCTTAAATGTGTGGATTTTTAAGTTTTTCGTTGATACTTTAGGGATGGATGGATTTATTTATAATTTGCCATGGACAACGCCTGGACCAATTGGTTTGATTTTAGGAACAGGATTTGCTGGATTAGCAGTTTTATTAGTCATACTATTACTGATCGTTGATTTTTTAATATATTTTCCATTTTTCAAAGCATATGACAATGAATTAGTGGCAAAAGAAACCCTTGAGGAAGTAAAGGCTGAACCGATTTTTACAGAAGAACCTCCTATAGCTGAACAAGTGACTACAGGGTTAATGGAAGAAGGTGGTCAAAAAAATGTATTGGTTCTATGTGCAAATGGTGCAACAAGTTCTATGTTGGCTAATGCAATCAAAAAAGGTGCTAAAGCTCGAGCTATCGATATTGAATCTACAGCAATGGCTTATGGGCAACACAAAGATTTAATCAATGAATTTGATTTGATCGTTTTAGCTCCACAAATGGCTTCAATGTTTAAAGAATTGGAAGAAGATGTAAAAAATTACAAAACAAAAGCTGTTTCTACTAGTGGAGCGGAGTATGTGGCTTTAGCGAAAGCGCCGAATCAAGCAGTAGATTTTGTTTTTAAGAATTTAATTTAAGGAGGTAAAGAATGAATAAGTTTCCGGAACATTTTGTTTTTGGTGCTGCGACAGCTGCTTTTCAAGCAGAAGGTGCACTATTAGAAGGAAATCGAGGGAAGAATTATTGGGATGATTATTTAAAAGAGCAAGGTATGTTTGATCCAAGTCTAGCAAGTGATTTTTATCATAAATACCCAGAAGATCTAGAATTATGCCGTACATTCGGTATCAATGGTCTTCGTATTTCTATTGCTTGGTCACGGATATTTCCTTCAGGTGTCGGAAAATTTGATCCATCCGGTGTCCAGTTTTATCACAAATTGATTGATGAATGTATAGCTAATGGAGTGGAACCCTTTGTTACCTTGCATCACTTTGACACCCCTTTATCTTTGTTCGAAAAGGGCGATTGGCTTTCTCAAAAAACGATTATTGCTTATGTTGATTTTGCGGAGTTTTGTTTCAAAGAATATGGGAACAAAGTAAATTATTGGATCACGTTCAATGAGCCTTGGTCTGTAGTAGCTGGTCAATACATTATTGGTCATTTTCCACCGAATATAAAATACGATCTTCCAAAAGCAATCCAAGCTATGCATAACATGATGGTTGCTCATGCAAAAGTAGTTGAAAAGTATAAAAAGGCGGAGTACCTAGGAGAAATCGGTATTGTCCACATCTTGGAATCAAAATATGGTATCACTAATCATCTTGAAGATACACGTTCTGCAAGAAAAGAACATATTTTAGCAAATCAATTTTTATTAGACGCTACTTATAGGGGACATTACGCTGAAGATACTTTGGAGAACATTGAAGAAATTCTTCGCGAAAATGAAGGAGTGTTGAAGACTACACGTGAAGAATTTGAGATATTAGCTTATGCAGCTGATCAAATTGATTTTATTGGAGTCAATTATTATGCTAGCCATTTCGTAAAAGCTTATATTGGTGAATCTACTACCCATCACAACGGTACGGGAGAAAAAGGAAGTAGTCGTTTTGCATTGAAAGGGGTTGGAGAAAGAGTCAATAACCCTGAAGTTCCAACAACAGACTGGGATTGGCCAATTTATCCGCAAGGGCTAGAGGATATGTTGGTCTTTATCAAGGAACGGTATCCAAACTATAAAAAAATCTATGTAACAGAAAATGGAATGGGCGAAAAAGATGTGTTATGTGACAAGCAAGTGCAAGATGATTCTCGAATCGCTTATATTTTCGTACATTTGAAAGCCATTTTAAAAGCTATTGAGCGCGGGGTAAATGTAGAAGGTTACTTTGTATGGTCATTGATGGACGTGTTTTCATGGACAAATGGCTATAAGAAACGCTATGGTTTATTTTATGTCGATTTTAAAAATCAAAATCGATATGCGAAAAAAAGTGCCTATTGGTATAAGAAAATCAGCAACAGCAAATTGCTTGAATAAGGAAGAGAGGTAAGAAGATGCGTATAGTAATCGGTTCGGATAAAGATGGAATGCAACTGAAAGAAGTGATCAAGAAAGATCTAATCGAAAAAGGATTTATGATAGCAGATAAAAGTGAGACACCTTCTGAAGATTTTGTAGCATCTGCTTTAGCCGTCGCGAATGATCTAATGAATAATGAAGGAAGTTTAGGTATTACAGTAGACAGTTACGGAGTAGGAAGCTTCATCTCAGCAACAAAAGTCAAAGGGATGATTACAGCAGTAGTTTCAGACGAACGTAGCGCTTATATGACTAGAGAGCACAATAATTCTCGCATGATTGCTCTTGGGTCGAAGATCGTAGGAGAAGAGTTAGCGTTATCAATCGTAAAGGAATTTTTACAAGCAACTTACGCAGGTGGTAGACATCAAGTTCGTGTAGATATGTTGAATAAAATGGCATAAAAAAGGAGAAAGTATGAAAATCGCAATTGGTTGTGACCACATCGTCACAGATACTAAAATGGCTCTATCAGATTTTTTGAAAGCAAAAGGACATGAAGTATTAGACATAGGAACCTATGATTTCACACGGACTCATTATCCTATTTATGGAAAAAAAGTAGGAGAAGCAGTAGTGATGGGAAAAGCAGATCTAGGGGTCTGTTTATGTGGGACCGGGGTAGGAATCAATAATGCAGTAAACAAAGTTCCAGGTATTCGGAGCGCATTAGTGCGTGATATGACAACAGCTATCTATGCAAAAGAACAATTGGATGCAAATGTGATCGGGTTTGGCGCTCGGATTACTGGAGAATTTTTGATTTGTGATATTCTTGATGCTTTCATTCAGGCAAAATATCAAGAAACGGATGAGAACCAGCAACTGATTGCTAAAATCAAACAAATCGAAAAAGCTAATGAGTATCAAATTGATCCGAATTTTTTTGATGAATTTATCGAAAAATGGAATCGCGATGAATACCAAGATTGTGAGGCTAATCAATGATTCTAACGATTACGATGAATCCTTCAATCGATGTTTCTTATCCATTAACAGAATTTAGTTTAGATGCAGTCAATCGTGTGAAAAATGTGAAAAAAACAGTCGGTGGGAAAGGATTGAATGTCACACGCATTTTGAAACAATTAGATGCAGAAGTGATGACGAGTGGATTAATTGGTGGGGTTTTAGGGGAAGAAATCAAAGAGAGGTTAACACAAGATAATATCCTTCATGAATTTTTGTCCATCAAAAGCGAAACACGAAATTGCATCGCTATTTTACATGAAGGTCAGCAGACGGAAATCTTAGAAAGTGGACCAATTGTTTCTACACAAGAGGCTTCTGACTTTCTCAATCATTTAGGAAAATTGGCAGTAAAAGCTGATGTTATTTGTTTTTCTGGTAGTTTGCCTCAAGGACTTCCGATAGATTTTTACCAGCAAATGATACAAGTCTGCAGACCCAAGCCGGTCATGTTAGATTGTTCTGGCGAAGCATTGATGACAGTACTTAAAGGAGAGTCTAAACCGTATTTGATTAAGCTAAACATACAAGAACTAGCGGAGTTATTAGATCAGCCTATCACTACAGATGTGAAGCAACTGAAAGTAGCTTTATCGAATCCGTTATTTGCTGGTATTGACTGGGTTGTAGTCTCGATGGGTAGAAAAGGTGCATTTGCTAAACACTCGAATCGATTCTATCATGTGATGATTCCTTCAATCAAAGCCGTAAACCCTGTAGGTTCTGGTGATGCAATGTTAGCTGGTTTAGCGGTTGCTATTGAAAAAGAAAAATCAGTTGATGTGGTGCTTAAGCAAGGAAATGCTCTGGGAATACTAAATGCACAAGAAGAAACCACGGGTTATATTGAGTTAGTAAATTATCATACATTAATTAAGCAGATACAAATAAAAGAAGTCTAGGAGGATATCAATTTGAATGAAGAAAAACGACGATTTATCAATCGCTTATGTAGTAGCGAGGGGATAATTGGTGCTTTAGCAATCGATCAACGTGGTGCATTGAAGAAAATGATTGCTCAATTCAAGGGAAGTGAAGCAGAAGACACAGAGATTGTAGAATTTAAGAAAATCGTTGCCTCTGAATTAACGGAATATGCATCATCTATTTTATTAGATCCAGACTACGGGCTACCTGCTGCTGATGTAAAGAACGAAAATTCAGGATTATTGTTAGCTTATGAGAAAACCGGCTATGATACCTCCACTCCTGGACGCCTCCCAGATTTGTTAGCTTCTTGGTCAGTCAAGCGCTTGAAAGAAGCTGGTGCGGATGCATGTAAAACCCTGCTATATTATGATATTGATGAATCTGAAGAAATCAATCATCAAAAGCACGCCTTTATTGAACGAATTGGTTTGGAGTGCCAAGCAGAGAAGTTACCATTCTTTCTAGAATTGCTGTCTTATGATGCAACCATTCCTGATTAAACATCGAAAAAATATGCACGCGAAAAACCCCATAAAGTGATTGAAATGATGAAAGAATTCTCTAAAACACGTTACGGGGTGGATGCACTAAAAGTAGAAGTGCCAGTCAATATGAAATATGTCGAAGGGTATGGGATAGATGAAGCTATTTATACAAAATCAGAAGCAGCAGCTTTTTTCAAAGAACAAGCTGAATCTACTCCTCTGCCTTACGTTTTTTTGAGTGCTGGTGTAACCTCTGGATTGTTCCAAGAAACCTTACATTTTGCAAAACATGCCGGTTCTACTTTCAACGGTGTTCTTTGTGGTCGTGCCACTTGGGCTGATGGAATCAAACATTATGTCCTTGATGGAAAAGAGGCAGCAATTGAATGGATGAATACACAAGGACGAGCAAATATAGAAAGCTTAAATACCGTATTGAAGGAAACCGCGACACCTATTGATTTTAATAGGTTCTAATATTTTTTCTGTTATTACTACGGGAGTGATGGAATATCATCAACGACAAAGAAAATCCCTGTTAATTATAAGGATAAGTAAGAGCAGTAGATCCATTTATTGTGGATATGCTGCTTTTTTGCTGTGAAGAATAGTTAGCGAATGTTTATTTGATCGATCGATTCATAACATAGGGAGTACTAGATGCAAGCGTTTATTCTTTTTTTATCTGATACTGTCAAAAAATAATATAATATGTATTTTTTATTTACTTATAATAACTATTGATTGCAGTCTTGACAGTCAAGTCATATTTGATGGATGGGGGTGTGAGATGTACAAATGATTTTAAAGACTATGACAGCTACAGTTCTAATTTTAATTGCATCAAGCGGCAATAGAAAAATAAGAATCAAAACGGACTGATAATCATCTAACAACTAATCGACATATATGAGCAGATACGGAACGATATTCTTCTCTCTCATAAGTTCCGTAAAGCAAACATGTGCTATGGATCGATTGTATATTTATTAAAAAAGAAAGAGGAATGGCAATGATGAAAAAAGAAACTATATTAGTGGCAACGATGTTATTCAGTATGGCAGTAAGTACGACTTTCGTCTCTGCAGCTGAAGTATACCCAAAGGAATATAACACAGACGGAACAATCACATTTGAAGCAGGAGATGAGGGAATAACTCCTCCAGTTGATCCGGAAGATCCTGATCCCAACGTCCCTGTCGATCCAGTAGACCCTCCAAGTCCTGGAACAGGAGGAGCATTATCGATTGACTATGGATCAAAATTCAAATTTGGGACTCAAAAAATTTCTACTGCAGATAAAACGTATTATGCATCTGCTGATGAAATGACTGATGGTTCTAAAAAACCGACATATGTCCAAGTGACAGATAAAAGAGGAACACTATCTGGGTGGAAATTAAGTGTAGCCCAACCAGAACAATTTAAAACTGCCAGTGGGGACGAACTAGTTGGAGCACAGCTGAAGTTTACGAAAGGGCAAGCTGTTTCTTTGGTTGATCCAACATATACACCTGAAACGGTCAATTCTGAATTAACGCTGACACCAGGAGGAAATAATACGTTAGCAATCAATGCTAAATCAGGAACAGGTGTGGGGACTTGGGTCTATCGATTTGGTGCGAATGAAAATGAAAATAAAGATGCGGTACAGCTTTCGGTACCTGGTACATCTGTCAAGTTAGCGCAACAATATTCTACTAAATTAATTTGGACATTAGAAGATACACCCAATAACTAGTTTACTTACAAGAACAGTTGAAAATAAGCATGCAGTCAAACGGTTTTGTGAAGACAATCTAAACAAAGGTTGGTAAAGGCCAAGCTATATTAGTTTGGACAGGAACAGTTCATCTGGGAATTCAACAATCAGGAGGAAAAGATATAGTGAAAAAGAGAAGGATCGTGCTCATTTTAAGCAGTCTATTAGCGACTAATATCTTTCCGATTATAGGGTATTCTTTGGAATCGAATCAGTTGGTCAGTGATAATAGAAGAGTCGAAGAAAGCAAAGAGACTTCGACACTCGATCGTTTAACAGAATCCAGCCAGATCCAAGAAAGCAGTGAGAATTCAAGTACTACTGACAGTAAAGAGACCACTGACAAAGAAGAATCTGAAGAGTTAATCAAACAGCCATTGGAGAATGCCCCGACTTATCGAGTGGGGCTGCCTGATGATCCCAATATTATTTCTATTGATAAGATTTTTCAACAACCTATCGGTACTAGCACGTCCATATTGGAAAACGGGAAGCTATTGCAACTGAATCCAGCAGAGAGGTCTCAAAGAGGAGCTATTTGGTCAAACAATAAAATCGATTTACGCTCAGATTTTACATTTAAATGTTATTTATATTTAGGAAATCAACGAGATAAAGCAGGAGATGGTATGACTTTTACATTGACTGGTGATTCTAGAATGGCTAATGATCCCAGCCAAGTTATCGGTTCCCCAGGTATGGGAATTGGTTCTTATTCGACTCGATCAGGACAGCCTTATGTCGCAATGCACTCTCGATTGAGTTCGACACATATAAAAATAGTGGTTCTTCTGATCGAATGGATCGTGAAATAACTGCCGATAATAAGGGACATGGGCATGTCGCCTTTGTCACTCCTAAACCAAATAACAACAATTATTCCGGAGAGCATACTGGCGTAACAGTAGCACCTACCTTTCTCTCTGATGGTACATGGCGTACATTAATCATTCAATGGGACGCGTCTCAAAGAAGTCTCACCTATGATCTGGAAGGTGTCGGTCGCTCTTCTCACATTGTACCTGATCTCATCAGTCAATTCGGTTCTACACAAGTAAATTGGGGATTTACTTCTTCAACAGGTACATTTTTTCAAGAAAACGCTATTGCTATGACGCAACTTCCATCTAATGTGTCATCAACAGCTGATGTAAAAGTCAATGATAGTGATTATGGGGCCATCGCTGAAGTTGAAATAAACGATAAGATAACTATCAGAAATACATTGAAAGTTACTGGGAATTTTCTTGAAGATAAGAAATTGGAGACTAGTATAGACCTAGCACAAGAATTAAATATTCCTGAGCGTATCTTGATCAACGGAAATCAAGTTGATACCAAAGATATCCTGATAACAGGAAACCGAGTCACACTCAATCTAGGAGATTATTTTGTTCTTGGAGATACATTGATTATTGAGTTGGAAACAGATTTGCGAGAAGTCATTCCCGAAAAGGTACTCACTATGCACTTTGAATATCTTGAGGATGCAAAGTTAATTGAGCAGTCAAATGATATAAATCTGACGATTGCGAAGCTGAAGGAAATAGATGTCCATGTTTACTATAAAGAGAAAGAGAGTCAAAATGATCTCGCAGAAATGAAAACAATCACTGGAAAAATCGGAGAGAATTATAAAGAATTTCCTATTGATATTGAGGGATATGTTTTTGACTCTGATTCAGCGAATACAGAAGGTGTCTTTTCCGAAAATACAGCGGATATCTATTTTTATTACAGAAAAGGAAAGCTTTATCTTTCAGCGGCTCCTCAGTATGTTGATTTTGGGCAACACAAAATATCCAATAAACCATTAAGTGTATTTGGGCAGTTCTCAGGTGGATTGAAAATCATGGATGAACGGGCTTCTGGAGGTTGGACATTACAATTGAAACAAGAAAAAGTTCTTACAAATGGAACGTTTGAACTCCCGGAAGCTCTTTCGTTTGTTACTTCTGAAGAGACAACGGTTATAGGGTCATCTGCTGTTACGATTTTTGAAAGTGACCAAAAAGGCGAAAGTGATTTGTCTGCTATTTTAGATTCTACATCTCAACATGGAATCAGAATAGATATTCCTGTAGAAAATCAAAGGATTGGAACATTTGAGGGGAAACTATCCTGGATTCTTGCAGATGTTCCAGAAAATTAATAAAAAGAGAAGATGAGGACAAAAGCATGGTGCACCAAGGACAACAGGAACCATAAATACTTATTTCCTGCACAGCTTAAAATGGCAGAGACACGCTTTTGTTCCCATCTTTTCTTACATATGATGAAAGGAGCGATTTACTTGAAACCAAAACAGCAATTATTTGTAACACTCCTAGTTATTATAGGGACACTTTTTAACCATTTACCAGTGACAGCTAGTGCATTCAATTTTTCGGTGACGCCAATAACTTCGGAGGATCAAATCGATAAAAGAAAAACTTATTTCGATCTCCAACTTGTTCCAGATCAGGAAGTAGAATTAAAAGCAGAATTGAGAAATGATACGGAAAAAGAAGTGAAAATCGACATTTCTGTGAATAGCGCAACGACTAATTCAAACGTGATGGTTGAATATGGAAAAAATGAGATTGAAAAAGACGAAAGTCTAATCTTTGATCTGATCGACTATGTGAGTTATCCAGAGACAGTGACACTGGAACCTAAAAGCGTTCAAACCGTGGTTTTTCATGCTAAGATGCCAAAAGATCGATTCGATGGTGTATTGGCCGGTGGGATCACATTCAAAGAAATTGTGACGGAAAAGGATCAAACAGAAAACAAGGATCAAAGCTTATCGATTGAGAATGAATACGCCTATACTGTTGCCTTGTTAATGCGACAGACACTGAATAAAGTTGCTCCTAAATTAGTTCTCCATGAAGTTAAACCTGATCAAATCAATGCAAGAAATGTCATTTTAGCAAACGTTCAAAATGATCAAAAAACCTATATCAATCAGGTAGTTATTGAAACAAAAATTACAAAAAAAGGGCATTCTGAAGTTTTATATCAGGAGGAAAAAGAAGGATTGCAGATTGCGCCGAATACAAACTTTTCTTTTCCAACAGCTTTGAATGGTCAGCCACTAACTCCAGGCGAATATCATCTCACAATGACCATTCTAGGAAATGAAAATGAAAACGGAAAATTCTCAAGAAAAAAAGAAAATACCATCATCAACTATACCGACCAATGGATATTTGAAAAAGCGTTTATGATAGACGAGAAAGAAGCCAAGGAATTGAATACGAAGGATGTGACGATTAAAAAGGCCAATAATTGGATCTACATCTTAGAAGCGCTGATTTTCTTGTTGTTCGTTTTAATACTTATCCTTTGGTTTATTTTGAGAAAGAAAGAAGAGAAAGAAAAGTAAGATCAAAATAATAAATATTTTCCTTATTGCGTGATATTTACGTTCTTTTTCGATAGTATAAAACGCTTTTGTATTAGCGTAGATGCCTATAAGTAAATGATATAATCATTATAATAGGTCTAACAGCAAGAATGGTCAATAAACGGATCCTCCAGTTTGTGTAGCGTACAGTTGGGACGATGTAGGAAATACGAATAAGAAGGGATAGTAGCAGTGAAAGAATGGAAACAGCAATATACGTAGAAAGAGCTGATCGCTAATGAATTATGAGTTTTTTTTAAGCAAGGAAGATTATAGAAGTTATTCATTACTTAAATATTTAGAAGCAAGCTCAAATTTATCAGAATCAATCTCGGATATTCAAGAGAAACTATCGTTATCGACATTTCTCTTGAAAAAAACTATCGATAAGCTAAAACATGATTTACAAATGTTCGATTTAGAGAAAAACTTTCGTCTAACTGTTAGTGAATTGGTGATATGTTTGGAAATCAATGGTAAAAGTTCTAGTAATGCCCTATTATCTCGCTATATAACAGATTCTTTATCCATGAAAATGGTATTGGCTTTCTTTCAGGAAAAATATATCTCAATAGAAAATTTTGCTGAACAGCATCATGTGAGTTATTCTGTGGCTTATAAAGTATTGCAAGGGCTGAAAAGAAATCTAAAAAAGTATCAAATTTTTTTGAGAAGAGAAAGTTGACAGGAAATCCTAAAAACATCCGCCTTTTTTTATATAATCTTTTTAACTCAACAGAAATAAGTGTTGAAAAGTTGTATGCGCTACCTATAATTATAAAAACAGAAAAAATGGTAAAAAATTTAAATCGGTATTATCCTCTTTCCGCTTATGAAAAAAAGAAATTATTCCACTTTTTAGCAATCAATCTATTGTCTGAACAAGAAGATTCTTTAGATATTGCCAACAATCAGCCGCTGTTTTTCTCAGATATAGGATTTTTCTATCTAAAAGGAGTACTGGAGACAGAATCAGTTGTTTTTATCTGTAAGACACTCTCGTGGCTTTATCTCCATGATAAGTTAGATCAAAAGTATTTGAGGAAAAAAGAAGATGAAACAATCGAATGGTTGAATGAGCGGTTCATTGAAAGTTTTGAAAAACGGTTCAAACGGTTACCGAAAGAAACGAGAAAATCGATCCAAAATGAGTTAACCAAAATACATTTTAAACTTTTGCATTATACCCTTAATAAATCGGATGAATTTCCACTAGATATTTCTTTTTTTAATCAAAACTATCCTACATTTTATTGCTATCTGTTAGAGTATATGAATGATCTAATGTCAAAACACAAAGAGTTGCTTCAAGATAAATTTTTTCTTTTTTTCAGTTATTTATTGTTATTGATCAATCACATACCCGTTCAACTGGTTTCTGAGCCAGTAAAAATCATCATCGATTTTTCTTATGGTGCTGCCTATAATCGATTTATCAAGAAAAATTTAAGTTTGTATATTAATCTGAATACGGAAGTGATAGAGGCTGGAAAGTCTGATTTTCCGGATGTTATAATCACGAATAGAAACAATTTATATGAAGAAAGTGTGTCCCAAGTAGTGGTTTGGCTTGATCCGCCAAGAGCAGTAGACTGGGGGAACCTTACAAAGATTTTGTTGACTATCCAAGAAGAGAAATACAAAGACAGCAAAATTGACAAGCAAATAGACGATTTTCCTGAAGAAATCATCGACAGGATCGAATAGTGAATTTCTTTTAGAAAGTCCGTCTGCTTTTTCTAAAAATAAAAAAACTTGGTACGCAATCGCTGTACCAAGTTTTTTTATTTAGCTTTTAATTAAGCCATAAATAATAATTTATATAAGAATACTGCTACGACACCAGCACAGATAGGTGCAACAACGGGTACCCATGCATATCCCCATTGAGAAGAACCTTTATGTTTCAATGGAAGTAGTGCGTGTACAAGACGTGGTGCAAAGTCACGAGCTGGGTTCAGGCCAGGACCTGTAGGACCACCAAGTGAAGCAACTAATGTCCATACAAGGAAACCAAGTGCTAAGTGAGCTGTACCAAGGTTATCTTGGAAGAATGGTGCTTTTGTAATACCTAAAGCTCCAAAGAATAAAACGAATGAACCAAAGAATTCATTGACGAAACCATTGAATTTAGAACCAACACTGTTGATTGTTGAGAATGTACCTAACACATGGTTTACATCTTCTGTTTGGTCGTAGTAAGGTTTGTAACAAGCCACTACGATCAATTGTCCGATCGCTGCACCAATCAATTGTGCAATGATATAAGGAACAACTTCAGCCCAAGGGAACAATCCGTTAGACGCTAAGGCGATCGTAAATGCTGGGTTGATGTGGTTACCGCTGATTCCGCCAAAGATCATTGCCGGCATCATAACCCCAAATCCATATCCGACAGCAATCAGCATCCAGTCGCTGCCATATCCTTTTGTACCTTTTAAATCTACGTTTGCTACAGCACCGTTACCTAGCACGATTAGTAATGCTGTACCAATCATTTCCGCCGCAAGACGGGTCATTAGTGAGTAATCCATAAATACCTCCAAATGTTATAAAAATGCAAAAAAAAAGAAACATCAACACGAAAAGCCTCGGTGCAGTGTTTCGTGTCGGAAGGATTTCTGCAGTCTTAACAAATGTGAATAAAAAAATGATTTCCATTACGTATAAGAAACCAGACCAACAGCAAAACTCCAACTCTTTTTAAAAGTTCTCCACAAATCACCAAGCTTAACTATAAATATACCAAAAAAAAAACGTTTTTTTTCTCAAAAATTGTATCTTAGAAACAGCATGTTTTGAAACTTTCAGAAAAGGTTTGTTAGTAAAATGAAAGCTATACGTAAGGAGTGTTGTTTGATGAAATTTTTTCAAGAGTTTTTCATTATTATTTTCTTTTCTGTATTAGGAGAAGGTATCCGAATTTTTGCTCATTTACCTATTCCTGGGAGTATCTTAGGTATTCTTTTTTTATTTTTAGCATTTGAAATGCATCTTGTTGATCCTGAAAAAATCGGAGCAACTGGTGATTTTTTATTGAATAATCTAGCTATTTTATTTGTTCCAGCTGGTGTAGGTTTATTGGAATATTTCGATGATATCGCTTCGATATGGCCTATTTTACTGGGGGCAGTCGTCGTGTGTTCCATCGTCACGATGGTCGCAGCGGGAAAAACGGCAGAAGGGGTAGAAGCTTTGCTAGGCTATGTCCGTAAGAAAAAAGCAAGCAGGGTATCTGTAAACGAAATGGAGGAGAATCAAATTGACTGAGTTTTTTGTGAATCCATTATTTGGCTTAAGTTTGACTTTAGGAGTGTACGTATTATCTGACAAATTTTTGCGGAAATATAAACTGCCTGTTTTGAATCCTCTCGTATTATCGATTGTTGTTATTATCTTATTTTTGCATTTTTCTGGCGTCAGCTATAAAGAGTATAATATCGGCGGCAATTTTTTGACTATGCTGATTACTCCTGCGACAGTGGCACTTGCCATCCCGCTTTATAAAAACTTCCGTTTGCTGAAAGAAAATTTTTATCCTGTAATGGCTGCGATTTTAGCAGGAATAGTCGCAAATTGCTTGGTTAGTGTAGGGATCGGTTATTTTTTCTCTCTTCATAAAGAGATGGTCATCTCATTACTACCGAAATCTGTAACGACGGCTATTTCTGTCGATTTGTCTCATACGATGGGCGGGGTGAATGCCGTGACTCTTGCAATTGTTGTCTCTACAGGTATTTTTGGCTCGCTGATCGCTACTCATATTTTCCGCTTATTCAAGATTGAAAGTCCCGTTGCTCGCGGTGTGGCGTTAGGAAGTACTTCTCATGCTATCGGTACAGCAAAAGCAATCGAGATTGGCGAAGTAGAAGGGATCATTTCAGGGCTTGCGATATGCGTAAATGGGATATTGACCGTTTTGTTGCTACCGTTATTCTTTCAGCCTTTTGCTGGCTTGTTTTGATGCGAAAACCACTATTTTATGCTACAATAACCAAAACGTTCTAGCATAAAAAAGGAGGGAAAGACGTGTATTTGTCTTCCGAGTATCTTAAACAATTTGATAAAGATCTATATTATAAGATTCTCCTCCTAGAAAGTTTTGAGGATCAAGCTTGGCATACTGCTGCACAATTAGCGCAAGTTGTTCAGCTGGATGCCCGCAGTGTGTCGAAATACCTAAACGAGCTGTCTAAAAACTATCAGCAGTTTAGCGGTAAGACGCACCCTTTGTTTACAAAAAATCACCGTTCTGGTTATAACTTTTATGATGCGCTCGATTCGATTGAACATGAGCGTTTTTTGATCTATCTCGTGCAAAGTACGCTGAAATTCCAGCTGCTGCACGACATTTTTTTTGAAGAATTCCACACGATTTACCAATTTGCGCAAAAGCATTACATTAGTGAATCCACTGCTCATCGAAAAATCAATGAATGGAAACAGCAACTGCAAACTTATGGCATTCGTCTGCAACGAGGTACATATATCGCGCAAGGCGAAGAAGAAATCATTCGACTTTACTTGCATATGACATTCTGGCAGTTGTTTCGAGGGAAAATCTGGCCGTTTGAAACGATTTCTCAAATGGACGTAAAGAATATGGCAGAACATATCATGGCTTTTTTCAATGTTCGTTTGAATGAAATCAAAAAAAGACGTTTGGAATACATGCTAGGTGCCTTTTTTTTAAGAAAATCACAGAAGCATTATGTGGTATTGAATGAGAAAAAAAGACGGCTGATCGCAGACAATCTGTTGTTCCAACGATTCTGCCAAGTCATGGAGCCGGTATTTCCTAATTATTTTCAAGTAGAAGACGAATTAGGCGCATTATTTCTTGTTCTGATGACGCGTGAAGAATATTATAGTGATCCTAAGATACGGAAGAAAATTTTTGATTTCCATCAACAAGCAGAAACACCGCCTTTTGCAGCTCTTTCTGAAGCAAAAGCAGCTCTTTCTCTTTATCAAGAAGAGCAGGAGCTACCAGCGGAAGATCTGACCTTTGAGGCAGAAAACTATTTGTTCAGTAGTCATTTTTTCGCCTATCTTTTTCCTAACGCAAAAGAAACGATTGATGGAAACAGTAGTGACTTCATTAATCATTTAGTCATTGAAAACAAGGAATTAAAACAATGGTTAGTACGCTTTTTTGAAAGCAGACACAAACAGCCTAATCATCTGGCGTTTAAAAATCATGCGTTTTTGATGGGACGGTATCTGACTGTGTTTAAAACATTAGGAGCCTTTACTCCACAGCTTCCAAAGATCACGATCCTCTTGATGACAGATTTTCCATTATTTGAAGAGCAACTGTTAGAGGAGGGGTTACGGACGTTTTTCCGTAATGATTATCAGCTGATTTTTCTACCAACGGATTATCGGGGAAGAGAAGTAGATCTTCTGATTTCAACAAGTAAAGTTCATCGAAAACCGTGGGCGGATCTTGACTATTTTATTGTGACCGAAGAATTAAAATTGATAGATTACATTCAGCTATCTCAAAAATTTGAAATGATTCAAAAACAATCAAAACAATAACAAAAAAAGGAGAATAAAGATGACATTTGAAGAAATTTTACCAGAATTGAAAAAAGGTGCAAAGATTATTCGTAAAGGATGGAGTGGATTTGAGCTGTATGTTGTTCTCGTATCCGATGATGAATTTGATGGCTGTCCGGTGACGCCCTATTTATTGATCAAAACAAGTGATGAAGGTTTTTCTAGCTTTGCTCCTACAGTTTGCGATATTTTAGCAGATGATTGGGCGATCGTAGAATGAAAAACCGTTATCCAGATTTAGCTAAACAGGTCGTATTTATTACAGGAGCTGCTTCTGGTATTGGTGCCGCGCAAGCCCAAGCTTTTCTGGAACAAGATGCCTTTGTTTTTGGATTAGATCAAAAATTTGGAAAAATGGAAGAACTTTCTTTTCGATTTCCTGAAACTTTTGCCTACGCACTAGGGGATGTCCGACAGAGGAAGGAACTCCAACAAGCGGTATCGAAATGCCAGAATCATTTTGGTGAAGTTACAATTTTATTGAATACTGCGGGGGTACTAGATGCATACAAATCCTTGATGGAAACTGACGAATCGCTGTGGGATCTGATTTATGAAACGAATGTGAAAAGCATGTATCATCTAACAAACATCATCCTTCCTGATATGATCCGCCGAAAAAGCGGAACAATCATCAACATGGCTTCGATTGCGGGTTTGGTTGCTGGCGGAGGTGGGATTGCTTATACAAGTGCGAAACATGCAATCGTCGGTTTTACCAAACAACTCGCTCTGGATTACGCAGAGCAGGGGATCCGAGTAAAAGGAATTGCTCCAGGAGCCATCCAAACGCCGATGAATGCGGCTGATTTTGAAGGGAAAGGTGAGATGGCAGAGTGGGTGGCAAATGAAACACCAGTCAAGCGATGGGCACAGCCGGAAGAAGTAGCGGAGCTGACATTATTTCTTGCCTCTCCTCAAGCAAGCTATATACAAGGAACGATTATTCCAATCGATGGTGGCTGGTTGCTAAAATAACCTTGTGTTTTTTTCAAGCTTCTGTATGATAAGAAATAAAGAGAGAACCAAATGGTTGATGATAAAAGAAAGTCGATGATTGTTCCCGGCATTTGATGTCGGACAGCTTTTTCACAACCTTCTGCGGCACTTCAGTTGGAATTTTCTTCCCATCCTTTGGTCGCAGTCATTACCAAGATAAAATTATCTTGCAAAGGAGAAATAGAACATGGAAAAAAATAATACCCGTTCAGCCAAACGCTGGACAACGACAGATGTGACTCGGATGGCGCTAGTCACTGGTTTATATGTGGCAGTGACGCTGGTTTTGTCTGTTTTTAGCTTTGGAGTGATTCAGATTCGTCTCTCGGAGATGTTCAACTATCTGTCCTTGTATAACAAAAGATACATCGTCGCGGTAACAGCAGGAGTAGCTTTGGCTAATATTGCTTCTCCTCTTGGACTGATAGATGTTGTAGTAGGAAGCGTCAGCACGCTGATTGTATTGCTTATCAACTATAAAATCACTAGTCGCATCAAAAACATGAAAATCAAAATGGCAGTGACAGCATGCGTATTCGCTTTTTCCATGTTTACAGTAGCTGGTCAGCTAACGATTTTATATCAACTACCTTTTTTCTTGAATTGGTGGGTGATTGCTTTAGGAGAATTGGCATCAATGATTGTCGGTGGGATAATTATTTATTGGATCGGTAAAAAAGTAGATTTGACAAAATAAAGATCTGTTTAAATTAAAATATGGCAGCGTGGAAGAGACCGGATGTTGAGTCTTCTTCCATGCTGCTTTTTTGTTCAATTCGTTCGAAGAAATCGATTTAGCCGTTTCTTCAACAAGACACCGATATAGGCTGCTCCAGTTGATTTGATTGCTTCCGGCAGTAAAAAAGGCAGCAGCCCACTGGCAAATGCAGTTGTAAAAGTAAGGTCGCCACTTATCTTCAGCCAGATCATCCCACAGACTAATGCGGCAAGAGAACCCATTAGATTGGCAAAGATTGCGTACAAGTAATGAGCGTCTGTTTTTTCGATCATCCAGCCAGTTAGCCATGTTTGAAAGAGAAATCCAATCAAATATCCGCCAGTTGGACCAAATAAAACAGCTATGCCGCCAGTCATCCCTGAAAATACAGGAAGACCGATCAAACCCAGTAAAAGATAAACCGTAACAGATATCAATCCCAATTTTCTTCCGAGAAAAGTGGCTGTCAGTCCAATAGCAAATGTTTGCCCTGTCAAAGGAACCAAACCAAAAGGAATGGTCATCTGAGAAAGGACAGAAATAATCGCGGCAAATTCCGCAGCAAGTATCAATTCTTTCAATGTTCGGTTCATAATACCCTCTTTTCGTTAACTTAATATTTTTTCTTGGTTAACGAAATTGTAAAACAAAGTGATTGCTTTGTAAATAGAAAATAAAAAAAAAGACCAGCTATCCAATAGATAGCGGCCTTTTTCAAGAAAGCTTTTGAAATTATAAGCTTTGGTTGTAGTATTCAACGACAAGAGCTTCGTCGATTTCTGGATATAGTTCGTCACGTTCTGGTAAACGAGTTAATGAACCTTCCAATTTTTCAGCGTCAAAGCTTACGAATGCTGGACGTCCAACAGTTGCTTCTACAGCTTCTTTTACTGTTACGATGTTTTGTGATTTTTCACGAACTGAGATCACTTGACCCACTTCTACGTGGTATGAAGGGATATCAACGCGTTTGCCATCAACTAAAATGTGACCATGGTTAACTAATTGACGTGCTTGACGACGAGTCGTTGCAAGTCCTAAACGGTAAACAACATTGTCTAAACGTTGTTCTAGTAAGATCATGAAGTTAACACCGTGTTTACCTTCTTTGATTTTGCTAGCTTTTACGAACAAGTTACGGAATTGACGTTCGTTCATTCCGTACATGTGACGAAGTTTTTGTTTTTCAGTTAATTGCATGCCGTATTCTGATTGTTTGCCACGGCTGTTAGGTCCGTGTTGACCTGGTGCGTAAGGGCGACGTGCTAATTCTTTTCCTGTGCCTGACAATGAGATGCCTAAGCGACGAGAAATTTTCCATGATGGTCCTGTATAACGAGACATTAAAATTTCCTCCAATGAATATAAGTTTTTGGAGTAAAATAATCCGTTGAAAAATTCATAATCATATAGTTTGTTCTTCAATCTTCACCTTTGCAGCCGCGGTTACACAATCGAACCCGAGACGGGGCAACAAACTAGGGATGAGTTATTATTTTTCTGCTGCATTATTTTACACAAACTACAGTATATGATAGATCATCCATGAATGTCAAGATAATTAGTATGTAAAAACGCTTTACAAACCTAGGCTCTCTTTATAAAATGAGAAGGTATGTGCAAATGGAAAAAAGTGAAGGAAGTTTAAGGAGAAAATCAATGAATCCGGTATCACCATTATTTGAGAAAATCGATGCTTCAATTGAAAAGAAGGCGAACCTTTTTGAAAACAGCTTTTCACGTTACGCTGTTCGAGCGGTTCTTGCCTGTTTGTTTTTGACTTTAGGAACGGCTGTGGCATTTGCGATTGCGATGAAGGGGGAAGATATCGCGCACGGTCTAGGAAAGATTTTATACGCATTTATGTTCAGCTGGGGGCTGGTCATGATTCTATACATGAACGCCGAATTAGGAACATCGAATATGCTTTATATGACCGTGGGTGTTTTTCGGCAGAGACTTGCTTTAAGTAAGGCAGCCAAGATTCTATTTGCCTGTATTTTTTTCAATATGATTGGCGGTATGTTATGTGGATTTCTTATTTCTATGACTACGCCATTTCAAGATTTAACGTTGGACAACTTTATGTTAGAATCAATAGCAGTAAAACTAGCAAAACCTGCAACAACGATTTTGGTGGAAGGGATGTTTGCGAATATCGTTGTCAATACCGCTGTACTGATTAGCATGCGGATGAAAGAGGATGCTGGGAAAGTAATCACGGTCGTATTCATTATTTTCATTTTTGCTTTTTTAGGATATGAACACGTGATAGCGAATTTTCCTGCCTTTACGCTTGCTTACTTTGCTTCTCATGGTCAGATGGATGGAATGACAGCCAGTAATGTGTTACATAATTTGTTTTTTGCTTTGGCAGGGAATTATATTGGTGGCGGTTTAGTGATGGGACTGGGTTATGCTTGGCTGAATCAATCAAAATCATCCTATGTGGACTAAAAAGTCGTTCATTAAGGGAGGAAATACTATGGAAGTGTTAGTTTTTCCAAAAAATGAAGAAAAAGCGTTACAAATGGAAAAGTACATGAAAAATCTCTTTCCTTTTGCTGGAGTACCTAAGCCGGAACGCGCTCTTTTGCAACAGCCGTTATTGGATGAAAGCAAACATTTATCTGTTTCTGAAGTTTTAGCTTTTGTTCATTACTATTATGAACAAATCGAAAGAGAATATCAGTATGTGGCGATCGATTTAGTCCAAAAAAACATCAAACGGTTTACCTTTGAAGAGCTAGTTACATTGTTACCACTAGTCCAGAAAAAAGAATGGTGGGACAGCATCGATTCTTGGAGAAAAGTATACAGTACATGGTGTAAATCCCATCCAGAGCAACGTAAAGAAGTCTTTCAGTTGTTCGAAAAAAAGGAAGATTTCTGGTTGCGTCGAATAGCAATCACGTTGCAATTAGGTTATAAACAGCAAACAGACACAGCACTATTGATTCGAGCAATAGACGAAGACCGTCAAACAAAGGAATTCTTTATCCAAAAAGCAATCGGTTGGGCATTGCGTGATTATAGTAAGACCGATGCTGCTTGGGTAAAAAGTCAGCTGACAACAGATTTGAGCAAGTTAGCTGTTCGAGAGGCAAGCAAGTATTTATAAGAAAGCGAGACGACAAGAGATGAGACGCAAATTATTTGCTTTTGATATTGATGGAACGTTGTTAGATTCAAATAAACAAGCTTTAGATAGCACGAGAGAAGCATTGGAAAAATTACGCAAAGCCGGTCATCTGGTCACGATTGCTACAGGGCGGAGTCGATTCCATGCGCAAGAAGTCATTCGAGATCTGGATTTTACGAACTACATTTTATGTAATGGAGCGGCCGGTTTTTTAGACCATGAACAAGTATATAAGAATTTACTAGATCGCGAACAGTTAGATGCATTCGTCCAGGAAGCGCATCATGAACAGATCGACACAGCTTTTGTCAGCTTAGACAATATCAAACGTTCTTCTTCCAATGATGTAACGGTGATGGAAGAGGCGATGCATTCTTTCGGCGCTGTCTTGCCTGAACTAGATCAATTTTTTGCAGAGGAACAAGAAATCTATCAAGCGTTAGCATTTTTCGATCAAACCTATGATGGAAAATTCTCTTCATATGATAAGATCCGATTTGTCCGTTGGCATGAGAACAGTGTAGATGTCGTTCCCCAAAACGGTTCTAAAGCGGCGACGATCCTACACTTAGCAGAACAAGTAGGTATCCCGCATGAAGATATTATCAGCTTTGGTGACGGACAAAATGACCGTGAAATGTTGCGTATGTCAGGAATCGGAATAGCTATGGGGAATGCTGTGCCAGAAGTACAAGCAGAAGCCAAGATGGTCACTGATACAAATGATCAAGATGGCATCTGGAAGGCATTGAAAGAGTTAAGTGTGATTTAAAAGAGGTTGTGAAAAAGCTGTCCTGCATCAAGTAATAAGAACAGATTTATGAAAATTGTTTCTCAAATTTTTGAAAAATTTCGGCTTATTTCTGAAGAAGCAGCAGATGGAACAACGTTTATTCGGGAAATGGGACTGTGACAAGATTTTTGCCACAGTCCCATTTATTTATTTTATTTTTCAAATCTAAGAAATATCAGGAAAGTGTTCCTTTTGTTTGACCTTTTCTTTCTTATTGAAAACAACTATAATATAGAGTGATGTTAAAAGAGAAGAGGAATTTAGTGTGCGGGTATTGTTTATTGGTGATGTAGTAGGTTCAATGGGACGAGAGATGATTACTGAATATCTTCCTAGGTTGAAGAAGAAGTATCGTCCGCAAGTAACGATCGTAAATGGTGAGAATGCCGCTTCTGGACGTGGAATCACAGAAAAAATCTATAAAAAATTTTTGCAAGACGGTGTAGATGTCGTGACGATGGGAAATCATACGTGGGACAACCGCGGGATTTTTGAGTTTGTAAATGAAGCCAAAAAGATGGTTCGGCCGGCAAATTTTCCGGAAGGGACGCCTGGACAAGGGATGGTCTTTGTCAAAGTGAATCAGATCGAATTGGCAGTAATCAACATGCAAGCTCGTTCTTTCATGGTGGACTTGGATGATCCTTTTCGTAAAATGAAGGAACTAGTAGAAGAAGCTAGGAAACGTACGCCAATCATTTTTGTAGATTTTCATGGAGAAACAACAAGTGAAAAACAAGCGATGGGCTGGTTTTTAGATGGGAAAGTTTCAGCAGTGGTCGGTACACATACACATGTCCAGACAAATGATGCGCGAATTTTGCCAAAAGGTACAGCGTATCTGACAGACGTTGGGATGACAGGACCCTACGATGGTATTTTGGGTATGCGCAGAGAACCTGTGATCGAAAAGTTTCTGACCGCATTACCAAAACGTTTTGAAGTTGTCGAACAAGGCCGATCGATTTTAAGCGGCTGTATCTTAGAATTGGATGATACGACAGGTCATGCAAAAGAAATCCAGCTGATTCAAATCAATGAGGATCGACCGTTCATGGAGTAGAAAGAGAGGCAGTTTTTTGCAGCAGGAGCCGGAAATTCAAAAAGAAGTAAGGAAACTGACAAAACTTTTAAGAGAAAATGAAACGATCATTCGCTACAAAGCACTTGAAGAAAAGATCCAGCAAAACCAGTATTTAGCTGAGTTGAGAGAGAAAATCAAACAAGCGCAAAAAGAAGCTGTTCATTTTGCCCACTATGACAAACCAGCAGCAGAACAAGAAGCAATCAAGCGAGCGGATCAATTCATGAAAGAATTTGATCAGCATCCGCTTGTTATAGCTTATAGAAAACAGCTGTTGGAAGCAGATGATCTGCTTCATCATTTAACAACGATGATACAAGAAGAAATCAATGGACAAATAGAGGAGGAAAAACATGCCTCAAAAAACTAAAAACACTCCTATGATGGAACAATATCTAAGCATCAAGGCACAATACCAAGATGCTTTTTTGTTCTATCGTTTAGGAGACTTTTATGAATTATTTTATGAAGATGCGATCAAGGCATCACAGCTTTTGGAATTAACGTTGACGAGCAGAAATCGAAATGCAGAAGAACCTATTCCTATGTGCGGTGTACCTCACCATGCAGCACAAGGATATATCGATACCTTGATTGAAAAAGGCTATAAAGTAGCAATTTGCGAGCAGGTAGAAGATCCAAAGACGACTAAAGGGATGGTCAAGCGCGAAGTGATTCAGCTAGTCACTCCTGGTACAGTCATGGACAGCAAAGGATTGTCGGCAAAAGACAACAATTTTTTAACAGCTGTAGTTAGTCAAGGAAATGAATTTGGCTTTGCTTATGCCGATCTAAGTACGGGAGAATTGAAGACGGCTCGGTTGCATGATGAAGAAGCTGTTTTAAATGAAGCCTCTGCATTGCAGACAAAAGAACTCGTATTAGGTAGTGAGATCACTGATACCCTTCGTGAACAGCTAAGCGGGCGTTTAGGGCTAGTCTTTTCTCAACAAAATGAAATGGAAGAAAATGCCGAATTTAGCTTTTTGACAAGTGAACTAGTCGATCCGCTGGAAAAAGAAGCAACTGGTAAACTATTGACTTATTTAGCGGTGACACAAAAGCGGAGTTTAGCTCATATCCAAAAAGCAGTAGAATACCAACCAGATCATTTTTTGAAAATGGATTATTATTCAAAATTCAACCTAGAATTAAGCCAATCTATTCGGACTGGGAAAAAGCACGGCACCCTTCTATGGTTATTAGATGAAACAAAAACAGCAATGGGTGGCCGCTTACTAAAACAATGGCTAGACCGTCCGCTTATCCAGGCAAAACAAATTAAAGCAAGACAAGAAGTGGTCGCTTCTTTGCTAGACAGTTATTTTGAACGTATCGATTTGCAGTCAGCATTAACGAAAGTCTATGATCTGGAACGCCTAGCAGGTCGAGTAGCTTTCGGTAATGTCAATGGGCGAGACTTGATCCAGTTGAAAACTTCTTTAGAACAAGTGCCAATGATCAGAGGGTTGATTGAAGGAATTGATCAAGGTCAATGGCAAAGTCTGCTTTCAGAAATGCAACCGATGGACCATCTCGTCCAATTGATTGACCAAGCTATCCAAGATGATCCGCCGTTACAAATAACGGAAGGAAACATCATCAAAGATGGATTCAATGAGCAGCTCGATACGTACCGTTCTGCTATGAGAAACGGAAAGAAGTGGCTAGCAGAACTTGAAGCAAAAGAGCGTCAAGAAACAGGAATCAAGAACTTAAAAATCGGATTTAACCGCGTTTTCGGTTATTATATAGAAATCACAAAAGCAAATCTTGGGAATGCAGAACTGGAGAAGTATGAACGAAAACAAACCTTAGCAAATGCAGAGCGTTTCATCACACCAGAACTAAAAGAATTGGAGACACAAATCCTCGAAGCAGAAGAAAAATCTGTTGATTTAGAATATCAGTTGTTTTTAGCTGTGAGAGAAGAAGTCAAAAAGGCTATCCAACCGCTACAAGTACTTGCAAAAGCAATCAGCGCAGTAGATGTGCTACAAAGTTTTGCAACAATCAGCGAACGCTATCAGTATGTTCGGCCAGAACTTGTCAGTGACAAGCATCAGCTTCTGATCAAAGACGGACGACATCCTGTAGTAGAAAAAGTATTAGGACATCAGGAATATATCCCTAACAGCGTAGAAATGGCAGAAGACGAAATGATTTTGCTGATCACAGGACCGAATATGTCTGGTAAAAGTACGTATATGCGCCAGTTGGCATTAACTGTTCTGATGGCGCAAATGGGCTGTTTCGTTCCGGCAAAACAAGCAATTTTACCTATTTTTGATCGGATTTTTACCCGAATTGGTGCAAGTGACGACTTAATTGCTGGACAAAGTACTTTTATGGTAGAGATGATGGAAGCCAATCAAGCCCTACGTTATGCGACGCCAAACAGTTTAATTTTGTTTGACGAACTCGGGCGAGGAACAGCAACCTATGACGGAATGGCGTTGGCCCAAGCAATCATCGAATATATCCATCGTCATGTACAAGCAAAAACACTCTTTTCTACCCATTATCATGAACTGACGGTACTTGAAAAAGAACTTCCGCAGCTTAAAAATGTCCATGTTGGAGCTGTTGAAAAAGACGGAGAAGTTGTCTTCTTGCATAAAATGATGGATGGACCTGCGGATAGAAGCTATGGTATACATGTGGCAAAAATCGCAGGATTGCCTGCCAATCTACTTGAGCGAGCAGCAGATATCCTGCATACGCTAGAAAATGGCGATAACGGACACCATACTGTTCCAGCTGAAATAGGAGAGAAGACTAAAACAGCCAAACAGGAGCAAATAAAACCACCTGCAGAAAAAGTAAACCAAGACCCTATACAAGACAGTGTCAAAGAAGAAACCCAACAACTTTCTTTATTCGGTGAATTATCCGAAAATGAAACAGAAGTCATTGAATCACTGAAGCAAATAAATTTACTAGAAATGACGCCAATGGATGCACTAAACACATTATATGAATTACAAAAACAACTGTAGGAAGAAGGCGGATATCGATGGCCAAAATCCAAGAATTATCTGAACGTTTAGCTAATCAGATCGCTGCGGGAGAAGTAGTGGAACGACCAGCTTCTGTCGTGAAAGAATTAGTGGAAAATGCAATTGACGCCGGTAGTACTCAGATTGATATCTTAGTTGAAGAAGCGGGACTGCGGACGATCCAAGTGATTGATAACGGAGAAGGCATTTTGGCAGACGACGTAGAGAATGCCTTCAAGCGGCACGCGACAAGTAAGATCCATAATCGTGACGATCTTTTTCGCATACGAACGCTGGGCTTTCGAGGGGAAGCTTTGCCAAGTATTGCCTCTGTTTCTGAGATGATTCTGGAAACGGCGAATCAGGAAGAAAAACAAGGTACTTATCTTTTGCTCAAAGGTGGCGAGGTCATGGAGCATCGGCCAGCACCTCTGCGTCAAGGAACGAAGATTACCGTCAGCAACCTGTTCTTCAATACGCCAGCCCGCTTGAAATACGTGAAAACACTGCATACAGAATTAGCGAACATCGGGGACATCGTCAATCGTCTGGCATTAAGTCATCCAACAATTGCTTTTCGTTTAGTACATGATGGAAACAAAATGTTGGCAACTGCTGGAAATGGCGATCTGAAACAAACGATTGCGGGAATCTACGGATTATCTACCGCTAAAAAAATGTTGAAAATCGAAGGAAAAGATCTAGATTTTGAGTTATTTGGTTATGTTTCATTGCCAGAGGTGACTCGTGCCAGTCGGAATTACTTATCGACGATCATCAATGGACGTTTTATCAAGAATTTTTCCTTAAATAAAGCAATCGTTGCAGGTTATGGATCAAAATTAATGGTCGGCCGTTTTCCTATTGCTATATTGGAAATCAAGATGGACCCGCTTTTAGTCGATGTAAATGTCCATCCGACGAAGCAGGAAGTCCGGTTGTCGAAGGAAAAAGAACTAACAGAGCTAATTAGTAACGCTATTCAAAAAGCATTGTCACAAGAAAACCTGATTCCAAGTGCCGCGGATAATCTACGGTTCAAGAAAAAAGTACCAGATCAGCCTAAAACGGAACAAATCGAAATCGATTTGTCCTATGCTTTTGAAGAAGAAAAACCTAAAAAGCCAAGTAGTTTGAATTTTGACCGAGAGACAGGAACCTTTTTTGTAGAAGAACCAAAGAGCACATTTGTTGACAGATCTGTTGATAAGTCTGTGGAAAATGTTGAAAACTTTTCTGGCTTTTCTGAAGGAAACACTAGTTATCCAGAAAAAACAGCGAAAACGGTGGATAAGTTTGGTGAAAATGTTGATAACTTTGTAGAAAAAACAGTGGAAAAATCTGAAAAGAAAGAAATTCCTACTGTGGATAACACGAAAGAAACAAATAAAGAACAGATAGATATATCCTTAGAAGAGAATGAACAGATTTACGAGGAAGAATTGACACTGCATCCTGAATTTGATTTCACTCACGGAAACGACAAAACATTAGAACAAGCGATCAAGAAACTAGAAACGGAAACACCAGTTCAACGTTTTCCTCAATTGGAATATTTTGGACAGATGCACGGAACGTATCTTTTTGCCCAAAGTAGCGACGGATTGTACATCATCGATCAGCATGCTGCTCAAGAGCGTATCAAATATGAATATTTCCGGGAAAAAATTGGGGAAGTATCTGATGATCTACAAGAATTACTTGTTCCATTTGTGTTGGACTATCCAAACAGTGATGCTTTGAAACTAAAAGAGCAAAAGCATTTGCTAGAAGATGCAGGGATTTATTTAGAAGAATTTGGTCAAAACAGCTTTATTGTACGGGCCCATCCTACTTGGTATCCCAATGGTGAAGAAGAATCGATTATTCGCGAGATGATCGACATGCTATTGACGACAGGAAGTGTGAGCGTAAAAAAATTCCGTGAAGCAACAGCAATCATGATGAGCTGTAAACGATCGATCAAAGCCAACCATTATTTGAATGAAGCACAAGCACGTGTGCTGCTGAAAGATTTAGCACAATGCGAAAATCCATTCAATTGCCCCCATGGCCGCCCAGTATTGATTCACTTTACCAACTCGGATATGGAAAGAATGTTCAAACGGATCCAAGATCCGCATTAAGTCAGAGAGAAGAGGGAAACATGAAGATTATACTAGCGTCCCAATCACCAAGAAGAAAAGAGTTATTGGCTCACATCGTTTCAGAATTCGAGATCGAACCTGCTGATATTGATGAAACGCCATTTCCAGACGAACTGCCAGTCGATTATGTACGCAGAATGGCTGAAGAAAAAGCACGAACTGTTTGGGAACAAAAAGAAAAGAAAGACAGCTTAGTGATTGCTAGCGACACGACTGTTGTTCTCAACCAGGAGATCATGGGTAAACCAGAAGATATGGCTGAGGCTGAAGTCATGTTGAAAAAATTAAGCGGGGAAACACATACTGTATACACAGCAGTTGTTTTAAAAACAAAGGAGCGAGAAGAACGAATACTAGCAGAAGCACATGTCACTTTTTATCCACTGACAGATGAAGAAATCAATCGTTACTTGGAGACGGGAGACTATGCGGATAAAGCAGGGGCATGCGGCATCCAAAATGCTGCCAGTGTATTCGTCAAAGAAATTTCTGGAGATTACTACAGTATCGTAGGGTTTCCGATTGGTGCTGTCAATCAGGCACTGAAAACATTCAATTAAACAAAAAAAGCGGACTATCTGATTTTCGATTGAAATCCATGATAGCCCGTCTTTTTTATTGAAAAGATTACTTATCTACTCTGACTAAGATTTTACTTCAGCGTTACCGACTGCTTCGCCTGGGCGAACAAGTCCTGATTGGTCAAGGGATAGACCAGCAACTTTTTCGTTATTAGTTAAAGCAACAATAATGTCAGTTTTCTTACCAGCTTGTTCTATTTCTGGCAATTCCATTTCAGCAATCAGAGTTTCTGGTGTGACAAGATCTCCTTCTTTCACGAATACAGTGAAAGGAACGCCTTTTAGTTCAACGGTATCTAATCCCATGTGAACGAGTACTTCCAGCCCCTCATCAGAAAGAATACCAATGGCATGTTTTGTTTCAAAAACACTCGTCACTTTACCATTTACTGGTGCATAGACTTTGCCATTTGACGGTTCGACAGCATAACCGTCACCCATCATTTTTTGTGAGAAAACTGGGTCATTTACTTCAGTAATTTCCTTGATGTTCCCAGCAGCCACTGCGAATAATGTTTCTTTTGTTGCAACTGCCGTACCAGTTGCTGAAACAGGTTCAAAAGACTGTGGCATTGCTGTTGCACCATTCGCTGTTTGAAGCTGTACATCAGCAGCATTTTCAGGAACAGCAGGATCAATCTTATTCAAGATTCCCTGGCGTCTAAAGACGATCGTCAAGCCAAATGGAATGATGATAGCGATGATCATTGCGATGATGAAAGGTACCCATGTTTCTGCTTGGATAGCTAGTATTCCTGGTAACCCACCTACTCCGATCGCGTTTGCTCGAACATCCATCAAGTTGGCAAACATGCCAGCTAATCCAGAACAGACCATTGCTGCGACGAAAGGATAGACGTATTTCAAATTGATCCCGAACATAGCAGGTTCAGTTACGCCTAAGTAACAAGAAATCATTGCTGGAATCGAGATTTGTTCTTCTTTTTTGTTTCCACGATGCAAGAAGACGATGGCTAAGACTGCAGAGCCTTGGGCGATATTTGATAAAGCAATCATCGGCCATAAATTCGTTGATCCGAAATCTGCAATCAGCTGCATATCAATCGCATTGGTCATATGGTGGAGACCAGTAATTACTAAAGGTGCATACAGGAACCCGAATACAGCACTAAACAACCAGCTGATAGAAGACGTCAACCCGGTATTTACGATAGTTGAAATCCAGCTTCCGACTGTCCAACCGATAGGACCTAAAATAACGTGAGCAGCTAAAACAGTTGGTAACAATGAAAACAATGGAACAAAGATCATTGAAATCGACTGAGGGATATATTTGCGGAAGAAGATCTCTAGATACGCTAACATAAACCCTGCCAGCATAGCTGGAATAACTTGTGCTTGATAACCGATCATTTGGACTTGAGCAAAACCAAAATCCCAAAATGGAATATCTGCTGCAGCTGTGGAAGCTACACTATAAGCATTTAATAATTGCGGAGAAACTAATGTAATTCCTAAAACGATTCCTAATATTTGTGTAGTACCCATCTTTTTCGCAATACTCCAAGTGATACCTACTGGAAGAAAATGGAAAATTGCTTCACCTGGCAGCCATAAAAAGGCATTGACGCCATTCCAAAATTGCGAGTGTTCAACGATCGTTCCACCAAGACTTTCAAACTGGATACCTTCAAGTACATTTCTGAAACCAAGGATCAATCCGCCGACGATAATTGCAGGAATCAGTGGTGTAAAGATTTCTGCCAAGACGGCAATGGCGCGTTGTACGGGATGAAGGTTTTGTTTTGCTGCTGCTTTTCCTTGTTCTTTAGAAACCCCTTCAACTCCGGATACTGCAACGAAGTCGTTATAAAAAGTAGAAACATCATTTCCTATGATGACTTGGAACTGCCCAGCATTCGTGAACATCCCTTTCACACTAGGAATATCTTCGATTGCTTTTTGATCTGCTTTTCCAAGATCATTTAGGACAAAACGCATACGAGTTGCACAATGACTAACTGCAGCAATATTTTCTTTTCCGCCGATATCATGTAGCAGTTTCTCGGCATCTGCTTGATACTTTGCCATATCAATAAACCCCTTTCTTTTAACTTGTCTATGCAAGTTACTTCTTCGTTTACTATACTTTTTTTCGGGAAGAATTGCAAGCGTTTTATCCAAAAACGTCCAGAAAAATGATATCGTTTTAAAAAGCATAAAATAAGCTTTTCTTAAAAAGAGGAACATTGAAATACAAAAAGAGCTGTAGTATAGTGAAGAAATGATGGAAGAACGAGTGAGGGAAAAAACATGAACAAGTTCAATGAAATTTTTTTAGATTTGGAACAGAAAATTTTAGCGAAAGAATATCCTCCGCATTCGCTTTTGCCTAGTGAGAACCAATTGATCAAAATCTACGGTGTTTCACGAGAAACAATTAGAAAAGCACTGAATCTTTTGACGACGGAAGGATATATTCAAAAAAAACAAGGAAAAGGGTCGATCGTACTAGATCGAAACCGCTTTGATTTTCCTATTTCTGGGCTGACAAGCTATAAAGAGCTACAGGAAACCCAACGTATTCCAAGTGAAACGATCGTTCATACGTTAGAAGAAACAGAAGTAACAAAATCACTGAATGAGATTACTGGCTGGGAGATTGGTGCACCTGTCTGGCATTTGATACGCGAAAGAAAAATCGATGGTGAAGTGGTTATATTAGATACTGATTATCTATTAAAGGAGATCGTTCTTCATTTAACCCCAGTACAAGCACAAGGGTCGATCTATGAATATTTTGAAAATGAGCTTTCTTTAACGATTGCTTACGCACAAAAGGAAATCACAGTAGAAGAAGTAACAGATATCATGAAAACAACGATGGATCTTCACGATGACACTTACGCAGTAGTCGTCAGAAGTCTTGTTCATTTGGAAGATACCCGCTGTTTTGAGTATTCTGAGTCGGTACACCGATTAGATAAATTCCGTTTCGTTGAGTTTGCCCGGCGCCGAAAAGTGTAAATGATTCGAAAGAAAGCAAATTGTTGGCATCTGTCTGCTTTGGCGCTATGATAGGAACACAAAGGGGGCATTTTTAATGGATAAACCAACAAGACCAGAAAAAGAAGAACTGAAAGAAAAATTATCACCGATGGCTTATGCAGTCACACAAGAAAATGCAACAGAACGTCCATTTACCGGAAAATACGATGATTTTTACGAAAAAGGGATCTACGTCGATATCGTCAGCGGCGAACCGTTATTTAGCTCTGCGGAAAAATATGACGCTGGTTGTGGCTGGCCATCATTCAGCAAACCAATAGCGAAAAGACAAGTACGTGAAAAAGCCGATTTTTCTCATGGCATGCATCGAATAGAAGTCCGAAGCAAAGAAGCAAACTCTCATCTCGGACATGTATTTACCGATGGCCCAGTAGATAAAGGCGGTCTGCGTTACTGCATCAATTCTGCCTCACTAAAATTCATTCCCTATGAAAAGATGGATGAACTCGGTTATGGCGAATACAAATCACTGGTAGAATAATGAAAATATAAAAAGAGCGGTACAATACGGGGATTCACTCGATCGTCCGCTCTTTTTTATTCAAGCGATTGCTATTTGAAAGAAACGCTCCCCAGACTCCTTTTTTCACAAGGTGAAATGTGCTACAATAAAGGGAACGTATGTGTGCAAAAGAAAGAGGACTAGAATATGTATGAATATCTGACAGGTGTGGTTACCTTTATCAACCCCTATTACATAGTAGTAGAAACCAATGGTATCGGCTACCAGATCGCACTAGGAAATCCTTACCGCTACAGCAGCAAACTAAATCAAAAAATAAAAATTTATGTCCATCAGGTGATCCGCGAAGATGCACATCTTTTGTATGGATTTGATTCTTTAGAAGAAAAACAACTGTTTTTGCGATTAGTCAGTGTTTCAGGAATCGGTCCAAAAAGTGCTCTTGCGATCATGGCAAGTGAAGACCACTCCGGTTTGATCCAAGCAGTGGAATCCAGTGATGTCACTTATTTGACAAAATTTCCAGGGGTAGGGAAGAAGACGGCGCAACAAATGATCTTGGATCTAAAAGGAAAATTTGGTGAGCTGAGTATCGATACGCCCTTCAGTCTATTCGATGAAGCAACTACAAAAGACGCTACCGCTCTATCTGAAGCAATGGAGGCTCTCTCAGCTCTTGGTTACAGTGATAGAGAAATCAAACGTGTAGAAAAACAATTAAAAGAAGTCGATAATCAGACAACGGATGAGTATTTACGCCAAGCACTCAAGCTGATGATGAAAAAATAAGGAGGAGACCAAATGACAGATGAATACTTGTTATCACCAGAAACTGGCGAAAATGAACTGAGTTTGGAAAAATCTCTTCGTCCGCAGTTGCTTTCTCAGTATATCGGGCAGAGAAAAGTCAAACAAGAGCTTCAGATCTACATCGAAGCTGCCAGAAATCGGGAAGAACCATTAGATCATGTTCTGTTGTATGGGCCTCCTGGATTAGGGAAAACGACGATGGCTATGGTCATTGCTAATGAGATGAACGTGAACATTCGTACGACAAGCGGCCCCGCTATCGAACGTCCGGGTGATTTAGTAGCGATCTTAAATGAACTGGAAGCAGGGGATGTCCTATTTATCGATGAGATCCATCGATTGCCTAGAGTAGTAGAAGAGATGCTTTATTCGGCCATGGAAGATTTTTATGTAGACATCATGGTAGGACAAGGACCAACCGCACATCCGGTCCATTTTCCTCTTCCTCCCTTTACTTTGATTGGGGCGACGACGCGAGCAGGTATGCTTTCTGCACCTTTACGCGATCGATTTGGCATCATTTCACATATGGAATATTATGACGAACAGGATCTGCAGGAGATCGTTTTACGTTCTTCGGATATTTTTCAAACAGAGATCATTGAAGAAGGGGCATTGGAAATTGCTCGCCGATCGCGAGGAACGCCTAGAATCGCGAATCGCTTACTCAAACGGGTTCGTGATTTTGCACAAGTTCAAGGAGACGGGAAAATCGATCGTCCTATAGCAGATCAGGCTCTTACTTTGCTACAAGTCGATCAAGCTGGTTTGGATTATGTTGACCAGAAATTGTTACGGACGATGATCGAATTATATGGCGGCGGACCCGTAGGATTAAGCACGCTTTCCGTAAATATAGGAGAAGAACGAGAAACAGTCGAAGATATGTATGAACCGTACTTGATCCAAAAAGGATTTTTAAAGCGTACACCTAGAGGGCGAATGGCTACGGCTTATGCTTATGAACATTTCGGATACGACTATCATATGTGATTTTTGCTTTTAGATTGGAGGAAAATGAATGAGTGATACAACACGTACGAAACAATTGATCAAAAACGTATTGATTGATTTGTGCCAAACACAATCTTTTCGAAAAATCAGCGTCCAAAAAATCGCAAATGAAGCAAAAATCAATCGTCAAACATTTTATTATCATTTTACAGATAAATACGATTTGCTTCGTTGGGTCTATTGTGAGGATGCCTTGCATTATTTAGACCCGCAATGTCTTACTCTTGATAATTGGGAAGAGCAAGCATTGAAAATGCTGAAAGCAATTGCTGAAAAGAAAGAGTTTTACGCAAATACTGTGCTTTCTGACCAAGAAATTTTACAAAAAGAATTCTCTCAACTAATCCAAAAATCTTTTATCAAGATTTTTGAGCAAATGGATGAAGAAAGACAGCTTTCTGCAAAAGATAAACTATTTTATGCTCGTTTTTTTTCTTACGGTTGCAGCGGCGTGTTAGTCAATTGGATCACGAATGAATATGAAGAAACACCGATGGAAATCGCTATGCAGCTTTTCCGTTTAGCTAAGGATACGGAATTATACTCTTATCGTCTTTATGCAAAAGAAGAGTTGGAAGAACAGTAATAGAAATAATCTTTCGTTGAAAAAGCCATGATCGTTAAAAGGAGATGGGAAAATGACAAAAATTTTATTTGTTTGTTTGGGAAATATTTGCCGTTCACCAATGGCAGAAGGCTTGTTGAAGAAACGAGTAGCATCAGAAGGAAAGGAAGCAGAGTTTTTTGTGGATTCTGCTGCTACAAGTACGTATGAAGTTGGAAAGACACCGCACCCTGGAACGAAAAAAATATTAAACCAAGAAAATGTAGATATGACGAATATGGTTGCTCGTCAAATCACACCCCACGATTTTGAAACTTTTGATTGGATCATTGGCATGGATCAAGAAAATGTAGAAGAACTGAAAAGAAGAGCACCACGATCAGCACAGGAAAAAATCCATTTGTTTTTAAGTAGCATCCCTGGAAAAGAAAAAGAAAATGTTCCTGATCCATACTATACCAATAACTTTGATGAGACATATCAATTGATCACAGAAGGGTTAGATCATTGGTGGAACATTTGGATGGATGAAAATAAAATAACAAACACTTTCTAAGATTAGCGCTTTCTTTTTTTAGAGACGTTAGAGCATTTCCTTGTTTTTTTGTAAAATGTTAGGTAAAATAAGATTAATTAAGTAACACTTTCTTAGCTAAAGGAGGAGTGCATTCGATGAACGAAGAGACAGTATCACCAATGAAGAAGCTTACGAAATTAGTTACTCATACCTCGTATCAACTTTTTGATTCTTTTGTAAATGACACTGAAGAACATGCTAAGAATGTACGATTGCAAGGAAAGTTTATTCTTGAGCTGCAAAAAGCTGCGACTGAACATAGTTTAGTTATCTTACAAGTAAGAGCGAATCGTTTGAGTAGCAAGTATGAAACGATCTCAGGTTGGGTGGCGACAAAAACGGTCGAAAAAGACCGAGTAATGATCCGCCTACAAAACGAAGAGCAGCAGATCCGCATGGTTCCCGTAGAACAAATTGAAAAAATAACAATCCTTTCGCCAGCAGGAGAACAGGAACGGTTATCAAAATAATTTATACCAGATAGAAAAGCACGTATGAGCTTGTACCATCAATCATTACTAATCAAAAATAACCGAATGCTTTAAGCGGATATCGATAAAACGAAACGTTTTACGATGAGTATCACAGCATGAGAGCATTCGGTTGATTAGTTGAATCGATTGTATGGGACAAGTTTTTTTGATAAAAAAAGGTCCTGCTAGCCGGGGAGCTAGCAGGATAAGGAGTTAAAAATGAAAAAGTGTTGTTAGGGTTGTTTGTTGGTATGCTTATATAATAGTCATTAGTTGTGAATATTTTGTGACGAAAGTTTTCGAAAGTTGTTAAGTTTTTTTGCGAAATTTATTTTTATATCATGTATTTGTCTAAAATTTTATACTATAAAAAGATACGTTGTGCAATCAGCTACCCTTTGGTATTAGTGCAAAAAACGGTAAAATAGCTCCTTATATTTTGCTGTTTTGCTTTTCTAATACTTAAGCCAAGGCGCTGATTTCACAACCTTTTTTTACAAATCAAGCGATTCCCATGAGTCAAGAACTATCTTTTCTTCAAAAAGAAATAATAGGAATAGAAGCCTTGATAGTTGCGATAAAATAAAAATGGATAGATAAAATTCGAGAGAAACATGTATTGACGTAGCAGATGAAAGGGTCAGATTTGTTAGTGTATCAGGAGTGCCGTTAGAAGAACAAAAGGAGAGAAAAGATGGAATTATTAGAAAAAGAAAGTATTGATTTTTATTTGGAGCGTGATTGGACCGTGTTACGGTATGCTTTTTTCAAGGAAGAAGAGTATGACGGGCTAAATAGTCATCAGGAGGCAGTTTTAGAATTTCTCAATTACTCAAATAGATTGTGTGTTGCCAGGTCATGGCGGATTAGCGAAAGGCTTCTCGTAGTTTCTAAAAAAATATATGCACAAAAACTTTACGAATTCAGAGAAGAAAAAATCAACTATACGGATATCCGATTTTTTAACAAGATGAAAGAGTATCCTATTTATGTGAATAAAGAAATGATGAAGGCGGAAAGAATCACGCCTGAATCATTCTGGGCTGAGGATGGTATCTATCGGACTTCTTTTCTTGATGCGCCTCAAGGAGCGGCAGGAACGGAAGAAGAATTTAACCAGTTGAATGATCGTCTTTTCCCAGATAAAGATCATCTGCATATTTACCTTTGGAATAATGAATTTACGAATTATTATAATAATGGTCGTTATTGGGATGGCGCTTATGTGTGGTCAGTGTATGACGAAAAAAGAAAGCGATTTACTGTTTTTGATGCTATATTGGTATTGGATTGAATTACTTCATAATAGTGAGATAGCGAGAATCTACATCTTTAAAATCCTCATGTAATGAAACGAGAGGTAGTAAAAATCGGAGGAGGACAAAATGAAACTTTTGAAGGAGGTAACAGATCAATTATACAAGAAGTATATTCTAGATTTAGATTATGTTATTTTATCTGTATCAGATTATCAAGGATTAGATAGCCATCAAGAAGCTGCAATCATATTACTGAAATATGTAAATAATGAATGGTATAAAGGTGTTAGAGGGACAAAAACTATACGTAAACCTACGCCGTTTGTAGAGTTCATATTCCAAAAATGGTTACAGCAAAAAATGAAAGGTAAACCATCGGGTATGACTTTTCGTGAATATTTTCGTGAGCGTCGGAGTTTAAAAAGAACTGTAGATAACTATTGGCGAACGGAAAAGCCGATAAAAATGAGATTAGTACATACCGACTGGATATCTTTTGATCATGTGGCTGGTTACCCAATTTATTTGAATAAAGAGCGAATGATTCCATCGCCCATCGATTTTGAAGAAATGCTTCAGCCAGAAAGTCTTTATGAAAAGGTTTTTTTTGAAACGCCTTATGGACTTTATGTAACAAAAGAAGAATATTTAGAGCTGAATAATTATTTGTTCCCTAATAAAAAGAACTTAGTAGCCTATAGCTGGAATGACAGTTGGTCTAGTTATTTCACACCTGGGAGAGGATGCCGTGGAGCGCATATGTGGACGATTTATGACTCTTTAGAAAAGAGGATGGTTGCCATTGGTACTTCAACGACGGATTAGTTTATATTTGTAAGAGTTAGCTAATATTACTGAATATAAAATGTATCAAAATAAAAAACCCGCGTTGCGGGTTTTTTGTAGACTGTAGACAAAGAAAAAAATTTCTTTGTTCTACAGTTTTTCTGTTACAATTAAAGAAAACGTTTGCTTTTAGAGGAGGAATGTATAATGATGTCCAAACAAACAATGGATAGTCGGATGGAAGAAGCCAAAATTTCGCTAGATGCACTTGTTCCTAAAAATCATTTGGTCCGTAAAATTGATAAATCATTGTCATTTGATTTTATTTATCCAGCTGTCTTCTTTTTATTGGCTTACTTTTTGAAATACTGTTATAACTTTCACAAATAACTTCTCAACCAAACTCTCATGCACTCTTTCCAAAAAAATATACGCTCTGACTTTCATAAACAATTGTCGTTAGTTGATCTAACAGTAATTTTCCTGTTTGTTCATGTCCAAATTGAGGAACTGTATTCAATAATAGATTATCACCTTGTCTAGGTTTTCTCACCATTTTTCATTACCTATAGCTTCACCTAAATTTTTGAATTACCATGTGATTTCTTTCGTCAGTGTAATTTTCAAATAACTGTTCAATCGTTAGCTCATTTTCTAAATTTACTACGAGTATTGTGCCCTGATTAATTTGATTTATTAATAAAATTTAGTTAATAGAGTGATAGAAAAAAGCTTCTTACAAACCGATTTCTCCCTTAAATCCTCATTATACAATGATTCTTTCTAATCGACTTGAGGAACTATATCCATTGGAATAGAATAAACTACATCAAATATACTGATAAATTTTCTTGATAGAAATATATTAGTGATGTTAGTATCATATCTTAAACATCTTTTCGTAAAGACAGAAATAAATTAAACTTATCTACGAGAAGATGTTGTAAACGGCCAAGTTAAAATGTAGAAAAGGGGGTGCGGACGTTTTCTTGCACCTTTATTCTATAAAATACCTAACTGTTTACGATAATCTATCGAGCTAAGTCCAACCAGCGAGCATTTGATTTGTTTCTGATTGTACCAAAGAATATACTCGTCTAACTCAGCGATGAATTGATCAATAGAGACCAATTTCCAATCATGACCATAAAAAAATTCATTTTTAAGACGACCCAAAAATCCTTCACAGGCTGAATTGTCTGGAGAATATTCTTTCTTTGACATTGAACGAATTAAATTGCCTTGTTTCATTCGTTCAATCCATCCTGGCCAGCGATAATGTGCTGCCCCACGATCAGAATGAACAATAGGAGAGTTCCCTGGACTCAAAGTAGCCACGGCGTTGTCTAACATAGAATTGACCATTTCAGCATTCGGTTTTGTACTTATAGTCCAACTGATAACCGCACCGTCAAAACAGTCGATTATAGGTGACAGATACACTTTTCCTGAAGGAATGTATTGTTTATTTTTCTCTGTAGATAATTTATTTCTAGCTAAGTAATATAATGACGCCGATTGTAAAATTAAGCTAGACAACTAAAAAAGTCATTTGTGCTACACTCAAAATAGTTCCGACCAAAGAATTATAAGGAGTGAGTACAAATGACCTATACCCATCTTACAACGGATGAACTTGTAATAATAGAGTCTTATTTCAAAATTAATCAATCTGTTGCTAAAACTGCCCATTGCTTGAATCGTTCAAGACAAACGATCCATAAAGTATATCTGTTCTTCAAGCAAGGAAAATCAGCCTTAGAATATTATCAACAGTATAAGAAAAACAAATCAAACTGTGGTAGACGTCCGCTTGTTTTACCCGAGGAACAATCAGAATATATTCAAAGAAAGGTTGTTCAAGGATGGACACCCGATGTGATTGTTGGTCGTGCAGCGTTTCCTATTAGTTGTTCTGCTCGTACCATTTATCGTATGTTCAAAAAGGGGCTATTTGATTCTTCTGACTTACCGATGAAAGGCAAGCGTAAACCGAATGGACATCAAGAAAGACGTGGAAAACAAACTTTCCGCCGCTCTATTCATGAACGTGAAAAGGATTATAGCCAATTCTCAAATGAGTTTGGTCACCTTGAAGGTGACACTATCGTAGGTCTGAAACATAAAAGTGCTGTAATTACCTTAGTTGAACGATTATCAAAAGTTATCATCACATTGAAACCGTGTGGTAGACAAGCGATTGATATTGAAAAAAAATTAAATCAATGGTTTGAATCTGTACCGAAAAACCTATTCAAATCCATCACTTTTGATTGTGGAAAGGAATTTTCAAATTGGAAACAGATCAGTAATGTCAATGATATTGCCATTTATTTCGCTGATCCAGGAACGCCGTCTCAAAGAGGCCTAAACGAGAATTCTAACGGATTGTTACGTAGAGATGGTTTATTGAAATCTATGGATTTCAATTCAGTAGATGAATTTTTTATTCAATCTGTCGCATCTAAACGAAATAATATTCCTAGAAAATCACTGGATTATCGAACACCTTTGGAAGTATTTTTGAGTTACGTAAGTATTGATGATCTGTCTAACTTAATTTGACAATTAAGATGAATAAAAAATAGAGATCAAAAACTTAAAAGTTTTTGACCCTTTTGATTTATTTCTTTTACTTACTTCTTAAAACTATCTAAAATCATTTTTTTTACTTAGATGTCGCTCATTTAATGTGAACCCAATAACAGCAACTAATAGCGCTATAACTGAAAGTATAACATCGTAAGAAGTTATATCATGAAATCTAAGTATAGGTGAAACTAATGTAACAAGACTGCACAAAAATATTCGTTCGCTCCTATGAGATTGCGGATCATACGTCATACTTTTCCATGTTACATTTACGATATTTTTGCGTAGCAAATATGTCCACAAAACAATCACTAATAGGATAGTTACGACAATTAGAATCCACGCAATCAAACCATAATACTTAATTTGCTGTATTAGAGAAGATGCTATTACCAAAAGTACATATAGTCCAATCAACCCTATATATCTCTTTTTCTTATTATTAGCCATCGCTAAACACCCTCTCTTTAAATGCACCGATTAATTAGGAAGCTTTCCAAGTTACATGATCTAAATACATATAAATTGCACCACCTGAAGGATGCGCCTGAACAGCTGTAATGGATTCTTTACAACGACTTCTAAAGCCATTGAAGCCAAGTCCTACAAAACCGCCAACAATACTACCAGGTATTCCACCTAGAGCGCTTGAAAAGATTGCTATTGCATCTCCAATTGCTCCCATTCCATAAGTTTTATTAAACATTGCAATTAAATTTTTTACCATCTGCTGTTGATGTATATCTTATTTTAACACCAATATAGATAATTGACGAAGTATATCGAAGATTAGGACTGTTTGGATCAAGAATATGTTCATTTCCATTCTCGTCAATTCCTATAATTTCAAAATTTTGAAAATCATTTTGATCTAAAATAGAAGATGCTCCCAATGTTTGGTTCAATGTTACCGGTAATGTAGTTGAATTTGTAGTCGTAGCAGTGGATGTTGGAACCTCTGCCGCTGAAGCAGTTACAGTTGGAACAACTGTCGATCCAATAATAGAAACACCCAGTGTAGCAACAACAATTTTCGACACAGTTTTTAACATAAGTACACCTCTTCATTATATAATTTTTAACTAAATCTCAGGACTAGAAATTTCTTTTTCATTCCTCTTTTCACCTCAGTATTATCCTAAAAAATAGTATTTGATAAAGAATAAATATTTAATAAAATAGAACACAAGCTCAGAAAACAACCTAGTTTTTTAACAGATTATCTTTGCTTCTGATAAATTGTCGTTTAACCTATGTCTATTTAACTATCTCTTTTAACTCGTCAGGCATATCAGGTTCATAAGTCGCTAAAAAACAGCAATTTTGAATTGAATGACTGAAAATACTTAGTGCTAGAGTTGCTAAACATCCTAAAAGAACTCTATTCAACTTTAAAACTTTTACCAACACGATACCTCCTCTTTAATTCATTAAGTAATACCAATAAGTTACTGATAAAAACTCCCCAAACCATGAATACCGTTAGGTCTGTAAAAGGTGATAAAACACAAAGAATTAGAATATTGATAGTTGTTAAGAGAGGTTTTATGCGACTGTGATTTCCTACATCCTTACCAACGTATTTAGTATATGAAGGAGCAAACCGCCATGTCACAGCGATGAAAGTAATCGACACAATAACCAACCCCAATAAAGAGAACCTAAAATTCATCCAGTTTAAAAGAACAGCTGAGATAGGGAAACTAAAAATCCCAAAGAGAGTACATATCAAGCTGTTTTCAAAATGAAATCCATAGTTATTATGTCTCAAAATGCAAAAAGTAACATGAGATAAAAGCGTTTCCAAAAACACCCCGAAAATAATAGCACTTAGATATATGGCGAGCGCTTTAGATAAATTAACAATTAGAATTGTCAATCCATAATTAATTTTGAGAGAATCTTCTCTAGAGAATTCAAAATAGTTTACCATTTTTTTTAAAAGCAAATCAGATAATCTCTCTTCGATACTATTTCCCATTGGATTGCTCCTCTCTTACAAAAACAATGATAATACAGAAATTGAATCGACAACGAAACTTTCAAAAGAAACGGTTTTCATTTCATAAGTGTTAAGATAATGTTTTTTGCTTCTCTTTTAATTTAAATAGTAACCCTTTTAGATAACGTACTGATACATTACATTTTTGTCCATCAATCATTTGAATTAATTTTGTTTTAGTATTGACTACTTCAATATTGTTAATATTAACCACAGTAGACTGGTGACAACGATAAAATGCACTGTTGTAAGCAGAAATGTCCTTGATATTTGCATAAAATTCTAATTGCCGATTAAGCAAATGAACACTCAATTTATGAGCTACAGGTGTTGTTTCAAAAAATAAAATGTCATCTATTACAAGCTTGATGTCTGTGTAATTACTGCGTATCAGGATAAATTCTCGTTTATCAGGAGAAAACTTACTAATCCGATCAACGGTAGTATTTATTACTTCGATTATCTTTGGTTTAAGTTCCTCTTCACTCTTTTTCTGAATGAAGTCTAAAGCTTCAACTTTATGCAAAAAAGAAAGAAACGCCATCTCAGTATGGCTGGTGATGAAAACAATTTTTGCATGCGGATAACTTTCTCTTAACTGAGATGCTAAGATTATCCCATTCATTTCATGATTTAGTTCAATATCTAGTAAAAATAAATAATCATGTTGTTCCTGCGTTCTCCACTTTAGAATATCGTTTGGAAGATCAGTAGAAAGTTCTAATCGAGCATCTAAATCTACCATCATCAAATAATTCTTTACAATACGTTCAATTGATTGCCGTTGATCCTTATTATCCTCGCAAATAAATATCTTTAGCATTTGTATTCTCCTTCTTAATTAACAGTTAAAATTTGACAAAACTTATTGTCCTGAATAGATGTTTCTAGGGATAAATGGGCTTCGTGTGCAACAATAGAATCAAGGTTAGATAAACCCAAACCTCTATTCGATCCTTTTGTTGAATACCCTGAAACCTTCAACTGGTGAAGAGGTGGTAAATTTTCAGATACCGAGTTTGAGATAATAAAACTTACACTTCCCATATCTTTTAAAATGGCACATTCAATAAACCCTTCAGATTTCGCCATTCGGGTTGCTTCTACAGCATTATCTAAAATAATGCCAAGAGAGCGAACTAAAACTAATTCATCAACAGCAACAGAATCGACTTCATTAAAAACAAAAATTGATACCTTAGTTCTTTTTGTATCCACTGAATTGAGTTTAGATAAAAAAATGCTCTTTAAAGAAACTACCTTTAGATTTCCTAACTCCGATAGTTCTAATGAATTATCAAAAATTGTTTTTGATGTTTCCAAAATATTCTGTTTAAAGTATTTCGTAAGTTCTTCAAGATTACCTCGCTCGATATAATTTCCCATTGAAATTAACATATTCTTATAATCGTGTTTAAATGCTCGAAGGTCACTATACTTTTTTTCAATGTCAGTCGCATATTGTTTAAGATAGTGTAAATAATTCTCAATTTCCTTATTTTTATAATACTTTCTTGCACTGAAAACAAAAATTGAAGCAGAAAAAAGAGATAAAAGAGAATACACGATGACGAAGTAACTATTGATCATTTCCATTTCTCGTTGATTTGTAACATGGCGCTCCATCGTAATTACGATAAAGTGTATGAGAAACGTTCCTGTTGCAATTAATGAAATCATCGGCATGTACAAATCATTCTCAAACAAAGAAGTCGTATTTACAAGCTTTCTAAAAGCAAAAGAAAGTAATAAAGCTACAATAACCGTATAAAAAAATCGGGTATATTCTCCTACATTTACATTGAACATAGGATTGATAAATAAAGTTAGATAGTCAGAAAATATAACAATGAGAATTGCAGAACTACTTGAAATCAAAGATTTATGTACCGTTGATTTGGCAACAAAAAAGTTCATTGCAATTAAATAGACCCACAAAAGACCAGTTGCAAATAATTCGAACTGTAAGTACACAAGTGAAAAAATTACAGCACTAATCACACTTAAAACAATAAATTTTCTATTTTTTTCTCGAAGTATTCTAAAACTTAAACTACACATCAAAAAATATTGGACAGATAATAAGATAATAGTTATCAACACGATCCACCTTCCCTAACATAAAATATGCACCCATTTATTACTACCACTTTAAACAGTCAAAAAAAATAATGTTATTTAACTCTATTGCATTTCTTTTCTTCACTTTTTCTATAAATATTCGTTTTCATTACAAATAATACAGTATATTTAATTATATTGCGACATAAATTAAATACACTGTAGTTTTTTTTAGGGATTATATTGTTATCTAATAGACTTACCATTTGGTCCTGTATAAGAGTACCAACCGATACCTTCATACTTCCATCCGTATTTCGTGATATTGTCACGTTCAGCGGCATTCAGCGTGTAGAAATGTTCGCCGTTGTAACGATTGTATAGACGATAAACTGGATCGTCACTTGTTGGAGCTTGCCAACCAATACCTTCGTAATTCCAACCAATTCTTCTTAGATTATCTCGTTCTCCAGTATCTTGAGTGTAGAAGTGTTCTCCGCTATTTGGATTATACATGCGATACATAGGTATTGTTCTTACTGCACTACGAGCAAACCGACTCATTTGATCTTGTTGTAACTCTTCTTTTGGTGCTTGAGTCGCTTCAGCTTCAGACTGTCCTTCTTTTACTGGCGCTTCTAATTTTACTTCTTCTCCATTTACAATTGCTGTTTGCTCTTCGCTAGAACTATTGCTAGTTACTGTTTGTTGCGTAGTGTCATAAGTTGCATTATTCCCTGCTTCTTCCGCGAGGGCATTTTGTGTAGGAATCGTCCAAGTTGATAAAATAGTTGCACAAATCAACACTGTCCATTTATTTTTCATTTGATTTAATCCTCCGTCTTTTCATTAAAAAATTATATGATCAGAACCTTAAAAAATAAAACCGCATTATCGCTTGCTTTTTTTAGTATATCTTCTATAACTGACTAAAAAGGCATGCATAACATGCCATCAGACTGTAGACAAACCTTGACACGAACCATTTCCAGTAAGAAGAATTGATCTTCGATGAACATTCGATCAGCTACCGAGGCATCACGTCCGATTACGCCAGTCCGAGCGCTTTCAGTAAAAAGAGAACCATAAGAGATCAGTTTACGAAAAGCCGGATGGTCATTGATCGAAAAGCGATAAGTACCATGATCCGTTGTTCCTGTCAAATATTCCCGCATCAATGCATGACTGGTCACGTCTTGCGCGTATCTTTTTTGCAGACCTTGCGAGAAATTATAGGTACTAGTAGTAGAATCAATTCCCGAAGTGGCAAAAGCGGCCAATTCTTGTTGCAGGGGCAGGATTATTGGAAGATAATTCATACAAGCTCGCATTCGTTTTGAGTAAGTCTGCAGTGGCGACGCCTAAGGAGGAACCTAATTGGTAAAAACTATAACCAAGTCCTGCTCCTAGGATAGCAGAAACTACTGCAACAGAAGCAGGGAGGGAAACCAATGTAGAACTTAATGTAGCACCAACAGCAGAAAAAGGAGAGGAAAGAGGAGAAACTGACGCCACCGGTTAAAGGAACCAATGCTGCGTTGTGCGGATCTGGTTCTTGGGTAGTGACAGGGATACGAGAGATAGACGGGAGTTCAGGAACAACTTCCGTCGTCGCATGTTGTTCTGCTTTAATCGTATACGTTTCTTGGGCGTGCGTTTGGACAGGCGTGGCAGCAAATGGCAGAAGTGTCAACACAACAAAAAACAAATGAGTGAGTTTTTTCATGTTTTCTCCTTTCAAGAACACGTGCGGCTGATCGACAAGGGGGTCTTTTGCACCTCCGTTCATTCGTATTCGCTTACACATTTAATTATTCTTGAAAAAACGAAAGAGTACAAGGCGTAATAGAAAAAATCAATTTAAAAAAATGTTTTTTATATTATTGGTGTTTCCTTCGTGTATTCTCATGGAAGACAGTAGTTATGTCAAATAATCGTTTGTTTTGGACGCATAATCGTTCACGTAACTGATAAAGAAAAAGAAGGGAGGAATTTATTTGTTTTGAAATTAACGTTATTTAATGTTTGCTTTTTTAATATGTAAAAATAACTTTATTTATAAAAAAGAGGTTGTGACTGAAGTGGTCAGCTTCAAGAAATAAGAAGGAATTGACGAAAATTGCTTCTCAAATTTTTGTAAAATATCGGCTTATTTTTCGAAGAAGCTACTTCTGGAACACCGTTTATTCGGAAAAAAAGGTCTGTGACAAGACTTTTGTCACAGACCTTTTGCTTTTTATTGATCCTGCGATTACTCGTCGCAATTTTTGTGAGAGCTTTTTCGCAAACTCTTTCTTAAAAAGTGTTCAAGAGACAACCTCTTTTATCAATCCGCTACTTCTTCTTTCTTAGCGAAACTCCAAATCAGTCCGATAACAAAACCGATAACTGCTGGTACGATCCACCCCATCCCCAATTTGAAAAACGGCAAGTAGCTTTCCGCAGCATGTAAAAGATTTTGAACGATAGGGGTTTGCTTAATAGATTCGGGGCAGGCATTCAACCCATCAAAAATCGAAGCAATCAACGTAAAATAGGTAGTCATCCGATAAACAGCTGTACGCTGCTTAAACAAAGGACCAACCAACACTAACAGAATCAATGTCATTGCTAATGGGTAGATGAACATCAAAACAGGCAATGAAAATTGAATGATATTCGTCAAGCCAACATTTGCCGCTAAACAGGGAAGGATACTGGCAAGTGCAACAAAAAAGGCGTAATTTCTTTGTGGGAACAAATCTGTGAATGTTTCTGCAAAAGCTGTAATCAAACCAATACCAGTCTTCAAACAAGCTAATATAACGATGAATGCTAATAAGATACTACCATAAGTGCCTAAATAATGATCAGCAATCTGAGCCAGCGTGATTCCGCCATTTTCACTTAGAGCAAAGCTACCTAAGCTCATAGCACCTAAATAAGCGAGCAAAGTATAAATGATTCCCATCAATATAATGCTGATCGCACCAGATTTGATCGTGTCTTTAGCAATTTCAGCAGGTTTTGTTACACCCATGTTTTGGATCGTCGTAACGATGATGATTCCAAATGCTAAAGCAGCAAGCGCATCTAATGTGTTATATCCTTGAGTAAATCCTGTGAAAAAAGCATGGTCTTGGTAATTTGGCTGAATAGGCGCTTGATTGACAGAGCCTAGTGGATTCATAAAAGCAAGGAGAAGCAATGCCCCTAATAAAGCCAAAAATGCAGGATTCAGGAATTTTCCAACATAATCTAATATCTTTGTCGGTTTTCTTGAAAACCACCAAGCCAGCACAAAAAATACAATACTGAAAATTGCTAGATATAGCGTCTGTCTGCTAGGATCGATAAATGGTGCTAAACCAATCTCGAAAGATGTGGTTGCAAGGCGAGGTAAAGCAAAAAACGGTCCGATAACTAAGTAAAGCAAGATGGTAAAAACCATCGCATATGTTTGATTTATCCGTTTTGCTAATTCATATACACCTGAGCTTTTCGATACACCAATGGCAATCACTCCTAAGAAGGGAAGACCGATACCGGTAACCAAGAAACCTAGATTCGCCCAAAAGGTAGCAGCACCTGCTTCTTGACCCAAATGAACGGGAAAGATAAGATTTCCAGCACCAAAAAATAGACCGAAAAGCATGGAGCCTATAAAAAGATAGTCTTTAAATGATAATTTTTTTGTCATACATAACTCCTTTACGGTTTTTTTAAAAGTAACAAAATTTCGAAAAATATGCAACAATTTTCAGAAAATTTCCTATATAAAACGATGGTTATTTAATAACACAAGTGATAAAATAAAAGCGCTGAATCATCTGAGGAGGAAACATCGTGACAAAGTCGAGATTAGAAGCATTTACTGATGGAGTAGTGGCCATCGTTTTGACAGTTCTTGTATTAGACATCAAGATTCCTGATCCATCTGGTATCCATTCTTTATGGGCCATCCGAAATACATTATTAGCTTATGCAATCAGTTTTATATTTGTTGCGGTAATCTGGGTGAACCATCATCGTATATTCCAGATGGCAGAACGCATCAATTACCGAGTGGTCTGGTCGAATATCTTTTGGCTCTTCTGGCTGACTTTATGTCCTTCCGTTACAAGTTGGGTCGGGCGTAACCCTGAAGCTTTTTGGCCTGAGATGGCTTATGTCTTAGTATACACGATGTGGAGTTTTTCTTTTGGTATATTGATGAGGCAAATCATGAAAGCAAATAAACCAGATTCCCATGTCGTGAGAGTTTTGTCAAAGGACCATCGAAGTTTTATCTCTATGTTTATTAACTTATGTTTGATTGCCGGTATCTTTTTTGTACCGATGATTGGGTTATTCGGACGTTTTTTTCGTATCTGGTATTTGGATTTTTTCCTATAAAAAAGCAGATGCCTATTATCAGCGGTTGTTTCCGGGGAAACAAAAAGAGCTGTGACAAAAATATTGTCACAGCCCTTTTTCCGAATAAACGGTGTTCTCCTGCCAACTCCTCGGTCACAAGTCACAATATTCAACAAACATGAGAAGCTGTTTTTTTGAAATTGATCCTTGTGACTCAGAGTGAAACGGCAGGCTCACAACCTCTTTCTTACTTCTTACGTTCATATTTCATATGATAGATCAGTAAGAGAAGCAAGAACCACACAGGTGTCAGTAATAAAGCGATTCTCGTATCTTTTCCTAGGAACAAGACGACACACACAAAGGCCATATAAAGAAAGACCAAATAATTACTCAATGGGTACAGCGGCATTTTAAATGAATGAGCTTTTTTGCCGATGATACTTTTACGATATTTCATATGCGTGTAGACAAGCATACTCCAAATAAACAAGAAACAAGTAGTGGCAATACTGCTTACGAGTGTGAATACTTCACTAGGCATCACGTAATTCAAGATAACCGAAATGAAAATGACGATCGTAGAAAATGTCAAAGCATTCCCTGGAACATGATGTGTTGTTAACTTTTTGAATTTTTTAGGAGCACTTCCTTCTTGTGCTAAAGAACGAAGCATACGTCCTGTACTGTATATGGCGCTGTTGCAGGCAGAAGCTGCTGCACTTAATACGACTAGATTGATCAAGGATGCAGCAATCGTGATCCCAATTTCCGAAAATACCTCTACAAATGGACTATTATCTGGATTCAAGCTATTCCATGGATAGATGGCCATAATGACAAAAAGAGAGCCTAAGTAAAATAAGATGATCCGGATAGGAATATTATTGATAGCTTCCGGCAATACTTTTTCAGGATTTTCTGTTTCCCCAGCGACTAATCCAACTAATTCGATCCCAGCAAAAGCAAAGGTCACCATTTGGAAAGCCAAGATGAATCCTTTAGCACCAGTCGGAAAGAATCCGCCATGAGACCATAGATTCGTGATGCTGGCTGTGCCAATATCTGTCGTATAGTGGGTGAGGATCATATAAGCACCTACGAGGATAAAGGCAATGATCGCTACAACCTTGATCAAGGCAAACCAAAACTCTAACTCACCAAACAATGATACAGCCACCATATTCAAGCAAAGAAGAAGACCTAATGCAATCAGTTCAGGAAGCCACTGAGGAACACCAGGTGCCCAGTAGCGTACATACATCCCAATGGCTGTTAAATCTGCCATTGCAATCGATACCCAGCAGAACCAATACGTCCAACCAGTGATGAAAGCCGCTTTTTTGCCAAGATATTCTGCAACAAAATCCAGAAAAGAATGGTTATTAGTGTTTGATAACAGAAGTTCGCCTAACGCACGCATAATGAAAAAACAGATACATCCAGTGATGAGATAGGCGAGCAATATCGAAGGGCCAGCTAGCTGGATAGACTTTCCGGAGCCTAAAAACAGCCCCGTTCCAATCGCTCCGCCAATAGAAATCAGTTGGACATGTCTATTTTTCAGTCCACGCTGCAGTTCTTGCTCTTCATTCATTTTTAAATCATCCTAACTAAAAAAGTTTATATTACTTCCATATTAAGAGAGTTTTCTGAAAAACACAACTAAGATTCCAAAATTTTCAGAAATTTACTATTTATGAGTAGGCGCAAAAAAAGAACTGCGGTAAACACCGCAGCTCTCTGTCCCAATCAGCGATTGATCCTAAGCATTTAAAATACGTGAAAGGAATTCTTTTGTACGTTCTTCTTTTGGATGGACAAAGATATCTTCTGGTGTACCTTCTTCTGCAATCACACCTTTATCCATAAAAATGACACGGTCAGATACATCTTTTGCAAATTCCATCTCATGCGTCACGATAAGCATCGTCAAGCCAGTATGTGCTAAGTCTTTGATCGTATTAAGCACTTCACCAACCATTTCAGGGTCTAACGCCGAAGTAGGTTCATCGAATAACAATACATCTGGATTCATCGATAATGCCCGAGCAATTGCGACACGCTGCTTCTGCCCGCCAGACAATTGTGCTGGTTTAGCTTCGACATAACGATCCATACCAACTTTTTCCAGATTTTCGATTGCTACTTTTTTGGCAGTTTCTTTATCTCGTTTCAGGACAGTTGTTTGTCCAGACATACAGTTTTCCAAGACGTTCATATTGTTGAAGAGATTGAAGGATTGGAAAACCATACCTAGATTTGTTCGATATTTAGGTAAATTATATTTAGGAGCTAATACATTTTCTCCATTATAAATGATCTCGCCGCCTGTTGGTTTTTCTAGTAAATTGATACAGCGCAAGAAAGTAGATTTACCAGAACCAGAAGAACCGATGATCGTCACAACTTCGCCTTTGTTGACTGTCACGCTGATATCTTTCAATACTTCATTTTCACCGAAGCTTTTTCTTAGATGGTTGATTTCAATAATTTTTTCACTCATGATTCTTCCTCCTTATTCCTGCAAATTTGAATTGTCGATTTCTTCAAGCTTTGTGTAAGCAGAAGGTCCATCGATTTTCTTTTCTACCGCACGCAGGATTCTGGTGATCGTAAAGGTCATGACTAAGTAGATGATCCCGACGATCGTAAATGTTTGGAAGAATTGGAAATTCGCACCGGAAGCAGAGTTCCCTTGGAAGAACAAATCAGCTACGCCGATTACACTTAAAACGGCTGTATCTTTGATATTGATAACAAATTCATTCCCCGTTGCCGGCAAGATATTCCGTAAAACTTGTGGAATAACAACTTTTCTCATCGTTTGGCCATGGGTCATACCAATGGCTTGCGCAGCTTCGAACTGTCCTTCATCTACTGCAAAAATCCCCCCACGGACGATCTCTGTCATGTAAGCTCCAGTATTGAGAGAGACGATAAACAAAGCGGCAATCGTTCGATTCAACGAAATACCAAAAGCGAGTGCCAGACCGTAGAAGATGACCATTGCTTGTACCATCATCGGTGTTCCGCGGAATATTTCGACATAGATAGATAGAAGTGCATTTCCGATTTTTTGGAAGAAGCGGGTCAGTGCATTTCCTGATTCAGGTACCGAACGGAAGACACCAATCAGTAATCCAAGTGTGGTACCGACAACTGTCCCGATTAATGCGATGAACAAGGTAAGTCCAGCACCTCGTAAGAACATATTGCCGTATTGTTTCCAAATCGTAGTGAAGTCAGAAATGATGCCGGGTTTTTCTTCACTATCAGTTGCAGCAGGCTGATCTTTGACTGCTTGGTCCATGATTTTTGTTCGTTCATCGTTAGAGATGCCAGAAAGAATCTGGTTTACTTTTTGGATATCTGGGTCGCCTTTACGCATACCAACAGAAATCTGAACATCTTCCGGGTTTGTCTGGAAGCCATCTGCACCACTGAATTCGAGCATTTCCAAGTCTTTGTTCACACTAGTTGCCGTTACACCTTCCGGACGTTCGCTGACATAACCATCGATCATTCCAGAAGCTAACGCTGTTCTCATGGCTGAGAAATTATCCATTGCTTGTTGTTTCTGCACATCCGGTATCTGATCGATCACAGTATAATGGAAGGTATTTAACTGAGCAGTAATCTTTGCTCCAGAAAGATCTGCTAAACTTTTTGCTTTTGCGTATTTGCCATCTTTCTGGACTACTACTACTAATTGTGATTCATAATATGGATCGGTAAAATCAATTTCTTTTCGTCGTTCAGCAGTAGGGCTCATTCCGGCGATGATCGCATCGATCTTGCCTGATTGAAGGGCAGGAGCCAGACCATCCCATTTTGTTTGGACGATGACTAATTTTTTCCCTAAACCATCTGCTACTTTTTTAGCGATTTGAACATCATAACCGCCGGCGTAACTATTTTGGCCTTGGATTGGCAAGGCGTTATTCTCGTCTGTTTGTTGAGACCAGTTGAAGGGTGCATACCCAGCCTCCATACCTACGCGAAACTCATCGCTCGGTGTTTTTTCATCTGCATTTGCCAGAGATCCCACACTGAATAGTGAGAAGACAAAAGCAAATAGTACGGCAACTGAAACCATATTTTTTTTCATTTTTTTCTCCCTTTCTGATTATATGATACACGAGCGGTCTAGATGAAATGCGGTAAAGCTTTATCTGAAAAAATAAAAAGCGACCGATTTATAGATATAAAAAGGCCGCTAAAATTCCATAAGGTGATAAACCTCTCACAAAACATAGCGCAACTTAGCATCACTGCTAAGACAGTCCGCAAGCTCTTAACTTGCGTCCCAACATACACTTCAAGCAAAAAAGTGTACATTTCGGCGATCCTCCCTATTCCTGCTTCTCCATGTTTGCTTCACTCCACAGGGTTAATGATTCTCGCGACCTCTACCTCATTGATTGAGGCATCTCGTATTCAGTTATTTATACAAAAAAAAGTTTACGATACTCGAGAGGCTTTGTCAATCTATAACTGCTGTTTTTTGAAAATATACTGATAAATATAGAAATCTTTACTTTTACCGAAAAAACAATCAAAATGTGAATCATCTATCCATTGCAAACGATAGTATAATTATACACAAAAATGTATGTAACACAATAAAAAAAGAACTGAAACAGAAAATTTCCTGCATCCAGTTCCACCTCGATTATTTAAGCAGCCGCTTTCTTTGGCTCACGTCCTAGGATCGCTTGCAAAAGAACAACGACACCGTAAATGGCTAATATTAGATAAATCAAACTTGAGTATTGGGTGATTCCCCAGCCCCATGTTCGATAAACGGCTAATGTAATGGCTAAAACAATTGCGGCAATCACGTTGAATAAAGCAAAAGCCCAAAGATTTCCGTTTTCTTTGCGTACAAGGTAAAAAACAGAGAAATAAACACTTAACGCTAACCAGGCGATGCAAGCCAGAATAACGCCCCAGTAAATAAAGAATGGTAACATATCGATTCACCTCACTTTTATACAGCAGTATTGTAACACGTTTTCATTCTTTTGTCAGTGAGGATTGTGATAAATTGTTCAAATGTCCCTCACACTTTTTTATTCCTATTTTTCACACTTTTCAACAATAAATTTGTTTGAGTATGGGCTATAATGGAAAGTGAGGTGACAAAATATGAAACAAGGAACAGTAGACGAAGCAGCAAAAGAGATATTGACTCATCAGAAAATCACGTTTTTGACCGGTGCTGGGGTATCCACACCTTCTGGAGTGCCAGATTATCGATCACTGACAGGAATCTACCACGGAATGGAACAGCCGGAATACTTGCTGAGTCATCAAGCAATGGTGAATGAACCGGATAAATTCTATCAATTTGTCAAAAAGATCTATCATCCTGAAGCAAAACCAAATATTATTCATTTAGAAATGGCACATCTAGCGAAAGAAAAAAATATCTGGGTCGTTTCGCAAAATATCGACGGGTTGCACGCAAAAGCTAAGAGCCCGCAACTCGTCAATTTTCATGGAAGTTTGTATCAATGTCATTGTCGAAAATGTAAACAAACAGTAGACTGGAAAGAATATCTTCACAGCGACAAACATCAAGCATGCGGCGGACAAATACGCCCAAACATTGTGTTATATGGTGAAGGATTTCAAGATGAAGTCATTGAGCAGGCGGCTTACGCCGTCAGCCAAGCAGAGCTGGTCGTCATTGTTGGAACGAGTTTTCAAGTTCATCCATTTTGTGTTCTGGTACAATTTCGCCAACCGTCAGCCAAAATTTTAGTAATCAATCAAACGCCTGTTTATTTAGCGGAACCTTATACGTTTATTCAGGAAGACGGAGCGGTTGTTTTCAAAAAAATACAAGAATTAGGAGTAGACTATGACTGAATTCAAAACAGAAAAAGAAAAGATGATTGCAGGAGAGCTTTATTTTGCCAATGATCCTGAGCTGGTTGCCGACCGTATGTTTGCAAGAAGTCAAAGCCAAATTATCAACCAAGCCGAATCAGCGGAATTGCGATCCCAATTGTTGAAAGAAACATTTGGTCGTACAGGGAAAAAAATCTATATGGAGCCAGTTATCAATTTTGATTACGGATATAATATATTTGTCGGTGAGAATTTTTATGCAAATTTCAACTGTACATTTTTAGATGTCAGCACGATCGAAATCGGTGATAACTGCATGTTTGCTCCCAATGTCCAGCTGTATACGGCAACACATCCATTACATCCAGTGAAACGTAACAGTGGTTTGGAGTACGCAAAACCCATAAAAATCGGTGATAATGTTTGGTTAGGCGGAGGCGTGATCGTCACGCCGGGTGTCACGCTAGGAAACAATGTAGTGGTCGGCGCAGGTTCGGTTGTGACCAAATCTTTCCCCGACAATGTAGTGATTGCAGGAAATCCTGCTCGTATCATCAAGACAGTAGAGGAAGAACCGTTAGAAGAGTCTCTTGAAACATTACGTCAAAAGATTGATACGATCGATCGAGAATTAGTTGCTTTATTAGAAAAAAGAATGGATACAGTAACTAAAATAGGACAAGTAAAAAAAGAAGGAAACCAAGCAGTTTATGATGAAAAAAGAGAGCAGCAAGTATTGGATAAAGTTGCTAAACTGCTGAAAAATAAGGGATACAAGGAAACAATAACAAACACATATGTTGATTTGATGAAACACTCGCGCGAATACCAAAACAAAATGAAGGAGGAATAAGTGTGATCGAAGGAGAGGCACGACGAAAACAAATCATGCAAACCTTGGCAAATACAGAAAAACCAGTGAGTGCTAGCAAGTTTGCGAAAACTTTTGGAGTCAGCCGTCAGATTATTGTCGGTGATATTGCTTTACTACGAGCGGCAGGTAAAAGTATCGTGGCAACAGCAAGAGGTTATATCCTTGAAACAGAAGAAACCAATACTGGACATATCAGTAAAATCGCGGTCCAGCACGGAAAAGATCAAACAGAAGAAGAGTTGAGACTCATCGTTGAAAATGGCGGCGAAATCATTGATGTAATCGTAGAACATCCGCTTTACGGTGAATTAACAGGTACGTTGCACATTAAAACGCCACAAGACATCGATTCATTTATGAGACGTTATCAAAAGAGCAATGCTTCTTTATTATCCGAACTCACAGGAGGAATCCATCTGCATACGATCCGATACCCAGAAAAGCATATGCTGAAAACAATCAAGCAAAAACTAGCTGAAGCAGGTATCTTGTACGAAGGATGACTAGCTCCATAAAAAACAGTACCGAAGAACTGGCGAAATTTAAACGCCAGTTTTTTTATTTTCAAGAAAAAGGTGTTCGTTTTGTCTGCACAAAGTATTGTACGCTTTTTTTGTAACATAACTAGCAAGATAATGGGGGCGGATATGAAATGGATCCAAATAAGCAAGATCAAGGAGCGTTGGAAGCACAAAAAATCAAGCTGTATTATAACGAGGTTGGTGAGGAAAAGTTAGATCAATACATAGAGACGCTCGCGCACAGCCTAATTAAATTCATCCGAAACTTTGAGGACTCTGAATACGTATCTGAAAGATTAAAAAATTTTCTGAAAATTTTTCTGAGAATATTTACACTTACAATCGAAAGTGGCCATTATGGAATGACCTTTACAAAGCAACTCGCTCTTCTGAAGCACTCCATCTAGAAACAATTTTTAGAGATGCAGGATTTAACAAACCTTCCTTCGGTTCGCAAGACTTATCAGTAATATATAAGCAAGCAGAAGAGCTTTTAAATGAAAAAAAAGAAGAGCTGATAGTAGAGATACTAAAGGGAAATCCAAACGTTGAACTGTATATCTCTTATGATCCTAAGGCTGAACAAGGAAAGCTATTAAATAAGAAGCTGAAAAATGGCGAGTATAAAACAAAAGAAGAACGGATAGAAGCTTTAGCAGATGGGTATGAACATCGAGATGAAAAAGCGAAAGATATTGAGAAGGATATCATTCAAGGAGTAGATGAAACGGAAATAGGGGCTATGATACGGCTGATATATCCTCTTGAAAAAACAGTGAGAGATAGAGTGAATTTTTATAAAAACGACCACATAATTTTAGCACCATGGGCTAAAAACAAGGAACTTACTGATCTATGGAGCGGTGTGATTTCACCAAATGAAGAAAAATTCGTGGGATTAAAAGAAAGCCTGATCCATAAGAGTGAACAAGAAAAAATTTTATTGACTTATGGAAACGGAAAAGAATTCAACGCTACTTTTCATGATTTAGAAGAGAAGAATTACAAATGGGAAAGCTGTGAGAAGTATATAGAAATAATTGCAGAAATGTTAGAGGAGAAAAATGGGATACAAGGAAAGCTAAACCAAGATGTTTTTGAAAATTTCGACCAGTATATCCCTTCTACAAAAAGACAAGGACAACTATGGGGAGAATTTCAACGAGTCAGTCGTAAGTTTGAAGAATTCCATTTAGAGAATATAGTAGGATGGGATGAGTTCATGAAAAAAGCGTATCCTGAACAAGGGTTTAAGCATTCCTTGAATCAATGGTTTGGGAAAATGTCAGTAGAACTAGCAAAAGAAAACCCGAAAATAGAACTCGGTGTTTTTTATGATCCAGCTTGGGAAAGCGTAAAAAATTTAGAATTTTATACGCCAATTTCAAAAACAAAATGGAAAAAGCGTTTAGAATCGACAGAGAATGCTATTGCTAAAAAATTGCATCTGGCTGAAACTTCAGATACGTTACACCATTTATATCATAATGAGAGCTCATTAGGTGGTCGGATTTATTATTATGACAGAAAAAATGTGTTGACTAATGTAGCTCCTTGGGCCAAGTCAAAAGAGCTTGGTACAGTCTGGTCAAGAAGTAGTAGAGAAGAGACTTTGACATTTCTACTTCCACAGATGGATGGACAAAGTGATTTATCTGCTTCAATTAAACCGCAAGAGCACCGGAAAATCAGTTTATTTGTGTCAGAAACTGGAAAATATGCAGATGAGGATAATTTTCGACAGAAAAACCCTACAAAAGCAGAGCATACGATAGAGTCTATTGATGGCTATATTTCTGCTACGATAGGTGCAATCTTCAAAAAACAAAGGAAATTTTATGATCCAGATTTCAGACAACATTTTTATGAGAATTTTACAAAATATATCCCATCAGATAAAAAACATTGGGAGCTATGGGACGATTTCCAAAAAGTCAGTAGAAGCTTTGAGGAATTCAAATTAGAAAACATATATAAAAAATTAGATATCAATTTTGAAATACCAATGACGTGGTCTAAGGAATTAACCCTCATATCCTACTTGCATAAGATTAAAGGGGAGATAGCGGTAGAAATAGTAAAAAGAAATCCCATGACTGAATTGACACTTTTTTATGATCCGATACAAATTTATGCAGCATACGATGTTATTGGCTGGACTAATTCTGATTATTCTGATTATTCTGATAGTGATACTAGCAATTCTAGTGATAGTAGCAGGCGTAGCATAGATATCGATCAATATGCTGATAAGATAGAACGGCGTGGTACTGATAGAGCTGGTATATTAGATATTGAAGAAAAATTTGCAAAAGGAACGGAAAGGGAGAATGAAAAATGTCTCGGTAGGATACTCAGATATGCATTTCACAATAAATCAGAGTTAGAAGGAAGAATTGTTCTGTTTGATCGTCATAAACAAATTGTCGATAGATTACCATGGGAAAAAGAAGAGATTGCAGAAGCGTGGAGAAATGCATGCAAAAGTGTCGTTCTTACACCTAGCATTGATAATGAAAATAAACTTCATGAAAAGAAGGAAAGCGAAACAAGTTTACACCAATCAATAGACACTCAGGTAAAACATCGAAAGAGTCCAGAACAGTTGATAAAAAAACAGCCACAGCAGTTATCGAGTCTTTTAAAAACAGTGGGTATAAGGAATGAACAGCCATCAACAAGCACCGATCAACTAATAAGTGCTTCCACATCCCAAGTTGGACAACAAAGAATGGCACAAATCAGACAGCAAGAAGAGAGAGAAACTTCGGCTAATAAAAAGCCATGTGTACGAGAAATAATAAGATTCTATGAACGTTAAAAAGAGATAGACTTGAAAAAAATGCTAAAAACAATCAAGTAAAAACTAGCTGAAGCAGGTATCTTGTACGAAGAATAACAAGCACCATAAAAAAACACCGAAGAACTGGCGAAATTTAAACGCCAGTTCTTTTGTTTTCAAGAAAAAGGTGTTCGCTTTGTCTGTATGAAAGTAATGTATACTTTTTTATAACAAAATAATGGGGGCGGATATGAAATGAATCCTGAAAAACAAGAAGAACAAAGAATTGGCTTATGTATTGATAAGGAATCTGGGCGTAAGAGATTTGAAGGAGTATACTGTACTGATTATCTAACTGCTATAACAAATACTATGTTCGACCATGCGAAACAGCTTTCTGATAAGAAGTTCCAGCAGCACTTTTTTCAAAACTTCACGGAGTATCTTTCCCCTGAGATCAAAGGATGGGTTTTATGGGACGATTTCCAGAAGGTCAGCAGGAAGTTTGAAGAACTAAAACTAGAGAATATCTATAATAATCTAAATCTAACTTTTGATGGTACATCACAGCTTTCTGAGGAGGAAAGAGTCGAAAGAGTCGACGATTATTTGTACGACTTGAGAGGACAGATAGCCGTAGAAGTAGCAAAAACGAATCCAAGAATCGATTTATACCTTTACTATGATCCTGAACATACACATGCATTTGATGTGCGGACTTCAGATTCTATTTTTGTTAATCACTTAATGACTATAGTAGCAGAATGGAGCGATGGAGTAGCATTTGAAGAAAGACAAGTTGCTAATGGAGGTGAAGAGAGTTATCCCAGTCACACGCTCCGTTATGTTTATCATAACAAAGAAGAACTGGCAGGGAGGGTGTATTTATATGGAGAAGGGTATGATAACAGTATTGTTATGTACGATTTAAAAGGTAAGCTGACTAATATAATGCCTTGGGAAAGAGATAAGGATCTTGCTGTGACATGGAAAGAAGAATGTAGGATTACGAATCTTACGTTGGATCCAGCCTATGCAGCCAATCATTTACAGCAAAGCAGTACAGTAAGGCAAAACAGTGGAGAAGAAAAAGATATAAAAGAATTTGCTGATAAAAATCCAGTGTTTGAAAATGAACTTAGAGAAGGAGAGGAAAAGAATATTCCTTCCACTCCTGACGCTTCTGCTTCTGATCTTAAGATTGTAAACGAACAAGCCAAAAATTTAGAGAGTACTACCCCAAGCAGTACAGTAAGGCAAAACAGTGGAGAAGAAAAAGACATAAAAGAATTTGCCGATAAGAATCCAGTGTTTGAAAAAGAACTTAGAGAAGGAGAGGGAAAAAATATTCCTTTCATTTCTTACTCTTATAGTTTTGGTCTTAACTCTCTAGCTGAACAAGAACATTACAAAAGAATTGCCAGAATTGCCCCAAGCAGTACAGTAAGGCAAAGTGATAATCAAAGGATGTATATGATTTGTGGAGAAGAAAAAGATATAAAAAAATTTCTCGATAAGCACCCGATGTTTGAAAAAGAACTTAGAGAAGGAGAGAAAAAAAATATTCCTTTCACTCCTTACGCCTATGCTTCTGAATTTAAGTCTAAAAACAAAAAGCTTATTTTGTGGAACGAAATCAATTCAATTATAAATTCTCGTAGGGAATTTCAACCAGAAAACCTTACAATAAGAAAAAATATAGATGCCTGTTTTGAAAAGATAATGTTAGAAGTCGCAAAAGAACGATCTGATATAACGATCGTGATGTGTAACGATTACAGCATTGATAAAGATGTGAGAATTGTTAATGGAAGCCGGATAGACTCACGTGCTGCAGCTCTTCGTTATATTTATCATACGCCAGAGCTTAGGGAGAAAGTAGTTTTCTACAATGGAGCACAAAACAGAATGGCACCATGGGAGGCAAATCCCGAATTATGGAAAGCATGTGTCAAAGACTTTGGCATGGATCTAAGACCAAATGAACAGTTGACTCAGCCAAAAAGTACGGCAAAACAAGACAATAGTACGAGGACAGAGACGCTAGTAGAAATAAATCCTTTGGAAAATAGAGAGGAATCAAAGCAAAAGACAGATCAAACGATTCAGCCAAAAAATACACATCAAGACAAGCCGTCACAACTAAAGGATTTAGCTTCTCGACATAACCATCAATCCTCGTAAAATATATTTTGTCTAACAGTTTTCTTTCAAGGTGTCTATAAATCATAAAATTTATTGAATAACACATTCCTTCCGGAATTTGTTTCGATATTGTGTGATTTCTCAGAGTACAATGGATGTATGGAAAGGATCCAACGGGAATTTGCTACTCACCCCTGTAGTTTTGTCTACCTTGTAAAGTCTGTTACCCGTGCCACTGTTATCACTACCAACTCATTAGCTGTTTCGATAATGGACTAGACTTTCAAATAGTAGTTGGAAGGCAGCTTCTAGCTCTTTTATCACCGTATTCTATTAGGCGAGGTTGTGGCTATACAGTGAGTTTCTGGGGAATCCCACAGTATCGAAGCATTTTCCAAAATTTAAAATGAAAGGAGGTCCTTCTTCCATGAAATTATTTGTCGGTATTGACGTTAGCTCTGAAAAATTAGATGTTTGTTTTCTAACTGACGATGATCAACTCTCTATATTGTCTGAAATCCCTGTTACCAATGATATTGAGGGTGCCACATCCATACGAGATATGATTCTTGAGTTCAATGAGAATTATCACTTTAATCAGATTGTGATTGGTATGGAATCAACGTCCATGTACAGCTTTCACCCTTCCATGTTTTTTCACGAAGATGAGGAGCTGAAGAAACTCAATACACTTGTAACGATTGAAAATCCTTTTCGGATTAAACAGTTCAGTCGCATGTTTGATGAGGATAAAACTGATCGAAACGATGCATTAAGAATTGCTGACTTTTTGCGTATCCAACGATTCACAACTTCCCCTATCAAAGAAGAGAAATACATGGCTTTACAGCGTTTAACTCGTACTCGCTATCAACTCATTAAGCAATTAACTCGTACAAAACAACATTTTCTGGAAAATCTAACGTACAAATGCAATACGCTTGCTCGAGAAATGCGAGACGAATCGACAAGTCTTTTTAGTGCCACAGTCATTTCCCTTATGACAGAAGACTTCACCCTCGATGAGTTAGCTGAGCTTCCTTTGGAAGCCTTCTGTGACTTACTTCAAGAAAAAGGAAGAGGTCGGTTCAAGCAACCAGAAAAAATTGCCAAGGCGATTCAACGAGCTATCAGATCAAGCTATCGCTTAGGATCTGTAGCCCAAGAGTCTATTGATATTGTTCTGGGTGTTCTTGTCTGCGAAATACGGGCTCTTGAAAAGAACATCAAAGAACTAGATAAAGCAATCGAACAATTAGTGGTTGTTATTCCAGAATACCAATGCTTAACCAGTATTCCAGGCGTTGGTAAAGTCTACGCCGCTGGATTGATCGCTGAAATCGGTCAAATCGAAAGATTTGAAGATCAGACGAAATTAGCAAAATATGCTGGATTAAGCTGGAAAGTCAAACAATCCGGGAACTATCAGTCACAAAACACGCCTCTGACAAAACAAGGGAATCGATATTTCCGTTATTACTTAGTTGAAGCTGCCAACTCTGTAAAAAATTATCTTCCCGAATATAAAGCTTTTTATCAAAGCAAATATAAAGAGGTTCCAAAACATCAACACAAACGAGCTCTCGTCTTAACCGCAAGAAAATTTACGCGTCTGGTGGATACGCTACTACGTAACCATCAACTCTACACGCCCCCAAGGAGCGTGATAGATAAATAACACTTTGTTATTGACGCAAATCCTTGAAATGACCCGAAAAAATTTTGATTTTGGTCGGGTCTAGTTAAGTGCGCTTCAAAACAGGTGACTCAATAAAACTATGTTTCATTTTTATCTTGACTTATTACCATTAGACTTATCAGATATCATGCAAGCAGCTGATATACAGCATAAAGAAAATAATCAATCAAACAACTGGAAACAAGATAGTCCAACAAAGCAAAATGTAAGTACAAATACACAAAAAGAAATATCGTTGATAAAAGCAGAATCTTGGGCAGACAGCAATGAATCGAAGCGAGTGGGACAGTTAATAAAGACGTGGGAAACTCCCTCCCAAACGACGAGTGCAACCACATTAGATTCAAGAAAACAGGGGTTAGGGCAACTTCTAGAAGACGTAACGACACGTAAAAGTTATCCTTCTGGAGATAAAAAACAGGTAATTCCCAATAAAGCTTTATCTCTATCCAAGACACAGCCACATCTTGAATTTTGATTTCAGGAAATTTCATTTTAAATTTAGTAGCGAAACATAAAAAAGGGACTGTGACAAACGACGTGTCACAGCCCCTTTATTCCAAATATGTTCAAAAGCTTGCATCTGAGGTAATAAGCCTAACTAAACGAAAAATAGGAAGAGCTATTTTTGTTTGGCTGTTCTTATTACTTGATGCAGGACAGCTTTTTCACAACCTCTTTATAAAGCTTTCTTATGCCATTAGAATCGAAGGATCAATCCAAGTCTCTATTCGATCACCAATACGCCTTCTTTTAATGCAAATGGATTTTGATCGTTGATGTGGTCATAGAACATCACACCGTTGATATGGTCGATTTCATGTTGAACGACGATCGATTCATAATTCTTCAAACGAATCTTGTGTTTTTCACCATTCATATCATAATAAGACACAGTGATTTTGGCGTGGCGAACGACATATCCTGGTACTTCTCGGTCAACAGATAAACAGCCTTCGCCTTCCCCTAAACAAGCATCTTGAACAGAATGGCTCAAAATTTTAGGATTATACATAACAGTACTTAGAGAAGGTTCATCTACCTCTGGGTCTGCACTTGGTACGTGAACAGCAATGATTCTTTTAGAAATATCTAATTGAGGCGCAGCTAAGCCAACACCGCCTCGTAAGTGCAATTCTTCAGCTTTGATTGGATCTTGGCTGTTTTTTAAGAACTCAAGCATCTCTTTTCCTAAAGAGAGATCTTCTTCGCTTAATGGAAGAGAAACTTCTTCTGCAACTTCGCGTAAGGTCGGATTTCCTTCACGAATAATATCATCCATTGTAATCATGGAATATGTACCCCTTTCTTAGAAGACTATATTCAAGTCTATTTTCGCATTATAGTTTACCACAAAAATGGAAAAGTAGTAGTAAGATTGTTTGAAAACTACTTTTTCTTAATGATTAACCACTTGATTTCCAGCCCGGTTTCAGGTAAAGTATAGCTGTGTGCTCTAGGCGCACGGCCTGCCACTTGGTTAAGCGAATCACCAACGTTTTACTCAGTCGCAGGGGAATAATCGAAAGAGGTGAAAGAAATGGCAATTTCAAAAGAACGCAAGAATGAAATCATCAACGAATATGCTCGCCATGAAGGGGATACTGGTTCTCCAGAAGTACAAATCGCTGTATTAACTGAAGAAATCAACCACTTGAATGAACATGCACGCGTGCACAAAAAAGACCATCATTCATACCGCGGCCTAATGAAAAAAGTTGGTCACCGTCGTAACTTGTTAGCTTACTTACGTAAAACTGACGTTCAACGTTACCGCGAATTGATCAAACGTTTAGGCTTGCGTCGTTAATTTTAGTCAAAAAGAGTGGGATTCACATGAATCTCACTTTTTTTACTCGTATATCAATTAAGCAAAATTCCGTGATCAAGCTAGATGGACTCCTACTAACCAAATGAAAGCTGCTCAAAAAACGGCTTTCGGCAGTTTTCATTTGTTTAGTAGCGTCTTGCTTTCACGAGAAGGAAAAGGAGAAGTTATGTCAGAAAAACAAGTATTCAAAACGACATGGGGCGGCCGTCCCTTACAAATCGAAGTCGGTCAGCTAGCAAAACAAGCAAACGGAGCCGTTTTAGTCCGTTATGGAGATACAGTGGTCTTAAGTGCAGCTGTGGCCTCTAAAGAAGCAAAAGATACAGACTTTTTCCCATTAACGATCAATTATGAAGAAAAAATGTATGCAGCAGGGAAAATCCCTGGAGGTTTCATCAAACGAGAGGGTCGTCCAAGTACAGAAGCAACATTGACTGCCCGTTTGATCGACCGTCCGATCCGCCCGATGTTTGCGGAAGGCTTCCGTAATGAAGTCCAAGTAACGAACATCGTGATGAGTGTAGAAACTGACTGTTCACCAGCTATGGCAGCGATGTTAGGTTCTTCTTTAGCACTATCAATCTCAGATATCCCATTTGATGGTCCAATCGTGGGTGTAGAAGTTGGTCGTGTAAATGGTGAGTATGTCTTGAATCCAACGGTAGAGCAAGCAGAACAAACAGATATCGAATTAACTGTTGCTGGTACGAAACAAGCGATCAACATGGTTGAAAGTGGCGCGAAAGAAGTTTCAGAAGAAGACATGCTTGGTGCATTGCTGTTTGGTTTTGACGCTATCAAAGAATTAGTTGCTTTCCAAGAAGAAATCGTTCAAGCAGTAGGAAAAGAAAAAATGGAAGTCACTTTACTGCAAGTTGATGAAGTATTGAAAAAAGAAATTTTTGATGCTTCTTACGCTACAATGAAAGCAGCAGTAATGACCGAAGAAAAACTTGCTCGCGAAGAGAACATTGAGCAAGTGAAACTCGATATTCGTGAAGCTTACGCTGAGAAATTTGCAGGTCACGAAGATGAAGATCACTTATTGAAAGAAGTCAAACAAATCACGGAAGATTTAGAAAAAGATGTCGTACGTGAATTGATTACCATCGATAAAATCCGTCCTGACGGGCGTAAATTGGATGAAATCCGTCCATTGTCATCAGAAGTCAGCTTATTGCCACGTGTACATGGATCAGGATTGTTCACACGAGGACAAACACAAGCTTTATCTGCTTGTACACTCGCACCTTTAGGAGAGCACCAAATCATTGACGGTTTAGGGGTTGAAGTCAGCAAACGATTCATCCACCACTACAATTTCCCTCAGTTTTCTGTTGGTTCTACAGGACGTGCAGGATCTCCAGGACGTCGGGAAATCGGACATGGCGCATTAGGAGAACGAGCATTGGCACAAGTAATCCCTTCAGAAGAAGAATTTCCTTATACGATCCGCTTGGTAGCAGAAGTATTGGAATCAAATGGTTCTTCTTCCCAAGCAAGTATCTGTGCTGGCACGTTAGCATTGATGGACGCAGGGGTACCAATCAAAGCACCTGTTGCCGGTATTGCGATGGGACTTGTTTCTGATGGTGAGAACTATACGATCTTAACAGATATCCAAGGGCTGGAAGATCATCTTGGCGATATGGACTTTAAGGTTGCCGGTACAAAAGATGGTATCACTGCTTTGCAGATGGATATCAAGATCCAAGGAATCACAGAACAAATCCTAACTGAAGCATTGACTCAAGCAAAACAAGCACGTATGGAAATCTTAGAAGAATTGACTTCAACGATTGCTGCTCCACGTGAAGAATTAAGCCAATATGCACCAAAAATCGAAATGATCCAGATCGAACCTGCTAAAATCAAAGATGTCATCGGTAAAGGCGGAGACACGATCAATGGAATCATCGATGAAACGGGTGTAAAAATCGATATCGATCAAGATGGAAAAGTAAGTATTGCTTCTGCTGATGCAGAAATGATCAAAAAAGCCATCAAGATCATCGAAGATCTGACAAAAGAAGTCAAAGTCGGTGAAGTTTATCTAGGGAAAGTTGTCCGTATCGAAAAATTCGGTGCATTCGTCAACTTGATCAAAGGAAAAGATGGACTTGTCCATATTTCTCAATTGGCAAACGATCGTGTCAATAAAGTCGAAGATGTTGTTAAACTAGGTGATGAGATCCTTGTGAAAGTAACGGAAATCGATAAACAAGGACGCGTAAATCTGTCAAGAAAAGCAATGTTGAATGAAGATGGTTCAACGAAAAACGAAGCAAAATAATTTTAATTCTTATGAATATTGTGTTTTGTGATCAAGAAGTTGACAGGAGAACAACAATTATTCGAAAAAAAGGGAGGTGACGATTTTTGTCATCTCTCTTTTTTACTGAAGTTTCTTGGTGCATATTTTTGGAGTCCTTCTAAATAAAGCGTAAAATAAAAGTGAGATAAAAGGACGAAGGAGGGGAAGGCTATGCTGAACTTTTTATGGTCGTTGTTTATCGGCGGTGTGTTAGGTTTGATAGCTGGTGCCATTTTGGGAAAGGAGGTCCCAGGTGGTGTATCTGGAAATATCATTATCGGCTTTTTAGGCAGCTGGCTTGGCGAATTTTTACTAGGACCGCTAGGACCGGAACTTGGCGGTTTTTATTTGATCCCAGCACTATTGGGTGCAATTTTTTGCCTTGCGCTTTATTCATTTGTGGCAAGACGTATCAGGGAACGACCAAAGAAAGAATAATTTTATTCAAATAAGTTGACACTTCAGTGTGTTACTTGGATAATTAGAAGCAATTTAGGAAAGCGGGTGTCATGGATAAGAATATCGTCTATCATTCAAGCTTACCTAAAGGATATCCATATAACAAGAAATGAGGGGAAAACGTGGCAACAACGCACAATACCAAAAAAATATCAATGGCTGGCCTGCTTGTAGCGATGGGAGTCGTCTACGGTGACATCGGGACAAGTCCGCTTTACGTGATGAAATCGATTGTTGAAGATAATGGCGGATTGACAGGAATTAATCCTGATTTTGTTATCGGATCAGTCTCATTGATTTTTTGGACATTGACTCTACTGACAACGATCAAATATGTCGTGATTGCACTAAATGCAGATAACCATGGGGAAGGTGGAATTTTCTCACTCTACACACTTGTCCGAAAAGGTGGGAAATATTTGATTATTCCTGCAATGATCGGAGGAGCTGCCTTACTAGCAGATGGGGTATTGACCCCTGCTGTGACGGTAACGACTGCGATTGAAGGATTGCGGGGAATTCCGCAGTTTTTTGACCGGTTCGGTAATAACCAGAACGTGATCGTCATTATCACTTTAGTTATTATTTTTGTCTTATTCATGGTCCAACGCTTTGGTACAGATATTGTCGGAAAAGCATTCGGACCAATCATGTTCGCTTGGTTTACTTTTTTAGGAGTAATGGGGTTGCTGAATTTTAGCCAGGATTGGACAGTTATCCGTGCATTGAACCCTTATTACGCAATCCAGCTGCTTTTTAGTGCAGATAACAAATTAGGCTTGTTCATTCTTGGAAATATTTTCTTGGCTACGACAGGTGCAGAGGCGCTTTATTCCGATCTTGGACATGTCGGCAAACGAAATATTCGTTTGAGCTGGCCTTACGTCAAAATTTGTTTGGTCATCAATTATTTTGGGCAGGCTGCATGGTTATTGAATGTTTATCAAAACCCTGAAGCACAGCAAATCAAGAACTTGAATCCATTCTTCCAAATGATGCCTCAAAGTTGGATCGTGATTGGCGTTGCTTTTGCAACAGTTGCTGCGGTGATTGCTTCGCAAGCATTGATTACAGGCTCGTTTACGCTGGTTTCGGAAGCCATCAAGTTGAAACTGCTGCCTCGATTAAAGATCATGTATCCTGGGAACAGTATCGGGCAAATGTATATCCCAGCAGTCAATCTGATTCTATGGATCGCCTGTTCTCTAGTGGTCGTCACATTCCGAACTTCCCATCATATGGAAGCTGCTTATGGTCTGTCGATCACGGTGACCATGTTGATGACGACGGCATTGCTTTACTTTTATCTTATCCAAAATGGGCATTCTCGTTGGTTTGCATATTTAGTTACCTTTTTCTTTGGTGCAATAGAAGTCGTTTTCTTTATCTCAAGTGTCGTCAAATTCTTCCGTGGCGGTTTTGTAGCCGTTCTGATTGGTTTGATCATCTTAGTCGTGATGTTCATTTGGGAACAAGGGAACATTATCCGCGAATCGTCAACAGAGGATGTGTCTTTGAGGGATTATATCCCACAGCTTAAAGAATTACGTGATGATGCTTCTTTACCAATCTATCAGACGAATGTTGTCTTCCTAGTTCCTGATATGGCTGAAGATAAAGTGGGACGACAGTTCATCTATTCGATTTTAGATAAGCGACCTAAAAGAGCAAGAGTCTATTGGTTTGTTCATGTGGAAGTGACGGATGAGCCATATACGAAAGAATATCAAGTAGATATGATGGGCACCGACTTTATTGTCCAAGTGAATCTGTTCTTAGGTTTCAGGGTCCAACAGGAAATTAACGTATATGTTCGCCAAGTCATCCATGATTTGATGAAACAAGGTCGTTTGCCAAAACAGCCACAAAGATACTCTTTGACACCAGGACGGGAAGTTGGCGATTTCCAATTTGTTCTGATTGATGAAGTAGTCTCAAATGTGACAACTCTAGGAAAATGGCAACGTCAAATCATGCAGGCAAAACTGGCAATCAAAAAAATCGCTACCTCGCCAGAAACATGGTTTGGGCTAGAGTACAGCGAAGTAAAACATGAAACTGTTCCGCTTATCATTGGAAATACTCGGAAAACATGGTTGAAAGAGCGGTTGTGAAAGTAGCGCTTTGATCTAAATTCAGCTTTTGAATACCGTTTTTATCAGAGATCATGAAAAAGCTGTTTAGCAACAAGTAACGCAATGCTTTTAATAGGAAGGAGATGTGGCATTTTTCAGCCACATCTCTTTTTTTACTCCTAATATAAATACGCATTATTTTCAATTTTTTTGTAGAAAAAGGGTACAATAGAAAAAGAGAAAGGCGGGAGAATATGGTTATCAATTTCATTATTTTATTTTTGATGATCGCAATTACTTCATTTTTTGTAGCAAGTGAATTTGCTTTAGTGAAAATCAGACGATCAAAATTGGAACAATTAGAAAAGGAAAACGTGAAGAACGCCAAGCTAGCTCTTCATGTTACACACCATTTAGATAATTATTTATCAGCTAGTCAATTAGGAATTACGCTAACCGGGTTGATCATCGGGTGGGTCGGTGAAGGCTCTGTCGCGGCTCTACTGGAACCAGTGATCGGTAAACTACCTTTCAGTTCGGCTATCAGCAGTACAATCTCTGTGGCGCTAGGATTTATTTTAGTGACGTATATCGATGTGGTTATTGGCGAACTGCTTCCTAAGAGCTATAGTATCGTCAATACGGAGAAGGTCGTCTTGTTCGTAGTCAAACCGCTTCATTATTTTTATAAAGTAATGTTTCCTTTTATTTGGGTATTGAATCATTCAGCAGCGGGTCTAGGAAAGCTTTTAGGTGTGCGCCTCGTATCTGAAGGAGAAGAAACCTTGTCTCAAGAAGAGCTGACACTAGTCGCATTGAATTCTTATGAAAAAGGTGAGTTAACCAAAGAAGAATATCATTATTTGGAAAACGTGTTTGAATTTGATGATACCTTGGCAAAAGATATACAAGTAGATCGTACGTCTATGCAAGTATTCGAAGCTTCGGAAACAGTAAAAGAAGCGATAAAAGCTTCGATTGAGCAAGGACATACTCGCTATCCGGTGATTTTAGAATCCAAAGACAATGTTCTAGGTTATGTTACCTTACCAGATTTGATCAAGCAATCTTATAAAGATGATCAACTGACAGTAGAACATTTGATTAAAGAGCCAATCGTAACAACTGAAACAATCCCTATAAAAAAATTATTGACGATCATGCGAAAAAAAGGAAAACATATTGCTATCTTAAAAGATGAATATGGAGGGACAAGCGGCTTAGTAACGATTGAAGATATTTTAGAAGAAATCGTCGGGGAAATCCGGGATGAGACAGATTTGGACGAAGCGTTGATAGCGGAACAGTCAGATGGCTCTTATATCATCTCCGGCAAACTAACATTAGATGATTTTCAACGTTATTTTCATGTAGAGATTCCAGAGTTTGAAGAAACGAATTTTACTACACTTGCGGGATTTGCTTCTAGCCGATATAAAGAAATAAAAGCAGGTACGATCATTGAGATTGCCTCATTCCGTTTCACGGTATTAGAATACCAGCATGCGCATATCGATTATTTCAAAGTAGAGACCATGGAAAGAGATGCAGAATAAAAGAAAAAATGCTGTGACAAAAAATGTCACAGCATTTTGTTATCTAAAAAAACTGTTTTCGGTAAACGAAGAAGATATTTTCAATAAAAGTTTTCATTTTTAGCCGCACCGATTTCTTTTAATCAAGGTTACCTTGCTTCGGCATGTTCTAACGTGAAATGTTCCTCTTCACCCATATGTTTCAATTGTTTCATCGAACGCATGTAAGAGTAAAGCAACACTGCAACAGAGCCGATCCAAGCTAGAGGAGAAGCTGCTGCGGCTCCTGGATACCCCCACATTCCTGTAAGAACGATAGCTGCAAAAGAACGCATAAGCAATTCCATCATACCGGCGATCGTAGGAATCTTGCTTTGTCCAAGACCTTGAAGCGTGTAGCGTAAAATGAACAGGACTGCTAAGATCCAGTAAAGAGACCCATTGATATTGAAGTAGGTTTGTGCTAATTCAAATACATGTGTTTCTGATGGGCTAACAAACAGTTGAACAAAGAAATGTCCAAAGAAAATGACGATAGCACCTGCTAAAAGACTAAATCCGACACTCATCAATAAAGTTTGTCGTACACCTTGCAAGATTCGACCATATTCTTTTGCACCATAGTTTTGTGCAGTGAAAGTCGCCATTGCGATACCAAATGACATCATCGGTTGATTGGCAAATTGATCAATACGACCAGCAGCGGCTTGAGCAGCCACAACATCTGTTCCTAAGCTATTTAGTGCCGCTTGTAATACGATAGCACCGACAGCGATGATTGAAGACTGGAACGCCATTGGCAAAGCTGCATTTAGATGTACACGAAACTCTTCTTTATCAAAATTGAAATCTTTTTTGCGTAACTGTAACAAAGGCATTTTTTTCTTGATATACACAAGACACAGTACGCTAGAAGAAACTTGTGCGATTACGGTAGCAATAGCTGCACCTTCCACACCCATACCAAAATAGATAATAAAAATCAAATCAAGTACGACATTGATGATAACCGCAATGATCAGAAAGAATAATGGTGTGCGGCTGTCACCAAGTGCGCGAATGACATTAGAAAGCAAATTGAAACTGACGGATGCAAAGATTCCTAACAAAATAATTGAAATAAACGTTTGTGCTTGATCAATTATTTCAGGAGGAGTTTGCATCAACTGAAGCATCGGACGAATAAACAGGAGACTCAGGACGGTTAAAATCACAGTGACGACAAGACTAATAACAACACTAGCAGCAAAACTTTTCTTCAGACCCCGATAATCTTTTGCACCGTAACGTTGTGCAGTAATAATGGCTAAACCAGCTGTTAACCCTTGGGCAAAACCAATGATCAAAAATGTCAGGCTTCCAGTTGCACCAACCGCTGCTAGCGCATTTTTACCTAGTGTCTGACCCACGATGATCATATCAATCATATTATAAAACTGCTGAAAAACGTTTCCGATCAGTAAAGGAACAGTGAACAGCAAAATCAGTTTAGCGGGGCTTCCTTTTGTTAAATCGCGCATCTTTTAAACTCCTTATATCTTTAAAATTTAGTTAGTAGTATATAGCGTTTATCCTGAGAATACCAATTAGAAATCAATGATAATTGATGAAATTCCATAAAAAGAAGCCAAGAATTGAGTCAAAGAATCAACAACTTGGCCTGGTCTGTAAAATAAGGGACATCCACGTTTATCTATCACCTTAATATTGTCTGATCTCACTTGGTAAAAGGATCGTTTCTCTCGTACCGTCATCATAGGCGTATACTTGAGCAGGAAATTGGTTCGAATAGGCAAACGGCAAATCAATATCCATTTCCACATTGCTTCCTGCTTGAGAAAAATGCATCGTCACTTTTCCACGATTTTCGATCAAATCAAAGGTTAATATATTTTCTAATGGAATGACTCCCTTAAGATCTAGGTCAATAATAAACCATATACTGTCAATCAATTCATCTGGCAAACTTGATACTACACCAACTGAAGCGTAACGGTTGCGGCTGCTATCAAAACTTTCAAACATCTGGTTAACCTCCTTCGAATCAACGAATGTTTTTATTTTTATAATCAATCATAGGATAAACTAGAAATACTTACTTTAACGAGGGTTCATTCTAATAAAGAATCAGGAAAAATGCAACAATAATTGAATACTTTTTTTCAAAGTATAAATTTTTATAAAGGTACGATAAAAATATGCGAGGGAAAGCTTGGTAAATCAGGATTTTTCGTTTGCAAAGCTATTTACAAAAGTGGAAGCCCCATATGAAAATAAACGATTAGAAATAAAAAAGGCGTGTTAAAAGCTGCTGACCCGCCACTTCTAACACCACCTGATTGTTTCAGTATTATTCTTCTTTTGAACCGATTACTTCTGGTTCGCCGCCTTCACCTGTGCTTTCTTCTTCTTCACTTTGAGCGACTACAGCAGCAATTTGTTCTTCACTGTCGGTCACGAACTTGTAATCGTCGTTTTTTGGAAGATCGGCTACTGTAATAGAATCGCCTAATTCCAAGTTTGTCACGTCGACTTCAATTCGTTCAGGCAATTTGTCTGGTGTAGCAGACACGACTACTGTATACAAGTTTTGAGCTAACACTCCACCCGATTTAACACCAATTGATTCGCCAACAAGAACGACTTCTGTTTCGACTTCTGTTTCTTCCGACATGTTGACAGATAGAAATTCTGCATGTTCGAAATGATTAGTAAAAGTGTTCGTTTGAATCTTATGAACCAATGTATTGATTTTTTGTCCGTCAATGTCCATCGTGATAACTGTGTTTGCTCCATGTTCACGCAACAATTTGCTTAGTGTCAAACCATCGAATGAGATAGGGGTACTTTCTATTTTATACCCATAAACAACAGCTGGAACTTTCCCTTCGTGACGAAGTTTATTTCTTAATGAACGAGGACGTACTTCTCTTTTACTTACTTCTAATGATACTGACATAACCAAAATTCCTCCTTAAAATGTGACTGTCTGCTTTGGTAACGGACAGATTTTATTTAAGTGAATTCTAAAGGCTAATCTCGTGCACATCATCGAAGGCAGGGCGCTTAAAAAAACGCAAAAGGAGAGATGTGCGCATCTCCCCTTAGAAAGTCAGGATTCAACTTTTCTCCACCAGGTCATTACGCTGTGTATGAGAAATCCAATTCACTTTACTCTTTAACCGTAACGCGAACTACTGGTTAAGTCAAGGAATAACGCTGCTGATTTATTTGCAAGCAAACATATTCAAGGTATAATTCTTATTAGTAATAAGAAAGGAAACGGTATGCGCTTAGATAAATTAATAGAAGAAAAATTAGAAACGACACGTAAGGAAATGAAGCGGCTGTTTGCTTTGAAGCAAGTGATGGTCGATGGCACAGTCGAATTTCGACAAAATCGAAATGTAGACAGTTTGCTGCATCGGATTGAAGTAGCAGGTGAACATTTAGAAACAAATGAGTCCTATTATCTTCTCAACAAGCCTAAAAAAGCTGTGACTGCCGTGTCAGATCCAGAAAAGACGACGGTAATCGATCTGATTGCAAGTGCCGATCGTTTTCAGCCGCTCTATCCGGTGGGAAGACTGGATAGAGATACAACAGGACTATTGCTGATTACTTCGAATGGCCAATTGGGATATGAAATGCTCCTTCCTGAAAAAAAGGTCTCAAAGACTTATCAAGCAGTGGTGAACGAAAGGGTGACATCAGCAGACGTAGCAGCATTTGAAAAAGGAATCGTATTCGCTGATGGGTACCAGTGCCAGCCGGCTAATCTAAAAATACTCAAAGCAGACAAGCACCAAAGTACTGTTTTATTGACGATCCAAGAAGGAAAATTCCATCAAGTCAAAAAGATGTTTTTAGCCCAAGGAAAGAAAGTGATCGCATTGAAGCGGTTAAGCATGGGACCATTGGAATTAGATGAACAGTTGGCAGTAGGCGAGTACCGATCGTTGACGCTAGCAGAGATGAAAAAGTTAAGTATTTATTTTAAATAGGAGATCAAAAAGATGAGATATAATACTTTATTGTTTGATGTTGATGATACATTACTAGACTTTCAACAAACTGAAGCAAATGCTTTAAGTGCTTTGTTCGCAGAGCAAGGAATCACGTTGACACCAGAAATCAAAACGAGTTATAAGGCTTTGAATCATCATTTATGGCAGGAATTTGAAAAGGGCAGACTATCACGAGAAGAAGTAACAGGCAGTCGTTTTGGATTACTCTTCCAACAATTTGGGAAAACAGTAGATAGTCGCCAAATGGAGAAACGCTATCGTCACTACTTGAACCAAGGACATGACCTTGTTCCAGGGAGTCTAGAACTTCTGAAAAAGGTCCACCCTCACGCCGAACTTTATATTGTAACGAACGGTGTATCGCATACTCAATATCAGCGTTTAACAGATGCAGGAATGCTTGATTATTTTAAGGATATATTTGTCTCAGAAGCTGTCGGAGCGCAAAAGCCGATGAAAGAATTTTTTGATCATGTATTTTCCCGCATTCCTGATCTTGATAAAAAGCAGACGGTGATCATTGGCGATTCACTGACTTCTGATATCAAAGGAGGGAACATGGCAGGGATCGATACGATTTGGTTCAATAAAAACAAATTGCCGGAAATCGAAGAGATCCAACCCACTTATCGAATCGATTCTTTAGAAGAACTTTACTCATTATTGGAAATTGAAAAGGATTAATTTTCAGAAAAATATAGCATTTTCGTGTTTTTTCGCTATAATAGATTAGAATGAAAAAACGGATACGAAAGAGGTTTTAGTCAATGACAAAAAGCAAGCCAATTATCATTGGTGTGACGGGTGGGTCAGGAAGCGGAAAGACAAGTGTCAGCCGTGCGATTTTCAACAACTTCCCGGATCATTCCATCATGATGCTTGAACAAGATTCTTATTATAAGGATCAGAGCCATTTGAGTTTTGAAGAACGATTGAACACAAATTACGATCACCCTTTTGCCTTTGATAATGATCTGCTGATTCAGCATGTAGGCGACTTACTGAACTATAAAGCCATTGAAAAACCCGTGTATGACTATGTAGCGCATACAAGAAGTCAGGCAACGATCATTCAGGAACCAAAAGAAGTGATCATTCTAGAAGGAATCCTGATCTTAGAAGATGAACGTCTGCGTGACTTGATGGATATCAAGGTATACGTAGATACAGACGATGATATTCGTATTATTCGTCGTATCAAACGGGATATGGAAGAACGGGGACGCACATTGGACTCCGTGATCGAGCAATATTTGACAGTTGTTAAACCGATGTATCATCAATTTATCGAACCAACGAAGCGCTATGCGGATATCATTGTTCCAGAAGGCGGAGAAAACCACGTTGCTATTGATTTGATTACAACAAAAGTGGCTAGTTTCTTAAACCATAAATAGTGCGCAGTGAAACAGTTGAACGGACTGCGACCGTTTGAAAAGCAAGGATCCTGCTTTTTGAACAGTCACCAGTCAACTGTTTTTTTATTTATAACAAGAGGTTGTGAAATCAGCGTCTTGACTTGAGTATTAGAGAGAAAAAACGGAAAAATAGCTACTTATATTTTACCGTTTTTTGAGCTAATACCGAAGGTCAGCTGATTGAGCACCGTGAATCAGAGGTTGTGACAGAAGTAGTCAGCTTCAATAAATAAGAAGGAATTTTCCGAAGAAGCTACTTTTGCATCACCCCCTAAGGAGGCAGTTTTAGCAAATGAAAAAAGATATGAGGAAGAAAGATGTCTAAAAAAGCATCAGTTTTACAAAAATGTCTTCAGATCATGCCAATCATCGGTCTGTTGTTTTTCTTTGTGTTGATTCTCTATGCTTATCATCATGGGATTTTTCGTTCAAGCACCTCTTTGCAAGCGTTTATCCAGGAATTCGGCAAGTATGCAGTGATAGTATTTGTTCTGCTGCAAGTGATCCAAGTGATCATTCCTATTTTGCCGGGAGGGATCTCTTCGGTAGCTGGCATGCTGATGTTTGGCAATGGATTTGGGCTTTTATATAGTTGTATTGGTCTAGTGATTGGGGAAGCAATCGGATTTTTGCTTGTCCGTTACTATGGTGTAGCCTTTGTCCAGCTTATTTTATCGCCAAAAAAGTATCAAAAATTTGATGAATTGCTGACAAGAAAAACGAAAGATATCAAAAAAGTATTAGTCGTTACCTTGCTGCTTCCCTTTGCGCCAGACGACTTGATCTGTCTAGTAGCTGGTTTGACGAAATTATCTTTTAGAGAGTTTATGCAGATCGTGATTTTCTTGAAGCCGTGGTCGGTAGGTGTGTACAGTATGATCATGCTCTTTTTATTCCATCAAGCGCAAGGTCATTTATAATGTAAAAAAGGACGTGGGTGTATGGAAAAAATAAAAGTAACAGAAAATGAACTGGATGAGCTGATGGCAGTCATTCAAGAAGTATGGCCGGAAGCTTTTGTACCAATTATTGGTCAAAAACAAGTCGATTATATGCTGAAAACTTATCAGTCAAAAAAGCAGATCCAAAAAGAACTGGCAGAAGGCGTTTCTTATTTTTTATTAAAAAGTGAAGGAAAGACTGTCGGTTACACTGCTTATGAAGAGATAAAAGGTAAAATCTATTTAAGTAAATTATATTTGCTGAATAAAGCCCGTGGCCAAGGATTGACTTCTTCGGTTTTTCGCTGGTATGAAGAACTTGCTGCGCAAACAAAGGAAAAAGAGATTTTTTTACGAGTGAACCAGGGAAATCACCAAGCAATCGAGGTTTATAAGCATGAAGGGTTTGAGATTACAGAAGAACTTGTTTCAGATATCGGTCAAGGATTTCAAATGGTCGATTATAAAATGAAAAAAGCTCTCGCATAATCTTAGGAACTGTGTTAAAGTAACTTCATGCGACGGGTCGAGAAGGACTCTGGTTTACAGAGCTCCTAATTGATTTTGGAGGCACAGGATAATTGATTTCTATCTTTATCACCTGCCGGATGCAGGGGTGTCGGGCAAGACTTTTGTGGAGAAGGGCTTGTCTGCTTGAGTAATCAAGTACCGTAAAAATGCGGAAAGAAGCTTATGCTTCTTTCTGCATTTTTTTTTTTACAAGAATATATTCTGTAAAATTGGTTTATTTCCCCTTTAATGCTAAAATCGAAGAGCAGATTAGTTATAAGACTGTTTAAGGGAGCCATTGTCATGTTCGAAAAACTCAAACGATTTGGGCGCAATTTTACGCAAACAACGCCCTTTATTTTAAGCAATACGGTTATTTTGATTCCTTATCTTTTATTTTTGGGAATAACAGATTCGCATAATTGGCTGACGATTTTGCCATTTACGCTGTTTTATGCCTTTCGGATGACTGGGCTGTTTTTAGTCAATAGTCTACGATTTGGTCTAGATAGTTACACGTTGCTGATGATCGCTCTGCTGATGGGTGGTACTGGTTCATTACTTGGAATACTAGGCGTATTTTATTTTCCTTTGTTTTATTTTTCAAGTGTTCTTCTAGGGCTAAGTGCAGCATGGCTTGTACCTGCTAATATCACGGTCAATTTCCATGAGAAGACGCAAGGCTTTATCAATATGGATGGGAAAAAGTACTTATTTGCAGCTATCTGGCTATTCCTCCTGTATCAAGCAATCGGACTGCCTGCACCGACTCAGATTGCAGCAAGCTTTACGATTTATACACTTTTTTACGTCATGGCCTACCACACGGTCAGTCATTATCCGCGTTACGAACTGGATTTCAAAGATATGAAAAGAAATCTAGTGGCTACGCGGGAGCTTGTTTTATTTTTGGTGTTCTTTGGCTTATTGTTTCTTTTGAGAAATGCCCGATTGTTATTCGATGAAAGGCTTTTTGATCTTGCTGTTTATGGTTTCTTGGTGTTGTTCATTGTGTTCGTGTTCGTCTTAGGCCACCAGAAGAAGGAATGGAAGTTGCCAAGTTGGCTGAATCTGTTTACTTTTCTAAATGGAATGTTAGGGAATTTTCTTTTTTTGTTTAGCAGTTTTTATGTTGGCATACTGTACGGATTAGAGAAACTTCCGTTTTATATGTATTTTCCTTATGCTGCCGGTTTGATTGCAGCAAAAATAGTCGGACCATTGATTTTGAAACGTTTATCATGGTCTCCATTGGCTACGCAATTGCTTGGACTGAGTTCTTCTTTGTTGGTCCTCTTGATTCCAAATGGTTTTGCGATAGGTGTCTTTTTGCTTAGTTTCTGGCACGTAGTAACAGGCAGTTGGCTAAATAAGGAATACTATCAAACCGATGTAGCTATTCCAATGGATCGTCGGATTATTGCCAAGTACACTACTCAAAATAAAGGAAGTGTGATCCACCAGTTTTTATTGATGACGCTTTTGTTTATTTTATCAAAAGAAATGGGAGAGCCAATCCATCTACTACTGATCATGCTGAACCATGGAGCAGTGCCGATAGCAAGTGCGCAACTGCTTATTTTAGCCAAATGGATCAATGTCGGTCTCTTAATGAGCGGATTGGTGACTGTATATCATTTATGGAAGAAGGCGAAAAAGAATGAGGCTATTCATTGATGGGGATGGTTCTCCAGTAAAAGACGATGTCATAAAGTTAGGAGAATCTTATGGTCTCGACGTGATTATCGTAACCAGTGTAGATCATTATACGACCAAAGAATACGCTAATCATGTCCAAATCGTCTACGTAGACCGTGGAGCTGATAGTGCAGATTATAAAATCGTCGGTATGGTTAAGAAGAATGACTTTTTGATCACGCAAGATTATGGTTTAGCTTCACTTGTATTGCCGAAGGGTGTGCGAGTGTTCCATCACTCTGGAAAAGAATTTGATGAAGCGAATATCGGCACGCTTCTCGAACAACGTTACCATAGTGGGAAGTTAAGAAAAGCTGGCATAAGGACAAAGGGTCCAAAACCCTTTACAGATAAAGATCATACGGCTTTTCGTCAAGCGTTGAAAAAGGCAATTGACCAAGGTTTACCAAGTACAGAAGATAGTAGGTAACGAAGGTAGTTTACTTGTGCGCGAATACACCAAAAAAGGAACAGGGAAACAGGATAAATGGATTCCTTGTTCCTTTTTTTGTTGTTCGGTACTAGCTCAAAAACCGGTAAAATAGGAGGAGTTATTTTTATTTGGTCATTCTTATTGCTTAAGACAGAACAGCTTTCTCCCAACTTTTTTTCTACTTTTTCCTCTTCTTATACATTTGGATCAATGCATCGATTGCTAAAAAAATAATGACAAATGCTGCAATAGCATACGTAAATATCCCTAATAAGGAAACGACCTCTGCGTTTTCTACAGGTGCAGCTTGGACAAGCAGGGAAGATCCTACGATCAATGCAGCTAAAATCATACCGAAAACAAGTCGATTGATCATACTTTCGATCCTGTTCAATAATTTGTCTTGCTTTTTTAATTCCAAATTGACTTTTCCTTGTCCCGAAGTCCACATTTCTAATAGATGATGAAGTTGTTGTGGAATCTTAGGCACAGCCTTCATTCCTTCTAATAGGTCTAATCCACTTTGTTTCAATGTATCTTCTACATCCAAATGGGTGAGAAAGTAATGTTGGGCAAAAGGCGAAGCAATTTCCATGAGGGAAACTTCAGGGTCAAGGACACGGATCACCCCTTCTAATGTCCCGAATGCTTTCAGCAAAAGCGTGATATCACGGTCGAACTGCAGATTATTTTGATGACAGATCATCACGACTTGTGCGAATACTTCTTGCAAGTTGATTTCATCAATAGGGGAATCATAATATTGTTCAAGAAAACTTGTCAGTTCTTGGTGAAACCGACTTTCATCAAATAAGCCTTCTTGCTGACAAAGTCGAAGGACCGCTTTTTCGATTCGATAAGCATCTTTCGTATACAGCTCTAAAACGGCTTGTGTGAGCTTTTGCCTAAGACCTGCAGAAAGATGCCCCATCATGCCAAAATCAATGTAGTTGACTGTATATGGCGCAACAGGGTTTTCTATAGAAGTAGAGGCTCGAAAAGCAAAGGGACCGAACTCTTTTTCATGAACTGTTTCAGTTGTTCGGCGAGCTCGTGTCTGTTCTTCTTTTGTTAGCACATGGAACAGCAAATTCCCCGGATGAGGATCAGCATGGAAAAAACCATCATCAAACACCTGCTTCATAAAGTTCTCAACTAAAAGCTTTGCAACTTCTTGTTTCAGCTGCTTGTTTTGAATACCGGTGATAAAAGTTTCTGTTCCGTTTTCGGCATTCATCAAATGATTCAAGTTTTTACCAGACATTTCTTCCATCACGATCACTTTTTTCGAACAAAAAGCGTCATAAATTTTGGGGCTGCGGATCTCTTTCCAGCCATTGTTCTTTTGATAGAATTGTTCGCCATTTTGACTTTCTTTTAAGAAGTCCATTTCATTGATCAAGGAACGTTTTACTTCTTGGAGTACCCCTTTTAGATCAACTACGCTAGTTTCAGGAATGTATTTGATCAAAGGGATTGCACGTTCAAATAGTTGAAGATCAAGGCGAATCTCTTCGGCAATGTTAGGGTGTTGGATCTTAACAACTACCGCGTCACCGCTTTTCAGCTTGGCACGGTGAGCCTGTCCCATAGAAGCGGAGGCAAAAGGCGATTTGGAAAAATCATCGAATATATCTGATACCGAAAGAGAAAGTTCCGTTTCGATCGTCTTTTTGACCGTTGAAAATGTGTCGCTAGGTACACTGTCTTGTAATGTTTTAAATGTCTGAGTGAAGGCAGAGGAAAGCAAGTCCTCTCGAACAGAAAGCATCTGTCCTATCTTGATGAAGGTGGGGCCTAATTCTTCAAAGGCTTTTTTTACCTGTTCGGGATTTTTTTGCTGTACAAAGTTTGGCACTACATTGTAGTTGATGAACACTCGAATGATTTCTGCCAAGCGGCTGCGTGGATTTGTTTGCGCCATCATCATCCCTCCTTTTCTTTATCATAACTTTTTATAAAAAATGGGACAAATAATCTAGCTGGCAAAAAATAAATGACGTTTGTTCTTTTAGAAACCAACTCGTTTTTTTATAAATAAGTTATTCGTTTATTTTTGTTTTGTGCTAAAATATGAGAGTAAATCACTGAACGATTTAGAATACAGGAGGACAATCTTTTGAAGATTACTTTACTATATGGCGGACGCAGCGCAGAGCATGAAGTGTCCATTCTTTCCGCATTTTCAGTTTTAAATGCCATTTATTATAATTATTACCAAGTTCAACTCGTATTTATTACCAAAGAAGGACAATGGGTCAAAGGTCCATTACTAACAGAAAAACCTGCAAGCAAAGATGTCTTGCACCTTTCATGGGACCCAAGTGGACAGACAGAGGAAGGCTTTACAGGAAAAGTGATCAATCCGGGCGAAATCAAAGAAGAAGGAGCCATCGTTTTTCCAGTTTTACATGGGCCAAACGGGGAAGATGGAACGATCCAAGGCTTCTTAGAGACATTGAATATGCCTTATGTCGGCGCAGGCGTATTGACCAGTGCATGTGCCATGGATAAAATCATGACCAAATATATTTTACAAGCTGCTGGTGTGCCACAAGTTCCTTATGTACCAGTACTTAAGAATCAATGGAAAGAAAATCCTAAAAAAGTATTTGATCAATGTGAAGGTTCTTTGCTTTATCCGATGTTTGTCAAACCGGCGAATATGGGTTCTAGTGTCGGCATTACAAAAGCAGAAAACCGAGAAGAATTGCAAAATGCTTTAGCAACAGCCTATCAGTATGATTCTCGAGCAATCGTTGAACAAGGAATTGAAGCTCGCGAAATCGAAGTTGCTGTATTAGGAAATGAAGATGTTCGGACGACTTTGCCTGGCGAAGTCGTAAAAGACGTAGCATTCTATGACTATGAAGCCAAATATATCAATAATAAAATCGAAATGCAGATTCCAGCCGAAGTGCCGGAAGAAGTTTATCAAAAAGCGCAAGAGTACGCGAAGTTAGCTTACACGATGTTAGGCGGAAGCGGATTGAGCCGGTGTGATTTCTTTTTGACAAATAAAAATGAATTATTCCTGAATGAATTAAACTCTATGCCAGGATTTACGGAGTTCAGTATGTACCCGCTCTTATGGGAAAACATGGGCTTGAAATACGGTGATTTGATTGAAGAACTGATTCAATTAGGAATGAATCGATACCGTCAGCGTCAATCTTTTTTTGAAAAAAATGAATAAAGAGAAATAAAGAAGAAGCTGGAGTGATTGCGTAACCGCGTTCATTCTAGCTTCTAAATACGAATAGAGAAATTTACTTGGAAGTGAGAGTCATGCGAACCCGCCGTTTAGGCCAAACGCTTTTTTCACAACCTTTTTTAGGAGAGATCTCAATGAATCTAACAATACAAGAAATTGCACAAGCCGTGGGCAGCGAATGCTCTGAACTGACAAAGATTACCAATGTCGAATTTGACAGCCGGAAGATAACCGAAGGAAGTTTATTCGTTCCTCTTGCTGGTACGCGAGATGGACATGAATTTATCCAGCAAGCAATCACAAACGGCGCATCTGCTTCATTTTGGAGCTTGCCTGTTGAACAAGCACCAAAAGATTTTCCAGTTATCCCTGTAGCAGATCCTTTGAAAGCCATGCAGCAATTGGCAACCTATTACTTGGAAAAAGTAGGTGCAGAAGTCGTTGCAATTACAGGAAGCAATGGTAAAACCACCACGAAAGATCTAACCGCGTCTGTCTTGTCTGAAAAATACAAAACATATAAGACGCAAGGAAATTACAACAATAATATTGGTCTTCCTTACACGATTTTGCACATGCCGCAAGATACAGAAAAGATCGTCTTGGAAATGGGCATGGATCACGCCAATGAAATCACGGAACTTTCACTTATGGCTCAACCAAAAGCTGCAGCAATCACAATGATCGGTGAAGCACACATAGAAAATCTTGGGTCGCGAGAAGGAATCGCTAAAGCCAAAATGGAAATCACTGACGGACTTGTACCAGACGGATTACTCGTTGTGCCCGCAGATGAACCGTTGTTGACACCTTTAACGGCAACATTAGTACAAACAGTCACAACATTCGGTATTGGAAATGGCGATGTTCATGCGGAAGTGACAGCAGAAGGAAAAGCACAAACCGATTTTGTAGTAGAAGGAGAAACATTTACGATCCCGCTGCCTGGAAGTTATAATGTAACGAATGCTTTGATTGCGTATACGATTGGGCGCTTCTTTGGACTGTCTATACCTGAGATACGCCAAGGGCTCGCTCATGTTTCTATCACACAAAACAGAACTGAATGGCTAACGGCAGGAAATGGTGCAGCTATTTTGAGCGATGTCTACAATGCAAATCCAACAGCCATGGGACTGGTATTAGATACTTTTAAAAATCTGCCAACAAAAGGGCGTAGAATCGCTGTGTTAGCAGATATGCTGGAATTAGGGAAAGATTCTTTAAACATGCATGCGCAAATGAGTGAACATATCGATCCTGAGAAATTTGCCATGATTTTCTTGTACGGGGAACAAATGCATGCATTAAAAGAAGACTTGAATCAAAAATATCCGCAACTACCTGTGTTCTATTTTGAAAAAGAAAAGAATAAATTGATTGAGGCTGTCAAACAAAATCTTGAATCAACAGATAGTATTATGCTGAAAGGCAGCAACAGCATGGGCTTATTCGAAGTAGTAGAACAGCTTCAGCAAATGAAATGAAAATCTGTAAACTTGCAGAAAATGAAAAGCTATGTTAGAATAACCTATTGCCGAAAGATGAAGAGAAATTGGACTGGTTTTGCCATGGAAGCAACTTGTCGAAACCAGATGTCATAATCATGATAAAGCTGAACGCGACCCGTTTGGCTTTTCTAATGCCTAAACTTCGCAAAGTGATTTTTCGGTGGTGCCACAGGGGCTAAGAATGGGTAAAAACGTGCGTGGCCACTGTCAAAAAGAAACAATACACTTTGACCGAACAAATCGACGGGGTAGCAAAAAAGCTACATCCTCAGTTAACAACCATATAGGAGGATTCATTTGAAATTTAAAGAACTAGAATTATCACCAGAATTGTTGAAATCAGTCGAACGCGCTGGTTTTGAAGAAGCAACACCTATCCAAGCAGAAACGATTCCGCTAGCATTAGTTGGAAAAGACGTTATTGGACAAGCACAGACAGGTACAGGGAAAACAGCTGCATTTGGATTACCAATGTTAGAAAAAATCGATCCAGATCGTCACGAATTACAAGGTCTGGTTATCGCACCAACACGTGAATTAGCTATCCAAACACAAGAAGAACTATATCGTTTAGGGCGCGACAAAAAAGTGCGTGTACAAGCTGTCTACGGTGGAGCAGATATTGGCCGTCAGATCCGTGGCTTGAAAGATCGTCCACATATCGTTGTGGGTACACCAGGACGTATGCTTGACCACATCAACCGCCATACATTGAAACTTGGAACTGTTCAAACATTAGTCTTGGATGAAGCAGATGAAATGTTGAATATGGGCTTCTTGGAAGATATCGAAAAAATTATTTCCCAAGTTCCTGATCAAAGACAAACATTACTTTTCTCAGCAACAATGCCGCCAGCCATCAAGAACATCGGCGTTAAATTCATGAAAAGTCCACATCATGTGAAGATCAAAGCGAAAGAAATGACAGCTGACTTGATCGATCAATACTATGTCCGCGCAAAAGAATACGAAAAATTTGATATCATGACTCGCTTGTTTGATGTTCAAACACCGGAACTAACAATCGTCTTCGGACGTACAAAACGCCGTGTAGATGAATTAGCACGCGGATTGGAAGCACGTGGTTATCGTGCAGAAGGAATCCATGGCGATTTGTCTCAACAAAAACGGATGAGCGTATTGCGTTCATTCAAGAGCGGTCACTTAGATATCCTTGTAGCGACAGACGTTGCCGCACGTGGATTAGATATCTCAGGTGTCACTCATGTGTACAACTATGATATCCCTCAAGATCCAGAAAGCTACGTTCACCGTATCGGACGTACAGGCCGTGCCGGAAAAGGCGGTATGTCTGTGACTTTCGTTACACCAAATGAAATGGACTACTTGCATGTGATCGAAAACTTGACGAAAAAACGGATGACGACTTTACGTCCGCCAACCGAAAAAGAAGCATTCAAAGGTCAATTAGGTGCTGCAGTTGAACAAATCGAAACAAAACTTGCAGAAAACGGTCTAGATAAATATCTGCAAACAGCAGATAAATTATTAGAAGAATATTCTGCACAAGATTTGGTTGCATTACTGCTGAAAACGACAGCAAAAGATCCAGCTGATGCAGTACCAGTGAAGATCACACCAGAACGCCCATTGCCAATGCAGAAAAAAGGATACAACAAAAATGGCAAACGTGGCGGCGGAAACAACCGTAATCGTCGTGACGGCGGGAATTATCGTGGAAACAAATCAAAAGGCGGTTATAGCAAAAACAATAACAGCCAAAAAGATGGCGGTAAACGTCACAATGATAAAAAACGCGGATTTGTGATCCGTTCAAATAACGATTAAACCTAAAATGAAAGTTTCTCTGTTTTAAGAGAAACTTTCATTTTTGTTATTTGTGGACTTATTTGTGGCAAAATGGTTATAATTTGGTAGAATGAGAGTGTTCTAAATTTATTGAAAAGAGAAAAGCATATGATAAAAGGAATTGGGATCGATGCAGTCGAATTGTCTAGGATCACTCGGCTGATCGAAGAAAAACCAAAATTCATTGCACGAATCTTGACCTCTGAAGAAACGAAACTGTTCCAATCCTTGCCTTTTCATCGCCAAGTAGAATTTTTAGGCGGACGTTACGCTTGTAAAGAAGCTTTCTCTAAAGCTTGGGGAACGGGAATCGGGAAAGTTACCTTTCAAGATATCGAGATTTTAAAAAATGAAAACGGTCAGCCCGTTGTTACGCGCTCACCCCATGAAGGCAATGTATGGGTCAGTATTACTCACACAAATGAAACAGCTTTTGCACAAATTATTTTGGAAGACTAGAAAGAAGGAAAAATGATGGTTGTCGCTTGGCACCGCCCAACGAAAGCAGTGATACATAAAAAAGCTATAACTGAAAATGTAGCAAATGAAGTGGCAAGACTTCCGCAAGGGAAAGAATTGTTTGCAGTAGTAAAAGCAAACGGATACGGTCATGGAGCTGTAGAGACAGCTGAAGCAGCAGTTGCTGGTGGAGCTTCGGGCTTTTGTGTTTCAAATTTAGATGAAGGAGTCGAGTTGAGAGAAGCTGGATTTACTCAGCCTATCCTTATCTTGAACATGGTTCCTTACGACGCACTGGCTTTAGCTGTTGCTCATGATTTGTCAGTAACTGCAGGTACACGGGAATGGTTGCAGGTAGCAGCTGCTATTTTAGAGGAAGGTAAGCTAGAAATGCCTCTTTCGATCCATTTAAAAGCAGATACTGGGATGGGACGTATCGGTTTTTGTACACCTGAAGAAGTAAAAGAGGCAGCTGCATTCATCAGAGAAAGTCGTGTATTAGAATGGGAAGGATTATTTACCCATTTTTCTACAGCAGATCAACCAGATGATACGTATTGGAACCTGCAAAAAGAACGCTTTATGGAAGTGCTAAAAAAACTTCCTGAACTTCCTCGATATGTACATGTCAGTAACAGTGCAACGGCTTTATGGCATGATGAAACAATCGGCAATATGATTCGTTATGGTGTAGCAATGTATGGACTGAACCCATCTGGACATGCACTTCCGGAAGTTTATCCGTTACAGCCAGCACTTGAACTGGTTTCTGAATTGATCCAAGTCAAAAAACTCCCAGCAGGTGAAGGAATCGGCTATGGGGAAACATATATCACTCCTGAAGCAGAATGGATCGGAACGATACCGATCGGTTATGCAGATGGCTGGTTACGAAAGATGCAAGGTTTTTCTTTATTGGTAGAAGGAAACTATTGTGAAACGATTGGACGTGTATGTATGGATCAACTGATGATCCGATTGCCTCAAGAATTTCCGGTCGGAACAAAAGTGACGCTTATCGGCAAAAATGCAGACAAAGAAATCACTATGCAAGACGTAGCAGATCAATTAGGTACGATCCACTATGAAGTGGCATGCGGATTAGGACAGCGGATACCAAGAGAATATCAAGAATAAGGAGGATCCTATGGTAAAAAGAGGAGATATTTATTTTGCTGATCTTTCTCCAGTCGTGGGATCGGAGCAAGGCGGAACACGCCCAGTTTTGGTTATTCAAAATAATCTAGGTAACCATTTCAGCCCGACGATCATTGTTGCGGCCATAACGGCAAAAATGGCTAAGCCTAAGCTTCCGACTCACATTGGGATCAAAGCTACTGGAACAGGAATAGAAAGAGACTCCGTTATCCTGTTGGAGCAGATCAGAACGATCGATAAATCAAGATTGAAAGAAAAAGTCTGTCATTTGGATCGACCAATTATGGCAGAAGTTGACCGAGCATTAAAAATTAGTGTGGGCATTGAGGCACTGACTCCTGTTACTAAATAAGTATAGCGAAGTAACCATGCAGCCTTTACATATAAAAAAAGGACCAACTGTGCGTAAAAAAAGATACGTCCGCTTCTAGTACCAGCATTTCTGCTAGAAGAAGCGAACGTATCTTTTTTGATGATCCAAGGAGTGGTCCATGCGCCCTCCTCCTTTACAGCCAGACTTGGACTACCAGCTGGCTTTTTTTACTCCTGGAATCAAACCTTTATGTGCTAACTCACGGAATTTTATACGGGACATCCCGAATTTACGCATGTATCCGCGAGGTCGTCCATCGATTAGATCGCGATTTTTCAACCGTTCTGGACGAGCATCTAAAGGAAGTTTACGCAAGCCTTCATAATCTTTTTGCGCTTTTAATTCCTGACGTAAAGCAGCATAGCGTTCAATCGTTTCTTGCTGTTTTTTTGCTTTGGCAATCTTTGATTTTTTAGCCATCAACAAATTCCTCCAATTTTTTTATTAGCGTAAATCGTAATCTTTACGCTTTTAGATGAATAATTTAACACGATACGCGAAAAAAACAACTATTTTGTTTTGGATTATGTTCCAAATTGAAAAGACATTTTTTTTGTCAAAATAAAGGCATAAACGTAAACTTAAAGAAAAAGGGAGATGGTAACTATGCGAAGATTTGCAATTAATGGTTACGGAGAAGCGCAAGATGTTTTTGAAGAAATCAATGCTCATCCCAGAGAAGTCGATTCTGGACATATTCGTGTAGAAATAAAAACATTCAGCGTGAATCCGTATGATGTTGCCTTGCGTTCAGGAGAGATGAAAGAGATACGAACATTGAAATTCCCTTATGTACTAGGTAATGATGGCGCTGGTATCGTGACAGAGATTGGTTCAGATGTCACAACTGTTCATGTAGGTGATCGAGTAGCTGTCCATGCAGTCGGCGGAACTTACGGAGAAGAAGTCGTACTGCCATCAACAAAAGCAGCAAAAATTCCAGATGAAATGAGTTGGGAAGAAGCAGCCGGAATGGTCACACCAGGGATTACGGCGTATAATCTAATCAATCATTTGACGGAAATCCAGCCGACAGATACAGTGATGATTCTAGGTGCATCAGGTGCGGTCGGGTCTAGTCTGATCCAGCTTCTCCACGAAAAGGGTATCCGAGTCTTAACCAGTGCCTCTAGTAAAAACGAAGAAAAAGTAAGGAAACTAGGAGTTTCAGCATTTGCTGCTTATGATAAAACAGACCCAGGTATGCAATTTGCTGATCAAGCAGACCTTGTGATTGATGCCACGAAAGGAAGCATCAAAGGAGAAACCGGCATCCAGATCCTGAAACCAGGTGGGAGATATGTTGCATTAAATGACCTCCCAGACCTAAATTTGCGGCAAAAAAAGGAAGGCTTTTATGAATCATTTGTTCCAAGAAAGGAATATCAAGATGCAGAAGCCTTTGCTGGCATAATCAAATCCTATCAAAAAGGTGCCTTTCATATTTTTATTTCAATGAATCTGTCTGCTTCACTTGCACATGTTATCCAAGCACATCAGCAAGTTGAAGGGCATCCTCCTGCCGGGAAAATCATTTTGTCATTCGAAAAGTAAGAAACATAGGAATAAAAAATGAAAAAAGCTGAAACATTTTTGTAGGGGCAAAGACCAAAAAAGTGTTTTAGCTTTTTTGCGTATACGTATAATAGATAAAAACTTTGGCATAAAATTATCTTTCCCTTTTATTTCATGATAAAGTAAAGGCTGTAATCCTTAATTATTTCTCAATATGTAAGAGATTACAATGAGACAATTGCCGTGATATGTCCAAAAATTCGACTTTTTTGAAAAAAGCCGATTGAAAAAAGTATGAAATACATGGTAAAGTAATTCAGCTGAAAAAAGAAGAAGGGGGAGAACTATGCAGTCAATCAAAAATACACTTCGTTTATATTTGCTTGACTGGAAACGGATTTTCAAAAACCCGATTGCTACACTTTTGATCATTGCGATCATGATCATCCCTTCGCTATATGCGTGGTTTAACATTAAAGCACTATGGGATCCATATGGAAATACTGGAGAGCTGCCAATTGCTGTTTACAGTGCAGACAAGCCAGCAGAGTTTCAAGGTAAAGAAGTGGCCATTGGGAAGCAAGTCATCGAATCGCTTCATAAAAATAAACAATTAGGATGGCAATTCGTTGATTCAAAAGAGCAATTAGAAGACGGAGTCCGTTCCGGAAAGTATTACGCAGGTATTTACCTGCCAAAGGATTTCTCAGAAGATCTGCTGAGTTTTACTAGTGGTGACATCAAGAAACCGAAAATCGAATATACGGTAAATGAAAAAATCAATGCGATTGCACCGAAAATCACCGATAAAGGAGCAAGTTCGATCCAATCGCAAATCACAAATGAATTTATCAAAACAGCCAGTTCGACTTTATTGAAAGTATTCAATGAAATAGGTTACGACATCGATACGAACCTAGTAAGTATCAATAAAGTCAAAGAGATGATTTTATCAACAGATGAAAATCTGGACACGATCGACGGCTACACAAAGCAAGTCCTCGAATTACAAAGTCAATTACCTGACATCAAGGAAAAATTGAATAAAGCAAATGAATTCGTGGATTACATCCCTAAAGTAGATGAGATGGGCGAAAAAGTCGTTGCATTGAATGACAAAATGCCTGAATTGAAAGACCAAGCAAAAATCATCCTTGATTTGCAAGAAAAAATCCCAGAGATCCAAAATGCTGGTAAACAACTAGCAGAGATCGACGGCGATTTTGCTTCGATCCAAGAGACAATGAATCAAGGAATCGATGAAGCAAAACAAGGCTTGACGATCATCCAACAAGTACAAGATATCTTGCCAGATGTGAAAAATTTAGAAAACCAGGCAAGTGATCTAGCAAACCAAACAAAATCAGGTGCCTCTCAGCTGAAAGATGCGATACCAAGCATCACAAACAGTGTAGATGTTACATTGAAGTCAATTGGACAAGTGGCAACAACGACTAGTTCGTTAATAGATACTGTAAGAATAGCTATTGAAGATGGTAAGCTGACTGATGATGAAAAGAAAAACATCAGCAATGTATTGAACGGCTTTATTGACGGAATATCTCAACAACAAAATGCAATCGATAAACTGGTCGAGTTCCTGACTAAATTGCAAACAAGTGCTGGAAATACGAAATTGCAGCCAATCATTGATCAGCTAAATCAATTAAAACCCTTGCTAAGCAATCTGCAAAACCGCCTATCTGCTTTGAACACAGCTGTTCAAAATGAAGACACGAAGGCTATTGATGAATTGCTAGATCAAATTGATGCCGTTGCTAATAATATCAATGGCATCATTGCTGGTATCAATACAGGTCAAATCAGCTCAACCGTCACTTCTCTACTAGACCAAGTCATCGATACGATTGGGACTGCACAAGGCGCACTGAGCAAAGCGGACCAGATCGACTTTGATTCGCTTCTCAGCTCAACGAAAGCAACTGTAACAAATGCAGTGGCAATCTTAGAAAAATATCAAAAAGAAATGCCTGCAATTGGACAAGAAATCCACGATGCCAATACAATGTTGAATGGCAATATGGAGACCATCGTCAATGGCATCAATGAAGGGGCAGACCTATACAACAATGAATTACCGATCCTTCAGCAAAAATTAGGGTTGGCCGCTGATTTTATCCAAAATGATTGGCCCACACTAAAAAATGAAATCACCGGTACATTGACAACAGTAAATGAAAAAATGCCAGAAGTCGAAACAGCTGTGAACGCTGCTGCGGACTTGATCAACAATGACTGGCCAAATATCAAAGCTGGTATCCAAAAAGCAGCAGATGCGATCCGAAAAGGCGAACAGGAAGTCGATCTAGGAGAAGTCATCAAATTATTGAAACTAGATGCAACAAAAGAAAGTGACTTCTTTACACAACCTGTTGAGCTGCAAACCAATGCGCTTTATCCAATCGCAAATAACGGTTCAGCTAGCACTCCATTTTATACTGCACTATGTCTGTGGGTCGGCGCTGTTCTTCTTTCAAGTGTTGCTACGACAGAATACTATTTAGGAAAGAAAGACCGAAACAATTTTACGAAACGAGAACAATTCGTTGCTCGTATGCTGACATTCTTGACAATGGCAATCGCGCAAAGCTTGATTGTTACATTAGGGAATATTTTCTTACTAGGAGTAGATGTCCAAAATCCAGTCTACAGCGTGTCATTTGCTGTCTTGATTGCCTTAGCATTTATGATGATCGTTTACGTCCTGGCTGCATTATTCGATAATGTCGGTAAAGGGATCGCTATCATCATTTTAGTACTGTCAATCTCTGGTGGAGGCGGGAACTATCCGATCCAAGTCTCAGGGAAATTCTTCCAAATGATCAATCCGTTCTTGCCATTTACTCATGCGGTAAACTTGTTACGGGAATCTGCAGGAGGAATTTATTGGCCAAATGCTACGAAAGCAATCTGGATCATGATCGGTTTGTTTGTTGTCTTTGGAGTCGTAGGAACGGCAGTCTATCCGTTCATCGAAGAAAAAATGACGAAATTCAAAGAAGCGGCGCATGAGAGCCATATTTTTCATTAAAGAAAAGAGGTTGTGAAAAAGCTGTTCTGCAGTAATAAGAATGACCAAACAAAAAAACAGCTTCACATTTCTCTTTTAAAAGTTAAGATATAAAAAAGGATAGAACCTGATTTTCTAAGTCAAGTTCTATCCTTTTATTATAGAATTCAAAGAAAAAGCCCATAAAAAAATGTTAGATTTTTGCTGTATTAAAGCGTTTGAAAAAGCGCTTGATATTTTTCTGTTTTTTTTCAATTATTTTCTTAAAGTTTATTGACTTTTAAGGTCAGTGAGCGTACTATAACATCTTGTTTACTATAAATTTTCGACTATCATACTTGAAGTAAAATTGCGTGTAAAGGAGTTTAAAAATTGGATTACTTAAAAAGGTTGTTAGTAGGTAAGCCTTTAAAATCTGCTGAAAATGATGAGCACAAATTAACCCGTTTTGCTGCTTTGGCATTATTGTCGTCTGATGCGTTATCATCTATTGCATATGGTACGGAACAAATCGTTGTTGTTTTAGTCGCTTTGTCTGCTGCAGCTATCTGGTATTCGCTGCCCATTGCCGCTTTTGTTATTATTTTATTGATTTCCTTAACGCTATCATATCGTCAAATCATCCATGCTTATCCTCATGGCGGTGGAGCATATGTCGTCAGCAGTGAGAATCTTGGGAAGAATGCGGGCTTGATTTCCGGTGGCTCTTTATTGATCGACTACATGTTGACGGTAGCAGTATCTGTCTCAGCAGGTGCTGAAGCAATCACATCAGCGGTCCCAGCATTATACGGGCATCAAGTTGCTATTTCTGTGACAATCGTTTTACTACTGATGATGCTGAATCTTCGTGGTCTGAGAGAATCTGCATCGTTCCTGTTATTTCCGGTGTACACATTTATCCTTGTAATCTCGTTGCTAATCGTTGTTGGGTTATATAATATCGTGACAGGTGCTGTGCCATTGCAAGCTACTGCGTTGCCAGGGGCGGTTGTTCCAGGGGTTTCTATCGCCTTGATTTTACGAGCATTTTCTTCTGGTTCCTCCTCTTTGACTGGGGTTGAGGCTATCAGTAATGCCGTACCATTCTTCAAAAAGCCAAGAGCCAAAAATGCCGCTGCTACATTGACGATGATGGCCTTGATCTTAGGTTTCTTCTTCGTTGGAATCACATTTATCAATTATTGGTATGGAATCGTTCCAGAAAAAGAAGTCACTGTTTTGTCTCAAATCGGTAAAGCTGTCTTTGGACATGGTATTTTGTATTACGTCCTTCAATTTGCTACAGCGCTGATTTTAGCCGTTGCTGCCAATACCGGTTTTTCTGCTTTTCCAGTTCTTGCATACAATTTGGCAAAAGATAAATTCATGCCCCACATGTATCAAGATCGTGGGGATCGACTAGGCTATTCCAATGGGATTATCACACTAGCGCTAGGTTCAATCGTGTTGCTGTTTATTTTCCATGGCTCAACAGAACGCTTGATTCCGTTATACTCTATCGGCGTGTTCATTCCATTTGCTTTATCTCAAACAGGGATGGTCGTCAAATGGAAAAAAGAAGGAAAAAGATGGTTAAGCAAATCGATTGCCAATATTACAGGTGCGTTCATCTCATATGCAATCATTGCGATTTTGTTCGTCTATCGGTTAGGGGACATTTGGCCTTTCTTCATCATCATGCCAATCGTTATGTTCATTTTTTATAAGATCCATGATCATTATAAAAAAGTGGCAGAACAGCTTCGTTTAGAAAATGATGCAAAACTACATGACTATGACGGAAATACCGTTCTTGTATTAGTTGGGAATGTGACACGGGTGAATATCGGTGCGTTGAATTACGCACGTTCGATCGGTGATTATGTCGTTGCAATGCATGTTTCGCTAGACGAAGATGTCGAAAAAGAAAAAGAAATCGAAGCAGAATTTAAAAAGCATTTCCCAGATGTCCGTTTCTCAATCGTCCATTCTTCTTATCGCTCGATTGAAAATCCGATTATCCGGTATGTAGATATCGTAAGTAAAAATGCAGCGAAACAAAACTATACAACTACTGTGCTGATTCCTCAATTTGTACCAAACAGACGTTGGCAGAATATTCTCCATAACCAAACAAGTTTGCGGTTAAGATTGCGGTTGTCTTGGCGTGAAAATATCGTTATCAGCACCTATAGTTACCATTTGAAGAAATAAGTCCATCAAGAATCTGGGACACAAAGTAGTTTATTGAATATCATTTAAATAAAAAAGGTCGTAGCGCTCAAGCGCTACGACCTTTTTTTGTCTTGATTCATTCTGTCTGCGATTTTTTTGAAGCAGGATCTAGCCGTTTTTCCAAAATGCCTAAAAGCCAGTCTGTGATGATCGCCATTAATGCAGTTGGCAATGCACCGGCTAAAATAATCGATGTGCCATCTGTTGCATTGGTTCCTCGGATAATGATATCTCCAAGACCACCAGCACCGACGAATGCACCAATCGCGGTTATCCCGATGGCAACAACTAGCGCGTTTCTTATGCCTGCCATGATAACAGAAACAGAGAGTGGTAACTCTACCATGAACAGCCGTTGTCTAGCAGTCATCCCCATGCCTTTGCCGACATCCAGGATATTTTTGTCTACTTGGATCATCCCGGTGTACGTATTCTTGATAATGGGTAATAGGGAATATAAAAATACAGTAACAATCACGACATTGACTCCTAGACCTAATCCAATAATCAGAATGGAGATCATGGCTAAGGAAGGAATCGTCTGGATGATATTCGCCAAACGAATCACCCAGTTTGCTAATTTACGTCTCCTAGAAATCATGATCCCGACCGGAATCCCGACAACTGCTGCAAAGAGGACACCATAGATAGAAATCAGGAAGTGACGGATAAATTGTGCAAAGATATAGGAGCCATTTTCCTGGAAATAATAGAAAAATTGTTGAAAGACATTCATTTTATCCAATTGCTTCACTTCCCTTCAAAATAGTGGTTTTCTTGTAAGAAACGTTGTGCTACTACTGATGGTTCCACTAGATTATTATCTGCTTCGTAGTTCAATTCCTGCATTTTTTCCGTACTGATGGTATGACCTAACTTATTTAAGGCTTCTTTTAAATGAGGCGTATCAGCTAATACCTTGTTGTCTACAACTGGAGCAGCATCATATGGTGGGAAGAATTGACGATCATCTTCCAACATGACTAGATCATAACTGGCGATCCGTCCATCCGTAGAGTAGCCAAGAACAATATCCATTTTACCTGCTTCGACTGCATCGTAAACAAGTCCAATCTGCATAGGTAAGATCGAATTAAAAGAGAAACCATAAGTTTCCTGGAAGCCGTCGTAACCGTCTCCTTTACGATTGATCCAAGAAGTATCTACACCAGTTACTAATTCATCCGCTACATTTTTCAGATCGCTGACTTTAGATAGATGGTATTTTTGTGCGGTGTCTTTTCGAACAAGAAAGACATACGTATTTTCAAAACCATAGGATGGGAACCACGTTTGGTTATATCTTTTCTCAAATTCATCTTTCACGATTTCAAAAGCTTTTTTCGGATCTTTTTCAGGAGGAAGATTCAATGTAGTGGTTAAATCTGTTCCTGTGTAGCGAGCTGCTGAAATCGAAGCATCTCCGTTCATCATCGCTTGGTGGTTGATAGTTGTAGTAGCGAGATTGTTGATGATCGCTGTGTTTTTATCTGTATAGTGTTCAACCATCCCGGCAACTAGGCTTGCTAAGATCTGAGATTCAGAAGTGATCCCACCTGTGATCGAGATGGTGTCTTCATCTGTATTGCTGGCAAGTCCAGGGAAGGAACAACTTGCAAGTATAAGAAGAGAGAAAAGAACCATAGTCATTTTTAGTATACGTTTCATTCGTCATTCTCCTCTCTAAGTGCAATCGGTGTCAGCCGGTGTTCCAAGAGACCTAGAAGCCAATCAGCCAACAGAGCTAAAATCGTTACAGGGATCGTACCTGCCAAAATGAGATCTGGTTGGTAATTATTCAGTCCACTAAAAATCAAATCACCTAAACCACCAGCCCCGATATAAGAGGCAAGGGTAGCCCATGCAATCACGTAAACAGCAGCTAAACGAATGCCGGCCATGATCGTTGGCATAGCAATAGGCAGTTCGACGGAAAAAATGGATTGGAACTCAGTCATTCCCATCCCTTTTGCCACATCCCGATAATTCCAATCGACATTTTTCATCCCGATATACGTATTTCGTAGAATTGGCAATAATGAATAAATAAAGAGAGCGATGATCGCAGGTAATTTACCTACGCCAAATAGCGGGATCATCAATGCCAATAAAGCAAGAGAAGGGATTGTTTGCAAGGCGCTGGTTAAACCAATCACAATCGTAGCAGCTTTCGGAAAACGTGTCAGTAAGACACCAAGCGGTACAGCAATGATGATACCAATGATCAAAGCAAGTCCTGAAATATAAAGATGTTCAAAACCTTTTGAGAGAATTTCTGAACCGTGCTGATGAAAAAACTGCTGCATAGGTCAGACCTCCTTAGATTCTTCAGGAGTAGCTGACTCTGCAACATCAGTAGTTGCGGGGTCTTCTCCCCAAATCACATCGTAGACGATATCCACTAATGATGCGCGAGTCAAGATACCTACGACTTTGTTCTGTTCATCAACGACCGGCACGTATTTCAGCCCGCGTTTTAAAATGCGTTGCAAGGTATCACGAAGATAAGCGGATTTTTTTACGTAAAAAACATGTTTATTCAAAATGTCGCCTACACTGGATACTTTTCCTCGTTTTTTATTCAACGTTTCTACATCGATAAATCCTTTTAATACATTCGAATTATCGGTAACTAACAACGTATCTACACGTTTTTCCCTCATCAGTTTGATTGCTTCTTGTAATGATTTTTCCGGTGTAATCGTGATTGCTGTATTTAGCATAACTTCTCCGACTCTTGTCGCATTTGGTTTTGCTTGTAGTAAGCGATCTTCTCCAATCAATTCTTCTACAAAATCGTTTGCAGGATGACGTAAAATATTTTCTGGTGTATCGAATTGGATCACACGACCTTCACTCATGATGGCGATACGGCTTGCTAGTTTAATCGCTTCGTCCATGTCATGGGTTACAAATACGATCGTTTTTCCCAAGCGCTCTTGTAAATCTTTGACAAGGTCTTGCAAAGAATCGCGAGTGATGGGGTCAAGCGCACCGAATGGTTCGTCCATCAAGATGATATCTTGATTCGCTGCAAGGGCACGAACGACTCCAATACGCTGCTGCTGACCACCAGATAATTCATGTGGGTAGCGATCTAACATCTCACGGGGCAATTCCACAAGATCAATCATTTTTTCAGCTGTTTTATTTCGTTCTTCTTGACTGACTTTCAACAATTTTTGGACAAGAGTGATATTTTCACGGATCGTCATGTGAGGCATCAATCCAATACTTTGGATAACATAGCCTATCTGACGTCGCAATTCCACTGGATCAATTTCTTGGATGGATTTTCCATCAATCAAAATTTTCCCTTGTGTTGGATCAGTCATTCGGTTGATCATCCGCATTGTCGTCGTTTTTCCGCTCCCGCTCGTACCGATAAAACAAATGAACTCACCCTTTTCAAATGAAAGATTGACGTCCTCTACAGCAACTTTCCCACCTTTATAAATCTTTGACACATTTTGAAATTCAATCATGGTGCCACCTCTTTTTCTATTTTCAATGAAGAACTATCTATTACTAGTATGCCTAAAACAATAAAAAAATACAAATAGGGTAGTTTTTTTATTTAGGGAAATAAAAAGCTAGGATAAAAATGTGCTGATTTTGCCAACAGAACGAAAAACATGATAGAATGATGAAGCACATGATAGAAAGTGAGTGACGATATGTTAACAACAGAAGATTTTGATTTTGACTTGCCGGAAGAGTTGATCGCACAAACACCATTAAAAGACCGCGATCATTCTCGTTTACTTGTTTTGGATCGGAAAACTGGAGAAATGAAAGACAAGCATTTCCATGAAATCATTGAAGAATTACATCCTGGTGATGCGCTAGTCATGAATAATACACGAGTTCTGCCTGCTCGTTTATATGGAGAAAAACCAGATACTGGTGCTCATTTAGAAGTCCTTCTTCTAACGAATACAGAAGGAGATACGTGGGAGACATTGATCAAACCTGCGAAACGTGCCAAAGTTGGGACAAGAATCTCTTTTGGTGATGGCAGATTGCAAGCAGTAGTGAAAGAAGAATTGGAACACGGCGGACGGATCATTGACTTTGAGTATGAAGGAATTTTTCTAGAGATTCTTGAATCGTTGGGAGAAATGCCATTGCCTCCATATATCAAAGAACGTCTGGAAGACCCAGATCGCTATCAAACTGTCTATGCGAAAGAAAATGGTTCTGCTGCAGCGCCAACAGCGGGTTTGCATTTTACGAAAGAACTGCTTGATGAGATCGAAGCAAAGGGTGTTGAATTAGTCTATCTGACACTACACGTAGGGTTAGGCACATTCCGTCCTGTCAGCGTAGATAAGATCGAAGAACACCATATGCATAGTGAATTCTACCGTTTGACGGAAGAAGCAGCTGAGCGATTGAACCAAGTACGTAAAAACGGCGGGAAAATCGTGGCTGTCGGAACGACTTCGATTCGAACATTAGAAACGATTGGAACGAAATTCAATGGAGAAATCAAAGCAGACAGTGGATGGACCGATATTTTCATCACACCTGGCTATGAATTCAAAGTGGTGGAAGCTTTTTCAACCAATTTTCATTTGCCAAAATCAACTTTAGTCATGTTAGTAAGTGCTTTTGCCGGAAGAGAATTGACATTATCTGCTTATCAGCACGCGATTGACGAGCGCTATCGTTTCTTTAGTTTCGGAGATGCGATGTTCGTGAAATAAGACTGGTTAGAACGATCGTACTCTGAGTATGAAAAAGTCAAGAATATCTCCGTAAAAACAAAAAAAAGCTGCCGATTTTTTAACTGGCAGCTTTTTTCGATGCTTCTATTCGCAGATAATTATACAGTTGCGTTTCTGCTTTGAAACACGTGTTATTACTAGAAACTTCATTAACGAGTAATAACATTGAAGAAGTTAAGAACTATCTTTATGATACACCAACTTTTCAGCGACAATCGATCAATTTTTGTATGAAAAATGTAGTAAGATGCAAGTTAAAAGATAAGAAAAATGCGTACAAATAAGAAAAAGCCGAGCTCTCGATAAGCTCGGCTTTCTTGTATCTCGGAAGGATTCAAATAAACAGAAATGATTGTAACTTTCCATCATACATGCAAAGCACGGTGTTGAATTTCTTCATGTTAAACAAAAATTTTGTTTTCGTTACATCTTCAACATTTGAAACATCTCTTGTTCCTATTCAATTTTCAGACGTTTACGTTATTCAATTGTTACGTATCGCATTACTTCTTGTTTCGGATACTTCGTGATCCAAACATCCATACGCATTCACTATTTATAGGTTTGTACTCTACACGCATGTCTGGGTGAAACCTGTACTTCTAACAACTTTGTTTGCTTAGACTGTTCTATCGAGAAATTCTTCTGTTTATTTGATGGTATCCTCCTTCCTTACATCTATATAATAGCATCTTTTGGTAGCGTTTGCAAATATAAGTGCTTTGGATTTTATGCTTTCTTAACAAATAATCAATAAGCCCTTTGGTTGAAGTAATTAAAAAAAGGATGTTATAGTAAAATTAGTACCTTTTTTTGTACGAAGATTTTAAAGGAGGAAATAGGATGGAAGAATACAAGCAGACAATAGAAGAAGTAAGGAAGGTAACGGAAACAGATCCAGATACTGGGTTGTCTTCACAAGAAGTGGATGAACGACGAAAAAAGCAGGGATTGAATAAATTCGATGAGGTACCAAAAGAATCAATGATCAAAAAATTCTTTCGAAGCTTGTCGGATTTTACAACGATCGTACTTCTTATAGCAGCGATGATTTCCTTTTATACTGCATTTGCTACAGAGCATGGAGATTTATTTGAAGGACTGCTGATCATCGCTATCGTTGTGATCAACTCGGTATTGTCAATCGTCCAAGAAGGAAACGCAGAAAAAGCACTGGAATCCTTGCAAGATATGAATAAACAAACGGCAACTGTCATACGTGATGGCAAAGTGACCACTGTTGAGTCAGAGCAACTGGTGGTTGGTGATATTCTTGTTTTAGAGTCCGGTGATGCTATTTCTGCCGATGCCCGTTTGATCGAAGCATCCCAATTACGTGTAGAAGAATCGGTGCTGACTGGAGAAAGTGAAGCAGTCGAAAAAGATGCAGCATTCGTCGCAAAAGAAGATGAGTCATTAGGTGACCAACTTAATATGGTATTTAAAGGGTGTACGGTTGTTGCAGGTCGTGGGAAAGCCATCGTCACGGCTATTGGTATGGCTACTGAAATGGGTAAGATCGCGGATCTTTTGAACGAAAACACCATGCAAAAGACACCTTTACAGGTCCGGTTGAATCAGCTAGGCAAACGAATCAGTATGATCGCTTTAGCGGCTGCGGCTTTAGTATTTGTGATTGGTGAATTACAAGGAGAACCACTCCTTGAAATGTTCATGACTTCGATTTCCTTGGCTGTTGCAGCTGTACCGGAAACCTTGACTGTTATTGTTACGTTGACACTTGCATACGGTGTGCAGAAGATGGCGAGGAAACATGCGATTATCCGGCAGCTACCAGCAGTAGAGACTCTAGGAACTGCTAATGTTATCTGCTCAGACAAAACAGGAACGCTGACACAAAATGAAATGCGCGTCCGCCGAGTCTGGAGCAAAGACGATGAAGTAACGAATATCGAAGACTCAATGACGAACAGCGCGATGGAAATATTGAAAATGGCCGCACTATGTACAGATGTGACGGTCGAACAAGAAGATGACGACCTTGTTATCAAAGGTAATCCAACAGAGGTAGCCATCGTCAGGGCTGTTGAAGAGAATTATCATACAAAAGCAGAATTAGAAGAAAAATATCCACGAGTAAACGAGCTTCCTTTTGATTCTGAACGAAAAATGATGACAACGGTTCATCAAATGGGCGAAAAATACATCTCAATCACCAAGGGAGCATTCGATGTTCTGGCTCCGCGCTTTAGTTCAGGCGATGTAGAACAAGCAGCAATTGTTAATGATCGCTTTGGTAAACGGGCACTGAGAGTGATTGCTGTTGGTTATGCTACTTATGACGAAGAACCGCAAGATATTTCTTCTGAAGCATTGGAAAAAGACTTACGTTTGATTGGCCTGATCGGAATGATCGATCCACCACGTCCAGAAAGTAAAGGAGCAATCAAGCGAGCGAAAAAGGCCGGCATCAAAACAGTCATGATCACTGGAGATCATGTGGTAACTGCCAGTGCCATAGCGAAAGAATTAGGTATCTTGAATGATCCGTCAGAAGCACTCTCAGGATCAGAACTGCATCAATTATCAGACGAAGAATTAGATGCGCGTGTCAAAGCTCTCTCTGTCTATGCTCGGGTAACGCCAGAAGACAAGATCCGGATCGTCAAATCTTGGCAACGTACGGGTGCAGTCGTAGCGATGACTGGTGATGGTGTGAATGATGCACCAGCGTTGAAAGCAAGTAACGTCGGATGTGCTATGGGGATCACAGGGACAGACGTGGCGCAAAGTGCCGCAGATATGATTCTGACGGATGACAACTTTGCGACGATCGTCGATGCTGTCAGTCAAGGACGCTCGGTTTATCAGAATATTCGTAAAGCAATCAACTTTTTGCTAAGTTGCAACATTTCGGAGATTTTTATTGTTTTGATTGCGATGCTGTTAGGTTGGGGCGCACCATTCACAGCTGTACAGTTACTGTTTGTCAATGTAGTTGCCGATGGACTTCCAGGATTTGCTTTAGGAAGAGAACCAGCAGAACACGGCATCATGGATCAGCCTCCTATTCCGAAAAACGAAGGGATCTTTGCTCGAGGCTTATTGCAAAAAATCGCCATAAACGCAGGGGTCTTCACCATCGTAACTTTGTTTGGTTATTATTTAGGTAGTTATGTCGATACTATCAGCCCATGGGTAGACGCAAGTCAACATGTCGGTCAAACAGTTGCATTCTTGATCTTAGCTTACTCATCAATTTTGCATGTGTTCAATGTACGCAGCAGTCAATCGATCTTCAAAGTCAATTTAGCAACAAATAAAGCGTTGTTTGAAATGGCGTTACTGGCATTAGCTATTACAACGGCTGTTGCTTTGCTGCCGTTTACGCAAGAACTATTCGGCCTAGTACACATCAGTTTGAATCACTGGTTCTTGGTAGGGATTTTGTCTATCGTACCAATCGCGGTCAATGAACTGATCAAGTTCCACCGATTGCCGGAAGCAGAAGAAGAGGAATGATCAACTGTTTCTAAGTTGATTTTCTTTTTACTGGAACTATACAAAAAAGGAGGCGTGACATGAATGTTGTCACACCTCCTTTTTTGCTAATAGGCTGAATGTTTCTTTTACTGCCTCTTGATAAACGGTGTTCTCCTGCCAACCCTTCGGTCACAAGTCACGATATTCATCAAACATGAGAAACTGTTTTTTGTGACTCGGAATTAAACGGCAGGCTCACACTCTCTTTTAAATATCTTTTGGCAATTGTTCATAAAATGCTGCTTTTGTTGCAGAAATGTATGGGCTGAGCCATAGATAACCGATACCAGCAGTTGCTAATGCTAAGATATGCCAGCCGATAAATGAAAGATCTAACCAGAAAAGTTTTCCTTTGTAACCATCCATCAATTTTCGACTTGCGGTGATTGTATCCAGTACTTTAGGCGTTTGGCCTGTTTCTTGGACGATATCATAATAGATAAAATAGCTTTGAGAATAAGAATAGCTTTTAATGATTCCAGGAATAACTAATAACAAACCCCATAATGTTGTAAAGATTGAAATCAACACAGCTAAACCGATCACTCCGCCGATAAACAAACCTTTGAATCCACGAAATGCATCTTTGAATGGTTCAATCTGATCTTTTTGACCACGTAAAACATCAAGATAAGTCCAAGAAATACCACTCATGAACAAAGCGCTGATAATGCTAGAAATAATTCCACCACCACCTCCTGAACTACCGCTTCCTGATGCCATCGCATCTGAGACGTTCGCTGATCCATCATATGTGGCAATAGCAAACAAGATAATAGGAATCATAATAAGAAGAATAGCAACAATACCAATCAATGTAGGGATTAGATTTAATAAAACAGCTTGACCCCACCGACCTTTTAAACTCTCTTTTGCTTGGCGTTTTAATTCTGCAGAAGATTGCATGATTTTCCCCTCCTTTCTTTCATAAAACCAATATACCATGTATCAAAAAATATTTCTGTCATAATGTTTTTTTCTTTTTTGTTATTCATGAAAAAAAGATAAAAAAAAGAATATTAAATAAAGTAGAAGGAAGCCGAGGGAACTTGCAAAAAGTACTTGAAACGATTATGATGGTGGGAGTTGTCAAGATATTTTATATAGAAAGTAGGGAAATGAATGACGCAACCTGCCATTCGCTATCGTTTAATCAAGAAAGAAAAACATACTGGCGCGCGTTTAGGGGAATTGATCACGCCGCACGGAACTTTTCCCACACCAATGTTCATGCCAGTAGGAACATTAGCTACAGTAAAAACAATGTCCCCAGAAGAGTTGAAAGAAATGGGTGCTGGCGTTATTTTAAGTAATACATATCATTTATGGCTACGCCCTGGTGAAGACTTAGTAGAAGAAGCTGGCGGACTGCATAAATTTATGAACTGGGATCAACCGATTTTAACAGATTCAGGCGGCTTTCAAGTTTTTTCATTAAGTGATATGCGGAATATCGAAGAAGAAGGCGTGCATTTCAAAAACCACTTGAACGGTTCGCGTATGTTTTTATCACCAGAAAAAGCAATCAACATACAAAATAAATTGGGCTCTGATATCATGATGAGTTTTGACGAATGTCCACCATTCGATGAAAGTTACGACTACGTGAAAAAATCAGTAGAACGTACGTCTCGATGGGCAGAACGAGGATTGAAAGCTCATGCTAACCCAGACCGTCAAGGATTATTTGGAATCATCCAAGGCGCAGGATTTGAAGATCTTCGTCGTCAAAGCGCGAAAGATCTAGTCGGCATGGATTTCCCTGGTTACTCAATCGGCGGGTTATCTGTCGGGGAACCTAAATCAGAAATGAATCGTGTGTTAGAATTCACTACACCGTTGATTCCCGAAAACAAACCACGTTACTTGATGGGTGTCGGTGCTGCTGATTCATTGATCGATGGTGTTATCCGTGGAGTAGACATGTTTGACTGTGTCTTGCCTACTCGAATCGCTCGAAATGGCACATGCATGACTTCTCAAGGCCGTCTAGTAGTGAAAAATGCGAAATATGCCCATGATTTCCGTCCAATTGATGAGAAATGTGATTGTTACACATGTAAAAACTATACACGTGCATATATCCGCCATTTGATCAAATGTGATGAAACATTTGGTATTCGTTTGACTTCTTACCATAATTTATACTTCTTGTTGAATTTAATGAAACAAGTACGTCAAGCGATCATGGATGATAATTTGCTTGAATTTAGAGAAGCCTTTTTTGAAGAATACGGGTTCAATAAAGAAAACGCAAAAAGTTTCTAAAGGAAAATCTTTTAAAAATTAAGTAAAAAACTAGTGTTAGCAGCATTTTTCTGCTAAAGTGTTTTTTGTAGATACAGAATTAGTGAGGTGAAAAAAATGGGATCATTACCAATGCTTGTGATGTTTATCGCGCTATTAGCAATGTGGTTTTTTATGTCACGTTCGCAAAAGAAACAACAGCAAGAACGTCAAAACTTGTTAGATAGCATGAAACCAGGTGATTCAGTCGTAACGATTGGCGGATTACACGGAGTTGTTTCAGAAATCGACAATGATAAACGGACAGTCGTTTTAGACTGCGAAGGGATCTTCCTTGAGTACGATCGTGCAGCAATCAAAACGGTCAAACCAGGGACTGTCGTAACAAATGATGCAACAACGACTGTTGAAACAACAGAAGAACCAGCTGATACAGTTGAAGTAAAAACTGAAACAACAGAAACGCTGGAAGAGACAGAAGAGAAGAAAGAAAAATAAGTATCAAAGCTTATTTAAAGACGAGGTAGGGCAGAAAGATGTCCTACCTCGTTTTTTGTTCAAAAAAGAAAGAGATAAGAGCATGGGATACATTGCTCAATATTGAATAATCGGGTGTGTCATATAAATAATAATAAATAACTTTATATATTTTTCTATACAAATACTTGTAAATAAAGCAATTTTGTATTTAAAAATAACTGTGAAAAAAATCACAAAAAAGTGTTTACATAGAAAAACAAATATTGTATGATATACATGTGAATGATTTAACAAATAACCATGACCCATTAGGAGGATAATGATGGCTAAAGTAATGGAAAAAGAAAAAACGAAGACAATTGACGTACAAGCAATGATTGATGGTTTGGCAGAAAAAGCAAATGTAGCATTGAAAGAAATGGAAAGCTTTGATCAAGAAAAAGTAGACCATATCGTGCATGAAATGGCAATGGCAGCTTTAGATCAACATATGCCATTAGCAAAGATGGCTGTGGAAGAAACAGGTCGCGGTGTTTACGAAGATAAAGCAATCAAAAATATGTATGCGTCCGAATATATTTGGCATAATATCAAACATGATAAAACAGTTGGTGTAATCAACGAAGATGTCCAAAAAGGATTGATTGAAATTGCTGAACCAGTCGGTGTGGTTTGCGGAGTAACTCCAACAACGAATCCGACTTCCACAACGATTTTCAAATCAATGATCGCGTTGAAAACAAGAAATCCAATCGTTTTTGCTTTCCATCCAAGTGCCCAAAAATCTTCTGCAGAAGCAGCACGAGTGGTACGTGATGCTGCTATCGCTGCCGGAGCTCCTGAAAATTGTATCCAATGGATCGAACATCCTTCGATCGAAGCGACTTCTATGCTAATGAACCATCCAGGTATCGCGATCGTCCTAGCGACAGGTGGAGCTGGAATGGTCAAGTCTGCTTACTCTACAGGAAAACCAGCTTTAGGTGTAGGTCCAGGTAACGTACCAGCTTATATTGAAAAAACAGCAAAAATCAAACGTGCAGTGAACGATTTGATCGTTTCGAAAACATTTGATAATGGGATGATCTGTGCTTCTGAACAAGCTGTGATCGTGGACAAAGAAATCTATGCAGCAGTAAAAGCGGAATTCCAAGCACACCAAGTTTATATCGTAAAACAAGATGAATTGCAAAAATTGGAAGATGCAGTGATGAACGAAGGAAAATATGCGGTCAATCCATCGATCGTTGGACATTCTGCGATGGAAATCGCCAAATTAGCAGGAATCAGTGTACCAAAAGGAACGAAAATGCTGATTGCTGAATTGGAAGGCGTAGGACCAGATTATCCGCTATCAAGAGAAAAACTTTCTCCAGTTCTTGCCATGATCAAAGCTAACAACACGGACCATGCGTTTGATTTGTGTGAAGGTATGTTGAATCTTGGAGGATTAGGACATACAGCAGTTATCCATTCAGAAAACGAAGAGTTGCATGTCAAATTCGGTCTTCGAATGAAAGCTTGTCGTATTTTAGTGAATACACCATCTGCAGAAGGCGGTATCGGTGATATCTATAACGAAATGATTCCGTCATTGACTTTGGGATGCGGTTCTTATGGTAAGAACTCTGTTTCTCGTAACGTCTCTGCTGTAAACTTAATCAATGTCAAAACTGTAGCGAAACGGAGAAATAACATGCAATGGTTCAAATTACCGCCAAAAATCTTCTTTGAAAAGAATTCTCTATTGTACTTAGAGAAAATGGAAAATGTTGAACGTGTCATGATCGTTTGTGACCCAGGTATGGTCCAATTTGGTTACTGCGATACAGTTCGTGAAGTATTGTCACGACGCAAAAATGATGTGAAAATCGAAGTCTTCTCAGAGGTTGAACCGAATCCATCGACAAATACCGTATACGCAGGAACGAAATTGATGGCAGACTTCAAGCCGGATACAGTAATTGCTCTGGGAGGCGGTTCTGCAATGGACGCAGCTAAGGGAATGTGGATGTTCTATGAACACCCAGACACATCTTTCTTCGGTGCAAAACAAAAATTCTTGGATATCCGTAAACGGACATACAAGATCGATAAACCAGAAAAGACACAATTCGTGTGTATCCCGACAACATCAGGAACTGGTTCTGAAGTAACACCATTTGCGGTCATCACTGACAGTGAAACACATGTGAAATATCCGTTGGCAGATTATGCATTGACACCGGATGTCGCAATCGTCGATCCTCAATTCGTCATGTCAGTTCCAGCATCTGTCACAGCAGATACAGGAATGGATGTGTTGACACATGCAATTGAATCTTATGTTTCAGTCATGGCTTCAGACTATACACGCGGATTGAGTCTGCAAGCAATCAAATTAGTCTTTGACTATTTAGAAAAATCAGTGAAAACACCTGATATGGAATCACGTGAAAAAATGCACAACGCTTCTACAATGGCTGGTATGGCGTTTGCTAACGCATTCCTAGGTATTTGTCACTCAGTCGCACATAAAATCGGTGGGGAATACGGGATCCCTCATGGACGGACAAATGCGATTCTTTTACCGCATATTATCCGCTACAATGCAAAAGATCCACAAAAACATGCGATGTTCCCTAAATATGACTATTTCCGTGCAGATACAGATTACGCAGATATTGCAAAATTCTTAGGTCTGAAAGGCGAAACAACAGAGGAATTAGTCGAAGCTTTAGCAACTGCTGTTTATGAATTAGGAAAATCTGTCGGCATCAACATGAGTCTAAAAGCTCAAGGAGTCACACAAGAAACACTAGATACAACCGTAGACCGTATGGCTGAATTAGCTTACGAAGACCAATGTACGACAGCTAATCCGAAAGAACCATTGATCTCTGAATTGAAACAGATCATCATTGATGCTTACAATGGATAAGCAAAAGAAAGCATAGAAAAGAGATAAAAAAATAGATGAAAAAGAACTTGGAAAACGTTGTTTCTCCAAGTTCTTTTTTTGTTTTCTAAGTATTTGAAAGTTACTTTTGTTATTTAACGTTTAGGTCAATTTTAGACAGTTTTTGTTCAAAAAGCGATATTTATAGTGAACGGTATTACTGCTATATTAAGGATATAAAATGAAAGCGTTTAAAAAGGTGGCATAAAGATGATTATTAAAGAAGAGATTTTTGTACCTAAAGAATTAGTGAAAGAAAAAATTGACCTGCTCGTTGAAAACCTGACAACGATCAAAGACGATAACGGTGAATTTTTATTGGACTTTGATGGATTGAAAGTAGATGACAAAAGCTGGACAGTATGGAATTGGCCACAAGGTGTCGGATTATACGGTATTTATAAAAATTACCAGATGACAAAAAATCCTCGCGCTTATCAAGTAGTCAATGAATGGTTTGAAGATCGGATGGAAGAAGGCGCTCCGCCAAAAAATGTCAATACAATGGCCCCATTGTTGACGATGGCTTACTTGTATGAAGACACGAAAGATTCACGCTATTTGCCTTATTTAGAACAATGGGCAGAATGGGTCATGAATGACATGCCTCGGACAAATGAAGAGGGGTTGCAACATGCCACATATGGACCGGAAAATAAGAATCAGTTGTGGGACGATACATTGATGATGACAGTGCTTCCTTTGGCAAAAATCGGGAAACTGTTGAATCGCCCAGAATATTTAGAAGAAGCTCGTTACCAGTTTATGATCCATATCAAATACTTGATGGATAAACGAACAGGGTTGTGGTATCACGGCTGGACGTTTGAAGGAAATCATAACTATGCCGAAGCATTTTGGGCTCGTGGAAACTGCTGGTTGACGATTGCTATTCCAGAGATCATTGAAATCTTAGAACTATCGAAAGAAGATGCATTGCGCAAGTTGTTGATTGAAACACTTGAAGCACAAGTGCGCGCATTAAAAACTTATCAATCTGAAAGCGGTTTATGGCATACGTTGTTGGATGATCCTTCTTCTTACGTAGAATCTTCTGCAACTGCAGGATTTGCTTACGGTATTTTGAAAGCGGTCCATAAACGTTATTTGCCGCAAGAATATAAAGAAGTCGCTTATCGTGCTATCCAAGGATTACTTGAACAAATTGATGAAAAAGGAGAAGTCCAAAACGTTTCAATCGGGACAGGAATGGGGGATAGTTTAGATTTTTATCGGAATATCGGAATCACAGCAATGCCTTATGGACAGTCGTTAACGGTGCTTTGTTTGACAGAATTGCTCGTCTCTTATTGTTAAAAGAAAGGAAACCCATATGAAAAAAACATCACTGCTGTTTGCAGCAAGTTCGCTTAGCCTAGGTCTGCTAGGTCTAAGCGGCTGCGGAAATAATTCTAGTGTGGCAACTGTCGCAGATGCAGACGTAAATGAGACAGTTACCTTGCGCTTTGCTTATGCAAGCAACAGCCAGCCGGTAATTGATGCAATGAATGAATTTGGGCGTTTAGTAAAAGAAAAAACAGATGGTTCCGTACAGATCCAGTATTTCCCAGATGGACAACTGGGTGGAGAACGTGAACTAATCGAATTGACACAGTCAGGAGCAGTAGATTTCACAAAAGTAAGTGCCTCAGCGTTGGAAAGTTTCTCTAAAGATTATTCGATTTTTTCAGTTACTTATCTATTCAATGATGAAGAACATTTCTTTAAGGTGATGGATAATGAAGAAATAATGGAACCAATCTACCAATCGACCAAAAATTTAGGGTTTACCGGATTGACCTATTATGATTCTGGTCAGCGCAGCTTTTATATGGTAGACGGTCCGATCCATACGCCGGAAGATTTGAAGGGAAAGAAGATCCGTGTGATGCAAAGTGAAACAGCTATTAAAATGGTCGAGCTTTTAGGTGGTTCGCCAGTTCCTATGGGAAGTGATGAAGTGTACACGTCTCTTCAATCCAATTTGATCAACGGATCAGAAAACAATGAATTTGTCTTGTATACAGCTGGACATGGTGGGGTAGCTAAATACTATTCTTATGATGAGCATACACGTGTGCCCGATATCATCATCATGAATGATGCTATCAAAGAACAGCTAACTGCTGAACAGGAAAAAGCGATTGAAGAAGCAGCAAAAGAATCGACGGTTTTTGAAATCGAAGCTTTTGCCAGAGCAATTGAAGAAGAGAAAGCTTTAGCACAAGAAGAACATGGAGTTCAATTCAATGATGTAGATAATACACCGTTTCGAGAGGCAGTCGCACCGCTTCATGATACATTCAAAAACGATCCTGCCTACAAAGACCTTTATCAAAAGATCCAAGAGCAAGGAGCGTAGCTGTAATGAAAATGATTTTAAATAAGGTGTTAGAGATCCTAGGAGCTATTTTGCTTGTTGGGATGGTCGCTGTCGTTTTATGGCAAGTATTTTCCAGAACGGTTTTAGGAAATCCGAATACGGTGACAGAAGAGCTTGTCCGATTCGGACTTGTCTGGTTTGCTATATTGTCTTCTGCGTATGTTGTGGGACAAAAAGCACATCTAGCCGTAACGGTTTTAAGTGAAAAATTATCTGGTAAAAAAAGTAAAATTTTAGAAGTCGTTGTTCAAAGTTTGTTTCTGGTATTTGCTACGATGATCATGGTGTATGGCGGATGGAATGCTGTCACGTTGACAATGGGGCAGATCTCGCCTTCTTTAAGCATTCCGATGGGGTACGTCTATTTGTCAGTACCTGTCTCAGGGATACTCATCATTATCTATAGTCTGATCAATCTAATCGATACATTAAGCAACAAGCCAGCAATTCAAGAAAAAATATAAAAATGGAGGAATAAAATGGCAATAGAAGCCGGATTAGTGTTATTTTTTGTATTTGTCGTGTTGCTTGTATTAGGGATGCCGATTGCTATAAGTATTGCATTCTCATCAATGATGACTTTATTGTTAGTTATACCGTTTGATGTTTCTGCTTTTAGTTCAGCTCAAAAAATGGTGGGAAGTATCAACAGTTTTTCGCTCATCGCTATTCCGTTTTTTGTTCTTTCAGGTATTATCATGAATAATGGAGGGATAGCCAAGAAACTAGTGGATTTTGCGATGTTGTTCGTCGGACGTGTACCGGGGGCTTTGGCTCATACGAATGTGTTAGGGAATGCTTTATTTGGTTCCATCTCTAGCTCAGCCATTGCCGCTTCTACCGCGATTGGCGGAGTCTTGATCCCTCAGCAAGTGGAAGAAGGATATGACCGGAAGTTTGCGACAGCAGTCAACATCGCGTCAGCTCCGACAGGTATGGTCATTCCTCCAAGTACTGCTTTTATCATGTATTCACTTGTTGCTGGTGGTACTTCGATTTCTGCTTTGTTTATGGGAGGGTATCTCGTAGGTATTTTTTGGTCATTAGGGATCATGCTAGTAGCATTCATCGTTGCTAAAAAGAATAAATACCCTGTTGTTGAAAAAGGGCAGATGGCTCATGCTGGAAAAATAATAAAAGAGGCGATTCCTAGTCTTCTATTGATTGTCATCATTATCGGTGGTATCTTGACCGGGATATTTACAGCAGTAGAAGCTTCAGCGATAGCTGTCATTTACTCCCTGTTGATTGCTATGTTCTACTATAAGACGGTAAAACTCAAAGATATACCTAATATGTTGTTTCAATCGGTAGCGATGTCAGGGACAATCATGTTCTTATTAGCTACTTCTTCCATGATGTCTTTTGCCATGGCATTTACTGGTATTCCTCAGGCAATCAGTTCGTTGATTATGGGGGTAACGGATAATAAACTAGTTATTCTGCTGTTAGTCAATCTCGTTTTGTTACTTGTGGGGATGTTTATGGATGTAGCGCCTGCTATCTTAATTTTTACACCAATATTTTTACCAATCGTCACAAGTGCAGGGGTTGATCCTGTACATTACGGGTTGTTTTCAATCATGAATCTGTGTGTAGGCTCAATTACACCTCCTGTGGGTACAGGGCTATATGTCGGTGCAAGTGTAGGAGGCGTAAAAGCAGAGGCAATGCTGAAACCACTTCTTCCGTTTTATGGGATTATCCTAGTCGTCTTGTTTTTGATTACCTATTTCCCGCAAATCGTCATGTGGCTACCCAATATGCTGAGTTAGGAGAATAATTATGTTGAACATTACAATTAGAGGACATGATCTTTCCCAAGTCCAAACGATAGAAGATCTTGCAGAAAAAACAAAAGAACAAGGAATCCATACACTGCAGCTCGCCTTAGGTCTTTCGTTTCCTGAAATGTCTTCTGGCGCAAACGAAATCAATTCTGGGATGGGAAATTATGTCAAACGAGTCTTAGAAAAGCAAGAAGTGTCCGTAGGAATTTTAAGCTGCTATATCAATATGATTCATCCAGATTTAACGATACGAGAAGAGTTGCTGACAAAGTTCGAGCAGTATCTTCACTATGCTTCTTCCTTTGGTGCGTCGATGGTTGCTTCGGAAACGGGATGTGTCTTGCCGGAAATTCAATATACGGAAGAAAATTTCACAGATGAAGCATTTGCTGAAGCAGTGTCCGTTATCCGTCGCTTGGTAAAAGCTGGAGAAAAATACCAAATGATGGTGGGGATAGAACCAGGTTTGAATCATCCGATGTATTCTTTAGCAAGAGTAGAGCAGCTGATCCAAGCAGTGGATTCGGACTATCTAGGAATCATTTTAGATCCGACAAATTTGATTACAAGCACTAATTATCAAGAACAAGTCCAATTGGTAGAAGAAGCTTTTGAGCGTTTTGGTGAAAAGATATGTGCGGTTCATTTGAAAGATTTTCGTGTCGAACAGGAAAAAATCGTGCCGGTAAATTTGGGAGACGGTGTGATCGAGTACACAAAAATCAAAGAAATCATCAAGAAGAACCGTCCGTATCTGTATGTGGTTCTTGAAGAAACAAAAAATGATGGGATTCGTTATGGAAGAAGTCTTCTTGAATAATGTAAAGAAGACATTGATTAACTAATATTTAGAATGGAGGGGGCGCGGCTAGAAGATGTCACGTCTCTTCTTTTTTATAAGAGTATATAAAAGCAGCTCTTTTTGATTACAAAAAACGTGATATAATATAATTGTGCAAAACTGAACAAAGGAGGTGCAGCACATGCTCCAAAAGAAAATAAGCGGTGAGCAAGTCAATACGATGGTTTCTGATCAGTATGAAATCTATCATGTCAAAGATGTCGTCAGCCAAAATAAAACAATCTACCATCACCATGATTTTTATGAAATCCATGCTACATTAAAGGGTGAAGCGACTTTTTATTTGAATGGACGGCAATTTACGATCAAAGCAGGAAGTGTGCTGCTCATCCATTCCAACGATTTGCATCGTATCGTCCGCCAGTCTTCAGATGTATTCGAGCGTGTCTATATCTTTGTTACCCCTTCTTTTCTGGAAAGTCGTTCCACGCCATGGTCTAATCTATCGGCTTGTTTTCAACCAATGGGAGAGAAAAGGAGTCGTGTATTGCAAGTCGAACAGGAAGTATTGAAGCAAAAATTATCATTTATCGACCACCCTCCTGATAAAAAAATTTACGGTGAAGACATAAAATATGAACAAGCTCTAGTAGAATACTTGATTTTTCTCAATCAAGTAGTACAAAAAGAAGAGAGTGCGCAAGAACAGAATGCTGTAGTTCCAAATGAGCGTGTGGAACAAATGTTACAATATATCTCAAAAAATTTATCTCATCCGCTTTCTTTAGAGGAAATGGAGAAGCAATTTTTTGTCAGCAAATACCATATCACCCGAGAATTCAAAAAGTACACTGGATTTACGTTTCATCAGTATGTAATGAAGAAAAAGCTGATCTATGCCAAGCACTTGTTGCGAGAGTACCGTAGTTCTAGTGCTGTATATAGTAAAAGTGGTTTTTCGTCTTATCCACATTTTCTGAAAGCATTCAAGAGAGAGTTTGGTATAACGCCTAAAGAATTTTTGAAACGCGATACGCAAAACCAGCTTATTCATTATGAACATTTTGAAGATGAAAAATGAGAATAACCACTCCCGAATAACCGAAGTAGCTGCTGTTGTTTATATAGAAGCAGAAACTGCGGTTATTTTATTATTCTACTATATCTTTTAAAAAAGTGCGTACATATTATATGAATCAGCTAAATTTACGAAAATCTCTCGGTGATAATCCAGTTTTTGCTTTGAACAAGCGACTAAAGTAAGCAAAATTCTCGATTCCGATTTCTTCGGAAATCATTCGAATAGTAAATTCTGTATACCGAAGAAGGTCTTTAGCGTAAGAGAGTTTTTTGCTGATTAAATAATCAATTGGCGGAGAACCGATGAATTTGGAAAAATCTTTGCTCAGCTGATATTTATTCAGTAAAAATTGCTGTTCTAATTGATCAAGTGTGATCGTTTCTTTGAAGTGTTCGTCCAAGTATTGCTTAAGCTTATAAACGTAAGGGGGAATATCTTCTTCTTCGAAATCCAGTTGATACTTCTGCAAAATCAGTTCATTCAACAGCTCGTGGATAGCTACAGAGGACTGGAAATCGGTACGGGCATTCGCACCTTGCTGCATGTGGATCAATTCTGTGATCAGATGATGGATCTTGTTTTCTGATGGATCGCCTGTCGAATGGAAGGTGTTATGCCCGTCTTTTGTGAACTCTTGATAAAATGATTGGACGCTCTGACCATTCAAATGAATCCAATCCATTTCCCATGGTTCTTCGCTAATTGTTTGATAACGCTGATATTCTTGGCAGTCAATAAAAAAGAGGTCTCCAGCTTTTAGCTGGTGCTGATTATCTTTATATGTAAGCAAACCTTCGCCAGACAAAGTAAATTTTATCAAATAAGAAGGTAAATATGCTCGTTCAGTATAGTAAGGGACCGGCGCTTTAAAGTAACCGATTTCTTGGATATAAAAAAATAAATTCCTACTTCTTTGCGTAGGTGTCAAGATCACTCTTTTTGAGTCTTCCGACCATGAGTGATTGGCTTTTTCCCAGTAATCCATGTAAACACTCCCAACTTGTCAAGATAATGCAATTATATACCAAAATAGTGTGAAGCAAAATATAAGTTTATGTAATATGATAGCATTGTTAATAAATGATAACGATTTATTAATGGAGTGTTAATCAACAATAAAGTAAAAGAGGTGGAGAAATGAATCCGACATTTGTTGCCATCGATATCGGTGCGTCAAGCGGACGACTAATGAAAAGTACGAGGAATGATGAAGGTTCTTTAGTCTTGGAAAAAGTACACCGATTCAAGAACGGCTTTCGGAAAAAAGACGGTCATGACCGCTGGAAGATCGATTATCTTATCGAAGAGATTTTGATTGGATTTGAAAAATTAAAGAAAACAGGAATCGAGTGTTGTTTTGCAGGGATCGATACATGGGCAGTCGATTACTGTTTGATTGACGAACAAGGGGAACGGATGAATGATCCGATCGCTTATCGGGACGATCGTACCGATGAAGCAGTAAAACAGTTTTCTGAAATCTATTCTCTAGATAAGTTGTATGAGCAAACAGGGATTCAGATCCAGCCTTTCAATACCTTATTTCAATTGTTTGTCGAAGAAAAAGACCATTTGGCAAAAGCACATAAATTATTATTGATTCCTGATTATTTAGGCTACGTCTTTACTGGCAATATGGTGACGGAGAAAACCAATGCGTCTACTATGCAGCTGCTGAATGCAGGAACAAAAGAGTGGGAAACAGAACTTCTTGAAAAAGTTGGTGTCGCGAAAGAATTATTTCCTCCATTGACAGAGCCGGGAACGATACTAGGAGATTTGCAAAAAGAAAAATTCTCAAAATATGATTTGCCAGATGTGACCTTTATCACAGTAGCAAGTCATGATACGGCGTCAGCTGTATTAGGCACACCAGGGCAAGGAGAACAGTGGGGCTATATCAGCAGCGGGACATGGTCGCTTTTAGGGATGGAAACAAAGATCGCCAATGTTTCTCGCGCCGCTTTTTCTGAGAATTACACGAATGAATGGGGCGCTCATAATACGGTGCGTTTCTTGAAAAACATCATGGGGATGTGGTTGATCCAGGAAGTTGCTCGAATGCAGGAGTACGAATACAGTTACGCGGAATTGGCAGAACTTGCTGCAAAAGAAAAGCCGCTGCAACAAGTGATGGAAATCAATGACCCTCGATTTTTGAATCCTAAAAATATGATAGAAGAGATTCAGCAATACTGTTTTGAAACAGAGCAACCAGTCCCTGTCTCACCGGGAGCTATCGCTCGTTGTGTGTATGATAATCTTGCTCTTTGTTACGCACAAGAGCTAATCAAAGTAGAACACTTGACTGGAACGAAATTGGAAAAACTGCACATCGTAGGGGGCGGATCGAATAATCGCTTACTGAATCAATTGACAGCAGATTATGCCGGAATCATTGTAGAAGCAGGTCCTAGTGAAGCCACAGCAATCGGGAATATTGCCATGCAAATGCTCAGTACAGGTCAGTTTTCGAATATAGAACAAGCAAGAAATGTAATCAAACAGTCGTTTCCATGTGAAACTTTTTACCCAGATGAAAATAAGCAAAACACGAATGAATGGTACGTGAATAAAATCAAAGGAGTAATCGTATGAACACGATTGAAAGAAATTACGAACAAGCAAAAGAAAAATATGCAACTATCGGTGTAGATACAGATGCTGTACTAGAAAAGATGCAGAACATCAAAATTTCTATGCATTGTTGGCAAGGAGACGATGTCAAAGGTTTCTTGACACCGAATGGCGAATTGACTGGTGGAATCATGGCAACAGGAAATTTCCCAGGAGCTGCACGGACACCCGAAGAGCTTAGACAAGATTTGGAGAAGGCATATTCGTTGATACCGGGCAAACATAAATTGAATCTTCATGCTATCTATTTGGACACAGAAGAAGCGGTCGATCTCAATGAAATTGAGCCGAAACATTTTGAAAAATGGGCAGAGTGGGCAAAAAAAGAAGAAATCGGTCTTGATTTCAACCCGACTTTCTTTTCGCATCCAATGATGAAAGACGGCTTTACATTGGCTCATCCAGATAAAGAAGTTCGTGGATACTGGATCGAACACGGGAAAAGAAGCCGTAAAATCGCAGAATACTTTGGAAAAGAAACTGGACAAACATGTATCAATAACTTTTGGGTACCTGATGGGATGAAAGACAATCCAATCGACCGTTTTACCCCACGGAAACGTTTGATGGAATCGCTCGATGAAATTTTTACAGAAGAGCTAGATGAACGGTATGTACAAGATGCAGTAGAAAGCAAACTATTTGGTTTAGGCGCTGAAGCTTATACAGTCGGTTCCCATGAATTTTATATGGGTTATGGGTTGACTCGTGACAAACTTGTTTGTCTAGATGCTGGACATTTTCATCCAACAGAAGTGATTTCCAATAAATTGTCTTCCTTAGCTTTATTTAGCAAAGGAATCATGTTGCACGTTTCTCGTCCAGTTCGTTGGGATTCAGATCATGTCGTTTTGATGGATGATGAATTGCAGGAAATTGCTAAAGAATTAGTCCGTAACGAATTATTGGAAAAAACGAATATCGGTCTGGATTTCTTTGATGCAACGATCAATCGTATCGCTGCTTGGGTCATTGGTACGAGAAATACACAAAAAGCATTGATGAAAGCTATGCTGGAACCAGTTGAGCGATTGAAAGAAATGGAGCTGGCTTTTGACTTTACTTCAAGAATGGCTTACACGGAAGAATTGAAAGATTTCCCGTATGCCGATGTATGGAATTATTTCTGTTACAAAAATCAAGTTCCAGTTGGTTTGGATTGGCTGGAAGAAGTCCAAGAATATCAAAAAGACGTGTTGGGATTAAGAAAATAGGAGTGTGGCTATATTGAAAAAAATAGATATTTTACAAGCGCCTTATGTGAAAGAAATGATTGAAACGACATCGAATCTTTATCGCTTGGGTTGGGATGAACGAAATGGCGGGAATATTTCTTATTTACTCAAAGAAGAAGAAATCACACCGTTCTTGGATCCTGAAAAAGTGACCCGTCGCATCTCGATGATTTTTGATGCCAGCCGTTTAGCAGGATGTTATTTTATTGTAACTGGTTCAGGAAGATATTTTAAAAATGTAGCGAGCGAACCTGCCGAAAACCTTGGAATCGTTCGAGTTGCCGAAGATGGCAAAACATTAGAGCTTTTGTGGGGGTTAGAAAATGGCTGCCTTCCTACAAGCGAGTTGCCAAGTCATTTTATGAGTCATATCGCCCGTTTAGAAGTAGACCCAGATAATCGGATCGTTATGCATTGCCATGCTAGCCATTTATTAGCGATGAGCTTTACGCATGAATTAGACGAACGTTCCTTTAGTCGTACGCTGTGGCAAATGTGTACGGAATGTTTAGTTGTTTTTCCAGAAGGGATTTCCATCATTCCGTGGATGGTTCCGGGAACAAATGAGATTGGAGAAGCAACAGCTGAAAAAATGAAAGAAACTCGATTGGTTTTATGGCCGCAACATGGAATCTACGGGTCAGGAAAAGACATGGATGAAGTCTTTGGTTTGATCGAGACAGCAGAAAAGGCAGCAGAAGTTTATACGTACGTCAAAGCGCAAGGACCAATCTTGCAAACAATCACAGATGAGAATTTGTGGCGTTTAGCAGATGCGTTTGGTGTTACTCCGAAAGCAGGTTATTTGGAGGAAGTTCATACGAAAGTAGGGGTCTGACATGGTGAAAAAAGCCTTTTGCATGAAAGTTTACCCAGAAAAACAAGAAGAATACAAAAAAAGACATGATGAACTTTGGCCAGAGATGCGCACAGCACTTCGTGAACATGGGGTCATCGACTATTCGATCTATCTTGATCCGAGTACAAGTTTATTATTTGGTTACTTAGTGGTCGAGGATGAAGAGTTATGGGGAAAAATGGCAAATACACCGATCAATCAAAAATGGTGGAAATACATGGAAGATATCATGGAAACAAATCCAGATGCCTCCCCAGTCAGCCGTGAATTGACACCAGTCTTTGAACTGTAGAAACAAGCAACTGGGCAACCGGTTGCTTGAGATTCTTTCGTTTTCATTGTGAAAAATAACACAAATTAGGAGGAATAGAAAATGAGTAATCGAATGATTTTAAATGAAACATCGTATTTTGGAAAAGGAGCGATTGAGTCAATCGTTCCCGAATTTCAGCAGCGAGGATTCAGCAAAGCAGCTGTCATTACTGATAAAGGATTGATCGAACATGGCATAGCGACAAAAGTAACAAAGCTTTTGGATAATGCAGCAATCGATTATGCTTTATACGACGGGATCGTACCTAACCCAACAATCCAAAATGTAAAAGACGGAGTGGCTTTTGTTAAAGAGGCAGAGGCAGACTGTTTGATCGCAATCGGTGGAGGTTCGCCAATCGATACGGCAAAAGCCATTGGGATTATTTTGACGAATCCAGAGTTTTCAGATGTTATCAGCTTAGAAGGTGTTGCTGATACAAAAAATCCATGTTTACCTATCTTAGCTGTACCAACGACTTCTGGGACAGCAGCAGAGGTAACGATCAACTACGTCATCACAGATGAAGCAAATCACCGAAAATTCGTCTGTGTCGATCCTCATGATATCCCAATCGTTGCGTTCATCGACAGTGACATGATGATGGGAATGCCAAAAAAATTGGCTGCGTCAACAGGGATGGATGCTATGACGCATGCTATCGAAGGGTTGATCACAAAAGGCGCTTGGGAAATGACTGATATGCTGCATTTGAAAGCAATTGAAATCATTGGTCATTCTTTGGAAGCTTCTGTAGAGGGTGATCAAAATGGACGAGAAAAAATGGCATTAGGACAATATATTGCAGGAATGGGCTTCTCAAATGTAGGTTTAGGACTGGTACATGGGATGGCTCATCCGTTAAGTGCATGGTACAACATCCCGCATGGTGTAGCGTGTGCAGCGCTCTTGCCAACGGTCATGAAATATAACAAAGAATATACTGGAGAAAAATACCGTGAAATCGCTCTTGTGCTAGGGATCAAAGGAGCAGCTGAAATGTCTTTAGAAGATGTAAGAGATGCAGCTTGCGGTGAGATCGATCGATTGAGCAAAGCGGTTGGAATCCCAGCGACCATTTCTGAGTTAGGTGTAAAAGAAACGGATATCCCAGCAATTGCAGAAGATGCTTTGCGAGATGTATGTACACCAGGAAATCCAAGAGAAACGACAGTAGAAGAAATCATTGCCTTATATCAAAGCTTGATGTAAAAACGAAGCGGATCTTTAACTTTGAGTTGCCTATAAAGAGAAATAGCAGTTTGTATCCGGTTCTCTCTTTTAAATTGATGATATTTCCGCTATAATTTTTCTTATAAAGAAATAGGAGAATATTATATGGAAAATAAAAAACCTTATGGAACTGTATTGATCAAAGCTTCTAAAATACTAGACTATTTAGCAGAAAATCCAGACATCTCTTTGCAGACAATCGCAAAGGGTGTGGGAATGACTTCTTCTACAGTCTTGAAAATACTAGATACTTTACTGATGATCGGCTATGTAAATAAAAATTCAGAGAAAAATTATCGTTTAGGTGCAAAGCTTATTCGCTACGCGAATAAAAACATTGAACAAATCGATTTGGTAGAACTGACTTTACCATTTTTAGAACAGTTGCAGCAAAAGATCGATGAGACTATCCACTTAGGGGTATTGGACAACAATGAGATTTTGTACGTGAACAAACTAGATCCAAAACATCAAACGATCCGTATGTCTTCAAAAATCGGAATCACCCGACCATTATACAATTCTGCGATGGGTAAAGCCGTATTAGCAGAATTCAGTGAAGAGCAGTACACTGATTATCTTGAAAAACATCCGTTGATTCCTTACACGGAGTACACGATTACCAATGCCTTGCGTTTGAAAAAGGAAATCCAAACGGTAAAAGAAACCCACGTCGCATTTGACGATGAAGAAATCGAACGTGATATTTTTTGTATAGGAGCTTCAATCGTGAAAAACGAACAAATCATTGGTGCATTTAGTGTAAGTATGCCGAAATATCGTTTAACAGATGAGACAAAAGAACAAATAATCAGTGCCCTCAAGCAAACAAAAAGCGAAATCGAGCAAAGAATTCAAAAATAACGAAAAAAGCGTTTGCATTTTTTCTTTTCTGCCGTATAATATGGGTATAGATTTCCAAGTTATAAAATAAAATTTCTAAATAGGAAATAGGTGGAGAAGATGAAAAAAATTGATATTTTATCTCGATTGAAAAACGCCGGAGTGATTGCGGTGGTACGCGGAAAAAGTAAAGAAGAAGCTTTGAATGCTTGCCACGCAATCATCAAAGGTGGTCTAACTGGTATTGAGTTGACTTTTACAGTCCCTCAAGCGGATCAAGTAATCAAAGAACTTTTGTCATTCTACAAAAATCAACCAGAAATAGTGATTGGCGCAGGTACAGTATTAGACGCTGTCACAGCTCGCTTGGCTATCTTAGCTGGCGCAGAGTATATTGTTAGCCCTTCCTTTGATCAAGAAACAGCAGAGATGTGCCATCTGTATCAAATCCCTTACTTACCAGGATGTATGACGATTACCGAAATCAAAACAGCGCTGAAAAGCGGGGTAGATATCGTCAAACTATTTCCTGGAAGCGCTTATGGACCAAGTATCATTTCTGCCTTCAAGGCACCGATGCCTCAAGTCAATATCATGCCAACTGGTGGTGTGAGTCTGGACAATATGAAAGAGTGGTTCGATGCGGGTGTCGTAACAGTCGGAGTAGGTGGGAACCTTTTAGCACCTGCAGCTACAGGAGATTTTGACAAAGTAACGGAAGTCGCGCAACAGTATGCAGCAAAAATGAAAGAAATCAAGAGGTAGCTGCTTATGGGAAAAGTAGTGACACTCGGAGAAATCATGTTGCGATTGTCCACAGAACAGGGAACCCGCATCGATTCAAGTGAACGATTCGCTGCCCATTATGGCGGAGGGGAAGCAAACGTAGCAATTTCTTTAGCTAATTACGGACATGACGCGGTTTTTGCTACCAAAGTACCTGATAACGCATTGGGAAAAGCAGTCAAAAAGCACTTGCAATGCTATGGAGTAGATACGAAACAAGTATTATCTGGCGGGCCAAGACTAGGTACTTATTATATGGAAACTGGTAGTGGCGAACGCGCCGCCTCAGTGATCTATGATCGTGCCGGATCAAGCTTTGCTGAAATGGATCATTTGGAATGGTCGCTAGAGGAGTTATTCCAAGGAATAGATATATTTCATGTTTCAGGGATCACCCCAGCTTTGTCTAAAAAATGGCAAAAAATGACGAAACAAGTGATAGAAGTTGCAAAAAAAGCTGGCTGCCTGATCAGCTTCGATATCAATTATCGCGGGAAATTATGGACACAGAAAGAAGCCAGCGAAGTAATCCATCAGCTTTTACCTTTAGTAGATATCTGTTCAGCTGGAAAAATGGATGCTCTTTATTTGTTAGGTATCGAGAAAGCACCAGAAGCAGAAGAACAACCGCTGATTTATTATTATCAAAAAATGCAGGAAAAGTTCCCGAATATTCAGGTGTTTTATTCGACCAAACGTACCGTTCATTCAGCAAGTGAAAATGAATTGAAGGGGACATTGTGGATGAACCATGAATATGTGGAATCCCAAGTCCATAGAATCACCCCAATCGTGGATCGAGTAGGTGGCGGAGATGCTTTTGCAGGTGGCGTGCTCCATGGGATTTTATCCAATATGCCCCCGCAAGAAATCATTGATTTTGCTACGGCAGCTTCTGCCTTGAAGCATACGATCCATGGGGACTGCAACCAATTCAGTCAAGAAGAAGTCGCACAATTTTTAGCATGCGGCTCTGGAAAAATCATTCGATAGAAGGAGTAGAAGAAAATGCAAGAAATGGAAACACGTTATACACACAGTCCAGAAGATATCCGTCATTATTCAACGGAACAATTGAGAAAAGAGTTTTTAGTAGAAAAGGTATTCGAACCAGGAAAAATCAGTTTGACTTATACACACAACGATCGAATGATCTTTGGTGGCGTGACACCTACTGAAAAAGAATTAGAAATCACATTAGACAAAGAACTAGGTGTCGATTACTTCTTAGAACGTCGCGAACTAGGTGTGATCAATATCGGTGGACCAGGATTCATCGAAATCGATGGGCAAAAAGAAGAAATGAAAAAACAAGACGGCTATTATATCGGAAAAGAAACACGACATGTCGTATTTTCTTCTCAAGATGCTGAAAACCCAGCTAAATTCTATATTAGTTCTGTTCCAGCACATCATAAATATCCAAATGTAAAAATCAGTATTGACCAAGTAAAACCAATGGAAACTGGTGAAGGTCTGACATTGAATGAACGTAAAATCTATCAATACATCCATCCAAATGTATGTGAAAGCTGTCAATTACAAATGGGTTATACGATTTTAGAACCAGGAAGTGCTTGGAATACGATGCCTTGTCATACACATGAACGTCGTATGGAAGCTTATGTCTACTTTGATTATGCCAATGAAGATACACGTGTGTTCCACATGATGGGCAAACCAGATGAAACAAAACATTTAGTCGTAGACAATGAACAAGCTATTATTTCACCAAGCTGGTCGATCCATTCAGGTGTAGGTACAAGCAATTACTCATTCATCTGGGCAATGTGCGGAGAAAACATCACCTATACAGACATGGATATGGTGCAAATGGATCAATTAAAATAAGCATAAGGGAGAGAAAATGATGGAATTTAATATGGATATGTTTCGTTTAGATGGAAAAGTAGCATTAGTCACCGGTGCCGTCTATGGTATTGGATTTGAGATTGCACGCTCTTTAGCTACAGCAGGGGCAAAAATCGTATTTAATAACTTGAATCAAGAATCAGTTGATGAAGGTATAGCGCATTATAAAGAAGCGGGCATCGATGCAAAAGGTTATGTCTGCGATGTAACTGATGAAGAAGCGGTTCAAGCGATGGTTCAGCAAATCAAAGAAGATGTAGGTTCAGTTGATATTTTAGTCAATAATGCAGGGATCATCAAACGGACACCGATGATCGAAATGGATGCGGCTGACTTCCGTCAAGTGATCGACGTGGATTTAAATGCTCCATTTATCGTTTCAAAAGCAGTTATTCCAGATATGATCGAAAAAGGCGGCGGTAAAATCATCAATATCTGTTCTATGATGAGTGAATTAGGACGCGAAACGGTCAGTGCTTATGCTGCGGCAAAAGGCGGATTAAAAATGCTAACGAAAAACATCGCTTCTGAATACGGTCAATACAATATCCAATGTAATGGAATTGGACCAGGTTATATTGCTACACCACAAACTGCCCCATTACGCGAAACACAAGAAAACGGTGAACGTCATCCATTCGATCAATTTATCGTTGGACGTACGCCAGCAGCACGTTGGGGCGAGCCAATCGATTTGGCTGGACCATCTGTCTTCTTGGCTTCTAGCGCATCGGATTTCGTTAACGGTCATGTCTTGTATGTAGACGGCGGCATACTTGCCTATATCGGAAAACAACCTTAAACGAGGTTTAGTACACTATTTAGTGGAGAGGTTATGAAATCAGCAGCTTGAACGAATACCGAAGGACAGCTGATTAAATATCATTTATCCAAAAAAAGGAGTATGACGTAAATCAGTCATACTCCTTTTTCTGTGCGTCTTCCATACTTCACTAAGTGGATCCCTCTTGCTTCACACCAATCCTTCACTGGACCGGAAAAGATGAGAGATTGTTGGTGGAGGGACGCGGTATTCGTTGCGCCGACCATGGTATAAAGCAGACGAAGTTCCTCTTGCCATTGTTTCATCAGCATAATGGTTTCTTCCACGCCATGATTCATCAGATGAGTCAATACAGTTCCTGAAGTGCCCACTGCTTTTGCGCCGAGACAAAGGGCTTTAAATATATCATAGGCATTGCGGATACCTCCGGAGGCTAGGATTTCCATAGAAGTGTCTGCTTCATTTGCTTCAAGCAATGAGGCGACTGTCGATTGCCCCCAATCAGCTAGATAATTCAGTTCTCGCTTGGAGCGACGGGCGTTTTCAATCTGGGTGAAACTTGTCCCACTTCGACCGCTGATATCAACTGTATGAACCCCTAAAGAAGCTAAATCATTGATTGTTTCTCTTGTCATGCCAAACCCGACTTCTTTTACGATAAGGGGAACGTCAATGGCTGTTTGAATCTCTTGGATAAGTGCTTTCCAGTTAGTAAAATCACGGTCTCCCTCAGGCATGACCAACTCTTGAGGTGCATTCAAATGAATCTGTAAGGCATCTGCGTGAAACAATCGGATAGCTTCTTGGGCTCTTTCGACAGAAGTTCCTGCACCGATGTTGGCAATGATTTTCCCGTGAGGATATTCTTGTCGCATAATTGTATAAGTATCGGCTAAAGAAGGGTCCTTCAAGGCAGCGCTGACTGAACCAGTGGCAATCATCAAATCTGCTTCTCTTGCGATGATTGCAAGGTCTTGATTGATTTTTTTTGTTTTTTCGCTTCCGCCAGTCATCGCATTGATATAAAACGGGCTGCTTAGTGTAAACCCAGCTGCTTGTGTACTTAGATCGACATCAGCAACTGCTGTTTGCGGCAAAGGGTTATGAATGACCCGTACGAAATCAAATTCATTTTTTTGCTTATCATGAAAGGCTTTAGCTAGTGAAACATGTTCATCTTTTCGATTCATCGGTTTTCCTTTCTTTGATCGCTATAGACATGTAACGGTAGGGGGGTGATTTCTGCTTTTTCCCATGCACTCATTAAAGGAAGGATGCCAGATTTCTGATCAACGATTACGATGCCGCAATCCCCACCACCTGCACCGGAAGACTTTGCAGCCCCTTCATACTGTTCAGCTAAATTACATAATTTATTCAAAGCAGGTGTTTCGATAACAACCCCGGTGATAGCCGATAAATCATGCAGTAATTGTCGGTTTTTTCGAATCATCTGTTGGATCAACGTAACATTATCTTCTTTAAACCCTTTGATCATTTCGTTGACGCATTCTGTACTGTTTTTTAAGAAAAGCTGATAAGCCACCATTTTATCTTCTCTCGAACGGTGAACTTGATCGACCAAATCAGAGGTAGAGGCAGGGCTACCCGTCCAACCAATCAATAAACGTAGATCTTCAGGAGCAATCAATGGCTCAATTGAGAGACCTGGCCAATCCATGGCAAGTAACTGACTGATGGAATGCTGAGTTTCTTGTTCTTGGAGCCAAGGATGGTCGAAGGTCGAGAAGGCGATCCAGCCACCATAACAGCTAGCAGCGATGTCGCCGCAAGAACCATTATCTTGAACTGCTAAATTAGCGAGTGCTGCGATCTTGAAAATCTCTAGCTGAGATAAATTCAATGCGTAAAAAACATTCAAGGCTTTGACCGTTGCAACAGTAACGGCGCCGCTAGAACCTAATCCGTATTTCCGACCATTTGAACTGTCTAGCTCGCTTGTTACTTTCAGATCATAAAAGGATAAAAGAATGTTTTTTTCTTGTGCATACTTTTCAGTCAATCGAATAGCAGCAAGGATATAATGAAAAGGATTTTCCCGAATATCTAAAACTAATTCCCCGTTACGTCTTGTCCAACGTACAGGCATCCCGCTATATTGTGCAGATTGGATACTTCCGACTTTTCGTGCGGACTCTACAGTGACTGTCACGAATTGATCGACTGCAGCGATAACTGCCGGATGACCTGTTTCAACAACTGCATATTCTCCGGCAATATAGAGTTTGCCTGGTGCAGATACTTCAATCATAAAAATCTCCCTTTATTCAATAATCGCAATTCCTGGACCAGCGTGGGCAGTAATTACTTGTTCTTTGCTAAATAATTTAGTAAATGTTTCTTGTACCTCAGATAAATGGCTGTTTTCCACTAAAACTTTGACATTAGGGCCAGCATCCATCGTAAAGTAGCATGGAATGCCTTGGTTTCTCAATTGCCGCACCGCATCCATCGCTTTTAAGCTGTCAGGAGACCAGTAAGTGAAAGGTGGTTGGGCAGCTAAAGTCGTTCCGTGCATTTTTAGTCCGTTTCTTTCCATCGTTTCTCCGAGAAGTTGGAAATCTTTTGTTTTGATTGCTTGTTTCAATTGATATAGATCCCCTTCAACGGAATCTAACCAGCCTTGATAAAAACTGGATGTTTCGACTGTCCGACGCATCCCATTTCTGCTAGACACTTCTTTTTTCTGATCGTTGATCAAAATGAAAACCATTGCTAGATCGTCTTCGAAAGAATCAGAAGGGACTGGTTTGGCATAAGAGCTTAAGTCATCATGACCTTTTTCCCATTCGACGAAACCACCAAAAATACTTCGGCAAGCTGAACCAGACCCGCGTCGAGCAAATCTTGAAAGAGAAAGATCGTCTAATCCAAGCTTAAGGGCAGTATTACAAGCGCCTGCTAAAGCAGCTAGCCCGCTAGCAGAGGATGCTAATCCGGCTGCGGTAGGAACGAAATTCTGACTGATTACTGAAGCTTTTAGTGAGATGCCGGCTTCTTTACGAAAAAGGTCAAGAAACTGACTAACTTTTTTTGTTGCTTTTTCGTCTTGCAAGGTGTCATCTAGATAGAATTCATCTGCTATATAGCTATCAGAAAAGATAACTTCTGTTTCGGTATAAAATGCATCCAATGTCAACGAAAGACTGTTGTTCATCGGAAGGATGAGTGCTTCATTTTTCTTACCCCAATATTTGATTAGGGCAATGTTGGTATATGCGCGTGCTTTGCCTTTAAACATAGGTATGTACTCCTAATCCTTGTATCCAAGTTTCAGCCGCACCCACATCTTCAAGTGCTTGACTGATTTCTTGGGCTTTTGTTTTTGTTTGTGCTAATGCAATCATGCAGCCACCGCGTCCGCCGCCAGTTAATTTAGCCCCTAATGCACCGGTATCTTTAGCTGTTTGGATCAGTAAATCAAGGAAATCGTTGCTGATCGTCAGTTTTTCCAGAAGTGATTGTGATTCATCCATTGTTTGAGCTAACATTCCTGGTGAATTTTCAATGATTGCTTGTTTCGCTTGCTTTGTCAAGTATCCTAATTTTTGAATCATTTGTCCAGTTTCATGTGGTTGTCTTTCAAACAGGTGAGCGACATCTTTGACGGCTTCTCTTGTTTGTCCTTTGATTCCTGTATCAGCGACAATCAAAAAAGCATCAATATTCAAAGAAAAATAATCAAAAGGATGCCCTTTTGTAAAATAAATTGGCTGCAAGCTGCTAGTAGCGGCTGCATCGATCCCACTAGGATTACCATGTGCGATTTTTTCCGAAAGTTGTACATTCTCTAATAGTATTTCACGAGACAAAGGGAGTGCTAAGTAATCATAAAAAGCACGAGTGACTGCTGTGGCGACCGCAGCACTTGATCCCATTCCACGTTCAGCAGGAATCGTGCTTTCGATGGTTAGTTGCAAGTTTTTATGGATATCATGCTCTTTTTTTAAATGGATGAATAATTTTTTGATATTTTTTAATGTATGAGGAGCTTCGGCTAAATTTCCTGAATAGTAGGAAGAAACCAATTGATCGTCCATTGCATCCAGCTCTTCAAGGAATGCGGTGACTTTTGTTGCATAAAAAGGAAAGGCAATCGCCGGTTCTCCATAAACAACCGCGTGCTCGCCCATCAAGATAATCTTTCCGCTTGATTCTCCTTGGCCATAGTTTGCCATAATCTAACTCCTTCTCACGTAAAAGTGATTTTTAAGCAAAAAATAAAGCGCCCAAAACGAGTTGCGCTGCTTCACGAAATTTTTTGTCCGCTAAGGGTCTCAAAAAACATTCCTTCTTTATTTTACTAAAATCATCCCAGAAGTAAAACTAAGAATACGTTTTCTAAAGGAAAAACCCTTTTTTCTTAAGAATTTTTTGACCTTTTTACTTTTTTGACTAGAAAAAAATACGATTGACACTACTAGATATTGGGGGTATATTTAAAAAGGTTGGAGTTAAACACAATATTTAGTGATGAAGTGAGCTGGAGGTAAATGAGCGTGATCGTTTTAGCAGGTACAATTGGTGCCGGAAAATCAAGTTTGACAGAAATGATGGCTGAACACTTTGATAGTCAGGCATTTTATGAATCAATTGATGATAATGAAGTCTTGCCCTTATTTTATGCAAACCCTGAACAGTATGCTTTTTTGCTGCAAATTTATTTTTTGAATAAACGTTTTGCAAGCATCAAACAAGCAATGAAAGATGACAATAATGTATTGGACCGTTCGATTTATGAAGATTCGCTGCTTTTCCATCTAAATGCAGATCTAGGAAGAGCGACGGAAACGGAAGTTCGTGTGTATGATGAACTTCTGGAAAACATGATGGAAGAGCTGCCCTATGCTGCCCATAAAAAACACCCGGATTTATTAGTTCATATTCGTGTATCATTTGATACGATGCTAGAACGGATCGAGAAACGTGGTCGTTCATATGAACAATTGTCCTTTGACCCAAGTCTGTACGATTATTACAAAGAATTGAACAGACGGTATGATCAATGGTATGAAGAATACAAAGAAAGTCCAAAAATCCAAATCGATGGAGATCGCTATAATTTTGTGGAAGATTCTCAAGCAAAAGAAGAAGTCTTGAAAATGATCGAAGAAAAATTAGCAGAAATCCGCCAAACTGAATTAGCCATTTGATATAAAGCTACTCAAAAAAAGGATGCTCCTTTATTTGAGTAGCTTTTTCCTTATACTAGAAACAAATATCAGGAGGATGGAGTATGCGGGAAAAACACTATTTTAATCAAGAACGTAATTTTTGGATCAATATACAGCAAGATGATGTGCTAGCTGTTAAAAATTTAAAAGAAGAATATGGCATCAGCGATGAGATGCTGACTTATTCTCTAGATAAAAATGAGCGGGCGCGCGTAGAATATGACTCTTTTGATGAAGCGTTACTACTTGTATCAAATGTCCCACACCAACAAAAAGTCGATAATCATTACGAAACTAGCCCTATCGCTTTTATTTTAAAAGAAGATGGTTTGTTTACATTTACCACGCCGAATACCGAGTATGTGATTCGACTGATTCGATCACTTTTGGAGCGAATGCCAGACATGAGTGTATACAGTTTATTGTTTCGTACATTATTTTTAATTTCTGATTCCTTTTTTCCTTTAATCGAGGAAGTAAATAGCGAACGTCAACGGCTCAACCTAAAGTTAAGGGAAAAAACAACAAACAAGAATCTACTGCAACTTTCAGATTTAGAGATTGGTTTGGTTTACTTAGTTACAGGAACAAAACAAAATGTAGTACTTTTGGAACAAATCAAGGCATTGGCCATTTATCGCAAGTTGTCAGAAAAGGAAAAGGAAGAGTTGGACGATGCACTGATCGAAGCACGACAAGCAGTTGAAATGACGAACTTAGCTTCGCAGATTTTAGATCAGCTTTCTGGCACTTATAATAATTTGCTGAATAATAATTTGAATGACACGATGAAGTTTTTGACTGTCTGGTCGCTGATCTTGACTGTACCGACTATTGTGACAGGATTTTTCGGCATGAATCTTAAGCTACCATTTACCCATTCCGTTTTCGGATGGGGAATCGCCTTGATCATCAGTCTGGTTTTATCTGTTTGGATGCTCATTGCACTATGGAGGCGGATTCGTTGATCTAGTCTTTGACCTGCAAACCAAGGGCTTGAGCAATCACAAGTGCTTGCTCCTGGTTGACAATCAGTCCTGCCAAATAATCTTGAGATAAAGCAATGGTAGTGAAGAAATTAGTCGTAAAGTCTAATCCCTTCAGAGAAGTTCGGAACCAATTCGAACCAGTTAACTGATTGTCAGACAAAAAAAGATTTTTCCAAGTGACCTCATAAAATTCGCTGTCTTCTAACTGGCAATGATCGAAGGATACGGCTTTCAAGTTTGTGCTGCTAAAGGAAGACATCGAAGCAATGCAGTCAGTGAAAGTGCAGTCTCTAAGATAACTTTCGGCAAAATTCGTACCTGTTAATTTACATTGATGAAACACGACTTGGTGGAAACTGCCACCAATCCACTCCAGATTGGAAAAATCACACTTTTCAAAAATGACATTACTGCATTCAAAATGACGTAAAACTGTTTTTTGCATGGTCAGTTTTTGGACATGACTCTCTCTTAATACCATATTTTTAGCATCAAGATAGCTTTGATCACCTCCATTGATCAGAAGACCAGAGAGGATTTCTTCATCTTCTAAATAAAAATCTCCTTTTGTCAGAGGAGGAAGAGAAGGTGGGATAGGTTCGATTTTTTTCATGTGGGTTCACCTCGTTTTTCTTTAGTATAGCAAAGAAGTGGGAGTCACTGCTAGAAAGTCTGCTAGACCAATCATTTTCAGAAAAGGAAGAAAAACTGTATGAAAAACATTGACAGAAGGATTGGTTTTTGCTATACTATGATGGTTGAGAAATAAAAGCAGAAGCACCCGCTTCTCGCCTTAGTTGATAATGTCACTGGGCTAGATAGTTTTCACTGGTTCTATTAGGTGAAGTACGCGCGGGTTCTGTAAGAGAACTCGTTTTTTTATTGCCGTTTATTCGGTAAGCTTTTCTTTCTCTCATAATATTTGGAGGTGAATGACCATAGCAAAGGATATGATGGTTAACGACGGCATTCGTGCACGAGAGTTACGATTGATCGGTTCAGATGGTGAGCAATTAGGAGTTAAGACAAAAGCAGAAGCATTGAATATTGCAGAACAAGCAAACTTGGATCTTGTGTTAGTTGCCCCTGGTGCGAAACCACCAGTTGCGCGAATCATGGACTACGGTAAATACCGTTTCGAACAACAAAAGAAAGACCGCGAAGCGCGTAAAAAACAAAAAGTGATCAATGTAAAAGAAGTTCGCTTAAGTCCTACGATCGACTTGAATGACTTCAATACAAAACTTCGTAATGCACGTAAGTTCTTGGAAAAGGGCGATAAAGTGAAAGCTTCTATCCGTTTCAAAGGCCGTGCCATTACCCATAAAGAAATTGGTCAAAAAGTCTTGAATCGCTTAGCTGAAGAAACTGCTGATATTGCAACAGTGGAACAAAAAGCGAAAATGGACGGACGCAGCATGTTCTTGACGCTGGCACCGAAAAACGACAGTAAGTAATTTGAATGACTAACTGGCTGTTGGACAGCCGATAGTCGGATAACGAAAGATTTTGAGGAGGAAATATAGTCATGCCAAAACAAAAAACACACCGCGGATCAGCAAAACGTTTCAAACGTACTGGTAAAGGCGGATTGAAACGCTTCCGCGCGTTTACAAGTCACCGTTTCCACGGCAAAACAAAAAAACAACGCCGTCAATTGCGTAAAGCAAGCATGGTTTCTAGTGGCGACTTCAAGCGTATTCGCCAACAACTAGCAAAAATGAAATAAGAAGTACAAATAACAGAATCTGAAGATTTATTTTTATTAGGAGGAATTATACATGGCACGTGTTAAAGGTGGAACAGTAACTCGTAAACGTCGTAAAAGAGTGCTAAAATTAGCAAAAGGTTACTACGGTTCAAAACACACTTTATTTAAAACAGCAAAAGAACAAGTAATGAATTCATACAACTACGCATATCGTGATCGTCGTCAAAAGAAACGCGACTTCCGTAAATTGTGGATTGCTCGTATCAACGCAGCAGCTCGTATGAATGGCTTGAGCTACTCAAAATTAATGCACGGTTTGAAAGTTGCTGAAATCGACATCAACCGTAAAATGTTAGCTGACTTGGCTGTAAACGATGCAGCAGCATTTACTGCATTGGCTGACCAAGCAAAAGACGCTTTGGCTAAATAAGCTAAACAATTATAAAGAGGAAAGAAGATAACGAAAAGTTATGTTCTTTCCTCTTTTTTTGTTTCCAATTCTTCACCATAGAAAACGGGATAACAACGTATAAGTCTAAAATAGCATAATTAAGGTTTTTTAATTGAAATCCGAACATTTATGGTCATCCTCTAATGAAAGCGCTAACTACATAAGCTAGAATGAACTTGACTGATATATTAGTTTGTTTATCAGAAAAATAAAATGGACGGAGGAATAACATGAGTGATATTATTATTGGTATTTTGTTAGTTATCTCATTCTTTTTCATGGTCTGGTACTGTGTAAAGGGATACAACTTGATGGTCGGTTTTGCCATCATGGCGACTGTATGGATGGGATTAGCACTAGTGGGAAACACGCTTTCGCCGAACCCGGCAATGGAAGGACAAGGAGTAATTGATGTATTGACGCATATCTATACGACTGGACCTGCTGAGTACGCCAAATCGATCTTGGTAAATGTCTTCTTTGGTGCCTTTTTTGGGCGTGTTCTAGTAGATAGCGGGATAGCAGCCACACTGATTCGTAAAGTAGTCGAACTTGGAGGGGACAAACCAAGAATCACGATGAGTTTGCTGTGTGTTGTAACCGCTGTTATATTCATGTCGATGACAGGAATTGGACCAGTGATTTCTATCGCAGTCATTGTTTTACCGATCTTGATGTCTTTAGGAATCTCAGTACCAGTTGCGCTGTTCTCATTTATGGGCTCGATCATGGCTGGGATCTTTGCTAATATTGTCAACTTCAAACAGTATCAAACGATTTACGCTGGTTTCAACCCAGCAGCTGAAAGCTACACTTATAATGACTATTTCCAAATCGGTATGATTGGGATGGTTGTAAGTTTAGTTGTTGTACTAACGGTGGCTAATATATCAATGAATAAAAAGAAACGCTATGCAATGGCAGCAAACGTACCGGCTGAAGGCGGCGACGCACCAATGATCTCATGGTTAGCCGTATTATTACCAGTTTTAGGGGTCGTTTTGTTAGATCTTCCAATCATCTTAGGTTTTATTCTAGCAGGTATTTGGGCATTGCTGTTTACTGGAAAATTGCGCGGAGGTTATAAAGAAATCTGTCGTCAATTTGCGAAATTATTTACAGATGGCGCAGTCGATGTCGCACCAATGGTCGGTTTCTTGATGACCTTAGCGATGTTCAATAACTCAGCTGCGTACGCTTCTCCTTATTTTTCAGCTATTTTCGGAGACTTGATACCGCAATCACCATTAGTCTTGGCAATCGTATTTGCTATATTGACACCACTAGGATTTTTCCGCGGTCCAATGAATCTAGTCGGTTCAGGATCAGCTATTTTAGCTGTTTTATTAGCTGTAAACCCAACAATGTCGCCAGCCTTTTTGTTCCCATTGTTTGAAATCACAACGATTGCCCCTCAGCATTTAGATATTACACAATCTTGGGTCGCTTGGGGATTAGGGTATACAAAAGTAACGTCTCGAGAGTACATGAAGAAATCCATCCCAACTGGTTGGATCATCGGTGCGATCTTATGTTTGATTACATTCTTCTTGTACGGGAACGCCTAGTAAACAAAACGTCGATAGAAATGATTAGATGAATGGAGGAAAAGAAAATGAAACGTTTTGTGCGAATGGGAATTGATGTCGGTGGTACGCATACGAAAGCAGTGGCAATTGATAATGCGACACATGAAATCATCGGAAAGTCTTCAGTGAAAACGACCCACGATGATGTTCGTGGGGTAGCTGCAGGAGTCGTTCAATCTTTTCAAAATTGTTTGCGGGAAAATAATATTAGTCCAGAAGACGTTGTTTTTGTTGCACATTCTACTACGCAAGCGACGAATGCGCTGATTGAAGGGGACGTAGCAAAAGTCGGTGTAATCGGTATGGCAAAAGGGGGATTAGAAGGCTTTTTAGCAAAACGACAAACTAGATTGAACGATATCGATTTAGGGAATAAGAAAAAAATAGAGATCGTCAATGCATTCTTACCTGTCAAACACTTAAATGTAGACCGTGTTTCAGAAACGATTTCTTCTCTAGAAAGAGAAAGAGCGGAAGTTTTGGTTTCTTCTATGGCATTTGGAGTAGATAATGGGGAACCAGAACGGGTCGTTTATGAAGCAGCATCGGTAAAATCGATTCCTACAACGATGGCTTCTGATATCACAAAATTATATGGATTGACAAGAAGAACTCGGACAGCAGCGATCAATGCGTCTATTTTACCCAAAATGCTAGATACGGCAACATCGACAGAAGACTCCGTACGAGAAGCAGGGGTCAATGTCTCTTTGATGATCATGCGCGGAGACGGCGGGGTAATGGAAATCAATGAAATGAAAAAGCGACCTGTTTTAACCATGCTTTCCGGTCCAGCAGCATCAGTCATGGGCTCTTTGATGTACTTGAGAGCGTCTAATGGGGTTTATTTTGAAGTAGGCGGAACAACAACCAATATCGGGGTCATTAAAAATGGACGTCCAGCAATCGATTATTCAATTGTAGGTGGCCACCCAACATATATCTCTTCATTAGATGTTCGGGTTCTAGGTGTGGCAGGCGGTTCGATGGTACGGGCCAATCAGTCAGGAATCATCGATGTCGGTCCACGTTCTGCACATATTGCCGGTTTAGATTATGCAGTATTTACGGAGACAGAAAAAATCAAAGGTCCTAAGGTTGAATTTTTCTCTCCTAAAGAAGGAGACCCTGCTGATTACGTCAAGGTAGTGATGGAAGACGGAGAAGAAGTGACTATTACAAATACATGTGCAGCCAATGTCCTTGGATTAGTGCAAGAAGAACATTTTTCTTATGGAAATGTCCCATCTGCACGAAAAGCCATACAGGCATTAGCAGACTATTGTCATACGACGGTTGAAGACATCGCAGAGCAGATCATGGAAAAATCCTATGCTAAGATTGAACCAGTGATTTTAGAATTGGCAGACAAGTATCATTTGGAGAAAGATCAGATTTCTCTTGTAGGTGTAGGGGGCGGCGCTGCCTCTTTGATTACTTACTTCAGCAATAAAATGGGTGTGAAATATTCCATCCCTGAAAATGCTGAAGTGATCTCTTCTATTGGTGTGGCACTTGCAATGGTCCGAGATGTTGTAGAACGTATCATTCCTTCACCAAGTAAAGAAGATATCCGATCATTGAAAAATGAAGCGATGAATAAGGCGATTGAATCAGGTGCTACGCCAGAATCGATCGAAGTCCACGTAGAAATCGATCCACAGACTTCAAAAGTAACGGCTATCGCTACTGGTTCTACGGAAGTGAAAGCAACCGATCTAACCAAGGAGATCACAACAGAAGAAGCACTAGAGCTTGCTGCAGAGGATATGCGATTAAATAAAAATGAAGTTTGCTTATTGGAAAATACACCTTTCTTTTATGTATGCGGCGAACAGCATCGTTCAAAAAATGCTGGAAGTCTTCGGATCATCGACCAAAAAGGATTTATCAAGGTCCAACGTGGACATGCTTCTTGTCTGAAAACAACTGCAGCCAATTATATGGCAGCAGTCGAACAACTTTGGGAAGATATGGCAGTTTATCAAACGGAGTTGATCGCCCGACCAGAATTTTATCTCTGTTTAGGAGCAAGAGTCTATGATTTTACAGCGACGGATCTGGAACAACTCCAGCTTTTGATGGATCTGGAAGTATCTACTATGGAACCAGAGGAAGAAGTGATCGTCGTTGCCGGAAATATCAAACAAACATAAGTTAGAAGAGTTACTAAACAAATTACAACAGATCCCCGAAGAAATTTGGGGATTCTATCAGTTTCAGCGAGATTTGTTTTGGAAAAAGATTCCTTTGTCCAAGCAGAAAATCCTCATACAACAATCAATCGATTGTGGTATCGAAACGGCATGTAGCATCCAAAAAAAGTACCCTTTTGCCGATGTAGGAGAAATTTGTGAACAAATGGCTATTCCAATCGTTCCTTGTGAATCAGAGCAAATAAACGAACGAATCACTTTTGCAACTTATGCAGAAGATGAAGGGATCCGATTGATGACGGAGCCGTTAGAAAAATTAAAATGTTCAGGACTTACTTCGATCTCTAAAGAAACAGCGCAAGCTTTGATTATTGGACATGAACTATTTCACCACATTGAAGCTTCTGTTAAGGGAATTTATACGCAAAACGAAAAAATTGTGCTATGGCGGCTGCCTTTTTATACACACCAATCAACCATTCGTGCATTGAGCGAGATAGCAGCGATGAGTTTTTCAAAAGAGATGAATCAAAGCCGTTTTTCGCCTTATGTATTAGAGGCAGTCTTGCTTTGGCCATATAATGAAACGCGTAGCCAAGGGATTTTAGAAGAAATAAAAGAAATAGAAAAAAGATGTGCGGAGTATGATTTTGCTCACAAATAAAGAGGTTGTGACAGAAGTAGTCAGCTTCAAGAAATAAGAAGGAATTTACGAAAATGGCTTCTTAAATTTTTGTGACATTTCGGCTTATTTCAAAGAAGCTACTTCTGGAACACCGTGTATAAGAGGTTGTGAAATCAGCGTTTGAGCTAATACCGAGGGTCAGCTGATTGAACACTGTTTAAGAAAGAGGTCGTGAGCCTGCCGTTTGACTATGAGTCACAAGTCACAATATTCAATAAACATGAGAATCTGTTTTTGGAAATTGCTCCTTGTGACTGAGGAGTTGGCAGGAGAAAACTGAAAGGGACTGTGACACGATTTTTGTCACAGTCCCTTTATTTGATGGGTCTTTCCTGAATATCTTCAAAATAATCGGGGTAATTATGAATCACGTATTCTTGCTCTTCGATAATCATATGTAAATGCATCGTACAAAGAAACCCGACTTCATCAAAGTTATGATCAATCATTGATTGAAGCATTGTCTGATGTTCATCCAATACTCGACCCCAATCTAATTCTGAAATCGTCAAACGCAACCATCTGAAACGGTTCAAGTGCGTACTATAACTTTCCAGCCAGTCCCAAATCTCTCGTTTTCCTGCAATTTCATAACAAGTTCGGTGGAAATCAGTATCCAAATCAAAAAAAGCTTTTTTATTTTGAGCGATCACTGCCTGATCGGTTTGTTCTAATATTTTTTCTAGTTTAGCTTGATCTTGCGCTGTCATTTTCGCACTACATTCTTGCAGGATCGGTTTTTCCAGCTTTTCCCGCGTATAACGGGCTAATGAAGCAGATCGGATATCGATTTTTGAAACATAGGTGCCGGACTGTGGAATGGTTTTTACAAGCTCCTGATTACGAAGCTGGATCAGTGCTTCCCGAATCGGTGTGCGCCCGATAGCTAGTTGTTCTTCTAACACTTTATCGGAGATTTTACTTCCAGGTGCTAACTCGGAATAAATGATCTGTTTACGGATAGATTCATAAGCTTGCTGCTGTAAATTATTGATACCCATTAAAACTTCCTTTCTGTGTAAGTATAATCTATTATAACATAAATCGCTTACAAAACGTGTGGGTGCAAAGACGTATTCTTGAAAAAAAGCCCTGATAGGCATGCCTATTAGAGCCTCGAAAAGAAAATACTGAATCAATCTGGTCGTACCTCTTGGATCGGTTTGACATGACCGCCAATTCTTTTAGCAAAAGCTTCGGATTCTTTTTTGTCTTTGAAAATGAGCAGATTGTCTAAGTTTTTTTCCCGAGTACGGCAGCCAGTTTTATCGATGTAACCGTGCATTACTTTAACGACATACATGGGGATCACCTGCTTTTTTCTTTTCATTATACGAACTACTCGACACAATACAAGAAAAATGCTTAGACGGTTTTTTATTAAGAAATAGCATTATCCAGAGAAGCGTACGCTTGGAATAACTGATCTAGCTCCGAATTGACTTTGCTCAGCTTCACTAATCGTTGCGAATCAGAAAGTAAGAAACAGTGTTTACTGCTACCAATAGTTTTTAATTTTTTGTCTTCAGTTCCCACAATTTCGTAGCTAAAATCCAAACGTGTCCCCGTATATTTTTGGATAGTTGGATGGATGCTCACTTTTTCTCCGTAATGGATCATTTCTTTATAGCTGCAATTTACTTCCAGAACGGGGATAATGATTCCAGATTCTTCGATTTTTTTATAGGGAAACCCTAGATGTACCAATAAGGCTACCCGAGCCTCTTCGAACCAGCGGATATAATTGCTATGATGAATAATCCCCATTTGATCTGTTTCATAATAAAAAGGTTCTCGTACATAACCTGTAAATTTCTCCATGATTCATGCCTCGTTTTCCATTGATTTTTTACAAAAATAATTCATCCACTTCGGAAGTGCTTCGCTGATCTGTGTCGGCAAAACGACATATTGTTCTCTTGCTAGCTGGTCTCCGATGAAACTATGAAGATAAACAGCTGCCGCAATCGTTTGGTCATTTTGAGGGAATTGGGCCAAGAACCCTGTGATCATCCCTGCTAAAGTGTCACCCATTCCGCCTGTTGCCATAGCAGCTGAACCTAAAGGATTGGTGTAGAAGTGTTGGTGACCATAAATTTTTGTCTCATGACTTTTCAAAACGACCGCAGCACCGATTTCCTGTTGCTTCTTTTTGTTTTCTTCATCTTGCTGTTCTTGTATCGGTAGAGCACTCAACCGTTGCCACTCCATTTGATGAGGTGTAAGTACTGTTTGTTCGGGATAGGGTAGCGAAAGATGGTTAGCAGCCAGTAAACTTAAAGCAGAGCCATCGATCACCAGCCATTGTTCTTTTGATTGGTTTTCTAGTACTTGTTTGAAACGTTCCAAACTCTTGGAAGAAGTACCCAATCCGGGACCAATCAAGAGTACATCTGCTTGCTTTATCACGGAAAGAAACTGGTCAGTATCCGTCCAATCTACGATCATTGCTTCTGGCAGATGACTGTGAAGGGCACTCCGATTTTTTTCATCCGTTACTACTGTTGTGAGACCTGCTCCACTGTGTACGGCAGCTAAAGCACTCATGATGATTGCTCCGCCGTATTGTTCATTGCCGCCAATCAAAACGACACGTCCAAATGTTCCTTTATGTGAAATTTTTGGACGAGGTGTGATGACTCTTTTCACTAGTTGTTCGTCTATCAGCATCAAAAAACCTCCTTTTACTCATTATAACGTATATTTTTTTTAGAGAAAAACAGATAAGAAAAGGAATTGTCAGATTTTTTGAACTATTTTTTTCTGTAATTTGTGGTATCATGAACACGAAGACTTAAATAAGTGGAGGATTAACTTTATGACAATTGATTGGCAAAAAGAAGTAGAAGCACGTAAAGAAGACTTGCTTGAAGACTTAAAAAATCTTTTACGTGTCAACAGCGAGCGAGACGACTCAAAAGTAACACCAGATGCACCATTTGGACCTGGACCTCGCGACGCATTGAAACATATGTTAGCTTATGGTGAACGTGATGGATTTAAAGTAAAAAATGTCGATAACTATGCAGGGCATATTGATCTTGGCGAAGGAGACGAAACACTAGGGATATTTGGACACATGGATGTCGTTCCTGCAGGAGATGGCTGGGACACAGATCCTTATGAACCAGTGATCAAGGATGGAAAGATCTTTGCACGCGGATCAAGTGATGACAAAGGCCCAAGTATGGCAGCTTACTATGCGATGAAAATCATTAAAGAACTTGACTTGAAACTATCGAAAAAAGTACGTTTCGTAGTCGGTAGTGATGAAGAAAGCGGCTGGGGCGATATGGCTTATTATTTCGAACATGAAGAAGAACCAGATTTTGGTTTCTCGCCAGATGCTGAATTTCCAATCATCAATGGTGAAAAAGGAAATGTTTCTTTAGCTTTACGATTCAAAGGCGACAATGCAGGAGATTACGTATTGAAATCTTTTGTTTCCGGACTTCGCGAAAACATGGTGCCAGGAACAGCAACTGCAGCACTTCAAGTACCAAGTGCAGATGCAGCTATCGCGATGGAAGAAGCATTTTACCAATTCATCGAAGCCAATCCAGTAAGCGGAACAATTGAAGCAGACAATACGTATGTAAAAATAGAATTAGTTGGTAAAGGCGCACATGGTGCAAGCCCACAATCCGGTATCAATGCTGGTTCTTTCTTGGCATTGTTCTTAGATAACTATGAATTCTTAGGATCTGCTAAACAATTTATCCATGTAGCAGCTGCTTATGTTCATGAAGATTTCTATGGAGAAAAACTAGGAGTCGCTTATGAAGATGAAAAAATGGGCAAATTGACAATGAATGCTGGACTATTTGCTTTTGAAGAAAATGGTACAGAGGAAGCGAACTTCATCAATATGAATTTCCGTTTTCCAAAAGGTGTAACAGTAGACGGATTGCAAAGTGATATCGAACAAACAGTCGGTCAAGAAGGTGCAACAGTTACTCGAGGTGCTCGCGTAATGGAACCACATTACGTACCGATGGATGATCCCTTGGTGGCTACATTATTGCAAGTCTATGAAGACCACACTGGAGAAAAAGGCTACGAACAAATCATCGGTGGCGGAACTTACGGACGTTTGTTGAAACGTGGCGTTGCTTATGGAGCGATGTTCCCAGGATATACTGATACAATGCACCAAGCAAACGAATTTATGAGTCTTGATGACTTGTTCAGAGCAACAGCAATCTATGCAGATGCCATCTATCGTTTGGCGAAATAAAAATACTAAAAAACTCCGGCTATCTCTGATAGCTGGAGTTTTTATGTTTAAAAATGAGTCAGTACATCGGTCTTCCTAAAAGTAATTCAGTTCGTCTTTTGATTTATCAGGAGGGATCAAAAAGGCGAAAGCACTAAGTATAGCAAAACTTGTGATGATTTGCGTACGATACGTAAACCAATAATGAATCTGTGAGTGATTAGCTAAAATGTTGTACCAAATATACGGCGTTACAGCAGCTAAGACAAACAAAACTAGAAGTTGGAACGGATGCCAGCTATTTCGTTTACGATAAGCAAAATAGAGAAAAACAAGGCAAGTAATCAATAGCAATAATATTGCTACTTTTGGATACATCAATCTAATATTGCTTTTCAGCATCTCTAATCGATGCAACGGGTATTTGTCGTTTCCTTCCGTTCGAAAGAGGATTTGGTTGATTGCATCTTTTACAATGTTTTTGTTCAATATGATCGATGATAGGATCCATTTAGTCACCCATGTCAAACCATAGCCTAATCCCCAAAAGATACCGGTAAAAACAAAACTGCCTACTTGTTTGCTCAATGAACTGCGTTTATCCATTAAATACTTATTTGTTACATAATAAATAATGATCACAGGTATTCCCCAAGAGATGACCGGTGTTGTCAACAAGTCAAAAAAGTTAGCTAAAGAACCAATGACAAAGAAATACAAGAATAATTGTTGATTGGTCTTGAACAATTGTGGTTTTGTTAAAAATAGTAATACAGACAATAATGTCAAAATCCAAATATTTGAAAACTGCATACTGAAGAAAAAGATTGCGGCATTTCCTATAACAAGCGAGATTAATAAGGCTATCGCTAAATAGATGTCGCTACGCTTGATTAAAAAGTAGCTCGTGAACCCAATCAACAGAAAAAGAACAGCTTCGTAGATCATCCGAATGCTACCTAAACTCATCACTAGCAATAAAGGTCTCAAAAAGAGCTGATAACCATGCCAATAACGAGGATAATCCGCCATAGACATCGCATTCTCCAATGGGTTCAATTCAGGGTCTGCTTTTGTTTTTCGTATCATCAAATGATCAGTAAAGTTATCTAACCGAGTACCTAGCATATTTCCTTGATTGATAGAAGGATACATCCCTTCTTTTTCAACCATCTGTAGAGATTTTTCTGCATTTGATTCAATAGAATGCTGCGGAATGACAAAAGTAATTGTCAGTAGTACGCAATAGCTAGCAATCAAGAAAACAAAAGCAAAAAATATCTTTTTAAATAGTTTCATGAGTATCTCCTATATCTGTTTTCATTTTTTCTCTTTTATCTAGTAAAAAAGGAGAGAGGATATAGACAGGCAAACTTAATGCTAAAACAAACACATACCGTAAACTAAAAGCCACAGGAGTAGCAATCATAATAGTAGCAAAAACAAGCATACCGGGAAGAAAAAGGAGTAAATACCGATATTTCTTCTTAAAGATTGCTAAAAGTGCACTGCCGATAGCTAACCACAATAATGTGCCGGAACCAAAGAAATCACGAGCATCAATGATTTTTTTCATTCCTGACAATCCAGTAAGATGTTCAATCAAATCTACTTGCTTTATCCCATAATTATTCGTATTTACACGAGTATCTAAAAAGCCGTAACTATTTTTTGTACCAGGTACCCAGAACCCGAACGTTTCTAAAATATAAGCATCAGTATAAATTTTTATATTATTTGGTAAATTTCTTGCCCATAGTGATAAAAATTCTTTTTTATGTGTATTCAAAAATTCATTGTTAAAATTTTTATGCCACTTGATTGAGTCTGCGAGACTAGGAGAATACGATTCATAATCTTTTATCGGGAGTAGCTGATTCATGAATGCTTTATCTTTCTTAGACAAGTCACCATCCATAACAATGGTTCTAGAAATTTGCTGCAAAGGAATACCTAATTGTTCGGCAGTTTCTGTAGGAATAGCATAACGAGCCAGCAACGGGTGGATGAGTAGTCCAGCAATCACTGTATAACCGAGTACCACTTGAAAGAACGCTTGATACCTTTTTTGTTTCAAAACAATCAAGCCGCAAATCAAACCTGTGCCGATTACTACATAAATCCCATTATTTCTTAGATAGGTAGTCAGTAAAGCAAGGATGATTACGTAAATCTGATTGAGAATCGTTGGCTTTTCTCGTTGAAAAATAAAGTCAAAAACCGCTAAGGAAAATAAAAAGCAGGCGATAGAGAACAAAGTATCTTTTTGCATGTTCAAGGCGTAGATTGGAAAAACCGGTGCAAATGCAAAATAGCATAAACTAATGAGTACCGGAAAAAAATGGATATTTCTTTTTAACAGCCAGCAAAGAGAATAGCTTATCGCTGAAGCTGTTATCAATGTTTGGAAAATAGAAAATAAAAATACACCGTGATTGATCGTATCAGTTGGTAAATCATGAACAAATAGCTTGACCAGCAAGGTGAATAAGACTGGATGATGATTGCTTATAGGAACATCACCCATAGATTGGGCGACCGAACTTAACGAATCAGGCAAAACCACTCCAGGATACAATGCCAACAGATAAGGAAGCCAACACAGAACTAAAAAGACAGTAAAGAATAAAAAATATTTTCTTGAAGAGAAAGCCTGTGCGTTTTTAGCAGTAAAAAATATTTCCAGTTTTGGCATTGATAAATAAATCGATTGTAAAAATAAAAAAGAATACACAAAAACGGAGAAAAAAACAAGAAAGTAAAAAATACTTCCATCAGCAATCGTTGTCTTTGTATAGTTTGCTGAGACATACTGAAATTGTATCTGTCTGCCAATAGAAAGTGTAAGAGCAAAAGCTACAGAAAAAAACAATCGGGCAATAGCTGCAACTTTGTTTTTTATTGAAAACAACTTTATTCTATATTGCTTAAAAGCAAGTAGCAAAACCATGGCTAAACCAATGATTACTACTGGATTCAAAGTTCCTAAACCATAAGAAGTAAAAAAAGCAAAACCTGACGCAAATAAAGTGGCAAAAAAAGCAGGAAATAGATTCTCCTTTTTCTTATGCATAAAAAAGGCCTCCTACTTCATTTCTTTATTTTGATATTCGTGGTAGACATGGTATAAATTCAATTCATATTCTTTCTTGGCATTTGTGACGACCGTATCCAAAATCAACCCTGTTACTAATGAAAGAAGGGCTAAAGTCATCAATCCCGTACTTAAAATCGCAGAAGGGATGCGTGTAATAAAGCTTGTCAGCATATATTCACGAATCACAGGAATCCCCGTGACCAATCCAAATAAAAAGAAGAAGATGGTCCAGACCCCAAAGAAAAGCAAAGGTTTATAATCTTTGCACATTTTGATGATCATCATGATCACTTTGAATCCGTCAGAGAATGTATTCAATTTTGATTCGCTACCTTCAGGACGATCGCGATAATCGATTGGGATCTCAACGAACTTGAATTTTTTATCTAAAGCATGGATCGTCAATTCTGTTTCGATTTGAAAACCAGAACTCATAATAGGGAAGCTTTTGACAAAAATTCGATTGAATCCTCGATAGCCGGTCATGACATCGCGAATTTTTGTTTTATATAAGTAAGTAATTGTATTTTTAACAAGATTATTCCCAAAATCATGGAAAGGACGCTTATTTTCATCAAAATAGGTTCCATTTGATAGACGATCGCCAATGACCATATCTGCTTCGCCAGAACGTAATTTCTCAAGCAAACCATGTGCAGCTTCTGCAGGATAAGTATCATCACCATCTACCATCAAATAATAATCGGCATCAATATCAAAAAACATTTGACGGATTACATTCCCTTTTCCTTGACGTGGTTCTTTCTTTACGATTGCTCCGCCTTGAACGGCCAATTCGTATGTTCGATCGGTCGAATTATTATCATAGACATAAATATCTGCTTCTGGCAATTCCCTTTTAAAATCTTCAATAACAGTTGAAATTGTCGCCTCTTCGTTATAACAAGGAATGAGCACGGCAATTTTTTCACGTGATTCCATTTGTCACTCTCCTTATATAATAAAACTAATCTTATTTCAAGAATACCGTATAATAACTACAAATACTAGCTATTCCAAGAGGAAATAGCCCTATTTTTATAAAAATCACCCACTATAAAAGAAGGATAGGATACCTCTCTTTTAGATAGTGGGTGCGTATTCGTTATTTCATTTTTTTGACGTATTAATCTATTGCGCCCTTTTTTCTTGAAATGTCTAATACGGTTCCTGTATGAGCATCTGCTAAAAATTCATAATAAACAGTTTCGCCATCTTCTATCCGGGAAAGCCCACCCCGATAAGCACTCGACCGAACGGCGAATTTCCGAATAGGTTCTTTTTCAAAAGAGATCCAAGCACCTTCGATTGCGCCTTCTTTTAAAAAAGATGTTTTGATATTTTCAAGCACTTGGTCTGCTGATAACACTTTTTTGCGATGATACCAAATCGTTGAAGCTACCCCACTCAATAATCCTAGACCGATCCCAACGGCTAAACCGCCTTTAAAATAGCTTAATTCGCTTTCTTCATACATGTGGATATACCTCCTTCTTCTCACTTGCTACTCTTTGTGTTTATTTTACCACACTCTCATATTTTCTTTGAAATAAATAACCGCTACCAGAAAAAATAAGCTATAATAAATACGATCGGTCTGCAGAAAAAATCATATTTTATCCGCAGATCAATATAAGTCTGAGAGGAGTTTAGTCTGAAATTTAGACGAATAGCATATGGAAGAAAAAACATTTCAACGAATCAAAGAGTTAACAGAATTACAAGGAACAAGCGGTTTTGAACAAGACGTTCGCGCCTATATGGAAAGTCATATGGAACCGCTGGTAGATGAGTTACAGTTAGATGGTTTGGGCGGCATTTTTGGGCTGCGCCACCATGAAGAAGCGGATGCACCTCGTGTAATGGTCGCAGCACATATGGATGAAGTCGGATTCATGCTGACACAAATCCAAGAAAACGGGCTTTTTAAAGTCGTACCTCTAGGCGGATGGAACCCTTACGTTGTTTCTGCTCAACGTTTTACACTTAAAACCTCTACTGGTAAGAATTATCCATGTATTTCTTCTTCCGTTCCCCCACATTTATTACGAGGAACAAGCGGACAAAAATCAGTAGAAGTAACAGATATTTTGTTCGATGCTGGGTTTGAATCAAGAGAAGAGGCAATGAGTTACGGTGTTCTTCCAGGAGACACAATCGTTCCTTACGCTGAAACGATCAAAACAGCCAACGGGAAGAATATCATCAGCAAATCGTGGGACAACCGCTATGGCTGTACAATGGTATTAGAAGCTTTAGAAGCGTTACAAAATGAAACATTAGGTCATACATTGATTGCAGGCGCGAATGTCCAAGAAGAAGTAGGCTTGCGTGGTTCTAAAGCTTCTGTCAATAAATTCAAGCCAGATCTGTTCTTTGCAGTAGACTGCTCTGCAGCAGATGACACAGTGACGAAAAATGGCACATTCGGACATTTAGGAGAAGGTACATTGATGCGTATCCAAGATCCAGGTTTGATCATGCTTCCTCGTTTGCGTGAGTACTTGCTAGATATCGCTGAAACAAACAACATCCCTTATCAATACTTTGTTTCAAAAGGCGGTACAGATGCAGGTGCTGCTCATACACAAAATGAAGGAATCCCAAGTACAGTGATTGGCGTAGTGGGACGTTATATCCATACGCATCAAACGATGTTCAGTATTCGCGATTTTGAAGCTGCACGAGAAATGTTGATTCAAACATTGAAAGGTTTAGATAAATCAACAGTGAACACAATCGTATACGGGAAATAACGCGATAGTGAAACTATAAAATCTGGCAAAAGCAACCTTTTGTCAGATTTTTTTTATAAAAAGAGGATCAATGTTTGTTAGTTCGAAAGAAAGGTGTATAATTTAATTGAAAAATACATAAACAGAAAGTAGAGGAAAAAGAATGATTATCCCAAATAGTTTAGAAGAATTAGCAGGCTACGTAGAAACTGGAAAAAGTGTATTTTTCTTTACTGCCGGCTGGTGCGGAGACTGCCGTTTTATCAAACCGCAAATGCCTGAAATCGAAAATGACTTTTCTGATTGGCAATTTATTGAAGTAGACCGTGACAAGTACATAGATGTAGCCGCTGAATGGAACATTTTTGGTATCCCAAGTTTTGTCGTGATCCAAGACGGAAAAGAATTAGGTCGTCTAGTGAATAAAGATCGTAAAACAAAACAGGAAATCGAATCGTTCCTAGAAAGTGTAATAAAAGGCTGACATCTGTTAGGAGGGGTCAAGATGAATCAAGAATATAAGAACATTTTAGTAGGTATTGACGGTAGTGAACAAGCACTTGCTGCTTTCAAAAAAGCGGTAGAAGTGGCTCGCCGTAATAATGGGAAAGTATATGTAGCAAATGTAATCGATCAGCAATTTTATAATTTTATGGGCTATGCTCCTATTGATCAAAATCTAGTCGATCAGCAAACTGAAACAGCCAAGCAAATGATCGAAGAATGTAAAGAATATGGAAAATCTGTTGATTACACAAATATAGAAGGAATTATTGCATACGGCTCTGTTCGTGAATCCATGGCAGTCAAATTGCCAAAAAAATATGCAATCGATCTAATCATGGTTGGGCAGTCTGGACTAAATGCAGTCGAACGCTTTATGACAGGAAGTGTAGCCAGCTACGTCATACGTCATTCACCTTGTGATGTCTTGATCGTTTCTGACGAAGAAGAACAGCCAAGTAATTAAGCAAGTGGAACTTGTATAACCTTTTTAATCAAACAGTAAAGGGACTGTGACAAAAGTCTTGTCACAGTCCCTTGTTACGAATAAATGGTGTTCCAGAAGAAGCTTCTTCGGAAATAAAGCATGAAAAAAATCTCATGCAGTGAATGCAATTTTTTGTTAAGATAAATCTCAGCAAAGGATAATGGAGGAAAGAACATGATTTTTGCTTATAACAAAGCACACGTCGGAGACACTTTGATGGTTATCATAGCCGACGATAAAGGAACAGAAAACACTGTCGAACGTAAATGGAATGTTGCTCGGATCAAAGATGAACAAGGTCAAGTTGTTGCTTGGAACTTTTTCCATATCTCCGATCATCTAACAATTGAAGGGAACGGCCAAGTAAGCTTAACAGATGAAGAATTAGCAAAATTGAATCGATTGATTAAAGAAGCAGGATTCGAAGAACAGCTTGAAGCTGATCATGAACCGAAGATCGTTGTCGGGTATGTAAAAACATGCGTCCCGCATCCTGACTCTGACCATTTATCGATTACTGAGACAGAAGTGGACAATGGGACAGTATTGCAAATTGTTTGCGGTGCACCAAATATCGAAGCTGGACAAAAAGTTATCGTTGCAAAACCAGGAGCCATGATGCCAGATGGAATGATGATCTGGCCAGGAACTTTGCGAGGGGTAGCCAGCTATGGAATGATTTGTTCTGCTCGTGAATTGCATTTGCCAAATGCTCCAGAAAAAAAAGGAATCTTAGTATTGCCTGAGGATGCCGTAGTCGGAGAAGTATTTCCAAAATAAAGAGGTTGTGACAAGTCTTTGTCACAACCTCTTTTTTATTAATTTTCACTATTTTGATTTTGTTTTAATGCCGATTGATCGATCGTCAATTCAACAGTAGTTGTTTTTTCTTTCGAGCCTTCATAGTAAGTGATTTTGACAGAATCTCCCACTTTTTTCTTATACAAAGCAGATTGAAGTTCTACACCAGAAGAAACTTCTTTGTCATCGATCTTAGTAATGACGTCGTATTGTTTCAACCCAGCTTTTTCTGCCGGTGTAGCTGTTTGGACATTTGTCACGATGACACCGTTAGTTACAGATGAAGGAATCTTCAAGATTTGTTCTTGTTGCTGAGTAGAAACGGCAGATAAGTCGACCATTGTGATACCTAGAGCTGGACGTGTCACTTTTCCGTCTTTTTCCAGTTGGTTGATAATATTCACTACATCGTTACTTGGGATGGCAAATCCCATTCCTTCTACGCTTACATTAGAAGTCGATTCAGAAGTACTTGCGATCTTACTTGAGTTGATACCGATAACTTGTCCTTCGATATTCACTAAAGGACCACCAGAATTTCCCGGGTTGATCGCTGCATCTGTTTGGATCGCATTGATATTGACTGTTTCGTTCGATTCATTCGTACTTGTTACTTGTCGGTTCAAGGAAGAAATGATTCCTGAAGTGACAGAATTCGCATATTCAGATCCTAATGGGGAACCAATCGCAATCGCAGGTTCACCAACCTTCAAAGCACTTGAGTCCCCAAAAGAGGCAACCGTTTCGACTTTGTCTGAACTGATCTTCAACACCGCTAAATCTGAATAGGCATCTGTTCCAACTAATTCAGCTTTTACCTTCGTACCGTCTTTCATCATGACTTCCAAACCTTGCTGTCCATCTACTACGTGATTGTTTGTGACTACATAAGCAGTATTCCCGTCTTTTTTGTAGATTACGCCGCTTCCTTCACTATAAGCTTCCAAATTACTATCATCTGAGCTGCTACTTTCTTCTTGCTGCCCGAATAATCCGCCAAAACCGCTTGATTGGTTTTGACTTTGTAAGTTGATAACAGAAACGACAGCGTCTTGAACTTTATCTACCGCTTTGGTGATATCAGAATCTACATTGACTTTGACATTTTCCACAACTGTTTCACCGGCAGAATTTTGATTGCCGCTTGTAGCAGTAGAACTATTGTTGCCAGTGCCCATCGCTGCATAAAAAATGCCAGCTGTCAGTAGTCCTCCAACGATCCCTCCAACAAGCCCCAGACCCAACTTACGCCAGAGGCTATTATTTTTATTTTTTTTCATCTTTGGTGTCACATTTTTTCTATCCATGTGTTCCTCCTCCAATTACATTCATTTATCTACTGTTAGTATAGTCTTATTTGTTGACTTTAGTCTACTTTGAGACTTTGAACTTTTTATGAAAAACTTTAGGAAAAATCATTGTTTTCAGATGAAAATATTTGATTTTCTTTTTCCACAGATATTGTGTAAAACTACGCGGATAGGATTGGAAAAATAAGGGATAAAACATATCCACAGCCTGTGTATAAAGTGGATAAATTCTTATAAAACGTATGTTTGCCTAATGAATGTGATGAAATAAGGTAAAACAATGCTGTTTTCTGTGGATAAACCTGTGGATGTTGTGCATAACTGTTGGGGAAATCTTTTTAACAAAAATAGTCAAAATAAACATATAGACGAAAAAATTGATTATAATAAACAAAGTGAGCGTGAAGATCAAAGGAGAGAAAACATGAATATCAAAATTATTTCAGTAGGAAAATTAAAAGAAAAATACTTGATCCAAGGTATCAATGAGTATGTCAAACGGCTGAATGCCTATGCGAAAATCGAATTGATCGAAGTTCCTGACGAAAAAGCCCCGGAGAATTTAAGCGAAGCGCAAATGAGACAAGTAAAAGAAAAAGAAGGAGAACGGATCTTAGCGAAAATCAAAGAACAAGAATACGTCTATGCCTTAGCAATTGAAGGGAAAAATCCCACAAGCGAATCTTTTGCTAAACAAATCGACCAATTAGGTATCCAAGGAAAAAGCCACCTTGTTTTTGTTATCGGCGGTTCTTTAGGACTCAGCGAAGCCGTCATGAAAAGAAGCAATGCTCAGATCTCTTTTGGCAAAATGACGTATCCACATCAATTGATGCGCCTGATCCTCGTCGAGCAAATCTACCGTGCCTTCCGGATCAACGCGGGGGCTCCATACCACAAATAATGATATTTTTTAAGAGAAAAAATTATCCCTATTTTAAATAATAGCAATAGGTAGTGGTAGGGAGAAATTTATAAATAACTTTTTTATTTGCTTTGGTAGCCAAGTAAGTTGCAAAAGAAAAATAGATACTGTTAAAAAGATAATGTAGACATAGAAACAAATACGTAAAATTTTAGTTAGAATAATGGCAAGGAGAAAAAACATGATAGATGAAAAAAAGTGTTTAAAAAATCTATTGGAGGATATGGATGATATTGAAGAAAAACTATCTAAATGGACTAGGAAAACAAATATATTTCAGATACTTAAGCTATCTAAAAATGAAATAAGACATAGTAATTTTTTAGCTTTTTTGTTTGCTCCAAATGAAACCCACAATTTATCTGATGAGTTTTTTAAAATGTTTTTGAAAAGGTATATAGATTCTAATGATGATACCAAAGTTGCTATCAATTATTTTGATGCTTTACTTAATAGCTATGAAGATTTAATTGTTTATAGAGAAAATAAGAATATTGATATTTTATTGGTATCGGAAAAAAATAAAATAGTGGTGTGCATCGAAAATAAAATTCTGTCTTCGGAGTCTGGAGGGCAACTTAATAAATACCAAAGATATATAGAACGCAATTATTCTAACTATAAAAAAATTTTTGTTTTTTTAACTCCAGATGGAAATGAACCCACAAATCCTAGTTGGGGCATAATTACTTACAAGAATATCGTTGAAGAGAGTGTAAAATATTTTTAGTAAAAGATCATCTTATAATTTCAATGTTAGTAATGAAGCAATACAAAATATGTATTGTTTATTCTAACTACAAAAGGTTATTGGAAAAAACAATAACTATTTAGTAAGATTTACCCGTGGTGCTAGTTAATTTTTTCCTAGAGGAAAATGTCTAAACATGTTGGTAAATCAACAAAAAAAACGCATATAGTAGTCTCAAAACTCCCAAGAAATGAGGACTACATATGCGTTCATCAAAATATACTGAACATTATACAGATACTTTTATAACATTCAAGGAAATTATGAGAACTGTTTCTAACATATACCACAATTGTGTACCAGATAAGATTAAAAACCGAAGAAATACTGATCAACTGAAGCAACGCGATACAGTGATTATTGCTTGTGTTATATGGGGCATAATTAATGGCTATACTAGCCAAAGAGCCACGTATAGAGCGGTTTGTTCCGTCTTATTTCCTAATGGTGACTTTCCTAGTAGGAGTCGATTCACTCGCTTAAGTTCAAACTTAGCTTACACTATCAAGATTATTCGATACTTTTTCATCAAGAAGCTCACCAAAGGTGAACTAGTCGGAATTATAGATAGTTTTCCTAGTCCATTATGTAAACCAGTTAGAAATAGACAAGCAAAACTATTGAATCAAATAGCCAAAGTTGGCTATAACTCAACAAAAAAATCTTATTTTTATGGTCTTAAAATTCATATGATCGTTACTAAGACTAGCTTTCCGATTACTTACTCAATCACGAATCCAGGTGTCCATGACGTGAAAGTGTTAGAGACTTTATCGGAAGAAGCGAATCTTCCCAATATCCTAGGGGACAAAGGATATATTAGCCATAAAATCCATGAAAAGCTTGCCCTTAAGGGCATTACTATATCCGTTCCGCCACGTAAAAACATGGATAAATCAGAAAAACTAGACCACAGCTTACTTGGAAAACAAAGAAAAACAGTTGAGACTGTTTTTTCTTCCTTAGAAAAATTAGGTTGTCAAAATTTCAACTCACGTTCTGTTAAAGGGCTTGAGAGTAGATTTGAAAGCATATTACTGGCTTACAGTGTTCTATTAAGTCGAGCACAACGACGTTTTGAAGGAACTTTGAGATATTCTTTAGGATATTAAAATTAACTAGCACCACGGGTGATATTATGTAATAATATAAACATGATGAAACAAAAATTATCCAAATCTAACTTAGGAGGACTAATATGGAAAATTCTCTATATTTAGTGAAAGAGCCTAATACCCATTTGAGAGATTGTTACTTTAATTTTTGTGGATACTCAAAAACAGAACCTAGACATAGTTTTGGACCAGCTATTCGAGAACAGTACTTAATACACATAGTCTTAGAAGGTGAAGGTTATTATTCAATTAATGAACAAAAATACTATCTGAAAAAAGGACAAGGTTTTGTGATTCCACCAGGAGTATCTACTTTCTATCAAGCAGATGAAAAAAATCCTTGGTCGTATGTATGGTTGGGATTAAGTGGAGAACTTGTAGAATACTATCTAAAAGAAATCGGTGTTGGAAAGGAACATCTTGCTTTTAAAGTCGAAAATTTAAATTCATTTAAAGGATTAATTTTTGAAACCTTATCGTATGATCAGGACAATCTAGTTAGTGAATTGTCCAGACAAAAACAAGTTTATAAATTTTTAGAACTCCTCTTAAGTTCAGCTAGTTATCTGAATGAAGGGATAATTACTAAAAAGATGAATCCTTTTGTTCGTCAAACAATTAAAATAATCCGCGAAAATGCGTATCAAAAATTATCTGTTAAAGATATTGCTGTCAGTCTATCGATACACGAAAATTATTTATCACGATTGTTTAAGAATGATATGGGAATATCAATAAAAGAGTATATTAGTGAAATCAAAATTTCTATTGCAAACGATCTGTTATCATCAACTGAATATTCAATCCAGCAAATCAGTGACAAGATAGGATTCTCAACAGTACAATCTTTTTCTAAAGCCTTTAAGAAAGCAAATGGTGTTTCACCGGTAGTATATCGAAAACGTAGATTAGGTCTAGGAATCATTAATGGTGAATAAACTAAACATTTGATTTTGATAAATATTCGTTACTTTAAACGCTTACTATTTATGTGAGCGTTTTTTATAATGCAATAAAGAAACGGAGGAGAGCTTATGTATAAGGATAATGAAATGAATATTATTTATCGATCAGAAAACCAACAATTTCATTTGTTTAATCAGGAGATAAGTTACATTTTTAAGATATCGGAAGATGGTAAATTATTGCATTTATATTATGGAGAAAACTTGCCAGATAGCGATTATAGCCATCTAATTGAAATGCACCATCGACCTATGACTACTTATAGAAAGGAAAACGATTTATTATACTCCCTAGAGCACTTGAAACAAGAGTTTCCTGAATATGGTACAACAGATTTTAGACATCCTGCCATTTCACTACTACAGAAAAATGGCTCTCGTCTAACAGATTTTATATATCAAGGATACGAAGTAGAAGAAGGAAAACCAAAATTAGAAGGTTTACCTGCTACCTATGTTGATAATAATGATGAAAGCAAAACATTGAAAGTTTATGTTTTAGATTCAGTTACAAATGTTCAAGTAGAATTATTATATACAATTTATAGAGATTATCCTGTTATTACTCGTAGCGCGCGAGTTATGAATAAAGGAAAAGATATTCAAATAATCGAGAATATTAGCAGTTTATCATTGGATTTACCCGATGCAAATTATGAATGGCAACAATTATCTGGTGCTTGGGGAAGAGAAAGAACTATTAAGTCGCGTACTTTACAACAAGGAATTCAATCAATTGAATCTACTCGAGGTATTTCAAGCCATCAGCATAACCCATTTGTTACTTTAAAAAGAAAAAATACTGATGAAAATCAAGGAGAAGCTATTGGTGCAGCACTAGTTTACTCAGGAAACTTCTTAATTCAAGCAGAAGTAGATACATGGGATGTTACTAGACTACAAGTTGGCATCAATCCATTTGGATTTAATTGGAAACTCAATCCAGGAGAAATATTTACAGCACCAGAAGCGATTCTGGTTTATTCAAGTAAGGGTTTAAATGCCATGAGTCAAACTTTTCATCAACTATTTAGAAAACGCTTAGCTCGTGGTAAGTGGCGAGAAAAAGACCGTCCTGTCTTAATTAATAATTGGGAAGCAACATATTTTGATTTTGACGAAGAAAAGTTGGTAAATATTGCTAAAAAAGCATTTGATGTTGGTATTGAATTATTTGTATTAGATGATGGCTGGTTTGGAGAAAGAGAAAACGATTGTGCAGGATTAGGAGATTGGCATGTAAATCCTAAAAGACTACCTAGAGGGATCGGCAGCCTTTCAGAAAAAATTCGTAGTTTTGGTATGAAATTTGGTTTATGGTTTGAACCTGAAATGGTGAATAAGGATAGTGAGTTATATCGCACACATCCGAATTGGATTATTTCTACACCTAATCGAAAACCTAATCATGGTAGGAACCAATATGTATTAAATTTTGGGTTAGATGAGGTTGTTGAAAATATTTTTGATCAAATGTGTGAGATTATTGATGAATCTAACTTAGATTACATTAAATGGGATATGAATCGTCCATTAACTGATGTATTTGATAGTCACTTGTCAGCAAACCAACAAGGAGAAGTATTTCACCGATATGTACTAGGTGTATATCGCTTATATGAAAAACTCATAACAAAATATCCTAACATATTATTTGAGTCTTGTTCTTCAGGTGGTGGACGCTTTGACCCAGGAATGCTGTACTATGCTCCTCAAGCCTGGGCGAGTGATGATTCAGATGCAGTTGAAAGGTTAAAAATTCAATACGGAACCAGCATGCTTTATCCTGTTTCATCTATTGGCGCTCATGTGTCAATCGTTCCAAATCATCAAACAAATCGTGTAACACCTATAAAGACTAGAGGAAATGTAGCTTTTTTTGGTGCATTTGGATATGAGCTTGACTTAAATGAACTAAGCGAAGATGATTTGAGTATTGTCAAAGAACAAATTAGCTTTTATAAAAAATATAGAACCATAATTCATAATGGTACTTTCTATAGATTATTATCTCCTTTCGATGATGATAATCAAACCGCATGGATGGTTGTTAGTCATGATAAGAAGATTGCTATTGTAGCCCATTATAAAACATTGAATGAGGTAAACGCTCCTTATCGCCGACTGAAATTGAGAGGGTTAGATAGTGATAGATTTTACAATGTGGGACAAAATAATTTACGATCTGGAACGGAATTGATGAGAGCAGGACTAGTCTGTTCAGATGCATCTAGTGGACAAATAAATGATCAGAATCGACGCCCAGAAACATTTGATTTTGATTCTAAAATTTGGGTTATAACACAGGAGGAAAAGTAGAGATGAATAACCAAAAAAGCTTACTTCAAAAAGGAGCAATCTTAAGTATTTCACTAATGTTAACAAGCTCTCAAGCAATTAATGGTGTTATTCCACAAATGAAACAGTCTTTGGGGATATCACAAAGTCAAAGTGAACTTTTAGGAACTGCACCAAGTATAACTGTTATTGTGTTTATCTTATTATCTAGTTACTTTGCCAAAAGAATAGGAATGAAAAATACAATAATTTTAGGTTTATTATTAGCTGGTATAGGAGGAATTATCCCAGTATTTACAGCTACCTTCCAAACCGTTCTTATTAGTCGAGTAATATTAGGAGCCGGTTTAGGATTATATAATTCATTGGCTGTGACATATATCAGTTCTTTATATTCTGGCAATACTAGAGCAACACTATTAGGTATTAGAAATTCAATGGAAGCTTTAGGTCAGACAATTCTTATTTTTCTTGCTGGAGTTTTAGTGAACATTAATTGGACGGCTTCGTTTTTAGTCTATGCAATTGCGTTTCCTGTAGCTCTCTTATTCGCGCTAAAAGTTCCTGAAATTAGAGATGAAAATAGCGACATACCTGAAAATCATATAAAAGAAAAGATGAATCCAATGGTTTTTGCTCTAGTCCTATTTGCAATCTTACTCGTAATGAATAGCATTGCTATTTCTGTCCGATTTGCATCGATTGCAACTGAAATTAAAGGGGTAAACTTTAATGCTAGTAACTATTTAGCTCTAATGCCTATCTTAGGAATACTAGCAGGATTTATGTTTGGACCAATAAATAAGTGGATAGGAAAAGGAACCCTATACTTGGGAATTATATTCTTTATAATTTCAAATTTGTTAATTGCTACGTCAAATGGTAATATGGCGTTCCTGCTAACAGGTTTATTTTTATCAAGTATAACAGGATCGTGGTGTTTCCCATTTATCTTTAGTAACTTAGATAAAGTAACTACAAAGGATACAATTAATTTTGCTACTTCATTGATTTTTATTGGCTGTAATATTGGCAATTTTATAGCTCCTATTTCTATGCAATTAGCACAATTGCTAACTAGAAGTACAAACTTAACTGCTCCATTTTTTGTATTTGCAGGAATATTTATGGTGGTCTTATTTGTAACGTTTTTTGCGACAAAGAAAAAAACTACCAGAGTAATGACAAACTTATAAAAAATAGTTAAACCTAATCTATGATATTGAATAAAGGTCAATAAATTCGTTAGTTAGCTAACATATTGTTTGTGTTGTTATAAAAAGCATTCCTTCAACGGAATGCTTTTTAGTATGTTAATAATATGTTATCTAATAAAAAAATTATATAAAATACAAATTCAAATACCTATAGAGAGTGTATAAAATATTTTGTGTAAATAGAAAAAAGGAAGTCCCTTCTGTAGAATAAAGTTACCACACCCATTCACAGAAAAGAGGACTTCCCTATGAACGATTGGAATGGCAACAGTTTTTTTGACAAATTTTATAAGGTGCAGAACTTCTTTCCGTATGCTATTCCGATTGTCCTTGACAATGAGCCTCCTCGGATGTGACGATCTTCGGCAGGAGCTAACAATTAAAGTTAGACTGCCTCGCTAGCGTTAGCACATCCGAGCTCATTATCAAGGATTCGCTGCGCCAATCTCTGGTTACGGTAACCAACCGGTGTCTCGTAGCCAAGTGTACCGTGCAACCGAAGGTGGTTCCACCAATTGACATAGTCAAATAACTCCAAATCCAATTGTTGTAAGGTTTCAAATGTGTATTGATAGACAAATTCTACTTTCAACGACTTATAAGTTGATTCAGCTACGGCATTATCAAAAGGACAGCCTTTATGACTCAATGATCGATTGATGTCAAAAGTTGTTAATAATTCATCAATAGCTTGGTTATCAAACTCTTTTCCACGATCAGTATGAAAAATCTCAACCTCTGTCAGAGGTTGTTTGATACGGCTAAATGCTTTTTTTACTAGAACGGCATCTTTATGTTCTCCACAAGAATAGCCGAGAATTTCTCGATTGAACAGATCCAAAATGAAACAGACATAATTCCATTTTTTCCCGACTCGTACATAAGTCAAGTCTGTTACGATCGCTTCTAATGGGTTGTCTCTTAAGAATTTACGATTCAATACGTTTGTCGTTTTGGCTTCATTGCAAGTAGAATGATGTACTTTAAAATAAGCAACAGTATAGCTCGATTTTAATCCTCTATTTTTCATGATTCTACTAATTTTTCGTCGGCTGATCTGAATGCCTCGTTTTGATAAGGCTTTTTTTATTTTTCTTGAGCCGTAGGCCTTTCGGCTGCGGATAAATTCTTCAGTGACTACTTCTTCAAGTTCTGATTCGTCTTTCTTTGGTTTTGATTGATAATAATAGGACTGACGTGATAGACCTAATATTCTGCACATCGCTGATATAGGGTAAAGATGCTTATTCGTATCGATTACTTGTCTCTTCGTCCGAATATCAGCGCTGCTTGCTTTAAAATATCATTTTCCATTTCTAATTGCTGGTTTCTTTTACGTAGTTCTAACAATTCTTTTTGTTCAGGCGTAAGATTATCTTTTTCTTTGAATGAACCACTCGTTTTAGATTGCTTTACCCATTTGTCAAATGCTGAAGCCGTTAGTTCATATTCTCGAATGATTTCTACACGTGGCTTTCCAGCTAAGTAAAGATTGACGATTTGTTGCTTGAATTCTTGTGAAAAAGTTCTTCGTGTTCTCTTAGACATAAAAATTCCTCCTGGTATTTTTTCTTCTAGTCTACACACCTTAATTTTTCTGTCTAGTTAATTGTAGCCTATCCAAACTTTTGTTAAATAAGAGTGAGATAGGTAATAGAGATCAATATATTAGAGCTAAAGGGCAAGAAATAATTGATTCATTAGGTGAAATGAGGTCATACAATTATTTGTATGTAACACATAGAGCTGATGGAATGGTCATTACTGTGGGGAAATCTTCTTCTAATGATATTTTTTTAGATGGAGATCTTTTTTATCAACTCAATACAAATCACTTGTCTGGCACTGAAAATATAATTTTAAGGACGGAATATGGCAATGAAATATTTGCAAAATATGATGAGATTTTAAAAAATTATTTGGACTGGGCTTGGATAATTCCGGTTGAGTCAGGAGATGCTAAGAAACTGGAGAGATTATTGGGCGATGAACTAATTAATAAAAAAGTACCAATTTTAAATTATTATTCCCATAGACAATAAAAGGCTATTTTTCATGATAATACTAGTTATAACTGTAAAAATGGAAGAAAATCTGGGAAAGAAGTTTTTAAATAAGTGTATTGTTCGATTTTAATAAATAATAAGCAATACCATCCGTCTGTGTTGCGCAACATCGTACTACAATGAATATTTTTTCACAAAAAGAAAATCATCCATCGAATGAATGGAAGGTTTTAGTATACACGAGGTTAATGCCCCCTCTTTTATAATCAGAGGAGTGAGGTTTTTTCTATGAATGTTTCTATTTTCTTATTGCTAGTCTAGTTTCTCTTACGATAAAATTGGGATTCTATTCCAGTTTTTATTGATTTGCTGATAAAATAACTTGAATGGTGGATATAAACATGATAAATAAGAGAAGAATAACAAAACGAGGTTGTGAAAAGATTCTCAAATGAGTATAATAGAAAGAAAAAGGAGGAAGAATCAATGAAAATAGCAATTGCAGGCGCTGGCGCAATGGGAAGTCGCTTTGGGTTGATGCTTCACCAAAGTGGGAACGAAGTATTATTAATCGATGGCTGGGCAGAACATGTCCAACAAATCAAAGAACATGGATTACAAGCAAATTTTAATGGTAAAGAGGTAGAAGCAAAACTACCAATCGTTCTTCAATCCGAAGTAGAAAAAGAAGATCAAGTTGATCTGATTATTCTATTTACCAAAGCGATGCAGCTGGAAAAAATGCTGCAGGATATCCAATCATTAATCAAAAAAGATACAGAGGTCTTATGTCTATTAAATGGTATCGGGCATGAAGATATTATTGAGAAATTTGTACCAATGGAAAATATCTATATTGGAAATACCATGTGGACGGCAGGTCTTGAAGGTCCTGGTCAGGTCAAATTATTTGGAAGTGGTTCAGTAGAATTACAAAATTTAGGTGATGGAAAAGAAGCAGCTGCAAAAAAATTAGCAGACAAATTGTCTGAATCAGGATTAAATGCTCATTTTTCTGACAATATTCACTATTCTATTTATCGCAAAGCATGTGTGAACGGAACAATGAACGGACTATGCACAATCTTAGACGTTAATATGGCTGAGCTAGGAAAAACATCGACTGCTCATAAAATGGTGGCGACGATTGTCAATGAGTTTGCCAAAGTAGCAGCAGTAGAGAAGATTGAACTAGATGTCCCAGAAGTCATTGCACATTGTGAATCTTGTTTTGACCCGGAAACAATTGGGTTACATTATCCTTCAATGTATCAAGACTTGATTAAGAACCATCGATTAACAGAAATCGATTATATCAATGGCGCAATTTCTAGAAAAGGGAAGAAATATGGTGTTGCGACGCCTTATTGTGATTTCTTGACTGAGCTTGTCCATGCAAAAGAAGATAGTTTGAACGTAAAATAAAGGAGAGATTGAATGGAAACTTCACAAAAAATATCACCGAAAATTTTTCTGAATAAAGTCCTCGCTGGTACAGCAACAGGAATCATTATTGGATTGATTCCTAATGCAGTATTAGGTGCCATTTTAAAATATTTTAGTGCGTATCCCTTTGCGGTAACGATCGCACAGTTAGCAGTTATTTTTCAACTAGCAACACCTTTGATCATTGGTGGTTTGATTGCCTTACAATTTGGATTTGATCCGATGAGAATGATGGTTGTAGCCGGAGCTTCTTTTGTTGGTTCTGGTGTAGTCAAATTCACACCTGATTTGGGTGAAACGGGTGTTTACGTTGGTGCTGGTACAGGCGATATTATTAATACGATGCTGACAGCATCGATTGCTGTCGGGCTGATTTTACTGATTGGAAATAGTTTTGGGTCAGTGTCGATTGTGTTAACACCGATTGTTGTAGGTGTAGGTGCAGGTTTACTTGGTTTTTATTTATTCCCTTTTGTAACAGCAATTACTTCTGCAATTGGATCATTGATTAATAACTTCACTACCTTACAACCGCTGTTAATGTCTATCTTGATTGGTTGTTCCTTTGCCTTTTTGATTATCTCTCCTATTTCAACAGTAGCAATCGGAATGGCAATCCAACTAGATGGTGTTTCTGCTGGTGCGGCTGCGATGGGCGTAGCTGCAACCACTTTTGTTTTAATAGTGAACTCTTGGAAGGTTAATAAGTCAGGTGTGACAATTGCGATTGCTTTAGGCGCTATGAAGATGATGATGCCTAATCTATTTAGAAAACCTGTGATTCTTATTCCTTGTTTAGTTAGTGCAGTGATTACAGCTATTCCTGTCGCTCTATTTTCTATTTCAGGTACGCCTGCTTCTGCTGGTTTCGGCGTGGTCGGACTTGTTGGTCCGTTGGCTTCTTTAGATGCAGGGCTAAATGGCTTTCTTGTTGTTCTTTGTTGGTTAGTCATCCCTGTTTTTGCGGCACTAATTACTCAATTTTTATGCGAGAAAGTATTTAAACTGTATGATCGAGAAGAAGTCTTCAAATTTTTAGGCTAGTAGATTTTACTAAGAAATTTTCAATCAATGGATGCGTAAGTGAGATGTCAACAACATCTGACTTACGTTTTTTTGCCTTTTTGAGTAGGAGATTGATGCTGACAACTGAACTCTTCAGTGCCATTCGATTTTTTAAAATGTAGAAGAAACTCACCTTTATGTTATTGATTGTTCAAAAGGCAACTAGAATAAAAATATGTGTTAAAATGTGAAAAAATTTGATTGTTGGATGTATCGAATAATCACTAAAAAGTAGGGGAAGAAAATGATTTTTTTGCAAAAATATGGTTTTTATTTTTTATTATTAGGTGTGATTAGTGATTTATCGACACCGTATATCCTTGGCCTTTTTTATCCCAAACTGAATCAAATGACTACCGTAATTAGTGTGTTTGGTGACGTAGATAGTCCAGTCAGACGTGCTTTCTTGGTCTGGTCAGTTGTATCTGGACTTTTTTTGTTCTTTCGTTGCCTGCGTTGTATCACCTATTTGTTGGAACATCAAAAACACTTGCAATACTTGCTGTTGCAACAGTTGGTTTATATGGGATAGGTGATTGTATTTTTACTGGGTTATTCAGTATCAATACGAATGAAAGCTCTTGGAATCTATCGACTTGGATCCATAATATAGGTTCTGGGCTAGGCTATGCAGGCTTTCTACTTTTCCCATTGTTACTTGTTCTGCTTTATCGTCAAAGTGGTCAAGGTACGCTTAGCCATTTTTATCTTGTTTTAACAGTTATTAGATTACTAATTGCAGGTCTTTACGGATTAGCACGGATTCCGTCGATTAGTCAGTTTGCCTTCTTTAAGCAATTGGCTTCTTTCAACGATTAAGTTTTTTCTTTAACTATTTGGGTTCTATGATATTTGGTGTCCTTACTCGCCTTGAGTAACAACACCAAATATCATAGAACCCTTCTTTTTTTGTATAGATAAACTGCTTCTATCACTGATCATCGATGTTGTCTAACTGATGTCGCCGAATGCAAGCATTACCTTTGTCAGATTAAAAAATACTCGTTACACTTAATATAGAACGACGAAAGAAAGGATGATCTCAATGAAAAAAATGTACGAAACAGCAATGATCAATCGTGGAGGCCGTGATGGCGAGGTTGAGGCACCAAACGGAAGTATGCACATGAAGATCGACCGCCCAGGAATCCATAGTGAAGGGACAAATCCGGAACAACTTTTTGCGGCTGGATACGCATCTTGCTTCAACGGCGCGGTTCAACACATGCTGGAAGAAAATAATCTTGAGTCTGATTCTGAAGTCAAAGCACGGGTATCTTTATTTCAATTAGAAGATGGGGGCTACCAAATCGGGGTTGTTTTAGAAGTTTCTTTGCCAGGACTTGAGAAGGACCAAGCAGAGAAAATCGCAGAAGAAGCCCACGCATTTTGTCCATACTCTAAAGCAACAAGAGGCAATATTGATGTGGAAGTGACTATAGTAGAATAAGGGATTCTTAATGTTACTATAAATGAGATTATGAAAGATCCTATAAAGAAACGCTAGTAAAAGAAACGCTAGTAAAAGAAACGCTAGTAAAAGAAACGCTAGTAAAAGAAACGCTAGTAAAAGAAACATGTAGTTACGGTAATTAATAGCGGTATATGTACGATTGATCGAATAGAACAAGGAGGCAAAAAAATGACACAGCGGGTAGCAATAATGATTTTAGTGTTGCTGGTCATTGGCCTCCTTGTTTACTATGTCCTAAAGTTTAAGCATTGGAAGCAGCAACGGATACATCAGGATATTGAAAAAAAGTTAAAACGGTATCCTATTGTTCAAGCAGCTTGGGAAAAGGCTGAAGCAAAACAATATAACATTCCTGGATTAACAGAAACAAGAATGGTGGTGCCGGAAACCGGCGAAAATGAGGTTTGTCAATGGATGACGCCGCAAGGGTTGGCTTTTTCTCAAGATTTTGTGTTTATTTCTGCCTACTGCTATGACCATCAGCATCATTCTATTATTCATGTACTGGATAGAGAAACAGGACAGCCGATCAAACTGCTGATTTTACCTAAACGGCCACATGTAGGGGGCTTAGTATATGATACAAAACGGGAACTTTTATGGTTGACAATCACAGGATCTGCTACTGGACGAGTAGCCGCTTTACGTTTGATCGATATCTTAGCAGATACATCTGAAGAGACGGGACAGCCAATCGCTTATTGGCTGACAACTGATCTCTCAGAGATTCCACAAGCATCGTATTTGACTCAAAACAATGATCAACTGGTATCTGGCAACTTCACACTAAAAGGTGAAGGACAGTTGACTTTCTATCTATTGCCGACGATAGCTGAAATGAAAACAGCAATTCGCCGCAAAGACAAAATCCAACCAACCGTGACAATGAGCAGAAAAACATCTGATAAGATTCAAGGTGTGGCTTTTTATGGCCATTATCTCTTAGCCAGTCGTTCTTATGGTCCTTATACCTCGGAACTCTTAGTGTCCGAGCGGGACTCTCCTAGCCGGATCCTAAAACGAATCAAATTTCCACCGTATTTGGAACAAATCGTTGTTGTAGAAGATCGTCTAGCAGTATTGTTTGAAAGTGGCGCCGCAGCGTATCGCGAGAAAGCCAATCCTGTGTTAGCCAATGTTTTGTTACTAGACTTAGCAACGTTGCTTCATGCAAATAAGCGTCCCAAAAAGATTGCTGCAACTAAAAAATAGTCGGATAACTCAAGATGATCACTGTTGTTCATAAAGAACGACAAGAAAAATCATCTAGCGATGTTCGACTATGGGTTTATTTAGGAAGTATTTCTACTAAGATTCAATATGGCTATACAGATTCGGCGAAAAAACAAGGCAATGTTAAGTTTTTGAGAATCACAGATATACAAGAGGGACGTGTAAATTGGTCCAGTGTGCCTTACTGTGATATTAGTAATTCTAAACTAGTTGATTTAAGATTGGAAGAAAATGACATTTTGATAGCAAGGACAGGAGGAACTATGGGAAAAAGTTTCTTGGTTAAGGAAATAAGTGAGGAATCTGTTTTTGCTTCTTACTTGATTCGAATTAGGTTAGTTGAGAAATTATTATCAGAATACGTAGACTGCTTCTTAGACTCGCCATTATATTGGAAGTTATTAGAAAAAATTTCTTACGGAACTGGGCAACCAAATGTAAATGGTACAAATTTATCTAAACTACTTATACCATTACCACCTTTAGAAGAACAACAACGCATGACTACTAAAATAGAAATGATAAGAAGATCTATTCGTAGAATCAATTTTGAGTAAATATAACGGACCTAGCATCCATTTTATACCAGATGATGCTAGGTCTATTATTTATATTTTATGGAATTTAATTGATTTGTTCTAGTGTTTTAATATTATTACGACAGTAAAAAAATAGTTTGATTCTTCTAACATGAATGACCATCTAGAAGTGGAAATGTATAAAAGATTTATTTTATGAAGTTTTCCTAATATCATTCACTCATGATACGCAGCTCCGTATCATAAGTGATGATATTTTTGTAATGTGTTCGGGCATGCTCTCTACTTACTAGTAGGTCAAGTGATTGATCATTAAATAGTAGAAATAGCATGTCCAAGGAGACATTCCACAAAATCATTAACATACATTAAATAAATTGAGCTGTTGCATAATAGACATAAGGATGTGTTCTTTTCTATATTTTGAAAAGCTGTCAGGGCGAAGTTTAAATATCACAAAAATTAATTGGAAAAGATAAACAACTGGAACTTGCTAGCGTTGCAAGTTGAATAAAAAAACAACCAAGATTAGATTGTAGGAACTTGTAGAAGATCATAATTTGAAGTTAACAAAAGAATTCCACGACACCTCTACTCTGTTAAGTACAGGAAACAGAGAGTTAAGGGCAAGAAAAATAGGCGAGGATACCGGGTTGAAAGGCCGATTGGAGAACATAAGTTAATAGTAAATAAAAAGACGAAGAAATCGCGTCAAGTGGATTCTTCGTCTTTTTATTGATGAGATTGTTGTGACAACGTGCTTATTTTATTAGAAGATATCTTTTTCTGATTTTTCTAATGCTAAAGCTAAACACCCAATGATTCCAGCATCATCTCCTAATTTTGGAGGTAATACATAGTTTTCGAATGCTGGGTAGTCTACATAGTGATTCATCAAACCAACCAAAGCTTCTTGGACTCGTTCTCTCAGATGTGCTTGTTTCATTACACCTCCGCCAAAGATGATGACATCAGGTGAAAATAGAAGAGTTGTGTTATAGACACATTGAGCGATGTAATAAGCTTCTAATTCCCAAGAAGGATCAGCGGCAGACAACTCTTGACCTTTCATGCCTGTTCTTTGTTCGATTGCAGGTCCAGAAGCCATTCCTTCCAGGCAATCGCTATGATAAGGACAAACACCTTTAAAGGTATCCACAGGGTGTCGGCGCACAAGCATATGTCCCATTTCAGGGTGGCTGAAACCTTCTACAAAAGTGCCATTTTGCAAGGCACCGCCACCAATACCTGTTCCAATCGTGTAGTAAACAATAGTGGAACGCCCTTTTCCATTCCCCGCGACATATTCTCCGTAAGCAGCTGCATTGACATCGGTGGTAAAGACAATCGGTAGTTCTTTTAAATTTTTATTTAAATAACCGATAAAATCAAAATTCTGCCAAGCTTTTTTTGGCGTAGAGGTGATATATCCGTATGTTGCTGAATTGGGATGAATATCAATCGGTCCAAAAGAACCTATTCCAATCGCTGCCAGTTGTTCTTGGTGTTTTTTGAAGAAACCAATAACGTTATTCATCGTTTCTATCGGCGTGGTTGTAGGGATTTGTATTCTTTCAATTACTTCTAAATCTTTCGTACCTACTGCGCAGACAAATTTTGTTCCGCCAGCTTCAATTGCTCCATATAACATAAAACATTTGCTCCTTTGCAGTTAAGTCGTTTTACCTTGAATCAGCTTTACTGGTAAAACGTAATGTGATTCCAGTGGTTTTTCAGCATCTTGGATTCTTTGCAGTAGCAAGTCTACAAGGATGTCGGCAATATCCGTTATTGGTTGAGCGATAGTAGACAGATGCGGAAAATAATTCTGGATAAATTTTGTTCCGTCATATCCAATGATTTTCAATTGCTCAGGGATGCGGATATCGAGCTCTTGACACAGATTGTATGCCAATACAGCTGTAAGATCATCTGTGCAAAAAATACTGTCAATCTCTTCATTTTGCAAAATCCGTTTAATTTCTAAATTTTTTAAAGCAGTGGAACGAGCAGTTGAATGGAATTGAAAAATCTGTGGTTCTAGCTGCTGCTCATCCATAAATTTCAAATAGCCGTTCATTCGGTCATTTGTGGGGGAGTTGGATTCTTGCGAGCCCGTCAAAATAGCGATTTTACGAGCTCCTTTTAGATAGAGATTTTCTGTCGCGAGATAACCGCCTCGGAAATTATCACTGCTGACGATTGGTGTTCCGTCTGCCAGATAGCGGTCAAAAGAGACGATTGGCAACTCAATATTTTCGTACTCCTGTATCCCGAGATTATGAGCGCCGGCGATGATGCCGTCCACTTTATTTGCTGCTAACATGTTGAGATAATTTCGTTCTTTTTCTTTATTATTAGCACTGTCACATAAGATCGAACGATAGCCTAAATCAAATAATTTACTTTCCAACTGTTCGACTAATTCGCCAAAAAACGGATTAGCAACTGTTGGGAAAATCAAGCCGATCAATTGAGTGTTTTTTCCTTTAAGTGAACGGGCTAACGAATTCGGCTGATAATTGAGTTCTTTCATTGCTTGATTCACTTTATCGATTGTTTTTTGACTTAAAGAACCATAATTATTTATCACTCTCGAGACAGTAGTAGGAGAGACTCCTGCTTTTTTTGCCACATCTGTCAATTTAACAGCCATTTTCTTCATCCTTTATTTGTTCATATTCCGCAGATGCCATAATTTCCCTTTAAATTCCCTGTCACTTTTTATATACAAGCCCGTTTGATCATCTGTCGGAAAGACACGGGCAGTCGCTGTTTGCTGTCCATCATTTACAAACACCTCTACAACGGAACAATCAACAAATATTTGTAATTTCAGCGGTTTCTTTTCAATTGAGAATTCACGTACAGTTCCAAAATTTTCAGCGAAAGATTTGCCGGCATGGCTGCGATCCATACTCATTTTACCATGTATCGTATCAAAGGATAGTGTTAAACCGTGTTTTTGTTGTTCATCTGCAAACAATAAAATAGTACCTTTCTGTGAGTAATCGAATTCTAACTGGAGTTCATATTGATTTATTTCCGCGTCAATAGTGGTTTCCAAACCGCTAAAGTGATAAGGTTTTCCTTTTCGCAACTGCGCTGTTTCTTTCACCGGTCGTTGATAGAGCTGCTCTTTTTCAATAGTAAGTTCTTTTACGATGCTCAAGCAGTGTGCCCATCCTTCTTCGTCAGTTGGATAGCTGATTTCAGGCAACCCAATCCAACTGATTGCCAAGGTTCGTCCATTTTCATCACTGAAACAATGCGTCGCGTAAATGTCAAATCCTTCATCTATATTTTTTATGTGAGTAGGGTCGGAAAGCTCATTTTTTCAAAATCAAATGTTTGACCGATCACGTAAGTATTCGGGTAAATATTACTGTATGAGTGGATCTCGTGAGATAAACCTTGTGGGCAGAAGACCAGTAGTGCTTTGCCGTTCACAAATAATAGATTTGGACACTCGATCATAAAACCCATTTCTTCCTCTGTAAAACCCAAAGTTACTAAAAACTGCCAATTTTGAAGATCTTTACTGTAATAAGTTAGGATACTTCCTTGTTTTTGTTCAGTTTGTGCTCCGACAATGAGCAAGTAACCGTCATCATAAGCAATCAGCTGAGGATCACGGATTTCTTGTGTATATCCCGGAGGTGGGGAGCTGATCAAAGGAGTCGGTATCTTAGTGATATTACCATTTTTGTCCATCCATGCCCCTAACTGGAAGGAATGACGTCCCCAATTCGAATCACGCACATTTCCGGTATATGCAAGGAACAGTTGATTATCAATCGGCAAAGCTGAACCTGAGTACACACCGTGACTGTCAAATGAATTATCCGGAATCAGTTTGAGGCCATCGTTTTTCCAATCTATCAGATTAACTGAGGAGAGATGGTACCAAGATTTCAGACCATGAACAGACCCCATCGGATATGCTTGATAAAATAGCTGCCATTTCCCGTCGAAATAGGAAAAACCATTCGGATCGTTCAATAAACCAGTAACTGGTTGTATATGGTAGCCTAAGCGCCAATGGGAAGAATTGATTTTTTTCTCTAAGGAATGCAAATGTTCTTCAGACCATTCTTTATATGGACGATAACGATCCGTTCGTGACCAATTTTCTTTAAGTTTCATGACAAACTCCTTGTAAACGTATTCTTGACGTTATAATATATTTTTCCTGATGAAATGTCAAACGAATATCAAAATAAAGTAGCTTATAAATGCTATTTTTTATATATAAAAAATTATTTTATTTAAGATTTGATAATCGATTGACAATTGTTTTAAATCATGGCATATTGTGCTTAAGAAAAATTTATAGTTACTGCTTCAATAATTTTGGATTAGGAGGAAATGAAATGGATTACAAAAAAGTAGCTGAAGAAATCAGCAAAGCGCTTGGAGAAGACAATGTACAAGCAGCTGCTCATTGTGCAACACGTTTACGGCTTGTCTTAAAAGATTCAGACAAAGTAGACCAGAAGGCTCTGGATGATAATGAAAGTGTGAAAGGAACTTTTGAAGCAAATGATCAATTTCAGATCATTATCGGAGCAGGTGATGTGAATAACGTATATGATGAATTCGTTAAGATCACCGGCGTAAAGGAAGCTTCAACTGACGTTTTGAAAGCGGTAGCATCGAATAAGAAGAATAATCCTGTCATGTCCTTTATCAAGGTGTTGTCAGATATCTTCGTTCCGATTGTCCCTGCATTGGTTGCGGGTGGACTGTTGATGGCTCTGAATAATGTTTTGACGGCACAGGATTTGTTTGGTCCTCAGTCAGTGGTTGAGTTGTATCCATCAGTGAAAGATTTTGCTGGCATCATTAATTTACTTGCTTCAGCGCCGTTTGCTTTTTTGCCGATTTTGGTAGGTTTTTCAGCAACTCGACGTTTTGGAGGCAATCCGTATCTTGGAGCAGCAATGGGGATGGCGATGGTCATGCCGGATTTAGTGAATGGATACAGTGTGACGAATGCTATTGCAGAAGGATCGATGCCTTATTGGAATATTTTTGGAATGAATGTGGCACAAGCCGGTTATCAAGGATCTGTTCTTCCAGTCCTTGCAGTTTCTTGGATTTTAGCTACTTTAGAAAAATTCTTCCATAAACGGTTGGCTAATGCTTTCGACTACACATTTACTCCAATGCTAGCTATTATTATTACTGGTTTTTTAACTTTTACAGTAGTAGGGCCGGTGATGCGTACTGTCGGAGACGGCTTAGCTGATGGATTAAGCTGGTTATACAGTACTACTGGAGCTTTCGGCTTAGGTGTCTTTGGTCTCTTCTATTCGCCGATAGTCATTACCGGATTACATCAAAGCTTTCCAGCAATCGAGACTACTTTACTAGCAGATGTTGCCAGAACGGGTGGCTCTTTTATCTTTCCAGTTGCCTCAATGGCAAATGTAGCGCAAGGAGCGGCTGCTTTGGCGATTATGCTGCTGACAAAAAATAAAAAGCAAAAGAGTCTAGCTACCACTGCAGGTGTTTCCGCTATGTTGGGGATTACTGAGCCAGCGATATTCGGTGTGAATTTGAAACTGAAATTTCCGTTTATTTGTGGAATGATTGCTGCAGGAATTGCTTCATTCTTTATCGGCTTGTTCCACGTATTAGCAGTTGCGATGGGACCGGCAAGTATCATTGGCTTTATTTCCATTGCACCTCGTTCGATTCCTTCATTCATGATCGGAATTGTTATCAGTATAATGATCGGTTTTTTAAGTACTTACTTCTATGGAAAAAAACATATGGAACTTCTAGCAGATGGTGAATCAAAAGGAACAGAAGCAGCTGAGTCAATCAGTTCAGCTCCTAAAGCGACTAGGAAACCGCAAGATGAAGTTTTAGCTGCATCAGTCAGCGGGAAGATTCTCCCTTTAACGAAGGTAAAAGATCCAGTTTTTTCCACTGAAATGATGGGAAGAGGTATAGCAGTCAAACCAGATGACGGGGTAGTCCATGCTCCAGCAGATGGTATATTGACAGTTGTCCACGAATCTAAACATGCATATGGCTTGAAAACAGAGAAAGGAGCGGAAGTACTGATCCATATCGGTATTGATACAGTGAATCTAAAAGGGGCCGGATTCACGACACAGCGACAATATGGTGAATTAGTGAAAAAGGGGATATTCTCGGTACATTTGATCGTAAATTGCTTAAAGAAGAAGGGTACGACGATACAATTATGGAAATTGTCACTAATTCCTCTGCATATGCTAATGTAAAAATTCTTGAAAAAAACACGGTCAAAAGTGGTGAAGATATTCTGATAGTGAGTGAAACAGATGAAAAATAAATGGTGGAAAAATGCAGTAATCTATCAAATCTATCCTCGAAGTTTTCAAGATACAAATGGAGATGGCATTGGAGATATTCCTGGTATTCTTTCAAGGTTAGATTATCTATAAAAACTGGGAATCAATGCGATATGGTTAAGCCCGGTTTATGAATCACCTAATGATGATAATGGCTATGATATCAGTGACTACAGAAAAATAGGCGCAGAATATGGAACGATGGCAGATATGGATTTACTGATAAAAGAAGCACGACAAAGGGGAATAAGAGTCATCATGGATCTTGTTATCAATCATACGTCAGACAGACATCCATGGTTTCAATCGGCAAAAAAAGTGTTACCAGTTCCTATCACGACTATTATGTTTGGCGTAAAGAACCGAATGGATTAGAGTCGAACTTCGGCGGTTCAGCATGGACCTATGTGCCCGAAGTGAATCAATATTATCTGCACTTGCATTCGAAAAAGCAGCCGGAACAATCTATTACTAAAAATGGTCCTCTTTTACATGATTTATTGCAAGAAATGTACCAAAAAACATTTGGTCATTATGATGTAGTGACAGTGGGAGAGACTTGGGGGGCAACGCCCAAGATTGCGCAGCTGTATTCAAAAGAAGAACGCAAAGAATTATCAATGGTCTTTCAATTCGAGCATATTAATCTAGACAAACAGAATGGCAAACGAAAATGGGATCTAAAGGATTTAGATCCACAGGAATTACATCGGACTTTTTCTAAATGGCAGATTGAATTAGATGGTTGTGATTGGAATTCTTTATTTTGGAATAATCATGATCTTCCACGAATCATTTCTCGCTGGGGGGACGATCAAGAATATCGAACAATCAGTGGAAAAATGCTAGCGATATACCTCCATTTTATGCAAGGTACACCTTATATCTATCAAGGAGAAGAGATCGGCATGATCAATTATCCAGTAAAGAGTATTGATGAGGTAGATGATATTGAAAGTCAAAGAATGTATGCAGAACGTATAAAAAAAAGGCTATTCGAAGGAAGAGTTGATCCAATCAATCAACTCGAAGGGGCGAGATAATGCTCGCCATCCGATGCAATGGAACAATCACAAAAATGGTGGATTTACAGAAGGAACTCCTTGGTTGCCAGTGGGGAATACAGAAGAGATCAATGTAGAAGCAGCATTAGCTGCTCAAAATTCCTTGTTTTATACGTATCAAAAACTGATCGAATTGCGCAAAGAATTACTTGTGATTGTCTATGGAAAATATCAAGTCATTAAGACAGAGAAACCGAATGTTTTAGCATATCTACGCAGTTTTAAAAAACAAAAAATACTAGTTGTAGTTAATTTTTCTAATCAAAAGACTACTTTTCCAATCGGTAAGTATCGTGTCAAACAAGTCTTGATTCAAAATTACAAAAAGAAAATTACTAACAATTTACTCCCATATGAAGCTTTTAGCGCGCTGATCTATTAAGTGTTTTTTTCTATAGATGAATCTTTGTTATGAGGTAGATAGTTCAATGAAACAGTTATTCGATTTGTTTATAGAAAACAATTTAGTCAGCAAAAAGGGGGACAAACTTTTAATTGTCTCCCTTTAATTGTTAGGATGGAATATTATCACTCTTAAACAATAAGTTAAAAAAATACTCATTTACATAAAAAAAGATTATTTAGATGCGATAATATCATAGATAAAGAAACATTCATCATAAGAAACAGTGATCCCAAATTCTGTTTCAATATTTTTGAAGGCCTTTTTTACATGAAAAATTGTTTCATGAGAAGGTCTTGTGTCATCTTCTGATATAATCTTAATTGTCAAATTAAGTTAGACAGATCATCAATACTTACGTAACTCAAAAATACTTCCAAAGGTGTTCGATAATCCAGTGATTTTCTAGGAATATTATTTCGTTTAGATGCGACAGATTGAATAAAAAATTCATCTACTGAATTGAAATCCATAGATTTCAATAAACCATCTCTACGTAACAATCCGTTAGAATTCTCGTTTAGGCCTCTTTGAGACGGCGTTCCTGGATCAGCGAAATAAATGGCAATATCATTGACATTACTGATCTGTTTCCAATTTGAAAATTCCTTTCCACAATCAAAAGTGATGGATTTGAATAGGTTTTTCGGTACAGATTCAAACCATTGATTTAATTTTTTTTCAATATCAATCGCTTGTCTACCACACGGTTTCAATGTGATGATAACTTTTGATAATCGTTCAACTAAGGTAATTACAGCACTTTTATGTTTCAGACCTACGATAGTGTCACCTTCAAGGTGACCAAACTCATTTGAGAATTGGCTATAATCCTTTTCACGTTCATGAATAGAGCGGCGGAAAGTTTGTTTTCCACGTCTTTCTTGATGTCCATTCGGTTTACGCTTGCCTTTCATCGGTAAGTCAGAAGAATCAAATAGCCCCTTTTTGAACATACGATAAATGGTACGAGCAGAACAACTAATAGGAAACGCTGCACGACCAACAATCACATCGGGTGTCCATCCTTGAACAACCTTTCTTTGAATATATTCTGATTGTTCCTCGGGTAAAACAAGCGGACGTCTACCACAGTTTGATTTGTTTTTCTTATACTGTTGATAATATTCTAAGGCTGATTTTCCTTGCTTGAAGAACAGATATACTTTATGGATCGTTTGTCTTGAACGATTCAAGCAATGGGCAGTTTTAGCAACAGATTGATTAATTTTGAAATAAGACTCTATTATTACAAGTTCATCCGTTGTAAGATGGGTATAGGTCATTTGTACTCACTCCTTATAATTCTTTGGTCGGAACTATTTTGAGTGTAGCACAAATGACTTTTTTAGTTGTCTAGCTTAATTTTACAATCGGCGTAATTTTAAGTTCATGACCGTTTATCAATGTACGCTCAATTAAACACGCTGTATGAATCAAAAGTTTTAAAAGAATGGAATGAGTGAATTTTTTGTGGAAAGTACATTCCAATTCTTGGATGAAATCCATTAAGCTTTTTTGGATCTTATTCCCAGCTAATAAGTAGAGATATTTGTCCACTGCTTCAATTCCCATATCAAAAACGATATTTCTTGTGAATGAGTGGCTGCTGCCCTTTTTTGATTGTTGTTCTTCAGTCGTAAGATGACAAAGCATCTTATCTTTGAATAAAAAAATAGAACTACCTAAGGAAGCGTCTCGGCGCTTCCTTTTTCTATATGATCGTTTAATGACTGTAGGAATTCAGTATACCAAAAGAAAACCACCTTTTTGACTAAACTTGATAGTGGTCAATTTTTTATGATGGATAAGTATCTATACTTAGTCTCGTAAGAACGAAAAGGAAAAGAGGGAGAAAGATGAAATTTCAAAAGTGGATCCAAGAGCATCGAAATCATATCACCGCCTTATCAGCTGTGTTGATTATTTTTGGTTTTATCGGAAAATTTACTGGATTTGTCTTGTTCTATAACATTGCTCTAGCCATAGCTTCTATTATTGCGGTCATACCTATTATGATCTATGCGTATCAGGCAGTAAAAGTCAAAGTTATCTCAATTGATTTACTCGTTACTATTGCTGTGCTTGGTGCCTTTATGATCGGAGAATACAAGGAGTCAGCTATCGTTACATTCTTGTTTTTGTTTGGTAGTTATCTGGAACAAAAAACATTGACCAAAACGCGGGAATCAATCAAGGATTTGACCGAGATGGCCCCATCGACTGCCAGCGTTGTCCAAGAAGATGGAACGACTGAAGAAGTGGAAATCGATGACGTGGAAGAAGGCGATATCGTCTTAGTAAAAACTGGTGGAGCTATTCCTGTGGACGGCCGAGTCATTGACGGGAAAGGGTATGCGGATGAAGCCGCAGTGACGGGTGAATCACGACAAGTCGTCAAAATCAGTGGAGATGACGTATTTTCTGGAACGATTTTAGCAGATGGCTACGTGACGATTAAAGCAACTAAGGTCGGAGATGATACGACCTTTGCCAAAATTATCGAATTAGTAGAAGAAGCACAAGATACCAAATCACATGCGGAAAAATTCATTGATCGATTTTCTCAGTATTATACTCCAACCGTTTTACTTATTGCATTGCTTGTTGGTCTGATCAGTCGTGATTTTCGTTTAGCCATCACTGTTTTGGTTCTTGGTTGTCCTGGCGCTTTAGTCATTGGTGCGCCTGTTTCGAATGTAGCAGGAATCGGTAATGGAGCGAAACGGGGCATCTTAGTCAAAGGCGGTGAAGCAATGGATACTTTTTCCAAAATCGATACTTTTGTCTTTGATAAAACCGGTACATTGACCAAAGGAACTACTGCTGTATCCACTATCAAGAACTATACAGAGGATGAAGGGGACAGCTTAGCTTTAGTGGCTCGATTAGAAACGTTATCCGATCATCCTCTGGGGCGCGCCGTGATCCATTATGCTCAGGAGAAAGTCCTTGATTTTCAACAATTAGCAGTCAAAGATAATCAGACGATCAAGGGACAAGGAATCACAGCTGAGATTGATGGTCATGCAGTTTGTGCGGGCAACACCAAATTGATTGCCGCTCACAAACTTTCTCTTACACCAAAGCAAGTACAAGATTTACATCAATTACAACAAACAGGCAGCTCAGTCATTATTGTAGCAATCGACAAAAAAATCACTCAAATCATTGGTGTGTCAGATGTGATTCGACCAGAAGTCGCTGAACAATTAGCTAAGTTGAAACAAGCAGGAGCAAAACATTTAGTGATGCTGACAGGTGATAATCAGATGACTGCTGATTATGTTGCTGATATGTTAGGCATTGATAAAGTCCATGCTGAATTATTACCAGACGAAAAGGTTCAATTTGTGAAAAAATACCAAGAAGAAGGATTGCGCGTTGCTTTCATTGGAGATGGAATCAATGATTCTCCATCTTTGGCTGCGGCTGATATCGGGATTGCTATGGGATCAGGAACGGATGTCGCTATCGAAACGAGTGACGTTGTCTTGATGCAATCTAGTTTTGGATCATTGGTTCATGCCTACCGTTTGGCTAAGAAAACTGTTTTGAATACCCGTGAAAATGTAGTGATTGCCATTGGTGTCGTCTCATTTTTACTCATCGGCTTATTTGCCGGATTTATTTACATGGCTAGTGGGATGTTCGTTCACGAAGCTAGTATCTTGATCGTTATCTTTAACGCAATGCGTTTATTGTATTTTGGACACGAAAGCAAAGAAAAAAATCGTAAAACTTGATAAGAATCAATTTTTTTATGGAAGCTGTAATCTAGAATAAGACTATCAAGAAAAAGGAAGGAAGAACTACGATGAAAAAAATGATTATGCAATTAGATACACTAACTTGTCCAAGCTGTATGCAAAAAATCGAACATGCGGTTTCTCAACAGCCTGGGGTAAGCAATACGAAAGTTTTGTTTAATGCGAGCAAAATCAAAGCAAACTTTGATCCAGATGAAGTCCACCCTGAACAATTAGCTGCAGTTGTGGAAAAATTAGGTTATGAAGTCCAATCAACAAAAGTAAAAGAGGCGTAAATCAATGAATATAGTGGAAGAAAAATTTGCTCAAGAAACAAAACAAGCAGATATCGACCATCATAAACCAACTGCTGGCGCCATGGTGGGACATGTATTAGCAAATTTTAAATTAGAAGAAATGAAATTGATCCAAGCACAATTGTATGTTTTGGGTACATCTTCGCAAGAATTAAGTACCCTTTTTTCGGAATATGCTGATCAAGAAGCGAGATGGTTCAATAAAATCTCTCATGAGTTAGTGATTGAGAATGAAATCGTTCCGTCTACTTTAGAAGAAGTCATGCGTTATGGAAAAATTTACGAACATGGTCAAAACAAATATTTACCAGCCTCAACAATGTTAGAAAACTTTGCAAAAGATTTCGATTTCCAAAATGTCTTTATCACACGGGCAATCAAGTTAGCTGAAAAAGAAGAAAAGTATGGCTTGCAACAATTGCTTGTTGAACTTTTAAGTTTCAATAAAGAAATCATCTACCAAGTACAAAGACTCCAAGGAAAAACTCTCCGACAAGATTTGGATGAAGAAGACGATGATGACTAAAAGTCTATGTTTCTTCAAATACAAATATAAAGTGTGAGAAAAACAGGAAAAAAACACAACGTTTTGTCTTAAAAATAAAATAAAAAGAAGCACCCGCTGATGCTGTCTATAAGACATCAGCGGGTGCTTCTTAGTTTTTAAATGGTTTAAAAGATGGATGAGAAAATACAAAAAATCAATAAAATCACATTGCTTATTTGATAGAATAAAGAAGTGGGGGAGTAATCGAAAGGAGTTTTTTTAATTGAAAAAGAGGATTTTATTAACAATGGGCCTAGCTTTTTTGTTAGCTGGTTGTACCAACGGGAATGAACCAAGAAAAGAATCAACAAAAGAAACAATTGCAACTATTACAACAACTAGCACAGAGAGCAAGTCAACTGCAACAAGTACAGAAACAGCAGATACCTCTACTTCGTCAGAGTCTTCCAAAACGACTGAAACGACTCAAACATCTACTTCAAGTTCTTCTTTAGAGGCTTCATCTTCCTCTTCAGAAAGCAGCGAACAAGTTGAACAAACACTGTGGAATGCAGACAAAGCCGCACAATTAGAGGCATTTATGACCACATGGGGCCAAACAATGGGGCAACAATACAAAAGTTATACGAATCAAATGAGTGTGGACTTATATGGTCTTAAAGTCCCTCAAGCTATTTTGAATGGGGAGTGGAAGATGGCTATTGGTGGAGTGCCTGCTTCTGCAGAATGGTCAGAAAGTGGGACAGGTCAAGCAGATTATCAAATTACAGCCGTCTATTCCGATGCAGAGACAGAACCATATCTGAAAAAGCACGTCTATCTATTTGGATTTCAGCAAAATCAGCCAAAAGTATTGGTGACACAACAAAATCAGGGGAATCCCGATAATTATCTTTACTTCAACGAGACAGCGAATAATGAATTGAAAAATGGCTTTAATCAAATCGTTTATGGGTAAGTAAATTAGTGAGAGAAAGAAGAGACTCAGTGGAAAATATTAATTGATTGCTATGTCTAAGAATTAAGATGAAGGATGAAACTTCCAGTTTCATCCTTCATCTTAATTACGTTTTACTTGGATAACTTTAATAATAACGATAAATAGTTTTCTCTCGACTTCTTTAGAGATTGAATAAACCCTCCAATACTAAAACTGAATGTTGCAAGAGCATGAATTGCCAATTGTATTGTTAGAATTTTTAGAAAATTACACCTTTAGTTTCTTTAGATAAAATGATACAATGATTGTTAAAATTGTGAAAGGGTGGTCATTTGTTAGAGAAGTTTTTGGATATGTCGTTAGTTCAACGTATTGTTGTTGGTATTTTAGTCGGAATATTGTTGGGTATCTTTTTCCCCACATGGACATTTATTTCAATATTGGGGACGTTGTTTGTCAGTTGCTTGAAAGCAATTGCGCCTCTTTTAGTTTTTTTCTTGACGATGGCTTCAATTGCCAAACATAAAATAGGAAATAAGACATTTGTGAAGCCTATTTTAGTCTTATATTTAGTAGGAACATTGCTTTCGGCACTTGTAGCAGTGATTATAAGTTCAATTTTTACTGTTCCTATTACTTTACAAGAAACAGTAACTGAACAAGCACCGCAAAATTTGGAAAGTGTTTTATCTACGATGTTGACAAATGTCACACAAAATCCTGTTCAATCGCTTATTGATGCGAATTATCTTGGTGTCTTATTCTGGGCTGTGTTGTTAGGTCTAGCTTTTCGATCACGTTCAGAATCGACAAAAGAATTGGTGGATCAAATATCTGTAGCATTATCACAAGTCGTACAAGTGATTATTGCATTCGCTCCGATAGGGATTTTAGGATTGGTTTATCAATCGATTGCCACGACTGGAATCGCTGGATTGGCAGAGTATCTGCAGCTTTTACTTGTGTTGATCGGCACGATGCTGTTTGTCACATTAGTTGTGTACCCGTTCCTCACGTTTTTGTTTATTAAAGAAAACCCCTATCCATTGATTCTCTTTTGTTTGAAAGAAAGCGCGCTTCCAGCTTTCTTTACCCGAAGTTCTGCCGCAAATATTCCGATAAACATGATGCTGGCTGAAAAATTGAAATTGACGAAAGAGTCTTATTCCATATCGATCCCATTAGGTGCTACGATCAATATGGGCGGTGCTGCGATTACCATTTCCGTGATGTCATTGACGGCTGTACATTCCTTAGGGATTGAAGCACCGTTTGTTTTGAAAGTCCTTTTATGTATTTTGTCTGCTTTAGCTGCTTGTGGGGCTTCAGGTGTTGCGGGCGGTTCACTGTTATTGATTCCACTAGCATGTAGTTTGTTTGGTATCTCTAATGATGTTGCGATGCAAATCGTCGGTATCGGATTTATTATCGGTGTTATCCAAGATTCAATGGAAACTGCCTTAAATTCGTCAAGTGATCTGTTGTTTACTGCAATAGGAGAATTAGGCGCGCGTAAAAGAAGTGGAGAAAAAATCAAATTGAAAGATCGATTAGACGGATTAAATGAACATTGAACATTAGATATTTAGGGATGAACCTTAAGACGATTCAAATTTTTAATGAGTTATATAGATGTTCCTGTAGAATAGAGGTTCCTGTTAAATCGAGATAAAGTCGTTTATAATAACAATTAAAAGCATAGGTAATTGTTATTGGAGGCGCATCATGGATTTTTTACGTAAACTTGGTTTTTTCTTTTTACTATTAGGCGTGTTGAGTGATTTTTTGACTCCGTACGTATTAGGATTGTATTATCCTGAATTAGATCAAATGAAGAGTGTGATCAGTGTATTTGGAGAGGTTTTCAGTCCTGTAAGAAAGGCGTTTCTTATTTGGTCAGTGGTTTCAGGGATTTTTTTCATCCTGTCATTGCCTGCGTTGTATGCTGCATTTGCAAGTATATCTCGTGTGTTAGCTACCTTAGTTACAGCATCTATCGGTTTCTATGGTATAGGTGATTGTATTTTTACAGGTTTGTTCAGTATCAATACTCATGAATCTTCGTGGAATGTCTCGACATGGGTTCATAATATCGGATCAGGTTTAGGTTATAGTGGTTTTTTATTGTTTCCAGTTCTTCTTTTCTTGATCTATCGAAAAAATGAGCAACTGGACGTAAGCCACTTATACCTTGGACTGTCTGTGATCAGTTTGCTTTTTGCGGCGATTTATGGTCTGGCAAGAATCCCTTCTATAAATTCTTGGCCATTACTGAATAAAATAGGATTTTGCCAAAGAATCAGTTTTTTCTTTAATTATGTGCCCATTGCCTGGTTGAGTATCTTGCATCTCAAACAGTAAAACTTGAGTCGTCAAATTGAACAGTCAGCGGACATTTCGTCCGTTGGCTGTTTTTTTGTTTTTCTGAAATATAGTTCCATAATTTTCTTGTATAACTTCTGTTTTAGCGTATATTAACTGAGAAAGAGCAGTGTATGATTTCTCAGGTTATTTTAATCTTTTATTTGGTCTAGTTCTCCTTATAAGAAAAAATTATAGTGAATATAGAAGGTGATGGAAATGAGTGTAATACAATATCAAGAAAGCAAACTTCGAAGAGTAGCGATCCTGAACAGACTGTCCAATTTCGAGCATGTAAGCTACCAGCAACTTTCTGAAGAATATTATGTTTCCAGAAGCAGTATCGCAAATGATATTTCTTACATCAAATATGTATTTGCGAAAGAAGGGTTGAATCTCAGTTTTGATCGTTTCGGGACATATTTTGAAGGAAATGAAATACAGGTTCAGAAGGTACTGAAGCGTATGATCCTGAATCATTTTGATGAATTGGAGATCGTAAGAGAAATAGTGGATCGAAAGCTTCTAGAAACAGTCGAACGATCTTTTCGCGAGAGCATTGCAGACAAGCAAATTGAGATACCAGAAAGCTACTTTTCAAGTATCATCGTTTCGATCTTATTGATGATTCAGCGTTCAAGAGAAGGGAAGAAAATCAGCTTAAAAGGTAAAAATCAATATGGAAAGTATTTTTTAGAATTCAATAAATATCCCCTCGTTTGTGAATTGCTGCATCAGTTAGAGGAACAGCGTATTTACCAATTTTCGCAAGAAGAAGTACAGTATTTGACTTATGTTATTGTGGGAAGTGGTTTACGCTTTTTCATGAAAAATGAAACGATCCCTTTGGTATTTCGAGAAAAAATCCGGCAATTGATCCAAAAAGTGAGTAGAGGCATTCAGATAGATCTTACCCAAGATAGTCGTTTAGAAGAAGATCTGCTTGTACATCTGTATCAGCTGCTTTTACGTATTGAGGCTCAAACGACCATCGTAAATCCTTTGATAGATGAGATAAAACAAAATTATCCTTCTTTGTATGGTGTTGTCTGGTTTGCGTTAAATGATTTTCGCTGGCCTTATCAAGTAAGCTTGTCCGAAGATGAAGTAGGTTTTGTAGCTATCCATTTCCAAGCAGCAATCGAGCGTGTCAAACGATTAAATAGACTCTTATTCGTATGTCCCAATGGCATGGGAACCAGTTCATTTGTTTCTGCAAAAATCAGAAGAATCTTACCTGATATCGATAGTATCGAAACAGCATCTGTCGATAAATTGAACAGACTAGATTTGTTTGACGTAGATTTGATTATCTCCACTGTCGATATACCTAAGCAAATTAGACCAGTAGTAAGAATTTCTCCAATGGTTACTGCTAGAGATATGAAACGTATCATGAATCATTATATCGATCTGGTCATAGATAACGAACAAATAAACATCGAAGGCTCGATATCTGAAAAAGTGAAACATCTTATTTCCTCTAATGTCTATTTTGATCACTTGGATTCAAAAGAAGCTGCTATCCGTTTTTTGGTTGATCAGCAACAGTTTGAGAATGAAGATTTGAAACAACGATTTCTCCACTCTATTTTTGAGCGTGAGGAAATCCAATCAAACATACTTGGAGAATGGTTTTGCTATTCCTCATGGCAATCCTAATGTCGTTAAACAAACTTCGGTTGCTGTATTGATAGCAGACAAGCCATTTTCATGGGGATATCAAAAGGCAGATATCGTTGTTCTGCTAATGATCCGAGAAGAAGATGTGAAAGAAGTCGAACCTGTGATGAAAATGGTCATGCAAGGAATAGAGGATAAAAATTGGTTTATTTCAAAAATGTTGGAGGTCAGAGAATGAGTACTATCAATAAATTGCTGCCGAAAAATCAAATCCAAGTAATAGAAACGGCTGAAAATTGGATGAAAGCAGTCGAAATCGCTAGCAATCCATTATTAAAAAACAAAATGATAACGCATACGTATTTAGAAAACATGATCAGAAGTGTAGAGGAAAATGGACCATATATGGTGTTGGCTGATTATTTTGCGCTGATGCACGCAAAACCAGGTCTTGGAGTAAACGAGCAAAGTATGAGTCTTTTAGTCGTAAAAGATGCCGTAGATATGAAAGGGAAACCAGTCCATATTTTTTTGGTTTTAGCTGCCAAAAACCACGAAAGCCATCTGGAGAGATTGAAAGATATCATGGAAATATTTATGGACAATGAAAAATATCAAACGATTTTATCAGGAAATAAAGAAACGATCATTCAGTTATTTGCATAAGGAGGAAGAAAAATGAAAATTTTAGCAGTATGTGGATTTGGTGTGGGGAGTTCTATGGTTTTGAAAATGTCTCTTGATAAAGTAATTAAGGAGCTTGGTTTAAAGGCGACAGTGGAAAATACAGATTTATCCACTGCCAAAGCAACGATGGCAGATGTTTATTTTACAAGTCATGAATTACTTCCAGAACTAAAAGTTTCTGTAAAAGCGCCTGTTTATCCTATTAAAAAGTATATGGATACTTCAGAAATAAAGGCGCAATTGGAACAATATCTAGCTGATAAGGGGGAATAAAAGAATGAATTTCATTAGTGAACACATCTTGAAGAATCCGCCCGTCTTGTTAGGTTTGATTGCGATGCTCGGGCTGATCATCCAGCGAAAATCATTTTCAGAAACGATTAAGGGAACTTTGACCGCTGCATTTGGTATGGTTGCTTTGACCGCCGGAGTCAATATGCTGGTCGGAACGATTTCTCCAATCAATGTAGCTGTCCAAACACAGTTGGGTGTAGAAGTGACAGAAGGACTATCTGATGTGACGTTTACTGCAGAATATGGCGGAACGGTCGGATTAGCTATGTTTTTAGGATTAGTTATCCATTTATTGATTGCTCGGTTTACACCTGTGAAGACGATCTTTTTAACAGGTCATATGCTTTGGTGGTTTCCTTTCGTATTTGTAGCAGCTGGTGTGGAAGCAGGACTGTCAGGGGGAGCATTGATTGGAATCAGCGGGATTTTATCGGCTTGTTATTGGTCTTTCATGCCGTGGATCATGCGCAAATATGTCTGGGATGCTACGGGAGATGATTCTTTCCTGATTGGTCATCCAACGGGTGTTTTGTCTTTAGTTTCAGGATTTGTAGCAAAACGAGTAGGAAATAAAGAAAAATCGACAGAAGATATCAAAGTACCTGAGAATCTTTCATTTTTCCGAGAAATCTCAATTACAGGTGCACTAGTCATGTTCTTGATGAATACCGTAGTTGGGATTATCGCACCTGTTTTGATACCAGAAGGGGATAATCTCCTGATGTTTTCGATTGAAGCAGGGTTGAATTTTGGTGCAGGACTACTCATTATGCTATATGGTGTCCGACTACTGATCAATCAAATCATTCCAGCGTTTCAAGGGATTGCAGAAAAAGTCGTACCGGGAGCGAAACCAGCATTTGATGTGCCTATTTTATTCAATTATCGACCAAATGCAGTGATTATCGGTTTTATCGTGGCAATGATCACTTCTACGATTTTAGTTGTTTTGGCGAATTCATTCCATCTATTCGGCGTGTTGCTTGTGCCATTAGTAATCACAAGTTTCTTTGAATGCGGTGGTGCAGCAGTCATCGGTGAAGGTCAAGGTGGCTTTCGTGGAGCGGTTGTCGGAACAATCACAGCTTCATTTGTCATGGTCATATTAGCTGGTTTTTCAGCTATTGTTTTTAGTACGACGATCCAAAGCTGGATATTGATTTTCGGCGGAAACGATTTGTCGTTATGGGGAATGATCGGTAGAGGATTCAGCGGTTTGTTTGGAGGGTTCTAGATGTTCAAATATATGGATAAAATCAAACAGTTATTAGATTTGGTTGAAAAGGAAGAAAAAAAGTCAATCAAAGAAGCAATCGATGTATTGACCCAAGCGAATCTGCAAAAACGTTCGGTCTATATTTTTGGTGCTAGTCATGCTGGTATCTTAGCGGAAGAGATGTATTATCGGGCTGGTGGGATGATGACCATCAATGCTATCTTTGGACGAGAAGTGATGCTAGATCGTTCCCCTATTACCTTTACCAGTCAAATGGAACGTTTAGAAGGATATGGAACGAATTTAGCAAAAACAGTTTCATTTAAAAATCAAGATGTATTGATCCTTCACTCAGTATCGGGAAGAAACCCAATCATTATTGATTTAGCGTTAGCTGCAAAAGCGAAGGGCGTAAAAATCATTAGTTTGACGAATGTCCAATATTCACGATCGGTGACTAGTCGTCATTCATCAGGGAAACGATTGTTTGAGGTTTCTGATATAGTTATCGATAACCATGGGGATATAGGAGATGCTTGCTGTGAGCTGACAGGTATCGTACAAAAAGCCGGTCCTTCCTCTACTGTAATCGGTGCAGCCATCCTCAATACGATCATCGTGGAAGTTTGCGAACAGCTTATTGCAAATGGGATAAAACATCCTCCTATATTTTATTCGGCGAATTTAGATGGGGGCGATCTGCGAAACGCGGAATTATATGAGGAATATAAAGAAGTGATTCATTATGAATTCATGTAATTCATAATGGCAATTTATCTTTTAGAATATAAGTGAAATAAAAAGGGCTGCGACAAAAGTATTGTCACAGTCCCTTATTTCGAACAAAGGGTGTTCCAGAAATATCTTTCGGAAATAAACCCAAATTTCTTGAATTATTTAAAAGAAAATCGGTTTTTCAAGATAATAGTGAATAAGAAGATGATCCATCCAACGATAGTGAGTATCCAACCTGTCGTTAAACCAGGTGTATGATAGATCAGTTTGATTTGATGATTACCTGGATTGAGGAGTAGTCCTGTATACATATAATTCGATTGGATAATTGGTATTTTCTTTCCGTTATCATAAGCAGTCCATCCTTTTTCATAAGGGATGGTTAATAAAAGCAGTTTTTCTTTTTCTAGATTTAGTTCACCAGATACTTCATTTGCCGAAAAATGGACATTCTGAAGTGTGTTTTCCCTTAATTTAGCTATTTCCGTACTTAATTGACTATAGTCACGCGTATATAACTCAATAGAATCAAATGTATAGACTCCTTGATTTCTAAAGCTGACTTGAATAGTTTGATTAGGTTGCACTGCCCCTAAATTAAGTAAGGAATTTTTGATCCCTACGTACCATCCTTGATATTGATTTCGAAAATTAAACTCTTTTGACAGTTGTCCATAAGTTACTTTTAAATACGTGGCAGTCTCAGTTGGAAGAAATAATCCTGGTTGTGTATTAGGATAATTTATTCCCTTAAACCGTAGAAACAAATAATTATTTGTCAATTCAGATGGAGCGTCTACAGAGAATGTAACAGTTGCATTGTTCTTAGAAACGATATACTGATTTCCTTTTATCTCTACTCCATCCGTTTGCTGAATATGATCGTTCAGTTTTTTGATTCCTTTATCGGTCATCTGATTTTTCTTTAGACCAGAGATATCTTTATTTATAATAACACTTTTTGTCATACTATCCATAATAGCTAATGAACTAGTTTGAGTATCATTTTGTTTGATATAGGAATCGTACGTATAGCCAAAAGGTAGGAAATTTGTATTCTGATAGATTTCTACATCTTGACCATTTTTATTGATTGTTTGTAAATAAGTATAACCAAAAGGAATATCTTGATTAGTGTCAGTTTTTAGTTTTGCGTAATATTTGCTATTTGCTAAAGTGCCTAATTCTGCACGACTATCTAGCCCATAATATTCATAGTCACTGTTGATATTGTTCTCAATAGACTGATTGAAGGAAAAATATTTTTATTTGCTAAACTAAAATAAAAATTCGTACTATTTATTCCCCTTAACAAAGCATTGTTTTCTTCGGAACGAGGATTTCCAGTTTTAGACAATTCATACCGAGACCAGTCAGTATCTTTATTGATAATATCTGAGATAGCTGAACTTTTTGGTGCCCAATAATCATTTTCTACGATATTTTTATCAGTATAACTGTTAATGATAAGGGGATTGATTTTGATATTTGTTTGAAAGGCTCCATAAACTAGAGCATTCAAAAATACCAGTATACTCAACGCGATTTTTGTTTTTTTCGAATTAGCAAACAATAAAAAGATAGTTGAATAGAGCAACAGGAAGATCAAACCGATATAAGGCGGTACATCTCGCTTATAGTTTGCAAAAGTGAAAAGGATAAAGAAAAAGAAAACAATAAAAGAAATATGCACAAACCGTTTTCTTTTTGATAAATCAGTTGCGGATTCAACTAAAACAGGTAAGTATTTTGCTGTTAGAAAAGCCCAAAAGAATGCATAACCAAACATCCAACGATTCGTGCTATAAGAGAATCCGTTGAAAAGACTACCAAAAAATGGAAAGAATAAAAAAATAGTCAACAAGCTAATGGCTAAAAGATCAAGTCTTGCAAAATTATTTTTTTGCTTAGAACGATATAAAATAACGGATAATACAAAAATGATGATTGGGAAAAAGGCTGTGACAGTTGAGGCTTCTCCTCCGTAAACTGGTGAAATAAAGTTTTTCACAAAATTCAAATAAAATGATTTCGTGTAAAAAGGTAAGAGCGTTGAATGAATCTCCCCGCGTCCAGCATTGAAAAATTGATTAATTACGGGAATGAAAATAACGGAGCCCATCATTATTCCTAATACGTAACTACCAATAGATTTGAATAAAAGAGAAAACAACACTTTATAGTCCTTTAAAGTATAAAGTTCAAAATATCTGTAAACAGCGTATAAAAAGATTAAGATAGAAAGCATATAAAAGAAATAAAAGTTGCTGATAACAGAAATGAAAATCATAAACGTAAAGAGTTTATATCCTCTTTTCTCGAAGATATACTCAAGCCCCAAACATAGCAATGGTAGATAAATCATCGGATTGATGAAGTAAGGGTGTTTCCAAGCAGAACTTAGTACGAAACCAGAGAATACATAAATGAATGTGGCGATAAAAGTTTGATAGTTGGCCATTTTCTTATATCGAAGAAAGATCGATATAGAGATTCCGGAAAAGAAAATGCGTAACATGATTGCTAATGAAAAGGCAAATTCTGCATACTTTGGTTTAGCAAATACTGCTAATAGTGAAAACGGATCACCAATGATATAGTAATGTAATGTTCCTAAAATATCTTGACCATAACCAATACTAAAATCATAAGTTGGGATAGAAAAGTTATGATCAATCAAAATATTTTTGATTATTTCCCGAATATATTCGCCAAAATAAACAAATGAAACAAAGTGTTGGGATTGACCATCCCATAGCTCAACAGGGGCTTTTCCAGCAATAGGCCACCACATATAAAGACTAACGATAACGACCCATAAGCAGATGCTTAAAATAGAATAGTAAGTGAAAGCATCTTTTTTTAACAGTTTTTTCAAAACAAGTTCCTCCGATAATAGATTAAAGAATATATATCAAGTATAGACAATGAGAATTAGGAAAACTAGCATTATTTTAAAATGAGTATCTGAAAATCAAGGGGACATCAATAGTTTGCAAGCTACGCTATTTAGATTATGTTATACTCATGAAGCAAATAAATTGTAACTGATCATAAAGGAGTTAAATAAATATGAGAAACATCAAGTTGACAATCGAATATGACGGAAAAAGATATTCAGGCTGGCAAAGACTTGGAGATGACGATAAAACCATCCAAGGGAAAATCGAAAAAGTGTTGCATCAGATGACAAATGAAGAGATAGAAATTATTGGATCAGGAAGAACAGACGCCGGCACGCATGCGCGAGGACAAGTGGCAAATTTCAAAACAAACACAGAAATTGAGCTGTCAGAAATGATCGACTTTATGAATCGTTACCTTCCGCGAGATATTGTCATCAAAAGAATCGAAGAGATGCCTGAGCGCTTCCATGCAAGATATAATGCGGTGGGCAAAAAATACAGCTATTATGTTTGGAACAACGTGATTCCTTCAGCATTTGAACGAAACCACAGCTTTTATTTTCCTCAAGAGTTGGATATGGATAAGCTGAATGCAGCTTGCGAAAAATTGATGGGTACACATGATTTCATTGGTTTTTCTGCATTGAAAAAATCAAAAAAATCTACGGTACGTACGATTGATGAATTATCTATCGAACGTAAGGGAGAAATGCTTCATTTTACTTTTGTCGGAGACGGATTTCTATATAAAATGGTGCGAATCATCATGGGAACATTACTAGAAATCGGTACAGGTGCCATGCCGATAGAAACAATCGATGAAATATTCGAAAGCAAAGTGCGGCAACATGCAGGAGAAACCGTCCCTGCCCAAGGTCTGTTTTTGGATGAAGTTTATTATCGTTCATAAAAAAAGAATCATCTTTACTCGACTTCTGAGAACTGGAGAACATCCCTTTTTTCAGAGGTCGTTTTTTAGTTAAATCAAACCATAGACCATAGAGTATGCTTTTTAAGATAAAGATCATCTTATATCATCTGAAGCCGCTTATCTTCTTTGAATAAATACGATTCAATCGCTTATTTCCTCACTTTATGATAAATTACAGCTAAAGTCACTAGCTTGTCTTCTTCGGAAAGGAGGAGAGTCTATGGATAAGGAACAAGTATTCATTCAAACACTTTATAATCTGATTTTAAATCCGAATACACGAGATTGGGAACGAAAAGTATTGATCCAGACAAAGAATGACATAAGAGAAAATACATCCGTTAAAGAACAGTTATCGAAACTAGAAGCAACACTACGTCCATTAGCTATCCGGATGAACCTAACGCCTGATGTAATGGATTTTTATTTATTGCTTACAGAAGGATTTGACACGCAGCAAAAATATGACTTTTCCAAGCATGCTATGCAAGATGCTGACTATCAAGAACGTGCAGTATTTGCAGGGGGATGTTTCTGGTGCATGGTCGAGCCGTTTGAATCGAAAAAAGGGATCCTATCTGTTTTGTCAGGATACACGGGCGGACATGTTGAAAAACCAAATTATGATCAAGTGAGCGGTGGCTACACAGGTCACATGGAAGCTGTGGAGATCATTTATGATACGAGAGAGATAAGTTATAGCGATTTATTGACAATCTATTGGCAAATAACTGATCCCACAGATGCCTTTGGACAATTTCAAGATAGAGGGAAGCAATACCGTCCGGTGATTTTTTATCAAAACGAACCTCAGAAAGAATTAGCGGAGCAATCGAAACAGGAACTAGTCAGTTCAGGAACGTTCCACCAACCAATCGTCACAAAAATTGAACCAGCTAGTACGTTTTGGCCAGCAGAAAATTATCATCAGCAATTTTACAAAAAACAACCGAAACGCTATAAAAAAATTCAGCAAGCACGTAAGCAATTTCTGATTTATCAACGAATAAAAAACAAATGGTAAAAAAATACAAGAAAAAATCATTTTGACTAACTCCTTTTCTTTAAAATGTAGTAAACTAAAAGCAGAATAAAAGAAAGCGTTTTAAAAATGGCGAGGAGGAGAAAATTTGTATATTGCAGATAGTGCACGTTATGAAAAAATGGAATATCGTAAATCCGGTCATTCAGGTTTAAAATTACCAATTTTATCTCTCGGATTATGGCAAAATTTTGGAGATTATGATCCTATCCATAACCAAAGAGAGATTTTAAGAGGTGCTTTCGATATGGGAATTACCCATTTCGACCTTGCGAATAATTACGGAGGCCCTGCTGGAGCTGCAGAGAAAAACTTCGGGCGTATTTTTAGAGAAGACTTTCAAGCCTACCGTGATGAACTGATTATTTCTAGCAAAGCAGGTTATCATATGTGGGAAGGTCCATACGGAGAATGGGGCTCGCGTAAATCTATCATTTCAAGTTGTGATCAGAGTCTCCAAAGAATGGGGCTAGATTATGTTGACATCTTCTATCATCATCGTCCAGACCCTGATACACCTTTGGAAGAAACAGCAGAAGCATTGATGCAACTTGTAAGACAAGGAAAAGCATTATATATTGGTATATCCAACTATAATGGAGAAGACACCAAAAAAATGACTGAAATTTTAAAAAGAAAAGAAGCACCGTTCATTATTCATCAGATGCGCTACAATATGTTTTCTCGCGAACTACTAGAAGACGACTTATCTCCAGTATTAGAAGAAGGGCTAGGAGCAATCACGTTCAGCCCGCTTGCCCAAGGTTTGCTGACAAATCGTTATCTGCATGGGATTCCTGAAGATTCTAGAGCACATCGTAAGGAAATACCATTCCTTTCAGAAGAACAAGTTGGATCAACTTTGGAAAAAATCAAAGCACTGCAGACAATCGCCGTATCACGAGGGCAATCATTAGCGCAAATGGCCCTTGCATGGAATTTGCGACAAAAATCTGTTACGAGTGTACTGGTTGGAGCAAGTCGGTTAAGTCAGTTACAAGAAAGTGTTCGAATGATGGATAATTTAGATTTCTCACCAGAAGAAGAATTGAAAATCGACCAAATTCTAGAATAGAAAAGATGTAATCAAATTTTTTATCCATCTATCAAAAAATGAACAAAAAATGTCATCAAGAATCGAATGAAGAACATCTATTATTGAACATCATACGTTTTGTCGTTCAAAATAAAAAGGATCGAAGGCTAGGAGTGAATTTTATCCTAGTCTTTTTTTATGGTAAATAGCTTCGTTTGTATATCCATGAACGGATGAATCGATTTTTTATACAAAAAATCATCAGATGATTCAAACGTGTTATAATAATTACGAAAAAATACATCAGATGAAAAGGAGGTATGTGGTTTGGAAGAAAATAAAACCCTAGTAGAAGTAACCACGGACAAGATCCTTAGATATTTAAAGGAAAAGCAGTTGCAAGTAGGAGATAAGTTGCCGAATGAATATGAGTTATCCGATTATTTAGAGGTGGGACGCAGCACGGTGCGAGAAGCTGTCCGAGCGCTTGCTTCTAGGAATATTCTTGAAGTTCGGCAAGGGGCGGGGACATTCGTCAGTGATAAGCGAGGGATTGCTAATGATCCGCTCGGTTTTTCTTTGATTGAAGATCAGGACCGGATGATACGAGACTTGTTTGAGCTGAGATATTTATTGGAGCCAAAGATGGCAGGGTTAGCGGCGGAATATGCAACGAAAAATCAAATCAGCCGAATGAAAAGCTTAACGCAAAAGATTGAAACGTCTTTTCGAGAAGGTACACAAGATCATGTTCAATTAGACATCGATTTTCATACGACGATTGCAGAAGCTAGCGGAAACGTAGCGTTACTGCATATCATTCCGATCATTAATGAATCGATTGCTTTATTTAATAAAAATTATGATATCCAGCATTTGAAAATCGAGACGATCGATATCCATACAGAAATCGTTCAGGCTATCGAGAGGCGGAATGTACTTGCGGCATTTGATGCAATGACTGTCCATATGGCAATAAATCGGAGAGAATTACAGAAAATAATTGGGAAGAAAGAAACTAATTGACAGTTCATCTGATGTATTTTATGATGAATACATCAGATGAATTTTTGTTTTATATTTGGTAAAACGGACAAGCAAATAGTTTTTATTCACCGAAATGTAAGCGCTGACTAACAGACAAAAAGAGATGACGGCAAGGAGAAGAAGTAGGAATGAGGGGATCTGGAATGAGCTTTATGGATAAATTAGCCAATGTTTTAGGGAATGTGGCAACGAGAATCAATAATTTAAGGTATATCATGGTGATAAAAAACGCATTTGCTGCATTGATTCCGGTAATTATTACGGGTGCTTTTGGCACGTTGTTTTCAGCAATGGTCTTTGATTCGGAAAATGGGTTAGCACAGATAAGTTTTTTGCGTTTTTTAGAAGAATTAAAACCTATCGCATCTGCCATCAGCTATGTCACGCTAAGTTTCTTGACCATCTATGCTGTTTTTCTGATAGGGATCGAATTAGCAAAGCTGAATAAAGTGAATGGTGTATTCCCTGGTATCATCGCAGTGATGTCTTATTTATCTGTTAATCCAACTGTTTATGAATTAGTGAATGAAAATCAGACTGTTATAGTAGAAAACGTATTGGCTAAACAATATACAGATACGAAAGGGTTATTTTTGGGAATGTTGGTCTCCATCCTTTCCATTGAACTTTATTGCTGGTTGAGGAAACAGAAGAAACTACAGCTGAGAATGCCTGATACCGTGCCAACGAATGTTTCTGCCAGTTTTTCTGCGTTATTTCCCACGATTCTGACAGTATCAGGTATCGCGGCTGCGGGATTTATCATCAAAGAACTTACAGGGATGTACCTTTATGATATCATTTACAATATCGTACAACGCCCATTAGAAGGTGTCGTTCAAGGGCTACCTGGTATCTTGTTACTGATGTTTATTGCACAAGTCTTTTGGGTGATTGGTATCCATGGGAATCAAATGGTGAAGCCAATTCGAGAACCGTTGCTTTTAGCGGCAATTGCTGTAAATACGGAAGCTTTTGAAGCTGGAAAAGAAGTACCAAACATTATCACTATGCCATTTTGGGATATGTATATGAGTATGGGCGGGTCTGGGGTCACGATAGGTCTACTGATAGCAGTATTGCTAGTGGGAAAACGAGAAGATATGAAACAAATCACCAAGTTATCTCTTGCTCCTGGGATCTTCAACATCAATGAACCAGTTATTTTTGGTATGCCGATCATGCTGAATCCTATTTTAGCTATCCCGTTTATCTTAACGCCGCTTGTTACAGGAACGATTGGTTATTTTGCAACCGCTTTAGGATTTGCGGCAAAAGCAGTTGTAATGGTTCCTTGGCCGATGCCGCCGATCGTCAATGCTTATCTGGCCACAGCAGGAAATATCGGTGCAGTTATTACGCAACTTGTTTGTATTGTTGTTTCTATTTTGATTTATCTGCCATTCGTAAAAGTAGCAAATCGTGTGGAAAATGATGGGATCTAAAAAAACAGGAGGAAATCATGAAAATTACTATTCCAGAAAATTTTATTCTTGGTGCAGCATCTTCTGCTTGGCAAACGGAAGGTTGGAAAGGAAAAAAAGAAGGACAGGATTCGTTTATAGATAGCTGGTATAAAAATGAACATTTTGTTTGGCATAATGGATATGGTCCAGCCGTAGCAACTAATTTTATGGAGCAGTACCAACAGGATATAGATTTGATGAAATCCATCCATCTGACACATTATCGGACTTCTATCAATTGGGCTCGTTTTTTCACTGATTACGAGAATTGTATAGTAGATGAAGAATATGCTCAGCATATAAGTGAAATGATCGACTCTTTGATCGAAGCAGACGTAGAACCGATGATTTGTTTAGAACACTACGAAGTCCCTGCTTTTCTTTTGGAAAAATATGATGGCTGGTCTTCAAGAAAAGTGGTTGATTTTTATGCTAAGTACGCAAAGATTGCTTTTGATCGTTACGGTGACAGGGTAAAAAACTGGTTTACATTCAACGAACCAATCGTTCCCCAAACGCGTTGCTATTTGGATGCTGTTCGCTGGCCGCATGAACAAAACACAAAAAAATGGATGATGTGGAATTATCACAAAGTTTTAGCAACGGCTAAAGCTATAGAAATTTACCATAGTGGCAATTATGGCGGAAGGATTGGCTGTATTTTAAATCCTGAGATGGTCTATGCTCGTTCCAGTTCTCCAGAAGATCAAAAAGCTGCTTATATGTATGATCTGTTTTATAATCGAGTATTTTTTGATCCGATGGTAAAAGGATACTACACAGAAGAGTTCCTGGAGTTGTGTCGAAAACAATCGATTTATTTCGATCCTGCAACAGAGGATTTAGAAACGATCCAGCATCATACAGTAGATTTCCTTGGAATCAATCAATATTACCCTAAACGCGTTCGTGCTCCTCGTTATCAATGGAATGAACAGACACCGTTTCATCCAGAACGATATTATGAAGTCTTTGATTTACCTGGAAAGAAAATGAACAATTCCAGAGGGTGGGAGATCTATCCAAAAATCATGTATGATATAGCTATGTATCTAAAAGAAAATTATCGTAATATTCCTTGGCTGATAACAGAAAACGGTATGGGAAGAGAACATGAAGAACAGTATATGGATGAGAAAGGGATCGTGCAAGATGACTATCGTATCGAATTTATCGGACAGCATTTGCGTTATTTGATCAAAGCAGCAGAAGAAGGTGCCAATTGCGAAGGCTATATGCTATGGGCATTCACTGACTGTGTTTCACCAATGAATGCATTTAAGAATCGATATGGATTAGTTCGAATCGAATTGAACGATGAACGAAGCAGAACACTGAAAAAGTCTGCTTCATGGTATCAGTCTCTGATTGATAAGAGAGAATTAAGCTTACCTGATGAAGTCTATAAATAACTAGAATTTTTTCGAAGATATTGATTCTATTTGCTGGCTATTTGAAATAAAAGAGGTTGTGAAAGTAGCATTTTAACCTCTTATTCAAAAAAGTTGTGACAAAAGATTTGTCATAACTTTTTTTGTGCACGTTAAAAGAAATAAACACAATAAAAAAGAATTTGTGTGTTTAGTGTGCGCTTTCTTTTTTAGTGTGTATGCAACTTGGTATAGACCATAAACGTGATAATATCAACTTTTTAAAGCGCTTTTAAAGTTGGCACACTACTTGCTTTATATACAAGTGTAAGAATAGAAAGGAACATGTTTAAAATGGAAAAGAGAACAATCATGCTTGTATGTTCAGCTGGAATGAGTACAAGCCTCCTAGTCACAAAAATGCAAAAGGCAGCAGAAGCAAAAGGAATGGAAGCAGATATCTTTGCTGTCTCTGCCTCAGATGCAGATAATCAACTAGAATCTAAAAATGTAGACGTTTTACTTTTAGGTCCGCAAGTACGTTTTATGCAAAATCAATTTGCTGAAAAGCTAGCACCTAAAGGCATTCCTTTAGATGTAATCAATATGGCTGACTATGGCATGATGAATGGTGAAAAAGTACTTGACCAAGCAGAAAAACTAATAAACAAATAATAAAAATATCGGAGGAAACAAGAAATGGAAGATCAAAAAAATCTAGAAGCCATCATGGGTCTGATTATGTTTGGCGGAAATGCAAAAAGCGATGCAATGGAAGCGATTGCTGCGGCGAAAAAAGGAGATTTTACTTTAGCAGAGGAAAAAATCAAAGATGCAGAGGAATCTTTAGTCCAAGCACATCACTCTCAAACAGAGATGCTGACGCAAGAAGCACAAGGAAACCACGTTGAAGTAACACTTTTGACAGTTCACAGTCAAGATCACCTGATGACATCTATTGCTTTTACAGATTTAGCAAAAGAGATCATTGATCTGTATCGTCGGTTGGACGCGTAATCCACAGTAAAGAAAAGAGGGAAGATTTATGGATAAATTTGTTGCATTTATGGAGAAACATTTTATACCTGTCGCATCAAAAATTGGTGCACAACGGCATTTAGTTGCGATTCGAGATTCATTTATGGTGAGTATGCCGTTAATGATTTTAGGAGCATTAGCAGTAATGATCAATAACTTACCCATTCCCGGTTTCCAAAAATTGATGAATTCAATTTTTGGCGGTGAATCATGGAAAGGATTCGGGGCTGCAGCTTGGAACGGCACATTTGCCATTCTTTCTGTCTTGATTGCTTTCTTACTTGCGTATCATTTAGCTAACGGCTACCGAAAAGACGGTGTTTCCGCAGGTGTGATTTCTTTAGGCTCTTTCTTTGCTTTAGGCGGAGCATTAGGTATGAGCTCAAACGGTTTGTTTATTGCTATTATTGTTGGGATTATTTCAACAGAAATCTTTGTACGTTTAAGCGGAAATGAAAAATTGATCATCAAAATGCCTGATGGTGTGCCACCAGCAGTTGCGAAAGCATTTGCTTCATTACTGCCAGCAATGATCACTATCTCTGCCTTTGCTTTAGTTGCTGCAATTTTTGCTGCATTTGGGGTTGATGATATCGTGGGTTCATTCTATACAGTGGTCCAAGAACCATTTATGGGACTTGCGAACTCTTATCCATCTGCATTATTGCTTGCATTTATCACCCCATTCTTATGGTTCTTTGGTTTACACGGGGCGAATATGGTCGATCCTTTGATGCAAACGATCAATGCGCCAGCAATCGAAGCAAATGTCAATGCGATCGCAGCTGGACATAGCGCGCCATTTATCGTGAACAAACCTTTCTTCGACAGCTTTGTCAATTTAGGAGGAACAGGTGCAACATTAGGTTTACTGTTAGCTATTTATTTAGTAGGACGTAAAAACAAACCATATATGGTTGTAACAAACTTGTCGATTGCGCCAGGTGTTTTCAATATCAATGAACCAACGATGTTTGGTTTACCAATCGTATTGAATCCAATTATGTTCATTCCATTTATTTTGACACCAATGGTTTTAGTTAGTGTTGCGTACTTTGCGACTTCTACAGGTTTAGTGCCAGCAGCTACCGTTATGCCACCATGGGTAACGCCACCAATTATTGGCGGTGTATTGGCAACGAAGAGTATTGCAGGTGGTGTACTGGCCGCTGTCAATCTGATCCTTTCTATTTTGATCTATCTGCCGTTCGTCAAGGTAGCTACGATCCAAGAAAGAAGAAAAGAAGCTTTGGATGCTTAATGAATAAAGAAAGCAGAACCGGTTATCTGGTTCTGCTTTTTTTATGAAAACAAGTAATTTAAAACTTAGGATCGAATAATGAATGAGAAAATCGAGGTATATTTGTCTTGGAATTTGTGTATAAAATAAAAAATCCCATTCATTCAAAAAAATCGAGCGATTGAAAAGCTATTTGAAATACAAGGTGCTATAATAGACCAAATATGAATGGGAGAGAGTACAAATGGAGAGAAGAACAGTCATAAAATTGCGGGATCGACCGACGTTGATAAAAGAAACAGCCGAATGGTTTGCTTCAAAATGGCATCTGCCAGTTGCTGTTTATGAAGAAAGTATCCAAGCAAGCACGAGAAAAAACGCATCGGTTCCGCAATGGTATGTGGTGTTGGATGAGTGGGGAGAGATTATTGCAGGTGCAGGTGTTGTTGACAATGATTTTCATGATCGAGTAGATTTGACTCCAAATGTCTGTGCGCTGTTTGTTGAAAAAGACTACCGAAACCAACGGATTGCCAAAATGATTTTAGAAACGATCAAGCAAGACTTTGCAGAAATGGGCGTAAAGATGCTTTATCTTGTGACGGACCATACGGATTTTTATGAAAAATACAATTGGCAATTTATCGGGATGGCTCAGGATAATGAAGGAATTCCTGTGCGAGTGTACCAAATGCCGCTGTAAGAGTAGGTACATGAAACAGCATATAGAGAAGGAAACCGAAAAATTGTTCTATACTTAGAAATTTTTTCGAATCGCAGTAGGCGAAATATGCACAACACAAGAATAACAAAAAAGCATGGAGAAGGCTAAACGGCCTTCCCATGCTTTTTCCTTGTTCTTTTCTCGTCGTAAATAAAAATGTTCCTAACGATTCTGAGAATAGGACGAATCGTCAAGAAAATAGCACCAGCCAAATAAAAATAGGTGCCATATCGATCGGGGATTTTAGTTAAGGAAGCAAGGCTTCCAAAAATATAGAAAATCCCGGTTAATAAATCGACAGCTAGTGAGATCAATGTGTAACGGTTTTGGAAATAGAAGCGGAAGCGACGCCCTCGTATTTCGATATCTTCTTCTTTTCCTATTTCAATCTCATGGGTATTTCGTTTGATTTTGGGCATAAAGAAAATCACCTGTATTTTTTACTGATTTCAAGGTTTCAAAACAACTTTTATATTTTTATCTTCTTTTTTGTCAAAGATCTCATATGCTTGTGCTGCTTCTTCTAGTGGTAGCGAATGAGTAATGATCTGTGTAGGATCAAATAGTCCTTCTGCAATCATTTCGTAGATTTTCGGCATCAGATGGATAATGGGTGCCTGTCCATGTTTGACCGCAATATCTCGCATGAAAAACTCTTGAAGCGGGTAAGAAGAAGCTGGCGTCATATACACACCAGTTACTTGGACGGTTCCGAATTTTTTGACAGCTTGCGAAGCCATCTGTAAAGGCGAAATCGTGCCACTTTGTAGGCTCACCAAATTTTTTGCTTTTTCTTTTACAGGCTCTAACCCGTCCATTCCTACACAATCGATGATGACATCGGCACCACCTTTAGCCAACTCATATAATTCCGTTCCAGCTTGTGCTGTGTCTTCTAAGAAATAAGTTTCCACGCCGTTGTAATTAGCCGCTTTATCTAAACGATGTTGTACTGGATCCACTGCAATCACGCGCTCTGCTCCAGCCATTACAGCGAATTTTTGAGCAAATAGACCGACTGGACCAGATCCTAGAATCACAACTGTATCGCCTTTTTTTACGCCTGCATTTTCAACGCTCCAATAAGCTGTAGGCAAAATATCTGATAGAAACAAAACTTTTTCATCAGGAAGATTATTATCTGGAACGACAAACGAAGTAGAGTCTGCATAAGGTACTCTTAGGTATTCTGCTTGCCCACCCCAATGATTGCCATTCAACTTGCCAAATCCGAAAAGCCCGCCATATAACTGATCTGGATTTGATTCATCACATTGGCTTTCCATGTGATTCAGGCAGAAATGACAATGACCACAACTGATATTAAAAGGAATAACCACTCGTTGCCCTTTTTTCAATGTTTGAACTTGTGATCCTACTTCTTCAACGATTCCCATAGGTTCGTGACCTACAACATACCCTTTTTCCAAAACTGCTTCACCATGATGGTAAAGATGCAGATCGGATCCGCAAATGGCGGTTGCTGTGATACGGATGATTGCGTCTGTTGGTTCTAATATTCTTGGATCATCTACGTTTCTGATTTCCATTTTTTGTTTTCCTTGCCAAGTGACTGCTTTCATTGGAGATGCTCCTTTCAGATTCACAAAATTGTCTGCATTATTGGTACTACAGATAGTTTCATTATAAAGGAGTTCTTATCTTTTTGATAATGAAACGCTTTTTTCTCAAAATAAAAATCCTCAAAAAAGCAAGAGTTCCAAAATTTTTTTTTATTAGAAAAAGAAGGTGTGTGCCTTCATTGTATCCTTACGTACAGTAAAGTATAGTTGAACTATTGAATCATTTTAACTATTTAAACAATAACCAATCATCATTCGTTTCAGTGAAAAAACAAATACGAGGAGGCGTAATGAAACAAATCCAAAATAAATGGAATAAACGGATCATTGTTATGATTAGTTCTGTCTGCCTGTTTTGCCTGACTGTTATGCTTTGTTTAATAAGCACCTTGGCAAATCAACATTTTATGTTAGAGCAAAACATGCAATCGGACTATGCGAAAAAAGTAGCTGCTGAGATCAATCAAGAGATCCAAAGCTATCATTATGAGATTGGAGCTCCGGCTGAAGCATTGGAAAAGATTGTTTCTGAAGAACTAGTACAAAAAAATATCGAGCTTTTCATCCGCAACAGATATGAAAAAGAACCAGTAGAACTGATCGGAGAAAAGGAAGTAGAAGAAAAGCTCCAAGAGATAATCAATACATACAAACAAGAAGAAGCAGAGGATGATCCATTTGCTAGTGAAGAAAACAATTTACTCATCTATATGACTTCTGGGATTTTTCGACGAGGAATACAATCAATTTATTTGATGTCGTTCATCGATCAGATATTGACGATACGAGAGCGAATGGTTTCTTTTCTTCCAGTGATTAGTAGTATCTTACTTGTATTGCTGAGCGGAGTGTTTTATTTATACAGAATGTCTTGGAAAAAAGTTCTTTGGTCATTTGCAGTGGTGATTGGAGGAGCAGGCTTCCAATTATTAAGTCTGTCAGTCAGTCTCTATTTGTACGATATGACCAGTCAGTTAGATATTCGAACCCAAGCACTGCAACATTTGTTAGACACATATATTTTGTCATTCATCCAATTTTTTAGTGTAGTGGCAATCGTTGAAGTAGTGATAGCAGCTGGATTATGGTGGATTGGCAAGAGAGTGAATACTGAAAAAAAGGTTTTTTCAAAAAGAAACGAATATAAATAACAAGAGGTTGTGACATGAAATCTGTCACAACCTCTTGTTATGAATAAACGGTGTTCCCCTACCAACTCCTCGGTCACAAGTCACAATATTCATAAAACATAGGAAGCTATTTTTTGAAATTGTTCCTTGTGACTCGGAGCTGAACGGTAGGCTCACAACCTCTTGGTAAACGGTGTTCAAAAGCCAGTTTCTCGGTATTAAGCCAAATTTATGCAAAAATGTAGAAAGCCATTTCCCCAAAATTTTTCTTAATACTCGAAACTAAACGACTTTTTCACAACCTCCTGATTATTCAAACATTTTTTTTGCGGCACGAGCTAGAGTAGGGATGTCTTTGTCGTAACGCGGTGTTTTGACAAGACGGGACATAGGGATGCCCGCAAAATGGAAAGCAGCGATTTCTCCAGAACGTACAGCACTTTGTTCAGTAAAGATCATCTGATAAGGCTGCTCAACAAATTCTCCTGTAAAGGCCAGATTAGTTGAATGTTTAGGAATGACTTTTGGTCGATCACTTTTTGCACGGTTATTAAATAATGCGGAAGCATAAGGCATATAGACAGGGATATTATTTATTACGCTGTCGAAAATCTCTGTTTCTTTTTCACGAATATTCACTGGTCCAGGATCTACTTTTGAAAGTTGTCCAATCAGTTCTTCCAACATTTCTTTTCCGTTCATCTTAATATACTGTTTATCCACAAACTCGCCACGTCGTCTTGGATAAAGGAAATAACCCCAAATAACTGTTTCATTTGGTTTTTGAGACGTAAAATGCGGTTGATGATGCACGACGATAGACATATTGACATCTTTTTGGCCTAACGGCGTGATCGGTGTGGTTGAAATAAATGAATTCAAGGCATTTCCTGGTTCTTGAGTCGTGATACGGGTGATTTCATTCAACAACAAATGGTTTTTCGTCGTCAGGGTAAAGCTGACCCATTCGCTCGCATCTCGATCCGCGAAAAATTTATCGGGATTTCCTAAGTTATAGAAACGTTCGCTGGCTTTTTTCCAGAGACTAGAAGCTGCACCATAATCCATATTTTCTACAGCTGGTGTTTCGTAATCTCCCAAAGTAGCTGAATCTGTAATGGAACCATTCGTGAAAATGACCGCTGTATCTTCATCTACCGTGACATGTTCCTCTTCCTGAGTCAATGTATTGGTCATTTTCAAACCAGTCACAGTGATTTCATCTTGCATCGGTGTTTCTTTGAATTCCCAGTCAGTGACACGGCGGTTCAAAATGATTTTGCATCCTTGTTCTTTCAAGTACTCGATCAAAGGAAGCATGATACTTTCGTACTGATTGTAACGTGTTCGATTGACGCCCACTAAATGTTCGATTTGAGTGAATTCATAAATCATTTGATGCATATAGCGACGCAATTCTTGAGCAGAACTACGTGTTCTGAAAGCAAATGTTGTTTCCCACATAAACCAGAAGTTTGTTTCAAAAAAGTGTGGATCATCTTTGAAATATTCTTCGATAGTGATATTGTCTAGTTTTTCTTCTTCTGAATCAGGCATGGCAATCAGTTTAGTCAGAAGAATACGGTCCTTGTTGTTGAAGCCCAGTTTTCCGCCGTCAATGATCCCTTTACCACCTTCCATCAAACGTGCTTTGTCAAAGGTACGGTGTTTTGCATCAAAATCTCTCGTATCTTCTTCAGCAGTCATTCCTGGCTCAGTAACAGAAGGTATTCGACTTAATAGATCCATCAAATCTACATAGGTACGGTAATTAAGCATACGACCGCCTCGAGCAATATAGCCTTTTTGGTTTTCTAATGGATGATTTTTATTCCAATATTCATCCACTACAGTGTCGGTCGGTGCACCATCATTTGAACCGTGATCATCCAATGAATAAAAGGCAATCTGATCCCCTTTCCATTTGCCTTCTTGAATCAAATAAACAGCCGCTGCCATATTGGCAATACCGGCACCAATCATTATTGCTTTACTTTTTCTCATTGTGATTCCTCCAATGTCTTCCAAGTATGTCCGTAGTGATTCAACGAAATAGGATGCTAGATGGATTCAAATTCATCATATAAATGACTGTCATCTTCGAATAGCCCTGTTTTTTTTCCTAGATATGCAGCGCCAAGGGCAAGCAAACCTAAACCGATGCCGACTTTGATTAATTTTTTACTCATGAAAAACGCCTCCTTGTTTTCTCTTTCTATATCCAAGGATAGTTCGTTTTTATGAGAATGCCAAATGATAGGGTGAGAAGAAAAAGGAAATTTTGACAAAAAAGAAGAAGTGTCTGAATGCCGTGTAAGAAAACAAGAAAATGGAAGAAGGAAAAAAGTAGAAAAAGACGTACAAAAAATAACAATAAATATTTTTGATGAATGATAAAACAACGTACAAAAAGTCTGAATAGCAGAAAAAAGTGAATCATATTAAAAAAATTATATGATATAATTTTAGTGAAAATGGTTTCCTGTCTGGCAAGAAGATGAAGGGATGATTTTGAAAAGCAAAGCACAAAAAAAGCGCCGAGAACAGCGCTGCTTTAAAAAAGCTGATGACGGACAAAGCCTTATTTTAACTTGCTATATTGATTTGAATGCTACCAATATATTTATTATAGCAAAAATCACAGCTTTTACAATAGGTGTTTTCGTTTTTTCAATTATGATGAGCTGTTGGATGAAAGGATGATTTAGCGCATGAAGAAAGAGTATACGATCGGATTAGATATCGGGACCAATTCCGTCGGGTGGTCCGTATTGACAGATGACTATCGACTGGTTTCCAAAAAGATGAAAGTAGCAGGAAATACAGAAAAGAGTAGCACGAAGAAAAACTTTTGGGGTGTTCGACTTTTTGACGAAGGCCAGACTGCCGAAGCAAGAAGAAGCAAGCGGACTGCGCGCAGGAGGTTAGCGAGACGCAGACAACGAATCCTTGAACTGCAAAAAATATTCGCACCAGAGATTTTAAAAATAGACGAACACTTTTTTGCTCGACTGAATGAAAGTTTTTTAGTCCTAGATGAAAAGAAACAGTCGAGACATCCGGTCTTTGCTACGATCAAGCAAGAAAAAAGCTACCATCAGACTTACCCGACGATCTATCATTTGAGACAAGCGCTAGCTGACTCTTCAGAGAAAGCGGACATCCGTCTCGTTTATTTAGCGATGGCTCATCTCTTGAAATATCGGGGACATTTTTTGATTGAGGGTGAATTAAATACGGAGAATTCCTCAGTGACAGAGACTTTTCGTCAATTTCTGAGCACATATAACCAGCAATTCAGCGAAGCAGACGACAAACAAACAGAAAAATTAGACGAAGCGGTCGATTGTTCTTTCGTTTTTACAGAAAAGATGTCGAAAACAAAAAAAGCAGAAACGCTCCTGAAATACTTTCCTCATGAAAAATCCAATGGTTATCTCAGTCAATTTATAAAATTAATGGTAGGGAATCAGGGGAATTTCAAAAATGTATTTGGATTAGAAGAAGAAGCAAAACTGCAATTTTCAAAAGAAACATATGAAGAAGACCTTGAAGAATTGTTAGAGAAAATCGGAGATGATTACATCGATCTTTTTGTCCAAGCGAAAAATGTTTATGATGCTGTCTTGTTATCTGAGATTCTTTCTGACAGCACGAAAAATACACGAGCGAAGCTTTCAGCAGGGATGATCAGACGCTATGACGCACATAAAGAAGACTTGGTCCTTCTGAAACGATTTGTGAAAGAGAATCTGCCGAAGAAATATCGCGCCTTATTTGGGGATAATTCAGTCAACGGATATGCAGGGTATATCGAAGGGCATGCGACACAAGAAGATTTCTATAAATTTGTCAAAAAAGAACTGACAGGTATCCGAGGCAGCGAGGTGTTCCTGACAAAGATCGAACAAGAGAATTTTTTGAGAAAACAGCGCACATTTGATAACGGTGTGATCCCGCATCAGATCCATTTGACCGAGCTGAGAGCAATTATTGCAAACCAGAAAAAGCATTATCCTTTTTTAAAAGAAGAACAAGAAAAGCTGGAAAGTTTATTGACCTTCAAGATACCGTATTATGTTGGTCCGTTAGCAAAAAAACAGGAAAATAGTCCATTTGCGTGGCTTATCAGAAAATCAGAGGAAAAGATCAAACCTTGGAACTTACCTGAAATAGTGGATATGGAGGGCTCTGCTGTCCGGTTTATCGAACGAATGATCAACACAGATATGTACATGCCACACAACAAGGTATTGCCAAAAAACAGCCTGTTGTATCAGAAATTTTCGATCTATAATGAGTTGACTAAAGTAAGATATCAAGACGAACGTGGTCAGATGAACTATTTTTCCAGCATAGAGAAGAAAGAAATCTTTCATGAATTGTTCGAAAAGAATCGAAAGGTAACCAAAAAAGATTTACAAGAATTCTTGTATTTGAAATACGATATCAAACACGCGGAACTGTCCGGCATCGAAAAAGCATTCAACGCTTCCTATACAACGTACCACGATTTTTTGACCATGAGTGAAAATAAAAGAGAAATGGAACAATGGCTGGAAGATCCTGAATTGGCATCAATGTTTGAAGAAATCATCAAAACGCTGACTGTTTTTGAGGATCGGGAAATGATTAAAACAAGGCTGAGTCATCATGAAGCGACTTTAGGTAAACACATAATCAAGAAACTTACAAAAAAACATTACACTGGTTGGGGTAGATTATCGAAAGAACTGATTCAAGGAATCCGAGACAAACAATCGAACAAAACAATCTTAGACTATTTGATCAATGATGACGATTTTCCTCATCATCGAAATCGTAACTTCATGCAGCTGATCAATGATGATAGTTTATCGTTCAAAAAAGAAATCAAAAAAGCACAAATGATCACAGACACAGAAAATCTGGAAGAAATTGTCAAAGAATTAACAGGCAGTCCGGCTATCAAAAAAGGTATCCTCCAAAGTTTGAAGATTGTAGATGAAATCGTTGGCATCATGGGCTATGAACCAGCAAACATCGTGGTCGAGATGGCCAGAGAAAATCAAACGACGGGCAGAGGACTCAAAAGTTCACGGCCGCGGTTGAAAGCTTTGGAAGAATCACTTAAAGATTTCGGCAGTCAATTGCTGAAAGAGTATCCGACCGATAACAGCTCCCTGCAAAAAGACCGATTATATCTCTATTATTTGCAGAATGGTCGAGACATGTATACAGGTGCGCCTTTAGATATCCATCGATTATCAGATTACGATATCGACCATATTATCCCAAGAAGCTTTACGACCGATAACTCAATCGATAACAAAGTTTTAGTTTCCTCAAAAGAAAATCGTCTGAAAAAAGACGATGTACCAAGTGAGAAAGTCGTGAAAAAAATGCGCAGTTTCTGGTACGACCTTTATTCGTCTAAGCTGATCAGTAAAAGAAAACTTGATAATCTGACAAAAATCAAATTGACGGAAGAAGACAAGGCAGGATTCATCAAACGGCAGTTGGTGGAAACGCGTCAGATTACCAAACACGTAGCCGGTATTTTACATCATCGGTTCAATAAAGCAGAAGACACAAATGAACAGATACGTAAAGTTCGGATCATCACGCTCAAATCTGCACTAGTCAGTCAATTCAGAAACCGTTTCGGGATCTATAAAGTACGTGAGATTAATGAATATCATCACGCACATGATGCATATCTGAACGGTGTGATCGCTCTTGCTCTTTTGAAGAAATATCCGCAACTAGCACCGGAATTCGTTTATGGCGAATATCTGAAGTTCAATGCGCATAAAGCAAACAAAGCGACGGTAAAAAAAGAATTTTATTCGAACATCATGAAATTTTTCGAAAGTGACACACCGGTTTGCGATGAAAATGGCGAGATTTTCTGGGACAAATCAAAAAGTATCGCACAGGTAAAAAAAGTCATCAATCACCACCATATGAATATCGTGAAAAAAACAGAAATTCAAAAAGGAGGCTTCTCAAAGGAAACAGTTGAGCCTAAAAAAGATTCTTCTAAGCTGTTACCTCGGAAAAACAACTGGGATCCAGCTAAATACGGCGGGTTAGGTAGCCCAAACGTTGCTTACACAGTCGCTTTCACTTATGAAAAAGGAAAAGCGCGCAAACGGACAAATGCGCTAGAAGGCATCACAATCATGGAGAGAGAAGCATTTGAACAATCCCCCGTTTTATTTTTGAAAAACAAAGGGTACGAACAGGCAGAAATTGAGATGAAATTGCCTAAGTACGCGCTATTTGAACTAGAAAACGGGCGTAAACGAATGGTCGCAAGCAATAAGGAAGCACAAAAAGCCAATTCATTTCTCTTGCCGGAGCATCTGGTCACACTTCTTTATCATGCAAAACAGTACGATGAGATTTCTCATAAAGAAAGTTTTGATTATGTGAATGAACACCACAAGGAGTTTTCAGAAGTGTTTGCCCGTGTCCTCGAATTTGCAGGGAAATATACCTTGGCAGAGAAAAATATTGAGAAACTGGAAAAAATTTACAAAGAAAACCAAACGGATGATCTAGCTAAACTAGCAAGTTCTTTTGTCAATCTCATGCAGTTCAATGCGATGGGCGCACCGGCTGATTTCAAATTTTTTGATGTGACGATTCCGCGAAAAAGGTACACTAGCTTGACTGAGATCTGGCAGTCAACGATTATTCATCAATCAATCACCGGATTATATGAAACTCGTATCAGGATGGGGAAATAAATGGGATGGCGCACAGTAGTGGTCAACACACATTCAAAATTAGCATACGTAAATAATCATTTGATTTTCAAAAATGCTGAAAAAACCGAACGTCTCCATCTGTCAGAAATTGATGTGCTGTTATTGGAAACCACAGATATCACTATCACAACGATGCTCTTGAAACGATTAGTCGATGAGAAAATACTCGTGTTGTTTTGTGATGACAAGCGACTTCCTGTTGCTAAGCTGTTGCCGTTCTACAGTAGACATGACAGCAGTTTGCAGTTAACGCGACAATTGGCGTGGTCTCCTGAAAAAAAGGGGCAGGTATGGACAGCAATTATTTCCCAGAAAATCCAGAACCAAAGCAATTTCTTGCAAAAGCAATCATTTACTGAAAAAGCAGAATCAATACAAGAATTGCACGAAGGTTTACTTGAATTTGACCCAACGAATCGCGAAGGCCATGCTGCAAGAATCTATTTTCAAACATTGTTCGGCACGAAGTTTACTCGTGAAGAAAACAATGAGATCAATGCAGGATTAGATTACGGATATACACTGTTGTTGAGCATGTTTGCCCGAGAAATCGTCAAAAATGGTTGCATGACACAATTTGGATTGAAACATGCGAATCAATTCAATGATTTTAATTTGGCTAGTGATTTCATGGAACCATTCCGACCGGTCATAGACGAGATTGTTTATCGCTACCGCAACTGCGAATTTCCTGTGATCAAGCGGCGTTTGTTTGATTTATTTACCAATAAATACAGTTATGGAAAAAAAGAAATGTTTCTTACCAACATCGTATCGGATTATACGAGTAAAGTAATCAAAGTATTGAATAACGAGACGGAAGGAGTCCCTCAATTTCGGATATGAGTTATCGTTATATGAGAATGATTTTAATGTTTGATATGCCTACTGAAACAGCCGATGAACGAAAAGCATACAGGAAATTCAGAAAATTTTTATTGAGCGAAGGATTCATCATGCATCAGTTTTCCGTGTACAGTAAATTGTTGCTGAATCCTACAGCTAGCCAAGCGATGCTGAAACGATTAAAAAGCAGTAACCCTAAAAAAGGATTTGTCACACTACTCACGGTAACGGAAAAACAATTCGCGCGTATGGTTTATTTGAGCGGGGAAAGAGATACAAGTGTGGCTAATTCGGATAAGCGAGTCATTTATCTAGGGGAGGACGAAGATGCTGAATCTTAATTTTCCATTATTGGAACAGCCTCTGTCACTGGAAAAAGCTACATTTTTAATCGTAGAAGATGTCACTGTGTTTGCAAAAATCGTGAAATGGTTCTATCAGTACAGTGAATCCCATGAACTAAAGCTGTTCAACGATAAATACAAAGAATTAAAAGAGTCAGATTTACTGATTATCACAGATGTTTTAGGTTTTGACATCAATTCGGCATCGACTTTAAAATTGATCTACGCAGATTTGGAGCGCCAGCTCAATGAAAAAGTAGAAGTGAAATCAATGATTGATAAACTGACAGCGACAATCAGTGAGCTGATCGGGTACGAGTTGTTGGATCACGAACTCGATTTAGAAGGAGACGAGATCACGGTCTTGGAATTATTCAAAGCATTGGGTATCAAGATCGAGACAAGAAGTGATACTATTTTTGAGAAATTACTTGAGTTGCTTCAGGTTTATAAATACTTGTCTAAGAAAAAATTATTGGTTTTGATCAATGTGTGTTCCTATCTCACGGAAGAAGAAATAAGCGAAGTGCAAGATTATATTTCGTTATATCATATGGAAGTGCTATTTGTAGAGCCGCGTTCGATCAAAGGGATAAAACAATTTGTCTTGGATAAAGACTATTTCTTGAACTTGGAAAACATGGTATAATGGTAAAAAAGAGAAGCGTTCAAAGCTGAAGTTTTGCTATGAACGAGTAGCGTGATTATGAAACATTGACGGAAAAATTTTTTCTGCGAGGTTTTAGAGCTATGCTGATTTGAATGCTTCCAAAACAAAAAGATTATGAAGTATATGAGGAAGTTCGTTTTAGAGCTATGCTGATTTGAATGCTTCCAAAACTACTGGTAAAACTATTGCTCAGAATATTGAGTTTTAGAGCTATGCTGATTTGAATGCTTCCAAAACCAAAGAAATAATTGCAGAAGTCCAAAAGCTGTTTTAGAGCTATGCTGATTTGAATACTACTCTAGCAAAAACAGCCTTGCACTTATCGAAAGAGGATTAGTGTCAAGGGTGTTTTTCATATGAGTGGACGGAATTATCTGTTTTCTTTTACAATTGATAATAGATACTTTGCTGTATAGTCAGTAGCTGATATAAAAGTATCGGCTCTTAAATGGAAAAAAGATAGGTGGCGACGCAATGTTTAACACACAATTGATCGGTTATTTAGAATGGATCATTGCTATTTTAAATATTTGTTCTATCGGTATCTTAATTGCTGGGATCGTTCTTGTTCTATTCAAACTTTTTGATTGGTCTCATGTCAAGAAAAACTATGCAGAACGTAATGCTCGTAATGCAGATACAAGAAAACTGTTAGCAAGTTATATTTTGTTAAGCTTGGAAGTACTAGTCGTTGCTGATATCATCGAGTCAGTTATCAAGCCGACTTGGACAGATATTTTGAAGCTTGCACTTATTATTATCATTCGAACAGTCATTTCTTATTTCTTGAATCAGGAAATAGAAGACAAAGAGAAACAAAGAAGAGGAGAGGTAGGATGACGACAGAGTTGATGCAGTTTCTTCTTCCATATTTTGAAAAACTTGTACTGGGACTTGATATTTTTGCTATCTGTTTATTGATTTGGGGAGTTTGTCTGTCGATTAAGGATTTCTTGAAATACTTATTTGTCCATACAGAAGCGAAAAACGACCGAGTCAGCGAGAACAATGCTATTAAAAAGATGTTAGGAGGCTATATACTTCTAAGTTTGGAAATTCTTGTTTCAGCTGGGATCATCGAATCGATTATCAAGCCTACTTTGCAGGATATTTTCCAACTAGCTGCATTGGTAGTTATCCGAACGATCATTTCTTATTTTTTAAATAAAGAAATCGGGCCAGTAGACGTTCCAAATAAGTGAGGTTATGAGCCCGCTGTTTATCGAGAGGTTGTTAAGAAGTGGGCAGATTCAAGGAATGAGAAGAAATTTACGAAAATTTCGGCTTATTTCCGAAGAAGTTACTTTTGGAATATTGTTTACTCAGAATAAGAGGCTGTGACATGATGTTTTGTCACAGCCTCTTATTTATTTTGCACAGCTGAAACGATTGCTCGTTCGATCGTATTGATTGAAATAGGAATAATATTCTCATATTGGACTGCATCCGGTGTATATAATGTACGTTCACATAACACTCGGTTCGAGGATTGCTGTGCATACTTCTTTATATCAGATATACTTGCATAAATTGTTGGTGCAACTTGAAAATCAAAAATAGTTACAGCTTCCAAGGCTTCCCGATAAATCAGATAATGAACATCCGAATTTGTGACGATATAGATAGTCAGACGTTCTTTTGTCAGACGGAGAATTCCACTTAATTCGATGACAAAAGCTCGCATGCAATTAGGATTAAACCGTAGATCATAAGGTAGTCGTTTGGCCCAACTGGAAAAAAGAGTTTGGACTTCTTTATACAAATTTGTCTGTTCCTCATTTAGAAGATAAAATTTTTCTGGCATGAATAATTGATAGTTATCCCAAGCCGAACGCATCAGATGAATCAGCGCACGTTCAAATGGCTGATTCCCGAATAATTCTTGATGGAAATGAGTTTCAAAGATAGCAACTAGTTCTTTTATTTCGGGAGTATTGTCAATAAACACTTGGTGTAGCTGTTGAAAATCTTCCGCAATCAACTGATAAGAATGGAAACCATAATTACAAAGATTGAACAGTGTCAAAATAAAGGCAAATTCTTCTTTTTTATAATAGGTTTGGAAATCAGTGGTTTCCCATGCTGACTCGACATAATTGTAAATAGGACGTTTTTTGATTTCTTCGATAAATGTTGGATCTATTGTCACAGTACATAACTGTTGGCGTAAGAAACTAATAGCAAAACCAATCGATAAGATTTCTTTATTTTCTTTATCATAAAATCTACCGCTATTCTCCGTTACAGATTCAATGAAACGATCCGCACGTTCAAAAAATGATTCAGGTAGCTCCCAGGACTTAAAGCTGCCTAAACGATAAGCCACATTAAGAAGCAACAGACGTCTTTCCATTTTAGTGAATCGAGGGGAGTAGCGGTCGATTTCGATCCCACAATCATGAAAATAAGCCAATACTTGTTTTTTTTAAGGAGTAAGCTTTGCTGACAGAGATGAATTCACACTCAGTTAGTTGGAGATAATCAGGTTCATTTTCTTCCAAATAAAGCAGGCAAGTTTTTAAAAACAACGAATTTTGGGTCAATTGCTGCATGATCTTACATCGAGGTATATGTTCTGAAAAATATAAAGTGTAACAATCTTTTTCTCGATGCGTATAAACAATTTGTTCTTCAAATTCTTTTTTTATGTTATTGATATCATTGAGTAAAGTGGTTTTGCAAACATGTAGAAGATAGGAGAGCTTTTCTAGATTGACTTCTTTATTTACATAGAATTGCCCACATAAAAACAGCTGTCTCAAAATATTCTTCTCAATATATTCTTCAATCATAGTAAAGCCTCCATCTTGTATTTTTTTGCACAATATGGAAAACATTATGACATGTTTTCTTTTTGAAATCATCAGTTAATTTCTAAAAAAGCCTTTAAAACCCGTTAATAAAAGATTTTTATGTTATAAAAATTGAAAAATAAATATTTTCATTAGAAAATAGATTGTGAATTTTTAACAATTAAACGGAATGCAAATACAGTTGATGAATGAATGATAGTCATTTAAGTTATTTGTTCGTTTTTTTTAGACTATCCATTTTAGAAGTCTGATTTATTAAAAAATTGTTCGTTTTTCCACGTGCAATTATCAGAAAAATCCGACTTTATTTATTTTTGTTTGAAATATTCTACGTGAATCTGATGTTATAAAAAAAATTTTCTCATTTTTGGCGCTATAGTGAAGAGGTGTTACAGATAAGCACATGTATCTGCGAGACATTGACAAACGAAATATGGAGGGAAGAAACATAATGGAAAATAGACAACTGGTTATTCTGGCAAATTAGTTGTATTCCCCCTGTTTTCCATCTATTTTTCCCACGAGATAAGTGCCGTTATCCTATAAGAGGCAACAAGCGACAATCTAATATTTATGTTTTTTGCTCGGCAAAACGAATTATTTCAGACTTCCCTGAAATAATCGATACGCCTGAAAAATCTTCCTACGTATAATAAAAGTATCAATTAAGTAGGAGGAGATAGGATGAACTGGTACAAATTGACGGTAGAAGATACATTGAAAAACCATCAAACATCAACAGAAGGGTTGTCGCAAGAAGAACGGCAGAAACGCCTGACTGATCAAGGATATAATGAGATAGAAGCAAGACAGCAGACAAAACGATGGAAAAAAATAGCAAAACACTTTACTGATCTGCTGATGATCGTGTTGATCATTGCCTCTTTTTTGAAATTTGCTTCGAGCGAATACATCGAAGGAAGTATTATTTTATTCGTAGTGATCGTCAACGGACTCGTTAGTTATTGGCAAGAAAGAAAAGCAGAAGAATCGTTGAATGGTTTGAAGCAGCTGATGGAACAAGAAGCGATAGTACTATCGAACGGGATGCAAGTAAAAATCCCTGCGAAAGAACTAGTAAAAGGAGATGTCATTGTCTTACGTGCCGGATATGTCGTTCCAGCAGATGTTCGGTTGATCGAAGTACATGATCTACTAGTAGAAGAATCGATTTTGACGGGAGAATCAGAAGCATCTGAAAAAAATCATTCCGTTTTGGCAGCAGAAGAATCAATCGGTGACCAGAAAAATATGGCTTTTTCAGGAACACTTGTACAATTTGGTTCTGCAGTCGGTGTCGTTGTAGAAACAGGAAACACGACAGAAATCGGTAAAATCAATCAAGCACTGCAATCGGTCGAACAACAAACGACGCCTCTGATCAAAAAGATCAACCGATTGAACAAACAAATTTTTCAAGGCATTCTTTGTTTAATCTTGTTCTTAGTTGTTTTTACAACATTCCGCTATGGCATGGATTGGCATATCCTTCTTTCAGCTATGATCGCTTTGGTGGTGTCAATGGTACCCGAAGGATTACCAGCTGTTTTGACCATGATCCTATCCGTTGGAGTACATGAAATGGCAAAAGAAAAGGCGATCATCAAAGGACTTCCTTCGGTAGAAACATTAGGTTCTATGACAGTGATCTGTTCAGATAAGACAGGGACATTGACAAAAAATGAAATGACAGTTGTGGATGTAGCAGCAAAAGAAGAAACTCGCGTACTGTCTATTATGAAAAATTGTCAGGAATTAAAGACGAAAGAAGAACAGAAAATAGAAAATTTAAGTGGCAATCCGACAGAACTTGCACTGATTCGACACACAGAAACAGCCAATCTGCCTTTGAAAAAAATAGAAGCAAAGATTCCGTTCAGCTCTGAATACAAATATATGGCAACGATGCATACGGAGGAAAAAGGAACGGTGATTTACGTCAAAGGTGCGCCAGAAGTATTATTGGCTAAATCAACTCTTTCTTATTCAGAACAAGAAGCATGGGGTCAAACAGCCACAGCGTTTGCGAAAAAAGGTCAGCGTGTTTTAGGATTTGCTTACAAAAAAGTAGATTCGAAACAGGAACTCACGCATGAGTCTTTAACCCAATTAACTTTTGCAGGGATTGCCGGGTTGATTGATCCGCCAAAAGAAAGTGCAGTCAAAGCTGTAAAGGAATGCCAACAAGCAGGGATCTCAGTGAAAATGATTACAGGGGATCACAAAGATACAGCAAAAGCAATCGCGGAACAAATTGGCTTAAAACATACTGCTAAAGTTTTAGAAGGAATCGATTTGGATCTTATGTCTGAAGAAGAGTTGACTCGACAAGTACCAAAAGTCGATGTCTTTGCTCGAACGACACCAGAACACAAACTGCGAATCGTGAAAGCTTTGCAGAAAAATGGAGAAATCGTCGGAATGACCGGAGACGGCGTAAATGATGCACCTGCTTTGAAAAGAGCCGATATAGGAATCGCTATGGGAATCAAAGGTAGTGAAGTAAGCAAACAGGCAGCTGATATGGTTTTAGGAGATGATAATTTCCATACGATTGCAAAAGCCGTAAAAGAAGGTCGGCGCATTTTGGATAACTTGCAAAAGACCATCAATTTCTTCTTACCAACTGCATTAGCTCAAGGATTGATTTTGATTTGGGCGCTGATACTGAATCGCCCGCTACCTTTGTCCCCAGTACAGATTTTATGGGTCAATATGGTAACGACAATCACTTTATCTTATGCATTAGGGTTCGAGTCGCCAGATCCAGAAATCATGAAGCGTCCACCGAGAGATCCAAAGCAAGGAATCCTATCTGGTTATCATTTGTTTCGGATCATCTATGTCGCACTACTGATCATGGTTCCTGCCTATTTATTGGCTATGCAATTTGAAGGGCAAAGCTTACAGCAAACCATTCTTCTGCAAAATATCGTCTTAGCTCAAGCTGTTTACATGATCAATTGCAGAGAGTTGTCCAAGCCGTCACTGAACCAAGGTCTTTTGCAAAACAAATCGCTTTTTCTTTCATTAGGTATCCTTGCTTTATTGCAGGGGATGGTTATTTTTCTGCCAATCGGTCAGCAGCTGATCGGTACAGTAAGTTTAACGATGACACAACAGTTATTGATTGGGGCAAATGTGATTCTTCTATTCTTAGTTGTAGAAATAGAAAAAGGGATCATGAATAAACTGTTTCGCAAAAAAGAAAAAACAGCTAGAGAATTCAGTCGCTAGCCGTTACTATAAAAAAGTTTTGAAAGTGAGTTCAGTCAAACGATTGAGCTCATTTTTCGTTGGAATAGAAGAAATGTATACAATAGGGATATCTAGAGAATCCAACGGGAAATTGGAAATCAAGATATCTGTTTTTTCAAAAGAAATAGTGGAAAGATCGGTTAGTTCGATAGGTAAGAAGCAGACACGTTTTCCCAAGTAATCTTTTAATTCCTGCTGCAAGAACGCCTTCCATGAAGGTTCTCCTTGGAAAATAAAATAGACATTGAACAAATTCGGTTTGATAGAAAAAATCGTTTGTTGGATCAGTAAAGACAAGAGTTGAAGAAAGTAATTTGGTTCATTGATTTCCATTTCTTTTTTTAGATCGTTCAGTAAATTCTCTTTCTGCTGATACAAGTGTGCATATTGCTGATCATACGTCTCTAAAAAACGATGGTATTGGCGTTCCAAAGGTTCGATCAGTATTGGCGATTCATGATATTTTAATACGAGGAGAGCCAAGTTATCAGTCAGAGATGTTTTTTTTAGTTGATCAAGAGACAGCTCTGAAGCTAGTTCCTCTACAAACGTTTCGAGGACCTCTAAAAATGGAGAATGATGCAGGCAGCGAGCGATTTCTTGTCCATAGTTATTGTTGTAATTCCAACTTTCCAGAAAGCAGAAAGAAGCAAAAGAAAGCTCAGTGTCTTTAAGGTAAATACCTTCCTTTAAATACAATTTTTTCAATGCAGAGTCATACAGGGAGGAGAGTGTGCTGTTGATATGGATAGAAGAATCTAACCGGCAATTCGCTTTTATACGGATCGTATTGATAAAGAACCAACATGTTCCGAAAATCTCTTCTGTTTCAACAGCTAGTTCAGTTTGACTGAGGTTTCTTAAAAATTGAAAATAATGGGATTCATGGATTGAATAATCCTCGAAAAAATAGTTGTTATGAGTGAAAGGAATCAGCAATCGATGATAGAAAGTACGAATCGCACGCTCTTTTCCAAGAATACAAGCTGTATATTTCGTCAAATCGATCTGCAAGTCGTAACTTGCTAAACGCTGATTGATTTTAGTCACATGTCTTTTCAATGTCCCATAAGAAAGCCCATGATCCGCTAGAAAATCAGGGACAGCAACTTTTTTTGTAAAAAGCAGATTTTTCAGCAGTTCGACACTGACTGATTGTTTGAAAAAAATCTCCCAAAGGTCATTTGTTAATAAATTTTGCTGGTTTTGCAAACTGATTCCTGCTTGATCGCTGAAGATGTCCCAGCCTTCGGGCAGATGAGAGCGAATAGATTGAAGGTCAGAAAAAATCGTTCGTTCGGTTGTCCCTATGATTTCAGCTAATTCATTTACGGTTATCTTTGTATGATTCAGCAATTGTTCGACTAAAGAAACATGACGTCGAATATCTTTTTCGGTAATGATTTTTTTCATTAGTGAATACATAAATCAGACTCCCTTCTATTCTAAGAATACGGAGAAAATAAACGGTGGTCAAGTTTCATCTGATCTTTCAACCAGTATTCATTTTTCTATTCTTACGTGGTATCTTTGAATAAAGAGAATCAATAAGAAAGAGATGGAAGCAGATGCTAACGAAAAAAGAATTAATCGATCACATCGATGAAACATACAATTTGTCTCCAGAATATATTTTTAAAAAATTTCCTGATTATTGCGTATTCAGACATCAAAAAAGCAAAAAATGGTTTGGGGTCCTGATGTCTGTTCCAGAAGAAAAAATCTATGATGATGCAAGTGACCATAGGATCATCGATATCCTTGATTTGAAGGTCGATCCTGAACTTGGCGGTATTTTGCGAGGAAAAGAGGGGTATTTTCCAGCCTATCACATGAATAAAGAACATTGGATCTCTGTTGATCTACGTAAAATAGAAAAACTAGATGAACTAGCAGGTTTGATTGATGAAAGTTTCAAATCAACGCAATGAATGTATAGGACAATAGAGAAGAGGTTGTGACAGAAGTGTTTAGCTTCAAGAAATAAGAAGGAATTTACGAAAATAGCTTCTCAAATTTTTGGGAAATTTGGGCTTATTTCTGAAGAAGTTACTTCTGGAACACCGTTTGTTCGAAAAAAAGAGCTGCGACAAGAATTTTGTCACAGCTCTTTTCTTTTTATTTTCCTAAATAAAATTCTCGCATCGTTTTTGCAATCATTTTGATCAAAGGATGATCTTCTGTGAAGCTAGAAGATAAATAAATTGTTCGTGTCAAGGGCAAATCTTTGATTTCCCGCAAGACGAAAGGATCATTTTTGTCGTAAGACCAAGAAACTTTTGGGAAAAAGCTAACAGCTAAGCCTTGCTTGACAATAGAACGTAATGTCGCAGGATCATCTGTCGTCGAACTGATCGTCAATTCGATACTTTTCGCTTCAAGTGCTGCATCCAGTGTATGACGGAAGGCATTGCTCTTTGACAGCATCAAGATGGGGGTGCGTTGGATATCTTCTAATTGCAGATGTTCTTTTTTCGCAAGAGGATGTTTCTTAGGAATGGCTACATAAACAGGTTCTTTCATGATAGGAATATTGGTCATGCCAGGCTTCATCTCCGAAGTGATGTACAGTACAGGGTCGGTAATATCATCTGGTAAATGATGTTGCATGATCGTTAATTGGATATCAGGATGCTTTTCCATAAAAATTCGGACCAAGTTCGGAATAGAAACAGAGGCTACCTCTAAATACAAAATGACGGAAGTAACGATCTTCTCATTGACCGAAGACAATAATTTGATTCCTTCTTCTAATGTGTCTAATGTCTTGACTGCATATGGATAGAATTCTTCTGCATAAACAGTTGTCTCAATGTTTCTGCCGCTATGGTAAAACAAAGGGACTCCTAATTCGTTTTCCAAATGTTTGATCGCACGGCTCAAGGCAGGTTGAGAAATAAATAATTCTTTGGCTGCTTGGGTGACATTTTTTGTTTCGAACACTTTTTTAAAATACTGTAGATGAAGCAATTTCATAATTATCCATCCCATCCATACCTTTTTGTTATGGTTTTTTCTTTTTTTGGCATTTTTTATTATAGCAGAAATTGACTAAGATAGCAGTGGAAAAAGTAAGTGCTAAGGAGGCGAGGCTCATGAGTACAGGTTTCTTATTTCCTGGGCAAGGCAGTCAGAAGTTAGGGATGTTAGCGGATATCCCTGAAATGTACATGGAACGTTTAGAAAATGTGACGGGGTATCGGTTAGTTGATAAAGAAGAAAACTATCAAGATACGGTTTTTATCCAGCTAGCATTACTGACAAAAGCAGTATTTTATTTAGATGAAATGGAAAAAAACGGTATTCAGCCTGATATTGTAGCAGGACATTCGATCGGTGCTTTTTGTGCAGCTGTTGCTTGTCGATCTTTGACATTTGAGAATGCAGCGGAACTAGTCTATCACCGCGCAGTCTTAATGAAAGAAGCTTATCCAAGCAGTTATGCAATGGGCGTAGTAGTAGGTGTGACGAGAAGTGAAGCAGAGGAAATTGTAGCAAAAACATTTGATCCTGACCACCCAGTTTATTTGTCAAATGAAAATTGTCCCATGCAACATACGTTATCTGGGAGTATCGAAGGTTTATCCGTTACGTTGGCAGAAGCCAAACGGCACCAAGCGCAAACAGCGAAGCTGCTGAAAGTTCCTGTGCCATCTCACTGTCTCTTGATGAATGATACGGTCAAGAAATTCAAGCCGTATATGCAGTCTGTCCATCTATTTGATGCTAGATGTTTGTATATAAAAAATACGGATGGAAGAGCCACTCAGGAGGCAGAAGAGATTCGTAAAGATTTGTTGGAAAACCTAGCTTTCCCTGTGCAATGGAACCAAATGATGGACTTGGCAAAAGAATTAGGAATGGATCTGACGATTGAATTTCCCCCCGGCAATACTTTGACAAAGCTGATTCATACAAAATTTGGTGTAGATAAAGGGATCCGTACGATCAATCTAGACCAACATGGTATTGATGACGCCACGTTTCTATATCAAAAATGGAGATGACTAATTATGGAAAAACCAAACCGCAACTGGGCTTCTAAACGCGAAAAAAAAGCGCAGCGATTGGAAAAAATCAGCAACTTGCTCAATGGCAAGTATGTAGAAACTGAAAAAATCGTAGAAGTGATGGAAAAACTGATTGCTCCCGGCGACAAAGTTGTATTAGAAGGCGACAATCAAAAACAAGCAAGTTTTCTTTCAGAAAGTCTTGAAAAAGTAGATGCAGAAAAAGTGAATGATCTGCATTTGATTATGTCTAGTATCTCACGACCAGAACATTTGAATATTTTTGAAAAAGGAATCGCAAGTAAGATCGATTTTTCTTATGCAGGTGCACAAAGCTTGCGTGTCGCCCAAATGATTGAAGACGGCACAATGAAATTAGGTGATATCCATAATTATTTGGAACTTTATGGACGCTTATTCATCGATTTGATTCCAAATGTCGTTTTAGTAGCTGCAGATAAAGCAGACAAAGACGGCAACTTGTATACAGGTTTCAATACAGAAGAAACACCAACAATCGTCGAAGCCGCAGCTTTCAAAGACGGCATCGTTATTGTTCAAGTCAATGAAGTCGTTGATAAACTTCCTCGTGTCGATATTCCTGGAGACTGGGTAGATGTTGTTGTAAAAGCAGATCAACCTTATCAATTAGAAGCCCTATTTACGCGCGATCCTCAAAACATCACAGAATTGCAAATCCTAATGGCGATGATGGCAATCAAAGGAATCTACGCAGAACACGGCGTACAATCTTTGAATCATGGTATTGGATTCAATACAGCAGCTATCGAATTGTTACTGCCAACTTATGGCGAATCACTAGGGTTGAAAGGGAAAATCGCGAAGAACTGGGTATTGAACCCACATCCAACGATGATTCCAGCTATCGAATCAGGTTGGGTTGAAAGCATCCATAGTTTCGGTGGCGAAGTCGGTATGGAAAAATATATTGCTGCTCGTCCAGATGTATTCTTTGTCGGAAAAGACGGCACGATGCGTAGTAACCGAACATTATCACAAGCTGCAGGACAATATGCCATCGATATGTTTATCGGTTCAACCTTGCAACTAGACTATGAAGGAAATTCTTCGACCGTAACAAAAGGACGTCTATCTGGCTTTGGCGGTGCGCCTAACATGGGACATAATCCTGGCGGTCGTCGTCATTCTACACCAGCATGGCAATCACTTCGCAACAATGATGATCCATTAGGGAAAGGACAAAAATTAGTTGTTCAAATGGTGGAAACATATGGTTCAAATAAAAAACCAGTCTTTGTCGAAGAATTAGATGCACTAGCTGTTCAAAAACAAGCAGGCTTAGCCAATGCACCAGTGATGATCTATAGCGAGGACACCACACATATCGTGACAGAAGAAGGAATTGCTTATTTGTACAAAGCAAAAACAAAAGAAGAACGCCAAGCAGCAATTGCAGCAATCGGCGGTGTTACACCTCTTGGAATGACAAGTACGAAAGAATCACTAGACCGTTTGCGCGATGCCGGCATCGTGAAATTGCCAGAAGATCTAGGCATCAAACGTAGTGAAGCGAAACGTTCATTATTAGCTGCACAAACCATCGATGATTTGATCGAATGGTCAGATGGCCTGTATGAGCCGCCAATGAAATTCAGAACTTGGTCATAAAATTGGCGAGAAAAACCTTTTGTCGCCATTTACCCAGGTGGAAGAAGAAAGACGAATAAGCAGAACGTGTATGCTCTGTTTTACAAAAAGGGGAGAGATCCATGGAACAATTAGATTATAAATATCCAACGAAACAGCCGATCAATAAGAAAATCCATGTAGGAGTGGTCGGTTCAGGTGATTTGGAAATCTTGATGTTTCCAACAGAAAAAAAAGAATCTACTGTAAAAATCTGTACAGGAAGCGATGGCTTCGGCGAAGTATGGAACAACGTATTAACGAGATTTTTTGATCGTTATCCAATTTCAGCAGATATCGTGATCAATGACTTCGGTGCTACACCAGGAGTTGTGTACCTACGATTGACGCAAGCAATGGAGGAACTTTCAGATGAAAAATAGTTTTGTAGAATTAAACGCCAGAGAACGAGTGAACGCTCTACTTGACAATGGACGTGAATTGATTGATCCATTCGATCAAATCATCGCGCCAAGTTTGCCGGCACAAGGAATCGTCCCTGAAAGTGATGACGGGATTGTTGTCAGCCGTGGCACGATCAATGGCAAACAAGCAGTAGTAATCGCTATGGAAGGAAAATTCCAAGGTGGCGGTATCGGTGAAGTTTCCGGTGCAAAAATCGTTGCTGCACTCGAACATGTATTAGAAGAAAACAAAAAAGGAAATGAAATTTTTCCAGTCATCGTACTAGATACAGGCGGTGTTCGTCTGCAAGAAGCGAACTACGGACTGTTATCTATTTCAGAAATCGGAAATGTAATCATTGCTTTGAAACAATATGTACCAGTCATCGGTTTGATTCCAGGACGTGTAGGATCATTTGGCGGTATGTCGATTACTTCAGCATTGATGAGTTATTTGATCTCAACAAAAAAAGCGAGAGTCGGTTTGAATGGTCCAGAAGTTATTGAGCAAGAAGCAGGTGTTCGAGAATTTGATTCTAGTGACAAAGACTTGATTTGGAATACATTAGGATCTCGTCAACGGGTAGAATCAAAAATCATTGATGAACTAGTGACTGATAGTGTAGAAGCAATCAAAGCTGCTGTCATCGCAGCAATGGACGAACGAAAAGACACGCATCGCAGTGAAAGCTCAGCATTTTATTTATCATTACTTGATTCTTTGGATCTTTCAAAACCAATGAGCATTGACGATTACAATGAAGCAATTGCTAACCATCAAGCAAAATCAATGGACTTACCAGAAGTAGCAGAAGGAAATGAACCAGCTGCAACAAGTGTTGGTTACGATTGGTTTGCGGCACTAACTGGCATGAAAAATCCAGCTTCTTCTATTAGTACTGTGTATTATGGCAAATCAAGTAAATTCATAGAAGAAGCCATCGTGACATCGATCGTACCTGATCCTAAAAATCCGATGTACCGTGTACGAAACGGTGAAGTTGGTTTAGTTGAAGGTTTCCGCATGGGACAAATTTTAACTCATGTTTACGAAGAAGATAAAGATAAAAAAGTGAAACGGCCAATCGTCGTTGTGATCGATGTACCAAGCCAAGCATACGGTTATAACGAAGAATTGATCGGTATCCATGTGGCTTTGGCTAATAGTGCTGCTGCTTATGCAAAACTCCGTCAAGCTGGACATCCAGTTATTGGATTGATTGCAGGAAATGCTATTTCAGGTGCGTTTTTAGCACATGGATTACAATCAAGCCGCTTGATTGCTTTAAATAATAAAGAAATCACTGTCCAAGCGATGTCTAAAGAAAGTGCTGCACGTGTGACAAAACGTTCGGTTGCTGAAATCGAAGCAGCTGCTGAAAAAGTTCCAGCTATCGCTTACGATATCAATAATTATACAAAACTAGGAGCAATCTATCATTTCCTAGAAGATATCACCGACCAAGCTGCTTCAGAACAAAATGTCAGCAAAGTCATCGAAGCAATCAATGAAGCCATTCAAGATGTCCGCAATACAAATGATACGATGCTGACAAATCGATACACGAATGAAACAGCCAAAACATTCGGACGTGTCGAAACAAATAAAGTCCGTGCCAAAATGGACGAAGAATGGGATGCATAAAAAATGATTCAAGCACATGATATTGTTGTTTTTGATAAAAAGGAAATCAAGAAAGAGTTGCCAGAATGGTTGAAGCTTTCTCAACAAGTGTATGGTGTCGTTCGGCGTGCTGAACCTGCTGATCGGGGGTTTTTGCCGATTGGTCTGCGAGGTACGGCACGAAATCAGCGCTTGGCTCTTGAGATTCCAAGTGACTCTGTTCAAAAAGTGATCTATCCATGGACAATCATTGATCGAGAATCTTTTCGAGAAAAGGAAGTTGCCCCCTTTCCTGTTTATCAGCAATTTCATGCGGCTAGAAACATATTATCAGGGTGCAAATGGGGGATCGGCGGCAGCTTAGGATTTGAATTATCAACTGGGATTCCGGCAGTAAAAGAAACCAGCGATTTTGATTTGCTGCTGTACGCAGATTCACCGATTGAATTGCCAATTCAGGCAATTCAATCGCATCCTGCTTTTTTTGAGCAATTCGATACCCAAGTCATTACATCAAAAGGCGGATTTTCGCTAAAAGAATACTTGCGGACACCAGAGAAAAAACTCCTGTTGAAAACAACAACAGGGCCAAAACTAACCAAAGAGATTTGGTAATAAACTAAAAGTGAGAGAAAGCGATGTTTGAAAACAAAAAAACCAAAATCAACGTAAGTGACTTCCAGAAAGTATCAGCTGTAACGGCTGTTATGATGCAAACGATATTGAGCTTTGCTTTGGCAAACAGCCACAGCGCAACAAATACAGCTTTTCTTGGTACCTTTTACGTCATCGTTAAATACACAGCACCAATGTTTATTTTTGCAATTGTCTATAATATGGTAAAAACAAGTCAGCATTTGTCTTATTGGGAATTTTTGAAGGAAAAGTTTTTTGAACTAGTCGTTCCGTATCTTCTATGGACGACGGCTTATCTTTGGCTATTCCCAGCAGTCCAACAACAAACTCCGTATACGGATACTGCAAGCTTTTTACTGAAATATGTCACAGGTGATGGAGCGCCTCATTTATGGTATACCGTGATGATGCTGCAGATCCAATTGTTCATGCCGTTTTTTGTTTGGCTCGCTTACAAAGTATTTGCTAATAAAAAATATGTATGGCCAGTATTGATTGGTTCAACGATTTTATATGTTGCATGGTATCTGTTCTATCAAACACAAGTATTGACTGGTCCTTATCATGACAGCTGGTACTTGTTAGATCGGTTTGTTGCTAGTTTCATGATTTACGGGATTTATGGGGTAGCCGCATTTGTTTATCACGAAAAAGTCTATCAATATTTGGACAGAGTACGTTATCTTTTCTTACCTGTTGGCTTAGTTATCGCGTTCTTTTCTGTCCGTTCATTGCTCGCACATCCAGGAGACTTGAGCTTTGCGAATGCGCCTTACTTGAATACGATCCAAAGTTTGTACAGTTTAGTCATCATCTTTGCTGTCTTCATGGGCGCTTCAAAAATGATTGTAAACGATTCGCCAAATTACCATTGTTCAAATGGTTGTCTGTTTATGCTTACCGTACGTATTTAGCAAATGTCTTTGTTTTCCAAGTACTGTTGTTATTGTTTAAAGATAGTTGGCTGCAGTTACCTTCAGGAGTCATGATTCTTGTAGCGTATCTAATGACGGCAAGTTGTGCATTTGCTTTAAGCTGGTTGCTTCACATCATTTGGGTAGCCATCAAAAAAGGGTTCAACAAGTAATAGAAAGAAGTCTAATGGTAATAAGTCAAGATAAAAATGAAACATAGTTTTATTGAGTCACCTGTTTTGAAGCGCACTTAACTAGACCCGACCAAAATCAAAATTTTTTCGGGTCATTTCAAGAATTTGCGTCAATAACAAAGTGTTATTTATCTATCACGCTCCTTGGGGGCGTGTAGAGTTGATGGTTACGTAGTAGCGTATCCACCAGACGCGTAAATTTTCTTGCGGTTAAGACGAGAGCTCGTTTGTGTTGATGTTTTGGAACCTCTTTATATTTGCTTTGATAAAAAGCTTTATATTCGGGAAGATAATTTTTTACAGAGTTGGCAGCTTCAACTAAGTAATAACGGAAATATCGATTCCCTTGTTTTGTCAGAGGCGTGTTTTGTGACTGATAGTTCCCGGATTGTTTGACTTTCCAGCTTAATCCAGCATATTTTGCTAATTTCGTCTGATCTTCAAATCTTTCGATTTGACCGATTTCAGCGATCAATCCAGCGGCGTAGACTTTACCAACGCCTGGAATACTGGTTAAGCATTGGTATTCTGGAATAACAACCACTAATTGTTCGATTGCTTTATCTAGTTCTTTGATGTTCTTTTCAAGAGCCCGTATTTCGCAGACAAGAACACCCAGAACAATATCAATAGACTCTTGGGCTACAGATCCTAAGCGATAGCTTGATCTGATAGCTCGTTGAATCGCCTTGGCAATTTTTTCTGGTTGCTTGAACCGACCTCTTCCTTTTTCTTGAAGTAAGTCACAGAAGGCTTCCAAAGGAAGCTCAGCTAACTCATCGAGGGTGAAGTCTTCTGTCATAAGGGAAATGACTGTGGCACTAAAAAGACTTGTCGATTCGTCTCGCATTTCTCGAGCAAGCGTATTGCATTTGTACGTTAGATTTTCCAGAAAATGTTGTTTTGTACGAGTTAATTGCTTAATGAGTTGATAGCGAGTACGAGTTAAACGCTGTAAAGCCATGTATTTCTCTTCTTTGATAGGGGAAGTTGTGAATCGTTGGATACGCAAAAAGTCAGCAATTCTTAATGCATCGTTTCGATCAGTTTTATCCTCATCAAACATGCGACTGAACTGTTTAATCCGAAAAGGATTTTCAATCGTTACAAGTGTATTGAGTTTCTTCAGCTCCTCATCTTCGTGAAAAAACATGGAAGGGTGAAAGCTGTACATGGACGTTGATTCCATACCAATCACAATCTGATTAAAGTGATAATTCTCATTGAACTCAAGAATCATATCTCGTATGGATGTGGCACCCTCAATATCATTGGTAACAGGGATTTCAGACAATATAGAGAGTTGATCATCGTCAGTTAGAAAACAAACATCTAATTTTTCAGAGCTAACGTCAATACCGACAAATAATTTCATGGAAGAAGGACCTCCTTTCATTTTAAATTTTGGAAAATGCTTCGATACTGTGGGATTCCCCAGAAACTCACTGTATAGCCACAACCTCGCCTAATAGAATACGGTGATAAAAGAGCTAGAAGCTGCCTTCCAACTACTATTTGAAAGTCTAGTCCATTATCGAAACAGCTAATGAGTTGGTAGTGATAACAGTGGCACGGGTAACAGACTTTACAAGGTAGACAAAACTACAGGGGTGAGTAGCAAATTCCCGTTGGATCCTTTCCATACATCCATTGTACTCTGAGAAATCACACAATATCGAAACAAATTCCGGAAGGAATGTGTTATTCAATAAATTTTATGATTTATAGACACCTTGAAAGAAAACTGTTAGACAAAATATATTTTACGAGGAGTGAGTGTCATGATAAATGACGAACGAAAAAAAGCAGTGACTCAGCAACTCGCTGCGTTGGTAGAGGAAGCATTGATCGCAGAAGTAACATTAAACCCAAAACCTGGATTAGTGGATGCACTGGCTGCGGGTGCACATTCCGATATGGACTATGCTTTATTTCTTAAGTCTGCGAAGACGCTGACTCCTTTTTTTGAAGAAATGGCTCAAATAGCATGGCAACATGCTATCGATCAGGAGTTAAGAGAAAAGATTGCTGAGATTGGACGGAAAGCGGAAAAGGCAATGTTGATTGCTACAGATGGCATCAATACCCATAAAGGAGCGATTTGGGCAATGGGGCTATTGACCAGTGTGACTGCACAAAAAATCAGTATGGAACAGCCTTTTTCTTTATCCAAAATACTTGATGATGTCAGTAAACTTGCTGCTTTTCCTGATACAAAATATCGTCATAAAAAAAACACTCATGGGCATACGGTGAAGCAAAAATACGGCGTAAATGGTGCATATGAAGAAGCAGTGTTGGGTTATCCGCATATCAGGCTTGCAATCCAAGCTGCTAAGGAGATAGATAATGATTCTGATGTACAGAAACAAATGCATATGTTGTTAGTTTTGATGAGTTCCTTAGATGACACCTGTGTCTTGCATCGCAGTGATCAGAAAACGTTAGTGGAAATGCAGAAACTTGCTCATGCTGCTAGTCAAAGTGCTTTACCAAATCATCCATTTATAGCACTGTTGCACTTTTGTCAGGAAAACCAAATCTCTCCTGGAGGAAGCGCAGATCTTTTGTCTGCCAGCTTGTTCATGCTGAAGATAGAGGAAATATGGACTGCCAACACCTATGTCTGTCCGATGTCACTTAATGATTAAATTAAGACAAAACTGCTAAAAAAACAGTTTATGCATCTGGTTATTGACTCTTCCTTTTAGCAAGGCTATGATAACAATAGTTTTTTGTAATAAAAGATAACGAGGAAGGCAATGAAAAAAATCAATTATTTAGCAATCATTTTGTTAGTGGGCCTATGTTTGTTTGCTCTGCCGACCCAAGGATTCGCTATCGCGGGTGGTCATGGTGGAGGTACATCTAGCGGTCGAAGTTCGGGCAGAGGTTCATTTGGCGGTCGTTCATATGGGGGCAGTTATTTTAGCAGTCGTTCTTACGGCAGAGATTCTTATGGGTATTATGGTCCAAGTACAGGTCCTTCTAGTTATGAGCAAACGGGATTTCTTGCATTAGCTGTTTTGTCAGTAGGAGGGGTTTCTGCTTTTTCTATCGTCAAGAATAAAAGACAAAAGAAAAGGCTGAAAGCGGAGATATTGTCCCGCATGTCAGGAACGGCTAAAGAAAAGAAAGCACAGTTTCTGGAAATCCAAAAGATATTCATGAAGATCCAATCTGCTTGGGAAGAAGAAACTCCTGAAAAAGCCAGAAGCTGTTATACAGACAAGCTGTTTGCCGAACATCAGAAAGTTCTGCAAAAAAACAAAGCAGACGGTGTAAGAAATCATACTAAAAAAATAACTATTCAGGAAGTAGGGAATTATCGACAGATCCACGAAAATAGTTTTGCCATCCGAATTGATTTCAGATGCTGTGATTATTCAGTCGATCGAAAAGATGGGCGAGTGATCTCAGGAAGTAAGACACAACGACAGTATTTTTCTCAGATATGGTATTTTGATTTTTCTGAGAAAGAAAAAAGATGGCAAGCAGATTTTATCCAGCCGATTATGCTGGATTGACAGAAAATACTTATGAACGGAACTGTGGCAAAAATTTTGTCGTAGCTCCTTTTTCTGAATAAACGGTGTTCCAGAGATAGCCTATCGGCAATAAGGCACGATTTTGTAAAATATGGGAAGCTATTTTTCAAAATCGCTTCTTGTCGCTCAAGGCTGAACATCTCTGTCACAACCTCTCCACTAAATGGTGTTCAAAAGCTTGCATCTACGATAATAAGCCCAACCAAATGAAAAATAGGAAGTACTATTTTTGTTTGGCTGTTCTTATTACTTGATGCAGGACAGCTTTTTCACGACCTCTTTTTTGTATAGATGGGCAAAATTTTTGTAATAATAGGCGTATGTCTTTTTCGTTGAGAAGTTGAAAAAGCATACGGCTTATTTTTTGTTTGCTATGCTTACTTTCTTTCCACTTCAAGTGGCAGAAATATCTACTTTTTATTATGTAAGCGGAATCATATACTTGGAATCAGAAGGAGATCATTTCTATGAAAACAAGAACAATTGAAATACTTCACAGAATCATGACAGCCCAATATCCAGTAAAAGCGGAACATCTAGCAGCTGATTTCCATGTCAGTCAGCGGACGATCCGACAGGAAGTTCTTGAAGCGAATATCTGGTTGAGCAGTAAAAAGCTTCCGGAAATCAGAACAATTCGCAACAAAGGTTTTTTGTTGAAACTGGAGAATGACAAGCAAGTTCGATTAGAAACTGAAATAAAAGAGGTGAAAGACGGCTTTTTGAATCGGCGGGAACGTATTTTTGATTTAGTTTTAGCCATTGCTTACAGCCGAAACCCGATCCATCTAAACAAAAAAGAAGAAGAATTTCAAATCTCTAAAAGTACGTTAGATGAAGATATGCGACGATTACGAGCAACACTGGTCAGTTATGGAATCGAGATCGTCAGTTATGGAAAGCAGGGACTGGTTTATAAAGGTTCAGAACGATCTATCCGTACGATGATCTATGATTTTATCAATCAGAATCTGGGGATGACCGACTTCTTTATGAATCAAGACGCGCAACTAACACCGGCTCAAAAAATCTTTTTCCATTATTTTCCTTTGGTGGAAATCAAAAAAATAGAGGAGATCTATTCCAATAAGTTGTTAAAACAAGAGGATGATATTTATAAAAAGCAAATTCTGATTTTTACATTAATCTGGATCCAGCGAATCAGGAAACATGAATTCATCTCCGCCATTAATTGGAAAAATACAGAAATAAAAGACAGCAGCTTCTCTGCATTTATCGACTACATGATCACGGAATTTCAGTTGAACAATGTCCCACAAGTAGAAAGAAATTATCTTCGTTTCACTATCGAGACGTTCAATGCTAGAGATATCTCCAATTCGATTGAGTGGGTACAAGCTCAACTACTAACGATCCAATTGATCCAATTTGTAGAGAACGAGACACGCATACCTTTTCATCTAAAAGAAGAAGCTTTATTCGAAAATCTCTATAAACACATGGCTGCACTGATCATAAGAATCAAGCATGCTATCCAAGTCATGAATCCATTGAAAGAAAACATCCGAACAAATTATTTTCCAATCCACCGCGCAGTCACTCATTTTGTTCCTACGATCGAAGAAGTAATTGGCGGCAAGATACTGGAGGACGAGATAGCTTTTCTTGTCATCCACTTTTCGACGATTGCCAGTGTGATCAAGCGAGACCTGAATTATGTTTATCAATCAGTTGTTGTCTGTAATCACGGCATGGCTACCGGGAATCTGTTAGCAGAAAATCTGAAAGAAAAATTTCCTCAGATTGAGATTACTGCAGTTTTAAGTTCAAAAGAAATCGAATTAGTGGATAAACTGGATGTCGATTTGGTTTTCAGCACCTTTCAATTGAATTATCGAAACAAGCCGCTTTTAGTTGTCGATCCAATTCTGACTGAGACGAATATTTTAGTTATAGAAGATTTTTTGAAAAGAAATGAAGAACTGCAGCGGTTAAAACCTAACAGTCATGAATCGACGCAGTTATTCACTCAAATAATCGGTGTCATGGAAGAAAGTGGTGGCCGAGTGGACCGCATCATCTATGGCAAGTTGGAAAAATTATTCGAAACAAACAATTTAGAAATCAACAAAAGGGAGGTCCAGCCTATGTTAAAAGATATTTTGACGGACAGCAATATCATAATTAAAGAAAAAGCCGTTACTTGGGAGGAATCGATTGAACGAGCTGCTAAACCATTGGTCAAAGAAAACATTGTTGAAGAACGCTATGTCGAAGCGATGATTCGTGCAGTGAATGAATACGGGCCATATATCGTGATTGGTAAACACATGGCGCTAGCCCATGCTCGACCAGAAGATGGGGTCAATAAGTTAGGAGTCAGCGTAGCTACGATTGAGCAACCAATCGATTTCGGTAATCCTGAAATGGATCCAGTAAAGATCATTTTTTGTTTAGCAGCAGTAGATTCCTACTCGCATCTGAACATCATGAAAGAACTGATCGAACTGATCAACAACGAAGAGAAGTTGGATCGATTGATCGAATGCACCAATGTGGAAGATTTCAAACAACTGCTTTTTCAGTAGTTGAGAAATAATAAATGATACGGGGGAGAACAAAGATGAACAAATTGAACATTTTATTCGTATGCGGCGCAGGTTTAGGAAGTAGTTTTGCAGCACAGATGTCTGCTGAGGATGTTTTGAACAAATTAGGAGTAGAAGCCAAACTGGACCATTGTGATATTTCTTCTGCAGTGTCCATGAAACCAGATGTGATCATCACAGCAGAAAATTTTCGCTCGCAGTTCGAAAAATTCTCAGTCGATCCTAAAACAGCGATGATCTATTTGAAAAATATTGTCTCGAAAAATGAAATTGAAGAAAAAATCACCCCAGTTTTACAAGATAAGGGAGTTATCTAAATAAAAAAGAAAAGAGGATAAAAACATGGGCGTTATCAATTTTATCATCGAAAATATTTTGACTCAGGCATCGATCACCATTGCATTGATTGCTATGTTGGGTCTACTGCTGCAGAAGAAATCAGCAGGACAAGTCATTTCTGGCACGTTAAAGACACTCCTAGGATTCCAAGTGTTGAGTGCTGGTTCGAGTATCATCGTTGGGAGTTTAACTTATTTCGGGAAAATTTTTACTGAAGGATTCCATATGCAAGGGATCATCCCTTCGATTGAATCTATCAATGGTCAAGCAATGAATGATTTAGGTTTAGGCAGAGATATTGCGCTGACGTTCTTAGCCATTTTTGTATTCAATATTCTTTTAGCTCGGTTCACAAAATGGAAGTACATTTTTCTAACTGGTCAAGCCATTTTATGGATGGCGACGATGACGACAGTCTTTGGTTATTTCGCCGGTCTGCGAGGAATCGTATTGATCTTAGTCGGTGGTTTTATCGGAGCTTGTTTCGCCATTGCTATGCCGGCAGTAGCACAACCAATCATTCGTAAAATCACAGGATCAAATGATATTGCTTTAGGGCATTTTTGTACGATTGGGTACTTATTTGAAGCCGGTGTGGCTAAACTTTTTGGTGAGAAAGGCGAAAATAAAAAATCGATCGAAGATATCAAGCTGCCTACACATTTCGAGTTTTTGCAAGATACTTATCTGTCTGTCATGGTCGTGATGGTTCCACTATATATCATCACTGTTTTATTTGCAGGTGAACCATTCGCTTCTGAATTATCAGGAGATCAAAACTATATCATGTTTGCCTTTTTACAAGCCATCCAATTCGTAGTGGGTGTGTATGTATTGCTAGCTGGTGTACGTCTACTGTTAGGTGAAATCGTGCCGGCATTTCGAGGGATAGCTATGAAATTAGTTCCTGATGCGATTCCTGCCTTAGATTGTCCAGTTTTCTTTCCCTACAGCCCAAATGCTGTTATTTTAGGTTTCATTACGACAACGATCGGTACGATTATTGCCATGTTCACTTTGCCGATGTTCGGCTTAGCGATGATTTTACCAGGTATGCTAACGAATTTCTTTGCCGGAGGAACAGCGGGGATATTTGGTAACGCAGTTGGCGGACGTCGAGGAGCGATCATTGGCGGTATTGCTCATGGCTTCTTTATTACATTATTGCCTGCTTTGCTAGTAACGATCTTTAATTCGATGGGGTTCATCAATGCTACAGCAACCGATGTAGATACAGTAGCCGCCGCACTCTTATATGCCTGGATTTTAAGCCCAATTTTGAAAGCATTTTAATTGAAAGTAGGGAAAATGATGTTCGGATTTTTTAAGAAAAAAGAAAATGAACCAAAAAAAAGATCGATAAAAGAGGAAAAAATCCTCTCGCCAGAAGCGATCGAAAAGATTCAATCAGAGATTACACAATTAAATCAAGAGATTTCAACGACCCAAGAGAAGCACGAATTAGCGGAACTTTATGAACAAATTGGACTTAAATTTTCTGAATTGTATGAGAACGATCAAGCCATCCAATATTTAGAAAAGAGCTTGGAAAATAAACAGACGATCGGAGATGGGTATAAAAAACTGATGAGCCTCTATAACCAGAAGCGTGCAGATGCTGCTCGTGCTGGGGATGATCAAGGAATCGATTACTACATGGGCAAAATGGATGAGATGCGACAAATTGCAAAACAAGTAACGATCAAAGGAAATAAATAAAAAGATAAGGTGGCAATAAAAGATGTATACAACATTGAAAGAAGTAACAAAAACAGCAGAAGAATTGAATTTTACAGTTGGAGCTTTTAATACACATAACCTAGAAATGCTTCCTGCCATGCTAGGCGCAGCAAAAGAAATGGGCTCGCCGATCATTATTCAAACAAGTGTCGACACCGCAAAATATATCGGCATGCATGTGTTAGTCAATGTAATGACAGCTATTGCAGAAGAAGAAATGGTTGATGCAGTCTTGCACTTAGACCACGCCCGAGACTTTGATGATATCAAAGAAGCAATCGATAGCGGATATACTTCTGTCATGTATGACGGGTCCCATCTGCCTTTCAAAGAAAATATCTTGAAAACGAAAGCAGTGGTAGAATATGCCCATGCACACGGTGTTTCCGTAGAAGGAGAACTTGGAACGATCGGCGGTACAGAAGAAGGGATCCATGTCGCTGAAAATGACAAGGTATATACAAGACCGGAAGATGCAGTGAAATTTGTAGAAGCTACAGGTGTGGATGCATTAGCTATTGCTATTGGTACGAATCATGGACAATTCAAATCAAAAACAGAAGTGAACATTCCCTTGCTGAAAGAAATCGATGCAGTAGTCGATGTCCCCCTCGTTATCCATGGCGGAACAGGTGTGAAAGAAGAAGATTATCCTGAATTGATCAATAACGGGATCCGCAAATTCAATGTTGGAACGGAGCTTTTAGTCAACTGGACAAAAGTGGCTAAAGGAACCTTTAGTGAAACAGAAATCAACAAGTCTCTTCGCCATAATGTGATTCCAGCAAATGAAGCAGTAAAAGAAATTGTCAAGCATAAGATTGGACTGTTTATGAACTTGGAAAGTCCAATTAACTTAGGAAACAAATGAGATGAAAAAGTATTTCATTCTTCTAGCTGGTAGTCCTGGTACAGGAAAAACATATCTTATGAATAAACTACGGGAACGATTTCCAGATATGTATGCCATCACGCTCGATGAAATCAAGGAATATTATGCAGAATCCATCGGTTTTAACAACTTGGAAGAACGGGCGGAACAAGAAAGGACGAAAGTTTATCCTTTCTATTACAAAGCACTTGATCTGTATATGGAAGCAGGAAAGAAAGTGATTATGTCCGAGTATCCTTTTAGTGATAAGCAAAAAACTCGACTCCAAGAATTAGCAGAAAGATACGGATATCAGGTGATTACGATTCGCCTGACAGCAGATTTTGAAGTGTTATGGCAACGTCGGTACAAACGTGATCGTGAACCAGATCGTCATTTGAGCTATATCATGGATCATTATCACTATGGCGACATATTGGAAGATCGATCGAAAGGGACGAACCATATTACGAAAGAAGCATTCAAAAAGATCATCACTGACCGAAAATATGATGAATTCCAGTTAGGAACACTATATGAATTTGATGTAACAGACTATACTCAAGTGGATTACACTCCATTATTGGATAAATTAGAAAAAGAAATCAATGACAATAAGTAACGAAGAAATGGTTTGATAGTGACAGGTAATAAAGACAGGCGGCTCTTCTCTTGAGGTTGTGAAAAAGCTGTCCTGCATCAAGTAATAAGAACAGCCAAACAAAAATAGTTCCTCCTATTTTTCGTTTGGTAGGGCTTATTACCGCAGATGCAAGCTTTTGAACATCGGTTATTCACAGCACAGAGGAGTCGAATGTCTTTTTGTTCTAAAATGTTTTTTTAATATTCTTTTATTTATTGCCGATTTCCTTGTGTTTATTTGCCGTAATTAGGTCAGTCTTCTATACTTGATTACATAGTCATACATTCGATGAAAAGAAGGGAAGAGAATGAATAACAAGTTGGCTCAATACAAAAGACTACTCGCACTTTCTCAAGCTGGTCTGTATTATGGAAAAGATGTATTCGATAAAGAACGATTTGAGGAGATTCGGACGATCTCATTGGAATTGATCAGTGAAATAGGAAAAGAAACTTTCGAAGAAATAAAAGCACTTACAGTTATTGAAGAAGGTCATCCCACACCAAAAGTTGATGTTCGTGCCTATATCAAAAAAGACGGCAAGATCCTACTAATCGAAGATAAACGGACGAAAGAATGGTCACTGCCAGGCGGATTTGCCGAAATAGGTTTATCTCCTGAAGAAAACGTGCGGAAAGAAGTCTATGAAGAAACGGGTTTAACAGTAGAATCTACACAGCTGCGAGCGGTTTTTGATACGAATAAACAAAAAGATATTCCGCAGCTTTTTCAGTATTATAAGCTTGTTTTTGCTTGTACGATCCACGATGAAGATGCAAAATTTATTGAGAACAACGAAACTTCCGACATGGGTTTTTTTAGCATAGAAGAGTTGCCAAAGCTATCAGAAAAACGAACAACAAAGAAGCAGTTGCTCATTTTAGAAAACAAAAACCAGCTTTATTGCGATTGAGTTTTTTCGTAAAAGAAGAAAGCTATTTACTCTGCGAGTTCTCTAAAAAGAACTCGTTCTTTTATTAAAAAATAGTTGCATTTGCAACAAAAAGAGGTAAACTAGTCTTACAAACAAAATAAAGGTGGGGTGAAATGGCTGAAATTCTTCGAGACATCGGAATGATTGCCCGAGCGCTGGATTCTATCAGCAATATCGAATTCAAAGAAGTTGATTTAACAAGAGGGCAGTATCTTTATTTAGTACGTATTTGCGAAAATCCAGGAATCATCCAAGAAAAACTAGCAGAAATGATCAAAGTAGATCGTACAACGACTGCACGAGCAATCAAGAAATTAGAATCCAATGGGATGATCGAACGTTTGGAAGATAAAGAAAATAAAAAAATCAAGAAACTCTATCCGACTAAAAAAGGAGCAGAAATCTATCCTTTCATCATCCGAGAAAACAACTACTCTAATGCAGTCGCATTAAATGGTCTGTCTGACGAGGAAGCGAAACAATTGGAATATCTTTTAAAGAAAGTATGCAAGAATATTAGCGAAGATTGGAATTTTGTCAAAAAAGGTAATAAAAGGATCTATTGAAAGGAAGAAGCCGTGAATAAATACGAAATTCGAAAAATGACGCCTTCAGATGTAGACTTACTACAACAAATCAGTATCGAAACATTTACAGATACATTTGGAAAAGATAATTCGCCGGAGCATCTAGCTGCTTACTTGAGACAAGCTTATGCGCCAGAAAAACTTACAGAAGAGCTAAAAGAGAAAGAAACTGATTTTTTACTAGTAAGCATCGACCAAGAGCCTGCGGGTTACCTGAAACTAAATATAGGAACGAGTCAATCTGAGGAAATGGATGATCATTTTTTAGAAATCGAGCGAATCTATGTACGAAAAAAATTTAAACATCAAGGTATTGGTACATTTTTACTAGATACAGCTATCAAAAAAGCAAAAGAAAAGCAAAAAACAGCCATTTGGCTCGGTGTGTGGGAACACAACGATGTTGCGCTCGCTTTCTATCGCAAAAGAGGATTTACCAAGTACAGTGAACATATTTTTTATATGGGAGATGATCCCCAAACAGACGATCTATTCATCAAGGAATTATTCTAATCAAGAGGTGTAAACATATGAAAAAAGTAATAGTGGATGCCAATTTTTGGGAAGTATTTCCTGAAGCAACCATCGAAATCTTATCCGCGAGTGGTATCGATAATCACGTAACAGAAGAAACTGAAGAAACGTATCATCAATTATTGAATAGCGCGGCAAAAGAAGCAAGAAATTACCTTACAGAAGAAACATTCAGCCAAAACGAAGTCATTGCTCAGTGGCGTCAGGCTTTTACCACATTCAAGACTAAAAAAGGTGCACGTTCTTCTATTGAAGCTTTACTGAAACGTGCAAATCAAGAACGGGAATTTTTCCCAATCAACCCGCTTGTAGATATTTATAATAGTATTTCCTTGTCTTTTGGCGTACCTTGTGGCGGAGAAGATATCGAAAAGATTTCAGGAAATCTGCATCTAGGAAAAGCCCAAGGTGGCGAATCATTCCTGCCTTTAGGTGCAGATTCCGATGCTCCGGCACTTCCGGAAGAAATCATCTACTATGATGAACAAGGAGCAATCTGTCGCTGTCTCAACTGGCGTGAAGCCCAAAGAACGATGCTGACGGAAGAAACGCAAGCAGCGGTGCTGGTCATTGAATCCATCAATGCTGAACAAGCAGCACGTGGCGCACAGGCAATCGAAGCGTTGAAGGAAAAAATCGATCAAACATTTGGCGTGACTAGTGTCAGACACACACTAACCAAAGCTGAATCAGAAGCAGAATTATAAAAAAATCGAAAAAAGAAGAGCGGCATTTATTGCCGTTCTTTTTTTGTAAAAAAAATTAATGGAGTACATCAAGTCTAGAAACTATTGCTTTATTTTTCTTGAATAGGATCAAACACAAGGTGTTCGCGCTTTCGTGATATAATGGAATCAGTTTATAGACAGGTAAGAAAATCAACTAGAAAGAAGGGTCAAACGATGATACAAAAAACACGTGTGATGCTTTATGTCAATGACGTAGAGATGATTTGCCGATTCTTTGTAGAAAAAATTGGTGCAGAAATTTCAGAAACGATCGAATTGCCAGAAGAATTTAAGAGTATTGTACTGAGTATCTCAAAAGAATTAGAATTAGGTGTATTTCCAAAAGTATTTGTGCAGAAGTTTTCACCAGAAGTATTGGGACCGCCACCTTCTTTAGTCTTTTTTACGGATGAATTTGAAACTATCTACGAGAACATGGACGAACCTGGAGAAATCACAGACAACAATGGCGTCTTGACTTTCAATTTTTCGGACCCTGAAGGCAATTATTTTGTTATAGGAAAAGCTGAGTCGTCTGTTTGAATAAAAAGGAGGAAAAACAGTGGATCTAATGGGAAGGCTAGAAGGTTATTTGAAGTATCGGCGAGCAAAACATAGTGAGAAGCTTCGAGCAAGGAATCTCAAATCAGGTAAAAAGAAGACAAAAGGTTGGGGAAAAATGGTCGATACAGGTTTTGGCGGACTAAATAACCTAAATCCTGTTGATACAAAAGAATTCATCAAAGAAGAGCAGAAACGGATGAATAAAGGGTACGCAAAAAAATGAACGGAAATTTTTGGATAGAAGCTTCATTTCTATCAACCGGATAAATAAAATAAACAACAATAAAGTACTGCTACTTGTTAGTAAGTTTTATTTTTTATAAAATAACTATATGGTTATTGTAGTTATGAAAGGAGTAGCAGATGGAAAAGGGTATCAAAGGGATATATAGATTATTTGCAGTACTAGTTATTTTTTTTATGATTTGGGCGATGGCATCAACTATTTTTTCGCCAAGGATAGGCGCGATATTCTCTTTATTCAGAGATAGTTATTCACCAAAAGTTACTATAGTTGTTAATATATTTTGTCTGTTTTTTGCATTTCTTCTATTTTTTATTTTGAAAAATTTATTAAAGAAAATAAAAATAGATTGGGATTTAAGTGACAAACTGCTCTTTTATATATTTGGGTTAGAGTTAGTTATTTACGCAGTCAGCTTATTTCTTTTTATTAGATTTATTGGTTTTCATCAACCAGTCGATGATACTGCTATTACATTAAAATTTTTAGAGCAATTGAAGGCTGGAGAAAATTGGGGATATAATTATATGTATTCCAATCCTCAAAACCTATTGCTGATGTATATTTTTAGGGGAATACAATTTTTCTTTGGTACGAATTACTATCCGATCATTGCAGTATTTTGTGGCATTCATCTAATAACGATCATCTTTCTTTTTCTTTCTCTGAGAAATTTAAAAGTTAGTAATTTTGCAACATTGATTACTATTCAAATCATGTTATTTGCCTTCCAGATAACATTACATGTTCCTGTAGCCTATACTGATATACTTTCATTGTTTTTTGGCTCAGCCACATTCTTTTTTATAACTAAATATGTAAATAAGAAGAAACAGTATGTGAATAGAAACATTATTTATGTACTGCTTGCAACAGCAACTAGCACGATTGGTTTTATAAGTAAAGGGACGGGTCTTATCTTGATCTTAGCGATGATCTTATTCTTTGCTTTTTATCATACTGGGAAATGGCGGTTGCTAGCATTCCTTCCTTTAGTTTTTTTAGTTTTAGGAAATTTTGGGTGGAAACAATTTATCGATGCACAAAAACTCTATCCGAATAGTCACTATGGACAGCCCAATACACATTATTTGATGATGGGATTGAATAATACGCCTATTCCTGATAATTTATCTGGGGATGACAAGTATCGTTGGGTAGTGGGTGCTTATTCTAGCGCCGATCAAAGATTTACATGGGATATGTTCTTGGATAAAAAAATGCCTAAAAAAGAAGTGGAAGAAAAGCACCTATCTATCATAAAAGAACGATTGAATGCGATGGATTTTAAGCAATTCTTAGCTGCAATCAATAATAAGGTTGCAGTTACTTGGAGCTCAGGTGATCTAAAATCATCATTTGAAATATTTTTGGGTACAGGAAAAAATGAAAAGAATATGTGGGTATTCAGAAGTAAAACAAGTGGATTAATTTTATACGCTGTAATGATGGTGATTCAATACTTGGTTTATCTTGGAATTATTTTTACCAGTATAAAATTTTTCAAGAATATAAATCCACTAGTTTTTTTGAGTAACATATATATTTCTGGTTATTTTGCATTCTTATTGATCTGGGAATCTAGTCCTAGATACGCTATGGGGATTTTTGTACCTGCGATAATAATGATAGGACTGTTGATTGAAAAAGAGAAGACAAAAAGAATCTTTTAGTTTGTAGTCATTCACTAAATGGTGTAATGTAGATAAAAGAAGACAAGTCTAATAAATAAGTTAGATTTGTCTTCTTTATTTACAATAAAGAAATGTTTCTCTCTATAAAGAAGAATCTCAAATAGTGGAAATATGGATTTTTTAATCAAATAGAACGTTCGGATTTTGCTTGAAATCCGAATTTTTTGTTTACTTATGTTTTGTTTTAGTATATGATAAAACACGTTGTTTTATTAATAAATCGAAATTTTAACGGACTTTATTTATAATGTTCGGATTTAGGGGGATGGAAGATGAAGGAAAAAATACTTTCCTACTTCGAAATAGAAAAATTGAACACCACGGTAAAACGTGAGGTACTGGCAGGATTTACGACATTTATTTCAATGGCCTATATCTTATTTGTAAATCCAACTGTATTAGGCGCTTCTGGAATGGATGAAGGAGCGGTGTTCACTGCGACTGCATTAGCCAGTGCGATTGGCTGTATTTTGATGGGGGTATTAGCCCGTTATCCAATTGGAACGGCACCTGCTCTTGGGATCAATGCTTTCTTTGCTTATTCTGTTTGTTTAGGGATGGGGATCCCATGGGAAACAGCATTGTCCGGCGTATTCGTTGCTTCTTTGATCTTTATTTTGATTACAATCTTCAAACTGCGGGAAATGATCATTGATGCGATCCCAGCAGATTTGAAATATGCGATTTCTGGTGGTATCGGTCTATTTATTGCTTTCCTTGGTCTGAGCGAAGGTGGCATCATCGTTTCGAATGAATCTACATTAGTAGGATTAGGATCACTCAACGTTGGTTCTACTTGGTTGACGATTTTTGGATTAGTCGTCACGGCTATCTTGCTTGTTCGACGTGTACCAGGTGGCATTTTCATCGGGATGGCAGCTACAACGATTTTAGGTCTGGTCACAGGTTTGATTCCAATGCCTTCTGAAATTGTTGCCGCAGCACCAAGTTTGAAACCAACATTTTTAGTTGCGTTAAAACATGTAGGGGACATCAATTCTCTTCAAATGTGGGTCGTAGTACTAACATTCTTGCTTGTGACTTTCTTTGATACAGCAGGAACTTTAGTTGGATTAGCAAATCAAGCAGGCTTTATGAAAGACAACAAGATGCCTCGTGTAGGGAAAGCTTTAGCTTCTGATTCAACAGCTATGCTTGCGGGCTCCTTATTAGGTACTTCTCCTGTTGGTGCATTCGTAGAATCGTCAGCTGGAATCGCTGTTGGAGGACGCTCAGGAATCACAGCAATTACTACAGGAATCTTTTTCTTGTTAGGTTTGTTCTTTTCTCCATTACTATCAGTTGTTACTTCACAAGTAACTGCACCAGCATTGATCATGGTAGGTGTTTTGATGGCTCAATCATTACGTCAAATCGAATGGGGAAAATTAGAGATTGCGATCCCTTCCTTCTTGATCTTGATCGGCATGCCTTTGACTTATAGTATTTCAGATGGGATTGCATTAGGTTTTATTTTCTATCCAATTACGATGTTAGCGGCTAAAAGAGGAAAAGAAGTATCTCCAATCATGTATGGTCTGTTCTTTGTATTCGTGGGATTCATGTGGATATTGAATGTGAAATAAAGAGGTTGTGAAATCAGTGTTCTGGCCTGAGTATTAGCTCAAAAAACGAAAAAATAGTTCCTCCTATTTTGCCGTTTTTTGAGCTAATACCGAGGGACAGCTGAGTGAACACCGTTTATAAAGAGGTTGTGAAATCAGCGTTCTTCCCTACATCAATCAATCCTTTCAAAAAACAGTTGAGGAAATTTCCTCAGCTGTTTTTTTGTTTTATTCTGTTACCGATAACAAGGTGCAATGACTGTTTGAAAGCGTTACAATTTTTGGTGGAAGAAACTAAACTAGATGATTAAGTGAAAAATAGAAACATCCATTTATAGGAGGGAAATCATGGAACGAAAATGGTGGCACCATTCAGTTGTTTATCAAATCTATCCAAGAAGTTTTCAAGATTCAAATCAAGATGGGATTGGAGACTTGCAAGGGATTATTTCTAGATTGGATTATCTGGCATATTTGGGCATTGATGTGATTTGGCTTTCGCCAGTGTACGAGTCTCCAAATGATGACAATGGCTATGATATCAGTGATTATCAAGCAATCATGGCAGAATTCGGTACGATGGAAGAATTGGAGGAACTGATTGAAGAAGCAAAGAAAAGAAATATCCGTATCGTTATGGATCTGGTGGTGAATCATACTTCGGATGAACACCCGTGGTTCATTGAGGCACGTAAAAATAAAGAAAATCCTTATCGTGACTACTATATTTGGCGTGATCCAGTCAATGGAGAGGAACCTAATGGATTGCGCTCGATATTCAGTGGGCCTGCTTGGCAGTTGGATGAGCAAACAGGGCAATATTTTCTGCACTTGTATAGCAAGCGTCAACCTGATTTGAATTGGAAAAACAAACAGGTTCGCCAAGCGATTTATCAAATGATGAATTTCTGGATCGACAAAGGTATTGGTGGCTTTCGTATGGACGTGATCGATATGATTGGCAAAGAACCGGATAAAGAAATCACAAGTAATGGACCTAAACTGCATGAGTATCTTCAGGAAATGAATCAAGCAACTTTTGGCGACAAAAATCTGATGACCGTTGGCGAAACATGGGGAGCAACTACCGAGATTGCTAAACTTTATTCCAATCCTAAAAGAAAGGAATTATCCATGATCTTCCAATTCGAACACATAGGATTAGATCAGCAAGAAGGCAAAGACAAATGGGATTTGAAACCTTTAAGTATCTCTGAACTGAAAAAAGTATTATCGAAATGGCAAACTTCTTTGGGGGATGAAGGATGGAATAGTTTATTTTGGAATAATCATGATCTCCCGCGAATTGTTTCTCGTTGGGGAAATGACGATATGTATCGAAAAGAAAGTGCCAAGATGTTTGCTATCTTGCTTCATATGATGAAAGGCACTCCTTATATCTATCAAGGAGAAGAATTAGGCATGACGAATTGCCCAATTGATGATATCGCGGAAGCAAAAGATATTGAGACAATCAATATGTATAACGAAAGGATTTCTTCTGGATTTACAAAAGAGGAAATCTTGGAATCAATCAATGCGAAAGGAAGAGACAATGCTAGGACGCCTATGCAATGGAACGCCAGTGAACATGCTGGGTTTACTATGGGAATTCCATGGCTTCGAGTCAACCCAAATTATAAAGAAATCAATGCAGAAGAAGCGTTAGCAGATCAAAAATCTGTTTTTTATATGTACAAAAAATTGATCGATTTGCGTAGAAAACACGACATCATCGTCTGGGGTGACTATGAATTAGTAGAAGAGACGCCAGAGCATATCTTTGCCTATTCTCGCACATATGAAGACCAGCGATGGCTCGTTGTTTGCAATATGTCCAGTGAAAAACAGGTGTTCACTGTTCCACGTGAAGCTTTAAGGGTTATTGTATCAAATTATCCTCTGAAACAGTTACCAGACGGCAAAGTTGAGTTACGACCATATGAAGCATTTGTGGTGGAAGTAAAATAAAGAAAAGCTTATTTGATTGAAACGTATTACCGAGAAGTTGTGACATATTTTTTGTCACAACTTCTTTTTCTCAAAACTAAACAGAGGAGGCGGTCATTACTCCGTGTTTTTTGACAAAAAATAAAAATCATACTATGATATGTACGCCAATGGAGGGGATGAAATGGAAAAGCCAATTGAAAAAGCGTTGGATGAATGTCTTTTCTTTAGTGTGAAAAAGCTTGATCGCATGTTGAATAAATTAGCTGATGAAGCATTTAGAAAAACAGGCCTGGCACCAACATATGGATTTATTTTATTGATATTAAAAGAAAAAGATGGTATACCGCAAAAAGATATTGCGCAAATGCTCTATTCTGCGCCTTCAACAATCGCTCGTTTTGTTGAAAAATTAGAATATAAAGGATACGTCAAAACAGTTAGCGAAGGACGCTTGTCATTGGTTTATCTTACAGAACAAGGACGCCAATTTACTAAGGAAGTCGATGGTAGCTGGGAAGAACTCCATCAGTCGTACAAAGCAGTCTTGGGAAATGAAGCAAGTAAAGAATTAGCCGAGATAATGAATGAAGCAACAGATAAGTTACAAAAAAAATAAAAATTTTTTTAAGCAAAATAGTTGCATGTACAACTAATCGAGTGGTTTAATGATAGATGATTCTCGATAGGTTAATTAGAGCAATTCATGGGAGGAATAACAATGTCACAATTTGATCAATCAATTACTTTACCTTCAGGAGTTCAATTGAAGAATCGATTGATGCTGTCGCCTATGACGACACAACTCAGCTTCTTCAATGGTGTGATCACCGAAGATGAGATTACTTATTATAAACAACGTTCTAAAGGACTTGGTGCTGTTATTACTGGTGCTGCAAATGTCCAAGATATCGGAAAAGGTTGGCCAGGTGAACTGAGCATCGCTCATGATGAAATGATTCCTCGGTTAAGTGAACTAGCTAAAGCAATCCAAGGAGACGGTGCAAAAGCGATTGTTCAGATTTTCCACGGTGGACGAATGACTAGTCGAGCTACTCTATCCGGAGAACAGCCTGTATCTGCAAGTGCAGTTGCAGCGGAACGACCTGATGCAGAAACACCGCGAGCATTAAGTGAAAATGAAATCAAAGAAACAATCCAAGCATTTGGCGAAGCCACACGCAGAGCGATTGAATCAGGATTTGATGGTATCGAGTTGCATGGAGCAAATACGTATTTGATTCAACAATTTTTCTCTCCACATTCGAATAGACGAGAGGATCAATGGGGCGGTAGCTTAGAAAATCGCTATCGTTTTATTGACGAATTATTAACAACGGTTTTCTCAACGGTTGAAAAATATGCAAAAAAACCATTCATCGTAGGGTATCGTTTCTCACCAGAAGAATATGAAACACCAGGTATTCGTTTTGAAGACACGATCTGGCTTCTTGAACGATTACGTGAGACAAAACTAGATTATCTGCATGTTTCATTAAATGCGTATGATCGAAGAGCCCGTTCTGATAAATACAGCGATCAGTCGATTCTTGAAGCTGTCCACGACACGATCCAAGGAAAGATCCCTTTAATTGGTGTCGGAGGCATCCGTACTCGCAAAGATGTAGAGCAAGTACTGAAATATGCAGAACTTGCAGCAATTGGACAGCAAATGATCGTCGATCCTGACTGGGCAGAGAAGTTATTGGAAAACCGTGAGGATGAATTTGTAACGAAACCTTTTGAAGAAGCATATAAAGAGCTTTATTTGCCAAGTCCATTATATAATTTCTTGAAAGCACGTTATCAATAACTCAATTTTTATAGAAAGAGGATGGAAAAATGAAAGTATTGATCGTATTAACAAATGTAGAAAAGTACGAAAAGATCGAGCGTCCTACAGGTTTGTGGTTAAGTGAACTAACTCATTTTTATGATGTATTAGTAAAAAATGGAATCGATGCAGATTTTGTCAGTCCTAAAGGTGGATATGTACCTTTAGAACCGCAAAGCGTTTTGAATATGGATGAAATCGATTGGGCCTATTATAAAGATGAAGATTTCAGAAATCGGGCCTTGGGAAATACCTTACGTCCTGATGATGTGGATGCAAAAGATTATGCAGCAGTTTATTATGCTGGTGGCCACGGAACAATGTGGGATTTTCCAGAAGCAACAGATCTTGGGAAAGTTGCTTCACAAATCTATCGAAATGAAGGACTGGTCTCAGCTGTTTGTCACGGTGTTGTCGGATTGTTGCCAGTTACAGATGAATCTGGAAAGTCTATTTTAGCTGGACGCACAGTGACTGGATTCAGTAATGAAGAAGAGGAAGCCAATGGTACAACGAATGAAGTACCATTCTTAGCAGAAGATGCTTTGAAAGAAAAAGGAGCTGACTATCAGTCAGGTCCAGCTTTTTCAGAAGTCGTTCAAATCGATGGACGTCTTCTTACAGGGCAAAACCCTCAATCTGCTCATCAATTGGGCGAAGTAGTGGTTGAAGCATTAAAGCATTAAAAATTGTCAACATAAAAATGATAGGTCTATTCTAACTATTACATTACACACGCTAAAACTCGTCTTTTCGTTCTTTTCTGTTTCCTATTTGGACAGAGGTACGCAAAAGGCGAGTTTTTTGCCTTTCTAAGAGTACATTTTTTGAAACATCTCTTCAGAAATGATACTCTTCAATTAGGTCAACTAATTTATTACTGAGAAGCAGACCTAGTCACACGGTAGGATGGACAGAGTGTGTTCTGCTACGCTGCTATGGATCATAGGAATGAGTAAACATGGTTTAAGAACATTGTGATTTCAGCCCATTGGCAGTCGCACACTTAATAAGAAAGAGGAATGCAGATGAACATTATAATTGTCGGCGGGTCGTTTGCAGGGATTCATGCGGCTATTTATCTTCGCCAATTGATACCAACAAGTGAAATATATTTGATTGAAAAGCAATCGAAGTTAGGGTGGATTCCCAGCGGATTCAATCTGATAGTAAAAGGAAAGGTCACCAGTGAAAAACAACTTTCTTGGATCACCAAAGAAGAGCTGATTGACCGCTATCGTATCCATGTTTACACAGAAAAGACGGTAATAGGATTGGAAGAAAAGAAAGTCATTTTAGCAGGCGGAGACAAACTGGATTTTGACCGTTTGATTTTGGCGACTGGCTCAAATCAAAATTTTCGAAATGTTCCTGCAGAAGCAAGATTCATTCACTCAGTTAAAAAGATACAAAACATAGCTTCTCTTCAGCAAAAGATCATGGATGCAAAAAAAATTGCCATCATTGGAGCAGGTCAAGCAGGGATCGAAATAGCTGAAGGGTTAGCATCAGGAAAAACACAAATCCATCTTTATGAAAGTCGAAAGTCGATTCTTTTTCGTTACCTAGACCCTGAAATGACGGAACCGTTAGTAAAGGAAATGAAAAATCAAGGGATATCGCTTTTCTTAGAAGAGCAAGTCGTATCTTTATCCGAAAATGAAACCGCTGTAGTAGAGACGGAAAGAAGAAGGGAAAACTATGATCTTGTTTTGCTGGCTAACCATTCTCGCCCCGACAATCAGATGTGGGAAGAACAATTAACATTGAATGATGATGGAACGATCTGGGTAGATGACTATTTGCAAACGTCTCAAAAAGACGTCTATGCAATTGGCGATGCAATCCAAGTCACTTTTCGCCCAACAAATGAAAAAATGTACGTTTCTCTAGTAAACAACGCTGTCCGTACAGCGCGAAATGTCAGCAAGACAATTAGCGGCTCCGCGACAAAGGATCAGGGAACCTACCGACCAGTCGGCAATCAGTGGTTTGGCTATTTCTTAGGAAGCGTAGGTATGACAGAAGAAGAAAGCATTTTTTATCTCCAAAAAATTGAAACAGGGTACGCGGAATACAAGCTTGCAGCAATAAACCAAAGCAAAGTCAAAATCAAATTCCTATTTGATTCTGAAAAAAAGATTCTTGGAGCACAGCTCCAAAGCAGAAAAGAAATGTTCCATCTTCTTGACCAACTGACAATCGCAGTAGAAGAAGGCTGGACGTTCGAACAGTTAGAAGAACATGAGCTGTTTTTCCAGCCAGAATATCGTGTGCCTGATATGGTGTGGTCAAAGGTGGCGAATACTGCCTATGAAGATTGAAGCATTATTAGAAAGAAAAGAGCAGTTACAGATCCTGATTTTGCGAAACCTTGTTCTGCAAGGGGGAACAGCCTCTATCAATGGATTGAGAGAGCATGTCCAACTGTCAAAAACTTCTTTTGATCAATATTTGGAAGATATTGAATTGATTGGCCGGATGATGGGAAAAAAAGTAGAAGTACAGCGAAACGAGTATCAGGCGCTGCTTGTGTTGGACGAAGATGTCAGTTTGGAAAAAATTCTTTTGTTTTTATTACAGGAAAGCTTGAAGTTTAAAATGCTTGTCTATTTATTAGAACACCAGCAAGTATCCATCGTTCGATTAGCGACAGCGTTTAATATCAGTGAGTCTTCTGTTTTTCGAAAAATCAAAGAATTGAACCAGCTCTTAGAGGAATTTGGATTACAAATCAAAAACGGTCAATTATACGGAGAAGAGCTACAGATCCGATATTTTTATTATGAATTATTCCAATATATCCCGGAAGACCAACGACCGTTTTTTTTGCAAAATACACCAGAAAAAAGACCATTCATTCTAGGATTGGGTCGCGTATTAGAAACGACGTTTACGGCATCAGCAGAAGCACAGATTGCTTGCTGGCTCGGGATCACGAAAAAAAGACTATTGAATGAAAAAAGTACGTACGCAACTTTGGAAGAAAAGAAATTACTCTATCAGTCGGATCGGCTTTATCAAGCAATCGATCCAATCATCGTGATGCATCTTAGTCGAACAGCAGCAGAACTGAATGTATACGAAACAATGATGTTTTACAGCTTTTTTGTTTCTTTTTCGATAGTAGACGAAGAAATATTTTATCAATATGATTTGACACGGAGCAAAAAGTTACCCACAGCTGTTTTGGATACTTATATTCGGGAAACTATGCTATGGCATTATCGTCCTCGTCGTTTGAAAATCAAAGAGGAAAAAGCAGTAGGCTACCAAATTTCACAAATCAACAATGAATGGTTTTTCTTTGTTGGAAAGATCGAAGTCTACGAGCGTGATCGGCTTTTGGAGCAGCAGAAAAAAATGCTTGGGCATTCCTTAACACAGTTATTGGAGAAACTGCAGGAAACAGCGATGCAGCAATTGCCAAGGAAAAGCGCCGAAGACAGTGCACTTAGTTATCTGATGATCCAGTATGCCAATGTTCTTTTGATGATCGATTTTTATATTGCGAAACCAGTAGTGATAGGGATCGATTTAGAAAGTTTGCCTATTTATCGTATTGCTTTCCAACAGTATCTGATCAGAGAACTGAGAGGAGTCAGCGGTATTGAGATTGAAAGTTATGAAGAAGGAAAAAACTATGATTTGGTCATAACGTTTTGTCAGAGAAACAAGCAACAGAGTGAATATTATCTATCAGAATTTGCGTCGCCTTATGACATTATCCGATTGAAAAGAAGAATAGAAATGTTGAAAAAAGAAAAGAATTAATCAAAAACTAGCATCATAATGAAAAACTGTCAAAAAAAGAAAAAACGAATAAAATTTTGACAGTTTCTTTTTTTAAATGAGTAGTATGATAAAAGTAGTTAAAGAAAGCGTTTGCAGATAATGGAGGGAATCACAATGACAGAACCAACGTATATCATGGCGATTGACCAAGGTACAACTAGCTCACGAGCAATTATCTTTGACAAGAAAGGAAGACATATCGGCAGTTCTCAAAAAGAGTTCACGCAATATTTCCCGCAAGAAAGCTGGGTTGAACATGATGCAAATGAAATCTGGAATTCTGTACAGTCAGTTATTGCCGGAGCTTTCATCGAATCAGGGATCAAACCAAATCAGATTGCTGGGATTGGCATAACGAACCAGCGTGAAACAACAGTAATCTGGGAAAAAGATACAGGACGTCCAATCTATCATGCAGTTGTTTGGCAATCCAGACAATCAGCTGGAATTGCAGATAACTTAAAAAATGAAGGCTATCAAGAATTTTTCCACGAAAAAACAGGGTTAGTGATCGATGCCTATTTCTCAGCAACGAAGATACGCTGGATTCTTGATCATGTAGAAGGTGCGCAAGAACGCGCTGAAAAAGGCGAGTTAATGTTTGGAACGATTGATTCGTGGTTAGTATGGAAACTGACCGATGGACAAGCACATGTTACTGATTACTCGAATGCTAGTCGGACGATGTTGTTCAATATCCATCAGCTAGATTGGGATCAGGAAATTTTGGATTTATTGAATATTCCTCGAGTGATGTTACCAAAAGTTACTTCTAACTCAGAAGTTTATGGTTATACGCAAGGTTATCATTTTTATGGAAGCGAAGCACCAATTTCAGGGATGGCAGGAGACCAGCAAGCTGCATTATTCGGACAAATGGCATTCGAACCAGGGATGGTCAAGAATACTTATGGTACAGGTTCATTTATTGTCATGAATACCGGTGAAAAACCGCAATTATCCAAAAATAATTTATTGACGACAATTGGTTACGGCATAAATGGAAAGGTTTACTATGCTTTAGAAGGAAGTATTTTTGTGGCTGGTTCTTCGATTCAATGGCTGAGAGATGGACTTCAAATGTTGCAAAAAGCTAGTGATTCGGAAGACGCGGCAAAACGCTCCACAAACGAAGATGAGGTCTATGTTGTTCCTGCATTTGTTGGACTGGGGGCTCCTTATTGGGATCAGTCAGCGCGAGGGGCTATGTTTGGTTTGACACGTGGAACGACAAAAGAAGATATCATTAAAGCTACTTTGCAGTCGATTGCCTATCAAGTGAGAGATATCATCGATACGATGCAAGATGACACTGGAATCAATATTCCTGTATTGAAAGTGGATGGCGGTGCAGCAAATAATGAATATCTGATGCAATTCCAAACAGATATCTTGAATGTACCGATCCAACGAGCAGAAAATTTGGAAACAACAGCACTAGGGGCAGCATTTTTAGCAGGATTAGCTGTCGGTTATTGGAAAGATACAGATGAGATCCGCGAATTTTATGAAGCTGGTAAGTTATTTGAAGTTCAAATGGAGGAAGAGCGCCGAGAAAAACTTTACAATGGCTGGAAAAAAGCAGTAAAAGCTACCCAAGCATTTGAATAAGGAGGAAATCCATATGTTTTCAAACAAGACAAGACAAGATAGCATTCAAAAAATGAAGCAAGAAGAATTGGATCTGTTGATCATCGGTGGCGGAATCACTGGTGCCGGTGTGGCAGTCCAAGCAGCAGCATCAGGAATCAAAACAGGATTGATCGAAATGCAAGATTTTGCAGAAGGGACGTCCTCTCGCTCGACCAAACTTGTGCATGGCGGTATTCGTTATCTGAAAACATTTGATGTGGAAGTAGTAGCTGACACAGTTGGTGAACGTGCAGTCGTACAAGGTATTGCCCCACACATCCCAAAACCAGATCCAATGCTTTTACCAATCTATGAAGATGAAGGAGCAACAACCTTCAATATGTTCTCCGTCAAAGTAGCAATGGACCTTTACGACAAACTGGCAAATGTGACAGGAACTAAATATGAGAACTATACCCTGACACCAGAAGAAGTATTGGAAAGAGAACCATTTTTGAAAAAAGAAGGACTAAAAGGTGCAGGTGTTTACCTTGATTTCCGCAACAATGATGCCCGTTTAGTGATCGATAATATCAAAAAAGCTGCAGAAGATGGGGCTTATCTAGTAAGTAAAATGAAAGCGGTTGGCTTCTTATATGAGGGCGATCAAATCGTTGGCGTCAAAGCTCGTGATCTGCTGACAGATGAAGTGATCGAGATCAAAGCAAAATTAGTGATCAATACGAGTGGTCCTTGGGTAGATAAAGTACGGAACTTGAATTTTACGCGTCCAGTCTCTCCTAAAATGCGTCCAACCAAAGGGATCCATTTAGTCGTAGATGCGAAAAAACTGCCTGTACCACAACCCACATACTTCGATACAGGAAAACAAGATGGGCGGATGGTCTTTGCTATCCCAAGAGAAAACAAGACTTACTTTGGCACAACAGATACGGATTACCAAGGAGACTTTACGGATCCGAAAGTCACACAAGAAGATGTGGATTATCTATTGGATGTAATCAACCATCGCTATCCAGAAGCAAATATCACATTGGCAGATATCGAAGCAAGCTGGGCAGGACTTCGTCCACTATTGATTGGTAATTCTGGTTCTGATTATAATGGTGGAGATAATGGATCGATTTCAGATAAGAGCTTCAATAAAGTAGTTGATACAGTGAGTGAATATAAGGAAAATAAAATTTCACGTGCTGAAGTAGAAGATGTGTTAAACCATTTGGAAAACAGCCGTGATGAAAAAGCACCTTCTACGATTTCCAGAGGTAGTTCTTTAGAAAGAGAACCAGATGGATTGCTGACTTTATCAGGTGGGAAAATCACCGATTACCGTAAGATGGCAGAAGGAGCTTTACGATTGATTCGTCAGCTGTTAAAAGAAGAATACGGAATAGAGACGAAAGAAATCGACTCTAAAAAATATCAGATTTCAGGTGGAAATTTCGATCCAACGAAATTAGAAGAAACAGTGAAGGAATTAGCAAAAGAAGGAGTAGCAGCCGGTTTAGAGGAAGAAGATGCTACTTATATCGCTGATTTTTACGGGACTAATGCTCGACGTATCTTTGAATTAGCAAAAGAAATGGCACCTTATCCTGGTTTGAGTCTCGCTGAGTCAGCTCGGTTACGTTATGGCTTAGAAGAAGAAATGGTTTTGGCTCCAGGTGATTATCTCATTCGTCGGACGAATCATCTGTTGTTTGAACGAGATCAGCTGGATGAGATCAAGCAACCTGTGATCGATGCAATTGCTGGGTATTTTGGGTGGACAGAAGAAGAGAAAGCGCAACAGACTAAACGTTTAGAAGCATTGATCGCAGAATCAGATCTGCGAGAACTAAAGGGGGAGAAATAAATGAACAGTGATATGACTCAAATCATGGGGGAGTTTATTGGGACATTGATCCTAGTCTTGCTTGGAGATGGTGTGTGTGCAGCTGTGAATCTAAACAAAAGTAAAGCACAAGCTTCTGGATGGATTGTCATCGCATTTGGTTGGGGACTTGCTGTAACAATGGCTGTCTATATTTCTGGATTCATGGGCCCAGCTCATTTGAATCCTGCAGTCTCTCTAGCTATGGCGATGACAGGGGCAATTAGTTGGAATCTTGTCGTTCCTTTCATCATTGCGCAAGTTTTAGGAGCTTTTGCAGGGGCCATTCTTGTTTGGCTTTCTTATTTGCCACATTGGAATGCAACGAAAGATGAGAGTGCGATTTTAGGTACGTTTGCAACAGGTCCTGCTATACGGAATTATCCAGCAAATGTAATCACAGAATTAATTGGTACATTTGTATTAGTTCTTGGGTTGCTAGCTTTTGGACAAAACGAATTTGCACCTGGAACGAACGTATTCGCTGTAGGTGGATTGATCTTAGCTATCGGTCTTTCATTAGGAGGACCAACAGGATACGCAATCAACCCTGCTCGGGACTTTGGTCCTCGATTAGCACATGCGGTATTGCCAATAGCTAATAAAGGAACTTCAGATTGGGCATATTCATGGGTACCAATTGCAGGCCCAATGATTGGAGCAATTATCGCGGTAGGTGTCTATTCGTTAATGGTGTAAGTCTATAAAACATACTAAGGTTTGACAATCAAAAGGCGTCTTGCTATAGTTAAGTGGAAAATAAATAAGACCTAGAAGAATGGGGAATGTTTTGTGAGTGTAGCTGGTATCTAATCAGTAAGTCGAATAGCCAATAAACAAGGTTTATTTGGTGTGCTTATGAAACGGTACCTGTCAGAAAAACAATATCTTTGTATTCTAATGAGGATAGGACATGACTTTTTTAAGCTGTGTTCTATCCTTTTATTTATCTCTAGGCCCTTATTTATTTTGGGACAGGTATCTCTTCAAGAAAAGGAGAGAGTATGAACAACGAAATGATTAGTCAATTACAATTTGATCGGATCAAAAAGGAAATCCAAGCAAGAGCAATCGGAAACTATAGCAAAAAACGAATCAACAATATGACGGCCTCGACAAACCTACAAACCGTCTTAGATCGTCAAGAAGAAACAAGAGAAGCACGCTTGATCTTAGAAAGTAGTCAGCATGTTCCATTTATGGGATTGCCGAGGATCGATACACTGACAGAACAAGTCAAAAAAGGGTTGGTTCTGTCGCCCGCTGATTTGATCGAATATGCGGATTTTCTAAGAAGCAGTCGGATGATTACAAAGTTTTTTGATAAGAATCAATACCAGGCACCTTTGTTGTTTGCTTATAGCAAGCATCTTCCTGATTTGATAAATGTAGAAGAGTTGATTGACCAAAAAATAAAAAATAATAAAGTCAGTGACGATGCTTCACGTAATCTGCGTAAAGTACGCAAACAATTACAAATAATCGAAAAAGAAATCCAGTCAAAATTGCTGAAATTCTTACGTCATCCGAAAAACAAAGAAATGATCCAAGAAGCAATGATCGTTCAAAAAGGTGAATATTATACGATTCCTATCAAAGTCAGCTATAAAAATAAAGTAGATGGGACGATCATCGATGAATCGAACAAAGGAACGACGGTTTTTATTGAACCGACTGTGGTTTCTAAACTGAATGAACACTATCAATTGTTAAAAGCTGAAGAAATCAGTGAAGAATATCAAGTTCTGGCTGCATTGACTGGTGCTATTGCAGAAAATGAAGAAGCAATCGATTTATTGATCGAAACGATGACGGTATTAGATATCATTTTTGCTCGGGCAAAATTCAGTCGAGAAATCAATGGGATCACGCCTAAAATCAATAAATCAGAACATATCGTCATCAAACAAGGCAGACATCCATTTTTACCTGATCATGCGGTACCATTGGATATTGAAATCGGTAAAGACTATCGAGGCTTGATTATCACTGGAGCAAATGCCGGCGGTAAAACAGTCGTGTTGAAGACGGTCGGTTTATTGACTTTGATGGCGATGTTCGGCATGCAAGTTCCGGCAAAAGAAGGGACAGAGCTTGCTGTCTTTGATGAGGTTTTCGTCGATGTCGGTGACCACCAAAATTTAGAAAATGCGTTGAGCACATTTTCTGGTCATATGCAAAACATCGCTGCTATTTTGAAAAAGATAAAAAGGAATACATTGGTACTTCTGGATGAGATTGGCAGTGGAACAGAGCCAAATGAAGGGGCTGCATTAGCGATTGCAATCATGGAATCTATGTATGAGCAGGGGGCATTGATCATTGCCACGACCCATTATGGAGAAATTAAGAAATTTGCCAGGGATCATGAAGATTTTGTGCCGGCTGCTATGGCTTTCGATCGGGAAGCACTTCGTCCTAAATATCAATTGCGTGTTGGAGAAACAGGAGAAAGCCAAGCTTTATGGATTGCACATAAAATGGCTATGTCTATGAAATTGATCCAGCAAGCAGAGCGTTACCTGGAGGAAAAAGCCTATCGGACACAGAAAAAAGAATTTCCTCCTAAGACAGCAGTTATAACTAGGAAGGACAATAAAAAAGAATGCCAGCTCTTTGCAAAAGGCGATCGAATATTTGTGAATGAATACCAAAAAGAAGCATTAGTTTATGAGGATATAGGTGAAGATACGATTGCCGTATATTTAGAAAAAGAAATGATCCGTGTGCCTCGTCAGCGTGTTCGTCTGGTGCGTTCAGCAGAAAATCTGTACCCGACAGGTTACGATTTAGACAGTCTGTTTATCGATTTTAAAACACGGAAACAGCAGCGTGACCTAGAGCGAGGATCAAAAAAAGCCCATAAAGCGTTAGTAAAAGAAATGCGTAAACGACAGGAAGAAAGAAGAGCAAAAGATGAAAAAAGCAAGTGATTATTTCAGACCAACTCATATGATCAGTGATTGCAAAAAAATAACAGCAGTAAAATCATTGGTTTTATTCTCTATGTAAGCTAAAATAAAAAAGAGTGCTGAGGAGGTGGGTCGGTCAAATGAAAATAAGCACAAACTGGCGTAAAGAAATCCAAACGATTCCGAATCTTTTATCGATATTCCGTATTCTCTTGCTGCCGATTTATCTTTATTTTGTGCTGAGACAGTCGTTTTATGTAGCAGGCACGATAATTGTTGTCTCAGGATTGTCTGATTATTTAGATGGGGTCATTGCTCGGAGATATAATCAGGTAACAGACTTAGGGAAGGTACTTGATCCGTTTGCAGATAAATTGACACAACTTTTCCTGATTTTGTCTATGGCATGGTATCGACCGTGGCTTTGGCTATTGTTTGGTCTATTCTTGATAAAAGAAGGCTTTATGTTTGTAGCTGGATTAATCGGGCTATCTAAAAATATCAAATTAAGTGGTGCGAAGTGGTATGGCAAAGTAGCGACTGCTGTCATCTATGTTGGCATGATCCTTTTGTTGCTTTTCCCAGAATTACCAACGCTGTGGGTGAGAGTCATTTTTGCCGTCATCACTTACGGTCTTTTACAATCTTTTATCTTGTATGCTGTCGAGTACCGAAAGATGTTTCAAAGAAAATAAAGAAGGGGTGTGACCTATGTCGCACTCCTTTTTTTGATAAATAGACTTCCAATAGCTACTTCTCGATAATAAGCCAACCAAACCAAAAACATGAAAAGTTGTTTTTAATATTATTTCTTGTAACTCGGAGTTAAATGGTAGGATCACAACCTCTACTGACTAGGGCTTGATATAAGCATAACCTTGGGATTGCAGTTCAACTAAATCAAGTACACCTGCTGGTACAACGATTACTTGTTCAGGTAAAGAACTTTCTGAAACATGATTAGCACGCATAGCATTCGCACAAGCGTGAAAAACGACTTCTTTCAAATTTAAGAATTCTGCATTGGCAGAGTCTAGATAACCGGTAATCGCGATGCCGTTGACGGAAACGACGATCGTCGTTTCAGGAGAAGCTTTTATCAGGTTTTTTACGTTTTTCCCTGTTTCTGACCATTTTTCTAATTCATCAATATGGAAAACGACTTTCATTGAAATCATTCCTTTACTTTTTAATAATCATCTTGATTGCTTGCTCTAATTTAGCTGCTTGTTCTTCTGGATTACTATCAGGATTTTCAAAGCAATTTTTCAGATTATCTGCAACGATCATTCCCATTACGCGATCAATGCTAGAACGAACAGCGCTTAATTGAGTGATGACATCCATACATTCTTTTTCATCTTCGATCATTTTTTGGATACCACGAATTTGTCCCTCTGTACGTTTCAAACGGTTCAGGATATTTTTATTCTCAATCTCCATAGCACATTCTCCTCCATTTTTATAACTCGATAATACCCCTAATCGGTATTTTATGCAAATATAAAAAGCAGTAAAAAAATGAAGAGTCATTCTGGTTGACAGAATAAGAAAGCTCTTGTTTAATATACCCCATAAGGTATTTATAAAATATAAATGAGGTGCAGAAAATGAGTTTGTTATTTCAACCCATAAAATCGATAACAGTCCCAGAATTAAAGGAAAAGCTTTTAGAAAAGCCAGTATTACTTGATGTTAGAACACCTGTAGAATACCGGGGTGGGCATATAAAAGGAGCTAAAAATATTCCATTACAAGGCATAAACAGATATGATGGAGACAAAGAAAAGACCGTTTATGTGATTTGTCAATCAGGGATGAGGAGTAAACAAGCAGCAAAAGAATTAAAGAAATCTGGTTATGATGTGGTGAATGTACGTGGCGGTATGAATCAATGGTTTGATCGAACAGTAGGAGGGAAATAAGATGAAAATCGTTATTGTCGGAGGTGTAGCGGGTGGGATGTCTGCTGCTACACGGCTTCGCCGTTTAATGGAAGATGCAGAAATCATTGTTTTTGAAAAAGGACCGTATGTTTCTTTTGCAAATTGCGGCTTGCCTTATTATCTTTCGGGTGAAATCAGTGACCGGGAAAATCTTCTGGTCCAAACGCCAGAATCATTAGCTGCTCGTTTTTGTTTAGATGTGCGTCCAAACCATGAAGTGACAGCTATCTTTCCTGAAAACAAAACAGTAGAAGTCGTACATGGAGGTCAAAAACACCTGGAACAGTACGATGTATTGGTTTTATCTCCTGGCGCAAAACCAGTTGTTCCGTCAATTCCAGGGATAACAGAAGCCGACAATGTTTTTTCTATTAGAAATGTACCAGACATCGATAAAGTGATGCATGCGTTAGAAAAACAGCCAAACCGTGCCGTGATCGTTGGTGCAGGATTCATCGGATTGGAAATGGCAGAAAACCTAAAAAAAAGAGGTTTAGAAGTCATGGTGATCGAACAAGCGCCGCATATTCTTCCGACACTGGATGAAGAAATGGCAGCTTTTATAGAAAAAGAATTGTCTCATCAAGGAGTAGAAGTGATTACTTCTCATGCTGTCGCTAGATTTGAAGACCACGGGAAACGATTGCGACTGGATGACGGGCGTACCATCCCTGCTGATTTAGTTATTTTATCCATTGGTGTTCGTCCTGATAACCAGTTAGCAGTGACCGCTGGAATCGAATTAGGTATACGCGGGGGTATCCTAGTAGACGAACGATATCAAACGAATATTCCTGATATTTATGCGGTGGGGGATGCTATCGTTGTAAAACAGCTAATCACTGGAAAAGATGCACTTATTTCTCTTGCTTCACCAGCCAATCGTCAAGGTAGACAAGTTGCAGACACGATTTCCGGAATTTCTCGAAGAAATCAAGGCAGTATTGGAACAGCAATTATACGAACATTTGGAATGACCGCCGCATCCACCGGATTAAGTGAAAGAACAGCCAAAGAAAACGAGCTGTCTTTTGAAGTCGTTCATGTGTCAGGAAAAGATCATGCAAGCTATTATCCAGAAGCAACAGATATTTTACTGAAGTTGATCTTCCATCCAGAGACTGGCGAGATTTATGGTGCACAAGGTGTTGGGGCAAAAGGTGTGGATAAACGGATCGATATTTTAGCAACAGCAATCAAAGGGCATTTGACGATCTTCGATTTGCCGGAGTTAGAATTGACGTATGCACCGCCATTTGGCTCAGCCAAAGATCCAGTAAACATGCTAGGATATGCAGCAATGAACATTGCAGAAGGGCTTAGTGAAACCGTACAATGGCATGAATTGCCAACAGAATTAGCCAAAGGAAAAATTTTATTAGATGTGCGAACAGCAGAAGAATTGGAAAAAGGCAAATTCAAGGAAGCCAAACATATCCCTTTGAATGAACTTCGGGACCGATTAAATGAATTAGACAGTCAACAAGAATATATCGTCAGCTGTCATAGCGGCTTACGTAGCTATCTAGCAGAAAGAATCTTGAAGCAGTCTGGCTACCACGTAAAAAACCTTGATGGAGCATTTTCTTTATATCAAACTGTCCGACCTGAAGAACTGATATATCCTAACAAATGATACTCGTTAAAAAGCTTGCATTCGACTCTTAAAAGAGGTAAACTAATCGGTTCCACCACTTTAAAAAAAGAGGAGAATGTGTATGGTCAACACACAAAAGCAGTTAGAAGAAGCATATCTGAAGAATGTGTATCAAAAGCTAATCGATAAAAGAAACGAACTGCGTGAATCGATGGATACGGCAAAAATAGAAGGAAACCAGTCGCTGAAAGAAATGGCTGGCGAGCTTCGATTGAATTTTGACAGTTACTTAGATAACCTGGATACTTTTTCGATGATTGAAATGAAAAATAGAGAAATCGATCAGATGAATATCAAACAGAAAAACGCAGAAAATCAGCTGGCAAAGATCGAACGTTTATTGAAAAGTCCCTATTTTGGAAAAGTCATTGTAGACTTTCTGGATAATGAGCCAAAAGAATCCTTTTATATCGGTACAGCAAATTTCACAGATGATGTAGATGAAAATCTTGTTTATGATTGGCGTTCACCAATTGCCGAACTTTTTTACAATAACGTGATTGGTCCGTCTTCTTATACGGTTCGTCAAAATAAAATCGATACGGTTATCAAAGAAAGACGACAATTTATTTTGGAAAGAGATCGTTTGGTCAAGTTTTTTGATACGTCTGTAGCTATCCAAGACGATGTGTTATTAGAAGTGTTAGGTCAAGATGAAACCAATGAAATGAAGGCTATCACTGCTACGATCCAATCGGAACAAAACACAATCATTCGGGATGTGAAAAGTCAAAATATCTTGGTAAATGGCGTAGCAGGAAGTGGTAAAACCTCTGCTATCATGCAGCGTATTGCGTATCTGCTCTATTTATATCGAGATACGATGACATCTGATGACTTGCTGATTCTATCGCCTAATCATCGGTTCATCGACTATATCTCGAATGTCCTACCATCATTAGGCGAAAGAAATCCACTGAATCTAACCATCTTGCAGCTGGTTTCACAGCTTTCAGCAGAGAAAATAGAAGGTGAAGAAGCTTATTTCAAACGTATCACGAAAGAAAATGTATCAGAGCAAGCAGAACATTTGCGTAGTAAAGAGTATATCGATGATCTAAAACGATCAGATCCTTTGTTTCTAGATCATCCTGATTTTATCCGTGGACTTACTAAAAATGGAAAAACAGTTCTTTCTAAAAAAACGATCGAAAAAATATATGAGAAAGTTCCTGCTCATCCTAAATTGATCGATAGGCTTCAAGCAACGAAAAAGGCACTGATGAGCGAATGGAAGAACCATCTTTTGAAACAAGCAAAAAGTCCTGCAGTGCAGAATCAGGTACTCTCGTTGACAGAAGATAGGCAGTTGAAATTATTCGGTGAATTGATTTCTGATGATTCGGAACAAAGTATCGCAACTTATGCAAGGAAACTTTTACAAAAAAACTATCGAAAAATAACCAGACAAATCGAAGAAATGGCGTGGGTGGATGAGCATCGATTGTTTGAAAGAATTTATGAAAAACGATATGGCTCAGCTTATGTTTGGCAACACACACGTACTGTTGATGAAGCAGTCATTTTATTAGCTATTCATCATTTGCTTGTTGAAAAGGTAAATGTACCAGCGTTTCGCTATTTATTGATTGATGAAGTCCAAGATTATACCCTGGCACAATTAGGTCTATTGATTGAATTATTTCCAAAAACTCACTTTACTTTAGTAGGTGACGAGAATCAAGCAATCTTTAATTCTTCCACTACTTTTGCTGATATTATGCGTTGTTTCGATGACTACCATCTGCCGATCCATCGATATGATCTTAGAAATAGTTACCGTTCTAGCGGAGCAATCACAGAGCTTTTCAAAACCTATGCTGTGGATCAAGAGAAGATCGACATCGTATCGATCCGACCGCAAGGAAAAGAACCCGAATACCGCTCTTTTCAATCCTCTGAAGAATTGTTGGAAATACTAGCTGAGATTTTGGCTTTTCTAAATGGAGAAAAAGCGGCAATTATCACCCAAACAGAAGAGGAAACCCAAACGCTACAAGAATCGATTAAAAAAAGTTCATATGGATTAGAAAACTGCCAGATCATTCCTTTGAGTCTAGCAAAAGGACTAGAATTTGATCATGTAATCTTGTATCCATTTGAAAACAATAGAGATGAGCAAAGAAGACGCAGACAAATGTACACGGCGATATCTAGAGGAATGAAAAGCATTGTCGTATTGGAAAGAGAAACATAATTAAGAGATAAAAAAATAAAAAGAACAACTGATAAAAAGAACAAAATATTTTTCATTTGCCGATGAGAAATGTTTTGTTCTTTTTCTTAGGAAAAATTTAGGAACACTTTATGTGAAAAGAAATGAAAAGTATGGTAAACTCCTACGTCGTAACAAAAAATGTGAGGTGAGGATATGAAAAAAGTAACAAGAGAAGAAGTTGCATCGATTTTGGTGAAAGATAAGTATTTTTCGAAAGGTAATTATTGGTTGAAAATTTGGCAAACGCTAGTGGCTCTTTTCGGTTGGATGATCGTTGTTCTTCCTTTTATATAGGTGTTTTTTCCATTGACGAGACCAGAAAGAGCCAAAGATTTTTACTTGTACGCTTTTTTATTGGAAAAGAAAATGCTGTATTTCTTCATCGGCTTTTTTGCATTGATCTTTTTCAGCTTCCTGATTATCTCATTTGTGTTGACTAGATGGAACAATCGAAATTTGTATAGAAAAGTAAATAAGTCTTTTGAATATGAAGATGAAGAATTGAAAAAAAGACAAGAATTACTTGAAGAAATGTATACGGAACGTTTTGGAACAAAGTAAGAGAGAGAAACGGTCCGTTTTTATTCTGTCTCCGAAGAGAAAAATCTAGATACGACACTCATTGCAGATTTGTATAAAGAAAATGGGGTGGAACTGAAATGACCTCAATCACTCATACAGGTAATCAATTCCTAGATACTTGTTTGTCTATCATGTATTTTTTTCTCGTTTCTTACCCGATTTTAGGCGGATTTGCATGGTTTATTGGTGTCTGGTGTTATGTTTTTTTATACAAACACAAACAAAAAGAATGGGTAGATGTTCCATCAGGTGTCGAACCGTTCATTACGATCATGGTACCAGCCCATAATGAAGAGATTGTGATCGAAGATACGATCGAGTATTTGATGACGAAATTGAATTATCACAACTATGAAGTATTAGTGACAGATGATGGTTCAACGGACCAAACACCAGAAATATTAGCCAGACTGATGAAAAAATACGCTAATCTTCGTGTGGTTCGGATCGAAAAAAATAAAGGAAAAGCCCATGCGTTTAATATCGGACTTGCCTTTGCAAAAGGGAAATTGATTTTAAGCAATGATGCAGATACGGTACCGGAGCCAGATGCACTGAAGAGGTATGTGAATTATTTTATTCGCCCTGGTGCAAGACATATTGCTGCGGTCACTGCAAATATGGATGTCCAAAATCGTACAAAGTTGATTGCAAAATCGCAAACGGTTGAATTCTCAAGTATCGTTGGTATTATCAAACGAACACAGTCAGCTGTTTTCGGTGGCCTTTATGCGTACAGTGGGGCAAATACGATGTATCGAAAAGAAGCCTTGATCGATGTGGGCGGATTCAGACAAGATCGAGCGACAGAAGACATCAGTATTGCTTGGGATCATCAGTTGAATGATTGGGTATCTGTTTTTGCTCCTGGAATCATCTTTTTCATGGAAGTACCTGTGACGTTGAAGATGCTATATCGACAAAGAAAACGTTGGGCAAAAGGTGGAACAGAAGTCTGGCTGACGAATTTCAAAAAAGTGATGCTCCATCCTTTTGAACATATCGGAAGAACGATCATCTTCATTGATCAAACATTGAGTATTGTCTGGTCAATATTCTTTTGTATTTCCGTGATTCTTTTTATTGGATTGATTGGGCATTATGTGTACCAAGGAAACTATGAACAGATCTATGTCACTTTTACATTCAGTTTTGTGTTCATCTGCTTTGAAATGGTCGCAGGATTTTTCCAGTTGTTAGCTTCGCTGATTGTAGATGATCGACGAAGAAAATTGAAATACCTTCTTTTCGCACCCCTATATATGCTTTTGTTCTGGATAGTGAACGCGATAACGATCGTGACGACTTTCATTCCAGCGGTCAAAACGATTTTAGGTTATGGAAGCGGGACATGGAAAAGTCCGGAACGTACAAAAAAATAAAAGATGCACCGTTTTTTAGACAAACAGCCTGTTGTGTTTATGGTTCTTCCAGACATTTTTGCTTATAATAAGAAATTAGTTAAAAAGTAGTAAGGATGGGAAAGTGATGAAAAAAAGAATGAAGCCGTTGATCTGGCCGATTGCTGTTTTCGGTATTTTCTTCTTCGGACAAACAGCTTTTGCAGAAACTTCTGAACCTGCTCAAACAGAGCCTTCAACAACTATAAGCTCTTCTGATGCTGAAAACGGAACCTCAGAAACAGAAATGACTTCCAATGTACCGACAGATAACTCAGGAGAAACGATTTCGTCTTCAGAAGATACATCAACGAATAGTTCTACCTCTTCTGACCAAATCGATCATTTGCAAGACTTGGAAAATAAAAGAAAAGAACTCGAAGAAGCATTAGAAGCTGCAAAAAACAAATTGAAAGAAGACCAAGCAGCAATCGATCAAGATTTAGCTGATCTTAAAAATAAAGCGGGAAATGACCGTGCACAACTTGAGAAAAAGCTTGCTGAAGCGAAAGCAAAAGCGGAAGCTGTCCAAACAGATCTTGACGGGAAGATCCAACAAGCAAAAGAATTCAATCAACAATTAGATCAGGTTGCTCAAACAGCTTCTGGAAAGCTAAGTCAAACTCAAGCGGATATCACAGCGGCCAGTCAAGCGATCCATGGAAAGATCAGCGAAGCACAAACAGTTGCTAATGATTTTGAAGCAAAAAAAGCAGACTTAGCAGCTAGTTTCCAACGAATAAAAGATATTTTGCATTCGGCAGGAGAAAAATCAGTGGCCTCTGGAACCACGACAGAAACAGTTCATCAAACGACAGAGCCATCCGAATCAACAAGTCAGACTTTACCAAAAACAAATGAAAAAACAGCTTCTGTCAATTACTCCTTCGTAGGCACAGGTGTGCTAGTTGCAGCAGCTTACGGAATCATTCGCAAAAAGAAATAAAAAAGAGAGAATGGGAAGGTAGTGAACCTCGAAGTTAGACTGAAAAATCTAACTCTTGGGTCCCACTACATGTCCCATCTCTTTTTATTTATTAAGACAGCTATTCCTACTTATCTTGTGGAGACAGCTGTTCCACTACATGTGACCATCAGCATACCATTGTCGCTACCTAATACTTCGTAGTCCATTTTTACGCCAATGATTGCATCAGCTCCTAATGCTTTTGCACGTTCGGCCATTTCCGCAAGTGCTTCTTCTCTTGCGCCCATTAGTTCATTTTCATAACTTTTTGAACGGCCGCCAAAGACGTTTCGCAAACCAGCCCCAAAATCTTTCAATACATTGATCCCAGTAATAACTTCACCAAAAACGATTCCTTTATAAGCTACTACGGTTTTTCCTTCCACACTATTCGTGGTTGTTGTAATCATTCGATCACTCCTCTCTTTAACGAAAGTATAACAAAGTTCAAGATGCGCAACACATATTTTCCCAAAATTAGGAATTTATTATATACTTGAATTGTTCATTAATGAAAGCGAAATCAATCGTTAGCAACTATGTAAAAGAAAGGAAGATTCTTGTGAAAAAGAGTATTTTGCTTATTTCTCATAGTCAAAAAGTAACAGATGGTATTAAAGAAATGATTGAGCAGATGCAAAAATCCCAAGAGGTGCAGATCTTTTCTCTCGGCGGAATAAATGGCGAGATCGGATCAGACCCGATGAAAATCGTAGAAGCTGTCAATGAATCAAGTGATGCAGCTAGTTATTTTGTTTTTGCGGATATCGGCAGCGCGGTATTGAATTCGGAACTGGCAAAAGACATGTTGGAAGAAGAACAGCAGCAACGTTATCATCTGGTGGATGCGCCTTTAGTGGAAGGAGCTTTTGCAGCAGCCATCACTGCCGGTATAACGGATGATACTCAGCAAATCTTAACAGAAGCACAAAATGCCGGAAAGAAAGGATGGGAATAAATTGAAAAAAATCATGAATGATCCAAGCAATATTGTCGAAGAAATGCTGGAAGGATTAGTAAAAAGCTATCCAGAACTTGTTTATCGTGTAGAATCTTCCCGTGTTGTAGCCAAGAATCAGAAATCGGAACAAGTTGGTTTGGTTTCTGGTGGAGGAAGCGGACATGAACCATCCCATGCCGGGTTTGTAGGGGAAGGAATGTTAAGTGCAGCGGTGCTCGGTGATGTATTTACTTCTCCAACTCCAGATCAGATTCAAACGGCTATCAAGGAAGCGGATAGTGGCAAAGGAGTTTTACTAATCATTAAGAATTATACAGGGGATGTATTGAACTTCGATATGGCAAAGGAACTAGCTGCTATGGACGATATTGAAGTAGAAAGTGTAATCGTAGATGATGATATCGCCGTTGAAAATAGTACGTATACTGCTGGAAAACGCGGAGTCGCAGGTACTGTCCTTGTACACAAAATCGTGGGCGATGCAGCAAGAAACGGTGCTTCCCTAGCAGAGTTGAAAGAATTGGGAGAAAAGGTCGTACAGGCAACTAAAACAATCGGTGTAGCGCTTCGAGCAGCAACTGTACCAGAAGTAGGGAAACCAGGATTCGAACTAGGAGAAGATGAAATCGAGTACGGTGTTGGTATCCACGGTGAGCCAGGCTATCGTCGAGAAAAGATGCAGCCTTCTAAAGTACTGGCAAAGGAACTTGTTACTAAGATTTTAGATGATTACTCGAATTTGCCAAAAGAAGCAGGTGTATTCGTCAACGGAATGGGCGGGACGCCTTTGATGGAACAGTTCGTATTCATGAATGATGTTTTAGCTCTGCTGGAAGAAAGAGGCGTCAATGTAGTTTTCCGAAAAGTCGGTAATTTTATGACCTCACTAGATATGCAAGGCCTTTCTCTTACGCTGATCGACTTGACGGAGACACAATGGAAAGATTCTTTAGAAAGCAATGTACAGACGATTTCATGGTAAGACAATCTCAAGATAAAAGGGTGATAATATGAAACTAACCGTTCAAGAAATCCAAGAATGGCTCTCACAATTTGCAGAGGCAATCAATCAGAACAAACAATATCTCAGTGATCTAGATACCCCGATTGGCGATGGAGACCACGGAAATAATATGGGAAGAGGGGCTTCAGCTTATGAAGAAGCTTTTCAAACCGATCATCCTGGAACAATTAGTGATACATTCAAAGTATTCTCTATGGCGATGATATCGAAAGTCGGTGGGGCTTCTGGTCCGTTATACGGATCTGCATTCATGAACATGATGAAAGCGACAAAAGGGGTCGATTCTATTGATTCTCAAGAAAAATTAGGAGAAGTGATCGAGCAGGGAACAGCGGGTATTCAAAGCCGAGGAAAGGCAGAAGCTGACGATAAAACGATGTTAGATGTTTGGCTACCAGTTACAGAGGCGTTGAAAGCAGGGAATCTAACAAAAGAAATTATTGACCAGGCAAAAGAACACACCAAAGACTTGGTAGCTAAAAAAGGACGAGCTTCCTATCTAGGAGAGCGTGCAATCGGACATATCGACCCGGGAGCTGCTTCCAGTGCCATTTTATTTACGTCACTACTCAATGTGATCAAAACTTCATGACCATTCCTGTAAATGGAAACAGAGGCTGAACTCGAAAAGCAATCAGTTGCTTTTTCGATTCAGCTTTTTTACAGTTGTTTCTTTTAAATAACATAGTTAAAATAAAAAAGAAAAGAGGGAACAAAATGGATTTAATGAAAGAAGACTATCAGTTATTTGACAGAGACAATTATGCATTCAAACAACTCAAAGAAATACATACACCAGATGAAGTCGAACTAATCAAACAAGAATACAAAGCACACTGGCAAAAATGGAAAGAGATCCAGCTCCAGACAGCTGCACTTTTGCCTGATACATATGGCATGAGCAAACCTAAAATCGAAAGCTGGACGAATGGCTGGAATTTACGCAGTCATTTTTGGAGTGCTTATCGAAGTGAAGATCGGCAAAACGAGAATGCCTGTCTAGCAGTTTTGTTGAATCAAAAACAATACCAAATCTATTTGATGTATCAGCACTATAAAAGTGACACGAGAGAAGGAAGCGTTGAAGGATACAATCAATTGCTATCTTTACTGCAGGAATGGAGTACCCAGGTAGCGATTGAAGATTATTATATCTGGCCTCAGCCTGAAAATGAGCTGGAAGATCATTTGCCTTTATCCGTTTATTTATCAGATAAGAGCAAGCAAGAAGAGCTGCGAGAAACAATGGGCGATCGAACCTTCCAACTTGGCAAACTGTTTTTTTCTCCAAATGAATACACAAACATCGAAGAGAAAACTGCTGAGGCACTCAAAGAACTAGCGCCATTGTATCACGCGATAAAAAAGAAGTTATGAAAAAGCTGATTTGCGTTGCGTACTAAATAGATGGCATATCATCGAATCCACTGCTCTCATGATGCAACATAAACAGACACCTGCGAAAAATCATTTTTTTGCAGGTGTCTGTTTGGTTTTTCCATCAGTCAAATCAGAATAAAAATTTAAACAAATCTAAAAACATAACAGTTAACAATCTCTAAAAAACAACAATTACTTGCGCCTGTTTATTCTTTTGTATATGTGTTTCGATTTACATAACAGAAAAAATGAAAAAATATTCATTTCGTTATCAAACAAGGAAAAGTAAGAACAAGGCTTCTTTTTTCACTGATAAGCCTATGGTAAAATCCATTTAAAGCGTTTTCTTTGTGAAGAGAAGTAAGAAGAGCAAGTATGAAAAAAATCATTTTCAGAGGAGTCATAGTCATCATCGCACTAAGTATAGGAGGGAAAATATTGATGGATAGAAGAGAAAAAGACAATGAAGAACTGCGTACCATCCAAACCGATCTGGCAAATTATTTGTATAATCATTATGAGATTTCAACAGTAGATGAAAAGCGAGAAAAGGAAATCTTCAAAGAATTTAATCAAGGTAAAGGAGACATGACTGAACAGGAATTTTTTGAAAGATTAGATTCTATAACTGAGTATATTGATATTGAGAAAATAGAATTTACAGGTTTTTCTGTAACCCCTATGAAATCTTTAGAGGTCCACTTCGAAATCAATGACCTGCTCTCCCACACTGCGACATTAGGAGTAAAGTCTGCAGAAACAGGTCAGTGGATCTATAGGATTGATAGTGGTATAGAAAAACCGAGGCAAGATCATTATCTCAGTAGAAAAGACCAAGAGACCAATAGGAGCATACCCATGAATATCGTCACATTCTATGATGGGGGGATCGACTGATGGATCAGAATCGAGTTTTTTCAGAAACAGTTTATCAAGTAGAAGTAGGAAATATAAAAAAGCTGGATAGATTTGGCGTGAAAAACGAATATTTAATTCTTGATATGGTAAACACCGACAAACATACAATCGGAAAAGAAAAAACACCAAAGAAAAACGGAATGCAGGCCATGGTCGTGGCTGAAATCAAAGATGAATATAAAAGTAAGAAGCAAGATCAATTACAGCAAATTTCCGGCTACCCCAAATCCGTCATCAAAAAAGACCTGACTATCGCCTACGCGGGCACTAAAAACTGGCAGGATTGGAAAACGAACATCCGAGAAGTCGGCTTTGAGGACAAACACGACAACGGCGCCTTCCAGTCGGCTTTAGCGTATGCCGATGCAATCGAAAAGACCTATTCTGTCAAAGACGGCTACACCATTTCCACGACCGGTCATTCCTTAGGTGGAGCGCAGGCAATCTATGTCGCTGTTTTAAAAGGCTATCACGGATTTACATATGCAGCGGCAGGCCCAGGCTTGAGTGAGAAGCAGCTCATGAATTATGAAGGGCAGATCATCAATCTGTATGACACTTCAGACATCGTGACTAGTGGCTGGCTGACTGGCGGGAAAGGCCAACTGCCATTTCACAGTTTCGGAATCGACAACGCCGGCTGGAAAAACTATGGACACGATCTAAATCAGTTCAATCTCGACAAAAACGGGAATTACATCGATAAATATGGCGATATCATCATCTATTCCGACCAACATGGAGGGGTCGCCCTCGAACAGACCTTACTCGCCCAGCAAATCATCAAAAACAAAGCTATGATCCGTCAAATGGAGACATATGGCGAAAAAAATCAATGGGAGAAAGATCGGATCAGTCAACTGAAAGAAGAAAACAAGTGGCTCCAGCTACAAATCAGTGCTTTCTCCAAGCTAGTGACTTGGCGGAAAAGATTCACAGCTAGCAGCGGCGGTCTGTCGACCAATGAACAGATCTATTTAGACGACCAGCAGGCGCTGATGATCGTGAAACATGCGGCTTCCGTCTTCGATCAAGCGATGGAACAAGTGCTAGTCATTTACCAGCGTGGAATTCGTGATTTGGAACAGCTGTGGGCAGATGGTCTTGCGATGGTCCGCAGACAGACACCGCTTTTGTCTCAGAACGAAATGCTCGATGCTCTGCGAGAAGTCGGTTGTACAAAGCAGACGATCGTTGATGAACCTACGCAGGAATTCAGGGAAAAAATCTTCAAAATCAAGCAGCTTTCAGCAGAATTCTCTACCTTGGCAAAAGAGATCGAAGCGAAAATCAATGAGCTGGTCCAACGTGATCGAGACTTGGCACGACAATTATTTTAAAACAAGGAGTAGTGAGATGGAAAAAGAAAACCAGATTCATGAAACATACCGAAAAGAACGACTGCAGCTAGAAAATCAGGAAGATCAGCTCAGACAGATGCAAAAGAACATGCAGCAGCTGGCAGAAACGACTTATTCCAATATACGTTTTTCGGTGTGTTCCTTTGAATGCCCGAAGGATTCTTTGTATTTTGCACAAAAAGAACTCAGACGTTTAGAAGAGAGGTTCTCTCATGAATTGATGCAGAAACGAAAAAAAATCTATGATCAGCAAGATGAAGTCGAACGCCGTTATCGTGCTGATCTGCAACGATTAAACAAAAAGTAACAAGAAAGGAGATAATAAGTGATCATTCTAGAGGAAAAAATTTGGGAAGATTACCAGAAAGAGATACAAAAAATCTCAGCAAGAGCTTTAGGGATTGCGATGACTCAAGACAAAGTCACGAAATGCAAAAAGGCGAAACAAGCCGCAGAGGTGGAAGCAAGTACGGCAAAAAAAGCGGTATCCTCTGCAACGACTGGATTGGAAAAAGCAGTAAAGGGTCGTTTCGGCAAACAAGTAACAGCGGCATTTAGTAAAAAAAGCCGAATGTTAGTAAGTTTTTGAACACTGTGAATCTCGGAGGTTGTGAACTTGCCGTTTAACCCTGAGTCACAAGGAACAATTTAAAAAACAGCTTCTCATGTTTGATGAATATCGTGACTTGTATCCGAGAAGTTGGCAGGAGAACACCATTTATTCAAAAAATAGGAGTTGCGACAAGGCGTTTGTCACAGCTCCTATTTGACATAAGAGGCAATTTTCAATTTTACTTATAGATAGTATCAAAAAATGATTTTAAGGCATAAAACACTCACCGCCATTATTACCGAGAGTCTGATCCTAGTGGCCGAGGTGGCAAACGGTATGCTTTTCCATGAAATGAGTATTCTGATCGTGGTCATAAACGGCATGTGTCTGCTTACTTATCGCACAAAAAGAAAAATCTTGATACAACAATTACCCAAGTTAAACGAACAAGTAGAATAACAAACAAGGAAGAAATCCAAAGGAGGAATCTGCTATGAGACATGAAGGATTGTGTGTTTCACTCGTTCCATTATTCAATCATCTCGAGATAGAAGATCAGCAAAAAATCCACTCGTTAGTGACACACAGAAAAGTGGAAAAAGGAGAACAGCTTCTTGCGCCGAATAGAGAGTCTCAATTAGTAATCGTGGCTTCCGGTAGTATGAAAGTGTATCAATTATCTGCTAGCGGAAAGGAACAGCTTTTACGAGTAGTAGAGCCGGGCGGATATGAGGGAGAGAGCCAGTTGTTAGGCGTTCCAAATGAATCTTTATTTGGCGAAGCACTAGAAAAAACGGAAATTTGCGTATTGAGACAAAAAGATTTCTCGGAACTTTTACTGCATTATCCCGCCCTTAGTCTGAAACTTTTAGCAATCAACGCTGAGAAATTAACAAAAGTACAGCAGCAGACAACTTTTTTGATGATGGAAAAAGTAGAAGAACGAGTCGCTGTCTATCTGCTTGACTTAGCTAAAGCGACAGGGAAGGATCACTTTTTCCTGCCAATGAAAATGAAAGAACTTGCTGCATTTATCGGTACGACCCCCGAAACTTTATCTAGAAAATTTAAATTATTAGAGGAGAATGGTTATGTAAAAAGAGAGAATCGGGAAGTCTGGATCATTGATAAAGAACAGTTAGAAGACATGTAAATACAAAAATGACCTCCAAATGTTGGATTTTTGATCCCAATTTGGAGGCTAGCATGAAATTGAACATGCTCTTTTTTTGTTATCCTTCCACTAAATCTCTTCTCCTATAACCGATAGCACCAAGGACGATCAGTGCAAGGCTGATACAGGATAACGTAAGGAATACGGAAAGATCGAAAGAATCGTTTGGCATCCGTGGTACCCAGCTAGGGACCGCTGTTTTGGAGAACCATTCTGGTAAATCCAAAATCCCGCCAAAGTAATTGAGCGCAAAGGAGTAAGCTAAGTAGATATAAGCAAATTTACCCATTCGAGGAAGCCATCCGAATAGAAAGCCACTCATTCCGATAAACACTAAAACAGCAGGCAGAAAGTTGAATCCGGCTTTAAGAAACAGCAATAGATCCATATCTTTCGCATCCTTCATCGATGCCAAAGCAGAAAGTCCTAGCGCACCAGAACTAATCAGAATCGACAATATAGAAAACAGGATCGCTAGTAACAGATTTGTCCAATAAAGTTGGTTCCTAGAAATTTTTGTTGCGAACAGCTGATTCATACGTCCGTGGGTTTCTTCTGTAAATAAACGATTGATGCTAGCAATTGGTAAAATAGCAGCTAGACAAATCAAGACGACCATGATCGTGCTTGTAAAGTTTTTTTCAATTGAGACGCCAGATTGGATAAACATCTGTTTCATTAAGTCGTTACTTTCTAAAAACTGTTGCATATTCCCGTAGATAGAGCCGTATGCCGCCCCCATCAAACCAAAAGTGATAAGCCAACTGATGGTCATTCCTTTATTTAGATAGAATAATAAACCACGCAAGGATAGAAGAGAACGTTTAGCATACGGTTTTCCTTCACGTTCGGGGATATAGCCGGTGTTCAAGTCTCGATGTTCCTCTAAAACAAATGAACTGATTATCAAGATGAGACTGAACAAAAACAAATAAAGCAAAGGAATCCAGTTATTAGTTGTAAATGGATAGGACAAATAAGACCAGCCTAAAGGATTCCACATCGAAAGAGAGGAATCAGCTACATCTGTTATTGCTCTTAGAAGGTAAAGTCCACCTAAAAACGCTAGAGACAGACCATTCGAACTGGCTGCACTTGGCATCAGTTGTGAAGCAAACAGTGCAACGGCACTCCCCAAAATCCCCGTACTACCTACAGATAGCCCAAAAAGCCAAGCACCTTCTGCAGTGATCGAATCTGCTTGAAAAAAAATCATCGTACAGCTGATCGATATTGCTAAAAGCAAATTAATCAGAATACTTTCAGCGATGACAGCTAAAGAGTTTGCTTGACGTCCGACTCGAAAGGAACGAATAAGTTCAATCAGACCAAGCTCCTCTTTTTTTCTCGTTTGGCTCACCACATGCAAAACAGAGATCACAGCAGCAAACAAACTGCAAAAAAGCAACATTTCATTTGCATACATCGCTCCTAAAGTATACTCAGCAGCATTCGAAGCGGGAGTTGGTCCGACCATTGCTATCATTGCCGGGTTTTGCATTGTTTCGTATAATCCAGCTAACCCTTGTCCTGAAGTCAATTCTTCAAACGCAGGGACAAAACCACCAGAAAAAGCAGTGACACCGACTAGCCATATCAAGATCTTTTTCCAGTCACGGCTAAGGTTTTGAGAAAAAAGGGTGGACCAGCGTGAAAATTTATCAGTCATTTCGTTTCCTCCTCATCCTTCATAGTGCCTCATGAATAAATCTTCAAGAGTCGGTGGAATAGATTCAAATTTTTTCACACCTAATTTGGAAGTTTCAGCTAAAATCTCATCGAAAGCTTCGTTGTCAGCAGCAAATTGAGCAAGGTGGCCTTTTTGCACAAAATCATGGACACCGTTCAATTGTGCTAAGTGGCTGTTATCTGCTTCTGTTTCTATAGTAATGGTCGAGCGGGTCAAATGACGCAATTCATCGAGTGTTCCTTCTTCTACGACTGTTCCCTCGCGGATGATCACGACTTTATCTGCCAGCCGTTCGACTTCACTGAGAATATGAGAAGAAAGCAGGATGGATTTGCCCTGTTCTTTCAGTTTTTCAACTTCTTCTTGAAAAATGGTTTCCATCAAGGGATCTAAACCAGAAGTAGGCTCATCAAATAAATAGAGATCCGAATCAACAGCTAAAGCAGTAATCAAGCCCACTTTTTGACGATTTCCTTTTGAATAGTTTTTTGCTTTTTTCTTAGGATCAAGAGAGAAACGTTGAATCAGTTCGTCCTTTTTTTGAGCGTTCCCTTTTCCATGAAGCTTCATGAAGAGATCGATGATCGCTCCTCCAGTCAAATTTCCCCATAAAGAGATGTCACCTGGAACATAAGAAAGACGTTCATGGATAGATAAACTATCTTCCCATACATCTTGACCAAAAATCGTTGCCGTTCCGCCGTCTTTTTTTATAATCCCTAAAAGTGTCCGAATCGTCGTGGATTTTCCAGAACCATTTGGTCCGATAAATCCAACGACTTCACCTGAATGTACGGTGAAAGAGACATCTTTTAAAGCTTCGAAACGACCAAAGCTCTTTTTCAAATGTGTGACTTTGACGATTTCTGCCATAAAAACCCCACTCCTTTTTCTTAAAATATATACTAAAAAAGATTAATCAGTTTAATAAAATGGTTTTATACCTTTTTATAAAACTTTTTTTTATATTTTAGTACATAATATTCTTTTTATAAATTTCTGTCAATGAATTCATAAACAAGGAATTGCTAGCTTGATACTTTCTCAATAGATAGTTATAATAAACCTCAGAATAAATTTGAACTATATATATTATAAAAGTTTAAAATTACGGGAGGCTCTATAAATGAACGGTTTTGAAAAGAGAGCACAAGAGAAAAAGAAAGAGATTTTACAAGCAGCTTTTGACTTGATGAACACAGACATAGGAACCGCTGGAGTGACGATGGATAAGGTTGCTGAGAGCGCTCAGGTAAGTAAAGCGACGATTTTTAAATATTTTGGCAGCAAGGAAGGGCTGATTTATGAAGTATTTTTCACATTTATGAATGATTTAGGGCAAGAAGCGAAAGCGTTGATTGCGGAAAATCTTCCATTTGAAGAAACGCTGATTGCTATGAGTGAAAATAAAATCCGCTATCTCAATCGAGTGAACAAACAATTTTATATCGATTTGATGACATACTATACAAAAAAAGAAAAAAAAGAATTTTCTGACGCGATGGATGCGTATACGCAAGAAAGTTTCAGTATCATGCTTGATCTTTTCCACCGAGGACGTAAAGAAGGAAAAGTGGATTTGAAATATTCGGATGAGTTTTTGATCCTCTATTTTCAAGCAATGGTAGAAGGAATTTCTAAGCCGGAGATATACGCAAAACTGCTTCCATATACAGCAGAATGGACAGAAGTCCTGATCAAAGGTATCGCGCCGAAGAAGAAATAAAGCATAAAAAAAGCCGAAACTGACGATAAAATGTCAGTTCGGCTTTTTTTGTTTATAAATGATGTAAAATCAAGCGGATTCGCGTGCTTCTTTGTCGTAGACCTCATGAACATTGATGAATGCATCAAGAATAGGGTTTTGTCCGTCTAAATCTGATTGGAACCGAATGCCATCAATATTGATTCGAGCATTTCGATAGAAATCCGTACCTAATTGTCCCCAAGCGGGAGTAGAAGCATCTACATTGCAGAAAATATCGAAACCTTGACTCTTCAAGTAAGCAAATTTTTGATTTTCTGCTGAATAAGGCTGCCAGTCGCTAATATCTGCACCAAATGGATAAATCAGGATATTTGTTTTTCCTAGGATAGGTGCAACTTCTTGCTGCCATAATTCATTGTCTTTTTTGACATCCTCTAATGAAGCTTGAGTCATATTCAAGTGTCCCCAGGTATGGGAAGCAAAGCTCCAACCATCTTTCTTCAACTGATCAGCCACTTTTTTAGCTTCTTCGCTCTCTTTTTTTGTTTTTTCGTTATCTCCGTATTGAGACTTGGATGTTCGATAACCTAAAACACCGTTGTAACCTGTCAGGGCCAAGGTGCCTTTTGCGCCTCGATAAGAAAAATCAGGATGTTTCTTGACAAAAGCATCGATCAGAGGAACCATGTCAAAGTCCCCAATTTCTTCCTTATCATTCTCTTTATAAACATTTTTGATTTCATTGTTATTTGATACGACTAATCGGCTAGGAAAACCGGAATTATCCATATATTCATAATAGCTGACATCATCTTGTGAAAGAATTAATGGTTTTTTTCCTTCAGGTAGCGCAAGCCCGTTAAAGGAAAGATTCCCTTGTTCGTCTTTTTGGATCAAATCATTCAAATTGACTAAAACAAAATCATTTTGATAGAGTTGTTCGATTGAACGGTTGAATTCTTCAACAGTTACCATATAGTCTTTATATCCTTGAGCCTGTTGAGAGTGGAAGGCTTTTTGTGGGTCCACGATCAAGCTGTGAAAAAAGACGTGAGAGATCTGAGTAGGATCAGACCAGTCAATTAGTTGTTCTTTCTCCTTTTTCAGTGTTTGAAGAAGCTGCTGTGTTTCCGCAGATCCGTTTTTACTGTTTTTCTCCAATAAAGCAATCGCTTGGTCATAATCATAGCTTTGTGCCAGATTTTTTGCTTGAGTCACTAGCTGTTGCTTATCATCCATTGGCTCTTTTGTCTTTTCTGTTATTTTTTTTTCATGAATAATCGGTTCTTTTTTTGTGTATGCTCGGATGACAAAAAAAAGACTTAAAATTAAAATAACGACAGTTAAAGCAGAAGTGGCTCCTAAAATAATTTTTTGCTTTTTTTCCATATACCTCGTCCCTTACTTTTTCATTTTTTACTCGTCCCGTTGTTCATTGTAACGAAGAAAGAATAAGAGGAAAAGTAAAGTGACTTCTCGATAAATTGCAGAAAAAATACAGAAAAAATAGTTTCTTTTAACAATAGTTGAAAATAAAATGTTCGGGATTAGAGCGGATTCAAAAAAGAAAAAATGAGGAATTTAAAAAAAATATCTTTTTTCTGTTGACAAAGAAAAAGTTGCGCTCTATGATAGACACATATTAATAATAACAAGACGAAGATTGAAACGAAGTAGTTGTTAAAGCCAATGTTTCAGAAAGCTGGTGGTTGCTGCAAACCAGTACATGCTTTAAAGCGAATTACATTTCAGGAGTCTCTGGCAGTGATTGCCACGCGACAGCGTTAAATGTTCGAGAGGTATGTTGGATATCTAGACATACAAATTGGGTGGTACCGCGAGATTTCGTCCCTTGGCTATATGCCAAGGGACTTTTTTTATTTTCCATCCCGAAGAAATACTCAATGACGCATGCTAGCAGGTTCCTGCTTTCATAAAAAAACTACACGGAGGTCAGTAAAATGAATATTATTGATGAATTAACTTGGCGCGACGCCATTAATCAGCAAACAAACGAAGAAAGACTTCGCGAGCTCGTTGAAGAAAAGAGCATTTCACTTTATTGCGGCGTTGATCCAACTGGTGATTCGATGCATATCGGACATTTGATCCCATTTATGATGATGAAAAGATTCCAATTGGCAGGCCATCATCCATATATTCTGATTGGCGGCGGAACAGGAACAATCGGCGACCCAAGCGGCCGTAAAACAGAACGTGTGTTGCAAACGATGGAACAAGTACAACATAACGTGGATGCACTTTCCAATCAAATGAGAAAATTGTTTGGTAAAGACGCAAATATCACATTTGTGAACAACTACGACTGGTTATCAAAAATCTCTTTACTTGAATTTTTGAGAGACTACGGTAAAAACTTCAACATCAACACGATGTTAGCAAAAGATATCGTTGCCAGCCGTTTGGAAGTAGGGATCTCATTCACAGAATTCACTTACCAAATCCTGCAATCCATCGACTTTTTACATCTGCATAAAACATACGATGTACAACTACAAATCGGTGGAGCAGACCAATGGGGAAATATCACAGCTGGTTTAGACCTGATCCGAAAATTAGAAGGACCAGAAGCAGAAGCGTTCGGTTTAACGATTCCATTGATGTTGAAAGCGGACGGAACGAAATTCGGAAAAACCGCAGGCGGTGCCATTTGGCTTGATCCTAAGAAAACTTCACCATTTGAATTCTACCAATTCTGGTTGAATCAAGATGATCGTGATGTAGTGAAATACTTGAAATTCTTTACGTTCTTATCTCAAGAAGAAATTGAAGAATTAGCGAAAAAAGTAGAGACAGAACCTGAGAAACGTGAAGCACAACGCCGTTTGGCAGAAGAAGTTACAAGATTTGTGCATAGTGAAGAAGACTTGAAAGAAGCGCAAAAAATAACGCAAGCATTGTTCTCTGGAAATATTAAAGAACTAAATGCGGAAGAAATCGCGCAAGGATTCGGTAAAATGCCGAACGTTGAAATTTCAAGCACACCTGAAAATATCGTGGAGCTACTTGTTTCCACAAAAATTGAACCATCTAAACGTCAGGCACGGGAAGATGTTTCAAACGGAGCTATAAGTATTAACGGTGACCGCGTTACCGATTTAAATTTTGTCATAAATCCATCCGATGAATTCGATGGTAAGTTTGTGGTTATTCGAAAAGGTAAGAAAAATTACTTTTTGGCCAAAGTAATTGATTAGAATTTAGTAAGTTTTTGCCTTGAAAAAGGGGAATACTATTACAACATTCCAATTTTGAAACCCATCCTAAAATAGAACGCTGGTTGTCGTTAATACAATCTTTGCGAGGGAGTTTACTTTTGTAAATTCCCTCGTTTTTTTTAATTATTTCAAAAGTGCGAACAATTCGAATAATTGATACATATTAAAATACGATTAAAAAACGGTCGAAAGCTTAGTTTACAGAATAGGAGAACAGGTGTAATGTAGGGCTCGACAAAATTTAAATATTTTTTTTAGGAGGGTTTCACTATGAGTGAATCATTGTCGAAAGATCTAAACCTAAATGCCCTATTCATTGGGGACAAAGCTGAGAACGGCCAAATCTATAAAGCTTTGTTGAATGAATTGGTGGACGAACATTTAGGCTGGCGTCAAAACTACATGCCTCAAGACATGCCTATCATTACGCCAGAAGAAAAAAGCAGTGCTAGTTTTGAACACACTGTGAATAAAACAAAAGATGTTCTATCAGAAATTTCAGCGCGGATGCGTACCCATTCCGTTCCTTGGCATAATGCCGGACGCTACTGGGGTCATATGAACTCTGAAACATTGATGCCATCTTTACTAGCGTACAATTTTGCTATGCTATGGAATGGTAATAACGTTGCTTACGAATCTTCTCCTGCAACAAGCCAAATGGAAGAAGAAGTAGGCATGGAATTTGCAAAATTAATGAGCTATAAAGATGGCTGGGGACACATCGTTGCTGATGGTTCTTTAGCAAACTTAGAAGGACTTTGGTATGCCCGCAACATCAAATCATTGCCACTTGCTATGAAAGAAGTGACACCTGAACTAGTTGCTGGAAAAAGCGATTGGGAATTGATGAACTTGTCAACAGAAGAAATCATGAACTTGTTAGACAGTGTTCCAGAAAAAATCGACGAAATCAAAGCTCACTCAGCACGTAGCGGAAAACATTTAGACAAATTAGGAAAATGGTTGGTTCCACAAACAAAACACTATTCATGGCTAAAAGCTGCCGACATCATCGGTATCGGTTTAGACCAAGTAATTCCAGTGCCAGTTGACCATAACTACCGCATGGACATCAACGAACTTGAAAAAATCGTTCGTGGTCTAGCAGCTGAAAAAACACCCATCTTAGGTGTAGTCGGTGTTGTAGGATCAACAGAAGAAGGAGCAATCGACGGTATCGATAAAATCGTTGCATTGCGTCGCGTATTAGAAAAAGACGGTATTTACTTCTACTTGCATGTAGATGCTGCTTATGGCGGATACGGTCGTGCGATTTTCTTAGACGAAGACAACAACTTCATTCCATTCGAAGATTTAAAAGATGTTCATTACAAATACAACGTCTTTACAGAAAACAAAGATTATATCTTAGAAGAAGTACACAGTGCATATAAAGCAATCGAAGAAGCAGAATCTGTAACGATCGACCCACATAAAATGGGCTATGTTCCATATTCTGCCGGTGGTATCGTCATCAAAGATATCCGCATGAGAGACGTTATCTCTTACTTCGCAACATATGTATTTGAAAAAGGTGCAGATATCCCAGCATTACTTGGAGCGTATATCTTGGAAGGTTCAAAAGCAGGGGCAACAGCAGCCAGCGTTTGGGCAGCACACCATGTCTTACCTTTGAATGTCACAGGATACGGTAAATTGATGGGTGCATCAATCGAAGGGGCACACCGTTTCTACAACTTCTTGAATGACTTGTCATTCAAAGTAGGTGACAAAGAAATCGAAGTTCATCCATTAACTTATCCAGATTTCAACATGGTAGACTACGTATTCAAAGAAAAAGGCAACGACGATTTAGTTGCGATGAATAAATTGAACCATGACGTATATGATTATTCTTCATACGTGAAAGGAAGCATTTACGGTAATGAATTCTTAACTTCACATACTGACTTTGCTATCCCAGACTATGGCAACAGCCCATTGCAATTCGTGAACCAACTAGGATTCTCAGATGAAGAATGGAACCGTGCCGGAAAAGTAACTGTATTGCGTGCCAGCGTAATGACACCATACATGAACAAAGAAGAACACTTTGAAGAATATGCTGAAAAAATCAAAGCAGCTCTTCAAGAAAAATTGGAAAAAATCTACGCAGACCAATTATTGGCAAGCGAAGCAAAATAAGCAAGGTAATCATGTTAGAAAACAGCTTGAATGCTAACTGTTTCTGACGCATGTTTGGATCTGAAGAGCAAGGGGTGACCTAAGCTCTTCGATCCCTTTGTTTTGAGGTTGTCTTTGAAGAACTCCTTCAAGCAATAGACTCAAAGAATCCCCTCAAATATTCGCTGAATTGTTTCGTTTATTGCTGAAACTACTTCAAAGACACCGTTATTTTATCCAAAAAATCAAGGAGAGTGTCAACGGTGAGTAAATCTGAAGTAAGTAAAATGGGTCTTGGGACCTTTATCGGTCTGACAATGGCACTGTGTGCAACGGTTCGGAGTATTCCTACGTTAGCCGCAGTCGGTTGGACATTGATTTTTTATTCAATTTTTGCAGTTTTGTTTTTTGCCGGTCCGATATCAATGGTTTCCGGTGAACTTTCAACGATGCTTCCTCAAGAAGGCGGTCCTCAGTTATGGGTAAAAACAGCACTGGGCAGCAAATGGGGATTTGTCGTTGCATGGCTATTATGGGTGCAAATGTTCCCAGGTATGGTAATGGTCGCTTCTACTTTAGGACCATTGTTAGGAAACACATTTGGTAATGTAGAACTTGGCAATAATCATTGGTTCGTTTTAGGTTGTATTTTAGTTATTTACTGGATCATCACGATCTTGAACTTGAAATTCGATATGGCAAAAGTCGGCGGGAACATCGGTGTATGGCTAGGGGTATATATCCCAGTAGTCATCATGTTCGTTTTAGGTGTTTTGGCAGCCTTCAAAGTCGGACTAGTCTCAAACGGCTATCTAGGTGACTTTTCATGGTCAAAAGCTTTCCCTGACTTGGAACATATTGATTCATTGAAATACTTAGCTGGTATCACATTTATTTTTGTTGGGATCGAAATGAGTTCTGTTTACATGCCTCGTTTGAAAGACGCAACAAAAAATTATACAAAAGGCGTATTTATCGCTTTGATCGGATTAGTTTTATTGAATGTCATCAATGCGATGCTTGTTGCCAATGTCGTACCAGATGGAAAAATGGAATTAGCAAATATCACGCAGCCAATCTTGATTGATTGCCAAATCCTAGGCTTACCAGAAGTGATCGGAAATATCTTCAGCTTCATGGTATTTATTGGTGTGCTTTTACAATTATCAGCTTGGGTTACTGGACCATCAAAAACAATCATCCAAGTAGCTCGTGAAGGATTCCTTCCACCAAAATTCGGATTCCATAAAGAAAACAAATACGGCGTATCTAGAAATGTCGTTCTAACACAATCAATCGTTATTTCATTATTTGCTTTGCTTTATGGTGTAATGGATGACGTAAGTGCTGTATTCTTGACACTTACAAATGCTACAACTGTTATTTATTGTATCGTGTACATTTTGATTGCTGTTTCATTGCTTAAAATGCGTAAGAAACATCCAGAATTCGAACGCCCTTACCGAATTGGTAAAAACGGAAACGGCTTAGCTTGGGTAGTCAGCTGCATGCTGATCTTCTCTATCATCGTTGTCGTATTTGCTACATTAGGTACAGCGACATTGAGTGATGCATTGTTAGTAGCAGCTATCACAGTGGTCATGTTCGTTATTCCATTGATCATCAATCACTTCAAGAAAGATTCTTGGGGGATTGAGGTAGAAAAAAGTTTAGAAGAAAAATAAAAAAATAAGTCTTTCAGCCGACGATCTGTCGCTGATTTAGTAGGAGGTCCTGCCAAGTGAATAGTTTTTTCATGGCAGGGCCTTTTCATTTGAAATAGGAGATCGACGATGAATAAAAATATTTCTTTAAAAGAAAGTATCGCTGTATTGATCGTGTTGTTGGCACTCCTAGGAGTACTGATCATCGGATTCCAACTCTCGCCACATATCCCGATCCTTGCAGCTTTCATGTGCTTGTTGTTTTATGGCAGATTTAAAAAGTTCTCATGGGATGAGATCCATGACGGGATCGTCAAAGGAATCACTCCGGGGATCATCCCAATCCTGATTTTTCTTTTGATTGGCGTCTTGGTTGCCTCTTGGATTCTATCTGGAACCATCCCTACGATCATGGTTTATGGTTTCAAACTTGTCTCTGTACGTTTCTTTTTGCCGACAGCATTTCTTGTTTGTGCAATTGTCGGAGTGACAGTCGGCAGTTCATTTACAACGATTTCGACGATTGGGATTGCTTTTTTGGGAATCGGACATTTGCTTGGATTCAACGATGCAATGACTACAGGTGCGGTCGTTTCTGGTGCATTTTTAGGGAATAACTGCTCGCCTTTATCGGATACGACGAACTTGGCAGCTGGTATCGGTGGAGTCAATCTATTCGAACATATCGCTGGTATGCGTTATACGGATTTTCCGGCATTCGTCCTTTCGTTGCTTTTTTATACGATATTAGGACAGAACAGTCATTCAGCCGACCTAGCCAGTATCAATGAAATGATCCAAAATATGAAAGCAAGCTTTTGGATCTCTCCTTGGACATTGATTCCGTTAGTTATTTTATTTGGCGGGGCAATCAAAAAAATTCCAGCTATCCCTACATTATTAGCAGGATCGACAGCCGCCCTCGTTCTTTCCTTTATCCATGAGAAAAGTTTGACAATTGGAAAAGCAGCAGACATCTTGATGAATGGTTATGTCGCGCATACACCTGATCCTAAGCTAGATGAACTGCTTTCTCGAGGCGGTATCATGAGTATGTTGGGCTCAGCCAGTTTGATTTTACTGGCATTGGCATTAGGTGGTTTATTGATCAAATATTTGATTGTTGAGACCATCGTGCAAGAATTAAAAGAAAAGATGGATCGACCTTCTCGTTTAGTCGGGTTTACTGCCTTGAGTTGTATCGGAGTCAATCTGATCGTTGGAGAGCAGTACTTGTCCATCATTCTTCCAGGAGAAACATTCAAACGCTCCTTTGATGAGGTTGGCTTATCAAAAAACTATTTGACACGGACGCTAGCAGATTCAGGAGCAACCGTCAATTCTCTTGTACCGTGGGGAGTTAGCGGCACATTCATTATGGGGACGATGAAAGTTAGCGCGTTGCATTACTTGCCATTCGCTTTTTTCTCGATCCTTGCTCCTGTCTTTACAATAATAGGCGGTTTTTTATTGAATCGCCGACATGTGAAAAATTGAAGAAAAGATCAAAAGGTTGTGACTATTTTTGTCACAGCCTTTTTTGCGAAACTAGCGATTTATACGATTGAAAACTATCTTTTCTTCAAAAAGAAATAATAGGAATAGAAGCTTTGATAGTTGCGATAAAATAAAAATGGATAGATAAAATTCGAGAGAAACATGTATTGACGTAGCAGATGAAAGGGGTAGATTTGTTAGTGTATCAGGAGTGCCGTTAGAAGAACAAAAGGAGAGAAAAGATGGAATTATTAGAAAAAGAAAGTATTGATTTTTATTTGGAGCGTGCTTGGACTGTGTTACGGTATGCTTTTTTCAAGGAAGAAGAATATGACGGGCTAAATAGTCATCAGGAGGCAGTTTTAGAATTTCTCAATTACTCAAGCAGATTGTGTGCTGGTTGGTCATGGCGAATCAAAGAAGGGCTTATAGTTTCTAAAAAAATATATGCACAGAAACTTTACGAATTCAGAGAAGAAAAAATCAACTATACGGATATCCAATTTTTTGACAAGATGAAAGAGTACCCTATTTATGTAAATAAAGAAATGATGAAGGCGAAAAGAATCACGCCTGGATCATTCTGGGCTGAGGATAGTATCTATCGGACTTCTTTTCTTGATGCGCCTCAAGGAGCGGCAGGAACGGAAGAAGAATTTAACCAGTTGAATGATCGTCTTTTCCCAGATAAAGATCATCTGCATATTTACCTTTGGAACAATGGATTTACGAATTATTATAATAATGGTCGTTATTGGAATGGTGCTTATGTGTGGTCAGTGTATGACGAAAAAAGAAAGCGATTTACTGTTTTCGATGCTATATTGGTATTGGATTGAATTATTCCATATAGTGAACTGGAAAAGGAGAGAAAAGATGGAATTATTAGAAAAAGAAAGTATTGATTTTTATTTGGAGCGTGCTTGGACTGTGTTACGGTATGCTTTTTTCAAGGAAGAAGAGTATGACGGACTAAATAGTCATCAGGAGGCAGTTTTAGAATTTCTCAATTACTCAAGCAGATTGTGTGCTGGGTGGTCATGGCGAATCAAAGAAGGGCTTATAGTTTCTAAAAAAATATATGCACAAAAACTTTACGAATTCAGAGAAGAAAAAATCAACTATACGGATATCCGATTTTTTGACAAGATGAAAGAGTACCCTATTTATGTAAATAAAGAAATGATGAAGGCAAAAAGAATCACGCCTGGATCATTCTGGGCTGAGGATAGTATCTATCGGGCTTCTTTTCTTGAAGCAACTCAAGGAGCAGAGGGAACGGAGGAAGAATTTAACCAGTTGAATGATCGTCTTTTCCCAGATAAAGATCATCTGCATATTTACCTTTGGAACAATGGATTTACGAATTATTATAATGAAGGTCGTTATTGGGATGGTGCTTATGTGTGGTCAGTGTGTGACGAAAAGAGAAAGCGATTCACTGTTTTTGATGCTATATTGGTATTGGATTGAATTATTCCATATAGTGAACTGGAAAAGGAGAGAAAAGATGGAACTATTAGAAAAAGAAAGTATTGATTTTTATTTGGAGCGTGCTTGGACTGTGTTACGGTATGCTTTTTTCAAGGAAGAAGAGTATGACGGACTAAATAGTCATCAGGAGGCAGTTTTAGAATTTCTCAATTACTCAAATAGATTGCGTACTGCCAGGTTATGGCGGAGCAAAGAAGGGCTTATAGTTTCTAAAAAAATATATGCACAAAAACTTTACGAATTCAGAGAAGAAAAAATCAACTATACGGATATCCGATTTTTTGACAAGATGAAAGAGTATCCTATTTATGTGAATAAAGAAATGATGAAGGCGGAAAGGATCACACCTGAATCATTCTGGGCAGAAGATAGTATTTATCGGACTTCTTTTCTTGATGCGCCTCAAGGAGCAGAGGGAACGGAAGAAGAATTTAACCAGTTGAATGATCGTCTTTTCCCAGATAAAGATCATCTGCATATTTACCTTTGGAATAATGAATTTACGAATTATTATAATAATGGTCGTTATTGGGATGGTGCTTATGTGTGGTCAGTGTATGACGAAAAGAGAAAGCGATTCACTGTTTTTGATGCTATATTGATATTGGATTGAAGAAAGAGGAGCCGCCCTTGGCGGCTCCTCTTTTACGGTTCTTCGTAAGTCAGGATAAGCAGTTAGGATATAATACTTTCGTTTTTTCCATACGATGTTGGGCATTCTTTGGATGACCACTTTGGCGTAATAGATTGAATCATATTGAACATATTTCTCATAAGGCGTTTTGTAAAATCCCCATCCTAATGTCTTTCCAAGAGCGATCGATTTATACGATCGATAGATTACACGATTACCATCTTGTAAAGAACAATCACCTAAAGGTAATTTGATCGTACCCTCTAAGTATTTTTTATTGGCAGTATAGATCGCGCAGTTGATAAATATCAAAGCTTGTTCCGTAGTATGGAAGGCAGCGGAATAGGTTATGTCCTCCAATCGGGCTTGTAGGGCATCCGCAGTTTGTCCCACATGTCGTTCCATCGTATGCCCTTTCCCACCGTCTGCATACCATTCGTCATAGTACAAATCAAGAGGGGAATACCATTCGAATTCATCGTCATCATCGTCATCATCGTCATCCCCTTTGAAGTTTTTGATTGCTTCAAGGACGCGGGCAAGACTCAACGCATTCCATGCAGCGCCCATTGCGCCTTCGACTAATGTTTTACCTGTACCATCTTCTACGATGTCTCCAGTTTCTTCATCTAATACACCTCTTCGCCCATCGATCGTGATCGAATCATCTATTGGGATGGCTGCTTCACTGTAAGCAAAATCGATCGCTCCCCACTGGTATTCTGGAACGGCTACGCGAGTGTCAGCGTACACGAACTTTCCTGTTGCATCAAGGACAACCGTTTGTCCGTATAAGGTAGCGATTATACCAGAAGGATCGAAGCTCAATCCGTTTTCAGTCGGTGCCAAGACTTCCGCTAAGTTCTTTTGTATATCGGCAGTGCGTGTATGATAGGCTTGCGCCATTTGCTGAGCCGTCTGGACAGCGACTTCTCTTGAGGGTGTTTCGATCACCCCAAATTCAAAAGTGGTGTTTTGCTGGATGTATTCCAGAAAGTCTTCTTGAGTCGCGATCTGGCTCATCAAGACAGACATCGGGACACTTAATTCGACTTCATGGACAAAGGAACCGTGACTACCCCGATGGCCATAATTATGACCGGAGATCGTTAGTAATGTTGTATCACTGCCGACTCGAGTTTCCATGACACGAACCATTTCCAGTAAGAAGAATTGATCTTCGATGAACATTCGATCAGCTACCGAGGCATCACGTCCGATTACGCCAGTCCGAGCCGTTTCAGTAGAAAGAGAACCATAAGAGATCAGTTTACGAAAAGCCGGATGGTCATTGATCGAAAAGCGATAAGCACCATGATCCGTTGTTCCTGTCAAATATTCCCGCATCAATGCATGACTGGTCACGTCTTGCGCGTATCTTTTTTGCAGACCTTGCGAGAAATTATAGGTACTAGTAGTAGAATCAATTCCCGAAGTGGCAAAAGCGGCCAATTCTTGTTGCAGGGCAGGATTATTGGAAGATAATTCATACAAGCTCGCATTCGTTTTGAGTAAGTCTGCAGTGGCGACGCCTAAGGAGGAACCTAATTAGTAAAAACTATAACCAAGTCCTGCTCCTAGGATAGCAGAAACTACTGCAGCAGAAGCAGGGAGGGAAACCAATGCAGAACTTAATGTAGCACCAACAGCAGAAAAAGGAGAGAGAAAAGAGGAGAAACTGACGCCACCGGTTAAAGGAACCAATGCTGCATTGTGCGGATCTGGTTCTTGGGTAGTGACAGGGATACGAGAGATAGACGGGAGTTCAGGAACAACTTCGGTCGTCGCATGTTGTTCTGCTTTAATCGTATACGTTTCTTGGGCGTGCGTTTGGACAGGCGTGGCAGCAAATGGCAGAAGTGTCAACACAACAAAAAACAAATGAGTGAGTTTTTTCATGTTTTCTCCTTTCAAGAACACGTGCGGCTGATCGACAAGGGGGTCTTTTGCACCTCCGTTCATTCGTATTCGCTTACACATTTAATTATTCTTGAAAAAAAAAAGAATACAAGGCGTAATAGAAAAAATCAATTTAAAAAAATGTTTTTTATATTATTGGTGTTTCCTTCGTGTATTCTCATGGAAGATAGTAGTTATGTCAAATAATCGTTTGTTTTGGATGCATAATCGTTCGCATAACTGATAAAGAAAAAGAAGGGATAGATTTATTTATTTTAATATTGATGTTATTTAATGTTTTCTTTTCAAACTTATAGAAATAACATATTTTATGTAAAAAACTGACCATAGGATAAATGGTCAGCAAATTCAGTGATTTAACTAAGTTTCGTGCTTTCTAAAGGAACAACTGTCTCTCTTTTGATCAAGCGATGAGGGATGACCAAGCGTACGCCGCTACTTAATTCTTCATGGATTAGTTCACGCAGTTTTTGCATAGCGACACGTCCTAATTCGGAGATATCAATATCGATGCTTGTAAGGTAAGGATGTGTCAATGTTGAGAAGATCGAGTTGTTGAAGCTAATGACGGAAAGTGTCTCTGGAATGACATAACCATACATTTGTGCCAACTGCATCGTGCGAAGGGCGAAGATATCGTCAATGACTACCAATGCTGTGGCTTCGTTTTCTTTCAACGTTTTCTCAAAGGTCAGATAATCTTCTGTATGTTCCAGTACTACACTGGAAAACGCAGGAAAATCAGCCATCATCATCGCTTTTTGATAACCGAAATATCGTTCGAAATACAAACTCTCATGAGTCGTATTCGTCACGAATAGGATATTCTTATGTCCGTTCTGAATCAAAAATTCTGTTGCTTGTTTGCCTAGAAGTTGGTTGTCATTATCTACATAAACGATTTCGTTTTCGTGATGATAAGGCTGTCCGATCAAAGTGAAAGGGATATGGTTTTGGTATAAATAATCAATGACAGGGTCTTGACTATCTGAATACACTAGAATAAAACCATCTACTTGTTTTTGTAGATGCATACGCTGGACGTTCTCTAACAGTAAATCAAAATTTTTAGCAGTAGCAATCGCTGTCGTCATATCATAATTCCGCGCTTCTTCGTTGATTGCTTCCATGATCTCAAGATAAAAGGGATTCCCGATCCGCTCTTTTGAATCAAGAGGGGGTAAGATCACGCCGATGGCACTGGAAATGCGTTTTCCTAGATTGCGGGCAGTCATGTTAGGAACATAACCTAGTTCATCCATGATTTTTCGGACTTTCTTCTTTGTTGCTTCGGAAATACTAGGATGATCATTGATAACACGAGAGACGGTCGAGGTAGCAACACCGGCTTTTTTCGCCACATCTTTTACGGTAATAGCCATGATAAAAACACCTTTCTCTTGTTATTGTGCAGAGAACCGATAAATCGTCTGACTGATCCGTTCTTGACCAGGATGGAGGTTGATCGATCCAAAGTTGGGAAAATGAACGATATCAGGGATTTCTTGCGGTTCGATTGCTAATCCGTAGTTTGAATGCATCTGTTTTCCGTTGACAGAGAAATCAGCTTCAAATCCAGTCGTAGAAAATAATACCATACTTTTATTGGAAGTTGCTATAGTCATTTGACGACCAGAATGCTTCTCGAATAATTGTAAGGAATTTCTGGAAAGCCTAGGATGATGCAAAAGAAATACATCATCTAGTCCAGCTGGATAACAAGCAAGGATTTCTTGCAGTGTTGGAGATTTTCTAAAGTCGATGGGCAGGTCTTCTTTTTTCGTCCAATTTCCAGTAGGTAGTTTTTCTTGATCTAATTCAAGGATACCATCTAAGAAGACCGTTAACTGATGGTCATAGATGTCTCTTTTTCCATTTCCTGAAAGGTTGAAGTAGGCATGATTGGTCGGATTGCAGATGGTTTCGACTAGGCTACTGGCAGAGGTCGTCATCTCTAACTCGTTTTTTGTCAAACGGTAAGTGATCGTAGCAGTGATTGGTCCTGGATAGGTAGAAAATTCATCTTTTAAGTAAAAGACCACGCCTATTGATGAAGGAGTTTTGAAAACTTCTACTTCCCAATATTGGAAAGACCAGCCTTTCGTGCCACCGTGGATATGGTGTGATCCGCAGTTTTTTTCCAATCTATGCTCACCCCAAGAAGCATCTCGGATCCTTCCAGCTACAGGTCCGACAGTTGCGCCAAAAAAGCTTTTATCTGTTAGAACATCTTCGAAACGATCGTAAGACAATAAAATATTTTCTGATTTTCCTTCTTTGTCTGGCGCGAAGATTTGATGCAGGCGGGCACCATAGTTGAGAAGAACGACTTCTAAATAGTCGTTCTTCAACGTGATTTTCTTTATTTCAGTCTCTGGAACTGGTACGACGGAGATTTCTGGATTATCCATGGTCATGCCACTTTTCTTTCAAGTAATCGATCGTAAGAAAAGTCGTATCAGGGACAAGCGGGATCTCCTCTCCAAGGTCTTCAGCACGTCCCACGCCAATTGGTTGAGCACCACTTGAGAGGATGGCTTGGATACCAGCTTGCGCGTCTTCGATCCCGATACATTCTTCTGCTTTTAGTCCGACAGCTTTTGCTGCAAGGAGAAAGATATCTGGCGCAGGTTTTCCGTTTGCTGCTTCTGCCGGGTCGGCAATAGCGTCAAAGTAAGGTGTGAGACCCATTTTTTCAAGTAGGAAAGGCCCATTTTTACTTGCAGAAGCAAGAGCGATCTTGATTTTTTCTTTTTTTAAAGAATCTAGTAAAGGGACGACTCCAGGGAAGACATCTTTTGGTTCGATCGTCTGGATCATCTCTAAATAATAATCATTTTTTCTTTTTGCTAATTCTGCAAATTCTTCCTTTGAAAAAGAGTGTTCTTTTCCGCCATAAGCTAAAAGCAAAGAGAGAGAGTCTTCTCGGCTAACGCCTTTTAGCTGTTCATTGAATGTACGGTCGATCGTAATGCCGATTTCCTGACCAAGCTTTCGCCAAGCACGATAATGGAATTCGGCAGTATCGGTAATGACGCCGTCTAAATCGAACAATACCCCTTTAAACATTTGCTTCCTCCTTTCTTAGCGTTATTTCTAGGCGATCCTCTAAAGTGTAAGACTGTTCATAGACGAAAAGTTCCAGAGGCATACCTTCTAATAACTCGAAAGTAACTTGTTCATCTGTAACTGAGATGAATAATAAACGTCCGCGATAATTGATATGGAAAGAATAAGCATTCCAGGTTTTTGGCAGAAATGGTGCGAATTTCAATTGATCATGGGCGGTTTTCATTTGTGCAAATCCTTGGACGATCGACAACCAGCTGCCAGTCATGGAAGTGATGTGCAAGCCGTCTTCTGTGTCGTTATTGTAATTATCCAAATCCAAGCGAGCTGTTCGTTGGTACATTTCTACAGCTTTGTTTTCCATTCCTAATTCTGCTGCTAAAATCGAATGGATACTTGGTGAAAGGGAAGACTCATGGACAGTCATTGGTTCATAGAAATCAAAGTTTTTTTGTTTTTCTTCTTTTGTAAAAGTATCGTTGAAGAAATAAATCCCCTGTAATACATCTGCCTGCTTGATGAAGCAAGATCTAAGGATTTTGTCCCAAGACCAATGCTGGTTCAGAGGAAGATCGCTTGTGGGAATATCGGATACAGGCATGAGATCTTTATCTAAGAATGTGTCATGCTGGACAAAGATCCCCAATTCTTCGTCCACTGGGAAGTACATGTTCTCTGCGATATCTTTCCATTTGGCTAGTTCTTCTTCGCTGATAGTGATAGCAGCTTCTTTTTGATAAGTTAAATAATTTTCTCGCGTGTAACGCAAGACCCAAGCTGCGATCGTATTTGTATACCAATTGTTATTGATGTTGTTTTCATATTCATTTGGTCCAGTCACTCCGTGGATCATGTATTTATTTGCTCGTTTTGAAAAATGGACACGGTCTGCCCAGAAGCGGGCGATTTCTGCTAAAACTTCTAGACCTTCATTTTTCAAATATTCTGTATCACCGGTGTAATTCGTGTAATTGTAGATTGCATAGGCGATTGCACCATTTCGATGAATCTCCTCGAAAGTGATTTCCCACTCGTTATGACATTCGACGCCAGTGAAGGTGACCATAGGATAAAGCGCGCCTTTTAATCCTTGCTGCTGAGCGTTGTGGATCGCTTGCGGCAGCTGGTTATGCCGGTATTTCAGAAGATTCTTAGTTACTTCGGGTTTGGCTAAAGCGAGATAAAGAGGGACTGCATACGCTTCTGTATCCCAGTAAGTGGCACCGCCGTATTTTTCTCCTGTGAATCCTTTGGGTCCAATATTCAATCGTTCATCTTCGCCGTAGTAAGTAGAGAATAGTTGGAACAAATTGAAGCGAATACCTTGCTGTGCTTCTTCGTCTCCTTCGATGACCACATCGGCAAGCTTCCATCGTTCTGCCCAAGCCGCTGTTTGTTCTTCTTTTGCTTGGATATAATTGTTTGTCTGATTTGCTAATTCTGAGAGGGCTTTTTCTGCTTGCTGCGCTTCTGGGATATCTCGACTAGTAAGAACGATGATTTCTTTCTCTACTGTCCATGTCTCGCCTTGAGATAATTCAGCAGACAGGCAACCATGTAAGGCTAAAGTATCTTCGTGATAGTCAGGAACGACTGCTTTTCCGTTAACGAAATGACGCATTGCTGCAGTAACAGTGAATTGTTCGATCCCAAAGTTATTTGGAATAGTTTTAGTTGTCAAATAGCCGATTTCTTCTATGGTTCCACGATCGATCTCATTCCAAAAATGTTCATCATAGTTGCTGTCTTCGTTTTGGACATTTCCATCCAATTTCGATACGAGGTCGACTGTTCCGTTACCTTCAAGCATTTCTATAGTCAAACGGATGTAAGCTGCTTCTTTTTTGATAATGCTCAAAAAACGTTCAAATGAAATACGTACTTTATTAGTAGAAGTAGTGATTGTGAATGTACGAGATAGCACACCGTTTTTCATATCTAGTTCCCAATAAAAATCTTCTGGTTCCAAAGAAGCCAAGTCGATCAGCTGATCGTTGATCGAAATATCTATTGCGATAAAGTTCAAGGCATTGATCACTTTTCCAAAGTACTCTGGATAACCGTTTTTCCACCAGCCGACACGTGTCTTATCAGGATACCAGACACCTGCCAAATAAGTACCTTGATGGTGATCTCCTGAGTAAGTTTCCTCAAAGTTCCCACGCATCCCCATATAACCGTTTCCAATACTTGTCAGAGATTCTTGCAGTCGAAGATTTTTTTTATCTAATTGGGTCGTGCTGATTTTCCATGGATCAATAGCAAATAGTCGTTTGATCTGTTTCATTGTTCTCCTCCTAATGAGCTGTTTTATACGTTCATAATAAACGCAACCGATTGCGCAAGTCAATAGACAATAAGAAATATTTCAAAGAAAAAAGCATAAAAATAAATTTTTTTCGAGCTATTTATAGAAGGAAACTTATGTACTATAGGTTTTGAAGAATGGTATAGACAGAAGAATGAAAAATAAAGCATTTACAAAAAAGAAAACGTACGCTATAATACATTTAACGAAACCGATTGCGTAAAGGAGCTAAACGGAATGAAAAAGATATTTAGTTTTGAGTTTTGGCAAAAATTTGGAAAGGCTTTAATGGTTGTGGTGGCAGTGATGCCGGCAGCTGGATTGATGATCAGTATAGGGAAATCAATTCCTTTGATCAATCCTGAGTGGACGCCGCTTGTTACAACGGGCGGAGTAATAGAAAATATTGGTTGGGCAATTATTGGTAATCTTCATATTTTATTTGCTTTAGCAATAGGAGGAAGTTGGGCAAAAGAACGAGCAGGTGGGGCATTTGCTGCTGGGATCTCATTTATTCTGATCAATCGGATCACTGGGGCCATCTTTGGTGTCACAAGCGACATGCTTGCGAATGAAGACGCGTTTACTCACACTCTTTTCGGTACGAAGATTATGGTTAAAGGGTTCTTTACAAGTGTGTTGGAAGCACCAGCTTTGAATATGGGTGTATTTGTAGGGATCATCGCTGGTTTTGTCGGGGCAATGGCTTATAATAAGTACTATAATTATAGAAAATTGCCGGATGCTTTGTCTTTCTTCAATGGAAAGCGCTTTGTTCCGTTTGTCGTTATCTTATGGTCAACAATTGTGGCATTGATTCTTGCTGTTGTGTGGCCAAACGTACAGGCCGGAATCAATAATTTTGGTTTATGGATTGCAGAATCCCAGGAAAGCGCACCGATTCTAGCACCGTTTTTATTTGGTACATTGGAACGTTTGCTATTACCGTTCGGATTGCATCATATGCTGACGATTCCTATCAACTATACACAGCTTGGCGGATCGTACGAGATTCTATCAGGTGCACAGGCAGGAACACAAGTTTTTGGACAAGATCCGTTATGGTTAGCTTGGGCCACTGATTTAGTGAATCTTAGAGGTGCAGGGGATATGGCGCAATATGAATTTGTGCTGCATAACTGGACACCGGCCCGTTTCAAAGTAGGACAAATGATTGGTTCTTCGGGTATTTTGATGGGGATGGCATTTGCGATGTACCGTAATGTCGATCCTGATAAGAAAGCAAGATATAAATCAATGTATTTTTCAGCAGCGTTAGCTGTCTTTCTAACAGGTGTAACAGAACCATTGGAGTTCATGTTCATGTTTGCGGCTGTACCATTATATGCCATTTATTCAGTCATTCAGGGAGTGGCATTTGCAATGGCAGACATTTTACCATTGCGGGTCCATTCATTTGGAAATATCGAATTGCTGACGCGGACACCGTTAGCTATCAAAGCGGGTCTAGGTGCAGATCTTATCAACTTCGTGTTATGTGTAATCGTTTTTGGTGTTGTTACTTATTTCTTAGCAAATTTCTTAATCAAAAAATTCAACTTTGCTACACCTGGGCGTAACGGAAATTATGACAATGACAGTGAAGAAACCACTGTATCTAACAGTGGAACAGGAACAGCAGATCAGCAAGTGGTCCAGATCATTCATTTGTTGGGCGGAAAAGAAAATATCAAAGATGTCGATGCCTGTATGACTCGTTTACGTGTAAGTGTAAATGATCGGGAAAAAGTTGGGACTGAAGAAGCCTGGAAACGAGCAGGAGCAATGGGGCTAATCGTCAAAGACAATGGAGTCCAAGCAGTTTATGGACCAAAAGCAGATGTCTTGAAATCAGATATCGAAGATTTGTTGCAATCAGGAGCAGAGATTCCAGAGCCGCAAATGGTTTCTACAGGAAATGGACAAGCAGATAGTAAGCATTACTTAGGTATAGAACAAGAACTAGTTTCCGCAGCTTCTGGGGAAGTGATTCCATTAGCTGAAGTAAAAGATCCAGTATTCTCACAAAAAATGATGGGTGATGGCTTTGCTGTTATTCCAACGTCAAGAGAAGTTGTTGCGCCGATCGCTGGAAAAGTTACAAGTATTTTCCCTAGCAAACATGCAATTGGGCTAGAAACGAAAGATGGCGTCGAAGTTTTGATCCATATGGGGATTGATACAGTCCAAATGAATCAGTCAGCTTTTGAGATTGCTGTCAAAGAAGGACAAGAAGTAGGAACAGGAACGAAATTAGCTGAGATGAATCTTGAGGTGATCCAAAACGAAGAAAAAGATCCAACGATCATGATCGTATTTACGAATGATAAAGTGGAAGAAGTAGTGATCAAGCAAGTAGGGACAGTGGCAGCTGGTAAAGTGATCGGCTCCATTAAAATATAAGGGGAGGTTGTGAAATCAGCGCCCTGACCTGAGTATTAGAGAGGCAAAACGGAAAAATAGCTCCTCATATTTTGCCGTTTTTGAGCTAATACCGAAGGTCAGCTGATTGAACACTGTTTACTGGGGAGGTTGTGACAAAATTTTGTCACAACCCCTTTTGTTTCGAAATGAAAAGAAGGAGAAGAACCATGAAATTCATGACATTGAACACACATAGCTGGCTTGAGCCAGAACCAGAGAAAAAATTACAGGAATTAGCAGAGAAGATCCTGTTAGAAGATTATGAAGTGATCGCTTTACAAGAAATCAACCAATTGCTGGAATCTGAAGAAGCAGACCCTGCAAAACTAATGAAGTTCTGTCCAGTAGAGAATCAAGTTCCTATCCGCAAAGATAATTTTGCCTACTGTTTAGTCCAGCTTTTAAAAGAACAAGGAAAAGAGTATTTTTGGAGTTGGGAAATGAGCCACATCGGTTATGATAAATATGAAGAAGGAAATGCGCTGCTTACGAAAAGACCATTGGAAAGTCAGGTCCTCACCGTCTCCGAATCTCAAAAGAAAGAAGATTATCGGACGCGCAAGATCTTGATTGGAAAAACAAAGATAGATGATCAAGATATTTTTGTCTCTAGCTGCCACTTTTCTTGGTGGACAGATAAAAAAAGCGGCTTTTATTTTGAGTGGAAAAACTTGGAAAACTACTTTTTTGAAACACGCGCACCACTTTTTTTCCTAGGTGACTTCAATAATCCAGCAGATTCTGAAGGTTATCATATAGTAAAGGAAAGTGGTCTTCTTCTTCAAGATTCGTATGTTATCGCGAATGAAAAAGGCAAGGCGGCTACTGTGGAAAAGAAGATTGATGGTTGGGAACAAAATACAGAAAAATTGCGTATAGATTTCATTTTTGTCCCTGAAGGAGTACAAGTAAAAAAATATCAACGGATTTTTGACGGGATCGATAGCCCAATCATCAGTGATCACTATGGGGCTGAAATCGAAATAGATGGACGATGAACGAACAAAAATATGACACAAAAAAACTAAACAAAATAAAACTCTCCGATCGATCCTACCGTTCGGAGAGTTTTTTTGATTGGATGTATCATCCGTTTTGACTAAGCATGTAGATGCTTGTATCTATGATAAATAAATAAGCACAGCAAGGTAAACCAGCCAATCAAAGTAAGAGAAAGAATGAAATAGAAATAGATTGGCGTTCGATAGTGAAGCGTGAGCTCGTTGATCCCTTTTTGCTGATTCACAATTGGGGTCCCGATATCCGTTAATTCATAATCAGTCAATGTTTTTCCATTTTGCTGTAGTACAGTCCGATCATAAACGATAACAGGGATATGAACCGTTTTGTCCCCAGTATTTTTCCACTTGATTGTCAAAAGACCGCCTGGATGTGTTTTTATGAAAGTTGTTTCGTTTTCTAATATTTCTTCGTTATATCGGTCGTATTTGTTGTCTTTTGTCTCCTTATAGATTGGGAGATAGTCAGGGGTGGTTTTTTGGAAAACGAATAAGCTGGTAGACATATCTTTACTGAAGAATGTTTTCCTTGCTTCTTCCGGTGTATCGAAGAGATAAGTATGTCGACTGACAAATGTTTCATTCTCCCACTTTTCTAGATGCTGGTATAAGTTTTGGATCGTCTGTGCAGAAAAAATAAGAATACCCAATATACCTAAAAGACGGAACCACTTTTGCTCAGACCATTGATTTAGTGATAGGGCAAGGTAAAGCAGAAGCAATAGCGTAAATGGGACGAAAAATCGAAATGGAAATTGAATTAAGCTAATAAAAGGTACATTTTTTTCGATCAATGTCGTCCATGGAATCAAGCTAGTAGAAAGAAAAAAGAAAACAAGACTTGTATACAACACGATTTTTTGGAACAAGGTGTTCTTTTGTTGAAAGAAAATAAAAAGCAAAAAACCTGACAATATCAATATCGGAAAGGCTTTAGGGTAATGAAGCCAATAACTGCCATCTAGGTCAATCGCCTTTTGACTCATTTCTCTGTTAACAAAGGGGGGAAGAATCTTATTCCCGCTGTAAACAATAGCTAGTCCTGCCCAAATATTTGCTGTCAGGACAAAATAAAGCAAGACCGACTTGATCAGTTGAAGCAGTGCTTTTCCTTTTTCAGTCTGGTTAAAAAAGTAATAAAGATAAAAAGGAATATACATCAAGGCTAACATGATCGAAGACAGCAGATGAATCTGCGTCATAAGTCCAACTGAGATCGCAACTTTGATCACAGGAAACTTTTTATGAAGGACGAAATCAACAATAGGGATCATGCATAAAGGATAGAAACAAGTCCCCCAACTAGTGAATCCTTGATTGATAGACCAATATTGAATAGAATACGTACTCATGAATAAAACGGCTACTGGTACACTTACCCAGTTCCGAACATTGACATATCTCAGTAAAATCAGCATAGAAAATCCTGAAATAAGATAAAGAATGAAGTTTGAAAGAATCTGATAGTGAAACCAACTACCTGCAAGCAACACGATCAATCCTTGTAAATAAGCAAAAAATGGGCCGTAAACGGCATTAACGATCCTACCGCTTTGCTGGAATCCATAAAGGGAAGGAAAATAATGGAAATCCCCATGTTTGATTTGTTGCGCAGCATCGTAGAACCGATTGTAATGGAAGGGGGCATCAGCACCCAAAATTAGTTTATGTGTGAATAAATGAGGCATGAGAAATACCAAAGCAATGAAAAAAATTGCTAAAAACGGGCCATATTTTTTCAATTGTCGAACTCCTTTGCAAACTTTAGATAAATTCATCATATATCCTATGCGATAGGGAGGCAAGAAATTAGAAAATTCATGAAAATATTTATGAATTTTACAAGAAAAACACAAGTGAAATTTCTAAGGAGAGAGGATGTGACAAAGCCATGTCGCCTCCCTTGTTTTGGGTAATAAGCTCACTAGCCTAGAAAATATGAAAAGCTATTTTCTGACTAGCGCTCTTATTACTCAAAGCATAACGCAGTTTTCACAACCACTTCCTTAAGCGGTCTTCAAAAGCTTGCATCTGCGGTAATAAGTCCAACCAAACGAAAAATATGAGGAGCTATTTTTGTTTGGTTGTTCTTATGACTTGATGCAGGACAGCTTTTTCACAACCTCTGATTCACGGTGTTCCAGAAGTAGCTTCTTCAGAAATCTCTTCTTATTTCTTGAAGCTAACCACTTCTGTCACAACCTCATCGGCTTTCATTTTCTATTTTTTTCCTGAACCCATATAATAAAAGAAAGAACAAAAAAACTTGCAAGGGAGGAAACATGTGAAGCAGAGAAAGCAAAAACAGTCTCGTCGGCTTTTGTTTCGTTTATTTTTATTGATATGTATCGCCGTAGGGTTATTAATCGCTTTGTATCCATTTTATGTGGATTCTTTAAATAGTCTTATGGATCAAAAACGAATGGAACAAGTACAAAAACGAACCGCAGCCGAAAATGAAGCGCAACGAAAGAAAATGGAGGAGCAAAACCAACGATTAACTGACCAAGGATTCAATCCTGGGGCTGATCCTTTCGATGAACAGAACAGAAATGAAAGCACGACATCCAGCCAATTAGAGGAATGGCTGATCGGAAGTGTCAATATACCTAAAATCCAAATAAGTATTTCACTTTATGACCGGCTTAACGGCATGATTCTTGAGAATGGAGCAGGCGTCTTACAAGGAACTTCTTTCCCACTTGGTGGAAATTCGACGCATTCAGTGATTTCTGCTCACAGCGGGTTACCCAATCGACGATTATTTACCGAGTTAAATCGCTTAGAACACGGAGATACGTTTATTTTGACTGTTTTGGGGGAGAAATTGGCTTATCAAGTTGAAAATATACAAGTGGTACTGCCAGATGACACGTCTGTTCTAACGATTGAAGAAGGAAAAGACTTAGTCACCTTGCTTACATGTACACCATATATGATCAACACGCATCGTTTGCTAGTGACGGGACATCGGATTCCTTATAGTGAATCGGTAAAAAAGGAAGAAGAAAAAGGAAATCAGGAAAGAAATTTGCGACAGTTGCTTATTCTTGCAGGAACGATAATAGCTGTAGTCATACTGTTACTGTTTATTGGTCGATTGATTTATCAGTATCGGTTAAGTAAAAAAGTGCTTGATTTTTCATTTATTATAAGTGATTCAGCAGGAAATCCAGTAAATGGTGGCTCATTTATTTTGAAACATAAGAAAAAAACACTTACTAGAAATGGTGTGCCGTTTTCAGTGCAAAGCGATCATTATGGGAAAGTCAAGCTGGATCAATTGCCTGGTGGGACTTATCGAATCGTATCAGTTGATGATCCTAAAGTCGCTGCATCTTTTGGTATCAGAAAATTAAAACAAGAAAAGATGTACTTTTTTGAGGGGCGAAAACTAGTGAAAGAACTTCAAAAAAATGGTTTTTGGTTTAAACTCAATGACTAAGTAAGGAGAGAAAAAATGATTCGTACAACAACAGAGTTGTCTGCTGAAGAACTGGAAACTGTTCTATCGATTTGGCTGCATGCTAATTTGGATTCTCATGGATTCATCTCACCAACTTATTGGGAGAATCAAGTAGAATCTGTTAGGAAAGCTTTACCAGATGCGGTGATTTACTTAGCAGAAATAGATCAAGAAATCGTCGGTTTTGCTGGGGTGATCGATCAGTTCATCGCAGGAATCTTTGTAAAAAGGGAATACCGGCAACAAAGAATCGGTACGCAACTAATGAAAAAAATAAAAGAAACCAATAAAACATTGACTTTGACAGTTTATCAAAAAAATCAATCAGCTATTCATTTCTATCTTTTACAAGGCTTTACCGTTCAAATACTGCAAAAAGATGAAGCAGTAAATGAGGAGGAGCTTGTGATGCAATGGAATCAAACCACTGATTTTTGATGAACAGAATAACGAAATAATGCTCCCAGCCTATTTTTTTGCTGGGAGCATTATTTCATTTTGAAGTCACTATTTTAACTGTGTGAAGATGCAGGTTACAATCTTTGATAAACAGTGTTCAAAAGCTTGCATCTGCGGTAATAAGCCCAACCAAACAAAAAATATGAGAAGCTATTTTTGTTTGGCTGTTCTTATTACTTGATGCAGAACAGCTTTTTCACAACCTCTCCACTAAACAGTGTTCAATCAGCTGACCCTCGGTATTCGCTCAACAAACGGCAAAATATGAGAAACTATTTTTCCGTTTGTTTCTCTAATACTCAGGTCAAAACGCTGATTTCACAACCTCTTGATAAACGGTGTTCAATCAGCTGCTTCTCGGTAATAAGCCCACTAGCCTAGAAAATATGAAAAGCTATTTTCTGACTAGCATTCTTATTACTCAAAGCGTAACGCCGATTTCACAACCTCTCTTTCACAACCTTATTTTACTCGTTTATAATTTTCATCGAAATATTTTCCGCTACGGATATCATCAGGCATTCCATCATATGGTGCTTCACTAATAACATCTTCATTGTCTATACCTGCATCACCCATATAAGTGATCGTAGCAAATTCAGGAACAAGTAATTTTGGATAAGTTTCATATTTTTCACGAGCTGCTTCCATTTCTGCGATATGTTCATTTTGGAAAGTAACAGTGATTTCTGGATGTTCTTCAACCCATTTAGGGAAAAAGATCATTCCGTGAAGTTTCTTTTCATTTGGCATAAAGTCTAATGCAACGTCTGTCCCTGTTGGTTCTGTCCAAGTAATTTTGAATACGCCATCTGTCAATTTAACGATATCAGCTTCTTGGTCTTTTACCCAACGACCTTTGACCATTCCGCCGTGGATACGGTAATCGACAGTATGGTCATTTTTTGCATACCATTCATATTCCCAACCGTTGTCATACGTATAAATAAAGTGAGTTCCAATAAAATCTTCCAATTCTTTAAATTCTTTCATGTTTAAGCATCTCCCTCTAAATTAAAACATGTAATAAACTACATGTTTTTGATTACTTGTTTATGATAGAATGGATTTAAAGATTTGTCAAGGAGGAAAAACTGATGGCAAGAAAAAATACACTTCGCTATATTTTATTAGGATTATTAAGTAAGAAGCAGATGACAGGATATGAATTGAATCAATCATTCAAAAATGAAATAGGAGAATTTTGGCAAGCAAAACATAGTCAGATTTATCCTGAGCTGGCAAAAATGGAAGAGCAAGGAATCATTCAGCATCAAGTAGAGATCACAGGCGAAAAATTGGAAAAAAAAGTTTATGAATTAACAGAAGAAGGGAAGGAACAATTAGCAGAGTGGATTCATACACCGACCAATGAACTGCCGGTTAATCGAGACGAATTCGTTTTAAAATTGTATTTCGTCAAAGACGTAAATGATCCGGCATTAGTAGAAATTATCCAGCAGCAACGTGATCTTCATGAAGAAAAACGCCTTCATCTATTAGAGCGGAAAAAAACAATCTTTCCTACAGAAAAAGAAAAACATGAAAATTACGGACATTACTTGATTTTAGCGCATGCGATCAATCGGGAAACAGAATATGCAAGTTGGCTGACAGATGTATTGGAAGAAGAAAACAACCGAAAAAAATAAACTAAAAAATATCCGAACAGTGATGGATGCTTCCTTTCTATATGAAAGAAATGCAGATCACCGTTCGGATATTCTTATGTTCAAGCAGGCTTTTTCTAAGTGTTATATGTATCATCTACTTTTTAAAAAGTCTGATGTTTAGGAGATTAGCGGAGCTTAGAGTTCTTTTAACAGCTGCTCGTAGTCAGCTTTTTCATCGACAGGAAGGAGTTTGTAAGACAATTCGTCTGTCTCGTTGTCATGAATGATGTACATCTTCGCATTCTCTTCTTTGAAGTTACCGATTTGTAAAATCGTATAGCGTTCGTCGATCAATTCGATATCTTTGATTGCTTTTGAAAAAACTTTGCGGACATGATGCATTTTCTTTTGTCGGATTTCTGCCTTTTCTGCAGCTTTAGATAAGGTAAATCCGTCATCTAAGTATTTTTTGATCAGTTCTACTTTTATAACTGTAGGCAAACGATATTTTCTAGGACAATTCGCATCAGCTTCGATCGAACGAATGAATCCCTTTTGTTCCCAATACCGTAATTGACGTGGAGACACACCGACGATATCACTTAATTCACTGATGCCAACAACCAATTGATCGTTTTCCAACAAACGTTTAAGGGAAGCCCCAACCATTTTTGTCACTCCTTTTGTCCTCTTACTTTCTTTAATTATATCTGTATTAACTAATATGTCAAGTAGGTTGACAAATGGTGGATTTAGGACTAAAGTATTCTAGTAGTTTCAGAAAAAATTCAGAAAGAAGGAGAAATATGAGTAACAACCAACCCGTAGATATTTACGGAAAACCATATAATCGGACACTTTTAGTTGTTGTCTTATTAATTGGTACATTTTGTACCGTTTTGAATCAGACCTTATTGACGACAGCTTTTCCTACATTGATGAAAGCTTTCGATATTTCAGCGTCTGATGTGCAATGGTTAACGACTGGTTTCTTGCTAGTCAACGGGATCATGATCCCAATAACAGCATGGCTGATCAATAAATTCAGTTCAAGAAATTTATATCTTTCTGCCATGACGATCTTTTTGATCGGAACGATTACTTGTTTTACAGCACCTAATTTTAGTACATTACTAATCGGTCGCTTGATCCAAGCTTGCGGTGTGGGAGTATCGATGCCATTATTGCAAAATATCATGTTGTCTATTTTCCCACCAGAAAAAAGAGGATCAGCAATGGGGATGTCAGGAATCGTTATTGGGCTTGCTCCTGCTTTAGGCCCTACATTATCTGGTTACATCATTGATAACTACCATTGGCGTGACTTGTTTGGTATGGTACTGCCAATCGTTGTTCTTGTCTTGGTTTTAGCATTCTTCCTAATGAAAAGTGTTATTCCATTGTCAAATCCTAGCATTGATATTTTATCAGCTATTTTGTCAACGATTGGATTCGGTAGTTTGCTTTATGGATTTTCTAGTGTAGGTGATGATGGCTGGGGAAGCTTGAAAGTAATTGGTTTCTTAGTCGTTGGTGTGATTTTCATCGCCTTGTTCTCATGGCGTCAATTACATTTGGAACATCCATTCTTGGAGCTTCGTGTATTCAAATCATCTACATTTACGATTGCAGCTGTTTTAGCCGGTGTAACGAATATGGCGATGGTAGGGGCAGAAATGGTCGTGCCGTTGTATATCCAAAACATTCGCGGAGAATCAGCATTCCATTCTGGCTTGATGTTGTTGCCAGGTGCTTTGATCATGGGGGCTATGATGCCTGTTACAGGTGCGATTTTCGATAAATACGGCGCGAAACGTTTAGCCATTACAGGGATGTTCATTTTGACAGCCGCAACTGCACCATTTGCTTTCTTGACAAAAACGACTCCAGTTTTATATATCGTGATCCTTTATGCGATCCGTATGTTTGGGATCTCCATGGTCATGATGCCGGTAACGACTTCTGGTATGAATGCATTGCCAAATAACTTGATCAGTCACGGGACAGCGGTAAATAATACATTCCGTCAAATTGCAAGCTCGATCGGTACAGCTATTTTGATCAGTGTGTTGACGAATGTGACAAAAGCAAATATCCCAAGCAAATCTGTATTGGACAATACACCATTAGCTTATAAAGATCAGGCAATTAATGCCACACTGTCAGGTTACCATGCCGCGTTTATCGTAGCGATCATCTTTGGGATCCTTGGCTTTATTATTGCCTTTTTATTGAAGAAAAAAGAACCTGTTCTAACGAAAGCGGGGGATAATGCATGATTATTGGAGTTTTGATTGTCAGCTTGCTTGCTTTTGCTTTAACGAACGTGTTCGCTAAAAAAACATGGCAAACCTTTTTATCTTTGATTTTCGGACTACTCTTCGTCGCTTCACTAAGTTTGATCGTCGCTAATTTGTCCAATCACTTTGGAATGGAAAAAGTAACGGAAACGAAAACAGAAAAAATTGTTTCCAGTGCTGATTCCCAAGGAGCAGATATGCTTTTGTATAAAGCTTTAGGGAATGGAAAAGAAAAAGTGTATCTTTACCGAACGAATGAAAAACAAGAGAAACCAAAAGCAACTGGTACGGATAACGAAACAAATAAAGTAGAAAAGACAGACGGCGATGCTGAAAAAGTGACGAAAACTACTTATTGGGAATACAAAAACGACATGTATAAATTCTGGTTCAATATTGCTGATAACAATCACGAATATGACAGCCGAGTGAATACATTCAAAATCCCAGAGACATGGGTAGAATTAAGTACGGATCAAGCATCCAAGTTAGCTGAATTAGTGAAGAAACAGCAAAGTACGATGGAAAGTGAAGCAAAAGCTTATGTGCAAGACGGTATGGTAAAAGCAATGACTGAAAATCCGCAAATGAGCAAAGCAGAACAAGAACAACGTACGAAAGCCTTAACTGCTGAATTCCAACAACAAGCATTCGCGAAATTAGTGAAAGAAGCAAAAGGCGGATAATATTTTGAACACCGTGTAGGAGGTTGTGAAAAAGCTGCTCTGCATCAAGCAGTAAGAACAATCAGATAAAAATAGCACTCCATATTTTTCATCTGATTGGGCTTAGTGCCGTAGATGCAAGCTTTTGAACACCGTTTAAGGAAGAGGTTGTGAAATCAGTGTTTTGACCTGAGTATTAGAGAAAAAAACGGAAAAATAGCTCCTCATATTTTGCCGTTTTTTGAGCTAATGCCGAGGGTCAGCTGATTGAACACCGTTTGAGGAAGAGGTCGTGAGCCTGCCGTTTCACTCTGAGTCACAAGGAGCAATTTCAAAAAACAGCTTCTCATGTTTATTGAATATTGTGACTTGTGACCGAGGAGTTGGTAGGAGAACACCGTTTATTCGAAAAAAGGAACTGCGACAAGACTTTTGTCACAGTTCCTTCTTTTTTTGCTATACTAGATGTAAAAAATAGGAGAAATAAAATGAGGAAAACTTATTCTTTTGAATCAAAAATCTATGCTTCCGAAGTCGGCAAGGGTGGCGCATATATTGTTTTTCCATATGATATAAGAGAAGAATTCGGTGCTGGAAGAGTGAAAGTCCAAGCAACTTTTGACAATGTGCCGTACGAAGGCAGTATCGTGAATATGGGCGTGAAAAATTTAGATGGTTCGGTCTGCTATATCCTTGGACTACGAAAAGATATTCGTAAAAACATCGGAAAAGATATTGGTGATATCGTAGTAGTTACAGTGAAGCAAAAATAAAAACAAGAGGTTATGACAAAAGATGTGTCACAACCTCTTCTTTCATAATGGTTTTTCACCATCTGTATAATAAACTGGTTCTTTGATATGGAAATCTGTTTTTTCCAACCAATCTAAAATCTTGTAACCTAACTCTTCTGACATCGGAAAAGAAGCGTTGATTTGTGCATTGGAGATATGGTCAACATGGATACCGGAAGTGATTGTACAGCTTCCTGGAACGGCATTTTTGATGATCACAGCTATTTTTTCGGCTAAGACATCGTCTTTGTGGAAACGACCATCGTGGCTAGGGAAACGTACAGTTTGGATCTCTGTATCACGAGAAAATGTAGTGACTGTTCCGATATGTGGTGTATCTCCGCCTGTTAAAGTAATCAATAAGTCTTTACCGATTACTTTAACAGCAGCTTGGATCGTGAAACCTAGTTTTGTTACTTCAACTATCGTTTCTTTTTCCATATTAATCACCTTGCCAACGTTTTGAATGTTCATTTACAATCCCAAATTGATCCAAAAGTTTCATTGTATGGTGATCAACAAGATCTTGGATCGTTTGAGGCTGATTATAAAAAGCAGGGATCGGTGGTATGATTTGCACACCTAGTCGTGCTAATTTAGTCAAGTTTTCCAAGTGAATGGCATTTAATGGCGTTTCACGAGGGACAATGACTAACTTTCGTTGCTCCTTCATTGTTACATCAGCAGCACGTGCAATCAGGTTGTCGCCTAAACCAACAGAGATACCTGCGACTGTTTTCATACTTGCCGGTACGATGATCATTCCATCGGTCAAAAATGATCCGCTGGCGACAGCAGCCCCTAGATCTTTGTTTGAATAATGGTAATCAAACAGGCTTTCGAATTCATTTAGGGATAAATCGGATTCCAGCTTTAAGTTCTGTTTTGCCCATGGACTGATGATTCCGTGTGTTTCTACCATCGGATATTCTTTTAGTTTCTTCACTAGGTTGATGGCATAAATGGTGCCCGAAGCGCCACTTACACCAATCACGATTTTTTTCTTCCGTTGTGCCAATTGTTCCATTTTCCGCACTCCTTTTTATGATGTCAAAACAGTTGCAGATCATTCATTATTTCAAATATTTTTCCCAATCTTCTACTTCTTGGAATTTTGCACGTACAAAATGTTCTTTCATATCGAAAGGAACTGTACCGTCAAAGATAGTTTTTGCACTCATCCCACGGAAACGAATAGAGCCAGGATTATATTCTGGTAATTCTGATGGGTCCAATGGATGGTTTCTCATTCCTGGGATCACAATGACGTCTTTATCTCCTTGGAACCGAGTGTTGAAAGTCCAAACTACATCGTTCATGTCGAAAATATCAACATCTTCATCGACTAAAATGACTGTCTTCAATTCTTTGAAGGCTGATAAAGCAAGAATAGCTGCTTGGCGTTGGATACCTTCATCCGCTTCGTTTTCTTTACGGATCTGCATGATGGTCATCAATTTACCGCCACCTGCAGGAGGATTGTAGACATTTACTACTTTTCCTGGAATAGCTTTATCAACCAAGGCAAGAATACTTGCTTCTGTAGGAATACCGGCCATAGATACGTGTTCTTCACTTGGACCAATCGTTGTTTGCATGATTGGATTGTCTTTTCGATGAGTAACTGCTTTGACTTTCACTACTTGTACAGCTGGATTAGCATCCCCAGTATAGCCAGGAAATTCTGGCATTGCTTTTCCTGAGTTCGTGTTGATATCTTCTTGCATTGTTTCATTTGGCATGATTTCTGCTTCAATGATAAATTCAGCACGAGCAATACCCACTTCATCGACTGCTACACCATCAACGATTTGAATAGGTTCGTTACGCAAAGCTCCTGCACACCATAGTTCGTTGTAGCCAAGTGGAGTGGTAGGTGGTTCGAAAGTCGTACCAATGGCAATTGCTGGATCTAAACCAATATTGATAGTGATAGGCATTGGTTTATTCAATGCTTCAAATTGTTTTTGGAAGTGACCAATGTGGCGTCCACCAGGCATGATGTACATACCGATCGTATCTTTGTCTTCTAGGACCATACGATGGATCGTTACATCGCTCATTGTTTTTTCTGGATCTGATCCTAAGACTACACCCATCGTGATGTATGGACCTGCATCTTCAGGAGTATTTGTAGGTGCAGGCAAAATGTTGCGAATATCGAAGTCTGCATCGGTAGCTAGATGAACGACTTCTTGTGCTGGAGCGTCTGCTTTGTCTACTTTCACAGGTTTGATTGGATTTTCTACAGCGTCTTTCAAGAAACGACCAAGTGTTCGATAATCATGGTGCAAAATTTCACCTACACGTTTACGACTAGCCATTGTCCCGATGTTCACACGTGTGCCGGGGAAACCTTTGATATTATTGAAAGTCATAGCTGGTCCTTCTTGAGTTGGACGTTTTACTGTACCGCCAGCACCGATATAACGGTAAACACCAGATAATTCTGCTTCAGGATCGATTTCAATATCTGTTTCGTGATATTGACCTGGAAGTGTTTTTAGTTCTTCGATGACTTTTCTTAAATCATACGGTTGATCTGTCATGAAAAATTCCTCCTTAGTTGTCTTTACCTATCTATAGTAAAAGGTGCAAAGGAGGAAAACAATTCAACTTGATTGATAAAATATTCCTTAATGGAATGAATACGTTTTTTGCTAATAGAATAAACTATGATATACTTACAGCGATAAGAAAGCGCATACTAAATGCTGATGGAAGGAAAGTGAAAAAAATGGAGGAGTCGTTTCCTAAAGCAGTAAAAGTAGAAAATATAGCGAATATTTTGAAAGTTACATTTGAAAACGGGGAAGTAAAATACGTGAAATCTCATTGGATAGAAGAGATAACCGATGCCTTGCAATTTGGAAAAAAAGGAAGAGGAAAAAGAAAAAATCTTCTCGCTTTGTCTACTAATATGTGGATTGGGACTGAAGTAACGATTGAAGCAGATGGAACAGTATTCATAAATGGAAAAGACAAATATACACCGCAAGAACTGTGGCTCAAAGGGGAAAACCATATTCCAGAATTATAAATAGGCAAGAGGTTGTGACAGAAGTGGTCAGCTTCAAGAAATAAGAAGGAATATACGAAAATTGCTTCTCAAATTTTTGTGACATTTCGGCTTATTTCCGAAGAAGTTACTTCAGGAACACCGTGAATCAGAGGTTGTGACCGAGGAGTTGGCAAGAGAACGCCGTTTATCGAGAGGTTATGAAAAGCTGTTTATTCGCAAAAAAGAGTGGTGACAAAATTGTTGTCACCACCCTTTGTAGTAATCGGAAAAAACGAATAGCTTTATTCTGCACGCAAAGCGATAGCAGCGTCTTTTTTCGCTGCCATTCGTGCAGGAAGATGACCGCCAAGCATCGTCAATACAGTAGAGACAATCACTAGAATGATCGCATGGACAGGATTTAGTTGCGCAACATTTTTTAGATCCGTCATGCTGTACAAGATGCTATTGATAGGGAATGTAGCTAGCCAGGCAATAAACACACCTAGTATCCCAGAAGAAATACCTAAAATACACGTTTCTGCGTCAAATACGCGAGTGATATCTTTTTTCCGTGCACCTAAAGCTTTTAGTACACCGATTTCTTTTGTCCGTTCAATCACAGATGTATAAGTAATGATACTGATCATGATCATACTTGTTACTAAAGAGATCCCTGCAAAAGCAATGAGGACATAAGTGATAGCATCCATCAATCCGCCAGTCAGTTCAGTCATCGTTCCAGCTAAATCAGTATAAATGATTTTATCTTCATCTGATTTGCCTTTATTGTAATCATCTAAATAATCCAAGATTTTTTCTTTGTCTTCAAAATTGTTCGGATAAATCATGATACTTGAAGGCAAGCTGTCTCCACCTAAATAACTAAGCAATGTTTGTTTGGTACTTTCGTCAACTTTTTCAGTAGTTAAGACATTTACATCACTGTCTTTTTGGGCTTTGACGATTTCTGATTCTTTGTTTTCATTGACGATTTGAGTCGTTAATTGATCACTATAAGCGATTCCTGGTGATAAGAGATTCATTGTAGAAGAAGACTTCACCCGTAGGATTCCTGAAATCTTTAATTCATCTGAAGCATTCTGATACATCGCATCATAATCTGTATTAGGGATAAAATTCCCAGTTGGAAGTTTTGTATAGTAAGTATTGTTGTTTACTAATTTGAATGTTGTACCGACGATCTCATCGAAATCAAGTTTTTCGTCTTCCTTCACGTCAAATCCAAGATTTTTCAATGCATTGATATTAGTATTATTGTTGCCGTCTACGATCAGCACGACATCTGTTGCTGAGGCTGGATAACTTCCGGCAAGTAAAGAATAATTATCTTTTAAAAAGTTTTCTTTACTAGTGTCAAGCTGTGTAGGGAAACTTGACACTCCCACCCCTGTCATTGCTGACATCGTGCTAGACAAGGAAAGAGATTCCGCATCAGGGTTTTGATTCGAGAAGCTGACAGGCTGTACTTTGCCATTTACATCACGTAAAAGATTGATTCCTGTTGTACGAGTAAACCCAATATTATTACTTAAATTAGGATCGATGTCTGTTACATAATCGACGTATGTTTGATCGATTTTATTCGTATGCTGTGCCTTGTCTTCTTCGCTGACTTTTGCTGTGATCGTTTTGCTGTCTGGATAATCTGCTTTGCTTGCACCCAATCCAGCATCGTCACGGGTCTGGTTAGTCGTTACCTTAGAAATAGTGATCGGAAATTTCGCCATTGTTTCAGCTTGTGTGTTATCGATTTGCTTTTGGAAACCAGAAGAAAGGGAAAGGACGATCGCGATTCCGATGATCCCGATACTGGAAGCAAAGGAAGTCAAGAAAGTACGTCCTTTTTTTGTTCGGATATTGTTGAAAGAAAGCTTCAACGCTGTCCAAAAACTCATCTTCGTTCTGCGCAAGTTAAATTGATCATCTTTTGGTCGTTCGATGTGAGGATGGGAATCTGTTAAGATTTTACCATCAGAAAATTCAATGATTCGGTCTGCATATTGATTGGCCAGCTCAGGATTATGTGTGACCATGATCACTAATTTTTCTTTCGATAACTCTTGGATCAGTTCCATGATCTGAATACTTGTTTCTGTATCTAAAGCTCCAGTTGGCTCATCACACAAAAGGATATCTGGATCATTGGCTAGCGCTCGAGCGATTGCTACCCGCTGCATTTGTCCACCAGATAGCTGATTTGGCTTTTTGTGCATATGATCTGTCAAGCCGACTCGATGCAAAGCATCTTCTGCCCGTTTTCGTTTTTCGTCTTTAGAAACACCACTTAATGTCATCCCAAGTTCAACATTTTCAATAATGCCTAAATGACCAATCAAGTTGTAACTTTGAAAAATGAACCCGATAGAGTTGTTTCGGTAGGCATCCCAGTCGTTGTCCTTGAAGTCTTTAGTAGACTTTCCGTTAATCACCATATCACCGGAATCATAATTATCTAGTCCACCAATCACATTCAGCATAGTCGTTTTACCAGAACCACTAGGACCTAAAATCGCTACGAATTCTTTTTGTCTGAAAGCAACAGACACACCATCCAATGCTTTAGTGGTGGTTTCGCCGACTTTATAATATTTTTTTATATCTTTTAATTGAAGCATAATCACCCTTCTCCCGTATTGAAATATTCGGTATACTAATAAGTATACCGGAACAATGATCGTAGTATACGAAATAAATGTTAACTGAAGATGAACTGCAAGAAAAAATCTAGAAATTTTTCAAAAAACAGAGGGAGAACAATGAATCGTATTTTAATAGTAGAAGATGATCCGCAATTACAGTTGCTTTACCGTTCTGTGTTGGAACGAGCGGGCTTTTCAGTTATCACTGCACTGAATGGAGAGGATGCGCTGAAAAAACTAGAAGCGACACGTATAGAATTGATCATTACAGATATCATGATGCCGAAAATGGATGGCTATGACTTGCTAGACTCATTACGTAGCACCAGATTTGACACACCTGTTCTAATGATTACGGCAAAGGCCGATTTTGAGGATAAGAAACGTGGGTTCAAATTAGGAGCAGATGATTATATGACAAAACCCATCGATGTCAACGAGATGATCCTACGTGTGGAAGCATTGCTTCGACGTTCAAAAATCAATTACAGCAGTAGCTTGATGATTGGACAAACAAAATTAGAGCTGGATACTTATACAGTGTTACAAGATCAGCATTCGTTGATTCTGCCTCAAAAAGAATTTCTGCTTCTGTATAAATTACTGTCTTATCCCAATAAGATCTTCACTCGCCAACAGTTGATGGATGACATTTGGGGATTAGATACGAATACAGAAGAACGAACGATCGATGTACATATCAAACGTTTAAGGACCCGTTTTGAACAGACGGAAGACTTTCAAATCATGACAGTACGGGGATTAGGCTATAAGGCGGTTATTTAAAGATGAAAAAAAAGCTATTTTCACAATTATGGATCTATTTTGCTAGTATCGTCTTCATTTCGATCTTAGTGACACTGCTGTGTTTTCTCGGTTTTATTTTCTTATTGTCTCGGCATTCTATCTCACCTGCTGAATCGGCTGGAAAACCAACGCTATACCCGTTATTCGTCTTTGCAGGGTTCAGTATGATCGTGGGTACAGGAATATCGATTTTTGTTGGGCGGCGTATTCTGCATCCAATCAGTGCACTAGGGACAAATATGAGTCTGGTAGCAACGGGAGATTTTTCGATTCGAATGGATGAGCATCAGAAAGTAGCAGAAGTACAGCAACTGTATAAAGATTTCAATGTTATGGTCCAAGAACTCAATAGTATCGAAACATTGAGGAATGATTTTGTGTCCAGTGTATCCCATGAATTCAAAACACCATTAGCAACGATCCAAGGATATGTACAATTGTTACAATCCCCAAATCTCTCTGACGAAGAACGCCAAATATTTTTATATCGGATTATCGAAAGTATCACGCAGCTTTCACAATTAACAGAGAACATCTTAAAATTGAACAAACTGGAAAACCAGCGTATCCAACTGGAAAAGAAAGAGTACCGATTAGATGAACAAATCCGAGAAGTAATCGTTTTTTTGCAGCCTAAATGGGAGAAAGAACAGCTAGAATTAGATATCGAACTTGCTGCAGTAAATTACACAGGCAATGAAGAGTTTTTGTACCAAGTGTGGTTGAATATCATGGATAACGCCATAAAGTACAATCAAGTCAATGGACAGATTCATATCAAACTATTTGAGACAGCCACAGAGATTGTACTGGAAGTGACCGATTCAGGTGTAGGAATGAATGAAGAGACCAGAGATCGAATGTTTGAAAAATTTTATCAAGGAGATACAAGCCGTCAAATTTCTGGGAATGGGCTAGGACTTTCACTGGTCAAAAAAATTCTAGAACTGCATGATGGACGTATTGATTATAGCAGTATCGAAGGAGTAGGAACGACAGCAATGATACGGTTAAGTAAACAATAGGAAAAAGAATAAAACCCCCTAAAATTCTATTGAAAGTTTTTAGGGGGGTGTTTTTTAAAAATAAAAGTTATTTTATTTGTGTTTAACCCTTTATATTATGAATATTTTTTATATGATTAGTTATTTAACGTTTATGAATCTAAAACGTTTTTTTATTATTTACTTTTATTATTTATCAAATTAAATGCTATGATTTTCTTGTGAAAAGGAAAAAGGATGGCTGTTGAAGAAGAAAAAGGAAAAGTTAATGTACTTATTTGCAATACGAATAATGAAGGCGGGTAGGAACAATTTTGTGAAGAAGCTTTTTTATAAAGAATGGAAAAAATAGGAAATAAAAATAAAAAAACAATTAGCAGTCTTCCATGAAAAAATATTTTGTAGCTGGTTTGTCGTTTATTGTCTTTAGCTCGGTGGGTTTGCAAAATATGACTGTTTTTGCTGAAAGTCAAGTTATTAAAGAAGAAGGCACAGTTAAATCTGAAGATATCTCTCAAGAAGACATTGAAAAAATTGATAACGTCACAGCTAAAGATGTGGTTGAACATGCAAAAAATTAGGTTATAACCCAGAATTAATATGGACACGTCAGGAATTGCAAGAAGCCTATCAATCAATTCAGACAAGAGCTGGTGTAAATAGACTAATTACTATGAGTAATGATTTAAAATATTTGTATATGAGCAGTTTTACAGCAAAATTGGCTCTTTCTGGAGGGGCTGCAGCAGTTGCTGCATTGTTTCCTGGGATTGGAGTTTCAATAATTGCCACAGCGGTTACCATTATTATTGCAGAAAGAATTAATCTTGACAGAGGGATTATTGTTAGACTTTCTAGAAATAAAACAACAAATTTACTTGTTCCTACAGCAGTATGGCAACAGGGATGAGGGCTCAATCCATTTTATCAAGTGTGATTTTTGTGTTTGGTCTATTTTGGGCAGGAGTAGGTGATGGAGATTTTTCTTTAGACAATTTTTTTGTATTTAGTGGCTTGTTCTTACTGTTCTTTAGGCATAAAATCGCTGCTTTCTTATTGAAATACGAGAAATGATAGATGTGTCATTGAAACAAAGACATGATGCAAAAAAGAGAGCGAAAGTCATGAGTTGCTCTCTTTTTGGATGGATAGATAGACAGAAAATGAAGGGCTTAGTGTTCTTCTTGTCTCAAATACTCCCAAAATGTATCTGAAGCCAAAGAATGTTCACCGATTTTACGCGTAAATGCGAGATAACTTTCTTTTGTTGGAGAGATGGGGAGGATCACAGTATTTTCTTTTAACAGATTTCTGACTGTTTTTTCCATAACAATAGCAATCCCCATGTCATTTGCAATCATATTGATGATCAAGTCGATCCTAGATCCTTTATAAGAGATTCTCGGTTCAAATCCAGCTTCGCGACACAAGTTCAGCACAGGTTGATACAAGTTCGTAGTAGGGCCAAGAACCAAAAAATTTTCCTTTTTCAGTTCACTTAGATCCAATTTCTTTTTAGCAGCTAAAGGATGGGTTTTAGGCAGAACTGCTACAAAATCGTCTGTTTCAGTAGGTAGCCACTCAATCGAACTTGGTGGGGCCTGGAAGCTTCTGGCAAAGTGGATCGTATCACTATGTTCATTTGTATCGTCGTAAGTCAGTTCGATACTTTCCACTTCTTTCAACTGGACCGTAAATTCAGGATGGCGTTTCAAAAATTCGGTAATTTTGGAAAAGCCTTGGTAATTGATCATGGTTGGTAGCGTTAAGATATTTAATGAAAGATTGTTTTCTTGCGTATAGGTTTCAAGCACTTCTTGCATGGCATGGTATTGTTCTACGACATTTTTTACATAAGGGAGCAACAAGCTTCCAGCTTCGGTCAACTCGATTTTTCTATGGGCACGTTCGAATAATTTGACGTCTAGTTCTGTTTCTAACGAAAGAATCTGTTTAGAAATGTTTCCTTGGGTGGTGAATTGTCGTTCAGCAGTTTTGGTGAAATTCATTGTTTCGGCTAAATCAAGAAAAACTTCAAATTTATGGATATCCATCATATTCCTCCTACTTATTCCAATAAAGAATACTTTAACACAAAAAATGAATTGGTGTAACCTACTCTGTCTGGTACAATCTTTCTTGCAATGAAAGCAATGATTGCAGAAAATTTTCTGTAATAATTTTCGCTTTATAGAGAAAGAGAGGAGTTTTTTTGATGCCAACTGGAGTTTTGATCAATGTAGGTTCCGTTTTGCTTGGCGGACTAATTGGCGGATTAGTAGGAAATAAATTAAGCGAACACTTTAAAGCGCAGCTGACGATGGTTTTTGGTGTGTGTTCGATGGGGATGGGGATCTATTCCATTGCGCCAATGAAAAATATGCCAGCTGTTATTTTCGCTTTGGTGATAGGAACAGCGATTGGACTGATTGTTCATTTAGGTAATGGGATAAACAAGGGTGCTGCGTTGATGCAAGTACCTATTTCTAAAATCTTCCCTAGCGAAAAGCTTGGTATGACCCACGATGAATTTATCAGCACATTAGTGACGGTCATTGTTTTATTTTGTGCAAGTGGTACGGGGATTTATGGAAGCTTAGATTCTGGGATGACTGGAGACAGTACGATTTTGATTTCTAAATCTGTCCTTGATTTTTTCACAGCAGCAATTTTTGCATGTAATTTAGGATATGTCGTTTCTGTAGTAGCGATTCCCCAATTCATTATTTTTTATATCTTGTTCTTATTAGCAAAATTTATTTATCCATTGACTACACCAGATATGATCTTAGACTTTAAAGCTTGCGGTGGATTCTTGATGGTTGCTACCGGTTTTAGAATGATCAACGTGAAAATGTTCCCAGTAGCTGACATGATACCAGCGATGATCGTTATTATGCCACTAAGTTGGATGTGGACGAATTGGATTATGCCACTGTTATAATAATAATCAAAGAGAAGCCATTTTTTACTGACTAAAAGGGATCAAACCTTTTAGTCAGTTTTTTTGTATTTGACAAACTGATTTTGAAACTATATTATATGTTGTATAATATAGATTGGAATAAAATATTACACTTGAGAATAGAAGGTGACGTAATGCACATCCAGATTCCAACTGTTCTTCTTGATGGTACTGTGTTAGCAGCATTAAGCAAAGAAGATATGTATGGTTATGCCTTAACAAAAATCGTACAAGAAAGTCTCTCAGTCAGTGAATCTACACTGTATCCGGTTTTGAGAAGATTGAAAAAAGAAGGGTATCTTGAGACCTATGATGAACCTTTTGAAGGCAGGAACCGTCGATATTACTCGTTGACACCAATAGGAAGTCGTCATTTAGAAGAAATTATTGATGAATGGATTGTTTTTCGAGATTCTTTAGACCGGTTATTGGAGGAGAACACAAATGAATGATTATTTGAATGAAGTTGTGGATCATCTTCAAGAAATTCCTGAAGACGATCGTTTTGATTTGATCCAATATTATGAGGAATATTTTTTAGATTCCGGAAAAACATTAGATCAGGTCATTGATGAATATGGTACACCAAAGCAGTTTGCTTTAAAATTAAAAATCAGTTACTTTTCAGAAGAAGAACAAGCAGAAGATGAGTTAGTAAGAAGTCCAAAAAGACAAATACGTCTGATTTGGTTAATCATTATCGGTTTATTTGCTTCTCCTGTCCTCATTCCACTAGCATTGGGGTTTATATTGGTTATTGGGGGACTATTGATTGCTTTGCTGGCGCTCATTTTTAGTATCTGTGTCCTATGTATCAGTATCTTAGGTATTGGCTTATTCATGATCATCTCAGGAATCAGTGTGTTTGGTCAATCGATTCTGAGTGGGTTGTTCTTTATCGGTGTCGGTCTGTTCGCCACGGGAAGCGCAGTATTTATTTCGCCACTGTTGCTGAAAGGAACAAAATGGCTTTTTTATGTCATGATGAACTTTGTTAAATGGATGGGGCGGCGTTTTATTACAAAAAGAGATCTGCATTCAGCGGGCGTTTGAAGGAGGACAGATAAATGAGATTAAAACATTTTTTGATTACCGGTATTATCCTGATGGTTACTGGCGGACTCCTAGCAGGTGCAACTTATACATTAGGCGCTCAAAAGAGTCTGACTTGGGATAATGGTCCTCGATTGATCAATATGGTGACGGAGACGAAAAAAATCAAAGAGGCAAACAAAATCGTCATCCATGCAGAACATCAAACAGTGTCAGTCATACGCGGATTGGATTTTGAGATAAAAACGACCTACGATAAGACAGAAAAGCCAGAAATAAAGGAGAAAAATGGTGTATTGACCGTGAATGCAGTCAAAAAATCAGAAGGTGCGATTATTGGTTTGGAAGACACCAGTGCACAAATCACTATTGTTGTCCCTACAGATCAGGAATTATCTGAATTGACGATTGAAGGGAATAATAGTGCGATTGACATCAATGAAGTATCAATCAAAAAAGTGAATACTACGACACACGATGGTTGGGTATCATTCAATGAACTTACGGGAGGAACAATAACGGCGAAAGATGAATTAGGTTCTCTTCGTTTAGATGAAGTCAAGGTGGATAACTTGACCGTCGTAGGAGAAAGCAGCAATTTACATCTAGAAGACAGTTTGGTCAGTAAAGAAGGAAAAGTTACTCTAAACAGTAGTAATTTATCTTTGCATGAGATGGAAAACAGTGGCTATACTCTCCAAACATCTGGTGAATCTCATATTGAAAAAGACTACCAGCCAATAACAAATACGTTGTTAGAGCGAGGACAGAAACGGTTGAAGATTACTGCCAAAGACACTTCTATCAATATCATGACAGATCAAGAGGACAATGAAACAGATTGATCTAGCAAACAACTGGATAGTTTAAGAAAAAACAGCAAAGATCGGAAGGATCTTTGCTGTTTTTCATCGCTTAACACACATAACTATAGTAAAATAAGTAAGAACATATCTATAAAGAAAACAGGGTGAAAAAGTATATGAAGGCAGAAGAAGGTCAAAGAGAAAAGTTAAAAACAGAAATGGAAAGATTACATACTTATATCACTCAACTAAGTCAAACCTTCTATGATCCAGATAAAGAAAAAGTGATGGTCAACTATCCGAACAATTCAGAAGGTCGTCAATTAGAGCAAGTATACCATGAAGTTTTCAAACATTTATTGACGGTGAAGAAAGAACTGGACTATTATTCTTTACCGATTATCGATACAGGAATATTGAAGTATGATGGGGAGAAGGAACGATTTATCTTTAAATCTGTTCGGGAAGATTTGCCTCTTTCAGCAGGGATGGATCTAGAAATCTTGGTAGAAGACTATTTTACAGAAGAAAAACACTGGATTCGAACAAGATTGGATTATTTGCCGCAAGCAGCCGGAGGAACACAGGCAAGCGGTTGGTACATCACTGAAGACAAAGATTTGGAACTAGAAGGTGCAATGGCGCGAATTCGAAAAAAGGATTAAAAAGCAACGCTATATATTTATTGAAGGATAAAGGAGCGCAGAAAGTAGAATGAGAGAAAAAAGAGCAATTTATATCAATGGTTATGCAGGAATCGTCGGTTTGGTCGTATTAGCTTTAGTTGGTTTATTTTTCTTCTATTTAGGCATGTGGCAAGCGAAAGTTTGGGCACTATTTTTAAGTATTTTTCTTTGGTTGATCGCGTTACTGTTGCTAAGTTCGGCAACTGTAGTCAGTCCTAATCAAGCAAAAGTGATTTTGTTTTTTGGACAATATTTAGGTACGATCCGGGAAAATGGCTTTTTCCTTACGATCCCTTTGGCACAAAAAATGACTGTTTCGTTGAAAGTTCGGAATTTCAACAGTTCTGTTTTAAAAGTCAATGATTTAGACGGAAACCCCATCGAAATCTCAGCGGTAGTCGTGTTTAAAGTCATTGATACAGCAAAGGCATTATTCGATGTAGCGTATTATCAAGATTTTGTAGAAATCCAAAGTGAGACGGCCATCCGGCATATCGCTAGCCAATATCCGTATGATACCTTCAATGATGATGATTTAACGCTTCGAGGAAACACTACGGCAGTGTCTGACGAGTTGAAAAAGGAGTTGCAAGAGCGTTTAGCAGTAGCAGGTGTCGAAGTAATCGAAACACGTTTGAACCATTTAGCCTATGCAACAGAAATCGCCAGCGCCATGCTGCAACGTCAACAAGCAAGAGCTATTTTGTCTGCTCGACAAACCATTGTTGAAGGAGCTGTCACGATCACTCAAATGGCTTTGGAGCAAATCGAAGAAGGACAAGAAATCAATTTCACCGATGACCGGAAAGTCCAATTAATCAATAATTTACTTGTCTCAATCATTACAGACAAAGGAACGCAACCCGTTATCAATACAGGCGACATGAAAGACCGTAAGTGACATACTTTTTGTAAAATAGGAAGAAGGAGTTTAGGACGATTGTCTTAAACTCTTTTTTAGTTGTTTAAAGAAAATGACAAAATTGAAAGAAGAATGATAGATGATTCGAAGGCAGAATTGTTCGTTTTTTTCTATAATCAATATATAAAGTAAGAGAGAAGGAAAAAAAGTGAAAAAACTTCTGATCGGACTACTTGTTTTCATCGTTGTGGCACTTGCAGGGGTGAAAATCGCAGATTACGTAGTGATGGGCGGAGAAGAATACTATGTACAGATTACGACAGATGGTGCAAAAACAGTATCCAAAGCAGACTCTGGACAAGAAACAGTCAACTATAGATATATCCTGCCTGGTTATACAAAAGAGGGTAAGGAAAAAGAACTAGATTTCAATGGGCAATTAACTCGACCGCTTCGTAAAGGAGCATATTTAAAAATCACCTGGAATAAAAAGAAAGGTGTCACTTCATATGAAGAAGTCGAAAAAAAAGATGTGCCGAAAACAGCACTAGAAAAACTAATTAAAGGGTAGGGAAAGAAATGAACAAAATAGTCGAAGTACAGAATGTAACAAAAGTATACGGGAAAAACAATGAGAAAAAGACGCAAGCATTAAGCGGCATCAGCTTCGATGTAGAAAAAGGTGAATTTATTGGCATCATGGGGGCTTCCGGTTCAGGTAAATCAACACTTTTGAATATTTTATCCACATTAGACAAACCAACAAATGGACATATCCGAATCAATCAAAAAGATGTGACGACATTAAAAGGAAATCAACTAGCAGATTTTCGTGCGAATGAAATCGGCTTTATTTTCCAAGATTTCAATTTATTAGAAAGTTTGACAGCACAAGAAAATATCGCTGTTCCTCTTTCTTTACAAGGTGTCAGACCAAAAGAAATCAAGCAACGTGTCCAAAAAATTGCAGAACGTTTATCGATTGCTCATATTTTGGAAAGCTATCCTTCTGAGATTTCCGGTGGACAAAAACAACGGGTCGCTGCCGCACGTGCGTTGATCACCCAACCAACGATTTTATTAGGCGATGAGCCTACAGGTGCGCTGGATTCTAAAAGTGCCCGTGATCTTTTAGATACGATGGACGAATTGAATACAAAAGATCATGTATCGATTCTTCTAGTGACACATGATCCGTTTTCTGCAAGTTATTGCCAACGTATTTTATTCATCAAGGATGGCGGTATCCATCAAGAAGTGAAACGTGGAGATCAAAGCCGGGATTCCTTCTATCGGGAAATACTATCTATTCTTGGAAACTTGGAACAGTAGGGGGAGATTGACTATGCTTTGGAAATTATCACTTACTGGGATCAAGAGCCGTTTAAGAGATTACTTGGTATTATTCTCAGGATTAGTTATGGCATCTGCTATTTTTTACATGTTTGAATCAATGGCGAGCAACGAAGCCTTTTTGAAAAGTAATACGATCGTTGCAGCTACAGTTATCATTTTCCGACTAGGTTCTGTTTTACTAGGGATCATTACCTTCGTTTATATTTTGTATGCGAATTCCTTTTTGATGACGATGCGGCAAAAAGATTATGCCATGTTTATGATGCTAGGAGCAAAAGGCAGAAAAATCGCACAGATGATTTTTTCTGAAACATTCGTAGTAGGGATCGCGGCTACTTTAGTGGGTTCAGCTGTCGGTGTAGGATTGACAAGTATTGTCCACCAATTATTAGTGGATCAGTTAGATATCAATATTTCGCATTTTACACCTTTTAGCATTCATGGGTTGTTGATCACCGTTTTGTTTTTTGCTATTTTGTTTTTATTAGCAGCTATTGTTAATGCTTTTTCGATTGTCAAAAAACCGATTTTAGCATTGATTCGTGCGGATCAGACACCAACAAGAATCAAGCAGCATAAATTCTTGTTCTTCCTTGAAGTAGTACTTGGGATTGCTTTTCTAGGCTGCGGTTATTATATGATGAAGCACGTGAAGACCTATCAAGTTTTTGGTATGGGAGTAGCTCTAGTCACAATCGTGTTAGGAACTTATTTCATTTTCCACTCTGTGATCATTTTCTTCTTATCATTACTAAAGAAATCAGAACAGATTTCATTGAAAAAATTGAACAATTTCACATTGTCACAGTTAAGTTTTCGTATTCGTGAATATACACAAATGCTCTCCATGGTTGCTATGCTGTTTGCTTTAGCACTTGGTGCTTTGACAGTAGGTCTAGGATTTAGAAATGAAATTTCGGAAATGACGGAAAATGCTGCTGGTTATGACCTAGTGATGAATAATCCTCGGGCAGAAGATCAGCAAAAAATCAAAGAACTATCACCAACACTTTCTGCTTCTTATACTCAAAAAGAAGATGCGGGAACGATTTACTATAATGCAAGTGAATTTGTGGCTCAACCATTGATTATGATAAAATATGAAGATGGAACACCGCCAAAAATCACGAAAGAAAAAGTTCCTGCTGAAAAAATGAATGAACTGACTGTACAAGATGAGCTTCGTGGCTATGAATTGCCTGAGCAACAAGAAAAAGAAATCAAGGTAGTCAGTCAATCGGAATTTGATCAACTGAGCTTGCCACAATCCACTTTACAGCTAGTTCAGGTCAAAGACTTCCAAGCAAACTTGGAACCAATCAAAGCACTTGCTACACAAAATAAAACGAACAATCCATCTTTGCAAAAAGTAGAGTACAGTAACCAGAAGTATGAAATGTATGAAGGATATAATAGTCTATTCTCTGGTTTTGAATTTATGGGATTCTTCTTAGGTTTAGCTTTCTTGACTATGCTTGCTAGCTGTTTGATGTTCAAGATCTTGTCAGGAAGCAAGAGTGACATCGCTCGTTATGAAATGCTTGAAAAGATAGGAACACGACGTGGATTGCTTAAACAATCGATCCGTAGAGAAGTAGGTGTGTTATTCTTAGCACCAGGAATCTTAGGTGTAGTCCATGTCTTATTCGGATTACAAATGTTTGGTCTATTCATGCAAAATCCATACAAAGATATTTGGGTGCCATTTACGATCTTCTTCGTATTGTATTTCATCTACTATGTACTGACGACATGGTTGTATACTGGAATCGTATTGAAAAAGAGGTTGTGACAATATTTTTGTCGCAACCTTTTTTTTCTCGGTCTTTTATTAGAATATAGTAAATTTTTTCTCGTTACTCACGGAATAAGCTGTTAAGAAAACGGTTTCCATGTATACTGGAATCAGTACAAATGAAAGAAAAGAGGGTGCAAGGAACATGGAAATCAATGAACAAAATTTTGGCGGAAACTATCACTTGATTACGATCACGAATCAAAATGGGACATCTTTGTCTGTCAGTGATCTAGGTGCACGAGTCGTCCATTTTCAAACAATGATCGATAATGAAAAACGAGAGTTGGTTCTAGGCTTTGATGAAGCAAAAGAATATCTGGAAAAAGACCCTTATATTGGAGCTTCAATCGGACGTATGGCTGGACGGATCACGGATGGCACATTCAAATTAGATGATGAAACATTCAAAGTAAAAACAGATCCAGATACTGGACATTGTTTACATGGCGGTGCACCTAGCTTTGAAGCCAAGCAGTGGCATTATACAGTTATTAATGGTGAAAACGAATCCTCGGTCATTTTCTATCAGACTAGTCCAGACATGGAAAATGGATTTCCTGGCACGTTAGACGTAGAAGTACGGTATACACTGACGAATGATGATACATGGCGAGTGACAGTCCAAGGGATCAGTGACCGGAAAACGGTATTCAATCCGACAAATCATGTTTATTTCAATTTAACTGGTGATCCAGCACAGCCAATCGACGAACATACGCTTTGGTTGAACAGCCGATTATTCGCTACGCTCAATAAAGATACGACGCCTACAGGAGAAGTGGTTTCAGTAAGCGGTACAGCATTTGACTTTCAACATCCTAAAAAATTAGGTGAGGTATTCGCCAGTGATTTTCGCCAATCAATGATGGTAGGCGGTATCGATCATCCATTTTTATTGAAAAAACAACCCGATCTGCTAAAGGCAGCGGAATTGACGAGCCCTGATGAAAAAGTATCAATCCAAGTAAAAACGGATGCTTCGGGAATCGTGATTTTTACCGCAAATTTTGGAGAAGATGGGCCAAAAATGCGTGGGAAGAAATTAGTAAATCATGGCGGTATCACATTTGAGACTCAAGAATTGCCAGGTGCGGAGCGGCTTGAAAGCTTTGGAGATGTCACTCTGGAACCTAACCAAGTACGCGAATTTGTAACGGAATACAAAATAAATAAATATAAAGAAATAGAGTAAATTAAAAAAGGGAATGTGACACTGTCACACGCCCTTTTTTATTTATTCTATTTCTTTAAAGGCAGATCAAGCCAGAATGATTTGTCTAAACTTAACAAAGTTAGTACCGGAACAGTTGCAGCTTTAACTGTACGAGTAGTTGTTTCTGGTATCTGTCTTGCCGTGAAAGTGTTCCACAAATCCCAGATTGAAGCGACACGGAAGATGGAAGCAGCATTGTTGACGCGTTTTATCGTTGAAAATTCTAATCCTGTGATTGGCACGCCATCTGTTGTCCATTTGATTGGCACATCGAATCGCTTAGACATATGGAGGATTTCAGTGCTTGCTTCTTCAGTTGTTGCTGCTTCTTTTTTCGGTTCGTCATATTTTGTCAGGTCGTACGCTTCGATGATCGCGTTCAATTTTTGTGAATATTGGCGATCTGTAGCATAACGTCCTTCCAAATATTTGGTTGCTTCTTTGTAGTCTTTTGTTTCCGACTTCCAAGTTGGTTTGTAGAAGTCAGGATTGCCAGTCAGTCCATTTTTGATCAAGTCGGCATAGTCTTCCAAACTTTCCTTGTAAGAAGGATACTTACGGAATTGGGCGCGGATTTGGTAGCTTTGTCCCGAACTATCTTGTTCAAGTGTATTGAAGGTCACGCTGCTTCCTTTATACGATCCTTTGATACCAAAAAGGTTATGATTTGGTTCGCTTGATAATAAGCTGTTTCCAGATCCACTTTCAAGGATAGCTTGAGCCATCATGACTGATGCGTAGATTCCTTCTTTTTGGCCGATTTCCTGTGCATCATCTGCAATCTTTTTCAGGAACTGATCAGTTGTTTGGTTTTGACTGAAATGGAACGAGCCATCTAATCCATCTAAAATAGATGAGCCGCCTGTCAGCGAACCTGAAGCAGCAGGTAAACCTGCTAAGTTTACTCGGACAGCAAAATCAGGCGTGAAATCTGAAATAGAAGTTACTCGAACTTTATCTCCTGGTTGGGGCGCATGGATAAATTGTCCGTTCCCAATATAGATACCTACATGGTGAGTAACACCGGAAGAAGGTCCCCAGAAGACGAGATCGCCAGGTTGGGCCTGACTTACTGGAATCTGCGTACCTGCATATTGCTGTTCGCCTGTCCAGCCACCGATATAATGACCGGTTGCTTTCATATATACGTAATAAGTCAAACCAGAACAGTCAAAAGTATTTGGACCTTTTGCTCCCCATACGTATGGTTTTCCAAGATGCTTGAATGCTTCTCGAACGATTGCTTGTTGGACATTCGTTGCATTTGTAGGCAATACAGCATCAATTGGTGATTTTACAACAAAATCAGAAGAAGCAGAAGATGGATTCTCTATACTGCTTTGATTTGCTGTATTTGGACGAGACGAAGCATTGTTTGTTCCGCCATTCGATGAACCATTGTTTGGATGGTTTGGTTCTCTCTGAGTATTTCCATTGTTATTCGATCCAGATGGGTTTGTTTGATTCGAAGAATTCCCGCTGTTCGAATTATTGTTATTATTGTTTGAATTATTTGAACCATTATTATTGTTGTTATTGTTGCTATTGTTGTTATTACCCTCATCTGGTTTATTTGGCGTTTCCGGATCTGGTGTACTAGGGACTTCTTCACTAGGATCAGTTGGTTCCTCTGTTGAAGTATCCGGTACAGGTTCAAATTCTGCAGTAATAGATAAATTGTTCGTACCTACTGTAAAAGTCTTTGCCTCATAGTTCACTTCTTTAGCACCATTCACAGCGACTGAAGCAATTTGTTCACCTTCAGCTGGCGTAATAGTGTAAGTCACCTTCATTCCTGCTGATAAACCTTCTACCGTTCCGCTTTCTGTGATATTCAAAGGTTGCTGTTCAGCGGTATCCTCTGACGAAGCAGTTAGTTGGATCTTCCCAATCAAAGAAGGAGCAATCGTAAGGGTATATGTCTCGGCTGGCTTTTCATTTTCTGATGGATCAGCCGGATCAGTTGGTTCGGTCGATTCTGTTGATGAGTCAGTTGTTCCGGTTGTGCCTTCTGCAGAAGAATCCGTTGTTTCGCTAGTAGCTGAGCTGGAAGTAGATGTACCTGTTGTGACTGTTTGATCGGTTGTTTGATTATCTACAGCAAATACGGCATTAGTCGACAAAACAGTAGGAGCAATCAGCCAAGTAGCAGCTAGCAAACGCATCGTTTTTTTGTTTTTCATAATAAACTAGTCCTTTTCCTTTCATTGATTTTCTGTTTTATTCAGCATTCATAAGTTATTCGTTTGAACAGATAATCGTGTCGAAAAGCTTTTTCTTTCCATGAATCTGCTTGAGTATTCTAAATAAAACAAGTTGTAAAAAAGCAACGAGCAGTCATTCGTTGTGGTTTGATGTTCATTTTATTGCATAAACCATCTTTGTTTGGGGATAAACAAGTGGGGATAAAAATGGTCATGCATATGTAAATTATACCAAAGATTGGAGAGTATCACAAAAAATTTATAAAAATAACGATCCTAAAAAAGAAAAAAACTGAAATATGTGATAAGCATCTCATACTTCAGTCTTTTTTCGTTCATTATTCGTAAGACATCAGGTCTTCATCAAACCCGCTAACAAGGGTGGTGATCATTGCTACGACTAGACTAACAGCCAATCCTGCTAAGTACCAGAAAAAAGTACCGGAAATAAAGGCTGGCAATGTGGTCAGACTACCAAATACAAAAGCGATCGCTTTCACTTGAGCAAATCCCATAACAGCTCCACCAGCAGCTGCACCGATGCAAGCAGCAACAAATGGTTTTTTCAATGGAATCGCGATTCCGTAAACAGTAGGCTCGGTCACTCCCGCAAGTAAAATCGAAGCGAAAGCAGAACCGGAGATCGAACGTGTTTTTGAACGTTTACTTCGTAGGAATACCCCTAAAGCTGCACCAGCCATTCCAAAATTAGCTGCTCCTGTCAACGGAACGATACGGTCGAACCCATAAGCTGAGATATTGCTGATCATGACAGGATTTACAGCCCATTGGATACCAAATATCACCAAAATGTTCCAGCCTCCAGCGATGATTGCTCCACTGATCGGACCGTTAATATCCATCATCCAAGTAATTGCTGCAGCTAAGCCTTCACCAAGATAAACACCGGCAGGTCCGAAGACCATTAATGTCAAAGGAACCGTGATGACTAATGAAAGTAAAGGTACAAATACTAATTGCATGTTTTCGCGAATATATTTTTTAAGGAATCTTTCGACAAAAGAATAAAAGAAAATACCTAAAATCGCCGGCATGACAGTAGACGTGTACTGCATCAGTACTACAGGGATCCCCAGAAAATCAGTAGCTGCTTTTCCACTATCTGAAAGTAAAGAGGTCAAATTGGGCTCAATCAGCGCTGCAGCAATGACAGCCGCGATATATCCATTCACTTTAAACGTTTTGGCGGCAGAAAAAGCGAGAAAGATGGGCAGAAAATAAAAGACAGCATTCGACGCGGCAGACAAAATATGATAAGTCCCGCTCGTTTCACTAAGCCAGCCAATCGTAGTCGCTAAAACAACCAGACCTTTTAATATACCAGAACCGGCAAATAGGGGAATGATTGGCGTAAAGATTTCCGATATCAAACCAAATAGTTTTTCGATCGGATTTAACTTTTCTTTCGGAGCTGAATGATCGATTTGACGTGTCAATTCCTTATAAGCAGGGGCCAATCCCTGATCCATAATTACTTCTGCATATCTATCGAGTAAAATGAAATATTTGATAGAAGGGATTTGCTGCTTTAATTTTTCTACATTTGCTGCTGGCTGTTTTTGTAATTTGATACGAAGCCGAGTCGCACATGGGAGGACAGAATCAATATTGTCTTTTCCCCCTAACTGATCAATCAGCAGATGAATCTGTTCGGACAGTACCATCTGTTCAGGATTCATTGTCGTTTCCATTAGAAGACCACTCCACTCACTAAGATAATATTGGCATAAGGTGTCATCTCGCCTGTACGAATAAATGCATGGCAGTTATTCAAGTCTTTTTTCATTTCTTCATGTGGGATAAAGCTAATCGGTGTATCTGGTAACAGTAATTTGATTTTTTCCAATATTTCCGGATTCATTGTCTTTATTTCTTCCGCCAATTCAATGGATTGTACTTCAAGTTCTTCTAAAACGTTTTCTAAAACAGATAAAAAACTTGGAAGTCCATTTGAAACAGCTAAATCTATTTTTTCAGTACCAAAGGGAACAGGCATGCCTGCGTCCCCGATACTTAATTTGTCAAAGTGTCCCATTTGCGCGATTACTCGTGAAATATCTGAATTGATTACTTTTCCTTTTTTCATGTTTGTTTCTTCCTCTCGTTGTTAATTTATGACTGCTGATTGTTCTAAAGCTTCACGGTAAGGGATAGAAGGTTGCGCACCATAAGACTGTACGGCAATAGAAGAGGCTAGATTTCCATAAAGGATCGCTTCTTTCAAATTACCAAGATCTGGCTGAAGTGTGCTACTCAATGCCCCAATAAATGTATCACCTGCGGCTGTCGTATCGATAGCATCTACTTTAAAAGCAGGGACGATACCTTGTTCTTTTTCTGTGTGGTAGAAAGCACCGGTACTACCCAATGTAATGATTACTGTTCCGATGCCTAATTCATGCATTTTTTCAGCTGCTGCGACCAAACTGTCATGGTCTGTAACTCTGATTCCTGTAATAATTTCTGTTTCTGTCTCATTTGGTATAATGATATCTGTCTTTTCGAGTAGTTCAGTAGGAATGGTTTCTCTAGCTGGTGCAGGATTCAGGATCGTTGTTTTTCCTGCGTCTTTTGCAATAGAAAAAGCTAGGATCGTCGCATCTAAACTACTTTCGAATTGAGCAATAATAAAGTCACTGTTTGTAATCAATTCTTTGTTCTTTCGAACTTCTTGTTCATGGAAAGCATTATTTGCGCCTGCATGAATCAAGATACTGTTTTCTCCTGCTGCGTCCACCATAATCATTGCTTGTCCGGTTGCGGCGCCCTCAATTTCAGCAATTCCAGATGTATCGATATTTTCTTTCGTCAGTAGATCCAACAATTGCTGTCCTTCACTGTCAGTTCCAACACCTCCAATAAAAGATGTTCGTGCACCTGAACGTTTGGCTGCCACTGCTTGGTTGGCGCCTTTGCCTCCGCCAGCGTGAAAAATCTCATGTGCATGCATCGTTTCTCCTGGTTTTGGCATTTTGGTTAAACGAAGGGTAGTGTCCATATTAATACTTCCAATTACTGTAACCGTGTTCATTTCACAAACCTCCAACTATCTCATTCATTTTGATGGGAAGAATTATTTTTTAAAACGTTTTAGTAAAACGTTTTAATAGTTCGATAAAAATATAGCACACCTTGAAAGCTATTTCAAGGGTGCAGTCGAAAATCTTTTTTCTAGTCGTACAGGTAGCCGTTTTTCTTCCCACTCTTTTTCTGGGAATTGGATTCGTTCTAACAATAATTGGGCAGATGTTTGCCCCAATTCGAAGATTGGTTGTGCGATCGTCGTCAGTTTTGGCTTGATATATTCGCACATGTCTATATTATCATAGCCAATAATGCTATAGTCTTCTGGGATGCTTTTTCCAGCTTCCTCTAATCCGCGATATAATCCAAAAGCTAATTCATCATTTAAAGCAAACACACCAGTTGCAGCAGAATCAAGAAGTTTGGCTGTGATTTGGTAGCCGCCTTGTTTTGAGAACTGTGTAGGCAAGAGGATCAGACGGTCGTGAGGGATTTGGTAAACATCAAGAGCAGATTTAAACCCATCAATTCGAGCGTGGACATTTTCTGGCAGATTTTCAGGATAGATAAGGGCGATCGTTTGATGTCCTAGACTAAGCAGGTGCATACCTGCCAGATAACCACCGCGAAAATCGTCTGTTCGTACGGCATCACTAAATCCTTCAGATTTTTTTTGATCCAAAACAATGAAGGGCCGGCCTTGTTTTTTCAAATTTTCGTTGATTGCATCTGTAGAGACAGCAGAAGTCGCGATAATGAATCCATCCACCCCTCGACGTGTGAGTTCGGCTAGGTACTCGATTTCTTTTTGATGATCAGAATCAGCATTACATAATATCGTGACGAAGTTCTGATTGTACAAGATATCTTCAATTCCTCGCATCAATGTACTGAAGAATGGATTCGTGATATCAGGAACGAGTACGCCAATCGTTTTCGTTTCCTTGGTAATCATTTGTCTAGCAAAATAATCAGGTTGATAACCTAATTCTTCTTTAGCAGCTAAAACTTTCTGAACGGTTTTCGGACTGAATTTCTCCGTATTTCCATTTAATATCAAGGAGACAGTTGTGATTGAAACGCCGGAAAGTTTAGCGACTTCTTTGATTGTGATCTTTTTTTTCACCATGTTCATACTCCTATCTAAATCCTGTGGTTATTTTCCCATGAAATCAAAAAGAAGTAAATGAAAATCATATACGCTAGTACCCTATTTACTTTGTTGGATCGCTTCGATTATTTGTTTCGTTGAGCGTATTCGTGCAGTTTTCGGAAATATCTTGTTTATGAACAATTGATGCGATTCTTTGTCGCGATCACTACAAGCATCTTCAGCAAGTACGACATGATACCCGTGTTGGAAGGCATCCAATGCAGTAGCATATACACCGTTTGTTGTCGCTACACCGCTTAAAATGATGGTTTCAATTCCACGACGACGAAGTTGAAGATCAAGAGAAGTACCAAAAAAAGCACTTGGATTGTATTTTGTGATAGTCAACATATTGTCTGTATCTTTCAAAGAATCCTTCAAAAGTAAATCAGTGAATTCTGGAGGTACAGAAGCAGCAGTCATTCCACCCATATCAGTTTGTTGACTCAAATAAGGGAAAGTGGAGATGTCTACATTCACTAAAACTTTCAAGGCAACGGTATGTTTCAATGCTTTTGCTAACAAATCATTGTTTGTCAGAATAGATGCTGCAGTGTGTGGAGAGAGTGTACCGTTATTTACGATCCCTTTTTGCATGTCGATCGCGACAAAAGCAGTTTTTGATAAATCAAAAATCATATTTTCCTTTAAATCATTCATGATGTTCCTTCTTTCAAATAACAATGTTTTTTATGTAAGTAAATCATAAATCGTTTATTTGTCAACTAAATAAAGAATTCCTTTCTTTAGTCTAGAGAAATTCAATGGTAAAATAAGTGTGAGAAAACGTATTCGATGCATAGATAAAGCGAGAAATATCGTGAAAATGGAGGAATCAGCGTGAAGTATGTCGAAGTAAAAAATGAATACAAACGATACAAGATGGGAGAAACGACCATTACAGCAAATGACGATATTTCTTTTTCAATTGAAAAAGGCGAATTAGTGATTATACTTGGCCCAAGTGGAGCGGGAAAGTCAACGATTCTTAATATTTTAGGTGGGATGGACACACCTGATGAAGGACAGATCATTATTGATAACACAGATATTGCGCAATTTTCAGACAAGCAGCTTACTGCTTACCGACGAACAGATGTAGGGTTCGTCTTCCAGTTCTACAATCTCGTTCCTAATCTAACAGCAAAAGAAAATGTGGAATTGGCAACGGAAGTTTCCCCTGATGCGCTTGATCCTGTAGAAGTATTGACGCAAGTGGGCCTAGCTCATCGATTGAATAACTTTCCGTCCCAATTATCAGGAGGCGAACAGCAGAGAGTTTCCATTGCTCGAGCATTAGCCAAAAACCCTAAACTGCTTTTATGTGATGAGCCGACAGGTGCACTGGATTTTGAAACAGGAAAGCAAGTATTGAAATTATTGCAAAATGCTAGCAGACAACATGGCAATACTGTTTTGATCATTACACATAATTCTGCTTTAGCGCCCATCGCTGATAGAGTCATCCACATCAATGATGCAAAAGTAAGGTCAGTGGAATTGAATGAGCATCCTTCATCCATTGATGAGATTGTATGGTAGGAGGATTTTATGAAAACAAAAACATATCTTAAAGCAGGTTTTCGCGAAATCCGGCAATCTAAAGGGCGGTTCATTGCAATCATCCTTATTGTCATGCTAGGAACACTTTTATTTGTAGGTGTCAAAACTGCTGGACCTGTCATGCAAAAAACGATGGACCACTATGTTGGTACAGCAGGACTTTCTGATTTGCAAATCGTTTCTACTGGTGGTTTGACACAAAAAGATATCGCTCAAGCAGAAAAGATCCCAGATGCAAAAGTAGAAACAGGAAAACAGATCTATTATTCCAATACTGGAAAAAATGAAGTGATCCAAATCTTTTCTTATAACAAAAATAGCAGGCAGAACAAGCTACAATTAATTGATGGAAAACGCCCGGAAAAACCCAACCAACTTTTATTAGATGAAAAAGCGGAGAATGCAGGGTATAAAATCGGAGATGTCTATCAGATTGATTCAGATGAATTGAAAGAAAAAGAGTATACCATCACTGGCTTTGTCCGTTCTCCATTGTTCATCAACAATTTGGAGAGAGGATACGCGAATGTCGGAAATGGTAGCGTTGATTATTTTGTCTATTTGCCTGAATCCAATTTCAAGTCGGATATTTCTTCTGTCTTATATCTTGATTTTACGAACGTAAAGAATTTGAATACGTACAGCAAAGCTTACAAAGATAAAATGGAGCAAAATCAAGAAAAGGCAGAAAAGTATTTACAAGATCGACCCGAAGAACGCTTAGAAGAGCTGAAAAAATCGGCAAACGAAGAATTAGAACCAGCACAGCAAAAAATAACAGAAGGCAAAGCACAAATAGCGCAGGGAAGAACACAGTTAGAAGATGCTAAAAAACAGGTAGCGCAGCAGTCAGCAGCTATCCAGCAGCTTCCTGAAGCGCAACGGACAATCGCTGTACAAACTTTGTCTCAACAAGAAGCTCAACTCGCTGATCAAGAAAGGCAGTTAGTTGAGAAAGAACGAGAACTAGCTTCTGCAGAGGAAGAATGGAACGAAAATGCAGAAAAAATTGAAAATTTAACTAAACCATCATACCTATACAATGAACGTTCAGAAAATGTCGGGTTTCAAGAATTTGGTGATTTGGCTGAACGTATCGCAGCAATCGCCAATGTTTTTCCTGTTTTCTTTTTCTTTATTGCCGCATTGATCACTTTTACGACAATGACGCGTATGGTAGAAGAAAACCGTAGGGAAATAGGAACATTGAAGGCGTTAGGTTATACGAAAGTTGAAATCGCAAAAAAATATGCAATCTATGCAAGTCTAGCTTCAGGAATAGGCATTGTTTTAGGAACGATATTAGGAACGAATCTTTTACCAAGGATCATTTTTGAACTATCTAACGAGCGATATGACATTGGGAGTGCCCTTGTTTTTTATGACTGGCCACCGATTTTACAAGCAGCTGCCGCATTCTTCATTGCCGCATTTGGCGCTGCAATGATTGTTTTGTTCAAAGATCTAAGAGAACGGCCTGCTGCACTGCTTCAGCCGAAAGCACCGAAGCCAGGGAAACGTATTTTTCTTGAATACATCACTCCGCTGTGGTCACGCCTTAGCTTTAATCAAAAAATCAGTTATCGAAATCTCTTCCGATACAAGTCAAGAATGCTTATGGCGATTATCGGAATTGCTGGCTGTGCCGGTCTGATGGTTGCGGGCGTGGGATTGAAAGATTCTCTAAGTTCTGTCTCAGCCAAACAATTTGGACCGATCATTGACTATCAAGCAATCGTTACATTAGATTCATCCACGGAAGAGAGTCGTCAAAAAGCAGTGGATATGTTGCAGCAGCAAGAAAAAGTAAATGAGATCCTAGCTATTCATACTCAAACCGTAGAATTGAGAAAAAAAGGGCATGCTTCGCAAAGTCTGACAGTGATCGTACCGAGTAAAACAGCTGATTTTGATCGTTTTATCCATTTAACAAATCTTGAAGAGAACCCACGTTCCTTACCTAAAGCAGGAATCGCTATTACACAAAAAGCAGCAGAACTATTTGACTTATCTACAGGAGATCATATATCGCTTTATGATGAAAATCAAAAAGAATGGAAAGTCGAAGTAAAAGAAATCGTGAAAAACTATCTAGGCAGCTTTATTTATCTGTCCCCTGAATATTACGCTTCAGTGACTGATCAATCGATGACGGATAATGCATTTTTGGTGCGTACAGATAAGATGACAACGAAAGAAGAAGAAATGCTTTCCGAGAAACTGCTTGCTACAGACGCTGTGACAAATACGTCTTTCATGTCCAAACAAATCGAAACGCAAGAAGAATCAATGGCAAACTTAGACTCGGTTGTATTAATCTTTGTCGTATTGTCAGGATTGCTGGCTTTTATCGTCTTGTATAATCTAACTAATATCAATATTTCCGAACGTGTACGCGAATTATCTACGATAAAAGTCCTTGGATTTTTTGATAAAGAAGTCACGATGTATATTGTTCGAGAAAATATCATTTTTACTCTCTTAGGGATCATTGGAGGATTTGGTGTAGGATATGTATTGACTGACTTTATCTTACAACAAGCATCTATGGAAAATGTCATCTTTCCATTAGTGATTACATGGTGGGCTTATGTTTTATCAGCAGGATTAACCATCGTATTCACGGTTATTGTGATGATTGTTACCCATTTCAAATTAAAGCATATCGATATGATTGATGCGTTGAAATCGAATGAATAAAAATCGAGGTTGTGAAATCAGCGGTTTGACCTGAGTATTAGAGAAACAAACGGCAAAATAGTTCCTCATATTTTGCCGTTTGTTGAGCTAATACCGAAGGTCAGCTGATTGAACACCGTTTAAGAAAGAGGTTGTGACAGAAGTGGTCAGCTTCAAGAAATAAGAAGAAATTTAAGAAAACAGCTCCTCATATTTTTCATTTGAAAGGACTTATTGTCGTAGATGCAAGCTTTTGAACATCATTTATAGAAAAAACAAGAACATTTTGCTATTTTAGACAAGAGACTAGACAAATACATGTCTGATCTCTTGTTTTTTATTGGACAACACCCTCTTAGGAAGTATAAAGATAAATTTTACAAACGCTTTCGGTTCAGTTATAATAATAAATGATAACTTGTATATATAAGTTGTGATAGGTAAGAAATCAGTTGAATGGAGGCAAATATCCATGACATTTAAAGACAAAGTCATTTATCAAATCTATCCCAAATCTTACAAAGACAGTAATGGTGATGGAATTGGAGATTTAAAAGGAATCAAAGAAAAACTGCCATATTTGAATGATTTAGGGATCGATATGATCTGGCTAAATCCTATTTATCCAAGTCCTCAAAAAGACAACGGTTATGATATCTCTGATTACACAGCCATCGATCCTATCTTTGGTACGATGGAAGAATTCGAGCAACTAATAGCTAAAGCAAAAGAATACCAAATAGAAGTCATGCTCGATATGGTATTGAATCATGTTTCGACAGAACATGAATGGTTCAAAAAAGCACTAGCAGGGGATCAGTATTATCAGGACTTCTTCATTTTAAGAGAAGAACCAACGGACTGGGTATCAAAATTTGGTGGGAGTGCTTGGTCGCCCTTTGGAGATACAGGAAAATATTATCTGCACTTATATGATCAGACACAAGCTGATTTGAACTGGCGGAACCAAGCAGTAAGAGAGGAATTATTCAAAGTAGTTCGTTTTTGGATGGAAAAAGGGGTAAAAGGATTCCGTTTCGATGTTATCAATGTTATCGGTAAAGACGAGCAATTGAAAAACAATAAAGAAAATGATGGTAAACCTGAATATACGGATAAACCAATCACCCATACGTATCTAAAAGAATTGAACCAAGCAACGTTTGGGACGGATTCCACTATCATCACAGTCGGCGAAATGAGCTCTACGACGATCGAAAATTGTATCTTGTATACAGAACCTAGTAGAGAAGAATTATCAATGGTCTTTAATTTTCATCACTTGAAAGTCGACTATGAAAATGGCAATAAATGGTCAACTCCTCCATTTGATTTTTCAGAATTAAAGCGACTGTTCCATACTTGGGGAGAAAAGATGAGTGATGGTAATGGCTGGAATGCTTTATTTTTTAATAACCATGATCAGCCACGTGCGCTCAATCGGTTTGTAGCTATCGATCAGTATCGAAAACAAGGAGCAGAGATGCTAGCAACCATGATCCATTTAAATCGTGGAACACCATACATTTATATGGGAGAGGAAATCGGCATGGTCGATCCAGACTATTCCTCAATTTCCGACTATATTGACGTAGAAAGTTTGAATGCTTACAAGTTGCTCCTAGCACAAGGATTCACAGAAAAAGAGGCGTTCCGTCGAATCAAAGCAAAATCTCGTGATAACTCTCGAACACCCATGCAATGGTCCGATGCAGAACAAGCAGGCTTTACTACAGGAAAACCTTGGTTAAAAGTTGCAGGTAAGCTAGAAGAGATCAATGTAGAGAAAGAACGATCTTCTGAGGATTCTATTTTGTCCTATTATAAGAAATTGATTCGGTTGAGAAAAACATATCCAATCGTTGCACAAGGCGATTATCATGCTTATGGAGCAGATCATCCGCAAGTTTATGGCTATCTTCGCCAATTTGAAGGGCAGCAGCTGCTTGTATTAACAAATTTCTATGATAAAGATACAAGGATCACCATTCCAGAAGGATTCACAGAAGCCGATATTCTTATCGATAATTATTCCGATACTGTTCTTCATCAAAATCTGGAGCTAAAACCATATCAGGCAATTGCTTTACTAAAAAACTAAAACCAAAAAGTATAAAACGCCGATCCTACGAGTATTCTCGTGAGATCGACGTTTTTTATTTTATTTAAAATAATCTTCTTCAGAAAATGAAGAGTGTTCATATTCTCCTTTGTCGCCATAAAATTTATTGTAGCGTTGTTTGAATTTACGGAAAATAAAAGTAACGAGTAATTTGACTAACGTATAGATAGGAATACCGAAAATAACGCCCACAATTCCCATTAGATCACCCATGACAAGCAAAACGATTAAGATCGTAATCGGATGGATCTGCAACCGATCACCCATTACTCGAGGAATTACCAAGTCACCATGGAGAAGCTGTACGGCAAACCAGACAATGACAAATTTGACAGCCATAAAAGTAGAGTCTTGGAATGCAATGATCAAACCCGGGAAAAAAGCGATAAACGGTCCAATATATGGAATAATACATAATAACCCAGCAGAAATAGCTAAAACACTGGCAAATTCTAATCCGATCAGTAAGAAACAAACCCAGTAGACTGCTCCAAGGATAAATGAAGCAATGATCTGCCCCTTTAGAAATGAACCCAATTGTTGATTAGCAATCTTTGTCAAATTTTTAAAATCTGTACGAAAGGCTGGTGGGACAATCGCTAAAACTGACTGATAAAATTTTTGAGGATTTCTCAAAAGAAAAAAAGTGACAATGGGCCCAGTAAATAAAGTAATGAAAATAGCTGTAACAGTTGAAAAAATATTGCTGATCCGTTGTGCGCCACTTTCCCAATAATTTCCAATAAAGCCAGCTATATCAGACGTCACGTCATCAATAGAAGTAAAAAATTGATTAAATGAATCGGCAAAAGGTGTTTTCTCCAAAAATTGACGGAGACTCTCTTGGAAATCTTGAAATAAATCTGGCAAACTGCTAATCAATGTTTTTGTCTGTTCTTCAAGAAAAGGAACAAGCCATACGCTTCCAAGCCCCAATAAAAATAAAATAATCACATAAACAATAATGACTGACAGGTTCCTCGAAAGGTGCTTGCTTAAACGTTTGATGACTGGTTCCAAAAGATAATATAAGATCAGCGCAAACAATAATGGGGGCAAGATAGTAGCGATAATAATCCCAACAGGCTTGAATATAAATGAAATCTGATGGAAAAAATAAATGATCAGTGCCAGCAGGATCACCATACCTAAAACATAGTAAGAGGTTTTGCCTCCCAAAAAGCGGATCAAACGATTCGTTGTATCTGTTTCTTTTTTCACTCATTTTCCTCCTTTGTCTATAACTTTATTATAGACAAAAGAGGGGATAAAAGGAAAATGATAGAGTTGATTGAAAAAATATCGTGAATCATCCATACGAAAGTTCTCCTCAATTAAAATAAGAAAACGCTTGACAGCTCTTTTAGCCCTATGATAAATTAAATCCTGTTGCTAAAACGTAACTATTACGATTTGTTAGAGGCGAATCGGAACATTTAAATGAAAGAAGATGAGAAGGAGTGTTATAAATGAAACGACTGATAGGTATATTGGCTACACTGGTTTTAACAGGTATGTTAGCTGGTTGCGGGGCAAGTGGAGAAGCAGGGGACAGTAAGGAAAAATTGAGCGTGATGACGACCTTTTATCCTATGTATGATTTTACAAAAGCAATCGTCGGGGATGAAGGAGAAGTAGAATTATTGATTCCAGCAGGGACTGATTCCCACGATTATGAACCTTCTGCTAAAGACATGGCAAAGATCCAAGATACAGATATCTTTGTTTATAATGATGAAAATATGGAAACATGGGTCCCCGCAATCCAAAAAACATTACAAGAAGGCAACGTCCATACGATAAAGGCGACAGAAGGTATGCTTTTACTTCCGGGAAGTGAAGAAGGACATGATCATGACCATGAACACGGGGAAGAAGGTCATACACATGAGCTAGATCCGCATGTATGGCTAGCACCAAGTTTAGCAATCAAGCAGGTAGCAAGCATACGTGATCAGTTGATTGAAGCTTACCCAGAAAAACAGGAAGTATGGACAAAAAATGCAGCAGCCTATACCGAGAAACTTCAGGAACTCCATCAGCTTTATCAAGAAACATTTAAGCAAGCAAAACAAAGATCTTTTGTCACGCAACATGCTGCATTCAACTATCTGGCATTAGAATATGGATTGAATCAAGTATCTATTGCTGGTCTTTCTTCTAGTGAAGAACCCTCTGCGGCGAGAATCGCTGAACTGAAACACTTTGTTAAAGAACACGGGATCAACTATATTTATTTTGAAGAAAACGCCAAAGATAGTATTGCCAGAACGTTAGCAAACGAAGCAGGTGTATCTTTAGAAGTATTGAATCCTTTGGAGGGGCTGACGAATGAACAAATAGAAAATGGAGAAAACTATCTTTCTATCATGGAAGCCAACCTCGAAGCGTTGAAAAAAACGACAGAGACAGAAAACCTGTTAGAAGATACTTTGACTCCCAAAAAAGAAAAGAGCGTCTATAACGGTTATTTCGAAGACGAGGATGTACAAGATCGCTCTCTTTCAGATTGGGCAGGAACTTGGCAGTCAGTAGATACGTATGTAGAAGATGGGACATTCGATCCTGTTTTTGAATATAAAGAAAAATTGAATCAGGATAAGACAGCACAAGAATATAAAGAATACTATACGAAGGGCTATCAAACAGATATTGCTTCAATCAAGATTGGTGAGAAAGAGATGGCATTTACGTTTAAGGATGGAACAACGAAACGTTCAAATTATCGTTATGTAGGGAAAGAAATCTTAACCTACGAGGCAGGAAACCGTGGTGTAAGGTATCTATTCGAAGCAGAAGATAAGGAAAGTGGCGCGTTTAGATATATTCAATTCAGTGATCACACGATTGCACCGGCTGACTCCGAACATTTTCATTTATATGCAGGAAATGAAAGTCAAGAGGCATTGCTAAAAGAAATGGAAAATTGGCCAACATTTTATCCAGACACAATGGATGGCCGTGAAATTGCACAGGAAATGCTTTTGCACTGAGAAGCAAAAAGAACCGAAGGGTTTGGATCGGCTGATTATTTAGTCGGTCCAAACTATTCGGTTCTTTTTATGAAATTAACTTTTTTAATCCACGGATAGAGACAGGGATAGTCTCACCGTTTGCCAACGTGACTTCTCTGGTTTTTTTATTAATCGACCGCACGTTTTGTGTATTGATAACATAAGATTTATGACAACGAATAAAATTCCGATGCATTTTCTCGATTTCTTTGATCTTCTCGTAGAATTGCAATTGAGCATGAGTCAAATGAACTTCCAATTTATGTGGTGCGCCTAACGAAGTAGAAAAATATTGGATTTCTTTGATCGGTAAAAATTTGATCTCATCATTGAACTCTATTTTGAAGATATCTTTTTGGATCTGGGACATTTGAAAATCTTCAAAAATTTTGCTCAGGATCTGCTCGACATTTTCTTTTAAATCATAAAGGTCTTCTTTCACAATATAGTCAGTCGGCTCAATGTTGCTTTTTAAGATTTTCATCGACATTTCCGTATGAGAAGTCACATAGATTATTTTTCCTAAAGGATCTAATTCACGGATCAATTTACCAATCGCTACGCCATCCATTTCACTGTCTTCTAATTCAATATCTAAAAAATAAATACCAAAAGAAGAAGTTCTGATCTTGGCCGCATTGAGAAGTTCTTCCGGATCAGAAGTAGAAATATGAACATAACTGTCTAAGTTTTCAATCATGATCCTGTTTTTGATCAACGTTGATAAAACTTCCAATTGTTTTGGATCGTCTTCGCAAATATAAATGGGAATCATATCATTACTCCTTTATTTTATTTGAATATAAATCGTTTGAGAAAAACGTTGGTTTTCAATTGATGTTTCAAGGAAAAGATAAGGGTTTGTCTTTGTCAATTCATCCAAGATAAATAAGCCAAGTCCTTCGTTTTTTGGATTTGTTTTTGTTGAGAAACCTTTTTGTTTCAACTGGTTTAACGGTAATGTATTTGTTGTTGTATTGATTACACGAATCATCACGGAATGATTTTTCTTGATGATCGTCAATTCGATCTTTTTCTTCTTTGCAGCACTAGCTCCTTCAATCGCATTGTCCAAGATAATACCAAGCATACGTACAAGGTTTACCGTATGTTTCGTATCCAACTCGATTGGCTTAGGAAAATGAAGCTGGACGATCAATCCTTTTTCCTGTGCCATCATAAGTTTTAATGACAGCAAACTGCGTATTTCAGGAACTTTCATATTATCCAACATACTTAGATTGGCCGGGAAAAGGTTCATCATCTGGCGTGTAGGCAATATCGTTTGATCGTAGTACGACCGTAATCCTTCCAAGTCGCCTTCTGCAATATAGCTGTGAAGAGAAAAGAGCAGATTTTGGTAATCATGTTTGAATTCTCTCAAGTCTTGATAGTTTTTTTCCAGATCTTTGATATAATCCTGCTGCATCCTGACTTGTTGCTCTAACAACTGATCAGCTAATTTCTTATTAGAGATTTTCCAATAATAAACCAAGATGATCAAGCCGACACACAGATAGAGAATGAAAAAACTAGTATTCAAAGCTAAGACATCAGGTGTTTCACCAGAAAAACGGGTATAAAAAATAATGATATAGTATGTAAATAATATCAACGTCCCAATCGTACCGATCATACGGCGGTCCACTGTGTGAAACCAAGTCTCTAACGATTTTTTAAAACAAAAAGCTAATAAAGCAGATAAAAGAGCGGATAAGGCAATGTGAAAATACTGCAAGGAATCTCCTGGTTCAACAACCGCAGATTTCAAAACAAAAAAATCGCCGATGCTTGTTAAATGATCTCCTAAAAGCGACGTCAATAATCCACAAGGAAGCGCGTAAACTAATTGTTGACGCGAAGTCGAAAAGAAGAAAAAAGTAAGCATCAGCATTCCTATAGCAATTAGAGCAGTAAAAATCCCTAAAACTGAGTAGACCCATCCAATCAAAACGCAAGAAATCAGAGTGACTCCTGCAAACAGATAGTTGTATCGGATATGATGGTCAATCAATAAGATACAAATTGTGTAAATCAAATATTGCAACGCTATGGACCATAAAAACATAAAGTACAGCTCCCATTGATTTTTACCAAATTATAGCACAATTAGCGTATTATTTTTTTAATTTTTCAGGGATTTTGAATTCAGAACTCATACCAAAGCAGCAGCCAGATACAAAAAAGTCAGATAAGTTAGTTAATTGTTTAATGATTGTTTTTTTCATGAAAGATTCCTCCAAAATTCATCAAGTAGTTTGTAATAGGAAGCAACGTAGCTATTTCTAAAACAATCCCAAGTAGCAAATAGGTAGAAAAGTAAGAAGCTGAGAAAAATAAAGTGATGAGAGAAAAAATTAGAAACATGCTGATTGCCTTCTTTAATAATGGTGGACGTTTCTCGGGTTCAATGGGATTGATTGCTGTACCTCTTGATCCATAGCGAAGCAGTAACAAAAAGCAGCTGATTAACAAAAAGACCATCATTGGGAAGGAGATAGTCAATTGCAGATGTTTCATCACCAAGGGAACGCCCCATAAATAAAGCAGTGTCCACAGCAGACAAACGAATTCAGAGTCGGAATGCAATCCATAAGCATATCTGCGGATGCAGATATAGGAAAGAAAGGTGATTCCTGTTTCCGCCCATGAGCCCGTCACCAGAGAAAAGACTAGAACGACCGCTAGTTTTCCAAGGTTGTTCAATAAAACTTCTAAGGCAAATTTTACTTGGACATACACCATATCTTCTTCCGATTTATCTCCGCTGAATAAGGTTTCTAATAATTTGTTCACAACTTTATCTTTCATCTCATACGTACCTCCACCACAAATTTTATGCTAAAAAAAATAAAAAACGTGTTTTGTTTCATAAAAAGTGGTTTTGGCATCAAAACCGTCATGATTTCCTTAAAAGAATCTTCATTTTTTAAATCCTTTCCAAAAAAGGTGACAGTTTTGATACGAAAAGTACTTTTTATGACAAGTTTGTGTTTTTTCGATTATTTTATGTTAAAAATTTACTGACCTTAGAAAAGGTGATGGAGGGATTCTTATGGAAAATGAACAATTGTTTGAAGTCGGCGAAACATATGCATTTAAATCTGATTTATTTGAATCACCAATAAAAGGAAAAATAGAAAAAATCTATGAAAATAGCGTGATGATACGTGTCATGAATTGCGCAGCAGAAGACAATGATACCGCTCATAATCTGCACTGGCAGTTAGTTGTACGCAAATCAAGTACAATAGAAGAATAAAAACAGATAAAATGTTGAGAGCATAAAAGAGTAGAAGTTCATCCATTCTACTCTTTTATTTTCATGAATAGGCGTGACTTCTAGCTACTATTGGCGAAGCAGTCTTTAAGGAGCAGATAAAGTCAAGGCTTTTATTTCTATAAATGAAGTAGTAAAATGAAGAACAGATTTTATTACAGGAAGGATGCCGATAATTGTGATCATTGTTGCAGGAACGATCGGTGCAGGGAAAAGCACACTGACTGAAATGCTTGCCCAAGATTTAGAAACAAAACCTTTTTATGAGAACGTGGAGGATAATGAAGTATTGCCACTGTTTTATTCTAATCCGGAAAAGTATACTTTTTTATTGCAGATATTTTTTCTAAACAAACGTTTTTTGGCGATTAAAGATGCTTTCAGCCATGATGATAATGTACTAGACCGCTCTATCTACGAAGATAGTATGTTGTTTCATCTGAATGCCGATTTAGGGCGTGTTTCTGAAGTAGAAGTAAAGCAGTATGAGGGCCTTTTAGAGACGATGCTGAAGGAATTAGAAGAAATTTCGCCACAAAAGAAACCGGATCTACTGGTTTATATTCGTGTGTCTTTTGAAACTATGTTAGCAAGAATCAAAAAAAGAGGTCGGGAATATGAACAGTTAGAGCAAGATCCTGAACTCTATTCCTACTATAAAGAACTCAATCGACGTTATGAAGAATGGTATGAACAGTTTGATATATGTCCCAAAATAGTAATCGATGGGGACAAATACGATTTCGTAGCCGATCCAACGTGTGGAGAACAAATCGTACAAGAAATCAAGATGCGGGCAAAGAAAATGACAGAAGAGGCAGATGCCCAATCGATCCGCTACACTACAAATAACCCGAAAGCAAAGGGTATCTTTACAACTGAATAATAAAAAACTAAGCAAATTGCTCACTCACAAATATTTCTTTGTGAACAGCATCCTGCTTAGTTTTTTGATTCAGGGGAATCAAAAGGTGAAACGGTTCGTATGATAAAACTGCCATAACTGAAATGTCTGAGTGAGGGCCATGATCAAGAATAAAATAGAAACAATCAAAATCGAATGGGCGCCAAACAAATGATGACAGAATACAAGGACAATAGCCCCTGCGATAAAGGCAAGAACGACAGTTAAATAGTGGAAAAATCGATCAAAATCTGCTTTTTCTTTAGAAATACAATAATCATATAAATTTGTTGCTACCCCTTTTAAATTTCCTGTTGTGAATAAATTGGTGTAGGCACGCCCGTTGATTTTATCAAAAGCCACCCACTGGATCGAAGCCGTAAAAGCAATTAAAATCGTTACTAATGCGGGATGTTCATGGACAGGTGTCAAACTAACAAAGAAAAAAATCACCGCTTCATAATATAGAACAAATAAACGCCAGAAATGTTTTTCTTTTTTTCTAAAATAATCAATCAAATACTTTGTTAGAAGAATCCCTAAGAAAAAGAAAAGGGTAGACAATACTTTTTTGCCAACGCTTAGCCACTCTCCGTCAAAAGCTTGGATGATCGATAGGATGATATTGCCAGTTTGGGCAGAGGCAAAAGCACCATACTGGATATAAGTATAACTGTCCATTGCTCCTCCGATAAATGTCAGCAAAAGACCAATTGTACGCCCCTCGTGAAAGGAAGTCTGCATTTTTTTCATCACCTTTTATGAATATAATTTTGTCTTCCTTATCTTAGCATAAACGATTGAAAAAAAGGAAAAATTTTCAGAAAACCAAAATCATCTCGCTCCCCATTTTCATTTTTAGAAAGGTCTGTTAGTATAAAGAAAAAAATAGACAACGAGATTTTAAATAATCAAATTGGAAGAAACAACTTCAAAGAAGAAAGATGGGAAGGAAATCAATCAGTTGGATGAAAAAGAAATTCTCCGATTACAAAAAGAACTGAATCGTTGGGAGAACAAATATAAAAAGCTTCAACAAGTCTTTCGGCTACAAGAAGAAATCATTGCTACCTATGAAGCGGCTTATGGAGAAGCCCCTGGACTTATTGAGGAAGAGATGCAGGAAAAAGAAAGCAAAGGAAACAACTCTTTCTTTAAAATGATGGAGAAACGTTCTTATAATCGCTTCAATCAAGAACAAAAAGCAGCTATCACATACGACATGGAGAAACATCTTCGAATCATAGCGGGAGCTGGGAGCGGCAAGACGCAAACAATCTGTGCAAAAGCGGTGTACCTGATGACACAAAAACAAGTAGACGAAGAACGCATACTGATGATCACTTTTACACGGAATGCTGCAAATGAACTAAAAAAACGAGTAGATAATTTCAGCCAAAGGAAAACTGCTGTCCATATCGGAACATTCCACAGTATCTTTTTTAGGATATACAATGAGATTTGTCGAAAATTCCCTGAAGTGGCAATGCAAGGGATACAAGGAGACTTTTCAAAAGATACTGCGCAAAAAGTAAATGCTGTTTTGCAACAGCTGATACGTAAATATAATCTTTATCTATTTGATCAATATGGAGAAAAAACGATTGCTTCTCGCTTAGACTATTGGCAGAATATGAACCTATCAATAGAAGAAATGATTCAGTTAGTTAAAGAAAAATATGATTCCATTGATAAGAATGCAAGACAACCGATATCAGAACGACTGTATGGATTGCTCACAGAACTCCAAGAACAAAAAAGAAGGCAGCAATTGTTAGAGTTCAATGACGTACTCCAAAATTTGAAAAGCGCTTTGGAGAATGAAGAGATTCAGCACTATATTGGACAGAAATATGATTATCTATTTATTGATGAATTTCAAGATACTAATCCACTTCAATGGGAAATCGTGAAGCGGATGACAAAGGAAAACGGGATCAAGTTAATCGTTGTTGGAGATGATGACCAAAGTATCTATGGATTCAGAGGATCAGAGCCAGCGTATATCAAGAACTTTGAAAAAGAATATCCTACTAAAACTCTTTTCTTATTAACTAATTACCGCTCTCGGGCAGCTATTGTCCAAGGAGCGAATAGATTGATCAGCTATAACAAAAATGATCGGATACCAAAGGCGATGATTCCAGCACAAAAAGAAGCGGGTGTTATGGAGGCTTATTTGTTCTCAGATACAAAAGCAGAAAGCCAGTGGCTGATAAGTCAAATTCAGTCATTTATTCAAAAAAATGGGAAATATAAGGAATCGATCATATTATACCGATCGGCTTCGCAAACACAGCAACTTGTCCAATCTCTGCTAAAAACGAATATTCCTTTTGTACTGGAAGCAGATAGTCCATATGAAGGTATCTTTGGTATCAAGTCTTTCCAACAGTTCTATCAAAAAATCGTTCATTGGCAAACAGCTCAGAATCCGCAAAAGAAAAATCAAACCTATCAGCAATTGCTGCGGCAGCTGATGGTAGACTGCTATCTGAAAAAAAGTGAATGCGATCAATACTTTTCTCCTAAATATCAAAATACAGCCATTACGGATTATATTTTGTCGGTAAGACCCAATTTAAAATCCAAATCTGCAGAAATCCGCCAGTTTGAGGAAGCGTTGCGTAAAACAGACCAGCATCAAGAAGTCTATTCGCTTGTACAAAGCTATCTTCATCTGCCACGTATAGCTAAGGAAATCGATCAGAGTGATCAAGAATGGATACGAGAAGAAGTAAAGCAACATGCTACTTTTAGAAGTATCCAAGCCTTATCGCAAGAAACCCAAGCAACAGCTAAAGAATTAAAAACCCGCTTGATTGCTTACAGACAAGGAAAACTTGATGCGCTAGGTATCCAGAGCATTCATAAAAGTAAAGGTCTTAGTTACAGAAATGTCTTTTTAATTGGCTGTAACGAAGGAAGTTTGCCTTATAACGGAGCAACAGAAAAGAAAGTCATCGACTCTAATGAAATAAAAGCAGAACCAGTGACGACGATAGAAGAAGAACGAAGACTATTTTATGTTGCGATGACTAGAGCAAGAAATCGTCTGTATCTATGTGTACCTCAAATGAAAAATACAAGAAAATTGAAAGTATCGAGATTTGTCAAAGAAACCGGTAGTCGTATGAAAAAAGGAAAGTGATGGAAAAGAGGTTGTGACAGGAGTGGTCAGCTTCAAGAAATAAGAAGGAATTTACGGAAATTGATTCTCAAATTTTTGTAAAATTTCGGCTTATTTTCGAAGAAGCTACTTCTGGAACACCGTTTATTCGGAAAAAGGAGGTGTGACAAGATTTTTGTCACACCTCCCTTATTTATTTTTGAAAAATGAGAATACTATTATTAAAATAGGGAATACATAGAATAATTCTCATTATTTAAACGTAAATAATCGATTTTTTTCGACTTTTTTTATTTTTTATTAGCTAATAATTGGTATTTTAAAAGAAATTGCAGTAGAATTGGATTATAATTAAAAAGGAGTGAGAAAATGATAAAAGTATATACTTCGCCTAGCTGTACTTCCTGTAGAAAAGCAAGAGCATGGTTGCAAGCGAATCAACTTGAATTTGAAGAGAAAAATATTTTTGCCGAACCGTTAACAGAAAGTGAGATCAAAAAGATTTTAGCAGCGACTGAAGGAGGAGTTCAAGATATTATTTCCACTCGATCGAAAATTTACGAGAAGTTGGGAATAGATTTTAACGAATTAACTTTAAAGCAAATGATCGTCCTATTCAAAGAATATCCTTCATTATTGAGACGACCTATTTTGATTGATGAAAAAAGAATACTAATCGGATTCAATGAAGATGAAATCCGTTCATTTGTCCCTCGTGAAATTCGGTGTGTTGCTAGAAACCTAATCTATTTACAAAACAATAACATCTTAAATTCATAGGGAGGGAGTCTTCGTGGAAGTGAAAGTCTACGGATCGGCGCACTGTGTAACCAGTCTGAAGGCGAAACAATGGTTAGAATACCATCAATTGCCTTATCAATTTGTTGACTTAGAAGAACGCGATCTAAGTACAGAAGAAGCAGAAGAATTATGCAGTTTTGAAGAAGTGCAAGCAGAACAGCTATTTGCGACTTGGTCTGAGGCTTTCCATAACATTGCGATAGACCTTTCCTGTGTAGGTAAGAAACAACTGATTTCTTTATGTACACAACATACAAAACTCCTCAGACGTCCGTTGATCATTATCGATGAAGTTCTATTTATTGGATACAATGAGCAGTTGATGGAGCAACTTATCCTAAATAAATAGTCTTTACCTATTTTAATCAAATTTCTGAGCGCTTCGTACAGTTAGAGCAGTTGAACACTTAACATCAAGTGTGTTATGTGTTCTTTTTTTGTCTTTATTTTTCTACTATAAAAGATATAATCGATTTATGTGGTCAAAATTCAAATGTACGAGGGAAAATAGGCTGAGAAATATATTGACATGTGTAAATTTACATGATATATTCATTTTTGTTGTTTTAAGTAATATGCAAATAAAATAGCATTAAAAAAACTTGAAAAATAGTTATTGACATGTTGCTAATGACACGAT
>NZ_JBWQXK010000001.1:0-265880 GCF_056612775.1 Enterococcus sp. M-BR2
GTTCTGTTGCAAAGTTTTAAATCTACTATCAAATAAGGTAGAATAATAGAAAAAGCTAGCAGGAGGAATGACGATGAATCATTTTAAAGGAAAGCAATTTCAGCAGGATGTGATTATTGTAGCCGTGGGCTACTATCTTCGTTATAACCTTAGCTATCGTGAAGTTCAAGAAATCTTATATGATCGTGGCATTAACGTTTCTCATACGACGATTTATCGTTGGGTGCAAGAATATGGCAAACTACTCTATCAAATTTGGAAAAAGAAAAATAGAAAATCCTTTTATTCATGGAAAATGGATGAAACGTACATCAAAATTAAAGGAAAATGGCATTATTTGTATCGAGCCATCGATGCAGATGGTTTAACCTTGGATATTTGGTTATGTAAAAAACGGGACACACAAGCAGCCTATGCTTTTCTTAAGCGGTTAGTGAAGCAGTTTGATGAACCGAAGGTTGTAGTCACAGATAAAGCCCCCTCTATTACAAGTGCCTTTAAGAAACTAAAAGAATACGGCTTTTATCAAGGGACAGAACATCGTACCATTAAATACCTGAATAATTTGATTGAACAAGACCATCGTCCAGTAAAGAGACGCAATAAATTCTATCGAAGTTTACGCACTGGCTCTACCACGATTAAAGGCATGGAAGCCATTCGAGGATTATATAAGAAAACCCGAAAAGAAGGCACTCTCTTCGGGTTTTCGGTCTGTACTGAAATCAAGGTATTATTGGGAATCCCAGCTTAAATCATAGATACCGTAAGGGATTTTATTCTTTATTTAAAACTTTGCAACAGAACCAAGGTAGGTATTTTAGAAGATTGAATAGACAACACCGGGTTGTTTATAAGGTAGATGAAGATGAACACGTGGTTGAAATTTATTCAGCAAGGACGCATTACGAGTCACAGTAATTACTTGTAAATACATTATCTCGTGGTATAATGTATTTACTAAGTAATTACATACTGTTAGAAATGAGGGATTTAAATGATTACAAAAACAAGAAAACAAGGCAATTCAATCATGTTGACAGTACCTAAAGATTTTAATGTTCCTAATGGAGTCGAAGTTGAAGCAAAGTTGGTAGAGAATGGTATTCTTTATGAATTTGTTGAACCACAAAAAGAATTTTATGATTTTAGCGAAGATATTTTGTCTGATATAATTGCAGAAGGCTACGATAAAGATGAGATTCTTGTAGAATTTAAGAATAGAAAAAACAAAATGCATTCTTCCTTTAGAGATATTGCTGAAGATACACTTACTAATTCTAAAGTAATGACTAAAGAGGAGTTGGCAACAGAAATTGGCTTATGAAATCGTTCCTTCAAAACATGTCATTAAGTATTTAAAAAAGCTAAAAGAGAAGCCATTGAAAGAAAAATTTTTGAATTTAATTTATGATGAAATTGCGATTGATCCATATAAGGGTGAACAAAAAACTGGGGATTTATCAGGTATTTGGTCTAGTGGGTTCAAATATGCGGGCACAACATATAGAGTAGCTTATGAGATTATAGAAAACAAGGTTATTCCAGTATTGTTATGTGGAACGCATGAAAACTTTTATGAACAGTTGAAAAAATTAATCTAGTGATTTGTTGTCGTTCTTAAGAAGGACGGCTTCTTTTTTATCGAAAATCTGATTCGTCTACATGACTAAAGTCGCGAGTATTCTCTGCTTCTCGATAAAATTAAATAACGTCATTACTTTGAGGAAAGCTATAAATCAATATATTTCAGCTTTTCCTTATTTATGTACTACCTTTTACTTATTAATTATAAGGTAGTACATATATATCTTTTTTTTGGTAGTAACTAAAAATAAATATGTTATAATAGTATCAAATGAATATTGCTAAAAGAAAAGAGGTAGGAACGTGGTAGCGAAGAAATATGTAATCGGTAATTTTAAAGGTGGCGTAGGTAAAAGTACGTGCGCGCAAATGTTAGGGTTTGAATCAGCAGTTAATGAAGGAAAAAGAACCTTGATAATTGACTTGGATATGCAAGGAAATACTTCTGATGTGATGAACTTAACGCATATGAACTTCACTAACGAAGAAGGAGGCGGAGAAGGTGAACCGATTGTTTACGAAAATACTGTGACTGACGTGTTGATAAACAATCTTCCACCTAAAGAGGCTGTCTATAAAGTAATCAATAACCTCTATATACTTCCAGCAGACATGTCCTTTGAAATGTATGATGATTGGATCAAAGACCAATATAATGATTCATTATCCCAATTCAAATATATGAAAGAAAAGCTAGAACCATTATTTGATGAGTTTGACGTCATTTATTTAGATGTCCCACCTTCTATTTCTGTATATAGTAAATCCGCGATGTACATTGCGGACTGGGCAATCGTCGTCTTACAGACCCAAGTAAAATCGATGAGAAATGCGATGCAATATCTTGAGTATATGGACTTTTTTGTGAAAGAATTTGATACAAATTTATATGTTGCTGGTGTTATTCCTTTCATGTTGGAAAGCGGTGACGCAGTAGATCAGGAAATGTATAAACAAGCCCAAGAGATTTATGGGGAACATTTGATTAAAAATGTTGTACTCAAAAATGCGCGCTTAAAACGATACGACGGATCAGGTATTACGATGGAGAAGACAAAGAAAGGTCTCTTAAAACAATGGGATCGCAAAAGCCACGAATTATTTATCAGTATTTTGAAAGAATTGGAAGAACACGAGAATTGGTATGCGGAGGTGGAGTAATTGGCTGACATCAAAGGACTTGATATTTTTGGGAACAACAAAGGACTCGCCAAAATAAAAAAAGAAGCAGAAGCAAAGAAAAAGCAGCAAGCAATTACACCATCTGAAAATAAGCAATTAGAAGTGCACCAAGTTCAAGAAATAAAAACTTCCTCCAATGTTGAAAGACAGAGTAGAGGAAGAACAAAAAAAGTTGGCGCACCAATCAGAAAGTTTGATAAGGTTTATTCCACCAAGCATCCTTTAAAACTGTCGACTTTGTTAAATGCGACTTCCAGAGTTTTAGTAGAAAAGTATGAGACTAATATGACAAGAGATGAATTGCTTAGAAAAGCTTTAGATGAGTATATTAAACAGAATCTTACGCAAGAAGATAAGCAAGATTTGTTTAATGACGTGGTGAAAGAACTAGACTTGTTCAGAGAAAAATATCCAATTGTTCCAGAATTAGATGATCGTGGAGAAATAATAAGAACTACCAGTCAGATAAAACAAGATACCGAAGACTCACTGCGCAAAGGGTGGGGAATGAATAATAAAGTTAGATAATAATCAAAGAAGAACTAAGTAACTACCTTTAAACGGTAGTTACTTAGTTCTTCTTTGATTTGCGTGAAATAGAGGGGATTTATTTTTCTGGTTACGTGATTAAAAAATCCAAAAAATGAGCATAGGAACGGTTATGATTTTAGGGTGTGTTTTAATGAGATATTGTGATTTCATTAACAAGTGTATGATAATCTGTTGTTGAGTTAGTAAATAAGTAATAGAGCTAACTCTAAAATAAAACTATTAGGAGGAGATGTAGGTGAAAAAGTTTAAAAAGAAAATATATTTAGGATTGGTTGTTGGGGTGAGTATGTTTGGGTTCATGGCTCATACTAAACAAGTAACTGCAGATACTAACCAAAAAGAAAGGACTATGAGCCAATTAGATGACTCTCAAATAGAGTATGTACCCAATGAGCTAATTGTCAGTTTAAAGGCTACACAAAGAATTTCAACAGAGAAAAATAAACCGCAAAATTTATTGGGTGTAAAAGTTATGGTGGAAAAAGGTTTGACTCTTAGGACAAATGAAAGCGATTATAATAAGCGAGATCAAGTATTATTAGTGAAATTGAACGAAGAAATTAGTGTGAAAGGTTCTGTTGCAAAGTTTTAAATAAAGAATAAAATCCCTTACGGTATCTATGATTTAAGCTGGGATTCCCAATAATATCTTGATTTCAGTACAGACCGAAAACCCGAAGAGAGTGCTTTCTTTTCGGGTTTTCTTATATAATCCTCGGATGGCTTCCATGCCTTTAATCGTGGTAGAGGCAGTGCGTAAACTTCGATAGAATTTATTGCGTCTCTTTACTGGACGATGGTCTTGTTCAATCAAATTATTCAGGTATTTAATGGTACGATGTTCTGTCCCTTGATAAAAGCCGTATTCTTTTAGTTTCTTAAAGGCACTTGTAATAGAGGGGGCTTTATCTGTGACTACAACCTTCGGTTCATCAAACTGCTTCACTAACCGCTTAAGAAAAGCATAGGCTGCTTGTGTGTCCCGTTTTTTACGTAACCAAATATCCAAGGTTAAACCATCTGCATCGATGGCTCGATACAAATAATGCCATTTTCCTTTAATTTTGATGTACGTTTCATCCATTTTCCATGAATAAAAGGATTTTTTATTTTTCTTTTTCCAAATTTGATAGAGTAGTTTGCCATATTCTTGCACCCAACGATAAATCGTCGTATGAGAAACGTTAATGCCACGATCATATAAGATTTCTCGAACTTCACGATAGCTAAGGTTATAACGAAGATAGTAGCCCACGGCTACAATAATCACATCCTGCTGAAATTGCTTTCCTTTAAAATGATTCATCGTCATTCCTCCTGCTATCTTTTTCTATTATTCTACCTTATTTGATAGTAGATTTAAAACTTTGCAACAGAACCGTTTGAACCAATGGATGCAATCAGTACCTAAGCATCTATTCAAATCAATGACTTTTGATTGTGGAAAGGAATTTTCAAATTGGAAATCAATCAGTAATATCAATGATATTGATATCTATTTTGCAGATCCTGGTACACCATTACAAAGAGGGTTAAATGAAAACTCTAATGGTTTATTACGTAAAGATGGTTTACCAAAGCAAATGGATTTCAACGAAGTTGATGAATCTTTTATCCAATCTATTGCATCGAAAAGAAATAATATCCCTCGAAAATCATTAAACTATAAAACACCAATAGAAGTATTCTTGAGTCACATATGCAAAGAGGACTTGTCTAACTTAATTTGACAATTAATATAGGTAAAAACTATTATTAGAAAACTCAGGATGTGAACTGGGTTTTCTTTTTTCTTCAGTTAAGTTCCTAAAAGGAAAATTGACATTTTTTATCTTAAATGATTGAATAACATCATATCAATAACTGAAATGAGGGATGTTCCTTGTTAGTACGAGAAAAAATTAATGAATCGCCAAATTTAACAGAATTAGAGAAAACAATTGCGATGTATATTTTAGAAAATGAATCTGGTTTGAAGAATGAAAGCGCTCGAAGTATCGCGCAAAAATTATACGTTTCACCATCAACTATTATTCGCTTTTGTCAAAAAATTGGATTTGAAGGATACAATGATTTTAGAGAAGCGTTTTTAGAAGAGACTGCATATTTGAACCGCCATTTTAACGATATCGATCCCAATCGTCCATTCGTTAAGCATGATAATAATGAAATAATAACAAAAAAAATAGGTGCGCTATATCAGGAAACAATCGCAGACTCACTTTCCTTGATTGCTTCTAGTGATTTGGAAAAAGCGACAGAAATTATTTATAAAAGTGAAAATATTTTTATTTGTTCGGCTGGTGACACCATAGAAATGGGTCGGACATTTAGAAACAGAATGATTAAATTGGGAAGAAATGTCATTGTGGACGATCGCTTAGATAATCTTTTTTATGAAGCATGTAATGCTAGTACGACAGATTGTTTTATTTTAATCTCTTATTCTGGTGAGACGAGTCGTCTCTTAAGAATTGCAAATAAATTAAAGGAAAGAAAGATTGAGGCAATTGTTATTACTTCCTACGGTGAAAATTCATTGTCTAATTTATTTTCGTGTAAATTATATATATCCACACGAGAAACATTAGTGGATAATTTAGGGAATTTTAGCACGTTAATTTCTGTATCATTTATTTTAGATAGCCTGTATGCCTGTTATTTTTCAATGAATTATGAATCAAATGAACAAAAAAGAAGAAATAATTCTTCTGAATTTGAATATAAAAGAAAATCTCAAAATCCGCTTATTAACGATTAGTTAGTAAGTGGATTTTATTTTTTTGGAACAGTGTTGCGAAAAAATAATCGTAAACTGAATGAATTTCGCAACGCTGTGTAAAACGGTTTCAAATGTATTGTTTACCTATTAATAGCACGCTATATTCAAATTATCAAAAGAGAAAATGTTCTCTAAGGAGGAAAATAGCATGGGGTATAAAGAATTAGGAAAAGACATATTAGCAAATGTTGGTGGTTCTGAAAATGTAAGCAGTTTAGCGCATTGTGCAACACGACTTCGATTTAATTTAAAAGATGACAGTAAAGCAGATGAATCAGCTATTAGAAATCTTAAAGGTGTTGTAGGTGTAGTTAATCAGGGTGGTCAATTTCAAGTCATTATTGGTGGAGATGTAAAATTTGTATTTGCCGAAATCGATAAACTAGGAGATTTTTCCGCTTCTAAAGAAAGTAGTTCAGAAGCAAACAATAAAGGGATTGTATCAAAAGTTTTAGATACAATTGCGGGTATTTTTGTTCCAATTGTTCCGGCATTAACAGGTGCAGGGATGTTAAAAGCATTATTAGCTCTATTAGTCATGTTGGAATGGATGACACCAGAATCGCAAACCTATCAATTTTTAAATTTCATTGGTGATGCAGCCTTTTATTTTTTACCGGTCTTATTAGCTAGTTCTGCTGCAAAAAAATTCGGATGTAATCAGTACATTGCAATTACCTTAGGGGCAATTTTGTTACATCCGACTTTTACAGCAATGATTGAGGGTGCTAGAGAAACAGGTGAGTCCTTAGCTTTATTCGGATTACCTGTGACGTTAGCTAACTATGGTTCTTCTGTTATTCCGATTATTTTAGCTATTTGGTTTATGTCATATATCGAGCCGATTATCGATAAATTGATGCCCAATGCTGTTCGAATATTTATGACGCCTCTGTTAACATTGTTGATTGTTGCACCAATTACCTTAATTGTGATTGGTCCTTTGGGTACATTCTTAGGTAATGGGTTAGGGTCACTTATTGAATTTGTTAATACGTATGCAAGTTGGTTGGTTCCATTACTTGTGGGTGCATTTACTCCATTACTTGTGATGACAGGTATGCATTACGGTTTAATTCCAATCGGTATTAATATGTTAGCAACATCTGGATTTGATACTGTTGCTGGTCCAGGTATGATGGTTTCCAATATTGCTCAGGGTGGTGCTGCCTTAGCAGTTGCCTTTAGAACAAAACAACTTTCTGTCAAACAATTAGCTGTTTCTTCAGGTCTGTCTGCTGTTATGGGAATTACTGAACCAGCTTTATACGGAATTAATATGCGATTCAAAAAGCCGTTAATTGCTTCAATGGTAGGTGGTGGAGCAGCGGGACTATTTATTGGAATCATGGGTGTCGGTCGATATGCTCAAGTTGCTCCTGGCATTCCTGCGTTACCAAGTTTCTTTGGGGAAAAAGGACTATCAAATTTTATTTACGCAGCGATTGGTTGTGCGATTGCATTTGTTGTCGGTTTTATTGCTTCATTCATTTTAGGTATTGATGAAGAGACTGAGGAAGTAAAAGAAGATACGAGCGAGATTCCAGTAAATATTGCAAGTGACAATATTGTTTCACCAATGAATGGCGCGATTGTTGCTTTGTCAAACGTAAGTGATCCAGTATTTTCGAGTGGCGCATTAGGTGAAGGGATTGCTATTTTACCATCAGATGGAAAAGTTTATGCGCCTGTAGATGGCAAAATTTCTGCAACGTTTGATAGTAATCATGCAATTGGTCTTTTGAGTGATCATGGGGCAGAAATTTTAATTCATGTTGGTTTAGATACTGTGACTTTAAAAGGAAATGGGTTTAAAAGACATGTTTCAGCTGGGCAAAGAGTCTCAAAAGGTGAATTATTGTTGGAGGCAGATTTAGATATTATTAAGAAAAATAATTTAGAAGAGGTCACTATGATTGTTATCACGAATTCAAATGATTTTTCAGAAATTATACCAACGAATACGTCTTCAATTAAAGTAGGCGAGACATTAATTGACGTCTCTTCACTGGACTAGAAGGAGGAAATTTTTATGAGTTTTCCAAAAGATTTTTTATGGGGCGGTGCGACAGCAGCCAATCAAATTGAAGGTGCTTATTTAGAGGATGGAAAAGGACTTAGTACAGCAGATTTAATGGTCTTAGGTTCTCGAGGAAAGAAAAGAGAAATCACAGAAACTGTTGAAAAAGGAAAATATTATCCTACGCATCAAGCGATTGATCACTATCATCGCTATGAGGAAGATATTGCATTGTTTGCAGAAATGGGCTTTAAATGTTACCGTCTATCATTTGCATGGACAAGAATTTTCCCAAATGGAGATGAGACAGTCCCTAATCAAAAAGGGTTAGCATTTTATGATAAAGTCATTGATTTGTGTTTATCATATGGTATCGAACCATTAGTGACATTATCCCATTTTGAAACACCAATGGGATTAAAAAAATATGGTTTTTGGGAAAATCGAAAAGTAGTTGATTTTTTTGCAAACTATGCAGAAACAGTTTTCAAGCATTTTAAAGGACGTGTCAAATATTGGTTAACGTTTAATGAAATCAATGTAATGTCTACCATGCCATGGAATGCTGGAGGGATATCTTTGTATGCCAATGAAGAACAAAAGATGATTGCTGCCTATCATCAACTTTTAGCAAGTGCGAAAGCTGTTCAACTCGGACATGAAATTGATGCCGAAAATCAAATTGGTTTAATGTATGCAGGACATTTTTCTTATCCCAATAGTCCAGATCCAGATGATATTCAAGGGAATGAAGAATTCCAGCAAAAAATGTTATTTTATGTAGATGTGCAATGCCGTGGGGTTTACCCAAATTATAAATTAAAAGAACTAGAACGGCAACAGATTACATTACCTGTACAAGATGGTGATGCAGATATTCTAAAAGCTGGAACAGTTGATTATATTACATTCAGTTATTATTTGACACATGTTTGTGGGAAAGAAACTAAAGGGATATTAAAAGGCTTGAACGGTTTGGAAACTGGCTATAAAAATCCTTATATTGAACGTTCTGAATGGGGATGGGGAATTGATCCCAAAGGTCTACGATATGCACTGAACTTCTTATATAATCGTTATCAATTACCAGTTATGGTGGTTGAAAATGGCTTAGGTGCGATTGATAAAATTGAACCAGATGGTACAATTCAAGATGATTATCGTATTGAATATCTTCGTAGTCACCTTGTTGAAATGAAAAAAGCTATCGAGTTAGATGGCGTACCAGTTATGGGCTATACTGCATGGGGACCAATTGATTTAATTGCAGCAAGTACAGGCGAAATGGCAAAACGTTATGGATTTATTTATGTTGATTTGGATGATGAAGGCAATGGTACAAATGACCGAATAAAAAAGAAATCATTTGACTGGTATAAAGAAGTTATTGACACAAATGGTGAAAATTTATCGATTTAAATAAGGGGAATTGAAGATGAAAAAATTAACTTTGCTGGTTATGTTGCTTGGAACAATTTTGTTGGGCGCATGTTCTCAAAATACTTCATCAAGTTCGACTACAAATACAACTGAATCGAATGAAGAAAAAAATGTGACACTTTACATCTTTAGACATGGAGAAACAATGTTAAATATTACTGATCGAGTACAAGGTTGGTCAGATGCCATTCTCACACCAGAAGGGGAGAAAGTTGTGCAAGATGCAGGAGTTAAATTAAGCCATCTTTCCTTTGATGCAGCATATAGTAGCGATAGTGGACGTTCTGTTCAAACAGCTGAATTGTTACTGACAGAAAACCAAGGTGCAGCTGATTTAAATGTACAAACTGACAAACGGTTAAGAGAGTTCAATTTTGGTAGTTATGAAGGTGAGCTTAATGATGATGTTATGATTCATGATGTAGCAGAGTACCATAATACAACAGCAGAGGAGTATACAAAGAATGGAGTAAATCCTAAAGAATATGCAGATACTGTTGCACTATTGGATAAAGAACGAATGAAAGATATAGAGGGGAATTGGCCCGCCGAGACCTATGAACAAATTACTTCTCGTCTGAAAGAAGCGATAGGTAAAATTGCTAATGATGCGATAGACAATGGGGATAAAAAAGTCTTGATTGTTACACATGGATTAAGTATTCGTGCATTAATCGATGCATTATTTAATGAATTAGATGCTACGGTAGGAATGAAAAATGCAAGTGTAACAACAATTCAATACGATGATGAAAATTTTGAATTAGGAACAGTCAATGACACTGAATATACAGATATTAAATAAACAGAGGGTGAATACAGATGAAGCATCTATTTATAGATAGCGAGTATTGCAGTATGGGACGTTGGATTGTACTAGTTACTGCAAAAAAATTAGGTATGTCTTATTATGACGATGCAAAATTGTTACAATCAATTAATGACTCTGAACTTAATAACAAAGTAAATACATTAACCAAAGAACTAAAAGTGACCTCTCAAACTTTTGAAGATATTCGTTTAAATGAAGACTTCAAAACTATTCAATATGCATTTAATCGAGAAATTGAGAAAGTTCTTATGGATGGACCTAGTATTATTCATGAACGTGGAGATAAAAAACACCTAGAGCGGAAGAATAATTGTTTATCTGTACTGATTTATAATTCTTCCGTTGACGCCAAACGTCCAAGAGTAAAATTAGATGAACTATACAAGAATGGACATTTTTCAGATACACAACTAGAGCATATCTTAAATCAAGAAGACCAAGCGAGACGATTATATAAAAATGCTTGTTATAATCAGAATGTTTGGGGGAATAAAGAATATTATGATTTATGTTTAAACACAGCATTTCTTTCAAAAGAGCAATGTGTCGAAATTCTTGTCGCAGCACTATCAGAAAAAACAGTAGATAAAGAAGAATTTAATCAAATTGTATTGGATGTTTTTGGTGCTGTTGAAAAATAAAAAACAATAAGGAGGATTTTCTCCTTATTATTTTTTTAGGAAGGAGAGACTATTTTGAAGGGACTATTATATTTCTTCGTTATTATATTAGCTAATACAATCGGTTCAGTTTCTGGCATGGGAGGAGGCGTGATTATCAAACCCGTCCTAGATTTTTTTGCATTGGATTCGGTTGTAGCTATTTCATTTTATTCAACGGTTGCAGTATTTGTAATGTCAATTGTTTCAACTACTAGGCAAATTCAAAATGGCATAGAATTAAAGTGGAAAAAAGTTATATGGTTATCTTTAGGAGCAATTATTGGTGGAATCATCGGAAGTGCATTATTTGAAGAGCTACTACGTTTATTTAGTCAAGATACTGTGCAGTTAGTTCAAATTGTCTTAACCATAGGGACATTAGTATTCGCTTTCCTTTATACTCGATTTAATTGGGAGTCATTTGAATTGCAGTCATCTATTTGGTATGTGATTTGCGGATTAGTATTAGGGTTTACTGCAAGTTTGTTAGGAATCGGCGGTGGGCCAATCAATGTTTCGTTATTAATGTTGCTGTTTGCAATGCCTATCAAAGATGCAACAGTTTATTCTATTTGTACAATTTTATTCTCACAACTGTCAAAAATAACTACAATAGCTCTGACAACAGGTTTTGCACGATATGATTTATCAATTTTATTGTTCGTAATTCCAGCAGCAATCTTAGGTGGGTTAATAGGAGCAAAAGCCAGTGCACTGTTTTCTCCTCGAAAAGTTGTAGTTATTTTTCAAGGAGTCATTATTATTGTTCTATTAATTAATATTTATAATGGCATAGTAGTAATTTATAAATAAGTTGTTAAAAAATTGTGAGAAACCTTATGTTATCTATATGAAAGGATGATAACATAAAGTTTCTCTTTTAAGTCACTGAATTTTTTGTCATTTCTTGATTACTAAATCCTGAATAATTCATACCGATAAAAAAATGATCTGTTGCTCTAAATTTTACCGGAATTTATATTTTTTATTCCGTCTCAGAACCCAACAGATTAAAAAATCCGAACTGTTTAGGTAAACAGCTGCGGTTCAGCCAAATTTGGGCGCACTCGTTCCTTGAAGCACAATATAATTTTTAAAATTGGGATTTATTTACCAGCAGAGCTGCTGGATATTTCCGAGGACTTGATAAAATAAGCCCTGATGTACATGATAAGAACTGAGTTTCAGCAGCAGTCTACGTCCTGTTCGAACGAGTTTACCTGCGACCTTGAATAGTTTTAATCGGATTGTGTCCACCTGCATGCTGGCCGATCCCTGTGTGAAACAAAGCGTACGCATAAAGTTAACGATGTTGTAAGCCAACAGGCTTACCATCATGCGAGCGTGATTTTCTAAAAAGGAAGGGCTATCGGTCTTATCGAAATAAAAGCCATTCTTCGCTTCTTTAATGAAGTTTTCCATGGTGCCGCGTTTACAGTAAGTCCGAAAGACTGTTTCCGCAGAGACATTATTGGAGTAATTGGTGACGATGTATTCATGTCGGAATAGAAGTTCATCAGCTTCCCGTGTTGATTTAATGCAGACTCGGCGTTCTTTGGACCAACTTTTTGCTTGATAGGATGTTGAAGAATAAACAACTTCTTTTTTATCCCAAGGGTGGTTATCGTCAATCTGAATAAAGCTTTCCGCAATTTTTGAAAGGTTACGGTTCGCCTTTAAGCGGATCACAAAGAAGCTGTCATAAGCTTCACAGAGATCGTAAAGTTCCGGTGTAGCGAACCCGCTATCTCCACGGACGAGAATATTGCTGACAGAAACCACTTGGTTATAATGCTCAAAAAGAGGCTCCATAAATGTCCCAACGCCATTAGACGTGTAGACATTGCCAGAACGAAGTTCTGCTTTTAAGAAATCTCCCGTCAAACCATCAAATGCGACTAACGGATGGTATCCATTGGTTCGATAATGAGCATTGTAATCAGTGTTTTCTTGATCTCCGTAAGTATCAGAATGGGTTGAATCCAAGTCAAAGATCATTTCTGTCGTATTTCTTGCCGACCGTACTTTATCAATCATGGCTTGGTTAAGATCTTGCAACTGAGAAATATTTTCTTCGCTTATGCGATCCCAGAATCGGGAAATCGAAGACTGCGAGGCAAGCCTGGACTTATCCAAAATCACCTTGAATATAGGGTCTTGCTTCAATATATTTGCGGAGGAATCGGTCGAATAGCCAGCGATATTTTGATAAATCAACTGCTCCATCAAAGAAAAATTGTCATGGATATGATAGAGACGTTTGTCCTCTATTCCCAAGTATTGCTTAGAAAGATCGGAGAAATTAAGAGACTCCATAAATTCTTTGACGAGAACCAATCCAGAATCGGTGGACAAATTTCCACCTGTGTTTGAAATCGTCAGTTTAGAGTTGAATTATACCTTTTTTTCGTGTAATGTAGCCATTGAGAGAGCCCCTTTCTATGGTTTTAGTGTGGTAACTTAACCATATCAGATTGGGGTTCTTTTTGTACACCCAAAGGGTGCTTATCGAACAAGTGAAAAATGCTATTGCAGCAAGGTTATTTGTAGTTTCCTGAAATTTTATGAATTATTCAGGTTTATTTATGAAATAATTAACAGGAGGTAAACTTAATGGACCCAAAGAAAAGAGAATTAAAGAGATTATTGTATACTCGAGTTTCAGAAATTATCAGTAGTGATGAGAACTGGGAACTTGATCCTAATCTGAGGTATGAAATGTCCATGTGTTTGAGTGTATTAAAAAAATTGAAAGGAGATAATATTGAGTAGGTACGAATAATCTTATTTAAAGAAAAAATGCATAAGAGGATGACTTATGCATTTTTTCAATTTAATTATCTTGAAGAATATGAAATAGAAGCGAAATATCGTTCGTTGACGTAACTCCAATTAAATTTGCTTTTGAAGTATCTACGCGTTTTTGCAATTTAGGAATAATGTTATTTTGCGTGATGACAATATTAGCTTGGTTAATAGCATCTTGTAATTGGGTGTCCGTTAAATCAGCAAGATCTATATTTTCAACTGTTGCATTTGTATTAACTTTGAGTTCTTTTAAATAAAATAGGCAAGAACTTTCCCGACATTCTAAAAAAAGAATGTTTTTTTTGTGTGATTCAGAATAGGAGAATAATTGATTGTAAGCGATACTGGATAAAAGAATCTCTTCGACATCAAGGCCAGAAGCTACAATTTCATCAACCGTTTTTTTAATAGTAGAAAGGTAGGCATCATTTTTAAAATAATTTTTTACTGAACTCTCATCGATGACTTTCGTTCCAATACCTTTTCCCATTATTAATAATCCCTCATCTTGTAATTGTGAATAGGCGTTTTGGATAGTGTTTTTATTAATAGATAGCTGTTTACCTAGTTGAATAGTTGTAGGTAAGAAATCTCCTGACTTAAGAAACTGTTTTGCAATTAAAATTTTTAATTGAGTCTTAATTTGAGTGTTAATGGACAGAGGTAAATTTGTATCAATATTTAAAGGTAACTGTTCGTGTTTCATTTGAGAAACCAACTTTCTTTTGATAAGTATATATGAATATAGTAATGAATAAACAATGCAAGGTCAAGAAAGAAAGCATCTTCTTGACAACTAGCAACTTTTAATAGTAAAATATGCATAACCTATTATACTAGTTTAATAGTGTATAGGGTTAGAGGAGGATATTATGACTAAATTAAAAATTTTATGGAGTGGAACAACAAAAGGAGATGGCAAAGTAATTAGTGAAGCAGGGGAAATACCTATTGCAATTCCAGACCACCTTCAAGGATCAGGAAATGGTTTAGATCCTAAGACTCTATTAATCTCATCAGCAGCTACTTGTTTTTTCATGACATTTAAACATTTGATTGAGGCTAGAAAATTACCAGTAACTGATTTCTCAATGGAATCGGCGGCTCCCGAAATGAAAAATGGCAATTTAACCATTACACATTATCCAGAACTTGTTTTATCTCAAGAAGCGAGTGACGAGGATGTAGATAGTATTAAAAGAGCAATCGAAGCTGCAGATAAATCCTGTGCGGTTGGAAATTTGTTAAAAGCGGCAGGTTCTGAAATTTTAATTGAGCCTCATTTTACAAAGAGTAAGTAGTTAATTAAAGGCAGATTCAGTAGAAATTATTGAGTCTGCCTTTAATTCTAGTTTTATATAATATGAAATTAAAAGACTTTCTATTAATGGAGGAGAGAAACAATGAAGATAGTTATTGTAGGTGGTGTTGCAGGTGGAATGTCTGCTGCAACCAGATTACGGAGATTAAATGAAAATGCAGAAATTATTGTATTTGAAAAAGGTCCGTATGTATCATTTGCCAATTGTGGATTGCCTTATCATATATCAGGTGAAATTGAAAAAAGAGAACAGCTTTTAGTTCAGACAACAACAGGTTTGAATAATCGTTTTAATATTGATGTTCGTCCAAATCATGAAGTGATTCAGATTGATAGAGACAATAAAAGAATTATGTTTGATCATAATCAAAAAGCTGGTGTAGAAACCTATGATTATCTAATTTTATCAACAGGAGCAAGTCCGATTACACCTCAAATTAAAGGAATCGAAGATAGTGAACATATCTTTACTTTACGGAGTATTCCTGATTTGGATCGAATAATGGATCAGGTACAACAAAATCCGAAGCATGCAGTAGTTGTTGGTGCTGGTTTTATCGGGTTAGAGGTTGCTGAAAATTTAGCAAAAAAAGGTCTTTCTGTTTCGTTAGTAGAAAAAGCACCACAAGTTTTGCCACCACTAGATGAAGAGATGGCTAGTTTTATACAAAATGAAGTAACATCAAAAAATATTGATGTCTATACGTCAAATTCAGTTGTTGAGTTCAAAGATGAGGGACAGACCATTGTCTTGGAGAATGGAGAGGAATTATCATCTGATTTAACTATTTTATCAATTGGTGTTCAACCCGAAAGTTCATTAGCAAAACAAGCAGGGATTAAAACAGGTCTAGGTGATGGCATTCTTGTAAATGAAAATTATCAAACAAGCGATGCTAATATCTATGCGGTTGGAGATGCGATTATTGTCAAACAACAAATCACCAATCAAGAGACACTGATTCCGCTAGCTTCTCCAGCGAATAGACAGGGGCGACAAGTGGCGGATATTATTTCAGGTCAAACAAGAAAAAATAAAGGAAGTATCGGTACATCAATTGTTCGCGTGTTTGGTTTAACTGCTGCTTCAACTGGTTTGAATGAGAGAAATGCTAAGCAAGCACAATTACCGATATCTGTTCTTCATATTAGCGGAAAAAATCATGCTGGTTATTTTCCAAATGCAACAGATATTCATTTGAAATTGATTTTTCATTCAGAAACAGGAGAAATATATGGTGCACAAGCAATTGGGCAAGAGGGTGTCGATAAACGGATTGATGTGATTGCAACTGCGATAAAAGGTGGTTTATCGGTATTTGACTTACCAGAGCTAGAATTAACTTATGCACCACCATTTGGTTCAGCAAAAGATCCTGTAAATATGGCAGGCTATGCTGCCATTAATTTAATTGAGGGGACTAGCGAATCTGTCCAATGGTACGAACTAGAAGATGAATTGAATAAAGGGAAAATATTATTGGATGTGCGTAATGACCAAGAGTTAAGAAATGGTCAGTTCAGTCATTCCATCCATATTCCACTTGATAATTTGAGAGATGAAATTCATCAACTAGATAAAAAGAAAGAATATATCGTGAGTTGTCATAGTGGGTTAAGAAGTTATATTGCAGAAAGAATTTTAAAACAAAACGGCTTTAGTGTTAAAAATTTAGATGGTGCTTTCGCTTTATACCGAAATATTTATCCCGATAAATTAATTTATAATAAAAAATAAGGAGCTTATCTATAATGGAAGAATTAACGAATAAAAATTTTGATGAAATCATTGCGAAAGATGTCTATGTTGTAGATTTTTGGGCAGCTTGGTGTGGTCCTTGTAAAATGCAAGCACCTATTTTAGAAAAAATGGAAAAAGATTATGACAGTTCAAATGTACATTTTGTTAAAGTAAATGTTGATGAACAACCAGAGCTTGCTACAAAATTTCATATTCAGAGTATCCCTACAATCCTTTTCTTTTCTAATGGGCAGCAAGTTGATCGCGTAGTTGGAGTGAATTCGGAAGAAGATTTAAAAGAAATCATCAAAGATATTTGCTAATTTGAATCTAGAAACAAAATAAGAGACTTCATGTTTGCTCTTGCTAACTTGAAGTCTCTTGATTATTAAAAAAAATGGATATAAATAGAAGGAGAAAAATGGAAACTATTGAACAATTATCAGAATTAACAAGCAAAATTTCGACAAAGCAATTACAAGCAGTCTTTATTTTTTCAAAAACATGTAGTGTCTGCTTTGCAGATAAAAAGACTGTCGAAGTAATCAGTAAAAGACATGATTTGCCAGTTTATCTAATTGAAGCAGAGAAAAGTCCAGAAATTATCGGACAATTAAATGGATTCTCAGCACCGACACTCATTCTATTTTATGAAGGAAAAGAAATTCATCGACAAGTAAAGATTATTAATTTTACGGAAGCCGAACGAAGAATTACACAGTTTAGAAAATTGTCAAAAGCAGATAATACATTCTAATTAGAGGATTTGTATTTTTCGCCAAAAACCCACATTTCTGTAATCACAGCTTCCAGTTCCCACCCAATTTCTGTTAAGGTATATTCTGTTTTTACCCCCCCAGAATTTAAAATATCTTTTTTAATGAGACCTCTTTGCTCCATGTTTTTTAAATGTTGAGAAAGAACTTTATTAGAAATACCACTTAATGATTGGCTAATCTCGCTAAAACGTTTTGTACCTTGAAGGAGTTCTCTCATTATTAATATCTTCCAACGATCTCCAATCAACAAAGCAGTAGTTTCGACAGGACATTCAGGTAATTCATATAACTTTAGTTCACTCATAAGGACCTCCTTGGTTACTTTAAAGAAACTAGTTTTTATCAAAGAAATTACTTACAATTATTGTAGGGTATAAAATTATAAAAGAAAAGAGGAAGATACAATGAATATAGGAATTATTGGAGCAACTGGTAATTTGGGAAAAATTTTGACAGAAAAGTTTATCAATGAAGGTATTGAACCTACGGCAATCATTCGAAATAAGAATAAGATGCATATTACTATTCCTACCATTGTGAAAGATTTGTATGAACTAACAACAGAAGATATTAAGAATTTCGATATTGTGATAAATGCATTTAATGCACCAGTAGATGAGCCTGAACAATTTATTACTTCTATGAAGCATTTAATTTCTATTTTTAAACACACTGATACTTGCTTAATGATTGCTGGAGGTGCAGGGATTCTAGCTGTGTCAGAAGATACATTATTAGTCGAGACTCCTGATGTTCCAGAAGAATTTAAACCAATCGCTGAAGCGGAAGTTGACGCATATCGTTTGCTAGAGAATGAACAATCATTTGACTGGATGTATATGGCACCAGCAGCTTTAATGACCACGGATCTACCTTATAAAGGAGTACATCATTTTTCAGGTGATAAACTTGGAGTGAATGAAGAGGGTCAAAGTGAGATTAGCTATGAAGACTATGCAGAAGCATTTGTAGAAAAAGCATTACATCCACAAAATCACCAGATTATTGGCGTATATTCATAAAAAATAATATATCGTATATAGTCAATTAACCAAAGTGAATGATCACTTTGGTTTTTTGTCATAATTGTAAAGTGTGTACTAGATAGAAAATTACTACCTATTTCTTTTTAAGCAATTTTATTTACTATTCATTATAAGTATGATAAATTAATTTTGGTTTTGTGATTACAAAAGTAAACAGAAAGGAGTGAAAAGGTAATCAAAAAACTTATAATAAAAATAATACTTTTAACCTGAATAATTCATACCGTATGATTTGTCAAATTAAGCTAGAATAAAATGCTTCTTGTACATAGCTCAAAAATATTTCGATTGGTGTTCTGTAATTCAATGATTTTCTTGGAATATGATTACGTTGATTGCTGACACTGGAAATACATGTCTGATTCACTTCTCTAAAATCCATTGATTTCGGCAGTCCATTACGACGCAGAATCCCGTTAGAATTCTCGTTTAATGGGCGTTGAGAAGGTGTTCCAGGGTCCGCAAAATATATATCAATATCATGTTGGTTACTAATGGCTTTCCAGTTAGAAAATTCTTTTCCACAGTCAAACGTAATAGATTTAAAGAAGTTTTTAGGGAAGCGAGAAAACCATTGATTAAGGGCAGTTTCAATATCTAATGCCTTACGGCCGTTGGGTTTAATCGTGATAATGACTTTAGATAATCTTTCAACTAAAGTAATGACGGCACTTTTATGATGAATGCCAACGATCGTATCACCTTCAAGGTGACCAAACTCAGAATTGAAATCAGGATAATTATCAGGTCGATCATGGATTGAGCGCTGATACTGTTGTTTTCCCCGTTTTTCCTGATGGCCATTGGGTTTTCTTTTACCTTTCATCGGTAGTGTGTCAATATCAAATATTTCTTTAGAAAATAAACGATAAAGTGTTCTCATACCGCATGAAACAGGCCTTTCTTTTCGCCCGATAATGACGTCAGGCGTCCAACCAAGAGTGACTTTCTCTTTAATGTAATCTACTTCATGAGCAGGTAATTGAATGACTTTTCTACCACATTTTTTCTTATTTTCTTTATACTGGTGCCAATAATCAAGAGCAGTCTTGCCTTGCTTGAACTTATTGACTACATTATAAATAGTTTGTATAGCACGTCCCATTCGGTTAGCGATTTCAACCGGCTTATTATGTTGAAGATAATATGATTCTATCATTGTCAGTTCGTCTATGGTAAGATGTTTGTAGGTCATTTATGGTTACACTCCTTTGTTTTCTTTCGTCGGAAATACAATTTGAGTGTACCATAAATGCCTTTTTATTTTTCTAACTTAATTTTACAATTCGCGCCGATAAAAAAATGATCTGTTGCTCTAAATTTTACCGGAATTTATATTTTTTATTCCGTCTCAGAACCCAACAGATTAAAAAATCCGAACTGTTTAGGTAAACAGCTGCGGTTCAGCCAAATTTGGGCGCACTCGTCCCTTGAAGCACAATATAATTTTTAAAATTGGGATTTATTTACCAGCAGAGCTGCTGGATATTTCCGAGGACTTGATAAAATAAGCCCTGATGTACATGATAAGAACTGAGTTTCAGCAGCAGTCTACGTCCTGTTCGAACGAGTTTACCTGCGACCTTGAATAGTTTTAATCGGATTGTGTCCACCTGCATGCTGGCCGATCCCTGTGTGAAACAAAGCGTACGCATAAAGTTAACGATGTTGTAAGCCAACAGGCTTACCATCATGCGAGCGTGATTTTCTAAAAAGGAAGGGCTATCGGTCTTATCGAAATAAAAGCCATTCTTCGCTTCTTTAATGAAGTTTTCCATGGTGCCGCGTTTACAGTAAGTCCGAAAGACTGTTTCCGCAGAGACATTATTGGAGTAATTGGTGATGATGTATTCATGTCGGAATAGAAGTTCATCAGCTTCCCGTGTTGATTTAATGCAGACTCGGCGTTCTTTGGACCAACTTTTTGCTTGATAGGATGTTGAAGAATAAACAACTTCTTTTTTATCCCAAGGGTGGTTATCGTCAATCTGAATAAAGCTTTCCGCAATTTTTGAAAGGTTACGGTTCGCCTTTAAGCGGATCACAAAGAAGCTGTCATAAGCTTCACAGAGATCGTAAAGTTCCGGTGTAGCGAACCCGCTATCTCCACGGACGAGAATATTGCTGACAGAAACCACTTGGTTATAATGCTCAAAAAGAGGCTCCATAAATGTCCCAACGCCATTAGACGTGTAGACATTGCCAGAACGAAGTTCTGCTTTTAAGAAATCTCCCGTCAAACCATCAAATGCGACTAACGGATGGTATCCATTGGTTCGATAATGAGCATTGTAATCAGTGTTTTCTTAATCTCCGTAAGTATCAGAATGGGTTGAATCCAAGTCAAAGATCATTTCTGTCGTATTTCTTGCCGACCGTACTTTATCAATCATGGCTTGGTTAAGATCTTGCAACTGAGAAATATTTTCTTCGCTTATGCGATCCCAGAATCGGGAAATCGAAGACTGCGAGGCAAGCCTGGACTTATCCAAAATCACCTTGAATATAGGGTCTTGCTTCAATATATTTGCGGAGGAATCGGTCGAATAGCCAGCGATATTTTGATAAATCAACTGCTCCATCAAAGAAAAATTGTCATGGATATGATAGAGACGTTTGTCCTCTATTCCCAAGTATTGCTTAGAAAGATCGGAGAAATTAAGAGACTCCATAAATTCTTTGACGAGAACCAATCCAGAATCGGTGGACAAATTTCCACCTGTGTTTGAAATCGTCAGTTTAGAGTTGAATTATACCTTTTTTTCGTGTAATGTAGCCATTGAGAGAGCCCCTTTCTATGGTTTTAGTGTGGTAACTTAACCATATCAGATTGGGGTTCTTTTTGTACACCCAAAGGGTGCTTATCGAACAAGTGAAAAATGCTATTGCAGCAAGGTTATTTGTAGTTTCCTGAAATTTTATGAATTATTCAGGATAAATTTTATTTAATAGTGAAGTTATGAAATGTAATATATATAAATGCTTGAACACATGGAAAAAATCACGAATAAAAAAATTAATATATTTCTATTTGAAAGAGGTACTCTATGTAGTACTTCTTTCAAATTTTGCTATGGATAAGCTGATTTAATTCATATAGATGAAGTAAGTAAATTACTAAAATTAAAATAGGAGCAGACAATCTCATTTTTATTTTCTTGCAAACTATGTATGCTTAGAGCTCTTTGTGATATTTACTGTTATGTAATTTTTGTCTAATAAGTATTTATAGGAGTCTCAAATATTTATTAAGGATAATTCTATAAAATGAAAAAATCTCATTCATATTTTGATTATAATTTTGAATTGATTATAGTTTGTGACTCTTATCAAATTAAAAATATAGATTTACATAATAATAAAGGCGTTATAAATGCATAGCTATTTCTAAAATATGTTAGTAAATTCCAATAGGTCATATTTGAAATAATCGTATTTAATGGAATGTCAGATAGATTTTTAAAAAGTAGAAGTGAAGAAACTCTATAAACCAAAAATGTTATATTGTCTATTTAAATTATATGAGTACTTCAGTAATCACGATTTCAAAAAAATATATATAACTAAATAACATAAAACAGATTAAAATAATATTTAAAATCATTTAATAATAAAAGATATGAGCAAGTGTTGAGAAAATGAATTATATTTGCTACAATACTAAGACGCAAATAATATTGATTTTGGGAGGTTTAAACATTGACGAAGTATGTAAATGAAAAATGGGTGAGTTTAGAAGAAGCAGCAGAATATTTGAGTGTTAAACCCGTTACTTTAAGGGATTGGATACGGAAAGGAAATGGGATACCTGCATTTAAAATTGGAAAAAAATGGGCGTTCAAATGTTCTGAGCTTGATGAGTGGGTAAAAAATGGAAAAAGTTCTATCTGAATATGAGGGAGAGAAATTAGCTATGGATTTAGGGCAAGTTTTTACAAAAAGCAGTGTAGCTGATTATATGGTTTCTTTATTAAGCTTGAGTGAAGACTCATTAATTCTAGATCCATGTTTTGGAGATGGAGTATTCTTGAAGTCTCTGCTAAAGGCAGGTTTTAAGAATGTTGAAGGGTATGAGATTGATTCTAAACTATATAGTAAAAGTAAAAAAAAATTTCAAATCAATCAATTGTATAACAAGGATTTTTTGTTTAATGAAAATCCCACTAAATATGATGGAATTATAATGAATCCTCCTTATATTAGGCAAGAGAAAATAGATGATATGTCGGAATTTGGCATAACTAAAGAGCGGCTAAAAAAAGACAAGTTATTTGGGAAATTGCCAAGTACCGCTAACATGTATATGTACTTTATAGTAAAATCACTATCAATGCTAAAATATGGTGGTGAGATGGTAGTGATTTTTCCTAATAGTTGGTTGACTTCTAAAGTGGGCATTCAATTTGAAAAATTGATGTACGAAAATAGTACCTTGTTAAACGAAATTCATTTATTAGGAGAATTATTTGAAAAGAAAGCTCTTGTGGAAGTTTTAGTTTTGCGCATAAGAAAAGGAAAATATCAGAAGAATGCTATATTTAAGTCATATAAGGTTGTAGAAGATATTTTTGTAGATTTAAAAAAAGATAATCAATCTCTTAATCTAGGATTTGATGTTGAATTCGATAATATAGCTACTGTGCGAAGAGGCATTACTACAGGATATAATAAAATGTATATTAATCCTGGTTTTAGTGACGCTTCTTCCAAAAGGCATCTTCATAAAATAATATCCTCACCCAAATCTGTTAAAGGATATAGCACGGTTAATGCTAATCTAGATGATATTTTTATTCCAGGAACAGATGATTTTTTTTCGGATGAAGAAATTAAATATCTAAATAATTTCAAAACAATAATAATAGAATCTAAAAAGCCTAAGACATTATTGGAAAAAATTAAAAAAAATAATAATAACTGGTTTAAAATAAATTCAATTGATTCTATAGGAATATTGTTCAATTATTTTGTGCGAAAAGATATGAAATTTATTTTAAATGAAAGTGTTCTTGCTCGAGATAATTTCTATATTATTAAACCTAAGATTGATAAATACTTAATGTTTGCTTTATTAAATAACTACTATACCTATTATCAATTGGAAAAAAATGGAAAAACATATGGTGCAGGACTATTGAAGTTACAACGATACGATATTGAAAACTTGATGTTTCCCAATCTGGATGAATTCAATGAGGCGGAAGTTGAACAGTTAATCCTGGCTTCTCGAAATTTATCTAAATATGGGGATGAAAGCGAGATTCAAACAATATCTAAAATAATTTCAAACCATTCAGCTGTAGAATATTCTAGTATTGTAGAGAGTTTAGATCGAATTAAAGAACTTCGATTGAAAGGAGAAAAATAATGAGAACTAAAGTAGTTAGCTTATTTTCAGGAGGAGGAGGCCTTGATTTGGGTTTTCAAAAAGCTGGATACGATATTATTTGGGCAATTGATAATGAGAAAAACGCTGTTGAAACCTATAAAAAAAATTTAGGTGATCATATTATTCTTGGTGATATTAATGAGTTTGACATTAACGAGATACCTAAAGCGGATGTTGTTATTGGAGGTCCACCATGTCAATCATTTTCTCTTGCTGGTAAGCGTAATACTGAAGATGAAAGAGGGCAATTGGTTTGGAGATATATTAGTATCATCAAGCATTTGAAACCAAAAGCCTTTGTATTTGAAAATGTTACGGGATTACTTTCTGCAAAGAATTCCAGTGGAGAAAAAATAGTTGATTTGTTAAAAGACGCATTTAGTCAACTTGATTATAATTTAGAATTGCAAGTTATTAACGCAGCAGATTATGGAATTCCCCAAAGGAGAAAAAGAGTTCTAATTGTTGGTTTGCGAGATGATGAAGTATTTAAGTTTCCCAAACCTACGCATAGTGAGTCTGATGATAATCTACTGCCATATGTTAGCGTTAAAGAAGCTTTAGATGATCTACCTGAATCTACTGAAGGAATAAATGAGGTTGTTGAATATTTGGTTTCTCCTCAAAATGATTTCCAAAGGAAAATGCGTTCTGGTGATACAGTTACAGAACACTTCACTCCAACAATGAGTGAATTGGATAAGTACATTATTTCTCATGTTAAACCGGGAGGAAATTACATGGATATTCCTTCAGATGTTCCTTCGGAGAGAATTAGACGTTTGCAAAGAAATGGTGGACATACAACTTGTTATGGGAGACTTTTGCCGTCAAAGCCATCATATACAATTAATACTTATTTTAATCGTCCAAATGTTGGATGCAATATCCACTATAAAGCGGATCGGCTTATAACTGTTAGAGAAGCTTTGAGACTTCAAACGTTTCCGGATTCATATGAAATTGTTTCGACAAGTAAACAGGGTAGAAACAAAATAGTTGGAAATGCCGTTCCTCCGATGCTTTCAGAGATTATTGCTGTGGAGTTAAAAAAGTATATTTGATTATATATTAAATAAAGAGCACATTAGTGCTCTTTATTGGTATAATTTGCTTATAAACGTTTATGTATTCAGAAGGGAGAAGGAAAATGTCATTTATTAACTATTCGGATGATGAAGTAAAAATTTTCCATCCTATATGTGAAAGAGCTTTGAATTCTGCGTTGAAGAATTTAGGCTTAGATTCAACATATGAGGTAAAACATCATTATCGTTATCAGGGAATTATTCCTGATTTTGTTATTCTAAATAAGAATACTGGAAACATATTAATTGTAATTGAAGTAAAAAGAACGCCAAGTCAAGTTATGAGTACAAGATATCGACTTCAAGCACAGTCTTATATCACTAATGCAGCTTCGCAAACTTTTGAGCAGAAATATTTTGCACTTACGAATTTAGAGAAGACATATTTATTTAAATATAATCCTCAGAATACGTCAGTTATTAATCAAGTTGTAAATCCTAGCCCTATAAATACAGGTAGATTTTCAGATTCACCATTAATATTTGAATCACAACTTGTTGCAGACTACACTCAAATGATTCAAGTCGCTCAGACTGATTCAGGTACTTATCAACTAAGTTATGATGATATTGTCAGGACGCTTTGTGAGTATACTGATGATTTTGAAAACTGGCACAGTGCTATTACTGTCATTGGTTATGAATTAATACGTAGTATTATGCAAAATTACCAACCTAGCGTAGTTAATGTTTGGGGAAATGCTATATCATATCAAAGAAATCCTGTAGTATTGCAAAAGCTAGTTAACACAATAGATTTTCAATCTTTAGGCGATGGGAATATTTTGAATGATGCGAGAAGCCCTTATTGGCAAGCCGAAATATTAAAAAAAGCCTCCACTATTGGAAATAAGACATATAGTGGTGATGAATTTGCTAGTGTGGTCCATGAACTTTTAGTCAAGGGACATGAGGGGGAGGGAATAGTTCCGACTGATATGGAATTAGCTGCTGCGCTTGCGGAACTAGTTTCATCAGAATTCAGTAATCCAAATGAAAAAGTATATTGTGATCCAGCATCTGGAAGTGGAAATTTATTATCTGCAATAATTGATAGAAATCAGAATATCAATCCTTCAAATATTTGGGCAAATGACAGATTAGAATATTTGAAAGACATTTTATCTATTCGTTTTGGATTGAAGTTCCCTAGAATTATTTCACCGTCCAACGCACCTAAGATTACTGATAAAGATATCGTTACTCTATCAAAGAAAGACTTTAGTGGTGTAGATGCTATTGTTATGAATCCGCCTTACGTTTCGGGAGTAAGAGACACTGTCAGAAAAAAAATGTTTTTCGATAAGATAAAATTGTTGTCTGGACGAAAAAAACCAATTACTGATGTTGGACAAATGCCTTTAGAAGGCCCGTTTATTGAGTTGCTATTAAATCTTGTCAAAGATGGAACTGTGATAGGGATTGTTATTCCTGAGCAACACTTATTTGGAAAGGGAAGAGAATCAACAGCTATTCGAGAACTATTATTAACACAATTTGGATTGAAGAAAATCTTTACATATCCTAGAACTGGGTTATTTGAGACCGTTACAAAAGGAACTGTTGTTGTACTAGGTAATAAGGGGCATTCTCCATCAAATGTTGAGATTATTAATAGTTCGCTTCCTATTGAACAAATTGATTTACGTGACTTAGTGCAAGATACTGGAACACCTTTTGGTGTAGACAGAAATTATATAAATGTATCTGATTTAAGTAAAAAAATATCAAGTGGTTGGAAATCTACTATGTATCCATTCTATGATACTTTTTTTTCTAATATATCAAAGAGTATTTCAACGTTAAAAAGGAGCAAATACTTTAGAGGATCTGCCGATAATAGTGGTGAAGGAAAATATCTGTACGTTTCAAAGCAGGGATATTGGAATAGTGTCAAGAGTTTGATTCCACATTCTTGGTTAAAAGAAGGAATACAAAATGTTCAAGATTACCCTGATAATGGACCTTTAGTGCACACCTCCACTACTGTTAAAGCTCTATGTCCGCCAGAGACTGCTTTTGTGTCTGGAACACCTGATAATGTAAAATTATTACAAATATTATCTATTGCAAAACATTATTTAAGTCAACAAAAATCAAGTTCTTCACAACCCAGACAGCAAAAATCACTACAAGAAATAGCCAATATTTTGGAGAATGTAACTAAAAGACTTGTGCCTCCAGGAAGACTATTAATACCACGTGCTCTTAGGAATGATTTTAAAGTATTTGAAACCACAGCTGAGACAGTTGTTAGTACTAATTTTATTGTATTAGAGTTAACTTCGACTGAGAAAGAGGCCTTTTTGTCGTGGCTAATGTCTATTTTTGGTCAAATACAAATAGAGATGCTCTCCAAACCTCAAGAAGGCATGAGAAAAGTTGAAGTTACAGAGATTGGAATGGTTCAATACCCTCTCAACTTTTCTTCAGCCTCAAAACCTTTTATAAATTCTAGTGGTTATCAACGATCTTTTTCTAATTATTTATCATTAAATGAAACCGATGAATATTGGATGCGTGAATTAGGAATAAGTATGAGTGATTATATTGGATTAGTTAACCTAATGTCTAAATTGATTGACTTGAGAAATCCATGAGTAAAAAAAGCTGCCAACATTTAAAGTTGCCAGCTTTTTTGTACCAATACCCATTATTGCTTCCTCAGAAACAACAATGGGTATTGGTACAGTAGCATAATTATACAATCAAATTTAAGGATAATATTAACTTTTAGAACTAATAGCACAGAAGAGCATTCTTATCAAAGTAGTAAAACATATGAATTTAAATCAGAAAATATCATTCACTCATGATACCCAGCTCCGTATCACAAATAATGATATTTTTTAAGAGAAAAAATTATCCCTATCTTAAATAATAGCAATAGGTAGTGGTAGAGAGAAATTTATAAATAACTTTGTTATTTGCTTTGGTAGCCAAGTAAGTTGCAAAAGAAAAATAGATACTGTTAAAAAGATAATGTAGACATAGAAACAAATACGTAAAATTTTAGTTAGAATGATGGCAAGGAGAAAAAACATGATAGATGAAAAAAAGTGTTTAAAAAATCTATTGGAGGATATGGATGATATTGAAGAAAAACTATCTAAATGGACTGGGAAAACAAATATATTTCAGAACCCGTGGTGCTAGTTAATTTTAATATCCTAAAGAATATCTCAAAGTTCCTTCAAAACGTCGTTGTGCTCGACTTAATAGAACACTGTAAGCCAGTAATATGCTTTCAAATCTACTCTCTAGCCCTTTAACAGAACGTGAGTTGAAATTTTGACAACCTAATTTTTCTAAGGAAGAAAAAACAGTCTCAACTGTTTTTCTTTGTTTTCCAAGTAAGCTGTGGTCTAGTTTTTCTGATTTATCCATGTTTTTACGTGGCGGAACGGATATAGTAATGCCCTTAAGGGCAAGCTTTTCATGGATTTTATGGCTAATATATCCTTTGTCCCCTAGGATATTGGGAAGATTCGCTTCTTCCGATAAAGTCTCTAACACTTTCACGTCATGGACACCTGGATTCGTGATTGAGTAAGTAATCGGAAAGCCAGTCTTAGTAACGATCATATGAATTTTAAGACCATAAAAATAAGATTTTTTTGTTGAGTTATAGCCAACTTTGGCTATTTGATTCAATAGTTTTGCTTGTCTATTTCTAACTGGTTTACATAATGGACTAGGAAAACTATCTATAATTCCGACTAGTTCACCTTTGGTGAGCTTCTTGATGAAAAAGTATCGAATAATCTTGATAGTGTAAGCTAAGTTTGAACTTAAGCGAGTGAATCGACTCCTACTAGGAAAGTCACCATTAGGAAATAAGACGGAACAAACCGCTCTATACGTGGCTCTTTGGCTAGTATAGCCATTAATTATGCCCCATATAACACAAGCAATAATCACTGTATCGCGTTGCTTCAGTTGATCAGTATTTCTTCGGTTTTTAATCTTATCTGGTACACAATTGTGGTATATGTTAGAAACAGTTCTCATAATTTCCTTGAATGTTATAAAAGTATCTGTATAATGTTCAGTATATTTTGATGAACGCATATGTAGTCCTCATTTCTTGGGAGTTTTGAGACTACTATATGCGTTTTTTTGTTGATTTACCAACATGTTTAGACATTTTCCTCTAGGAAAAAATTAACTAGCACCACGGGTATTTCAGATACTTAAGCTATCTAAAAATGAAATAAGACATAGTAATTTTTTAGCTTTTTTGTTTGCTCCAAATGAAACCCACAATTTATCTGATGAGTTTTTTAAAATGTTTTTGAAAAGGTATATAGATTCTAATGATGATACCAAAGCTGCTATCAATTATTTTGATGCTTTACTTAATAGCTATGAAGATTTAATTGTCTACAGAGAAAATAAGAATATTGATATTTTATTGGTATCGGAAAAAAATAAAATAGTGGTGTGCATCGAAAATAAAATTCTGTCTTCGGAGTCTGGAGGGCAACTTAATAAATACCAAAGATATATAGAACGCAATTATTCTAACTATAAAAAAATTTTTGTTTTTTTAACTCCAGATGGAAATGAACCCACAAATCCTAGTTGGGGCATAATTACTTACAAGAATATCGTTGAAGAGAGTGTAAAATATTTTGTGTAAATAGAAAAAAGGAAGTCCCTTCTGTAGAATAGAGTTACCACAACACATTCACAGAAAAGAGGACTTCCATATGAACGATTTTACTACAGAAATTCTAAAGACTCTAGCGAACAAAGGCGATTTGAATGAATTATTCCGTGTCCATTTGGAAAAAGCTGTCAATACGCTTCTCAAAACGGAGTTAACGGCTTTCCTCGATTACGAAAAGTACGATCGCATTGGTTTTAACACGGGTAATTCTCGTAACGGCTCCTATGACCGTACAGTCAAGGCCGAGTACGGGGAACTTCATCTCCAGATTCCGCGCGACCGCAACGGCGAGTTCAAGCAACAGACTGTTCCTGCTTATAGACGGACGAATGATACCTTAGAGGAGACCGTCATTCACCTCTTCCGAAAAGGTATTACCATGTCGGAAATCGCAGACTTGATTGAGAAAATGTATGGGCATTACTACACGCCCCAAACTATGTCCAACATGACTAAAGTGCTGACTGAAGAAGTAAATGTATTTAAAGTTAGAACTCTAAATGATAAGTATGTCGCTATTTTCATGGATGCTACTTATATTCCTTTAAAACGGCAAACCGTCTCCAAAGAAGCAATCTATATTGCCATTGGTATACGAGAAGACGGCACTAAAGAAGTACTAAGTTATGCGATTGCACCAACTGAATCTATCACGATTTGGGAAGAGATTTTAATAGACCTCCAGGAACGTGGCGTGAAAAACGTCCTCCTTTTCATCACGGATGGCCTAAAGGGGATGGCAGGGGCCGTGCAGCGGTTATACCCCAAAGCCCGTTTTCAACATTGCTGTGTGCACGTTTCCCGTAATATCAGTCACAAAGTGCGTGTCGATGATCGTAAGGAAGTCTGTGATGATTTTAAAATGGTGTATCAAGCGTCATCTAAAAAGGCGGCATTGGAAGCACGTGGTGCTTTTGCGGAAAAATGGAAAACCAGCTATCCAAAAATGGTGGAATCGATCCTTTCGAACGATTACCTGCTCACTTTCTATGATTTCCCATTAGCCATACGCAAGACTATTTACTCTACGAACTTGATTGAATCCTTTAATAAGCAAATCAAGAAATACAGCCACCGCAAGGAACAGTTCCAAAATGAAGAGTCGATGGAACGTTTCTTAGTCTCGTCTTTTGATACTTACAACCAAAAGTTCCTAGGTCGCAGTCATAAAGGTTTCCAACAGGCCGAAGGCGAACTTGAACAAATGCTGAGTCAACCGATGGAGAATTAGAAACAATCTACAGTAGGGAAGAACCATTTACACAAAATTATTGACGCTCCCAAAAGCATTGTTTTTAGCAGTTTAATATTATTCTTTTTCAATTAGACTGACTTGATTTAGTTACGGAATAGATACTTTAATGTGTTGAAGAAGCAACGTCCCGTGTTTATTTACTAAAGCATCCAATATTCTACCAAATATTTAATATTCACATTAGCCCTAAAATAATTGTCATACCATGTTACATTTGATATAACAGCGTTCATTTTAAAAATAGCTGTTAGTGTGACAAAACATTAAACCAAGTGTGACAAAAAACGTGATGAAAGCTTTCCGGAAACGTATGTGAACAAGTATATAATGATTTTGTCAGGAGGATAGTCAAAATGAATAAACGAATTCGTGAAATACTCAAACTGATTATTAAAAACCCTGAAATGAAACTTTCCACTTTAACAAGTGAACTTGATTTGACACGTCGTCAAATCAATTACGCGATCAATCAATTTAATGAAGAATTGAAAACAAAGAACATTCCGTTAATTCAGAGAAGTCATTCTGGAAATATTACGGTACCAGTCGAGGTTATCCAAATGATATCACAGCCTGATTACGACATAGGTGATGATCAGGAACTTGTCGTTCTCACTGATAGTGAAAGACAAGCATTGATAGTGATGACTCTGATCGCTAATATCGATTACATCAGTCTGGATCATTTGGTAGATGCGGTTGATGTTAGTAAGACGACTGTTATGGAAGATATCAAACGAACGGAACCGTTCATCAGAAATTATAGTCTGACAATTCGATATAATCGGATGAATGGTTACCAATTGGTTGGTTCGGAACACCGTATCTTACAGCTGTTATCGGATCTAGTAAAACGGTTTCCGATTTTTCGCCGAGAAATGATTCGCAGAAAATTGGCACAAGATGTTTCTGAAGAAGAAATCGTCCATTTGATCCATAATATGGAACAAATGTTGCATCTTAGTTATTCTGATGAGTCGGTAGACTATTTGCAGACATCAGCGAGATTTTTAGTAAGCCGTGGGATCAAGATGTCAGATAAGCACGCGTTTTTTCCCGATGATGTGACGGATACTCCTGAATTCCGAATGCTGATGATCTTGGTACATGAAAAAGGTTGGAGTCTATCCAAAAGTTATATGGAGTGGTTCACGTTATTATTTTTAACTTCCAATATTTTTGAGAGCAAAACTACTCAAAATTATGATTCGGATCAAGAATTGCGAAAATTGATCAGCCAAATGGTTGAAAATTTCCAAAATCAAACGTTGATTTTGATCGATGACCGAGAAGACTTTGAACGTAGGATACTGAGTCATCTGCGTCCAGCCTGTTTTCGAATACGCTATAACTTGAGTTTAGGAGTTTATTCAATAGATAGTCTGATCAAGGATAGTAATCATGCGATTTTGATTGATTTGATGAAAGAATTGATTATTCCTATTGAGAATTGGCTAAATAAGGCCTTTCCAAATGATGAATTAGATCTTTTATCCTATTACTTTGGCTATCAATTAAGTAATCATAATAAATTGAATAAGCAACGACAAAGGGCTGTAGTTGTTTGTACTAATGGTGTCATGGTCTCAAAGTTAGTACGAGCCAATATGGAAAAACTTTTTCCAGAGATCCATTTTTTAGCTTCCCTATCTGTGCGTGATTTCTACAAATTTGAAGCTGATTATGATCTGGTCTTTACTACGACGCCACTAAAAAGCTCTATGCTGCAGTTTATGATCGAGCCAATCATGACATATCAGCAACAAATCAGTTTACGATATCGAGTTTTGAGTGATTTAGGAATTACTAAGGTTGATCGAGCAATGGATGAATTGTTAACAATCATTAGGAAATATGCAAATATCACCAATCCAGTTTCGTTGCGAGAAGAACTGCAGTACTTTTTGATCAAGGAAGATGGAAGCACGCCGCTGGACAACTTCAAGGTATTGCCTTCATTGACTTATTACTTGCGGCCGAGTTATGTACAAATCGTTGAAGAAGAGATGTCTTGGGAACGAGCAGTGGAGGTGGCTTGCCGACCGTTATTGGAACATCAAATCATTGACTCGCGTTTTATCGCTGATTGCTTGGATCAAATCAGACAACCGGGATATGCAGGTTACTTGGGAATGAAGACTTGCATTCCCCATACAACGGTCGATAAAGGTGTAATCAGTGACGGTGTCAGCATTTTAGTTTGTAAAAAGCCGATACGATTTCCTAATGGTGAAGATGTCAGCTTGATTTTGCCGCTTTCATTTTTTGATTTAACGAAGCATCTGCGAGCCATCAATCAAATCGCTGATATCGCCAAAGATGATTCATTGATTGAGCAGTTATTGATTGCTGATGACGAAAAGACAGTTTATCAACTATTAAGACAAAGATCTTAAGGAGGAAAACATGAGACTAGCAGATTATCCTAAATTGACAGTGATCATGCGTGGTTATACTTTTGATCAGGCAGATGCTATTTTACAAGCAATGCAGGAATTTGACCATCAATTTGCCGTAGAGATGACAATGAACACAAAAGGAGCTCTTGAAAATATACATGAACTAAATCAACGTTATGGTGACACGACTTATATCGGCGCTGGGACGGTAAGGACATTAGAACAAGCCCAAGCCTGCTATGAGGCTGGTGCAAAATTTTTATTAGGACCACATATGTTCACAAAAGAAATGTTGTCTTACGCCAATAAGAAAGGATTATTGGCGGTACCTGCCGCAATGACTCCTTCAGAAGTCGACCGTATGTTTAAAGAAGGAGCTGATATTGTAAAAGTATTTCCTGCAGCGGTTGTTACTCCGCGTTTTTTCAAGGATATTCAAGCACCTTTAGGTAAGTTACCACTAATGGGGGTTGGTGGAATCAGTAAGGAGAATGCGAAAGAGTTTTTTGAACAAGGTGCTAGCTATTTGGGTCTTGGTTCCGGTATGTTCAACAAGCAAGACATCGAAGAGCTAAATGTTAAAAACTTAGCACGTTCGATGAAAGAATTAATTGAGGTTATTAAATAGGAGTGAGGACTTTGGAACTTTATTTGAATGAGGAACTCGTTTTTCGAAATGTTCAAGCAAAAACAGATAGTGAAGTCTTAGCGTTTTTGGCAAGCGAGATGTACAAAAAAAACTACGTGAAGGAGGAATACATTCAAGCAATCCAAGAACGGGAAAAAGAATACCCTACTGGATTACCATCAACACCACCAGGAATCGCAATTCCCCATGCAAACTATGAAATGGTCAATAAAACAACTTTAGCAATTGCGACTCTTAAAGATCCGGTCCTATTTCATAATATGGAAAATAACAATGAGCAGTTACCAATCCAAATTGTGATCATGATGGCGATTGGGGAACCACATGGGCAAGTTGAAATGTTACAAAAAATTGTTGGAATCATACAAGATGAGCCACTGCGGCAAGAAATGATCAGAGCAAGCAATGATACTGAATTATTAGAACTATTAAAGAAAGCGGTTTTTTAATATAAGGAGGAAATCATAATGAAACGAATTTTAGTAGCATGCGGAAATGGTATCGCCACTTCAACAGTAGTAGCAACAAAAGTTAGAGAGTATTTGCAACAACATGGCATTGATGTTTCAACGACTCAAACAAAATTGATGGAAGTTCCAGGAAAAGTTCAAGACTATGATCTATTGGTGACGACTGGTCAATTTGATGGTCAAACAGGTGGTGTACCAGTAATCAAAGGGATGCCGATTTTAACAGGTATCGGTGCCGATCAGACAATGGAAGAGATTTTGAACTTACTGAAATAATAGCTGATCAAAGGAGCTGAAAAAATGAAAATCATTATGAACGTCTTTAACTTCTTTATTGATGCTGGACCAACAGTTATGTTGCCAGTCATCATCACGATTATTGGTTTGATTTTTGGGTTAAAGATTTCTCGTGCTTTTAAATCAGGTTTGACATTAGGTATCGGTTTTGCCGGGATCAAGTTGATATTGGACTTTATGACGACCAATGTTGGACCAGCTGCCAAGGCGATGGTTGATCGAACTGGTGTTAAACTAGATGCTTTGGATGTTGGCTGGGGTTCGATTGCGGCTGTTACTTGGGCATCGCCAATCATTCCAATCTTGATTTTTGCCATTCTATTGGTCAATATCGTTTTGCTGATTTTGAAACGTACACATACGCTGGATGTTGATATCTGGAACTATCACCATATGGCAATCGTTGGTGTTATGGTGTATTTTGTGACTAAGAATGTCTTCTTAGGTGTAGGTTCATCAGTAGTGATGGCAATTGCGACTTTTAAGATTTCAGACTGGTCGCAACCGATGGTAGAAAGTTTCTTCGGAATCCCTGGTGTTTCTTTACCAACTGTTTCTGCGCTTTCATCACTGGTTATTGCTTGGCCGTTAAATTGGCTGCTGGATCGTATCCCGTTATTCAGAAAATCAAAATTCACCATCAAAGATGCACAAAAATATTTGGGATTTTTTGGTGATTCTATGATCATGGGGTTAGTTATCGGGATGGTGATTGGTGTTTTAGCCGGCTATGATATCAAAGCGGTTTTACAATTAGGTGTCAGCATGTCAGCTGTTTTGGTTTTGATTCCTAAGATGACTTCATTATTTATGGAAGGATTGATGCCAATTTCAGATGCTGCACAAAAATGGTCACAAAAAAAATTCAAAGGTACACGTTTATTTATCGGATTGGATGCTGCAGTTGTTGTAGGTAATCCAGATGTTATCACAACAGCATTGATCATTATTCCACTAACGATTGCATTAGCTTTAGTATTGCCAGGAAACCGTGTGTTACCATTTGCAGATTTAGCGGTTGTTCCTTTCCGCGTGGCAATGGTCGTTGCCTTGACTCGTGGTAATTTATTAAAAAATATCATTATTGGCTTAGTTGTGACAGCTTCATTGCTATGGTGTGGGTCAGCTACTGCGCCAATGCTGACAGCAATTGCCAAATCGGTTGGTATTAACTTAGGAACTTCTTCAATGTTAATCTCATCATTTGCTGCGACTTCCATGATCCAAAGTTATTTGGTATTTATCGCATTTGCTTACAAACCAATCATCGGTATTCCAGTGTTGTTATTAGCCTTTGCGGGCGCATGGTATTACTTCGATGGTATCAAAAAAGTTAATCATGAAATGGATGAACCATTGAAGGCACAATAGTAGGAGGGTTTAAATTGAAAATTTCAGATGTCACAGTGTATAAAGTAAAACCAAGATGGATTTTTGTTAAGATCTCGACTGACGAAGGAATCGAAGGCTGGGGAGAAATGATCTCAGGAACTAAAACAGAAACGGTTGTTGCTGGAGCTTATGAGATAGGAAACCGGCTGATTGGACGTAATCCGTTTGAAATCGAGCGCCTCTTCCAAGAAATGCATCGATCTTTCTTCCGAGGCGGTCCTATTAATGGAACCATCGTTTCGGGTTTAGAAATGGCTCTGTGGGATATCAAAGGAAAAGCGTTTAATGTTCCGGTTTATGAATTATTGGGTGGTGCAGCACGTGATAAAATCAAGGTTTATTCTTGGATTGGTGGAGATCGACCAAGTGAAGTTGCAGAACAAGCACAAGATCGGTTTGATCGGGGCTTTACGGCCGTCAAGATGAACGCGACAGAAGAGCTGCATTATATCGATTCCTACCAAAAAGTTGATGAAGTGGTGGAACGAGTTGCGTCTATTCGCGAACGTTTTGGTGATGCAATGGATATTGGTGTTGATTTTCATGGACGGGTCCATAAACCGATGGCAAAAGTGCTAGCAAAAGCTTTGGAGCCATTCCATCCAATGTTTTTGGAAGAAGTCGTTTTACCTGAAAATGAAGAACACTTTAAAGAAGTAGCTGATTCTGTGGCTGTACCATTAGCTACTGGTGAACGCTTGTACACTCGTTGGCAATTCAAGAACCTCTTTAAACAAGGTACTGTTGATATTATCCAACCAGATGTGGCTCTTTGTGGGGGAATCTTGGAAACCCGTAAAATCGCAGCGATGGCGGAAGCTTACGACATGGCTGTTGCGCCTCATGCGCCATATGGTCCTGTTGCACTAGCAGCAACTCTGCAAGTAGACTCATGTACGCCAAACGTCTTTATCCAAGAACAAAGCTTAGGGATCCACTATAACAAAGGTTTTGATCTGTTAGATTTTGTGAAGAACAAAGAAGTTTTCCAATATAAAGACGGCTACGTAGATCTACCTTCAAAACCAGGTCTGGGCTTGGAAATGGATGAAGACAAAATCAAAGAAATTGCACAAGAAGGTTTGATTTGGACCAATCCGCAATGGAAAAATTATGACGGTACGATCGCTGAGTGGTGATAAATGAAAATAAAGGATGATGAAAGATGGCAGAAGCACTTATGATCACAGTTTTTTTAGGACTGCTGATTATTTTGCAAATAATCGATCAAAAGAAAATTATCGTGTTTGCTCAGAGTAGTCCTGTAAGGAAGAGTTTGAGTATTTTACTGACAGTCGCCATCCTGTTGATTTTCTGGCCGGAACATCTGACTGATCAGATCAAACTGGTTGCTTTTGCTTCTGTCATTTTGATCAATGGTTTTTTGAAGGAGGGTCTAGCAAAAGATTCTGTTGTTAGATTTGGAGTATTGAACGGTAACTTTAATCGATATCCTCAAGTCCAAGTAGAAAAACTAGGTGACGATAAATCATTTATTTCATTTTACAAAAGCAAGAATAATTCTTTTTCAATGATTTTTGATAAAGATCAAACTGAAATGATGGATGTCTTTCAAGAACTTGATATCCATTCCAAAATTACTTTAGATCAAAGTTCGGAAGAAAAAAGAGCAGTTGTAAAAAAAGATAATGAATGATTCTACTACCGAAATTATGATTTCTTTATCACGAATAATGAAACTTGTTTTAATGAATCATATTGATTGAAGTATACAATGTATATTAAGTTTTGGAAAGAAATATATTGGTACAAGATATAGCAGGAATCGATTACTCGATCCCTGCTTTTTTTAACTTTCTTTGCAGCAAAAAAAGCTCGTAATCTAAGAGATGATGGATAGTTTTTAGAATATATAACCCGTGGTGCTAGTTAATTTTAATATCCTAAAGAATATCTCAAAGTTCCTTCAAAACGTCGTTGTGCTCGACTTAATAGAACACTGTAAGCCAGTAATATGATTTCAAATCTACTCTCTAGCCCTTTAACAGAACGTGAGTTGAAATTTTGACAACCTAATTTTTCTAAGGAAGAAAAAACAGTCTCAACTGTTTTCTTTGTTTTCCAAGTAAGCTGTGGTCTAGTTTTTCTGATTTATCCATGTTTTTACGTGGCGGAACGGATATAGTAATGCCCTTAAGGGCAAGCTTTTCATGGATTTTATGGCTGATATATCCTTTGTCCCCTAGGATATTGGGAAGATTCGCTTCTTCCGATAAAGTCTCTAACACTTTCACGTCATGGACACCTGGATTCGTGATTGAGTAAGTAATCGGAAAGCCAGTCTTAGTAACGATCATATGAATTTTAAGACCATAAAAATAAGATTTTTTTGTTGAGTTATAGCCAACTTTGGCTATTTGATTCAATAGTTTTGCTTGTCTATTTCTAACTGGTTTACATAATGGACTAGGAAAACTATCTATAATTCCGACTAGTTCACCTTTGGTGAGCTTCTTGATGAAAAAGTATCGAATAATCTTGATAGTGTAAGCTAAGTTTGAACTTAAGCGAGTGAATCGACTCCTACTAGGAAAGTCACCATTAGGAAATAAGACGGAACAAACCGCTCTATACGTGGCTCTTTGGCTAGTATAGCCATTAATTATGCCCCATATAATACAAGCAATAATCACTGTATCGCGTTGCTTCAGTTGATCAGTATTTCTTCGGTTTTTAATCTTATCTGGTACACAATTGTGGTATATGTTAGAAACAGTTCTCATAATTTCCTTGAATGTTATAAAAGTATCTGTATAATGTTCAGTATATTTTGATGAACGCATATGTAGTCCTCATTTCTTGGGAGTTTTGAGACTACTATATGCGTTTTTTTGTTGATTTACCAACATGTTTAGACATTTTCCTCTAGGAAAAAATTAACTAGCACCAGGGGTTTATTTTAGTTTTTCTTGGAAATAAAAACAGCGAAAATCCGAACATTTTCACCTCTCTCACTTTATAACTTTTACAAAATAGTACTTCTCATAAAAAGCGCTCTAGTTAAAGAAAATAAGAGAAAAATCAAAAAAAACAAAAGTTTCTTTTACACTTGTTTCTATATTCGTTACAATGGTTAGGGGAAGTTTTTCAAAAGGTTAAGAAAAGTTTACGGGGGTTTTTGAAATCAAAAAGTAGTAGGGGACGATAAAATGAAACATACACACAAAATCATATTGGCTGTCACTTCTGTATGCACTGTTATTATTCTAGGTGTAAGTATCTTTTTTGTTACACAAGCAGCAACAAACAATAAATTAGAAAACACTAGTCAAACAACTCAACACTCAAGCAGCAGCTCAAAACCTGTTGAAGATAAACAAACGACGAAACAGCTTGATCAAGCAAAACAGCTTGCTGCAAGTTATCATTATGATGAAGCCATCGCCTTACTTGAAAAAGACGACGCCAAAGAAGCGCAACAATTGTTAGCAACTTTGAAAAAAGAAAAAGAATCCTTGGTAAAATGGGAAGACCCGACCAAAATCTCACACGTCTTCTTTCATAGTCTGATCGTTGATCCAGCTAAGGCTTTTCATACCCAGCAAGCACAAGGGTATAAAGATTATATGGTCACTATTTCCGAATTCAATAAAACCATTGATCAGTTATATAAAAATAACTATGTTCTTGTTAATCTAAATGGATTAGTCAAAAAAGGAACAGATGGAAAACTGACCTTTACAGGTGTTTCTCTTCCAGAAGGAAAGAAACCGTTAATTCTTTCGCAAGACGATGTCAGCTATTATGAATACATGGACAATTCAGGATTTCCAAGTAAGTTGATTGTCGATAAACAGAACCAAATCAAGAATATTTATATCGACAATAAGAAGGAAACTGTTGGTGACTATGATATGGTTCCATTGATCGATTCATTCATTAAAAAACATCCCGATTTTTCTTATCAAGGCGCCAAAGGAACATTAGCTTTAACAGGCTATAATGGTGTATTAGGTTACCGTACATCAAAATCAGAATATGGTGATAACGAAAAAACAAACAAAGAAATCGAAGCAGCCAAAAAAGTTGCTGATCAATTAAAGAAAGATGGTTGGAGTTTTGCTTCTCATACTTGGGGACACTTGAATATGACACAAGCTTCTTTAGCCGATATCCAACAAGATAATGAACGTTGGCAAAATGAAGTTGCACCTATTTTAGGCAAAACAAATATTTTGATCTACCCATTTGGCGCTGACATCAGCGATTGGCAACCTTATTCTGAAGCAAATCAAAAATTTGCTTACTTGAAACAACAAGGATTTGATATCTTCTGCAATGTCGATGCCTCAACTCCTGCATGGGGACAACTAGGAACTGACTACTACCGTAACGCCAGAATCAATATTGACGGTATCCGTTTTGAAGCTGACCTAAAAGGAGAAAATCCAATACTTGATCAATTTATCAACGTCAAAGAAGTGTATGACCAAAAAGATCGAGGATAGAGGTTGTGAAAGAAGCGTCCAGCTCCGCCGACAATAAGAATGAATTTTTCTAAACAGCTTCTCATGTTTTGAAAAATCCAGACTTATTTCAAGGAGTTGGGCTTTGAACACCGTGAATAAAGGTTGTAAAAAGAGCGTTTTGACTTATTGTTGAAGGTCAGCTCTTTGAACACCGCGTGTTAGGTTGTGAAAAGGCTGGTCTGCATCAAGCAATAAGAATGAACAGAGAAAAACAGCTTCTTGAATACCGCAGATAGGTTGTAAAAAAACCGTTTTGACCTGACGATAACCAGTAAAACAGAGGTGAGACCATTGCTAAAAGTAGCAGTGGTCTCATCTCTTTTTTTGCACAAGTCATATTTGATTGTTTCGTTATTTTAATCAGGATAAAGTTCTTTTTTTTCATGCTAAAGAGTGATTCTTTCTTCTCGATTTTCACTTTCTTCGTTTAACTTTTGGTAAATACTTCTGTCAGAAAAAGCTCTAGGTAGACACACGAAAGCAGATAAAAAGCCTAACTTTTGCAACAGTTTATGCTGTCGTTCAAAGTTAGGCTTCTACAGTTTATAAATAGCCCTTTCTATCCATGAATCACATCAAGTAATGTCTGGAATAAGATTGCACTAGAAGCTGCTCCTGGATCAATGTGTCCAATCGCCCGCTCCCCTAAATAAGAAGCACGTCCTTTTTTTTCGACCAAATTTTTAGTATGTTCTTTGGCATTTTCGATGACGTCTGCGGTTAGCTGATTGTTTTTTAATGCTTCCGTAACAGGCAACCAAACATCTAGCATTGTTTTATCCTCTGCTTCAGCTTTTCCTCTTGCTTGTATCCCATTTGTACCTTCTTCGATGATTTTCCCTAATTGCTCTTGTGAATTGATGACGTCAACATCCTTTGTCGCTTTCATCATGCTCATGAATGCTGAACCATATAGCGGACCTGAAGCTCCTCCAACTTTGGAGATCATTGCCATCGAAAGAACTTTAAAGGTATCACTGATTGTTGTCGGTTCCTCTTTCTTAAAGGCGTCTTCAAATGCGGAAACACCTCGCCCCATATTATTTCCATGGTCACCGTCACCGATCGGCGTATCTAGATCACTAAGATAACTTTTGTGGTTCTGTTGCAAAGTTTTCCAAAAAATCTATTTTAGTGTAAAATTGAGAAAAAAGACAGATAGGACAGAGTAATGAATCATTTTAAAGGCAAACAATTCAAAAAAGACGTCATTATTGTCGCTGTTGGTTACTACCTGCGTTACAATCTAAGCTATCGTGAAGTTCAGGAATTGTGATATGATCGTGGAATAAATGTTTGTCATACTACGATTTATCGTTGGGTATAAGAGTACAGCAAAGTCCTCTATTATCTTTGGAAGAAGAAAAATAGACAATCCTTCTATTCATGGAAAATGGACGAAACCTATATCAAAATTAAGGGACGTTGGCATTATCTTTATCGTGCAATTGATGCGGACGGCTTAACCTTAGATATCTGGTTACGAAAGAAACGGGATACGCAAGCAGCCTATGCTTTCTTAAAACGACTCCATAAACAGTTTGGTGAGCCGAAAGCAATTGTGACCGATAAAGCACCTTCTCTTGGCTCCGCCTTTAGAAAGTTACAGAGTGTGGGTTTATATACTAAGACAGAGCACCGAACTGTGAAGTATCTTAACAATTTAATAGAACAAGACCATCGACCTATTAAACGACGGAATAAATTTTATCAAAGTCTCCGTACAGCCTCTTCCACGATTAAGGGCATGGAGACCATTCGAGGAATATATAAAAAGAACCGAAGAAATGGAACGCTCTTCGGCTTTTCGGTGTCTACTGAAATCAAGGTATTAATGGGAATAACAGCCTAAGATATTTGGAGTTCAGAGAGGGCGCGTTTGATTTTCAAACTTCGCAACAGAACCAGCGTCAGGGTGCCCTTGTACTGGTCCAAGAGGTCCCATACGGTTTCGTTCATGGTCTTCCTCCTTTCAATGTAACTATTATACTACAAATAATTATTTTTTTAGTATATTTGTTACACATTGGTACGTGAATGCGTACTTAGGAATGAGGAGCTTTTTGCAGCTCCCTTTAACAGCTAGTTGGATTTTTATACTTTGGTATAATTATCTGACAACATAATACAAAGAATGGATGTGTAACAAATGATTATTCCTGAAAAGTTAAAATCCAACGATGAAATCCGGGTATTGTCGCCTTCGAGTAATTTTCAAAGAGTGGGAGGGATGGAAGGGAACCGAAAGGCTCAGGAAAGACTGGAGAGTCTGGGCTATAAGGTCACGTTTAGTAAGAATATCCACGCCACCGATTTGATCGGCTCGGCCTCGATAGAAGAGCGCGTGGAAGACCTCCACGCGGCTTTTTCCGACCACAATGTGAAGGCGATTCTCTCCACCATTGGCGGTTTCAACTCCAATGAGTTGCTGCCTTATATTGATTACGATCTTATCCGGAGTAATCCTAAGATTATTTGCGGCTACAGCGATATCACTGCCCTGAATAATGCAATCACCGCTAAGACCGGGTTGGTAACGTATATTGGACCTCACTATTCCAGCTTCAAGATGGACGAGCTCCAAGACTACCAGACAGAGTACTTTTTAAAGGTATGTGCGGGAAGGGAGGAGGTCCAACTGGCTGCCTCGGATCATTACAGCGATGATTTGTGGTTCTTACCCGAGGAGCCGCGAAATTTGGTTGAGAACGCTTGGAAGGTCTATACCCCCGGAACAGCAGAAGGGGTTAGCTATGTGGGCAATCTCAATACCTTCACCCTGCTCCAGGGAACCGAGTATATGCCAGATCTCCATAACGGAATCCTTTTTGTCGAATCCGCAGAAGAGAACACGTCCCATGACTTCGCCCGTGATTTGGCGTCCCTGCTCCAGGTTGCCAAAAATCCAAAGGGATTGGTGATTGGCCGATTTCCTGAAGAGACAGGGATGACCGAAGAAATACTGGTAAGTATTCTAGACAAGCACCCTGTATTGAAGAGCATTCCCGTCCTCTATGATGTGAACTTTGGCCATACCCAACCTATTTTTACTTTTCCTATAGGCAAAAAAATTAAACTAGACGCAGGCAATCTTAAAATCATGATCTAAGGAGAGGAAAACAGATGCAGGCAGAAGAACTATGGAATCATTTTATTGAGGAATACCCCCGCTACAAGCACCACACCTATGAAGCGTGGCAGTATGGCGTGGTTCCCGACGAACTGGCAGAACTGACCCGCCAGGGCGTGAAGACCGCCACTACCTCCGGTTATGACCTGTATGAGGCAGATCAAGAACCCTTGCCGTTAGAAGGAGGGTTCAATGTCATCTTGGACAGGCAGGATAATGCGATTTGTATCACCCAGATCACCAAAGTTTATGTGGTTCCCTTCCAAGATGTGTCAGAACGCCATGCCTTCAAGGAAGGCGAAGGCGACCGCACCCTTGGCTATTGGAGGAGCGTACATACCGATTTCTTCTCGGAAGCGTACCAGGAAGCCGGCCTTCCCTTTAGCGAAGAGTCTCAAGTGGTCTGTGAGGAATTTGAAATGGTGTTCCCAGGAGCGGAGCAATGATGAAAATCAGAAGAGCCACCCCTAAGGATGCCAGAGGGGTGGCCAAGGTGCAGGTGGATACCTGACGGAGTCATAGTATCTTACTAAGCAGGGAACAACACCAAAAAAGGCGCTTTTTGTATGGTTAGGGTGTACCCAAAACCGTCATAAGCAACATGTTGATTTTCAAACGTTATCCATGTAGATTTAGAGTGTCGAATAGATGTTCCTTTTATAAAAAGCTATTTTTTCTATATATGTCATTGAAAAGAGAGGTTTTTAAACAATGAAACTTGATAAATATAACCTGCATGAAGATTTTGATGTTTTAGCTATATGGTTTAGAGAAGACCAGGAAATGAAGGATGGAATAAGAGGGATTCTGCACTATAAATCTCAATCCATTATTCTTGAATTATTCGATTCCTTTTCTGAGAGCTTTGATGATACATTTCAACATTTAAACCGAATTTATGGTTTTTCACAAGATGGGAAATTATTGGCCTTGGAAGGGTGTTATAGAGTAAAAGGTACCGATAGTATTCCTGGCTTTAGTATTGATTCATATTCTGTAAATGAATTTTATATACTCGATGTGAATTTTAATAAGATTGAGGGTAATGATGTAATAAGAACCGCTCTCAACAAAGTATTCGGTGATTTCAAAAAAGATCCCATGGTTGAAAGTATTAGGTTTTCCGTTAATCATTTACATACATGGATAGATAAAACTTCTATTTCAACCTTAGTATTTCCCCAGGAAAATAAAGGGGCTGTACAGTTTGATCTAGACAAATATGGGGAAAGAACTTTTAACATTCATTCTGAAAATTTGTCTATATTAGAAGCTATTACTCTTAATAGGAATAAAAGTAACAGTACTTATTCTCTTGAAGAAAAGTCCTATCTGAAAGTTTTTGAAAATAGTGGAGAAATGAGAAACTTTCGTTCCTTCTTTCAAAACGCTCTATACATCAAAAAGCTATTAGAATTCCTAAATGGTATACCTTTGCATTTTGACTATCTAGAGTTCTTATGCGAAAAAGAAACTATACCAGAACATGCTGGGAAATTTTATCCTTTAATAAGGGGGAGATATTTCTTCCGGCAGATTGGAGAGCGAATCACCACAGCCCCTAAAAGCGCTCTTACATTCCATGCTATAGAAGGTGAATTTGAAAGCATTTTAAATAGCTGGTATTTGAAGAAAGAAAAACTAAGTTTTATTCTTGATAGCTATTTGAACGATTTATACTTACCTTATTATGTAGAGACCCAGCTGCTGAATTCTATTAGAAACTTAGAAATATATTATAGAAACTTTATTAATGATTCGATTGAACAAAAAAAAGAAGAACTAAGAGAAGACCAACAACTGCTAACAGATTATGTGAATGAGAATGTGTCACAGCAGAATAAAGAACATTTTAATGCAAATATTAATTTTATAGGCGAAGATTCCTTACAAAAAAAGCTGAGCCATTTATTCAGGCAACTTCCGGACAAAATATTCGAATCCTGCATAAAAAAAGAAGGGAAGAGCCCATCTAAATCCAGTAGCAGTTTAGCTAGGTCATTAACACAAACACGAAATTTTCACACGCATGGGTATAAACCCGAGTTGTACCCTGATAGAATACAAGGAGCACAAAATTTATTTACAACGAATGAAAAACTGAAGCTCTTTCAAAGATACTTTATTTATAAAGAACTAGGAATCTCGGAAGACATCATTTTAAAAGTTCTCATTCCCGAAACCTATGAATTTCAAGATACATTTCCAGCAGAATAGTAAGCGAACTATTCAACAAGCGGGTGGAGCCACCAATTTCGAGACCATTATCACTTATCCAAACATGACTACTCGAATGCCAAGTTATTACAGGTATACACGATGAACGGGTACTAGGTAGAGGATGAATCCGAGAATGTCAATCCAATTTAATACAGTGAACCGAAAGGAATCAAAAGGAAGTTGAAACTTCTTCGTACGCCAGTGTATCAGCAGCTTCAGGAGCCGCTACACCAATCAGTTTCCCCGAAGAAGTCCTGTGTCGTCAGAAGCGGTATCGTGACAATCCAAGAAGCTAAAGATGAAGTGTGCTCCGTGCGATTACTTCAGACAACTGGCTATACCAATACACGAAAGATGGGGATGGAGACAACTAGTAAGGGGAATAGATCCGGCTAAGTACCTATTAGCTTATCGTATGGAGAAGGTGATAGCGATAATATACCTCTCTTTGTCGCTACACATATAAAAATACCGAACGCCTAGGCCTACTAGAGAATAGAGTATAGGCGTTCTAGTTTATCCTTCATAGTCAAAACTTAAGAGTATTGACTATGCTTCCTTGCTCCAGTAAAATCAAGGGATACAAATGTGTCATAACTTATAGTCAAAAGAGAGGGCAAAAAAAGATGAAATATGGCTACGCACGGGTGAGTACCCGCCAGCAAGATTTGAAAGGGCAGCTGCGTCAACTAGAGGAGGAACGCTGCGACCGGGTCTACTTCGAGAAAATTACCGGGACAAAAAGTGATCGTCCCGAATTCCAAAAACTGCTTCAGGAAATTGAGACAGGGGATACTTTGGTTGTGACGAAGCTGGACCGCTTCGCTCGCAGCACACAAGACGCATTGAACACAATCAAGCTCTTATTTGAGAAGGGTGTGCGGATCAATGTGCTGAATTTAGGAATTATTGAAAATACTTCCACTGGAAGATTGATCTTCACAATTTTCAGTGCTTTTGCGGATTTTGAACGTGATTTGATTGTAGAACGTACACAAGAGGGGAAAGAGTTGGCTAAACAGAAACCCGACTTCCGAGAAGGGCGACCGAAAAAATTCAGCCAGCAACAAATCAATCTCGCCATGAATCTACTGAAGAATCATTCCTATAAAGAAGTAGAGAAAATGACCGGCATAAGCAAGAGCACTTTGACGCGCAATAAGAGAAAACTGCAATTAAGTACTGATGTATAGAGTCTATTCTAAGAAAGAGATTTATAATCTGTAAGCTTTGAAATAAACCCAATAAAAAGAAATAAACTTCAAAGAACTTATTTTAATAGAGAAGCCTGGCGTCTATTAAGAAATACTTTTCTTGATGAGCGTCAATTTTTTTAACGGAAATCTATCCTATACTAAATTCAGTAAAGAAAAAGGAGGAATCAAAGAAAGCTATTTTAAACAAACCAAAATTATAGGAGGAATAAATCATGACTGAAAATAAAGCTACTCAAGAAAGAACACCCCAAGAAAGATTGCAAGAAGAACAAGAACACAAGGAACATGTTCATCATACGAAAATTAATGCAGCGGCCATTGCGGATCATCTTTTAGGCAACATGCATACATTACATGTGAAACTGCACCAATATCACTGGTATGTAAAAGGAGCCAATTTCTTTACGTTGCATGAAAAATTTGAAGAGTTGTATAACGAAAATGAAAAATGGTTCGATAAACTTGCGGAGCGTCTAATTACTTCTGGGCATAAACCTGCTTCGACAACGGTTGAATTTGAAAAATATTCGATGCTTTCGGAAGATGCAGTTAATAAATACGTTAAAGCAGAAGACATGGTTGAAAATATTATCGAGGACTTCAGAAGCACTCGTGACCTAACTATTCGCGCGATTCGTTTAGCTCAAGACGAGGGTGACGATGCTTTAGAAGATACATTGATTGCTTTTAAAAATGACTTAGACAAGAACATTTGGATGCTGCAAGCGTTCATTGGTAAAGAAGCATTAGAAGATGATGACGCTCTTGATGAGGATGAAGATTAAGGTAAAAATAGAAGCTGATTTAGGGATTGGAATTCTTTCCAGTCCTTTTTCCATTTTCTTGATGTGCATCAATTTTTTGTAGTAAGAGACTTATATAATAAAAGCAGCGAACATAAACAAAATAAATAAAGGGGGAGAATGAATTGACTAAACATACCCATCATGAAATTGGTGACCACGCAGCCTGTATCCGCTTGGTTCCAATATTCAATCACTTAGAGGATAGCGCGATGAATTACATTGCTGAAAAAGCCCACACGAAACAGTATCAAAAAGGAGAGTTTCTGTTTCGTTCACAAGAAAAAGAGGATACTTTATATATTATCAATCGTGGGAAAATCCGTATTTATCGATTGGCAGACTCTGGCAAAGAGCAGCTAGTGCGGATCTTGAACCCTGGTGATTTCACCGGAGAATGGACCTTGTTCAACCCGGATGCAGTACACGAGGAATATGCCGAAGCAACCCGAGATACCGTTGTCTGTATGATTCAGCAAAAAGATGTCCAAGATTTTCTGGAACAATACCCAGCTATTTCTTTAAAACTATTGGCGGAAATGTCTAAACGGTTAGAAAGTTCAGAACGTCAAACGACACAAGTAGCCGTGGAGAGTGTCATTACCCGTTTAGTTTTGTTTTTGGCAGAAAATGTGGAACCTGAAATGGGCAACTCTCCCACCATCACCCTGCCGATGGCAAAAAAGGACATTGCTTCCTATTTAGGAACGACACCTGAGACCATCAGTCGCAAATTTGGAGAATTGGAGGACGAGGGATTGATTCAACAGCTGTCTGGGAAAAGGATCAAGATTCAGGATTTAGATGATTTATTGCTTTACAGCGAATAATCGGACACACTTTTTTCTACACGTTGGTGTTCTGTCGCTCTTCATTAACAACGGGACAGAACTCAGTGCTTTTGCTTCCATCTGTCCGTTTTTGACTTTTTTAAGACAGAACAACCTTCATTCATTGGAAAAATAAAAGCACAAACATGATAACCCTCAAGTTTTTTTGTTTTATTTTTCTTTAAGATAGGGTTGTCGAACAAAACGTAAAAATAAGTAGGGGTGAATGTGCATTGTTTTTGGGTGATAGTTGCCATCACGTTGTCAGCAGCAGGTGCATTCTTTGTCGTTCCTTTCACCAAGAACACGATTGGCGGCGAAGCAAAAACGTCTAACGTTGTTGAGGCAGATAGGTTAGCTATGGAAAAAGAAGAGGAAGTTGTAAAAGGAGCCGGCGTAATCGGACACGGAAAAGTGGCGTATTACGAAGCGAGTGACCAGGGAGATAAAAGTGTATTCACTGTTTGGTTTCCATGGAGCTTAGCCGGAATCTTGTTCAGCATCACCATGACTAGAATGACGCGAAAAATTGAAGAAATGGAGCAAATAGAATGGGATTAGTATTAGGCGTTTTGAATCCCCATGTGGTGGAGATTGGTTCTATTGTGATTCATTGGTATGGAGTCATTATTGCAGTGGGCATATTAGCGGCTCTCCAGTTGAGCACCAAGGAAGCAAAGAAAAAAGGACTGGAAGAGGATACCATTATCGATATGGCCTTATGGGCAATTCCGATTGGACTCCTCAGCGCTCGGCTTTATTATGTGTTATTTGAACTTGGTTATTATCTGCAAAATCCAGGACAAATCCTTGCGATTTAGAATGGCGGCATTGCGATTTATGGGGGATTGATTGCAGGAGGGGGTACGCTATATTGGTATGCAAAGAAAAAAGGTACTTCTTTGGCACTCGTTCTTGATATTTTAGCGCCCAATGTATTGTTAGCCCAGTCCATTGGTCGTTGGGTCAATTTTATGAATCAGGAAGCTCATGGTGGGCCGGTTACTCGTCAATTCTTGGAAAATCTTTATTTACCTGAATTTATCATTGAACAAATGAATATGAATGGTACCTACTACCATCCGACTTTTTTATACGAGTCATTGTGGAGTTTGTTGGGCTTTGTCCTCATCGTCACTATACGGAACCGAAAACAGCTTTTGCGTCAAGGAGAAGTCGCTTTGAGTTACGTTTTGTGGTACTCAGTGGGTCGGTTCTTCATTGAAGGTATGCGAACGGACAGTTTATGGATTGGCGAGTGGATCCGCGTTTCGCAAGCCTTGTCTCTGGCCCTGTTTATTGGCGCGATTGTAGTATGGTTTATACGCAGACAAGATTATCCACCAATTTCTTATTATTCTGATGGCAATAAGGGGCAGAAAAAGACTATTAAGATGGTGAATTGAGCAAAAAGATAAAAAGAAGTGCAAAACTTGATATGCGTCAATTTTCGTTTGCTAAAAGGGAGCTATACTACAGTTGTAAAGAGGAAAAGGCAGTGTTCATTAATCTGCTGCCGATAAAATAAAAACACATAAAGGAGATAGGAATTATGGAAAAAGCTATATTGCAATTAGAAACGTTGTCTTGTCCAAGTTGTATGCAAAAAATTGAAGGTGCCGTAAAATCAGTTAACGGTGTTGATAAAGACAGCATTAAAGTATTATTCAACTCCAGCAAAGTCAAAGCCAATTTTGATTCAGCTGTCACTTCGATTGAAGAGATTCAAAAAGCTATCGAAAACGTAGGCTATCCGGTCCTTAAAGCAAAAGTCAAGGCCGCTTAACAGATTAAATGAACTAGGCAATTCTGGAAGAAAAGCTATTTTTCCAGGATTGCTTTTTTTGTTGCAATCCGATTCGAGGTGCTTAGAAACGATAAAAGAGAACTTTCTAAACTTGATGTCAGTCAATTAATTACTTAGGCAATTATCTTATACTGTGTTTATCAATAAAAGAGAAATTAAATTTGGAGGGAAAAAGCATGCAACAATATATATTAAGCAAGAAAAATGTTATCACCGTCATCAGTGGATTGTTAATCGTACTCGGTTTCTTCAGTCACTTTGTTTTAGAAAACGTAGGACTTTCAGAGTGGTCTTTGATCATCGCCTCTGTCTTTGGGATTACGCCAATTGCCATTCAAGCGTTTCAAGCAATGAAAGTCAAAGTCATCAGTATTGATGTCTTAGTCAGTATTGCAGCGATTGGTGCGCTTTTTATTCAAAACTATGAAGAATCGGCTATTGTCACGTTCTTATTCTTATTCGGACACTACTTGGAACAACGAACATTGAACCAAACGCGATCTGCTATCAAAGAATTGACTGAAATGGCACCCGAAAGCGCCTTGAAACAAATGGATAATGGCGAATTTGAAGAAGTAGAAGTGGATGATATAGATGAAGGGGATATCTTGCTCGTTAAAACGGGTGCGAAAGTTCCAGTAGATGGCATAGTCCTTACGGGTGAAGGGCATATCAATGAAGCTAGCATTACAGGTGAAGCTGTTCCAGTCAACAAGCTAGCTGATGCAGAAGTTTTTGCAGGAACCATTTTAGAAAACGGAACGATTCAAATCAGAGCTGACCGAGTTGGTGAGGACACCACATTTGGAAAAATTATTGAACTCGTGGAAGAAGCACAAGATTCTAAATCCGAAGCGGAACGGTTCATTGATCGCTTTTCTAAATACTACACACCAGCTGTCTTGGTTCTGGCAATTGTTGTATGGGCGTTCAGTCAAAATATTGAGTTAGCAATCACCATCTTGGTTCTAGGTTGCCCAGGCGCATTAGTTATCGGAGTGCCTGTCTCAAACGTTGCCGGTATTGGGAATGGTGCTCGTAACGGTGTTCTTTTAAAAGGGAGTGAAGTCATTCAAGACTTCAGCAATGTGGATACAATTGTATTTGATAAGACAGGTACTTTAACTGTCGGAAACCCAACCGTTGCAGCGACTGAACTGTATGAAAAAGATCCTGCTGAAACGCTTGGCTATCTGGCCAGTGTGGAACGGGAATCAGATCATCCATTAGCAAAAGCGGTCTTAAATCAAATTGGAGAAACAAACTTTTATCCTGTTGAAGGAACTGAAGTCGTGAAAGGCGGCGGAATCGTTTCAAGTGTAGCTGGACATAGAGTGGCTGTTGGGAATGTGGCCTTGATGGAAAAAGAAAATGTCACTCTCAGCAAAAAGGTGCAAAAAGATATCAAACGGTTTGAACAACATGGGAACTCTCTCGTTTTGACAGCGGTCGACGGTGAATTAAAAGTACTGATGGGCATTCGCGATCAAGTCCGTCCGGGTGTGAAAGCTAATTTGCAGGAATTAAAAGACTTGGGCGTGAAAAATCTAGTCGTTCTTTCAGGAGATAACCAAGGAACCGTTGATGTGGTCGCCGGCGAACTTGGTTTGACCGAAGCTCACGGCCACATGTTGCCGGAAGACAAATCGGCTTATATCGGAAAACTTCAACAACGTGGTCAAATTGTAGCCTTTGTTGGAGATGGCGTTAACGATAGTCCGTCCTTAGCTTTAGCAGACATTGGAATCGCAATGGGAAGCGGAACGGACGTAGCGATTGAAACATCCGATGTCGTTTTAATGAACTCGAACTTCAGCAACTTGCCTCACGCATTAGGATTAGTAAAAGCCACCGCAAATAATATGAAACAAAATATCGTGATTTCAATTGGAGTAGTGTTGGTCTTGTTGACCAGCGTCTTCTTCAGCGAATGGATGAATATGTCTATCGGAATGTTGGTTCATGAAGGTAGTATCTTGGTGGTAATTTTCAATGGCATGAGATTAATGAAGTATAAGTTGAAAGGTCGAAAAGAACAAAAAGAAGTATCAGCACCTGCAGAGAAAGTAAAAATATCTTAAGAATAAATTAGAAGAGGCTGAGACAATAGTCCATCCTTGAAATGACAAAAGCGGAAACTCAGATTTTTAAATCTGGGATTTTCCGCTTTTTTGAGTTCTTGAAAAAAAATAAGAGTATAGAGTATGTTCTTTATAAAATTAATTTTCGTGTAAATGATTAAAAAATTTAATAATAAAATTTAAATTCCTATTAAGTTGTAACACATGAAATTGCTTATAATAGTGTATTGAAATTAAGGTAGATTGACAAACGAGTGATCAAATAGATATACTACCTTCAAACGACCGTTTGAATGTGAGGTGAGATGAATGGAAAAAGTTTGCCAAGTGACTATCGTACATAAAGAAAAAGTAAATGTAATAAAAAAAAAATTGGATCAAAAAGATTTTTCAAACTTACTTGTGTTAGGGAAATGTTTCAGCGATTCTTCTAGAATTAAAATTTTTTATGCTTTAGAAACCTATAAGGAAATGTGTGTCTGTGATTTAGCAGAAATACTTAATGCTAGTGTCGCTACAACGTCACACCATTTACGTTTTTTAAAAAAACATGGAATGGCAAAATCACGTCAAGATGGAAAAGTAGTTTATTACTCTTTAGCGAATGAAGACATCCTTTCCGCTATTCATGTTTTTTTAAAGTTATCAGAAAATCTATCTATGAAATCTTAGTTTGGAGGAAGTTATTTTGTTACAAAGTATTTTTTCAGCTATCGCTGTTTATATTTCTACCAGCATTGATTATTTGTTTATCTTGCTGATTATTTTTTCTCAAAGTCATACAAAAAAAGGGCTCCGTCAGATTTTTTGGGGTCAATATCTAGGAACAGGTATCTTAGTAGCCGTAAGTTTATTTGCAGCATATGTGCTGAATTTCATTCCGCAAGATTGGATCATTGGGCTTCTCGGTCTAATTCCGATTTTCTTAGGAATCAGAGTGGCATTGGTTGGCGAAGAGGAGGAAGAAGAAGAGGAAGTCGTTGAAAAGCTTGAATCAAGAGGAACAAACCGCTTCTTTTGGACCGTTGCCTTAATAACAATTGCTTCTGGTGGCGATAACTTAGGGATTTATATTCCTTACTTTGCCTCGTTATCTTTTTCAGAGATTGTCACCGCTCTAATCGTATTTGCTATTTCTGTTGCGGTTCTTTGCTATATCAGTTACAAATTAGCCAAGATTTCTTTTGTTTCCGAAACCTTAGAAAAATATGAACGAATCCTTGTTCCTATAGTGTTTATTGGCTTAGGAATTTATATTTTGATAGAAAATGGGACGATTCAAACACTATTAAATTTTATATAAACAACTACGATAGTGAAGTTCAAATAAAAAAAGACAGCGAGATTTTAACTCGCTGTCTTTTTTTATTTGAACTAATGAATTGTAAAATCATTTTAACCTTGTAGTTTGTCTTTATTTTTCTTTTTCTTGTTCTTCGATATGAGTTGAAACTTGCTCAAGAATACTAAAAATATGAAGATCGTCAAGGCTATAAATCATATTTTTACCAGCTCTTTTTGATTTTACTAATCTTGAAGTCTTTAAAGTTTTTAACTGGTGAGAAATTGCTGATTGTTCCATACTCAAAGAATGCGCAATAGCTCCAACGCTAAGTTCTTCTTTCTGCAGAAGAAATAAAATTGAAAGTCGGGTAGGGTCACTGATCATTTTAAATATTTTACTTACCTCTTGGATAGATTCATTTTTTAATGGAGAAGTTGATAATGAATTCATAAGAATTTCTCTCCTTCATATGTTTGTTTATTCACATTTAGATTATCATAATATTTTTATAAAGCAAGATTTTTTGTATAAGGGTAGCTATTTTAGAGTCCTATTTTTTTTATCACCTAAATAAGATAACTATTTTTTTGACAAATTAGATAGAGCGATATAAAATGAATGTATAGACATATGAATGTTCGTTCAAACGTAATTCGTAAGCATTACGATTTCTAAAAAAAAGTTTTATTAAGAAAGGTGATAGAAATGAAAGAGATTCAAGAGCAACACTCACACGAAAATAATAGTCACGATCATGGGAAAATGCCAATTATTTTGTACTTTATTGGTTTAGCATTGTCGCTCATTGCGTTATTTGTAAACGGAGAAAATAATTTAATCCAAAACACTTTGTTTTCAATTGCTTCAATTAGTGCTGGTTATCATGTCATTATTCTTGAAGGAATTGGAGAAACGATTGAAAACTCAAAAAGACAACACAAATTTACCCCTAATTCTCATATTTTAATGGGAATAGCTGCAATAGGTGCTTCTCTGATAGGAAATTTTTGGGAAGGAACGTTATTGGTTCTTATTTTCTCTGGAGCACATTTTCTTGAAGATTATGCTGAAGGAAGAAGTAAAAGAGAAATTACCAAGTTATTAGAAATGAATCCAACAACAGCTAGGCTAATCATGCAAGATGGCAATACAACAATCGTTAATGTTAGTGAGTTGAAAGTAGGAGATCAACTTCAAGTGTTAAACGGTGACCAAGTACCGATTGACGGAGTAATAGTATCAGGCTCTACTTCGATTGACGAATCTTCTATTAATGGTGAGAGTATACCTAAAGAGAAATCAAAGGGAGACGGAGTTTTTGGGAGTACAATTAATGGAACGGGTACCTTTACTATGGAAGTCACAAAAGAAACTAACGATACTGTCTTTTCAAAGATTTTACAACTAGTGAATCAAAATCAAGAGAATCAAACAAAAGCGTCTAGTATTATCCAAAAGTTTGAGCCTAAGTATGTTAAATTTGTTTTAATTGCAATCCCACTCTTCATTTTACTTGCTCCTATGCTGTTTGATTTGACATGGTCACAAAGTATTTATAGAGGATTAGTCCTTTTAGTCGCAGCTTCTCCGTGTGCTTTAGCAGCAGCTACCGTATCCGTAACATTGTCAGCCACTTCTAATCTAGCAAAAAGAGGCGTACTTTCAAAAGGAAGTGCCTATTTGTCCCAATTAGCGGATATTCAAGCCATTGCCTTTGATAAAACAGGAACATTAACTAAAGGGAAACCGGAAGTAACCAATTATTACTTTTCTGATTCTGTGAACGAGGAAAATATGATTGATATCGTAGTGGCTCTTGAAAAAGAATCAAATCACCCGTTAGCAAGTGCTATTTTAGACAAGTTTGAACCAAAAAATAAACTAGCTATTGAAGTGGAAAATCAGATTGGAAAAGGTTTAATAGGCGATTATAACGAAAACACTTATCGTATAGGTAAACCAACTTCTTTTGAGGCTGTATCGGATGACTATACACGTTTGAATAAAGAATGGGCTTCAGAAGGTAATACGGTTGTATATGTATCAGAAAATGAAAAAGTAATCGGCCTGATAGCATTAATGGATATTCCAAGTGAACATGCGAAAGCAACTATAGATTACTTTAAGAAGTGTGGTATCCATACCACTTTAATTACTGGGGATTCTGAAATGACAGGGCAAGCTGTTGGTAAACAATTAGGAGTAGATCAAGTAATTGCAAACGTCATGCCAGAAGATAAATCTAACATTATCAATGAACAAAAAGAAACCTATGGTATAACCGCTATGGTGGGAGATGGTATAAACGACGCACCTGCTCTTGTGAAGGCAGATGTTGGAATTGCTATGGGAGAGGGTACGGATGTTGCAGTAGATGTATCTGATCTAGTATTAATGAAAAATGATTTGTCTAAATTGGTAAAAGCTCATGAAATTTCTTTAAAAATGAATCGAGTTATTTGGCAAAATATTATTTTCTCAATGGTAGTTGTCGCTTTTCTAATTACCGTAAGCTTAGTAGGATTAACGGATATAGCCATTAGTGTGATTGTTCATGAAGGAAGTACCTTAGTCGTGATATTAAATGGTCTTCGATTATTAAAGTCTAAATAAATACATGAAATTGGATAAAATCATGTATCTAAAGTTTGCAGCCTCTCTAATTTTGTATTACAATGTATATACAAAAAGAAGGGGGTGATTCTAATGACTGTCATATCGCTCAGAATTGATACTCAGGAAGATAAATTAATTAAAGAATATGCTAAGGCGAAGAATATTTCGGTTTCGGCTCTGATTAGAAGTTCTGTCTTGGAAAAAATCGAGGATGAAATTGATTTGGGCCTATATAATCAAGCCATGAAGGATCATAAAGAGAATCCGAAAAGTATTTCTTTTGAAGACATGCTAAAGGAGCTATCTGATTAAATGAGCTCAGGTTATCAAGTCGAGTTTGAAAAAGGAGCTCAAAAAGCGTTAAAAAAAATGGACAAATACCAATCCCTTTTAATTATGGGATGGATTCAAAAGAATCTAGTGAATTGTACCGATCCTAGGCAGCATGGAAAAGGATTAACCGTCAATCGATCAGGCGAATGGCGCTATAGAATCGGTGATTATCGCTTAATAGCTGATATCAATGACGAGACCGTAACCATTTTAATGTTAGAGATTGGTCATAGAAAAAATATTTACAAATAAACCATTCAAATTGAGTGCAAGCATGTTTAATAAAAAAGGATTCTACTGCTTTTTAAGCGGTAGAATCCTTTTTTGATACGATTTAATTATCTATATTAAGCACGTAAGGCAACAATCGCATCTTCAATAATATCTTGCTGCGTTGCCTAAATGAGCAATTGCGTTTCTAAATAGTCTTTTATTTCTTCAACCTCCACTAGAATAGAGCTATTAATTGGCACGTAGACGTTTGCTGATGTCATAATCTTCAACTCCTATCGTTATAGATAATAACGAAAGATAAACCAAGGTGTTACCAGCTACTACAAGAAACTAAATAGAAATATTAACCTGCACAACAAGATAATTTCGAAATATCTTTATCAAAGGCTAGAGCTGCTAACTTTAAGCCTTCTGACATTGTTAGATAAGGCGCTAAAGTATCTTTTAAATCAGCTACGGTCAATCCAAATTTAACGGCTAAGGATGCTCCATAAATAACTTCTCCTGCATTTTCAGAAACGATATGAACTCCCAAAATCTTCTGTGTTTTTCTATCAACCACAAGTTTAAACACCCCTGTCGTATTATGATTGACAATCGCTCTAGGAACATTTTCTAATGACAATACCGCTTTTTTTACTTCGTATCCTTTTTCTTTCGCTTGTTGTTGTGTTAACCCAACAGTTGCAAATTGCGGACTGGTAAATGATACTCCAGGAACTACCGATAAATCGATTGCTTTATTTAACCCACCAATTGCATTTCCTGCTGCAATTCCTCCTTCATAGGCTGCTACATAGACAAACTGAGGTCCTAATGTCACGTCTCCTGCTGCATAAATTTTTCTATTACTTGTCTGAGCAAAAGCATTTATCTTGATTTCATTGTTTGGCCCAACTTGAACGCCTGCTGCGCTCAAGTTCAATACTTCTGTATTCGGTTTTCTTCCTGTTCCAACTAGTAGCTCGTCTGACTCAATGACCTTATTTTTGCCGTTTACAATAATATGAACTTTTTTAATATTTCCGTCTTGCTCTACTCGTTCATAAGTTGCTCCGGAAATGAGCTTTATTCCTTGTTCGATTAAAGCTTTCTCCATTGCTTCAGAAATCTCTGGATCATACTCTTTTAAAAGTCGTTTGCTTCTTTGAATAAGGGTAACCTCAGAACCCAGATTGTGGAAGAGCTGTCCCAGTTCTCTTCCAATATAACCCGATCCAATAATTGTTAATCGTTTTGGTACTTTTCTTAGTTCAAGGAGGGTTGTGCTAGTTAAATAATCTACTTCTTTAAGTCCAGTAATACGAGGTAAGAGTGGAGAAGCACCCGTTGCGATTAAAAACCGTTGGGCAGAATATGTTTGCCCACTAACTGTCACAGTGTTTTCGTCAATGAATTTTGCTTCTCCTTTAATTAAATCAAAACCATAGTCGTCAATTAAATTAGTGTATTTTTGTTTGCGTAAATCATCAACTAGTTCATTTTTTTGATCGACTAAGCGGTCTAATTCTACTTCTCCCGTAGAAGTGTGCAATCCTTCAAAAATATTTACATGTGCTGATTGATTGATTTCTCCAGCTCGAAGCAGCGTTTTTGAAGGGATACAACCAATGTTCACACAGGTTCCGCCTACAGTTCCGCGTTCAATCATGCCCACCTTTGATCCATACTCGACTGCTTTTATAGCTGCTGAAAAAGCTGCTCCACCAGAACCGATAATGAGCAAATCATAATCTTCCTTGTTATTAGTCATCACGCGTTTTTGAACAGGTAACTTTTCTACTTCTTCGGGCTGATAATTTATTTTTTTAACTGCTTCTATCGCGTTTTCTATTGCATAGTCGTCTGGTAATTGAAATACCGCTTCGCTTTGACTGAAATCTGCTTTAGCGTTGAGAGCTCCCATGCTCTCAAGCGCTTTTTCTATATGTTTTTCACAGCCAGTACAGGTCATTCCTTGAATGCGCATTCTAAATTGATTCATTTTCCTACCCCCGTTAATTTTCTATTAATACTTCTATGATAGGACACGCGTATAGTTCTTTTTCATCTGGACATCTTGCTCGTAAATCTTTTAGCATATATTCTATTCTATTCAAATTCTCGATTTTTTTTTGAATTTCTCTTTCTTTCTTAGAGACAAATTCAAACATACCTTCACAACGAATGTTGTCTTTATCTACAACACCAAGTAATTTATAAATTTCATTTAAAGAAAAGCCAATTTCTTGTAGGTGTTTAATGAATTTTACTCGTTTTACATCTTCCTCTGAATAAACTCGATAACCGGAATTAGTCCGATCGGGTTCTGGTAGTAAGTTTTTTCGTTCGTAATATCGAATGGATTCCTTATTTACACCACATTTTTCAGAGAAGGAGCTAATAAAATAAGCCATGCTATCACATCCTTTTTTTAATTATAAACCATGTACTTAGGTACATGTCCAACCAAAAATAATACGAAGGGGGGAATATCATTTTCCTTCTTATTTACTTTCAAAAATGAAGTGAAAATTAAATGTGGTACCAATAAATTTTGAGACTTCTTTTATAATAAATAATATCGGACCTAAATACATGAAATTACATAAAATCATGTATCAAGAATCCTATCCTTATAGGGTTCTTTTTTTTTACTCCCCCTAAACACACGATTTCGTGTTGTAATAACTATAATCATGTATTCGAACAGACTAAAAAGGAGGGATTGTCATGGGCTATAATGTTCAGCCACTACGGTCGCAACAGGAGATTAATGATTTTTTATTTTGCCTGCGACGGAATAAAAATGCGGAACGTGACGTTTTCTTGTTTCTAATTGGAATTAACAGCGGTCTGCGCATGTCCGACATCGTTAAACTCAAGAAAAAAGACGTGATTACCTCAAAAAACCCGCGCATCGTGGAGCAAAAGACAGGGAAAACACGCATTTTATACTTAAGCAGCTTACAGGACTTGATTCACGGCTATACCGCACCCTTAGATCCGGAGGCTTACTTGTTTCCCAGTACTAAGGGCGGCCATTTAGAAGTCAATACGGTCTACCAGATGTTTCAAAAGGTCGCGAAGCTGTTAGGAAGGGACGATATCGGCACCCACACCCTACGAAAAACCTTTGGTTACCACTATTACAAGAAAACCAAAGACGTGGCCACCTTAATGGAAATCTTTGGTCACAGCAGCGAGAAGATTACCAAACGCTACATCGGAATTAATGAAGATGAAATCAGTGAAACGTTATTAAATTTTCGGTTAGGTTTTTGATTGTATTATATAATAGATAAGCACAGTAAGACGGTTATAATCACCCACAGTATTGGACAAATCAACCTTTTTTTGGTATATTATATATACAAATGAGAGCAGGCTCATAGTCAACTTGATATAAATCCGGAACATAAGGGTCCGGCGGGTGGCGAGCACCAAAACTAAACTCGATACAAATCCGGAACGTAAGGGTCCGGCGGGTGGCAAGCACCAAAACTAAACCTGTACAAAAGGCTGCTCTTTTGAGCAGCTTTTTTTATTGGGAAAAAGGAGCATTCTTCGCACGCGGCAAAAAAAGAATACAAACGCATGTCTATAAAAGAGACAACCCAAATTACCAGACAGTTAAACGCGATTTATAAGGCTGCTCATCTCTTACAAGAACATTTTGTAGATAAAAAAGTATCCTTTGTCGGAGAAGTCTCAACGGTAGCGATTATTTTTTCGACAACTAATTTTATGCACCTCTGTGGCATTGATTATCGCAGAGGCACACACTTGTTTTTTCAAGATGCCTTAGACAGGAAAATAAATTTACAGGATATTCAAATCAAAACGGATGGGACGACCTTTCAGAAATTACAAGTAATAGGTAGCCTTGATTTATTATTGGGGAAGCATATTTCTATTGTTGGCAGAGGTGTTTACTCTTCTCTTCGCTATGATGCAGCTATTCGAACAAGGAAAAAAATATTGGCTCTGTCTTTGAAACAAAACGGATTAATCTATATCCCTATCTCTTTGTTAAACCTATCATCAAAGGAAATTGGACCTGGACAAAAAGTTACTGGCATTTTTAGCGAGGATTTAACATCCGGGGAACTTAAAATGATTATGGAAGTCATCGATTAATCATTAATAGTGATATGCGACGTCATTTTGAAGTAATTATTCTATTTTGGGTTATAAAATAAAGCATTTTAAGACGATTTCAAATCATTCATGTGGGTTATTTATCACGGATGAGCTTGAAATCGTCTTTTATACGTATCAAATTGAAATGTTCGGCATACAATCTATCGTTGTTACTACATTACTAATTGTCACTTGTTAAGGAACTTGGATCCTTTCTAAACATTCCCTAGAGATAAATTTTACTTTATCCCTCCGTTAATATCCAATTTAAGCACCTTTCCGATTCAGGGTTAATTTGCATATCAAGTGCAGCTTGTGTTCTAGTAAGATTAGCCCTTTTAGTCCGGCTGAGTTGACTTATGGATATAAGATATGGTCATAGCAAATAGATACTACGTATAGTCTGTTAATTTAGTGTCATTAATCTTAAGTTGGATAGGCTACAATTAACTAGACAGAAAAATTAAGGTGTGTAGACTAGAAGAAAACATACCAGGAGGAATTTTTATGTCTAAGAGAACACGAAGAACTTTTTCACAAGAATTCAAGCAACAAATCGTCAATCTTTACTTAGCTGGAAAGCCACGTGTAGAAATCATTCGAGAATATGAACTAACGGCTTCAGCATTTGACAAATGGGTAAAGCAATCTAAAACGAGTGGTTCATTCAAAGAAAAAGATAATCCTACGCCTGAACAAAAAGAATTGTTAGAACTACGTAAAAGAAACCAGCAATTAGAAATGGAAAATGATATTTTAAAGCAAGCAGCGCTGATATTCGGACGAAGAGACAAGTAATCGATGCGAATAAGCATCTTTACCCTATATCAGCGATGTGCAGAATATTAGGTCTATCACGTCAGTCCTATTATTATCAATCAAAACCAAAGAAAGACGAATCAGAACTTGAAGAAGCAGTCGCTGAAGAATTTATCCGCAGCCGAAAGGCCCACGGCTCAAGAAAAATAAAAAAAGCCTTATCAAAACGAGGCATTCAGATCAGCCGACGAAAAATTAGTAGAATCATGAAAAATAGAGGATTAAAATCGAGCTATACTGTTGCTTATTTTAAAGTACATCATTCTACTTGCAATGAAGCCAAAACGACAAACGTATTGAATCGTAAATTCTTAAGAGACAACCCATTAGAAGCGATCGTAACAGACTTGACTTATGTACGAGTCGGGAAAAAATGGAATTATGTCTGTTTCATTTTGGATCTGTTCAATCGAGAAATTCTCGGCTATTCTTGTGGAGAACATAAAGATGCCGTTCTAGTAAAAAAAGCATTTAGCCGTATCAAACAACCTCTGACAGAGGTTGAGATTTTTCATACTGATCGTGGAAAAGAGTTTGATAACCAAGCTATTGATGAATTATTAACAACTTTTGACATCAATCGATCATTGAGTCATAAAGGCTGTCCTTTTGATAATGGGTTCTGTTGCAAAGTTTTAAATCTACTATCAAATAAGGTAGAATAATAGAAAAAGATAGCAGGAGGAATGACGATGAATCATTTTAAAGGAAAGCAATTTCAGCAGGATGTGATTATTGTAGCCGTGGGCTACTATCTTCGTTATAACCTTAGCTATCGTGAAGTTCAAGAAATCTTATATGATCGTGGCATTAACGTTTCTCATACGACGATTTATCGTTGGGTGCAAGAATATGGCAAACTACTCTATCAAATTTGGAAAAAGAAAAATAAAAAATCCTTTTATTCATGGAAAATGGATGAAACGTACATCAAAATTAAAGGAAAATGGTATTATTTGTATCGAGCCATCGGTGCAGATGGTTTAACCTTGGATATTTGGTTACGTAAAAAACGGGACACACAAGCAGCCTATGCTTTTCTTAAGCGGTTAGTGAAGCAGTTTGATGAACCGAAGGTTGTAGTCACAGATAAAGCCCCCTCTATTACAAGTGCCTTTAAGAAACTAAAAGAATACGGCTTTTATCAAGGGACAGAACATCGTACCATTAAATACCTGAATAATTTGATTGAACAAGACCATCGTCCAGTAAAGAAACGCAATAAATTCTATCGAAGTTTACGCACTGCCTCTACCACGATTAAAGGCATGGAAGCCATTCGAGGATTATATAAGAAAACCCGAAAAGAAGGCACTCTCTTCGGGTTTTCGGTCTGTACTGAAATCAAGGTATTATTGGGAATCCCAGCTTAAATCATAGATACCGTAAGGGATTTTATTCTTTATTTAAAACTTTGCAACAGAACCAGGTAGATGAAGATGAACACGTGGTTGAAATTTATTCAGCAAGGACGCATTACGAGTCACAGTAATTACTTGTAAATACATTATCTCGTGGTATAATGTATTTACTAAGTAATTACATACTGTTAGAAATGAGGGATTTAAATGATTACAAAAACAAGAAAACAAGGCAATTCAATCATGTTGACAGTACCTAAAGATTTTAATGTTCCTAATGGAGTCGAAGTTGAAGCAAAGTTGGTAGAGAATGGTATTCTTTATGAATTTGTTGAACCACAAAAAGAATTTTATGATTTTAGCGAAGATATTTTGTCTGATATAATTGCAGAAGGCTACGATAAAGATGAGATTCTTGTAGAATTTAAGAATAGAAAAAACAAAATGCATTCTTCCTTTAGAGATATTGCTGAAGATACACTTACTAATTCTAAAGTAATGACTAAAGAGGAGTTGGCAACAGAAATTGGCTTATGAAATCGTTCCTTCAAAACATGTCATTAAGTATTTAAAAAAGCTAAAAGAGAAGCCATTGAAAGAAAAATTTTTGAATTTAATTTATGATGAAATTGCGATTGATCCATATAAGGGTGAACAAAAAACTGGGGATTTATCAGGTATTTGGTCTAGTGGGTTCAAATATGCGGGCACAACATATAGAGTAGCTTACGAGATTATAGAAAACAAGGTTATTCCAGTATTGTTATGTGGAACGCATGAAAACTTTTATGAACAGTTGAAAAAATTAATCTAGTGATTTGTTGTCGTTCTTAAGAAGGACGGCTTCTTTTTTATCGAAAATCTGATTCGTCTACATGACTAAAGTCGCGAGTATTCTCTGCTTCTCGATAAATTAAATAACGTCATTACTTTGAGGAAAGCTATAAATCAATATATTTCAGCTTTTCCTTATTTATGTACTACCTTTTACTTATTAATTATAAGGTAGTACATATATATCTTTTTTTTGGTAGTAACTAAAAATAAATATGTTATAATAGTATCAAATGAATATTGCTAAAAGAAAAGAGGTAGGAACGTGGTAGCGAAGAAATATGTAATCGGTAATTTTAAAGGTGGCGTAGGTAAAAGTACGTGCGCGCAAATGTTAGGGTTTGAATCAGCAGTTAATGAAGGAAAAAGAACCTTGATAATTGACTTGGATATGCAAGGAAATACTTCTGATGTGATGAACTTAACGCATATGAACTTCACTAACGAAGAAGGAGGCGGAGAAGGTGAACCGATTGTTTACGAAAATACTGTGACTGACGTGTTGATAAACAATCTTCCACCTAAAGAGGCTGTCTATAAAGTAATCAATAACCTCTATATACTTCCAGCAGACATGTCCTTTGAAATGTATGATGATTGGATCAAAGACCAATATAATGATTCATTATCCCAATTCAAATATATGAAAGAAAAGCTAGAACCATTATTTGATGAGTTTGACGTCATTTATTTAGATGTCCCACCTTCTATTTCTGTATATAGTAAATCCGCGATGTACATTGCGGACTGGGCAATCGTCGTCTTACAGACCCAAGTAAAATCGATGAGAAATGCGATGCAATATCTTGAGTATATGGACTTTTTTGTGAAAGAATTTGATACAAATTTATATGTTGCTGGTGTTATTCCTTTCATGTTGGAAAGCGGTGACGCAGTAGATCAGGAAATGTATAAACAAGCCCAAGAGATTTATGGGGAACATTTGATTAAAAATGTTGTACTCAAAAATGCGCGCTTAAAACGATACGACGGATCAGGTATTACGATGGAGAAGACAAAGAAAGGTCTCTTAAAACAATGGGATCGCAAAAGCCACGAATTATTTATCAGTATTTTGAAAGAATTGGAAGAACACGAGAATTGGTATGCGGAGGTGGAGTAATTGGCTGACATCAAAGGACTTGATATTTTTGGGAACAACAAAGGACTCGCCAAAATAAAAAAAGAAGCAGAAGCAAAGAAAAAGCAGCAAGCAATTACACCATCTGAAAATAAGCAATTAGAAGTGCACCAAGTTCAAGAAATAAAAACTTCCTCCAATGTTGAAAGACAGAGTAGAGGAAGAACAAAAAAAGTTGGCGCACCAATCAGAAAGTTTGATAAGGTTTATTCCACCAAGCATCCTTTAAAACTGTCGACTTTGTTAAATGCGACTTCCAGAGTTTTAGTAGAAAAGTATGAGACTAATATGACAAGAGATGAATTGCTTAGAAAAGCTTTAGATGAGTATATTAAACAGAATCTTACGCAAGAAGATAAGCAAGATTTGTTTAATGATGTGGTGAAAGAACTAGACTTGTTCAGAGAAAAATATCCAATTGTTCCAGAATTAGATGATCGTGGAGAAATAATAAGAACTACCAGTCAGATAAAACAAGATACCGAAGACTCACTGCGCAAAGGGTGGGGAATGAATAATAAAGTTAGATAATAATCAAAGAAGAACTAAGTAACTACCTTTAAACGGTAGTTACTTAGTTCTTCTTTGATTTGCGTGAAATAGAGGGGATTTATTTTTCTGGTTACGTGGTTAAAAAATCCAAAAAATGAGCATAGGAACGGTTATGATTTTAGGGTGTGTTTTAATGAGATATTGTGATTTCATTAACAAGTGTATGATAATCTGTTGTTGAGTTAGTAAATAAGTAATAGAGCTAACTCTAAAATAAAACTATTAGGAGGAGATGTAGATGAAAAAGTTTAAAAAGAAAATATATTTAGGATTGGTTGTTGGGGTGAGTATGTTTGGGTTCATGGCTCATACTAAACAAGTAACTGCAGATACTAACCAAAAAGAAAGGATTATGAGCCAATTAGATGACTCTCAAATAGAGTATGTACCCAATGAGCTAATTGTCAGTTTAAAGGCTACACAAAGAATTTCAACAGAGAAAAATAAACCGCAAAATTTATTGGGTGTAAAAGTTATGGTGGAAAAAGATTTGACTCTTAGGACAAATGAAAGCGATGGTTCTGTTGCAAAGTTTTAAATCTACTATCAAATAAGGTAGAATAATAGAAAAAGATAGCAGGAGGAATGACGATGAATCATTTTAAAGGAAAGCAATTTCAGCAGGATGTGATTATTGTAGCCGTGGGCTACTATCTTCGTTATAACCTTAGCTATCGTGAAGTTCAAGAAATCTTATATGATCGTGGCATTAACGTTTCTCATACAACGATTTATCGTTGAGTGCAAGAATACGGCAAACTACTCTATCAAATTTGGAAAAAGAAAAATAAAAAATCCTTTTATTCATGGAAAATGGATGAAACGTACATCAAAATTAAAGGAAAATGGCATTATTTGTATCGAGCCATCGATGCAGATGGTTTAACCTTGGATATTTGGTTACGTAAAAAACGGGACACACAAGCAGCGTATGCTTTTCTTAAGCGGTTAGTGAAGCAGTTTGATGAACCGAAGGTTGTGGTCACATATAAAGCCCCCTCTATTACAAGTGCCTTTAAGAAACTAAAAGAATACGGCTTTTATCAAGGGACAGAACATCGTACCATTAAATACCTGAATAATTTGATTGAACAAGACCATCGTCCAGTAAAGAGACGCAATAAATTCTATCGAAGTTTACGCACTGCCTCTACCACGATTAAAGGCATGGAAGCCATTCGAGGATTATATAAGAAAACCCGAAAAGAAGGCACTCTCTTCGGGTTTTCGGTCTGTACTGAAATCAAGGTATTATTGGGAATCCCAGCTTAAATCATAGATACCGTAAGGGATTTTATTCTTTATTTAAAACTTTGCAACAGAACCGATTATGTTAATAGTGATGTCAATGCAACGAATGTAGCCACAAAAATCGTGGATAGCTCCAATAAGGATGGTAAAAAAGATGTGTGGTATTACTCGCAACGATCTTTGCTCTCAGCGTTAATTCTTTATGTAAAATATGAATTAGAACCTAAAAACCGTAATATGGCAGGACTGGTTAATTTCTTGCAAGAAAAAAATGAATCCGATTCAGATGACGAAGAAAGTGATCTAGACAAAGCTTTTTCAGCTCTTGAACTAAATCACCCAGCACGGAAATTATATGAATTAGGTTATAAAAAATCTCGTGGGGATATGAAAGGCTCCATTATTGTTTCCTTGCTAACGTCTATCTCGGATTACATTAATAATACTGTCGCTGAATTTACCAGTTTTAGTGATTTCAACTTACAAGATATAGGTAAAAAGAAAACCATGCTTTATGTCATTATTCCAGTTATGGATACCAGTTGGGAAGGCCTAACCAACATTTTCTTCTCACAACTGTTTGATCAGTTATATGAATTAGCTTCTAATCACCACTCGAAATTGCCTGTACCCGTCAATTTCATCTTAGATGAGTTTGTTAACTTAGGGAAATTTACGAATTATGAAGAGTTTTTGGCCACTTGTCGTGGTTATGGCATTGGAGTATCAACAATTATTCAAACTCTGACACAATTACAAGATAAGTACAATAAAGAGAAAGCTGAAAGTATTTTAGGGAATTGTTCGATTCAAATTTGTATGAACGCTGCGAATAACACTACAGCCAAATATTTTTCCGATTTACTAGGTAAGGCGACTGTTAAAGTAGCCACAAGTAACAAGAGTGCTTCAAAAAACTCTAAACAAGAGGGAAGCAGTACCAGTCATTCAGACAATGAGTCGTACACCGCTCGTGATTTAATGACCGCAGGCGAAGTAAAAAGTATGGCAGATGATACAGAGCTGATTATCTTTGCAAACCGGCCACCCATGAAGGTTAAAAAAGCCTATCAATTCGAACTATTTCCAAAGCCTGAACGATTGCTAAATCAAACTGAATATGAAAAAAATACCAATCCTGCACAGATTGAACGTTTAAACGAAAAGCAGGCTGAATTTGAACGTGAGCACATAGAACGAGAAGAAAATAAAAAGAATAGATTAGCTGAAAAATCCAAAGAAAAAGAAGAAAAAGAGCAAGCAGAAAAAGAAAGACGGAAACAAAAAGCAATGGAACAAACAATGGCAGAATTTAGTAACGGAGAAAGTGATTTTTCAGCATTTGAAGAGTAAAAGGAGTGATTAATATATGCCTAGTTTCGACAATATTGGCGATAAAATTACAGAGATATTTGTAGACTGGCTAAAAGATTTAATTAACCTCTTTATTGAATTTCTACAAAATTCCTTATTTAATTATGATGGTTTAGCAGGATACGCTTTAGACGCTTATAATTTATTTGTCTTCTTTGGCGGTATTCTACTTGTATCCGTTTGTTTAGGAAAAGTTATTACTCAACTTTTATCAGAATCAGAGGGAAGCGAAGAAGCAAATATCTGGTGGACAATTGTCAGATCAGTTAAAGCGAGTGCTTTACTTGTCATTATGCCTTTAGTTATTTCGTTAACTATGAATTATATTGTACAGCCAATAGGGAATTACTTTATTGGAAATATGGGTGAACTGACGACAAGTAGTTTAGTTAATACTTTACAAGCTGAAAATTTACCGGACGTTTTTAGTGCAGGTATTACACAAGTTGTTATTTGGCTTTTTATATTTGTTGTTATAGGTTTTTTCGTCATAAAACTGTTTATTGAACAAGCTCAACTCCTAATAGATGAAATTTTATCACCTCTATGTGCTATATCCGTTGTAACAGAAAATTATAATTTTATGGAGAATTGGTGGCGAGATATTTTATCTCATACCGTTACAATCATTGTGTTAACTTTGTCCATGCTACTCTTTACAGAGGCAATCACTATGCAAACAGATACGGTTTGGGGTAAATTACCAGCCTTAATCGGTAGCGGTGCATTAGTCATTAGTGGTCCATCTATTGTGAAAAGTATTTGGTATTCAAGTGGAGCAGGTCGAGCAGGTTCAGGAATGGCAAGAGCCGTAGTTCACCGCATGTTGCGTTAAAAAGGAGAGGAAATATTATGAAAAATATTTTATTTATTTTGCTTACTCTAATAGCATTAATTACTTTAGAAGGGTGTGGTACAGACATTCAAAGTGATTTACAATCAAAAGAATGGAATGTTGTTTCAACCAATGGCGAAGCTTATACTGCTCAATTTGGAGAAGAAACTGTTACTTTTGAAATGTTAGGATTCCAACTTGGATATACTTATAAAATCGTAGATAACGTAATTACTTTTCAAGAAAATGGTGAAGAAGATTCATTTTCTTTCGAAATAACAGAAAATGAAGATGATTATCAATTGAAAGCAGCTAATGAAGATGTTAAGAAAGAAAATGGAGATTTAACTCTTTTGCCACGAGTAAATAAATAAGCATTGAGAAGGGAGTGAGTTGATGGGCAATACAGTTATCCTAGCGGAAAAGCCAAGTCAAGCAAAAGCTTATACAGAAGCTTTTGCTAAAGTAGAGAAAAAAGATGGGTACTACAATGTTTCAGATAACGAACTGCCAAATGCAACCATTACTTACGGTTACGGACATTTAGTATCTTTGTCTGAACCTGAAGAATATAATGCAGTTTGGAAAAAGTGGCAATTAGACGAATTGCCACTTTTTCCTGAACACTATCAGTTTCAAGTAGCTGCAGGAAAATCAAAGCAATACAAAATTGTTAAAGGACTACTTGATAAAGCAGATAAAATCATAATCGCAACGGATAGTGATCGAGAAGGAGAAGCGATTGCTCGTCTAATTATTAATCTGTCTGGGAATAACCATAAGCCGATTAAAAGACTATGGATTAACTCTTTAGAAACAAGCGAGATTAAAAATGGATTTAAGCACTTAAAAGATGGGGCCGATTTCTATTCTACCTATAAAGAAGCAGAAACCAGACAAATTGCTGATTGGTTAGTAGGAATTAATCTTTCGCGTTTGTACACCTTATATATGCAAAAAAATGGCTTACAGGGCGTTTTTAGTATTGGGCGTGTTCAAACGCCCACGCTATACTTAATCTACCAACGAAATCAAGAAGTAGAGCATTTTGTCACCAAACCATTTTTTGAATTATATGCTACGTTCAGTAATGAAGATAGACAATACCAAGGGAAGTATAAAGTACGATTTGATACTATAGATGATTTACAGCAGTTTAAAGAAAATCATGGATTGACAAAAGACGTTAATAGTGTGGTAGAAGATGTAAAAATTGAAGAAAAGAAAAAGTATGCGCCAAAACTTTTTAGCTTATCAGACTTGCAAGCAGCAGCCAATAAAAAATACGGTTATGGAGCTTCAGAATCTTTAGCTATCGTTCAAAATCTCTACGAAAAAAAATACCTCTCTTATCCTAGAACGGACATGAATTATATTGGAAAACCAGAATTCAGTTATTTAAAAGCGCAGTTAGTTAACTATTTAAATTTAGTAGGAGAAGAGATTAAAGATCCGCAATTGAATGAAAATAAGCGATATGTGAATGGAAAGAAGGTCCAAGAGCATTACGCCATTATTCCAACAAAAACACTCCCTAAATTAGAGAGTTTACCTGAAAAAGAACGGAATATTTATCAGCTCGTTCTTTACCGTACCTTGGCTATTTTTGAAGGACCCTATATCTATGACGAAACAACTATTTTAACTAAAGCGAGTGGTGTTTTATTTAAATCCACTGGAAAAGTGGAGAAAAGTTTAGGTTGGAAACAATTATATACAATAACAAGCAAAGAAAGTAAGGATGGCGAAAGTGAACAACTTTTGCCTTCAGTTGAAGCTGGAGAACTCTTTCGAACAGACCCGTTTCATAAAAAAGGTGCAACAAAACCTCCAAGTTACTATACAGAAGGTACTCTTATCACAGCTATGAAAAACGTAGGGCGAACCATTGAAGATGAAGATAACAAAGACATACTAAAAGAAACTGAGGGGATTGGAACAGAAGCCACCAGAGCTAATATCATTGAAACGCTAAAAAAACAAGAATATATCAAAACTCAAAAAAATAAGATTTATGTTACGCAAAAAGGTACGGCTCTTTGCGAAGTTATTCAAAATGATGAAATAGCGAATTCTGAAATGACTGCTAAATGGGAGAAATGCCTCAAAAATATTCGCCATAAACAAGGTACACAAGAAGCTTTCTTAAAGAGTATTCAAAAATTTATTACTCATTTGGTCGAAAAAGTTCCCGAAACATTCGAGCATAGCCATATCAAAAAACAGGATAAAAATATTGATCAAGTTAACGTCATAGGAAAGTGTCCTTCGTGTAATAGTAATATTGTCGACAAAGGAAAATTTTATGGTTGTACAGGGTATAGTAACGGCTGTAAGTTTTCTCTACCTAAAAAATGGAGCAGCAAAACATTGACCAAGACAAATGTAAAAGATCTTTTATTGAAGCAAGAAACAAGCTTGATAAAAGGATTTAAAAGCAAAAAAGGCTATATCTTTAATGCGAAATTGAAGATAAACAATAATAAATTAGAATTTGATTTTTCTGAGACTAAATAAATCAAAAAGCTAGCAGAATGATATGCTCCCAATAAAGTAGACAGTAGAATTTTTATATTTCTACTGTCTACTTTATTGGGAGCATATCACATACTATAGAGTTGTACTTTTTTTTATTAATTTTGCGGATACCACATTCTCATGAGCAATGTACGCATCTAGCGAATTTACTGCTATTTTTGCCATTAATGGGATATTTTGATCAATTGATGTAATAGGATAAATGGCATGATCAGAAACAGGAGAGTTGTCATATCCAATTATTTCAGCGTTTTTGGGTATCTTGAGCCCTTTTCGAATAAGCTCTCTTTGAAGCATATTTGCAATATCATCATTGGAGCAAAAAAAACCTAGCTTTTTATTAGGATATTTTTTAAGTAGACTGTCTACGATTAATGATATTGCCTTTGATGCAGATTCAGAATATGGATCAGTTAAATTTTCATTAATAACTGTTTCATTAGGCATGTTTTTTACCGAAAACTCAAAACCTATAATACGTTTAAAAGAAGGCCAATCTTCGTAATACCCATTATTTATGTGTATTAATGCTTCACATCCATCCTTTATCAACTTTTCTCCAGCAATTTTGCCACCAATATAATTATCACTATTTATTTGACAGTAATTTCCACCTGTACGTTCAATAGCAATGACTGGAACATCAAGTTGTTCAATAGTTTTAGGACTTAAAATATGACTAAGCAGTATGATGCCTTTCACTCGGTAAGATTTTAACCTATCAATCATTTTTAGTTCTTCTTCTTTTGTATTTCGTGAAGTATATACAATAAAACTATAATCTTTCTCTTCACCATATTGAATGAGTTGATTCAACAATTCTGTATAAAAGCTAAGATGTAACTGTGGAAAAATAATTCCTACAAGGTTTGATTTTCCAGTTGCTAATATTCGAGCAACATTATCTTGGCTATAATTAAGCTCTTGGATAGCAACTTGTATTTTTTCTCTTGTTTTTTTTGACAATAAATCAGGTTTATTGAAATATCTAGAAACGGTAGCCAAGGAATAGCCACTTTTTTCAGCTATTTCTTTTATTCCAATTTTATCCATATTAGTAACCTCTCTGATCCCAATATATTTCCTCATTAAAAATTGCTATTCTAGTGAGGTAACTTCATTGGGTAATTGAATTAATATTGTATATGTATCATACACTCCAGTATAAGGTATTTCAAATAAAAATGAAAAAACTTTTATAAATTCATATTAAAACTTTCAAAAAATGTAAATATGCTATCAGTTCAGCTATTTTATATTCGTCATCATTAAAAAGTATACTAGAAGAATGTTAAGCTTATTATCTTTTATAACTCATCGAAGTTAAAATAGAAAAGAACATCTTCTTTAAAAGTGAAATTTCAACTGAAAGCGGTTGACATTAAAAATTTCATTTACTATAATAAAAAATATGAAAGGGTTTACTAAAAATAGGAAAGGAGAAAATACTTTTTTATAAAAAGTCGTCAGATAAGTTATTGTTGGTAATATAATCAGATCTAACGTTATAAAATAAAGACAGAGCATTAAAAGTTAACTAATTTGAGTTTCAAAAACAATGGAATCCAAGAGAATAAATAAGGCAACTTAGAAAAAAATGAAAACACGATCAAGTAGGAGGAAATATGGCTAGTAATAATTTTTATGATGTAACCGAGTGGCAGATTGGAAATCCATATGAAGATATCGGAGAGGTAATTAACAGTATCATATCAGATATTAAAAGTAGACAAATTAATACTGATTTAAGTAGTGGAGGAAAGCCTGGTGCAGTTATATACATTCCGCCTGGCGATTATCATTTAGTTACTCAAGTAGTTATTGATATCAGTTATCTTAAGATTGTAGGTTCTGGACATGGATTTACATCTTCTAGCATTAGATTTAATGTCCCAGAAAATGAATGGCCAAACTTGCATGAATTATGGCCAGGAGGAAGTCGAATACTTGTAGATATTTCTCCAGAAACAAATAATTCTGAGGATTGCGGTGCAGCTTTTTATGTGGCTCGAAGTGGAAGTCCACGCATAAGTTCAGTAGAATTTTCAAACTTCTGTATAGATGGATTACATTTTGTAGATGATGGCTCTGGGGAAACAAATCCAGAAAATACCTATACCAACGGAAAAACAGGTATTTATGTTGCGAGTGCTCAAGATTCATTTCGAATTACAGAGATGGGATTTGTATACTTAGAGCATGGCATTACGATTTATCATGCAGACGCACTTTCGATCCATGATAACTTTATCGCTGAGTGTGGTAATTGCATTGAGTTGAGAGGATGGGGACAAGCTTCAAAAATAACTGATAATTTGATAGGAGCTGGATTTAAAGGCTATTCTATTTTCGCTCAAAATTTTGGCGGCCTTTTGATTACAGCAAATAATATTTTCCCACGAGGAGCTAGCAGTGTTTATTTTGATAGGGTAACGCGTTCTCTCATTACTAATAATAGGTTGCACGCATTTTATCCTGGAATGGTAGTACTCAACAAAGACTCTTCAGAAAATTTAGTTTCTTCAAACCACTTTTTACGTGACCACGAGCCTTGGTTACCATTGCAAAAACGTAATAATGGTTTAGATGACTTATATGGGCTGCTATATATTAGCGGCAATAATAATTCTGTGATTGGAAATCATTTTTCTGAAGTAATAGACAAAGATCATATCATGCCGCCTGGCTCAATACCCGTAATTATACGTATTGTTTCTGGTAGTGAAAATTATATTTCAAATAATCATATTGTTGCTAAGGAGGCTCATATGAAAAGTAGTGAGTCATGTTTCTCTGCACAAGTAGGAGCATTACTAACGACAGATGCATCAAGATTGCTTAACATAAAAACAGTATTAGTAGAAAGCAATTCATTTGGAAATACGATTCTTGACTCTGGAAGTGATGAACAGGTTGATATGGATAAAACAGTAAATGCATTCAGAGCAACACCTACTTTATTACTATAAAAAAATAAAAAGCGAAATTAAATCAAGGAGGGATTATGATGAAAAAAATTGCAAAAATATCAATAATGGCAGCAGCATTAATGGTTTTAGGAGGATGTGGTAATAATAGTGAGAGTAGTGAAAGTGATAAAACATTAACTGTTTTAGTAGAAGGCGGGAGCCCTGCTGAAAAAGTAGCAAAAGAAACTGCTGCTGAATTTAAAAAAGAATCTGGCTATGAAGTTAAAATTGATTCAGTTCCTTACTCAGGCGTTTATGACAAGTTAAAAGCAGAGATTGATGCAAAAAAAGCGACACACGATGCTGCAATTATTGACGTTTTATGGTTTCCAGCACTAGCTAAAGGATTATCTCCAGTTTCTGATGTCATTACTCAAGAACAAATGGATGATTTTTTACCACAGTTAGATGATAGCGCTACGATTGATGGGGAGTTATTGGGCTTACCTACATGGACGAACTCAAAAATTTTATTGTATAGAAAAGACTTATTCGAAGACGAAGCGAATAAAAAAGCATTTTCTGAGAAATATGGTTATGATTTAACAGTTCCAAAAACATGGCAAGAGTATAAAGATGCAGCAGAATTTTTCACAAAAGATGACATGTATGGAACTTCTGTTTTTGGCCAAACGGGTGGAGATGCAGTCAGCAGTTGGTTAGATTTAGCAGCACAGGCAGGCGCAAAACCTTTAATTATGGATGACAATAACAAAATTTTAATCAATGAAAAACCTTATGTAGAATCTTTAGAATATTTACAAAGCTTAATTAAAAATAAATCTGTACCAGAAGATTATTTATCTATTGCTAGTACTGAAACTGCTGAATTGTTTAATAACCAAAAATTGGCAATGCAAATTGCTTGGGGACACTTTTATTTAACATCAGAAGAAGCATTACCTGGGAAAGTTGGCGCAGCACCAGCATTATCAGGTTCAGCAGGTGTTGGTGCAGTTCCTGGACCATGGTATCAAGTAATTTTGAAAGATTCTAAGAAAAAAGATGTTGCTGAAGAATATTTAGCATTTATGTATGATAAAAACGAATTGTATATGGATGCTCTAGGGATTGCAGGTAGAAAATCAGTATTTGAAAAATATGCTAATAACGAAGATTATGCTCATATTGATGCCATTTCTGAAACATTAGACGGACCTCAAACTCAGAATCGTCCGAAGATCGCAGAATGGACACAAATTGAAAATGAAGTACTGTCTCCAATGTTACAACGTGTGTTATCAGGAGAAGATGCTCAAAAAGAATTAGATGCAGCTAAAACTGAAATTGAAAATATAATGAGTAATTAATAAATTGGTGCGAAAAGTTTAAAGACTATATAACCTATTAATTGTTTATAGTTTATATAGTCTTTTTCTAAGAAAGGACTGAAAAAGTGAATACAATTAATAAAAAAACGATGCTGTATTTCTTTTTACCAGCTGCAATTTTTATGCTGGTATTCCTACTATATCCTTTAATAACTCTATTCGTTGATAGTTTTTCTACGATTTTGAACGATGGTAGCCGAGAATTTGCAGGTTTAAACAATTATATTAAAGCTTTTTCTTCAGCTACTTTTTTGAAATCTTTTAAGAATACAATTATCTATGTATTTTTAGCGGTTGCTTTAGAGACAGTTTTAGGATTATTTTTGTCAATTGTTTTAACCCATAAGTATAAAGGATTTACTGCATTAAGGACTTTAATGTTATCTCCTTTGATGATTGCGCCTATTGTAGCCGGATTAATTTGGAAATTTATGTTAAGTAATCAGTTTGGAATTATTAATACGTTATTGGTGAAGCTTGGATTAATTGAGTCAACTAGTAGTATTTTATGGCTAGCAGATCCTAAGATTACATTAATTTCTGTAGTTATTGCAGATGTTTGGCTGACCACACCGTTTATGATGTTAATGTTTTTAGCAGGAATACAAGGAATATCAGATGGACTGTACGAAGCAGCAGTTATGGAAGGTGCTTCAAAATTTCAAATGATTTTCAAAATCATTATACCTAATATCAAACCTGTATTATTTAGTGCGTTAGTAGTTCGTATTATAGACGCTGCGCGTTCATTTGATATCATTTGGGCTATGACACAAGGAGGACCTAATAATTCTTCAGAATTATTAAGTGTCCATATTTATAAAATGTTACAGCGTTACAGTGATATAGGACTTTCAAGTGCGATGGCTGTTATATTTATTGTTGTGTTAGTGTCTATCACACTAGTTTTTAGAAAAAAAATTAATGATTAGGAGGGAATATAATGTTCTCAGAAAAATTTGGGAAAAACAGATTTGATAATACTTGGATGGTATTAATGTACTTGTTTGCAGCAGTATTTCTTATTCTAATTTTGTTCCCATACGTTTATATACTGTTGTCATCTTTTAAACCTTCAAATGAAGTCATATCAACTAATCCAACATTGCTTCCTAAATCATTTTCATTAGAAAACTATAAAAATTTATTGATGAATACAGATTTACTACATTTTTTTAGAAATAGTTTAATTGCTGCAACATTCAGTACAATTATTTGTTTATTTTTAGGCTCCTTAGCATCTTATGCAATTTCAAGAACTGTAGCTTCTAAGTTTAGTAGTTTCTTTTTAGTAGTCGTTCTTTGTCTTAAAATGATTCCATTATCAAGTATTGCTGTGCCTATCTACTCATTTGTCCAAAAACTAGGAATGTATGATTTCTTACCTGCTTTAGTAGTTGTTTATGCAGCAGTAAATATGCCTTTTGTATTATGGATGATGATTAGTTTCTTTAAAGCAATTCCATTTGATTTAGATGAAGCTGCCTCTATTGATGGGGCAACTCCTTTTCAGACCTTTTCAAAAGTTATTTTTCCCGTAGTTATTCCAGGTATGATTTCTACAGGTATTTTTACATTCTTATTATCATGGAATGATTTTCTATTAGCTTTGTTACTAACGAGTAACGAAGCAAAAACTGTTCCAGTAGCGTTATCAGAGTTCTTAACTGCTTATAGTTTGGATATGGGACCAATGACTTCTGGAGCGATATTGTTTAGTTTCCCAGTGATTGCTATTTCGTTCTTTCTACAACGTTACTTGGTCTCTGGGATGATGGCCGGATCAGTAAAAGAATAATTATTTGGAGGAGTAGATTTGACTACACATAAAGAGAAAATTAGAGAAGTTGATTTATTTATAAAAAACAATAAAGATAGCATTACTAACAGCTTTTATCGGCCGCGTTTTCATTTTTCAACACCGGTTGGTTGGTTGAACGATCCTAATGGATTCATTTTCTTTCGCGGTGAATACCATTTATTCTATCAGTTTTATCCATATAAAGCTCAATGGGGGGCAATGCATTGGGGACATGCAAAAAGTAAGGATTTAGTTACGTGGGAAGAATTACCGACAGCACTTGCTCCAAGTGAATGGTACGATGATCATGAAGCAGGCGGATGTTTCTCTGGGACAACGATTGAAAAAGATGGAAAACTATTTGCTTTTTATACAGGAACATCTTTTCGAAATGGTGAATTTATACAAACCCAGTGTTTAGCTACAAGTGAAGATGGAATAAATTTTGAAAAGTATGAGAACAATCCGATTGTAAAAAATAGTACTCCTAATGTGAAAAATGACATGTTTAGAGATCCTAAAGTTTGGGAAAAAGATGGCATGTATTACATGATTATCGGCGTGAGTATTTCAAATAAGGGAAATGCAATGTTGTATCAATCAGCAGATTTATACAATTGGGAGCTGCGGGGCCCGTTAGTGAGTTATGATAACGACCTAGGAACGATGTGGGAATGCCCAGATATTTTTGATTTAGATAATAAGACAGTTTTGATTTTTTCTCCAATGGGCTATAGCGAAAAAACAACAGTTTATCTAATTGGAGAGTTGAATTATAAAACAGGTCAATTTGAATTTGAAAAAGAAGGCAGACTTGATTTTGGATATGATTATTACGCGCCACAAACAACGATAGATAACAAAAACCGCAGATTAGTTGTTGCTTGGCAAAATAGTTGGGCCTGGATGCCTTGGTGGAAAGATTTTGGCCCCACCGAAATTGATGGTTGGTGTGGTTCTATGAGTCTCCCAAAAGTAATGCGTTTAGATAAGGAGAATAATATTTGTTTATTTCCAATCGAAGAATTAAAAAAATATGAAGCCGATATACTCCTCTTCAAGGATAAAAAGACTAATCAAAAAAAACAACTATTAACCAATCAAGTGAACGAAAGCTTTGTGTTGAAAGTTGATCGAAATCCTAATGTAGATTTTAAATTAATTATTTCTACACTTAATGGAGACAGTGATGAAATTACATTGGAGAATGATAGCATTGTATACAATGCTGACAAAAACACCTTTGGCAAAGCAGAATGTCGCATGCACTTAAATAAAAATGTTGAGTTTATTGAAATTTACTCAGACAGTTGCTCATTGGAAATTGTAACTAGTGATGGAAGAAATGTGAGCATAAATAATTTTATGGGAAGAGGAAAACGAACAATTGAAATTATGAGTCAAAAGTTAGTGACCATCCCGTACATTGAAGTGAGAGAGATTAGAATTTAAACTGGAGGAGAGTACATGTTATTTGGTGGAATAGAAGCTGGTGGAACAAAATTTGTTTGTGCCGTAGGGAATGAGAACGCAGAAATTATTTCTAAATTATCCATTCCAACTACAACACCTGAAGATACATTTCAACAGGTGTATGAATTCTTTGATCAATACAAATTGGCTGCGATGGGAATCGGTTCATTTGGTCCGATTTGTATTAACAAAAAACTCGATAACTACGGCTATATCACAACAACTCCAAAAAAAGGATGGAGTAACGTTGATGTCTTATCTGCTATAAAAACTCGTTATAATATTCCTGTTGGTTGGACAACAGATGTTAATGCTGCAGCTTACGGGGAATTCAAAAAAGGTATAGCAGTTGGAAAAGATAGCTGTTTATATATCACGATAGGAACTGGTGTTGGAGCTGGTGCAGTAGTAAATAATCAATTACTTGAAGGAATAAATCATCCTGAAATGGGGCATATCAAATTAAAACTTCATCCGGATGATTCTTATGAAGGAAATTGTATATATCATTCCGATTGCTTCGAAGGACTAGCCTCAGGACCAGCGATTGAGAATCGATTGAAGAGAAAAGCTCAAAATTTATCTCCGTCAGATCCTTTTTGGGAAATCGAGGCCTACTATATTGCACAAGCGATTATGAATTATACAGTTGTCCTATCCCCAGAAATTATTATTTTGGGTGGTGGAGTAATGCATCAAGAGCATTTATTTCCAATGATTCGACAATCACTAGAAGAACAGCTTGCAAACTATGTAAAATTACCAACTATGGAAGAATACATCGTAGGCTGTGGCTTGGGGGATCAGTCAGGAATCACCGGTTGTTTGCTTTTAGCTGAAAAAGAATTAAAGGAACGCCATCGTCTATAGAAAACTTGTATCTTTAATCTTCTAAATAGTTAATATTTTAGAACACCTGAATAATTCATAGAGAGTGTAAAATATTTTTTGTAAATGAATAAAATCCATACAAAAAAGGAAGTCCCTTCTGTAGAATAAAGTTAACGACAACCAATTCACAGAAAAGAGGACTTCCCTATGAATGATTTTACTACAGAAATTGTGCAAACTCTAGTCACTAAAGGCGATTTAAATGAATTATTCCGTTCACACTTAGAAAGAGCGGTAAACACCCTCCTACGGACTGAATTAACGGCTTTCTTAGAGTATGAAAAATATGACCGCACTGGTTTTAATTCAGGTAATTCGAGGAACGGTTCTTATTCTCGATCCATCAAAACCGAATATGGTGAATTAACATTGGAAACCACCATCATCCATTTGTTCGAAAAAGGCGTTACGATGTCTGAAATCGCTGATTTAATTGAAAAGATGTATGGGCATCACTACACGCCCCAAACCATGTCCAATATAACAAAATCATTTACAGAAGAGGTAACGGCGTTTAAAGGGCGGGAGCTTCATGACCGTTATGCTGCTATTTATATGGACGCAACGTATATTCCGTTAAAGCGGAAAACCGTCGCCAAGGAAGCTATTCATATCGCAGTTGGCATTCGCCCGGACGGATCAAAGGAAGTATTGAGCTATGCGATTGCACCGACTGAATCCATCACGATTTGGGAGGAAATTTTATTGGACCTTCAAGAGCGCGGTTTGAAAAATGTCCTCCTGTTCATCACGGATGGCTTAAAGGGGATGGTAGGAGCGATTAGTCGGTTCTATCCCAAAGCTCGTTTTCAACATTGTTGTGTACACGTTTCCCGTAATATCAGTCACAAAGTGCGTGTCGATGATCGTAAGGAAGTCTGTGATGATTTTAAAATGGTGTATCAAGCCTCATCTAAAGAGGTGGCGTTGGAAGCACGTGGTGCTTTTGCGGAAAAATGGAAAACCAGCTATCCAAAAGTGGTTGAATCGATTCTTTCGAACGATCACTTGCTCACTTTCTATGATTTCCCCTTGGCCATACGCAAGAGTATTTATTCTACGAACTTGATTGAATCCTTTAATAAGCAAATCAAGAAATACAGCCACCGCAAGGAACAGTTCCAAAACGAAGAGTCGATGGAACGTTTCTTAGTCTCGTCTTTTGATACTTACAACCAAAAATTCCTAGGTCGCAGTCATAAAGGCTTTCAACAGGCCGAAGGCGAACTTGAACAAATGCTAAGCCAACTGATTGAGAATTAGAAACAATCTGCAGTAGGGAAGAATCATTTACACAAAATTATTGACGCTCCCAACTAAAAGTGTCAAAACAATGATGAAATCATTTAGTTCTTATAAATTAGACAAGAGAAAATAAATATTCCATATCTACTTTATGAGATCCATAACATGACTAAATTCTGAATACTTTTTAAAGCTTATCATTTGGTAAAACTGAATATAAGTTAATTATATAGACTGAAAATTTTGAATTTTCAGAATAGAATAACTTAAAAGTACTGACAAAATTTTTTAAAGGGGCAATATTAATGTTCTGAGATAATCAAATCTTACCGAAAATATCAAAACCCTAATGTGACACAATCTGATTCTGTCACATTCGTTAAAATCGCTCCATCCTTAGAGGCTCTAAGAGGAAATCACTTTTCTTTTAGGGCCTTTTTTCTATAGCTTGTTTAAATGTGACTTATTATTTGCTATAATCATATTAAGTAACATTTGAGAGGCGGCTAAAAATGAAGAGCGTAGAACCGATTCGCGACAAAAAAAAGATCGATGCCATGAAGGCAATTTTAGCTTCCGGAAAATATGGGCAACGAAATTTGGTGCTTTTTTCGATTGGAATCAATACGGCGTATCGAATCTCCGATTTAAGACAGTTGAAATTAAGTGATGTATTAGAAATTTCTCGTGGACGGGTGATTGTCAAAGAACGTCTGGCCATGAAGGAACAAAAAACAGCTAAACACAATTCGGTCTTCATTTCGAACAAATTACGAAAAGTGATTCTTGACTATGCTCAATCCGAATTTTCTGAGCAGCTGCAAGTACAAGACTTCAGCAGGTATTTGTTTCCAAGTCGAAAGGGAGCAGATACGCCTTTGACCCGACAAAGCCTTTGGCGGATCATTCATGAAGCAGGAATGGCGGTTGGGTTGAAAGAAATTGGTCCCCATTCGATGCGTAAGACTTTTGGCTATTTTTTGTACAAGCAAGGAACCAAAACAGAGATCATTCAGTCGCTGCTCAACCATTCTTCGCAACGGGAGACCTTACGCTATATTGGAATCACCCAGGAAGACAAAGATACCGCAGTAAAGAGTTTGGATCTATGACAGAATAATGCCCTATATAATAGAAGGAAAAATTCAAGAGGTGAGAAAATGAACGAAGAAAAACGGCCTACATTTCCTGATAAATACCACTTATCTCGCAAAGAGTCGGTGTACTTATTGAAGAAAAATATTGTGGAATTGGTGTATAATGCGGGGAAATTTGAAGGATTGAATACAACGTTATTACAAACAGAAGAGATTATTAAGTACAATCGAGCCAATAACGTGGCTGTAGATGATGTCCTGACCGTCGTTAACTTAAAAAGAGGCTTTGAAATGCTTTTAAATGACATACAGGAGCCCCTGATAGAAACAAGTAAGCGTATTAATCGGATAGTTGCAGCGGAAGATGCCCTTTTTTCCTGGTGAAATAAGAAACGGTGGGGTAGAAGTATCGACGATTCAAGGAAGATATGTGCCACCAATGTTAACTGAAGACGAGGTAAACAATCAATATGGTGAGATAATGAATCAAGAGATATCAGAGACAGAAAAGGCATTGCGACTGTTTCTATTCATTTCGAAAAATCAAATATTTTGGGATGGCAATAAGCGAACAGCATTGTTAACTGCTAATAAAATCATGTTTAGCCACGGCTTGGGATTGTTATCCGTTCCTGAAAGTGTATTTGCAAAATTTAATGAACTGCTATCTATGTATGATAATAGCAACCAATCTAGCAATGAATCAAAAATTTTATCATTTATACATGAAGAATGTATTTATGGTATTCGTTATTTATAGTAAACAATAGTACTGAATTACAATAAGCCAATAAAAAGGAGAGTATGTAATGTCATTAATGTCAATAAATTATTTTGGATATGCTGTATATAATGTAACTGTGGAAGAATCAATAGTAAACTTGTTACGATTTGAGATATGGATTTGAGTCAATAGCTTGGACATATTTTAGTAGAGACTGTTACGTCATTTTTGCTTTTGCCAACTCTTCAAACTCCTGTGGGGTTAGATAGTGAATCGAGCTATGGATTCGATTTCGGTTATAAAACCCTTTAATGTAGCTAAATAGTGCTCGATTTGCTTCTTCAAAATCTGAGTAGCTAGTCGTGTAGACTTCTTCCTTTTTCAATGAAGCATGGAAAGATTCGATTCCAGCATTATCATAAGGTATTCCCTTTCTACTATAAGAATGCCTTATTTTGTTGGTTTCAAGCCATTGTTCCACTTCTATGGCTGTGTATTGGCTACCCAAGTCAGTGTGTAGAATCATTCCTTCTGGAATGTCATAATGCATTTTTGCTTTGTTCAGCGTTTGAATGACACAATTCACAGTCATTCGTTTTGAAAATGTATAGCTAATAATCTTTTTCGTGTGTAAATCCATGATTGAAGATAAGTAACACCAACCATTTTTCTTAGTAGGAATGTAAGTAATGTCAGCTGCCCATTTCTCACAGATAGTCTTAGTAGAAAAGTCCTGATTTAAGAGGTTCTCTTTTGAAATAATCGGTCTATTAGATCTTTGAGGTCTATATTTTTTAACTACAATCGACCTTAAATTTAATTGTTTCATTAGCTTTTGGACATGTTTAAGAGACACTGAAATACCTTCTTTTAATAAAACTTGATGGATCTTTGTGGCGCCATAGCGTTGTTTATTCGTAAAAAAAATAGTTGAAATCTTCTTTTTCAACGTATTATTTCTGATTTCTGTAACTGTCAATGGTTTGTTCTTATAAAAATAATAGACACTTCTAGGGATTTCTAATAACCGACACAACAAAGAAACAGTGTAATCCTTACACCACTTTTCAATAAATTGAACAAGCGAATTTAGGTTTTTCGAGAGAATATGGCTACGGCTTTTTTTAAGATTTCAAGTTCCTCTTTCAAACGAGCATTTTCTTTTCTCAGTTCAGCCACTTCTTTTCCAGTCAGTCCTGTGGACTGATTAGGTAAATATAAATTCTTCCATTTGTAAATCGTTGCTTCAGATAAGCCATATTCTTTCGCCAACCCTCGAACAGAACGTCCAGTTTGATTCAGTTCAACAATCATCTGTTTAAAATTTTCTTTATATCGGGTCATAAAAATTCATCCTCTCGTAGATAAGTTTAATTTATTCTTGTCTCTACGAAAAGCTGTCTAAGATTTGATACTAACACCAGTAGTGTTTAAAGGTTGATTTCAACACATCCATGATAAGGTCTCAGTTAACCTCTGAGACCTTATTAAGTTATCAACGAAAGAAAACGTTCTTATGTTATAATATATCTGACAACTTTGAAAGGGGAGTTACGCTGATGATAAGAAATGATATCCAACCCGACTTACAAACGATTGAGCAATATTTTAATCGTAAAGAATTTTATATTCCAAGTTACCAGCGTCCATATGCTTGGCAAGTTGCCCAATGTGAGCAGCTCATAGAAGATATCGAGACCCATCAAGAAAATTTCGACCAAGAGAGCCAAGATAATTATTTTTTTGGTGCTATCTTGATTGCTCAAGAATCTGGAGAGGATCACGAAGTAACCCTTATTGATGGTCAACAACGCACATCCACCTTCATGCTTTTACTTAAAGCTCTCTTACTCAAGATAAATAAGGAGTCAGCTAAACTATCGGATGAAACGTTGGAAAACGCTAAATTGATCGAAAAGCTGAACAGACTCAAGAGTAGCATTATTTCGATGCTGTATAACTTAAATGAGGACAACTCTTTTTATTATCGAAAAGGCGATTATAAATTGCAGCCTACTGATATTAAGTACCTGAATGAATCTATTTCTGAGTTGTATGCAGCCGATATGGAGAAGATTCTAATTGGTGAGAGCTTTGAAGATATCGCTGGTTCAGTTACGCAAATATACAGACGTCAAAAAGACAATCGTTTTACTAACTTCTATAAGAATTTTCGATACTTCTGGAAATATTGTGATGAGCTAACGAATTTTCAAGTTGCTGAGTTTGCAGAGCATTTTATCAAATATTGTCAGGTTATCACCATCACGAGCTTCAATACCGATCAAGCAATAAACATCTTTAACTCATTGAATGGCACTGGTGTTCCACTAACACCAATTGAGGTAATCGTTTCCAAAGCAACTGCCAACGCAGCTGAGAGAAAAACTTTTGAATCCAATTGGCAAGCGATAGTAAATAAAACGGATCACTCCTCACTGAATTTGAATTTATTGATGACGCATTATATTTTCGTCCAATTATCGCAACAACATGGGGCTATCACAAGGAATCCTGGGATTCGTGCATTCTTTGCTAAGAATAAAGAATTATTGAAGCATGATGTGGAATTTACAAATTCGTTGAATACAATTTTGGATAACTTAGGTGATTTTGAAAGAACTGAGTTAGGAAAGATTCTGAATCAGTTTAACAGTAACCTCAAACCATTTGTTTCAAGCTATTTATATTTTAGACCGATGAATCAAGAGTACCTGACTTACTTATTACGACTTGGAGCAATTCTTGAGTTAACCGATTTTGCCTACGCAAACCGTAATTTCAAAGGATTTTTGGAACGCATCAACTTGAAGTACAGTCAGGTTGATATAGTTAGTGATGAAGAACTAATTGAAGAAATAAAGAAACACATTTCTACGGCCTTTAATAAGGAAGACATCCTTCAGACTCTTATGGAAAGTGGCGTACCAAATTCTATTATTTTCTTGAATGAATATGTATATTGTAAGCAACATGATCAAGAGTTTAATATTTACGGTAACGTTGATATTGAACACGTGATGCCACAAAGTGGTCTGAATAGAGAAAATATCATGGCAGATGCAGGTTTCACTGAACCAGAAGAATTCCATGAATATGCTGAGAAACTTGGAAATAAGATACTACTTGAATCAGAAATCAATCGTGGTATTGGTGATGCTTGGTTTAGAACTAAAAAGGAAAATACTATCACAAGCCACCACGGTTTCATTGGTAGCCAATACAAAATAGCGCAAGCTTTAGTTGGTTACCATAAAGATAAGTGGGTGAAAGACGATATCAAGATTGCCACTGAGAAAGCTGCACATAGAATTTCTGACTTCTTGTTCGAGTGATATCAAAGTATTTTATAAGGAGACAGGCATTTGGCAGATAACGAGTTTGAATACAAAGCAGTAGGTGTCAGATATACTAGATCTGAGAGTATCACATTTCAGGGGAAGCAGAATTGGATTGCCTACAAGAAAAAAGGCTATCAAATTAAAGATTGGGGTGGAGGCAGTGGGAACTGGATTGCCTACAAAAAAACCAAGATTGAATTAGAAGTTGATGATGGTAATTGGGTTGATGTTACAAGTCTGGTAAGGGACTATTATCAAAGGCAGAAGATAACAAAATCACTCATAGATAAATTTGTACAGGATTTGGCTTCCAATAATGTGAACTATGAAATACTACTGAAGGCTCAGGGAAATCTTGAAAAGAAAAAACAAGATGATGAGAGAAATAAAATTGCGGCTGAAAAAGCTAAAAAGGATGCTCTGAATTACGAGTCCACTAAGAAAGCTTTGGAAAAGTTAGTGCTGAACATTGAAAATGTTCTTTCGCAAGTTAGTGCCGGTACGAAGGAGGAGCTGGGTCAGCTTATTGTTGAAATCAAAGGTAGTGAGGTTACAGCAGACAATTATTCGAACTATCATCGACTAGCCGTATCGCTTATCGTGAAGGAAAGAGAGTCACGAAGATAGAGTGGTGTGCGATTTTCGAACCAAACTTCGTTATTCACAAGTAAGCGTGAATAAAAGGAATCAACCTAGCAAGCCCAAACCTTGCAGGTATGATTCCTTTTGGCTCATTGTCAAATGGTGTTGTTTTAATTAAATCACCTTGAGGAAACGTTTCGGCGTTTCCTCTTTTTTTTGTTATTAAATAATCTCACAGAGATTTTGTTGGATCAAGACTCGCATACGCAGATGTCGAAACGTCCGAAAGCCAAACGCGATGCGTTTAATGACCTTGATTAAATTGTTTTTCCCTTCCAATTTGCCATTAGAATAGGGATATTTCAAAGCATTGATGATGCCTTTTTTATATTTGTTTAACGAAAGAATCGCTTTTTTAAATCCTTTATCCAATGATACTGGTAATGTGTCGATCAACTCGAAGAAGGCAGTAAAATCTTTTGTTTCCAAAGCAGCCAACAATTCCTGATAGACTTCATAACTTTCACGTAAGTGCTTATCGATTGAGAGCAGATAGTCTAGGACGTCTGATTCGGTCACGTATTTCCGTTGGAAAAGCGGAAATTGTCGAAGAGAAGTATAGTTGATTTTTGTTTCTTTCTTCAAGATCGTTCGCCAGTATTTTTTTAATTTACGATAATCTTTCATTGCTTTAGGATTGTTTTTCTTTCCCTCGCAGCATTTTCTGGTAGCTTTGCATTACTTGTAGTAATGAAGAGTAGGTTACTTCGGTTTCAAAAAGTAGATGATATTGTAAATGGGTGAACGTCCACGCTTCAGTGACGATGCAATAGGGGCAATTTTTGTATATTGGTAATCCACAGCCTCTATCATCACTCGTTCATCCGTGTTAAGATGGGTGTAGGTCATTCGTGATCACTCCTATGTATTCTTTGGCGGAATTACATTTTGAGTGTACCACGAATGGCTTATTTATTTGTCTAGCTTAATTTTACAATCGACGATGGAAAAAATCATATGTAATTGTTTCATATGTATCTAAATGGTTCTAAAGATAACTATGTAGAAATATAAATAAATTAACGATCTAGTTTAAGTTATGTCAAGCAACGTTAGTTTCCTCTCACGTGGTTTATTAGCAAGAATAAGTTTTTTTCTTTTTCTAAAAGGGAGTATGCTAAAATAAGAGGGTATATAGCAATTTAAATAAGAGATAGGAGTGTATCTTTTTGGGTGCAGAATTAAATCAAAAATTATTTAGTGCGGCAGATAATCTCCGTAGCAAAATGGATGCGTCAGAATATAAAAATTATTTGTTGGGGTTGATTTTCTATAAATATTTATCCGATCGTTTGTTGGAACAAGTGGTTCTTTTAGCAGATGAATCCTTAGAGGAATATGATACGGTAAGCAAACAAACAATGTTGTATCGTGAATTACTTTCAGATGAAGAATCAAAAGAAGATCTGATTGCCACAATCGTTGATATTTTGGGATATGCAATTGCACCAGAGTATCTTTTCAACGTCTTAGCGGATCAAGCAAAACAAGCAACGTTTCAATTGAATGATTTAAATAAAGCCTTTGTGCAATTGGCATCTACCTACAATCAATTTAATGGGTTATTTGATGATGTGGATCTCCAATCAAAAAAACTAGGAACAGATGAGCAACAACGAAACGTGACGATTACCGAAGTCATTAAGAAATTGAATGACGTGGAAGTTTTAGGTCACGATGGGGACGTGATCGGGGATGCGTATGAATTTTTGATCAGTCAATTTGCTTCAGAAGCAGGGAAGAAAGCCGGAGAATTTTATACGCCTCATATGGTTTCTGATATGATGGCACAAATCGTGACACTGGATCAAAAAGAACGACGATTCTTTAGTGTTTTTGATCCAACGATGGGTTCAGGTTCATTGATGTTAAACGTACGTAACTACTTAACTCACCCAGATAACGTTAAATATCATGGGCAAGAATTAAATACAACGACATACAATCTAGCAAAAATGAACTTGATTTTACATGGGGTAGATGCCGAAGAAATGAATCTCCGCAATGGGGATACGTTGAATAAGGACTGGCCAACAGATGAGCCTTACACATTTGATGCAGTAGTGATGAACCCACCTTATTCGGCTAACTGGTCAGCAGATACGACCTTCTTAGATGATTCTCGGTTTAATCGCTACGGGAAATTAGCGCCAAAATCCAAAGCAGATTTTGCGTTTCTTCTTCATGGTTTCTATCATTTGAAGGAAACAGGGACTATGGCCATCGTCTTGCCACACGGAGTTTTATTCCGTGGTGCTGCAGAAGGGGGCATTCGTCAAAAATTACTAGAAGACGGCAGTATTTATGCTGTGATCGGTATGCCTGCGAACTTGTTCTTCGGGACATCGATTCCAACGACGGTGATTGTATTGAAAAAGAACCGCCAAACTCGAGATGTATTATTCATTGACGCTAGTCGAGAATTTGTCAAAGGAAAAAATCAGAATAAATTATCGGAAGAAAACATTCAAAAAATCCTCGAAACCTACGCTGAAAGAAAAGATGTTGAGAAATACGCTCATTTGGCAACCTTTGATGAAATCAAAGAAAATGACTATAACTTAAATATCCCACGCTATGTAGATACGTTTGAAGAAGAAGAACCAATTGATATGGTTCATGTCGGAAATGACATCAAGAAGATACGACAAGAACAGCAAGTGCTAGAAAAAGAACTTTTAGAAGCGATCTCTTCCCTGCAAACAACACCTGAAAATGAAGCGTGGTTACAAGGTGCGTTGGAGGTGTTTAAACATGAGCAATGATATACAACCAGAAATTCGTTTTCCAGGATTTACGGAAGATTGGGAAGAGCGTAAGTTGGGAGACGAAAGCGATGTTAGGGATGGAACACATGATTCTCCTAAATATTATGATAAAGGGTACCCACTTGTAACTTCTAAAAATTTAAAAGATTTTGGGTTAGATTTATCAAATGTATCTTTTATTTCTGATGAGGATTTTGAAGTTATAAATAAAAGATCAAAAGTTGATATTGGAGATATTTTATTTGGCATGATTGGTACTATAGGAAATCCAGTATTAGTTGATAGAGCTGATTTTGCAATCAAGAATGTGGCGCTTATCAAAGAACAGAAGAAAATATTAAATAGTTTTTTGATACAGATCCTTAAATCACCAGTATTTGATAAATATATTAAGAATGAAAATGCTGGCGGTACTCAAAAGTTTCTATCCTTAAGTAAAGTTAGAGACTTCAACTTTTTGTGTCCGAATATTGATGAGCAAAATTGTATTAGTGCTTTCTTCAAAAAACTTGACGACACGATCGCTCTTCATCAACGTAAGCTAGATTTATTAAAGGAAACGAAAAAAGGCTTCTTACAAAAAATGTTCCCTAAAAACGGAGCAAAAGTGCCAGAAATTCGTTTTCCAGGATTTACGGGAGATTGGGAAGAGCGTAAGTTGGGGGGGATTGGTAAAACATACACAGGTTTAACAGGAAAAAGTAAAGAAGATTTCGGACATGGTGATGCTAAGTTTGTCACTTATATGAACGTTTTCCAAAATCCAAAAGCTACACTTGAACAACTAGAAAACGTGGAGATTGACCCCAGACAAAATGAAGTGAAAAAAGGGGATGTTTTCTTTACAACCTCTTCTGAAACACCTGAAGAGGTTGGGATGTCGTCAGTATGGACTCATGATATCAATAATATATATTTAAATAGTTTTACTTTTGCATATCGTCCAACAATAAAGTTTGATTTGGATTACTTAGCATTTATGTTAAGATCGCAATCTGTGAGAAAGAAAATTATATACTTGGCACAAGGTATTTCGAGATATAATATCTCAAAAACAAAAATGATGGATATTTCTGTTCCTATACCAGTTAACTTTGAAGAACAACAAAAAATTGGTGCCTTCTTCAAGCAGCTAGATGATACGATCGCTCTTCATCAACGTAAGTTAGATTTGCTGAAGGAAACGAAAAAAGGCTTCTTGCAAAAGATGTTTGTTTAGGGAGGGAAGAAGAATGAAAATTAGTCACCGTGAGGAAGCGGAAGTCGAAGAACAGTTGATTCGTGTCCTCGGGGAAGGACATAATCAGTGGACGTATCGTCCGGATCTAAAATCAGAAGAAGATCTTTGGGTTAATTTACGCCAAAAAATCATCTCAAATAATCAAGCAGAACTGAATGATTCTCCTTTGACCGATAAAGAGTTTGAAACGATCAAAACCGAATTATTGCTACGAACGAAAACCCCCTTTGATGCTGCGAAATGGTTAAAAGGTGAAAATGGAATGGCTCGGATCACGATTGAACGGGAAGATCCGCAATTGGGTTCTGTCTCGCTCATTCTTTATTCCAATCAAGACATTGGTGGAGGAATCTCTACCTATGAAGTGGTCCATCAAATTGCAAAACGTGGAAGTAACATAGAAGCACGGGATCGACGTTTTGACGTCACCTTATTGATCAATGGATTACCGATTGTTCAAATCGAGTTGAAACAAGTAACCGCAAAAGATGGTTTTTATCAGGCGTTTAATCAAATCAAAAAATATGCAGAAGAAGGCATGTTTCGGAACAATATCTTTTCGACCTTACAGTTGTTTGTGGTTTCCAATGAACAAACGACCCGGTATTTTGCAAATGCCTTACCGAAGGATTTGCATCCTAAGTTTTTATTTAGTTGGCGAACGAAAGATAATAAAAAGGTAGAAAACTTATATGAGTTTTGCAAACAAGTGCTAAATATCCCGGATGCCCATCGCTTGATTGCGGATTATACGATTGTCAGTGAAGATCAAGACAATAAAACCCTCATGGTGTTACATCCTTATCAAGTGCATGCGATTCAAGCCTTGTTTATTGCCGCAAATAAACATCAATCAGGGTATGTGTGGCATGCGACTGGTTCAGGAAAGACGTTGACTAGTTTTGTATCTACTAAGCTTTTAGCACGAAAATCGGGGATCGATCGAACGATCATGTTAGTGGACCGCAAAGATTTAGATAATCAGACCACCACAGAGTTTACGAAATTTGCTTCGGAGTTTAATACTGGGGTTTCTTCTGGTAATGCCAAAGCGAATAGCTTGATCGTGGGAACAGGAAGTGCCAAAGAGTTAAGTGAAACTCTGTTGGCAGATGCCAATGCGAATGTTGTGATCATTACAACCCGTCAAAAACTAGATGCGGCGTTGAAATATGCAAAGAAACAGGAAGAGAAAAAAGGAACCAATCGCTTCCAAAAATTAATGGGGCAACATATCGTGTTTGTAGTCGATGAGTGTCATCGAGCGTTAAGTGCTGAAAATATGGAAGAAATCAAAAAAATGTTTCCGAAATCCACTTGGTTTGGCTTTACAGGTACACCGATTTTCCCTGAGAATCGGAAACAAGCCAAAGGGCAATTGGCACGTACGACCCATGATCAGTATGGAGAGGTCTTGCACACCTATACCATCAAGAATGCACTAGAAGATGGCTCGGTTTTAGGATTTCAAGTAGAGCATGAAAACACCGTGGAGCCGACTTCATTAGAGAATAAAATCTATCGGAAATTAAAAGAAGTAGAAACATATGCAGAGTATTCACCGGAACAGATCAATCGTATGATCGATCAAATGGAGTCTGTCAAAAAAGAAAGTTATTTGGACCCTACTGTTTTTGAAGCAGAGGAACATATCCAAAAAGTCATTCATAAAATGTTCCGTCCAGACAATGCCTATACAAAATTTGATTTTCGAAATGGCCGTCCAACGAAGTCTGCGATCTTAACCACGAGTTCCATTGATATGGCCAAAAAGTATTATCGGGCCATCAAAGAGATGACGAAAGAATCTGATTGGTTAATAAAAGAGTTTCCCAATCAGCCTATCCGTGAAGGACGAACGATGGAGGATCCTGATTTTCCACGAATCGCTATTACCTATTCATTAGAAGAAAATAGCCGAGATTCAAGTGTCCAACAAGAAGAAATGCAAAACATTATTGATGAATACAATCAGTATTATGATACTGCCTGGTCACTAGCAGACATTGAGCGTTATAACGGAGACATCAATAATCGTTTGGCACGAAAAAGAGCGGAATTCAAACAATTTGGGAAACAAATCGATTTAGTAATCGTAGTGGATCGTCTATTGACAGGTTTTGACGCCCCTACGATTCAAACCCTATTTGTGGATCGTAATCTAGAGTATGCAGGATTGATCCAAGCCTTTTCACGTACGAACCGTACGTATCCTGAAAAAACAAAAGGACTAATTGTTACTTTCCGAAAGCCAGCGACAATGGAGAAGAATGTCGAGGATGCGACAAAATTGTATTCAGAAGCTAAAGAAGAATCGGGTTTGATTTATCCAAGTTACCAAGAATCCAAAAAAAGATTCAAGCAAGCATATGGTAAGTTAAAAGAGGTTTCATCCATGGAATCCATTGATGAACATACGCCACTTGAAACTCGTATCGAATATGTCAAAGCATTTCAAGAATTGAATCGTGCGTATGAATCGTTAGTGACTTATGATGATTACAATGATGACATGGTGCAATCTTCAACTTTGAACAATCAAATTCAACTTTTGGAAGAACAAATTGGCGTGTACGAGACCGTGAAGGGTTCATTGATGGAGGAAGAACCAGAAAAAGAGGGAGAAGATTTTTCAACGATCGAATTTTATAGTGAAAATACCACTAAGTTGTATGATATTGATTCTACTTATATTGATCAATTACTAGGAACTTATGCTGCGAATAGTTCAGATGCACGAGAAGAAATTGAAAAAGCTTTGGCTAAATTGAATAAAACAGAAGGAGTCAAAGAAGTTTACCGACAAATCTTAAATGCATTTGATATGGGGACTTTAGATAGTAATGAAGATATCTTTGTCATTAAACGTCGCTATTTTACACAAGCAAGTGATGATTTGATTCATGCCTTTTCCAATGAGTGGTTTGTTTCTGAGAAAGAATTACATGCTTCTAATCTGCAATATATGCCAGGTGAAGATCCAATTCCTAATATGAAAGCAATTATCAACAGTAAGGATTACGAAGGATATAAAGCCAAACATCCAGAAGCCAAGCCATTTAAATACCCACAAGAAATGAAGCGAGCCTGGCGTAAAATGTTAGATGATGAGTTGATTCCACTTGAGAATGAATTGAGGTAAACGAGAAAATTGAAGAAATTGTATGATAAACATGTTGGTTCTGTTGCAAAGTTTTAAATAAAGAATAAAATCCCTTACGGTATCTATGATTTAAGCTGGGATTCCCAATAATACCTTGATTTCAGTATAGACCGAAAACCCGAAGAGAGTGCCTTCTTTTCGGGTTTTCTTATATAATCCTCGGATGGCTTCCATGCCTTTAATCGTGGTAGAGGCAGTGCGTAAACTTCGATAGAATTTATTGCGTCTCTTTACTGGACGATGGTCTTGTTCAATCAAATTATTCAGGTATTTAATGGTACGATGTTCTGTCCCTTGATAAAAGCCGTATTCTTTTAGTTTCTTAAAGGCACTTGTAATAGAGGGGGCTTTATCTGTGACTACAACCTTCGGTTCATCAAACTGCTTCACTAACCGCTTAAGAAAAGCATAGGCTGCTTGTGTGTCCCGTTTTTTACGTAACCAAATATCCAAGGTTAAACCATCTGCATCGATGGCTCGATACAAATAATGCCATTTTCCTTTAATTTTGATGTACGTTTCATCCATTTTCCATGAATAAAAGGATTTTTTATTTTTCTTTTTCCAAATTTGATAGAGTAGTTTGCCATATTCTTGCACCCAACGATAAATCGTCGTATGAGAAACGTTAATGCCACGATCATATAAGATTTCTTGAACTTCACGATAGCTAAGGTTATAACGAAGATAGTAGCCCACGGCTACAATAATCACATCCTGCTGAAATTGCTTTCCTTTAAAATGATTCATCGTCATTCCTCTTACTATCTTTTTCTATTATTCTACCTTATTTGATAGTAGATTTAAAACTTTGCAACAGAACCATAATTCGAATTTTTATGTTATATACTATAATATAAAATCAATATATGATATAATTGGGTATGGAAAAAATATCTTTTGAAACATTTAAAAGACCTAATGGTCATGATGAATTTTTAGAATGGTTGGAAACATTACCAAAAAAAGATAGTGCGAAGCTTTTACGTACAATAGAAGAAACAGAAAAGAATGGGATGCTAGTAGCTCAACGGTTGAAATGGGTGAAAAAATTAGACACTAATTTGTACGAATTAAGAAGTAAGGTAGGATCAAACATCCAAAGAGCTATCTATTTCCATGTGGTCAATGGAAGGTATGTCATTACCCATGGATTTACTAAAAAAACGGAGAAAACACCAATAAGTGAACTTAAACATGCAAAAGAACTTAGAGAGGAGTGGTTCACAAATGATGATTAAAAAATTGATTGAAGAAAAGCAAAAAGACAAAGATTTTGCAGAAGCATATGACCGTGAAGGAAGAAAACTCGAAACTGCGGTTGCTCTTTATCATGCACGGGAGGAAGCAGGCCTAACTCAAGCGGAGCTTGCACAAAAAGCACATACAACTCAATCTACTATTGCTCGAATTGAGAGAGGGGATAACGTATCTTTCGATAAACTTGATGATATCGCTAGGGCATTAGGCAAAAAGCTGGTAGTAGAATTTGCTTAAAAGCGAGTTGAAAATATACCTGTAATAGGCTCCTAACTAATCAATTAGTTTAGTGGGCCTTTTTGTACTAAATAGATAAAAGTTGTCCTATAGTGTAAAAGTCAATAAATTTTATACAAAAATTACTTTAAAGAGACATAAAGAGAAAGGTACAATAAATGAAAACCATAAATCTAATAAAAGTATTTATAGCATCACCAGGTGATATAGCAGCAAAGAGGAATGAAGTAGAAGAAACCATATATAGATGGAATATAGAAAATACAGATAATACAAAAGTAATTTTGATGCCAATTCGATGGGAAACGAATGCGATTCCTACTTATATAAATAATAGCTCTGGGCAAAGTGTTATTAATAAACAAATTGTAGAAAATAGTGATATATTATTAGCGATTTTTGGCCATAAGTTGGGTTCTCCAGTTGATAATTATAGATCGGGAACTATAGCAGAAATTGATTACTTTTATAAAAATAGCAAAGGCGAGGTAGGGGTTTTTTTCTTAGATGAACCAGTTCCACAAGTTTTGGCTGAAGAGTATATAGAAGTTAAGAAGTACAGGGACTCTTTAGAAGATAAGGGTTTTTATGGAACATATAGCAAAGACAATATCAGAAGGTTTCTCACAAAAAAAGTGAATTATTTAATTGAGAAAGCACAAAATAATTTAGAATCAAAACGCTTTGATTTAGATTCTATTTCTTACAAGACACCTTCAGTAATTAACAAAAAAGTTACCGGAACTGATAAAGATTTTGATGACAACTTAGATATTTTTGATCCAATAGAATTTGACAATGATGAAAGATTGCTGCTAATATATGCGTTTATGGATGAAAATTCTATCTTTTCAACTGATAATTCAACTTATAGAAAAGTAGTTCAATGGGAAAGTGATAACAATTTAAGGAGTTACTTGAGTGATAGAGTATTTGATGTACTAGAAAAATTAAGTAAATCGGGAATTTTAAAGGAAGAATACGATTCTTCTTTTGATGAGTATCCATCACGCTATATTTTGATTTCAGAGGACTATAAGAAATTTAAAAGGTATTTTTTAAAAAATGAAAAAAAGATATCTGTTATTATGGAGAAATACAAAGCTCCAATACAGGCTGATCCATTTTCCAATTTGGATGAATCAGATTTACCGTTTTAAATTTTAAATAGATAATTTCATTTTTTAGTAGCAGAGGTATAAACTTTTTTAATGTTTGAATTGAAAAGAAATGCTAATAGGTCGACTTTATGTTTCTCTTGTGCAATCGTAAATGCGGAGGACCATAAAATTGATCTATTATCGAGTGTGTATAAAATAAAATTCAAATCTTATTAGTTTACATAAGATACATTATACTAAGTTGTCAATGTTAAATGCCTTTAAATAAGGACGATTTATGCATCAATTATATTTATGTTAACTAAATTCTTTTTAACATAAATATAATCAACTTAGCTAGATGAATCTAAAATGATTGTCTGTATTGATGACAAAGCTAATTAATAATTACGTGATTCAAAAAAGAAATCATACAATTAGTTGGTCGATTTCTTTTTTTATTCGGTAAATTGTTTGCCTAGTCACATTGTAGTCTGTTGCAATCTTTGAGATAGCAACCCCATTCTCAAGATCCTGAACGATACTCCTATAGACAAGGCGACGTTGAGGATCTTTGGTGTCTGCACTGTATAACTTAGGACGACCTTTATAGACGCCGTTTGCTTTAGCGATTTTAATTCCTTGTGCCTGGCGTCGTTTCGATTCAGTACGTTCTTGTTCAGCAATCATGGCTAAGATTTGAATGATTAAGTCTTTGATGAATTTATCTAGGAGAGGATTTCCAATTGCTTCAGCCATGATCGGTAAACTGGTGATAATAAGTCGCACATTCTTCTTCTTTAGATAATTCACTGAATCGATAATCTCGTCATAATTGCGTCCAAGTCGATCAATGGCTTCTACAATAAAAATATCTTGCTCTCTGACAAAATCTAAAGCTTCCTGGAAAATCGGCCGATGACTAATCGTCGCTCCAGATTGTTTTTCGATAAAAATTTTTTCAGCGCCAAACTTTTTCATTTCTTCAATTTGACGTTGTTCATTTTGATCGATGGATGAAACTCTAATATAAGCAATTTTCAAATTTATTCCCTACTTTTCTATAACGTTTATAATACACCCTAATCATACGTTGGAACTCTAAATTTTTCAATGTTATATTTTTGTCTATTTAGGGTAAACTCTACATAGACAAACGGTTTTTGAATTCTAAAAGTTAAATAGTTTATAATAGAAGAAAAAGAATGGGGTGACGATTTCTTAGATTGAAAAGGAAAGATAAATATTATAGATTATTACTTTTGACAGCTGAAGCAGGATGTGGATTTGAGTCAATACCTCGGACACGATTTGTGAGAATTTTTTCGAGATTCCAGCGGGTGAGTATCTCATCGTTTCGACCAGCCGTCAAACCAAAACCGTTTGACCGCTGATCGAAGCGATGAAGTTGAAGCCCTGTGGAAATCTCGCCAAAAAAATGTAGGTGGTAGCTAGGAACTAAGCTTGCAATGCCAACTCCTCCATCTGATTTGGTGTTAAATAGTTGATACTGCTATGGATTCGCTTGCGATTGTAAAATCCTTCAATGTATTGAAATAACGCTAAATGAGCAGCTTCAAAGTTTTCATACGCTTTTGATGGATAGACTTCTTCTTTTTTGAGTGAGGCGTGAAACGATTCGATGCCGGCATTATCGTAGGGACAGCCCTTACGACTGAAGGAGTGCCGAATGTTCAATTCATTCAGCTTTGCCTCATAGGCTTCGCTAGTGTACTGAGAACCCAAATCTGAGTGGATGATCAAGTTCTCGGAGGGTGTTTGGTTTAAGAGCGCATTGTCAAGGGTTTCGATAACCAATTCTTTCGTCATCTGCTTGCCAAACTTCCAACCGATGACTTTCTTTGTGTGGAGGTCTTGGATAGTGGAGAGGTAGGTCCAGCCATCTTTTAGGGTATGAATATAGGTAATATCTGTCACCCATTTTTGATTGATCGACGTAGTGGTAAAATCTTGGTTTAACAGGTTTTTACGTCCTTCACTTTTAACTTTCGCTTGTTTGCCAGGCTTGTACTTCTTGAGGGTGACTGAACGCAAGCCTAATTTTCTCATCAGTATTTGTACTTTCTTTAAGGACAAGGTCTCGCCACGGCCAACAAGAATCTTATGAATTTTAGGCGCACCATAGATTCCCTTGTTTTCAAAGTAGATTCCTGAAATCAAGCGGTTTAAGCGTTTGTTTTCTGATTGGCGCTTGGAAGGTTTCTTTTTCTTCCAGTCATAGTAGCTGGATTTCGGTGCTTCCAAAACGGTACACATTTGTTTTACGTCATGATCATGAACATTTGATTGAATAAATTCGAAGACATCACTCATTTTTACTTTTGAGCGAATATGGTTAAAGCCTTTTTTAGGATAGTGTTTTCCTCCTGCATGCGGGCCATTTCCTTTTTCATCGCTAGGATTTCTGCCTCAGTCATGCCGGTTGCTACATTCTTTGTATGAAGCTTCTTCCAACGATAAATCGTTTGTGTAGCGATACCATATTGCGCTGCCAGTTCCTCGACCGATTGGCCAGACTGGTTTAAATCTAAGATCATCTTCTTAAAGTCTTCATCAAATTTTTTCTTGGCTTTTGCCATCGTGGACACGTCCTTTTCTTAGTAGTTAGATTCTACCAAATCGTGTCCATGAAATCATCCTAACATCAATGGATGGATTTTCCAGAAGTTGTAAAAGAAGTTCAAGAGATAGGTGCAACTATTTCTGATAGCCGCTCCTCTCCTATGAACTATCAGGATGCCCATGGAATTAAAATAATTGATCAAGAGAGAAATGTCAGAAAATACACAACAATAAATGAGTGTGTAATTAATGAAAATCTTTGTAGGGCACCGATAACGAAACACATTAAGAATAGAAGCAAAGCAAAAGACGGAAGAACTTTTACTACCTTCTAAGTTTTTTTCATATTTGTTTGCTATACTTAGATCTAAGGAATTAGACTTTCGCTGCCCATTATTTAAGTTTGAGGTAGCGTCTTGCGAGGGATCAATAATGGAAGAAGAAAAAATATTTGAAAAACGCTGGGAATTGGCTTCAGTTGAACAAAGAGCAAGGTACCATAATCTAATGTCCTCTTACCGTAATATTGATTGGACTTACAAAGAAAAGAAGTACTTGCTTTGGTTATGTCAGTTAGATGTAAATACCTTTGAAACATTTGAAGTGATTCTAGATAAGATTAAAAACAGCAATGAAAAAAGAGCTGATCTATAATGGTTCGCTCTTTTTATTTTATTAACTCTTTGGTTACTATATGTAAAATACAGCTTCATATTACAATAAATTTCAGGATACAAATTTATTTAAGCATATATAAATATAATTGAAATGGGACATAAATATATGAGTATGAGAAAGGTGATTCCATGTTTAATAAATGGGCAAACCACCCAATGAACTCGAGAGGTAGAGATAATTTGAAGGAGACGGACAAGTTCTGGGAAGAAGTATATAGTAAAAACGGTTCTGTTGCAAAGTTTTCCAAAAAATCTATTTTAGTGTAAAATTGAGAAAAAAGACAGAGAGGACAGAGTAATGAATCATTTTAAAGGCAAACAATTCAAAAAAGACGTCATTATTGTCGCTGTTGGTTACTACCTGCGTTACAATCTAAGCTATCGTGAAGTTCAGGAATTGTTATATGATCGTGGAATAAATGTTTGTCATACTACGATTTATCGTTGGGTACAAGAGTACAGCAAAGTCCTCTATTATCTTTGGAAGAAGAAAAATAGACAATCCTTCTATTCATGGAAAATGGACGAAACCTATATCAAAATTAAGGGACGTTGGCATTATCTTTATCGTGCAATTGATGCGGACGGCTTAACCTTAGATATCTGGTTACGAAAAAAACGGGATACGCAAGCAGCCTATACTTTCTTAAAACGACTCCATAAACAGTTTGGTGAGCCGAAAGCAATTGTGACCGATAAAGCACCTTCTCTTGGCTCCGCCTTTAGAAAGTTACAGAGTGTGGGTTTATATACTAAGACAGAGCACCGAACTGTGAAGTATCTTAACAATTTAATAGAACAAGACCATCGACCTATTAAACGACGAAATAAATTTTATCAAAGTCTCCGTACAGCCTCTTCCACGATTAAGGGCATGGAGACCATTCGAGGAATATATAAAAAGAACCGAAGAAATGGAACGCTCTTCGGCTTTTCGGTGTCTACTGAAATCAAGGTATTAATGGGAATAACAGCCTAAGATATTTGGAGTTCAGAGAGGGCGCGTTTGATTTTCAAACTTCGCAACAGAACCGAGAACCTTGGGTTTTCAAGTGCTTTTTGGTTCATTAATCTTAACCATAGTGTTTTTAAAGTGGAAAACAAGCAACAAAAAAAGTATGTGGAGCCTTGTAGGAATAGTTCTTATTATTTTTACTGTGACTGCAGCAACAGAAGCAAATTATTCGCATAAAATTCAGTCGTATAAAGGTCGTTTAGTTATGACCAAAAAAGATGTTACACGTTATACATCCTCAAGAACTGGAGGCCTATATGACTATGCACCATTAGATGCATTGAAATATAAAGATCATTTAAAGAAACATGAAGTAAAAGTTGGTGATCGGTGGGAGAATGCATCTCATAAAGCATATAATTCCAAAATAGTCTATACAGTAGAAGATGCCGATGAGCAAAATATCACATTACCTGTATTCAATTATTGGGGAACAGTTGTGAAAGTAAATGGGAAAAAGAGCACTATAGAAAATGACAATGGTTTAGTGTCTATTAAAGGTACGGGGAAAAGAACTATAGTTGAGGTTTCATCTACGTATCCAACTACGATGATTCTATCTTTATTAATTAGTTCAATAACTTTTATATTCTTATTTACACGTTATTTAATAAGATGCTGCGGTGAAATGAAAATAGATTAGATAGATATTATAAATATGTTGATTCTATTTTCATAGCAATGGAGAAAATACATTAGCAATATATAAAAGAAGGTATCAAGAGTCACAGTGAATTTATTCCGAAAAGTGAAAAGAGCAAATATAAAATTTAATGAAAATATAGAACTAAATAGGAAAACGTAGACGTAATTTTCTACGTTTTCCTTTTCATATATTATGATTTGTCAAATTAAGCTAGAATAAAATGCTTCTTGTACATAGCTCAAAAATATTTCGATTGGTGTTCTGTAATTCAATGATTTTCTTGGAATATGATTACGTTGATTGCTGACACTGGAAATAAATGTCTGATTCACTTCTCTAAAATCCATTGATTTCGGCAGTCCATTACGACGCAGAATCCCGTTAGAATTCTCGTTTAATGGGCGTTGAGAAGGTGTTCCAGGGTCCGCAAAATATATATCAATATCATGTTGGTTACTAATGGCTTTCCAGTTAGAAAATTCTTTTCCACAGTCAAACGTAATAGATTTAAAGAAGTTTTTAGGGAAGCGAGAAAACCATTGATTAAGGGCAGTTTCAATATCTAATGCCTTACGGCCGTTGGGTTTAATCGTGATAATGACTTTAGATAATCTTTCAACTAAAGTAATGACGGCACTTTTATGATGAATGCCAACGATCGTATCACCTTCAAGGTGACCAAACTCAGAATTGAAATCAGGATAATTATCAGGTCGATCATGGATTGAGCGCTGATACTGTTGTTTTCCCCGTTTTTCCTGATGGCCATTGGGTTTTCTTTTACCTTTCATCGGTAGTGTGTCAATATCAAATATTCCTTTAGAAAATAAACGATAAAGTGTTCTCATACCGCATGAAACAGGCCTTTCTTTTCGCCCGATAATGACGTCAGGCGTCCAACCAAGAGTGACTTTCTCTTTAATGTAATCTACTTCATGAGCAGGTAATTGAATGACTTTTCTACCACATTTTTTCTTATTTTCTTTATACTGGTGCCAATAATCAAGAGCAGTCTTACCTTGCTTGAACTTATTGACTACATTATAAATAGTTTGTATAGCACGTCCCATTCGGTTAGCGATTTCAACCGGCTTATTATGTTGAAGATAATATGATTCTATCATTGTCAGTTCGTCTATGGTAAGATGTTTGTAGGTCATTTATGGTTACACTCCTTTGTTTTCTTTCGTCGGAAATACAATTTGAGTGTACCATAAATGCCTTTTTATTTTTCTAACTTAATTTTACAATTCGCGTATATTAAATATTACGGAAAATTATATAAACTAATTTAGTGTTTTGTTTGTAATTCCTAATTTTACTCCACTTTTAGATAATTTTTAGGTCTATTTAACTCATCAGACATTCTATGCTCATTTTTCTCCAAATTTGTTTCAACTCTTTCGTACTTAATTTTGCGTATTTGAAAATTCTTCTTTTAGAGTACTTTTATTACGATACTAGTATGATATATATCTATAGCAAACAGTTAAAATCTTCCTAAAATAAGCGAATAGCATTCCTAAAACCTATAAAATTTTTAGATGAAGCGACAAGTGGACAATTAATAAACTACTTGAACATGAAATTATGGATCACCTTTCAAATTTAGAAAATGGAATTCTTATACTTATTGCGCAACATTTATTGATTGCAAAATTATGTGACAAAAAGAACTAGTAGAAGAAGGAATAATGGCTTGATAATAAAGTACTACCTATTAAAGGTAGTACTTTATTTAATTTAGTATAAATTAACATACTACTATATTTTAGGTTTCATATTATATAAATTAATAATATACTACCATTTGTTGGTAGTATAATTTAAAGGTAATAAGTTATTCTTTTATTACTATGTTTGGGTTTTATAGCAAAGAAAGTTTAATAAGAGTTTGGACCTAGCAAACAATATTAATGAGGTCATTAAATCTTATTATCTTTAGTGATATAACGAAATATCTACACAGACAAAATTATGATCTTGCGTAAAGTTATAAAATATTAATAAAAATATTTTATTAATGAAAAGCTTGGTAGCACGGTTATTCATATGCTAATTTATTTCACTTTATAGTAAGGGGAGTTCTTAGTATATTGTTCAAACTTAAATTTCATATAATTTAATTATGTAAATTAGCTATTCTAAGAACTTCTACGGATAACTGCCCGTCTAAAATTTAAATAAGAGCTTAGAATCTTCATATAAGTAAGGTTAATTTTTTTGTACAAAAAAGTCGGAATATTCTGAGTTACTGAAATGATATAAAATCATAAACTAAATCCCTTGATTTTATTGACTTTCAAAAGTTTATATATATAAGTTAATGATTATGGTAAAATATATACATAATCATTAACTCAGAATATTTTTAAGAAGGGAAACAATAGTGAGCTATAATGTACAACCGTTAAGGACAAATGAAGAGATACAAGATTTTCAGTTTTGGCTAAGAAGAACAAGTAATCCGGAAAGAGATAGTTTTTTATTTTTGTTTGGAATCAATAATGGGTTACGTATGTCAGATATTATAGGATTAAAAGTTGGAGATATACGAGGCAAAAGTAAGCCTATTATTGTTGAACATAAAACAGGTAAGCGAAAACCGATTTTTATAGATAATTTGAGAGAAGAAATTTTATTATATACTGAAGGTAAAGAAGAAAATGATTGGTTATTTCCGAGTCGGCAACAAGGTCGACATATAACAAGGGATCGTGTCTATCAGATATATGCAGATATAGCAGAAAAATTAGGACGAGATGATATAGGAACACATACATTAAGAAAAACTTTTGGGTATCACTACTACAAGAAAACTAGAGACATTGCTACCTTAATGTTTATTTTTAATCATAGCTCGCAAGCAATTACAAAAAGGTACATTGGTATAACTGAAGATGAAATAGGAGCATCACTTCGTGGATTTAAACTAGGTGTATAATTTAAAAATTTTTATAAACAGTAAAGACAAAGATTAAAAGCTATTTTTATCTAGAACGATTTTATTTCATAAAGTTCGCGGAATAAAAGCTGGGGTTACTGGTACTTGGTATAGGTTCGTGTTATATAAACTAAGTAATTAAATAACATTTTTAGGTTGGAAAAGGATGAAATTAAAAAAAGAGAATCAATACGGTCTCAAAAACGCAAACGCTGCGGAATAAGAAAAATACTGATAACTCAACGTTTAGCAGACTATCTAATAGGGATAGTCTGCTTTTTTCGTTTTTGACCATACTTTTGACCTTCTGCAAACTTCCTTGCTTTTCCTCTGTAGAACTCATGAAATCTGCAAAACGAATTGCCGTTTCCTCTGTCTGCTTTTTCGCGATATGGGTGTATATATCATCCATAGTGGTTTTAATATCTGTATGTCCAAGTCGAACGTACACTTCTTTGACAGACGCACCAGATTCAAAGAGCAGACTACAATGGGTATGACGAAAACCATGAAGTGTGATATGTTTTAAGTTATTCTCTTTAATGATGATTTTCAAATTGTGATTTACATAGTCTAAATAAAGGGGCTTATTTTCTTCTGATGAAAACAAAAGTTGTTCACCATCTTTTATAGGTTTGATTCTCATTTTTAGATATTATGCCCGCACGTATTCATCACATTTCTATTGTGAATCGCTTTATTCGACCGACATTTGACTTTTATCATAATATACTCGGTTTAAAATTACTAATGAAAACAATTAATCAAGACGATCATACCATGTATCACCTGTTTTTTTCAGATAATCACCACCGTGTGGGAACTGAACTGACTTTTTTTGAAGTACAAGAAGGGAACAACCAGTTTTTTGGAACCAATACGATTGAACGAACGATACTAAAAGTTCCTTCCGAAGCATCATTGCATTTTTGGGAAATATATTTTGAAATACAAGGCGTTTGCCATTATGGAATCGAATCATTTTCTGGACGACCTATCTTACGTTTTGAAGGGCCAGATGCAACACAATTAGCTTTAGTTCCCTTACGCGAATTTGAAGATATTGATGATTATTTCCCGTATGTCACAGACCAGATCCCTACAGAGCATGCCATTTTAGGAATTGATGCCATTCAACTACGCGTACAATATTCCGATGCGACTGAACGAGAGTTATTGTCGGTAGGCTGGCAGCACAAAGAATACGTCAGTTTCTTTTCGGGTCATCAACGAGTGACAATCTTAGAAAATCAAGACACTCAGTTCTATCAAGAAGTTCAGATTATTCAAGATCGTGAGAATCCAGTTGCCATTGAAGGGATTGGTAGCGTCCATCATGTTGCGTTTGGCGTAGAAAATAAATCTGATTTACAACGCATCGACAAACAATTACAAGAGTGCAATTTTATAAATTCAGGAATAAAAGATCGTGAATTTTTTGTATCACTTTATTATCGTGACCCAAATCAATTATTGATTGAAATTGCTACAGGGGAAGGAAACCTAGATGCAAAAGCGTATGAAAATCAAAGTCCACGCTTTGAAGAAATTCCTTTATTTTTACCGCAGTACTTAAATTTCATTCGTGAACAAGTGGAGCAATAATTAGCTAATCAAATCCATGACGAAGAGTAAGAGGTTGACTCATAAGTCAAAAAATAAAGAAAAACGCATCAAATCCATTCTAAAGAATGTTGATTTGATGCGGTTCCTATTTTTATAAACTATCATTTTCGACTAATAAAACTACTTATGAGTCAGCCTCTCTTTTTTTCTTGATTTTTATACCTCTTTCTAGGTAAACTAAACATCTGCCAAAAATACCGTGTCTCATTGAAACATTCTCAACTATTTCAAAATAAAGGGGAGTACCAAATGAACGAGTATATTGAAATTATCCACGCAAGAGAAACAACTTAAAAATGTCAGTCTCAAAATTCCCAAAAATAAAATTAGTATTTTTACCAGCGTATCTGGTTCAGGAAAATCATCGATTGTTTTTGATACTATTACCCAAGAAGCTGGTCGTCAACTGAATGACACCTATGATAGTTTTACCCGTTTATTTTTACCTAAATACAGTCGTCCAGAGGTTGATGAGATTGATAATCTTTCTACGGCGATTGTGGTCAATCAAAAGAAGATTGGTGGCAGTGCGCGCTCAACGTTAGGGACGATTACTAACATCAATGCGTTATTTCGTGTGTTGTTTTCATGTTTTGCAACACCTAGTTTAGGATATGCAAATGCTTATTCATTTAATGATCCTAGTGGAATGTGTTCTGTCTGTCAGGGAATCGGTAAGACGATTGCATTTTTAATAGGATTGCTTTATTTTTCGGCTATTGATAATGCTGATTTTGTATTTTCTGATCCATTTACCGCAGAAGTTTTGTCTGGAATTGAGGAACAGGCAAAGAATCATGGTTATTTTGTATTGGTGCATAATGTTAATTCAGCAGAAGATGTTAAAACTATTCAGAGAAATTGGCGTTTTGAGGGGTTCATTGTTGTTGGTGTACGTGTAAAAGAATTTTTGGAATTAAATAACGTTTTTGATGGTCCTGTTGTTTATATTGATACGCATCTTTCAAAAGAGACATTAAGAGAACTTGAACAACAAATGAATCGTTTATTTGTAAATACAAATGATTACCAAGCTAGTACATTGGCAGTGGAACATTTGATTCATTATGGTCATGAGAAAATAGCGTTTCTTTCTTTTGACTACATTGTAGGTGAACCAAGTGTTATTCAAGAACGACATCAAGCTTATATCGATACATTAAAGAAATATCATTTAACCTTTAAATCGCATTGGATATATAACAACTCTGAATTTGAGCGAATTTATCAAGAATTAGCTGAATTTACTGCAATTGTTGTTACTGGAGATTATTTAGCGGCTAAATTAGTAAAATTTTTAAAAAATAAGAATAAACGAGTGATGGAACAATTATCGATTATTGGATTTGATGATATTACTTTTGCAGAATTAATGGATCCTGCGTTGACAACAATACGACTAAATCCAGGTAACAAGGGGGCGATTGCTTTTCACCAACTGATTGGACTGGCCAAACAAGAAGAAATAAAAAATCAAGTACTACTATTAGAGGGAGAATTGATTTCTCGAGACTCTGTTCACAAAATCAAATAAAAAAGCTCTGTGAAATAAGTATAGTTAACAATAAAATATCCGAACGATAGAGAGAATGAACTGTGATCTAGCAGTTCCTCGTCGCAAATTCACTAGAATTAGCATTATTTACTCTAAATTGTTCGGATATTTTTTCTTGTTTTTAATTATGATTACAGTGCCTATTTTTAACGAAATTTGCTTATTTTCAAAATGTATGATTATATGTTAGTAAACACTTTCAAATATGAAAAGAGGAGCTATTATGGTAGGAATTAGGGATGTTGCAAAACGGGCGGGTGTGTCCATTGCAACAGTATCGCGCGTGCTAAATGAGGATCCGACACTTTCAGTAACCGATGAAACCAAACGAAAGATTGCAGAATCGGTTAATTTTTATCATTATGTCAAAAAAAGTCCCGTTGCAAAAAATTTAACAAATATTGCATTAATAACGACAGTTTCTGAAGTAGATGAGTTGGAAGATCCCTATTTTCGAACGATTCGCAGAGGGATTCAAGTCGAAGCAGAACAAAGCAAAGTCAATTTGAAGAAAATTATTCGTTTGTCAGAAACACCGTTGGAGCAAGACGATTTGCTAAAATGTCAAGGTGTGTTGATTATTGGGCAGGTGCTATCTTCTGTGATTGAAGAAGTATCAGCAATTAATTCGAATGTCGTAGTGATTGATGACCCTAGTATTGAAGCTGAAGTAGATGCAGTTTATACTGATTTAACAAAAGCAACGAATCAGCATTTAGATCGATTGTATAAAAAAGGACACCGAAACATTGCGTTTATCGGAGGAGGACGTGTTCGTTTAGATAGCCAAGGAAATAAACACGTGTCAGATGATGATTATCGAAAAATAGCCTATGAGACGTGGATGAAACAAAAAGGATTAGAAAAATATAGTCAAATTTATTTAGAAGGCTGGACCACACTTGACGGAATGCAGGCAGCAGATTTACTTTTGAAAAAACATGCTAAAGATAAGTTGCCGACTGCTATCATGGTAGGAAATGATCCTATTGCTGTGGGGGTTTATCGTTCACTTCAAAAAAATGGTCTACATATTCCAGAAGATATTTCGATTGTGAGTTTTGATAATATTGAAGTTGCTGAATTTTTAACACCTGCATTAAATACGGTGAATGTGAATACAGAAGAAATTGGAAAACTAGCAGTTCGCATGGTTAATGAACGAATAAAAGAAGTTAGAAATGTTTCGATCAAAGTGATTGTTTCTAATAATATTATTGTTAGAGAAAGTGAAAAAAATATCGATTAAAAAAGTAAACATCCAAAAAAGGGTGTTTACTTTTTTGTTTACTAATATTTTTAGTAAAAAATCTCGACAAAACATTAAGTAAACAGTTATGGTGTTGTTAACAAAAAGAAAACGCATTCAAAACAGGAGGAATTAAGATGAAACATTTCAAAAAAATAGCTTTAACAGGGATAGCTGTTTTAACTGGGACATTACTCGCAGCATGTGGTGGGGGAGATAGTAATTCTAAAGACGGGCAAGTAACTTTAAGCTATGCGAGTTGGGATACTGACCAAGCTCCAGGACTAAGAAAAATGTTAGATGAATTTGAAAAACAAAATCCTGATATCAAAGTAGAAATGGAGACAACGCCTTGGGATCAATATTGGGTTAAATTAGAAGCTGCAACAACGGGAGGTAATATGCCAGATGTAGTAACCATGCACTCTAGCGAATCCTATAAATATATGTCACAGAATGCTTTGATGGGACTTGATGATGTTATCAAAGAAAATGATATTGACATGGGAAACTTTACTGAAGGAATTGCTGATTTCTATACGCTTGAAGACGAACTATACGCAATCCCTAAAGATGCTTCTGTAGTGGGGCTATGGTACAACAAAGAATTATTTGATAATGCAGGTGTCGATTATCCAGATGAAACATGGACATGGGAAACACTCAGACAAGCTGCAATTGATTTAACAGATGAATCAAAAGGCATCTATGGTTTTGCATCACATATTGGAACAGAGACTGGCTACTGGCCATTTATTTATCAAAATGGGGGAGAAGTATTTGCCGATGACAATACAAAATCAGGTTTGAATACCCCAGAAGCACAAGAAGCTTTAGCTTTTTATCGAGATATTGCACTTGTTGATCATGCTTCACCAACAATTACAGAATTACAAGATCCTGATAAGTTAAGTCGTTTTCAATCAGGTAGATTAGCAATGATGATTGAAGGAAACTGGTTTGCACCGGGATTTTTGAAAAATGACTATCTAGTTGAAAATGTTGCTTCTGCCGTGTTACCTAAGGGAAAAGTTAATGCAACAATTACAAATGGACTTGGTTGGGCTGCCAGTGCGAATACAAAATACCCAGAAGAAGTGAAAAAACTAATGGCATTTTTAGCTAGTGAGGACGCCAATAAAATCCAAGCGGAAACGGGGCATCAATCCCAGCACTAAAAGGCTTTGAAGACGAGTGGGCTGCTTCTTCAGATACAATTGATTTGAGTGCTTTTGGAAAAATGTTGGAGTATGGAGTCCCTCGTCCATACAATAAAGATGGATTACGAGCTGAACAAGCAGAAGTTCAAATTATTAACCGTATTCTGTCTGGTGAAGTAACTGTTGAAGATGGAACCGCTCAAATTGAAAAAGAAGTCAATGCGATATTGAGCGGAAATTAAATTAGTTAATTATACAATATACAGGCGAAAGGATTCTATTTCGTCTGTATATTAATGGATGAATACCAAAAAGGGGGATATTATGAAAAATCGAATTTTTGGAAAATATCGTAAAGATCAAGTGATATGGGGCTATATTTTTATTTTTCCAACGGCATTAGGATTAATTTTATTAAATATATGGCCAGCAATTCAAACAGCAATTTTAAGTTTTCAAAAAACGGTAGGGTTCGGTGATACTGAATGGGTCGGATTAAGAAATTACCAAAAAATGTTTGCAGACGGTGAAGTTTTTCAGTCTTTATTAAACACATTAATTTATGCAGTGGTTTCGATACCTAGTATTGTTGTATTATCCTTGTTGGTGGCAGTTTTAATGAATAGAAAAGTTAAAGGGTTGTCGATTTATCGGACAATTTATTTTCTACCAGTCGTTGCTGCACCATCCGCAGTCGCAATGATTTGGCGCTGGATGTTCAATAATGATTATGGACTGATTAATAACATGTTGGCTAAAATAGGTCTCGATGGACCAGCATGGTTAACGGATCCATCGATTGCGATTTATTCTATTATCATTGTAGGAGTTTGGAGTGCTATTGGTTATAACATGGTGTTATTACTAGCCGGCTTATAAGAAATTCCTAAAGATTATTATGAAGCAGCGGAAATTGATGGTGCTAGTCCAATCCAGCAGTTTTTCAACATTACGTTACCATTAGTTACACCAACATTATTTTTTGTAGTTGTAACAACAGTTATCAATGCTTTCCAAGTATTTGATGTTATTTTTATGATGATTACCCCTAATAGTACCGCCATGTTTAAATCACAATCATTAGCCTATTTATTCTATAAACATTCATTTATTTTAAATGACAAGGGATATGGTTCGGCAATCGTTATGTTCCTTTTAGTGATTATATTAATTATTACTGCAATTCAAATGAAGTTGCAGAAAAAGTGGGTAAACTATTAAGGAGGCTATCAAATTATGAAAAATAAATTTTTTTCAAATGCGCCAATCCATATCATGCTTATTTTAGGTGGTATTGCAATGGCATTACCTTTTATTTGGATGATTTTAACTTCAGGGAAAACGTTGGTTGAATCTACCCAAATTCCACCTACAATTTTCCCTGAGAAATTTCAGCTAAGTAACTATCAACAAGTACTTGATTTATTACCATTCATGGCTTTTTATATCAATACATTTTTAATGGTTGTTGGACGAGTGATTGGCTCGGTTTTATTTTCAGCAATGGCTGCATATGCTTGTGCGCGTCTAAGTTTTCCAGGGAAAAATATCCTTTTCAGCTTAGTACTTATTCAAATGATGATTCCCGGTTCCATTTTTATTACTCCACAGTATTTATTAGCACAAAAATTGGGTATTTTAAATACAATTCCAGCATTAATATTACCAGGGGTAGTTAGTGCGTTTGGTACGTTTTTATTAAGACAATTTTTCTTAGGTTTACCTGATGAATTGGAGGAAGCGGCCTATTTAGAAGGTGCCAATATTTGGACGATCTTTTTCAAAATTATGTTGCCGCTTGCTAAATCAGGATTGGTTGCACTTGGAATATTCACAGCGTTGTTTGCATTTAAAGATTTAATGTGGCCATTGATTGTCAATACTTCAATTGATAAGATGCCTTTAGCTCCGGGATTAGCAAACTTACAAGGACAATATGCCACGAACTTCCCACAATTAATGGCAGGTTCGTTATTAGCAATTTGGCCAATAGTTGTGATATTCATCGTTTTCCAAAGAAAATTCATTGAAGGAATTGCTACAACAGGTGGTAAATTATAAAACTATTAATTAGTGATTGGAGAGTAAGTACATGACAAAAATTACATTTATTGGTGCAGGAAGTACTATTTTTGCAAAAAACGTATTAGGCGATGCGATGTTAACTCCAAGTCTACAAGATGCACATATTGCATTGTACGATATTGATGAAAAACGACTAAAAGAATCAAATTTAATGCTTAAAAATATTAATAAAAATTCGAATGAAAATCGTGCTGATATTGTTTCTTATTATGATCGCAAAGAAGCGTTAAGAGAGGCTGATTTTGTTATCAATGCTATTCAAGTGGGTGGTTATAAACCTTCAACAGTGATTGATTTTGATATTCCTAAAAAATATGGGTTGCGACAAACTATTGGTGACACCATGGGGATTGGTGGGATTTTTAGAACCCTACGGACACTACCAGTAATGTTAGACTTTGCTAAAGAAATGGAAGAAGTTTGTCCAAATGCTTGGTTATTGAACTATACAAATCCGATGGCGATGTTAACCATGGGTGTTTTAAAAGCGACGAGTATTAAGACTGTTGGTTTATGTCATAGCGTTCAAGTATGCGTACCAGAATTGTTTGAGCATTTAGGAATAGCCGATCAATATGACTTAAATGACTTTCAATGGAAAATTGCAGGCATTAATCATATGGCATTCTTGTTGGAAATTACAAAAAATGGGGAAGATTTCTATCCAACAATTCGTCAGTTAGCTGCAGAAAAACCAAATCCACATCCAGATTCTGTACGTTTTGAATTGTTGAAACGTTTTGGTTACTATATTACAGAATCAAGTGAACACAATGCAGAATACCATCCATACTTTATTAAATCAAAATACCCAGAATTGATTGACGAATTAGGGATTCCGTTGGATGAATACTTACGTCGTTGTGAACAACAAATTAATGATTGGGAAAGCATGCGAGAGGACATTGTAAATAATGGGGAGTTAACACATACGAGAAGCCGTGAATATGCTTCATATATCATGGATTCTATTACGACAGGAACTCCGTCAGTGATTGCAGGAAATGTCTTAAATAAAGGCTTAATCACAAACTTACCGACAGATGTTTGTGTGGAAGTACCTTGTTTAGTCGATAAAAATGGCGTGCAACCAACCTATGTCGGTGAATTGCCAACACAATTAGCTGCTTTAAATCGGACGAATATCAATGTTCAAGAACTGACAGTAGAAGCCGCTTTAACACTAGATAAATCAAAAATTTATCAAGCAGCGTATTTAGATCCACATCTATCATCTGAATTGTCTTTAACAGATATCAAAAATTTAGTGGATGATTTAATCGAAGCACATGGGGACTATTTACCTGAATATAATTAAAAAGAAGCTGAAAGAGTAAGGAATTTTCAATTCCTTACTCTTTTCTTAGTTAAATTTAGTAAAAATATTGACAAAACACTTAGTAAACAGTTACATTAGTGTTAACAAAAAGAAAACGCATTCAAATTGTATAAGGAGGAGCATAAAATGAAGTGGTCTAAAAAAATTATTTTAGCTTGTATAGCACTAGGAGCAACGATCTCTTTGACTGCTTGTGGAAAAAATCAGGAAGATGCAAGCGGTAAGGTAGAAATAGAGTTTTTTAATCAAAAAAAAGAAATGACTCAAACGATTCAGGAGATTGCTAAAGATTTTGAAGCAAAAAACCCTGATATTCATGTAAAAGTTGTGGATGTACCGAATGCTGGTGAAGTAATTAAAACACGTATGCTTGCAGGCGATGTACCAGATGTCATTAATCTTTATCCTCAAAGTATAGAATTGAAAGAATGGGCGAAAGCTGGTTATTTAGAGGACTTAACCGAAGAACCGTATTTAGAGAATATCAAAAATGGATATGCACAACGTTTTGCTATTGAGGATCGTGTATATAGCATACCATTAACCGCTAATGTCTATGGTTTTTACTATAACAAAACTGCTTTTGAGGAAATGGGGATTCAAGCACCAGAAACTTGGGCAGAATTTGAAAAAATAGTAGCTGAGATTAAAGATCAAAACAAAGTACCGTTTGCGATTGCAGGAGCAGAAGGCTGGACTTTAAATGGTTATCACCAACTAGCTATAGCGACTGCTGCTGGTGGTGAAGAGGAAGCGAACAATGTTTGGCGTTTCTCAGAAGTTAATGGAATTAATGCTGAAAGCAAAGAAATGCAAAAAGATTTTAATCGATTAGATTTGTTAAGAGAACCAAAAGCTTTGCAAAACAACTGGCAAGGTGCCGGTTATAACGATACAGTAGTTACTTTTACAAAAGGTGATGCGTTGATTATGCCGAATGGTTCATGGGCAATGCCGATGATTCATTCACAAAATCCAGATTTTGAAGTAGGAACTTTTCCTTTTCCAGCAGATGAAGCAGGTCAAAGTCTAACGATTGGCGCAGGAGACCTAGCCTTATCAGTTTCTGCAACTTCTCAACATAAAGAAGAAGCCAAACGTTTTGTAGAATATATGACAACACCTGAAGCGATGCAGAAATATTATGATGTAGATGGTGCACCGTGTGCTGTTGAGGGCGTTATCGAGAATACTCAGGATTCACCATTAAGTGGTTTAACTGAACTTGCTTTTACTGATCGTCATTTAGTTTGGTTAGCCAAAGATTGGAATAGTGAAAATGATTTTTATACCTTAACAACAAATTATTTACACAATGGCAATCAAAAAGCCATGATTAACGCATTAAATGCTTTCTTTAATCCAATGAAAGCTGACGGAAGGTAGGAAAATAAAATGAAAATAAAAGAAATTTTAAATCGTTACTGGGCAATCATTTTTGTAGCAATTCCAATTATTTTGCAGATGATTTTTTTCTACTTTCCAATGGTTCAAGGTGCTTTTTACAGTTTAACTAATTGGACTGGTCTGACTTATAATTTTGATTTTGTGGGTTTGAACAATTATAAGATTCTTTTTTCTGATCCGAAGTTTATCAAATCGATTGGCTTCACTTTAATTGTGACGCTTTGCATGATTGCTGGACAAATTGGTTTTGGTATTTTGATTGCGCGGGCGTTGAACGCAAATATTAAAGGGAAAACATTCTTTAGAGCATGGTTCTTTTTTCCAGCGGTCTTATCGGGCGTGGTTGTTTCTTTAGTATTTAAACAAATTTTTAACTATGGTTTACCAAAAATTGGTAGTATGTTAGGCATTGAATTTTTACAAACCAGTCTTTTAGGAACAACATGGGGAGCGATTTTTGCAGTAATTTTTGTTTTACTTTGGCAAGGAATTGCCATGCCAGTCATCATTTTCTTAGCGGGTTTTCAAAGTATTCCACAAGAAATTATTGAAGCTGCTAGAATGGATGGGGCGAATGATAAGCAAATTTTTTGGAATATTGAAATCACCTACTTATTACCAAGTATTTCAATGGTATTTATTATGGCATTAAAAGGTGGCTTAACAGCATTTGATCAAATTTTTGCTTTAACTGGTGGTGGACCAAGCGATGCCACAACATCTTTGGGGTTACTTGTTTATAATTATGCTTTTAAAAACAATCAGTTTGGTTATGCGAATGCTATTGCTTTAGTCTTATTTATCTTAATTGGGATTGTTTCACTGGCACAATTAAAATTATCGAAAAAATTTGAAATCTAGGAGGTTTCCCAATGAAAACATCAAAAGAAAAAAATATTTCTAAATACTTGCTTTTATTATTAGGGGGCTTCATGATTTTAGTTCCCTTAGTTTCAACGCTATTCGGTTCATTTAAAACAACACCCGATATTATGAATAATTTCTTTCGTTTTCCTAATCCAGCGACTTTGGAAAATTTCCGAAGATTGTTAGCGGATGGAATTGGTCATTACTTTTGGAATTCGGCAATCATCACAATCATTGCAGTAGTTGCTGTGACAGCAATTATTCCTATGGCTGCTTATTCACTAGCAAGAAAAATGACTCGTGGGAAAGCATACGGATTGATGTATTTATTTTTAATTTTAGGAATTTTTGTTCCTTTCCAAGTAATTATGATTCCGATTACCGTTATGATGAGTAAAATTGGTTTAGCAAATATGTGGGGATTAATCTTACTCTATCTCACTTATGCCGTACCACAGACACTATTTTTATATGTTGGTTTTATTAAACTAAATGTGCCTATCAGTCTGGATGAGGCTGCTGAAATTGATGGGGCTAGTCACTTTACAACTTATTTCAAAATTGTTTTCCCAATGTTAAAACCAATGCATGCGACGACTATTATTCTTAATGCTCTATGGTTTTGGAATGATTTCATGCTACCATTATTAATTTTAAATCGTGATTCTAATATGTGGACACTACCATTGTTTCAATATAATTATACGGGACAATATTTTAACGACTATGGTCCAAGTTTTGCTTCCTATACAGTAGGAATTGTCACGATTACACTAGTTTATCTTGCTTTCCAAAGAAGTATTATAGCTGGAATGAGCAATGGAGCAGTGAAATAACCAATAAATTATTCTCATTATAAAGGAGTTCATAAACTTATGATTATATTTGACAATCACACACAAACATTTCATTTACAAAATAAAAAAATTAGCTATCTATTAGGAATCGAAGAAAATAATTATTTAACGCATCTTTATTTTGGAAAAAAGATTACGCACTATTCTGGTGGGTATCGCTACCCCCGAACAGATCGTTCCTTCTCACCCAACAATGCAAATGCGCAAGATCGTTTATTATCTTTAGATACATTACCATTAGAATTTCCAGGATATGGACATGGTGATTTTAGAGAACCGGCGCATAATATTAAATTAGGAAACGGTAGTCGTGTAAATGATTTTCGTTATGATAGCTACGAAATTCAAAAAGGAAAGCCCAGCTTAGCGGGATTGCCAGCCTTATATACGGAAGATGATGATGAAGCTGAAACGCTGATTATTCAATTGAAAGACGCGATTAGTGGATTGACTTTACAGTTGTTCTACACAATTTATCAAAATCACAGTGTAATTATTCGTTCTACGCAATTAGTAAATAATAGTGATGAAACAGTGGAGATTAACCGCTTAGCTAGTCAATCAATTGATTTTCCAAATCGTCCACTCGAGTTAATTCATTTAAATGGTACCTGGGCAAGAGAACGTCAAATGACTAGAGAAAAAATTCATACAGGGATAAAAGTATTAGATAGTAAACGCGGATCAAGCAGCCATCAACAAAATCCGTTTGTTGCTTTAGTAGATGCCAAAACAGATGAATTTCAAGGAGAGGCATATGGATTTAATTTAGTTTATAGCGGTAATCACGAAACGGTGATTCAAAAAGATCCATTTGACCAAACACGGGTCATTATGGGAATTAATTCATTTAATTTTGGTTGGCAACTAAAAACTGGCGACTCATTTCAAACGCCAGAAGTCGTGATGGTTTATAGTAATGAAGGTCTGAATACGTTATCACAGACGTATCATGAATTGTATAATCACCGTTTAATTCGTGGAAACTATCGTTTACAAGAACGTCCCACGTTAATCAACAACTGGGAAGCAACGTATTTTGATTTTAACGAAGAAAAAATCATGAATATTGTCGATGATGCGAAGAACTTGGGCATTGAAATGTTTGTTTTAGATGATGGTTGGTTTGGCGGTCGTGAAAATGACTTCACTTCATTAGGTGATTGGGTTGAAACAGAAGGCAAACTTGCTTGTGGTTTGGAAAATTTAGCCAAGCAAGTGCATGATAACGGGATGAAATTTGGGATTTGGTTTGAACCGGAAATGATTTCTGAAGATAGTGAACTATTTCGAGCACATCCAGATTGGGCATTGGGTATTCCAGGTCGTGACCGCTCAATTAGTCGAAATCAATATGTTCTTGATTTTTCAAGACAAGATGTTCGTGATAATATCTATCAACAAATGACGGCGATTTTTGATCGTGTACCGATTGATTATGTGAAGTGGGATATGAATCGAAATATGACAGAAGTCTATTCTGTCTTGTTGGACTCAACGATGCAAGGTGAAGTGGCTCATCGTTATATGTTAGGGTTATATGAATTTTTAGAAAAGTTAACAACGAATTATCCAACTATTTTATTTGAAAGTTGTTCGGGTGGAGGCGGTCGTTTTGATGCAGGTTTCTTGTATTACATGCCACAAACTTGGACGAGCGACAATACCGATGCCGTGGCTCGTCTGAAAATTCAATATGGAACCAGCTTAGTGTATCCAATTTCAAGTATGGGTGCGCATGTTTCAGCAGTCCCAAATCATCAAACAGGAAGAGAAACGAGTTTAACTATTCGTGGCAATGCTGCGATGGCTGGTGTTTTTGGTTATGAGCTAGATCTAACGCAATTAACTTCTGAAGAAAAAGCAGAAATTAAAGAACAAGTTGCCTTTTATAAAAAGCATCGCCAACTTTTGCAATATGGAACTTTTTATCGCTTGGAAAGTCCGTTTGAAGGCAATGATACTGCATGGATGTTTGTCTCAAAAGACCAAACAGAAGCCATGGTCTTTTATTTCCGAGTATTAGCAGAAGCTGCGCATCCATTAGTCACATTGAAATTAGCAGGATTAGCAGAAGAAGCAACTTATCAAATGGAAGATGTAACATTTGCTGGCGATGAATTGATGAATCTCGGTTTTTATATTGACTCAGAACTACATGGTGATTATGCGACACAACGCTTTTATTTGAAACAGATATAGTAGCTTGAATTTACAATATAAGTGCAACACCAAAAGAGACTCATTCCAAACGAAGAAAATATGTTTTATTTACACGCATTTACTAAAAAGCAGCCTGATTTGAATTGGGAAAATGAAGAAGTACGTGAAGAAATCTATGCAATGATTAACTATTGGTTAGATAAAGGACTAGGCGGATTTAGAATCGATGCGATATTAAACATCAAAAAAAAACTAGAGTATGGCATCTTTGAATCTGATGGAGAAGATGGGTTAGCCTTCATTGGGCCCTGGATTCTTAATCAGTCGGGCATTGAAGTGTGGTTAAAAGAAATGAGAGAGCGGACATTTAAACCACATAATAGTATGACGGTAGCAGAAGCCGATGTTCCTAATGAACGTTTAGATGAATATATTGGTGAAGATGGCTATTATTCGATGGTTTTTGATTTTAGTTATACGGATATTGATGTACCTGAAACTGGTGAATGGTTTAAAGATAGCCAATGGACATGGACGGATATGCGTACCAATATTTTTACGAATCAATTAGTTACGCAAGATAAAGGTTGGGGCGCCTTATATTTAGAAAACCACGATCAACCACGTTCAATTAATAAATATATTCCAGAAGAATGGATCAATGATTATAGTAAAAAAATGTTGGCGACGCTTTTTATGTTACTAAGAGGTACCCCTTTTATTTATCAAGGACAAAAACTAGGAATGACCAACATAGAAATGGCATCATTAGAAGATTTTGATGATGTAGCTACGCATTCTCAGTATAAACGGGCATTAGAATATGGATTGGCACCAGAGCAAGCATTGAAAGCTGTCAATAAACGAAGTCGGGATAATTCTCGCACACCTATGCAATGGAATACGCAAAAAAATGCCAGATTCTCAACTTCTGATAATGTATGGTTAAAAGTAAATCCTAATTATCCAGAACTCAATGCAGAAGCTCAGTTAACCAATCAACAGTCGGTATTCAATTATTATCATCAATTAATTAAATTAAGAAAAAATAGTGTATACAAAGACGTGCTAATCTACGGACAATTTCTACCAGTGAAAGATAAAAATGAACATATTTTGCTTTATGAACGCCAATTAGAAGATAAAATCGTATTAGTTATCTTAAACGTTACAGCAACAGAACAAGAATATTATGTAGATGAACAGTACCAACAAGTATTAATCAATAATTATGAAGATGTTTTATTAGATCAAAGTCGAAAATTGCGTTTACGACCGTTTGAAAGTATTGTATTAGCTAATTATGGAGGACAATTATGAAAATTAAAAACGAAGCAATGCTCATCACCTATGCAGATAGTTTAGGAAAAAACATGGGCGAATTAAAACAAGTCTTAGACAAACATTTACAAGGTGTTATTGGTGGTGTACATCTGTTGCCTTTTTTTCCATCGACAGGTGATCGAGGCTTTGCGCCGAGTGATTATACGACAGTTGATCCAGCTCTTGGAACATGGGAAGATGTGGAAGCATTAGGTGAAGATTATTATTTGATGTTTGATTTTATGATTAATCACATTTCTCGTGAATCAAAATTTTTCCAAGATTTCAAAAAAAACCATGAGCAGTCACCATACAAAGAAATGTTTATCCGTATTCATGAATTTTTCCCAGAAAATCGACCAACACAAGAAGATATTGATTTAATCTACAAGCGTAAAGACAAAGCGCCGTTTCAAACGGTAGAATTTGCGGATGGTACGACAGAAGAGGTTTGGAATACCTTTGGGGAAGAACAAATTGATTTAGATGTGACCAAAGAAGTTGTGAAAGAATTTATTCGAGAAACCATCAAAGATATGGCGAACCATGGCTGTTCTTTAATTCGATTAGATGCGTTTGCTTATGCGATTAAAAAATTAGATACCAATGATTTCTTCGTGGAACCAGATATTTGGGAACTTTTAGACGAAGTGCGTCAAGAAGCAGCGAAATATGACGTCGAATTATTACCAGAAATCCATGAGCATTATTCCATTCAAATGAAAATTGCCAATCATGATTATTATATCTATGACTTCGCCTTGCCAATGGTCACTCTGTATTCACTTTATAGTGGAAAATCAGAACGTTTAGCCAATTGGTTGAAAATGAGTCCGATGAAGCAGTTTACAACATTGGATACGCATGATGGAATTGGTGTTGTGGACGCTCGTGATTTATTAACAGATGAAGAATTGGATTACACCTCTGAGGAATTGTATAAAGTCGGGGCGAATGTGAAGAAGGTCTATTCAAGTGCCAATTACAATAATTTAGATATTTATCAAATTAACAGCACCTATTATAGTGCATTAGGCGATAATGACCGTAGCTATCTGTTAGCACGTGCGATTCAAGTATTTGCGCCAGGGATTCCACAAATTTATTACGTTGGGTTATTAGCAGGAAAAAATGATATTGAACTGTTGGAAGCAACGAAAGAAGGGCGTAATATTAATCGTCATTACTATGATTTAGCCGAAATTGAAGAAGAAGTGCAACGGCCAGTGATTCAACAATTATTTGCACTTTTAAAATTTAGAAATGAATCTGCGGCGTTTGATTTGGATGGAACGATTGAAGTAGCAACGCCATCAGAATCAGAAATAGTGATTACACGTAAAAATAAAAACGGTAGTGATAGTGCAACATTAACGGCTAACTTGGATACGAAAGAATTTATCATTGAGTCTAAAGATATAAAAATTTTCACTAGTGTTGCATTAAAATTTTAACCTATTCCATAGAACAAAAAATCCTTTATACTAGCACTTGGATGACTTATCCAAGACCAATAAAAAGGACTCATACATGGATAAGTATAAAACAAATACAGCATTTAATAAATGGTTTTCTGCCATAAAATTAGGAAAACTTTCTGTCAACTCCCAAAAATGTATTTTTGATTACAATTCGTATCGTAAAAAACTGTCTTTTGAAGCTGTGCTCAAGCTCTTTCTCTACGCAGTTAATGAAGAAAAAGAAAGTTTGCGTGATTTGAGTACAGCTCTTATCGACCGATCGCTCCAACTAGAAACCGATGTGTCATCGATTAGTCATACCCAATTGTCTCGAGCATTTAATGCACTTGAACCTAAAGTGTTAGAAGAAATTTTTCAACAACTGTTAGAAAAAGTTCAACATCAAATCAAACCAACCAAGCGAAATCATCTGTATCTGATTGATTCCAGTACGTTTTCGCTTAGTTTAAAACGTCATAAGTGGGCGACTTTCCGTCAAACAAAATCAGGTGTCAAGTTACACTTAAACTATTGTTATATGGACGATACCACGATGTATCCGACTGATTTTACCTTAACAAATGCCCATGAACATGATCTCAATCAACTACCAGTATTGGTGAATCAACCAGAGGCAACTTACGTGTTTGATCGTGGGTATTAGGACTTTGAAAAGATGGATCAGATGCATTGGGATGGCTATTTCTTCGTCACTCGGATTAAAAAAAACACCAAAGTTCACGTGATAGATACTCTGGAAACATCGCCAGAAACAGAAATTCTACGAGACGAGCTGGTTCGTTTAGGATCTAAAACCTATCTAACCGCCAATTTCCGACTAGTCACTGTTCAAGATAAGAACGGACGTGTGTTTCAATTTATCACCAATCGAATGGACGTCTCTTCAAAAGAAATTTCTGATATGTATCACGCTCGTTGGCAAATCGAATTGTTTTTCAAGCACATCAAACAACACATGACCATTAAAACCTTCTTTTCTCAAAGTGAAAAAGGCGTGCAGAATCAATTGATTTTAACGATGATTTCCGCTCTCCTCACGTTTCTCATCAAATTGGAGACGAAAACGGAAAAATCAGTGTTCCAAATCAAACGATTCTTTCGTTATTTACTGTTTCAGCCTTTTGAATGTTGGGTAGAAAAATTAATTCCCACATGAGAAAAAAGAAATTTGGCTCGTTACTTTTGGTTTTCAGTTGAATAACAGATAAAAAATTTTCTGGAAAAAGTCATCCTCTGCGTCAGCACAGTTTTTTTTGACTTATTTTCAGAGTAAATAGTTTTCAGAATATTCTAAAATGTTTTATGCAACACTAGTGATATTTTTTAGAATTAGATTTCTAATGTGCATTTTTTGAGTATTAAGGAGCAAGTATACAAAGATTTATAAAGCTGATTAAATTTGAATAAAAATATGCAGGAACGCTACTATTTTTAGTAGTGTTCTTTTTTATATTTGAATAAAAAATGTGGTGGTTAAATGGTGGTTATAACAAAAAATGAATTAATGAAATTAGGTTATGGGAAGTATCAGTCTGAGAGAATCATACGACAGGCAAAAGCAATTATGGTTTCAAAAAGCTATACCTATTACGAAAATAGAAGATTAGGACTAGTACCTGTTGAATCTGTAGAAGAAGTTTTAGATATGAAGATAGAGGTAGAGGAGGATTTTCAGAATCATGGTTAATTTTAAAAAAGATAAAAATGGGAAATATCATTTTACTGCTAGTTTGGGATTCGACAAACGAACAGGGAAAAGAGTACAAAAAAACGTAGAGGGGTTAAAACAGTTAAAGAAGAAAAAAAGCGTATACCGAACTTGTTTCTAATTATGGAAAAGAAGCAGAAACTTCTCAAAGTACTATGTTGTTTGAGGAGTTTTTTTATAAATTATTCCTACCTTATTATCAAGGGAAAGTAGAAGAAAGAACATATAAAAATCGGTGGTTCTGTTGCAAAGTTTTAAATCTACTATCAAATAAGGTAGAATAATAGAAAAAGATAGCAGGAGGAATGACGATGAATCATTTTAAAGGAAAGCAATTTCAGCAGGATGTGATTATTGTAGCCGTGGGCTACTATCTTCGTTATAACCTTAGCTATCGTGAAGTTCGAGAAATCTTATATGATCGTGGCATTAACGTTTCTCATACGACGATTTATCGTTGGGTGCAAGAATATGGCAAACTACTCTATCAAATTTGGAAAAAGAAAAATAAAAAATCCTTTTATTCATGGAAAATGGATGAAACGTACATCAAAATTAAAGGAAAATGGCATTATTTGTATCGAGCCATCGATGCAGATGGTTTAACCTTGGATATTTGGTTACGTAAAAAACGGGACACACAAGCAGCCTATGCTTTTCTTAAGCGGTTAGTGAAGCAGTTTGATGAACCGAAGGTTGTAGTCACAGATAAAGCCCCCTCTATTACAAGTGCCTTTAAGAAACTAAAAGAATACGGCTTTTATCAAGGGACAGAACATCGTACCATTAAATACCTGAATAATTTGATTGAACAAGACCATCGTCCAGTAAAGAGACGCAATAAATTCTATCGAAGTTTACGCACTGCCTCTACCACGATTAAAGGCATGGAAGCCATCCGAGGATTATATAAGAAAACCCGAAAAGAAGGCACTCTCTTCGGGTTTTCGGTCTATACTGAAATCAAGGTATTATTGGGAATCCCAGCTTAAATCATAGATACCGTAAGGGATTTTATTCTTTATTTAAAACTTTGCAACAGAACCCAGAAATATACAATCCGTCATATTATGAGAAGACATGCAACGATCGTTGGTGTTCATATAATCCGCATACACGGATTAAGGCATAGTCATGCTTCTTTGCTTATATCACAATAAAAAGATGCACTTCGAATTAAAGAAAGGTTAAAACATGCTGATGTACAAACGACTTTAGGAACTTATGGTCATTTGTATCTAAATTCATTGAGAGAGATAACAAATGATCCCACAGATTATATCCAAACTAATTTTTCTAAAATCAAACCGACACCTATTTACGATAATAAAAAATAAATGATAAACAAAAGTAGGATCACACCAAAAGAAACACACTAGAAAAACTATAATACAGGCTTTTCTAGCGTGTTGTTTCTTATTTCCGCCTATTTATACATTATACTCATAAAGCATTTAATGCATCGATCGTAGCCGCATTGTCTATATGGGTATATAAAGTTGTTGTATTGGTACTTGAATGTCCCAATTGTTGGGCAGTTAATACCAATGAATTTGTCTGTTGGTAGAGTCTAGTAGCTAATGTATGACGCAGTTTGTGAGGGCTGACTTGAATTCTAAAGCCTTTTGAATATTTTGCTACCATCCGTTCGATTGCAATACCGGATATACGCTTGGCTTCTCCTTGGTAAATTGCTAGAAATAAAGCTTTTTCGTTTTCTGTTACTTTATATCGTTCTTTCCGAATAGCTAGATAATTAGCTAAATATTCCATTGCGAACGCTGCTATATTGACCGCATCTCTCTTATTTCCTTTTCTAGTTACTACCACATTATTCTTATCTAAAGATAGGTCATCTAAATTAATATTTATAACCTCGGAGAGTCTCAATCCAGATCCTAAAATCAGTGCATTGATCGCCAGGTCTCTTTCTACATCTCGTTGATAATAGATCAAAGCTCGTTTACTCAAAGTATTTTTATATTCATTGGCAATATAATCTAGATAATTTTGTGTATCCTTATCTAGAAATAATTTTTTCTCAATGGCATTGGCACGTGCAGCTAACGTAGTTTTATCTGTGATGGTTGCTACTTGATCCATAGGATTATTGTCTAAGTATGGTTTTCCTAGAGGATTATTGGAACTTTTCGAAAGATATTTAAATAGAACCTTTAATGCCGTGATATTTCTATTGATAGTAGAAGTAGATAGACCTAAGTTATTATTATCTTTGAGCTTAGTTTTTGTTGTCTCTTTTTTTACATTTTCTTTTGTGCGACGTTTCAAATGAGATTTGTACAAGTTTAGGTCATAGGCAGTTAACTGTCTTATCGAGGTGATAGAAGTATCAGGAACGATAGACTCACTCAGAAGCCATTCATAAAAGAGCTTATAATTTTTTAGATATTCTAAAGTGGTTCGAGGTGATTGATCTTTATCCTCACGATCTTGAACAAAATCTTTTATATAATCGGGCATATGAAGTATGATTGTATCTATTTTTTGATATATTTCTGTATTTTTCATGTCATTCATCCTTTCAATAAGTAGGGGAGAAGAGTATCTCTATAATTGGACTATACCAATTATAGAATGTTTTGTCAATTGGTATGCTCTAAAATTTATTAATTTGTTTCAAAAAAAGCATATAAACAGGTATACGTTTAATAATTTAAAATAAATGGTATACATAAATAGGGAAGGAAATAGAAGGGAGCAATCTAAATTTTTTGAATTTTCTTAATTAATTATATAGAAAGAACAATCTTTCTATAGAGTTAGACATGAGAGGGACTATGCTTGATTTAAAATCAACAAGCGTATATACTGTATATACAAAGAAAAAGGAGGGAGAAGACTATGGCAATTAAAGAAAGAAAATTTAGGGAAGTGGGGAACTCAGTAGTATTAACTATTTCAAAGGAGTTTCTTAAAGAAAATGGGTTAAATCCCGGAGATACGGTTTTTTTAGATGAAGAAAAACTTCGAGCGGCAATTACAAAAAAACAAGCCTTATCTGATGAAATTGATTTAGCAATATCTCAAGCATTAACTGAATATGATACTACTTTTAGAGAGCTTGTCGATAAATGAGTATTCATTACCTAGAAGCCAAAGATATTATAAAAATGAATGTAATCCAAATAAAAAAATACTCTCCTAATGAACCCCTTGGTGTAAAGGATGCGAATGCTTTAGAAATGTGTGTAGGGCAACTTCGAGCCTCAGCTTTTGGTGAAGAGGTTTATCCTTCGATTTATGAAAAAGCAGCTATCCTACTTATACAATTGATAAAGAAACATCCTTTTCATAATGCAAATAAACGTACTGCTTTCTTAGCTACTTTTGTCTTTTTGAAAATCAATGGACAGCTTTTAGCTATTGATCAAAAAGATGCTGTAAATTTAGTGGTATATATTGCTACATATGATAAGGATTTTGACCAACTAAAATATGAAGTGATCAACACTATAAAGACACATACGAAACCCATTTAAGGAGTTGCTGTATGTGTCTTTATAGTGTTATTAGCTGCTATAGCGAAATAATTGAAGTAAATTACAAATAGCTATAATTCAAATCCAACTATACAGAAAACGTAAATTTTCTATATACTTGGATATGCTGGAATGTTTAAGAGAATAATTACATTTCTAGAAAATACAATAAAAATTACAGGATAATTAGCCATATCCTACCTCCTCTAGCAGTTGCTCAAAAGTTAGCACTAAGTAACTTCTTTTTTGTTGCTGGTAACAATTTATCAATACTAAAATAGCTTTTAAGTATCTAATAAATACTAATTTTAAAGCTCTTAATTATTATGAAACACGATATAACAATATTGCTATATCGTGCTATTGTAATATTATACATTTGAAGACAGCGTATTCTTGTTCTAATATCAGGAATTTTTTATAAATATCAGTCATATTAAGACTCAAAATTTATTGGTATGTTCCTCTGTATAGAGTTTGACCGTCTACCATTATATAGCAATTATTATCATTGTTGTCTTGCACCAATATACCGTTAAGGGTAGCACTAGGAGTAGTAACAATCACTGGAAACTCATGAGAAAGCTCGGTCATTTTTCCTGTTCTGCTAGAATCGTGTTCTATTGTCAAGCCATTTACTATAAACGTGAATACTTTACTTCCTATTGTTATAGTAGCTTTTTGAGAAACAGTTTCTGTAGCTGGAGCTGTGCTTCTTTCCGAATTTGTTAGGGTTTCACTGGATTCATTGCTATAAACAATTGTAGAGGATTCTACGGCTTCTTGAGTGTCCACGTTGGTGCTGCTAGCTTCATCTAGCTTCCTTTTGTATTGTTCGTTACTGATTGCTAAGCTTTCCCGTTGGTCATCAAGCTTATTCATTTCTGTAATGGTATAAAATAATCCTCCTGCTAGTGCTATATTAACAACTAAACTAACCGCAAATAATACCTTTTTCATTCTTCCTTCTCTTCTTTCTCTTTTTGTAATTCCTTACTTTTGGCTCAAAAAGTCACTTATTAAGTTTATACCAACCGAAGCTAAATATTTGTATATAACTATACATGTTATATACTTTAGCTCATATTGCTGGATAATGTTCATTCTAGTCGACTCCACTTATTATCCTGGTAAAATTCAATGTGCCGTATTTCGTCGTAGTGAATTTTGTCTTTTCCAACGTAGATTCCCAGCTCATCACTACCTAAGATCTTTCCAACAATATCGTATGGATAGTATCCTTCAGCGTTTCGTTCTTCTTTTTGGATACATACTGATCTATTTTTTATGACTGCAGCGTTCAATACTTTCACAATATCTTCAGTCGTCATTTGTTCTTTTGCCAAATTATGATTGGTACGTTGCTCATTGTCCGCATCGATCTCTTCAGTATGATCAGATAAATAAAACCCTGCCCACTTTAAACGACCACGATCATTGTAATCAATCATTTTTAATTCCCCCATTTCCGCCCGCATGACCACCAACAAGTGTGCTTCTAGTAATGCTTCTAGCGCCTTCTAACATTGAAGAAGCATGTACAATCGACGTAAAACCATATTTTTGCCGAATCTTGTCAATAATTTTATCTAAATTTTCTTCGTCAATTTGCTTTTGTGGATCACTAAATAAATCCAGCTGAAGCGAATCAGTATAAAATAGCTTGCTGTAAGTGATTCCGACGTGGCGGACTTCTTGTCCTTCATAATACTTATCAAACAAGAAAAGACAATAATTCTGCAATTCCTTTGTATTGTCTGTGATAGGGATTTTCATCTGGTGTGAGAACCCTGGTCTCGTTTCTAAGATCGATGTACCAATGTTTAAATGGACACATCCTGTTTTACAATTATGCTGTCTGATACGAATGGCTACTTGTTCCGCCATTTCTTTTACAACCAGCTCGATTTCATTTCTTCTAGTATAATCACGTGGCAACACTTGTGAATTACCATAGGACTTTTCTTTTGTCGGTTCTGGTGGGATTGCTATATCAGTTCGATCAATACCATTTGCATGAAAGTATAGCTGTAAGCCAATCACACCTAAACGGCTCTTAATGGTGTATGGATTCCAGTTAGCAAGATCTCTAATGCTCATAATTCCCATCTGATTGAGTCTTTTCTTCATTCGAGAGCCAATGCCCCAAAAGTCCGTCATTTCAGGAATATTCCATACTTTTTCAGGAACGTTTTCGTACGTCCATTCCGCAATAAATCCTTCATTATGCTTTGCTTCATTGTCTAAGGCTAGTTTAGCCAAAAGGGGATTATCGCCGACGCCTACCGTAGCAATCAAACCTAACTCTTCTTTAATACGTTCTTGGATCATTTGAGCGAGCTTCTTCCTTCGCTGACTTCGTGTTCCTTCAGTCGTAAAAAGATTCAGTGATCGGGTCACTTTTAAGATTGATTCATCGATCGAGTAAATCAGTAGATCTTCATCAGCCACATATCTTCTGAAAATATTATTTACCTGCATATTTCGCTTGATATATAGGTTCATACGTGGTGGAACAACGTGTAGTGTTTTAGGAAATGGTTGTGGTAAGTCACGTGGTCTACTCACATTTGTAATACCATACCGCTTTTTTGCTTCAGGAGAAGAAGCTAATATCAATCCTGAACCAGTATTATCAGATCGACTCATAACAACAAGTTCTGTTGTTAATGGATCTAAATTTCTTTCTATACATTCGACACTTGCGTAAAAGCTTTTCATATCGATTAAAAAGTAATCATTTACTGGCTCTTTTGAATAATCCATCATAAATAACACTCCATTCTTTCACATTATACAAACATATGTTCGATATTGTAAAGAAGAAATAGCTAAATACATAAAAAAAGAAGCATAGGTATGCTATCCCCCTACTTCTTCTTTTGATTTGTATAGTTAACTCATTGTATCTTTTTATTATATATTTTGAAAATCGATTAATTATCATTCTTAGCTTTTCTTATAATACTATTATTTGTCAAATTAAGCGAGACAAAACTTTCCATTTACGTAACTCAAAAAAACTTCTAATGGTGTTTGGTAATTTAGTGATTTTCTAGGGATATGGTTTCTTTTGGACGCAACGGATGAGATGAATCCTTGATTGACTTGGTTGAAGTCCATTTCTTTTGGTAGTCCATCTTTTCGGAGGAGTCCGTTTGAATGTTCATTTAATCCCCGTTGGGAAGGCGTTCCTGGGTCTGCGAAATAAATATCAATATCATTCGTATTACTAATACTTTTCCAATTAGAGAATTCTTTTCCACAATCAAAGGTAATTGATTTGAAAAGATTTTTGGGTACGGATTGAAGCCATTCATTAATCGAATTTTCAATATCAACTGCCTTACGGCCTTCTGGTTTCAAGGCGATAATGGCTTTTGAAAGTCGCTCAACGAGTGTGATGACGACACTTTTATGGTGGATGCCGACAATCGTATCACCCTCTAAATGTCCAAATTCTTCTTCGAAAACGACATAATCTTTTTTACGTTCAGAAATATTTCTTTTGAATGTCTGTTTTCCACGTTTTTCCTTATAACCATTTGGTTTTCGTTTTCCTTGCATCGGTAAATGTAAAACATTGAATTCTCCCGTCTTAAACCGGCGATAGAGGGGTACTTACTGAACAAGAGAAGGTTCGCTCTGCACGGCCAATAATGACGTCTGGGGTCCAACCTTCAGTTGATCTTTTTGCAATGTATTCTTTTTCCTCAGCAGGAAAAATGATTTCGGTTCTCCCACAACGTCGCTTATTTTCTTTGTATTGTTCAAAGTATTCAAGTGCTGTTCCACCACATTTGAGAAAGTTATAGACATTGTAAATTGTTTGGCGTCCACGTTTAAGCTGCTTCGCAACGATAGCAACCGGAGTTTCTTGATGAAAATATGCTTCTATCATTACAAGCTCGTTTGGTGTAAGATGGGTATAAGTCATTTATGTTCACTCTCCTTGTATGCTTTAGCGGGTATTACAATTTGAGTGTAACATAAATGGCTTTTTTATTTGTCTCGCTTAATTATACAAACGGCGAATTATAAATAACTCATAAAAAATATTTTGACTTTCAAAATCACTTTTGCTACCAGAAGTTGAGGCGAAGTGTTTTAAGCATAGTTGTACCCTAGTTTGACCGTTAAAAATAAATAACGATCGCTAGAGTGCAACTATGTTTGTTTGCCCTACCGTCAGCGTCGGCTTGGCCTCTCACATCCATTACCGTCGGGATTATCTCCGTTACATACCCTTACAAAATACGCCCTGTAAGCATTGCATGAAACCACCGTGCATTTGCACCGTATTTCCGCCCTAGCCGTTCAAATCGGTCGCTACCACCATTCAGAAACACGTGCGGTAATGGAAGGTTTGGAGGAAGCTATCCAGACCACTAACGATTGTCCCTATCGTCGTACGTTTCACTCAGATCAAGGTTGGGCGTATCAAATGAAAGCTTATAGAAACAAATTGAAGGAGTACAAAATCTTTCAAAGCATGTCTCGGAAAGGGAACTGCTTAGATAATTCACTTATGGAGAATTTTTTTGGCTTATTAAAACAAGAGATTTTTCACGGGAAAGTTTATAACTGTTTCGAGGAATTAAAATCAGCCATCGATAGCTATATCTATTACTACAATAATGAACGGATAAAACAGAAATTAAACTGGCAAAGTCCCGTCCAATTTCGTAAAACAACCGTTACGGTTGTGTAAAAATATCATTTTAGAGCATGAAAAAAAGAGTGGATTTCTCCACTCCAAAAAAGTCTAACTTTTGGGGGTCACTACATTTTTGATCCTTTTTATTTGATTAATTATATCCAGCTGGATAATAATTTTGGGGGCAACATTTCTATCTTACTATTATCTTCCTAAAGTAGTAGACTTTCTTATTGGGAAAAATTACAACAAAAAGGAGTGGCTTAGTTGACAACTCCTTTTTGTTTACAAATCAATTGGATATCTATAAATTGTATTTTCTAACGAATTTTATAGACATTAAAAAATTAATTTGACGTTAAATACTTCCTCCAGAAAGTATTGAGATTGGTAAAATATAATCCTTATTTGTCTTTTCGCCTTTAATTTTTTTCAGAAGAATATCCACAATAAGACTTGCAATTTCATCAATTGGTTGTCTTATTGTTGTCAATTGTGGGAAAAATTTCTCAATGAAAGAGGTACCATCGTATCCAATAATTTTTAAATCTTCTGGGATATTAAGTTTAAGTTGATGAGCAATTTTCATAGTGAGAATGGCTGTTAAATCATCAGAAACAAAAATACCATCTGGTTTGTGATTTATAATAGTTGACTTTATTTCCATTTCACGACGGATAGTAGACAGATTATTAGGAATTTTGAAAATTTTTCCATTTGGATTTTGAAAAGAAAAACCTAGTACACGTAATTCTGTGGGAGAATCCGTGTTATCATTTCCTGTAATCATAATGGTATTTTGACAACCATTTTTTTGTAAAGTCTTAGCTGCAAGTTTTCCCCCTTCAAAGTTATCTGAAGAAACAATGGAAACATTAGGAGCTAAATTTCTATCAAAAGCAACAATAGGTGCTCTCACACGCTCATAATCAGCAATTCCAAGATTATGGCTTGATGAGATTATGCCATCAACTTGGTTGGCTTCAAGCATTTCAATGTATTCTCTCTCTTTAGCAGGATCATTTTGACTATTGCAAATAATCGTTTTATATCCATGTTTAAATAACTCGATTTCAAGATACTCAATGAGTTCAGAGTAAAAGATATTACTAATATTAGGAAAAATAAGACCAATAAGCTGAGGTGACTTTCCTTGAAGTCCACGTGCTAAATTATTTGGTTTATAACCAAGAGTTTTCATAGCTTCATGAACTTTTTGTTTTGTTTTTTCTGATAAATATCCCTTATTATTAATGACGCGTGAAACGGTTGTTGGGCTAACTCCAGCTAATTCAGCGACATCAGTTAATTTTGCTACCATTTTGATATTTTAATTCAAAGTATTTTCCAGTCGGTTCGCCTGATTTGATTTGAATACCATTTTGGTGATTTTCAGGGAATACACGACTAGTAAACACTTTTTCTCCTTTATTAATAAAAATCTCAATGATTGAGTTATCTACAAAAATGTTAGCAGTTGTTTCTTTAGTATCAATTGAGCATTCACGAATCGTACCAAAGTCAGTGGCATATTGAATGCCTGCTTTGCTGCGATCTAAAATGATTTTTCCTTCTTTGGTATCTACAATCAAGCTAAGTCCATTTCCTTTACTATCAGAGAAAAGAAGTAACTCCGATTTCTGATTTGGAGGAAAAGTTAGTTCAAGCTCATAAGTATTATTTGTTTCTGCTTTTGCTGTAAATTGTTCAGAACTAGCACGTAATGATGTAATAGCTTCTACTGGATATTGGTAAAGTTTACCATCTTTTATTGAAAGTTCTTTTACAAGACTCATTGCTCCCTGATAATTATACTTGTCAGTTGGATAATCAATGTCGGGAAGACCAATCCAACTAACAATTAGCGTACGTCCGTCGGGAGTATTAAATCCTTGAGTAGCGTATGCTTCAAATCCATAATCAAGGTTTTGAATTTCAGAAGCACCCACAAGTTTTATATTTTCTGTATCAAACGATTGACATATTTTAAAAGTATTTGGATAGATATTATCATAATTAAGTTCAGATTTATCCAGTCCTTGAGGACAATAAATTATAACAGGTTTTTCATCTACAAATAAAAGATTTGGACACTCAATCATGTATTCTGAACCAGTGCTGCCAAAATCAAGGTTACCAACTTCTTCCCAGGTTTCAACATTATTGTCAGTAGCTTTATAAACCTTGATAAATCCTGATTTTTCTAGATTTTGTGCTCCAACAATTGTATATAATTGTCCTTTATAATTAAAAATTTGTGGATCACGAAAGTGTTCTGTTACATCAGCAGGTTTATGAATAAGAATATTCTCACATTTCGTAATATTGTGGTCTTTATCCATCCACGCCCCGATTTGAAGCGTATCACGTATCCATTTTTTATCACGAACGTTTCCTGTATAGAATAAAAATAACTTACCATCTACTTCATAAGCAGAACCAGAATAAGCGCCGTGACTATCATGTTCGGTATCAGGACGGAGCTCTGCTCCCGTTACATAAAAATGAACTAAATCATCTGATTCAGTGTGTATCCATTCCTTTAAACCATGAGCAGCTCCAAATGGCCAATTTTGATAGAAGAGATTATATTTTCCATTAAAAAAAGAAAAACCATTGGGATCGTTTAATAATCCTGTTCTAGGCTCAATATGATAACTAGCATGCCAAGGTGATTGATTTACATTTTCGTTGATTTTTGCAATCTCTTCCTTGCTCCAATCAGAATAAGCGCGGTATCGAGTTTCTTGAGGTAAATTCATAGTCTTCTCCTCCTTTAGTTTATCTGTCTACAACTAGCATGGTAAACGTTTTCCGCTTAAAAATCAATTATTTTTAAGTAAAAATTCAAAAATATGGTAAACGTTTGACACATTTATAAAATGTGCTAAAATGTAAGTGAATTCAATCGAAGCGTTTTCGCTAGATGCTAAAAAAGTATAAAAGGAGTTAATGTAATGAATTATAGTAAGGTAGCTTCCGACGTAATACAAGCAGTCGGAAAAGATAACCTTGTTGCAGCCGCACACTGTGCAACACGTCTTCGTCTCGTACTAAAGGATGATACGAAAGTTGACCAAAAAGCATTAGATAAAAATCCGGATATAAAAGGTACATTTAAAATTGATGGTCAATATCAAGTTATTATTGGAGCTGGTGATGTTAACTTTGTTTATGATGAACTTATAAAAAAAACTGGTCTTTCAGAAATTTCAACAGATGATTTAAAACAAATCGTTAGTAACGGTAAAAAATTTAATCCAATTGTGGCATTGATTAAATTGCTATCAGATATTTTTGTACCAATCATTCCTGCCCTTGTTGCAGGTGGTTTGTTGATGGCATTGCGAAACTTTTTGACATCAGCTGGACTTTTTGGACCTAAATCAATTGAAGAAATGTATCCTATTATCAAGGGTCTCTCCTCTATGATTCAACTTATGTCAGCTGCACCATTCATGTTCTTACCAATTTTAGTAGGTATTTCAGCTGCTAAACGTTTTGGAGCAAACCAATTTCTTGGTGCTGTAATTGGTATGATCATGACAACACCAGATCTTGGTGGTTCAACTGAATATTGGAATATTTTTGGTTATCATGTTTCACAAACAAACTATGCTTATCAAGTTATTCCAGTTTTAGCAGCTGTTTGGATATTATCTATATTAGAAAAATTCTTTCATAAAAAATTGCCATCATCTATTGACTTTACATTCACGCCATTATTATCAGTAATGATTACTGGATTTTTGACTTTCACAGTTATTGGCCCTGTAATGTTATTGTTGTCTAATGGAATTACAGACATTATTGTTTGGCTATATAACACTACTGGATTTATTGGAATGGGTATTTTTGGAGGAACATATTCACTTATAGTCATGACTGGTTTACATCAATCATTTCCAGCTATTGAAACTCAATTACTTTCAGCGTGGACAAATGGTATCGGACATGGAGACTTTATCTTTGTAGTTGCATCTATGGCAAACGTTGCTCAAGGTGCTGCAACATTTGCCATTTGGTTCTTAACTAAAAATTTTAAGACAAAAAGTCTTGCTTCCTCTGCGGGTGTCTCAGCACTTCTTGGAATTACAGAGCCTGCCTTGTTCGGAGTTAACTTAAAATACCGCTTTCCATTCTTTTGTGCTTTAATTGGTTCAGGAATTGCTGCAGCAGTAGCAGGATTACTTAAAGTAGTTGCTGTTTCACTTGGTTCAGCAGGTTTCCTGGGATTTCTTTCAATTAATGCAACATCTATTCCATTTTACGTAATGTGTGAATTAATTAGCTTTGCAGTTGCTTTTGCAATTACTTACTTCTACGGTAAAACAAAAGCTGCTGGTATCTTTGAAGCAGAAGCAATTGCTGAACAAACACCAGTTAATTATTCAAAAGTAGCAACAACAGATCCAATATCTACTGATGTTGAATCAACACAAACAAAAGTTTCATCAGAAACAATTGTTAGTCCCATTTCTGGTAAAGTGATTAGTCTTTCTTCAGTAAATGATCCAGTCTTTTCATCAGAAGCTATGGGAAAAGGGATTGCCATTAAACCAAATGGAAACACGGTCCATTCTCCAGTAGATGGTACTATTCAACTCACGTTTGAAACTGGACATGCTTATGGTATTAAATCAAATAATGGTGCTGAAGTTCTAATTCATATTGGTATTGATACTGTATCAATGGGAGGAAAAGGATTTACACAAAAAGTTACTACTAATCAAAAAGTTAGAAAAGGCGATATTCTTGGAACATTTGACCGTTCAATGATTGAGAAAGAAGGTCTTGATGATACAACAATGATTATTGTGACCAATACTTCGGATTATTCAGAAGTAAATATAGTAGCTGAAAATACAGTCACTGAGGGTACTGATTTACTTGAAATCAAATAAATATATTTTCCTGAGTAAAGATGGAATTTTCTTTCCAAAATCAAATAATATAGATTAATCAAATATTTGAGAATAACATTTTATTTAATCTTTTCATATATCAATTGTATGAAAAATTATTAGAATTTTAAAAAATGATAAAAATTCAAAAAGAAAAAATAGTAGTTATTTACTTATCATGTTACTAAATAAAAAAATAATTTAAATATGATATATAGTCATTTATTTAGTGATTTCATTCTAAAATAAAGGGAGAAATGTCTATGCTATACGGTGCAATTGAAGCAGGCGGCACAAAATTTGTGTGTGCCATTGGCGATGAAGAAATGACGATCAAGGAAAGAGTGAGCTTTCCGACAACGACACCTGAGGAAACAATGCCTTTAGTCATTGACTTCTTCAAACAATACCAAGCAGATTTAGCAGGGATTGGGATTGGCTCATTTGGGCCTATCGATATCCATCGCGATTCCGCCACTTATGGGTACATTACCTCGACCCCGAAATTGGCATGGCAAAATTTTGATTTCATCGGTACCATGAAAAAAGAATTTCCGATCCCGATTTCTTGGACAACAGATGTCAATGCGGCTGCCTATGGTGAGTATGTCTTCGGCAGTGGCAAAGGATTGAGCAGTGTCGTTTACTATACGATCGGTACGGGTGTTGGCGGCGGTGCCTTACAAGAAGGGCGCTTTATCGAAGGGTTTAGTCATCCAGAAATGGGGCATATGCTCGTCGTCCCTCATCCAAAAGATGACTTTGCTGGCAGCTGTCCATTTCATGGCAACTGTTTAGAAGGGATGGCCGCTGGACCCGCCATCGAAAAACGCTTAGGGAAAAAAGGACAAGAGGTTGCAGAAGATGATCCTTATTGGGAAATCGAAGCCTCCTATATTGCTCAATGTGCCTACAATACAACCTTGATGTTTTCTCCAGATGTGATCATTTTTGGCGGTGGTGTGATGAAACAACGCCATATGCTGCAAAACGTCCACGACGCATTTGCAAAATTGGTCAATGGGTATGTCGAAACACCTGAGTTAAGCAAATATATCGTGACCCCAGCATTAGAAGACAACGCTGGAACGCTCGGTTGTTTGGCATTGGCTCGAGAAGCGGTCTTACATTCATAAACGAAAAAAGGCTCTTCGACATTTAGTGTTGGTAGAGAAAGATACAACTGAAAATTTAGTCATAACCAGTTAGGCAGAGTGCTTAACTGGTTTTTGTTTTACTTGGAAGATCAAGCCTTGAATGAGATAAATTCTTGCTCGAAAGTTATGGAAATTTCGATAGCCGTAGGCCACTTGTATTGTGCAATAGTTTTTTACAAAAAAAAGGGGGTGCGGATATTTTTTTGGACCTTTTTAACAAATATATCTTTGCTTCTTCCGATATTGAAGAGGGCTTAGCCCTCCTAAAGATAACTTAATTCGTTGATTATTATACCAATGAATATAATCATCCAATTTGTTTATAAACTGATTGATTGTTGTATTCTTCCAGTCACGTTGATAAAACATCTCGTTTTTTAATCGTCCAAAGAAACCTTCGCACGCTGAATTATCTGGTGAATAACCCTTTTTAGACATAGAGTGAAGCAAGTTGGCTTTGTTCCAATAGTCCAACTAACAATAGCACCATCGTAACAATCGACAAGTGGTGATAAGTAGATTTTCCCTGCGGGAATTCTAAATTCAGTAATATCTGTTAACCATTTTTCATTTGGCTTCCTTGCTTTAAAATTCCGATTTAATAAATTGGGGTGTGCAGGAGAAATTTCCCCAGCATACGAAGAATACTTTTTTCGTCTAGAAAATTTAACAAATAGATTTTCCTCAGTCATCAATCTACGTACAACTTTTTCAGAAAGCTTTTTACCCATATTTTTTAAAGCTTGGTGAATTCTACGGTAACCATACGCACAGAAGTTATGATTGAAAATCGTGATAATTAATTGACGTTCTTTGTAATACTTATCTGGTTTCTCAAGTGCTTGTTTTTGATAAAAATAGCTGCTTTTAGGCAACTGGAGCTGTTGAAGAAGCTCTTTCAAGGTGAACTGATTTCGTAAGGCATCAATCAATATCGTTTTTTCTTGATTTGATAGACAAAGAAGATTGACGCCTTTTTCTTTTTTTAGCAGTTCAGCCGCTCCTTCGAGTAATGCTTTTTCGAGCTGTAATTGGTGTACTTGTTTTTGTAAGTCTTCTACTTCCTTTAAAAGTAGCTCTTTTTGTTTTTCCTGATTTTTTAAAGTCATACGCAATGGAAAATCCTTTCCAAGAACCGTGTTTTTCCATTGATATAGAGTAACTCTACTAATTCCTTCAGATTCGGCTAAATTTTTCCTATTAGTTTGCGGTTTATAGAATTTTTTCAACACAGCTTCTTTTTGATCTTGTGTTAACTTTACCGCACTTTTTCGGAGTTTTCTAGCTCCTGGTGCAAGTTCTTCACACCACTGCCGCAAGGACTCTCTATTAGGATAACCAAGCATGCGAATGGTTCGTGCATAACATTGACCATATTCAAAATAATGATTCACCGCTATTCGTTTTTGTTCTTCAGAATACTTTGATTTTTTTCGGTGCTCCTGATGGAGCTCTCCGGATTCCAAATACTCTTTATACCATTTCCGTAGTGCACCAATCGACGGATACCCTAATTCTCGAATGGTTGCAGCATAAGAGCAATCGTATTTTAAAAATAACTGAATTGCCCTTACACGCTCTTTGTGGGAAAACACACGGACATTCCTCCTAAGTTTATTTTTTCGTCCAGGATTATGTCCGCACCCCCTTGCTTTCTGATGACTTATTCTGGTTCTTTGAGTGTCAATGTGGATAGGCTACAATTAACTAGACAGAAAAATTAAGGTGTGTAGACTAGAAGAAAACATACCAGGAGGAATTTTTATGTCTAAGAGAACACGAAGAACTTTTTCACAAGAATTCAAGCAACAAATCGTCAATCTTTACTTAGCTGGAAAGCCACGTGTAGAAATCATTCGAGAATATGAACTAACGGCTTCAGCATTTAACAAATGGGTAAAGCAATCTAAAACGAGTGGTTCATTCAAAGAAAAAGATAATCTTACGCCTGAACAAAAAGAATTGTTAGAACTACGTAAAAGAAACCAGCAATTAGAAATGGAAAATGATATTTTAAAGCAAGCAGCGCTGATATTCGGACGAAGAGACAAGTAATCGATGCGAATAAGCATCTTTACCCTATATCAGCGATGTGCAGAATATTAGGTCTATCACGTCAGTCCTATTATTATCAATCAAAACCAAAGAAAGACGAATCAGAACTTGAAGAAGTAGTCGCTGAAGAATTTATCCGCAGCCGAAAGGCCTATGGCTCAAGAAAAATAAAAAAAGCCTTATCAAAACGAGGCATTCAGATCAGCCGACGAAAAATTAGTAGAATCATGAAAAATAGAGGATTAAAATCGAGCTATACTGTTGCTTATTTTAAAGTACATCATTCTACTTGCAATGAAGCCAAAACGACAAACGTATTGAATCGTGAATTCTTAAGAGACAACCCATTAGAAGCGATCGTAACAGACTTGACTTATGTACGAGTCGGGAAAAAATGGAATTATGTCTGTTTCATTTTGGATCTGTTCAATCGAGAAATTCTCGGCCATTCTTGTGGAGAACATAAAGATGCCGTTCTAGTAAAAAAAGCATTTAGCCGTATCAAACAACCTCTGACAGAGGTTGAGATTTTTCATACTGATCGTGGAAAAGAGTTTGATAACCAAGCTATTGATGAATTATTAACAACTTTTGACATCAATCGATCATTGAGTCATAAAGGCTGTCCTTTTGATAATGCCGCAGCTGAATCAACTTATAAGTCGTTGAAAGTAGAATTTGTCTATCAATACACATTTGAAACCTTACAACAATTGGATTTGGAGTTATTTGACTATGTCAATTGGTGGAACCACCTTCGGTTGCACGGTACACTTGGCTACGAGACACCGGTTGGTTACCGTAACCAGAGATTGGCGCAGCGAATCCTTGATAATGAGCTCGGATGTGCTAACGCTAGCGAGGCAGTCTAACTTTAACTGTTAGCTCCTGCCGAAGATCGTCACATCCGAGGAGGCTCATTGTCAAGGACAATCGGAATAGCATACGGAAAGAAGTTCTGCACCTTATAAAATTTGTCAAAAAAACTGTTGCCATTCCAATCTACGACATTTCTATTATAGGCACCACCACTTTAATTTTTTTATCCTCAAAAAGAATACCCGAAATTTAAACAGCAAAAAAAGATAGCGCTTACCATTGTGTTTAAGATAAAACGTTAGCTAAGTTGGCTAGCGCTTTATTAATCTAAGCAAGCTCTAAAATTGCTTCAATACAAAATCAACTGCTCCTTTAGGATCACGTGTTAAATTGATATATTCTGCACCTTTAGTTGCAATTACTTTTATCCCTAATTTGTCTGCATCTTTACGGAGATCATCCAAATAGGAATTCACTTGAGGTGCTAGAACGATTAAATCAAAATTTTTCATCATATCATAATGAGAACCATAAGCTCCTGCTTTAGCAGAAAGATTAACACCTGTCTCTTTTGCGCCCTCTTCTAATGCATTAGCCAACATTGCACTCGTTCCGGCACCAGCACAAAGTACTAAAACGCGCTTTCCTTCACCAACCGATGCTTTTGCTTCATCAACTATAACTGCCGCAGTTGCACCAACTTCTTGGATTTCTTCGACCAATTCTTCTTTTACTTCTTCTGCAGCAATGTTTTTTAACTCTTGTTCTACTAATTCAGAATCATAGGCCTTAACAAAAGGTAAATAAATAATCGCATCGACAACAATCAATACTACCGCTAATACAATCGCCAACACACTAAACCCGGTTCCTAAAACCAAGCCAATCGGTGCGGGCGTCGCCCAAGGCAATACGGATATAAAGCTATTCATCCCCAAGACATCGACAAAAAGTTTGAATATCCATACGTTAGCGATTGGTGCTAATAAAAATGGAATTAGAAAGTACGGATTCAAAATAATAGGAGTAGCAAATAGTAACGGTTCATTTACCGCAAACGAAACTGGAATAAATGAAGCTTTACCAACTGCTTTCAATTGTTTTGATTTAGCGAACAACATGAACAGAAAAGGAACAACTAGTGTCGCTCCAGTACCACCCATCGTTCCAACAAAGTTTCCTAGACCAACTGTTAATACTTTTGAGGCTTGTGCACCGTTTTTAAATAATTCAAAGTTAGTTTCTACGTTCGCATAAATAATTGCAGCAATCGCTGGTTCAACAATCGATGGTCCATGAACACCAACAAACCAGAACATTGCCATGGCTCCCCAAATGATTGCAATACCGACATATCCATCAGCAGCACCAAATAATGGCTGCAATAATTGAATTACACCTGCTGCAAATGATGTTCCAAAAAATTGACGAACTCCCGTATCAATCAAAACGGCAATAAATACTGCAATTGAAAAGGGGATAATATCTCTAAACATCTGTGTGATTGTTCCGGGAACTTCTTTTGGCATACGGATCGTCAAATCTCTTTTAACACAGAATTTATACACATTTACAGTAACAAACGCAGAAACGAAAGCTGCTAATAATCCCTTTGTCCCTAAATAATCAGTAGCTATCCCACCATCAATTTGATCAGCTGCCATCATTACAAAACCACAAATTGACGCTAACATAACAGAAACTTCATTAATCTGCTTACCTGAATCAGATAATTGACGGTTCATTGAATTAGCTAAACATCGAGCTGTTGTAGCAGCAACCAAAAGACCAACTAATCCCATTGAATAACCATAAACTTTCCAAAGCCACGTCGAGAATGCCTCTGGTAACGTCACGTTAAATACTTCTGGAACAGCCGCAATCATAATAAAAATACTTGAAAATAGAATAGCTGGCATAGCAGTTAAAAAGCCATCGCGAATTGCCCCTAAATAAATATTACGTGAGATTTTTTCAAAAAACGGTTTTCCCTTCTCAATTTGCTTAATAATCGTATTCATTTTTCTTCTCCTCTGCTTTAGCAAATTTTTCTTTGTACAATTCAACAAAATCATTAATAAGTTCTCTTAATAGAATCGTTGTCATTAAATGGTCTTGCCCATGAATAAAAATTACGCCTACTTCCATTTCGTTCCCTGACGCTTCTTCAGCTAAACATTTCGTTTGTGAGTTATGCGCTAAGGTTAAATTTTCATCAGCATCCGCTAATAATCGTTCAACATTATCAAAATTACCTTTTCTCACTTCCTTCAACACTGTTAATAATGAACTTCTGGCATCTCCTGCATAAGCAACAATTTCAAATCCTAATAATTGCAATTCTTTCCTATCCATTTCCTTGCCCTCCTAACTATTTTTATATTATCGTTTTTGTTTCGCTAACAAATTTATACCAATATGCAGACTCTTTCGGATATCTTTTTTGTGTATCGAAATCTACATAGAATAGTCCATAACGCTTAGTGTATCCATTAACCCAAGAGAAAACATCCATTAATGACCAAATGAAATACCCCTTTACATTAACTCCCATTTTGATAGCATCGGAAATCGCATTAAAATGCTGGCGTAAATAATCGATTCGATCATCATCTAGAATAATCCCATCTTCAAAATTATCCTTATACCCTAGCCCGTTTTCAGTAATGTATATTTTATTATAATTTGGATATTCGTCTTGGATTCGTACAAGTAAATCATATAACCCTTTTGGATAAATGATCCAATCCCAATCGGTTTTCGGAAGATCCTCACGCACGATTCTCTCGCCAATCCCTTTAATGCAATAGACTTGGCTACCTTTTTCTCCGGTAGTGTTGTAGTGAAGTGTGCTTTCTCCTTTGTACTCTTTAACCCAATGGCTACCATAGTTATTGATACCAAGAAAATCATTTCGATTTGCTGCTTTTTTCATCTCTCTAAAATCATTAGAATCAATATCTGCAGATTGCCCATTTGCTGCTAAAATCTCATTAATATGTGCCATTGTTTCATCTGAGTAATACCCTAAATAAGTAGCATCTAATAAGAACTTAATTGATAACGCATCATCTAATTTCGCAGCATGCTTATCTTCTTCTTTGTCACTTGCTGGATATTTTGTCTCTAGCGAGTGAACAACACCAATTTCCCCTTTATATCCACCATCTTTAAAAATGTTTACTGTCTTTGCGTGCGCATACATCATGTTGTGTAAACAAGTTACAGTCTTCTCTATATCAAATTGAACTTCTGGAGGAAACGATCCGATCAAATATTGATTTGAAGCAACTGGATAAATCTCATTAAATGTACTCCAATAATGAACCTCAGAAAATTCATCGAAACAGAACTGTGCATAGTTTACGAAATGTTCAACATTTTCTCGATTTAAAAAATCTCCATTATCAAATAGTTCTTTAGGGGTATCAAAATGATGAAGAGTTACAAAAGGAATAATACCATGCTTATTCAATTCAGCAAATACCTTATGATAATATTCCACTCCTGTTTGGTTCACTTCCCCATAGCCTTTTGGAAAAATACGGCTCCATGCAATAGACATCCTAATACTATCAATTTTAAATTTTTTGCATAATTCAGCATCAACTGGATATTGATTATAAAAATCACTAGCTGGATCAGCAGTATAGCGTCCCTTTTCTACAAGGAAAGTATCCCACGCTACTTGCCCTTTTCCACCTTCTTTTGTAGAGCCTTCTGCTTGATAAGCTGCCGTAGCTCCTCCCATAATAAAGTCTTCTGGTAAAGTTTTATAATTCATTTTAATCTCTCCTTGAAAATTAGTTTGATCAATATGCCAATAATCCATAAATCACCTCAGCATAATTTTAACATGTATAAGTAAATTTTTTTACACAACGAAAAACCGACCTCGAATATCTATTTTATTGCGATATACAAGCACTTATATCCCTTGATGTAAAATAAATATACCATTCAAAAACCGTTTTGTAAACGTTTTTTCGTAAAATAAATTTATCTTTTTTACTAATTTAATTTACACGAAACAAGAAAACGGACTGATTCCCACTAAAATCAATCCCACCTACTAATCATTCTCCAAGTGGCTATCCATTATCGATTCAATCTTCTCTGTTAATGGATTAGGCTCTCTGCTGATATCAGAGTTTCGTTTCCTGCTAGAAAAAGTAATTTAAGTTACTAAAAGAGCAGTTTCGATTTACTTTAACAAAGAAAAGGATTATTATATCCCTAGGAGGATGAACAATGGTTACTATTAGAGATATTGCAAAAAAATCTGGTTACTCAACGGCTACTATATCAAGACTTTTTAAAGGTGATGAGTCACTCTCTATTACATCTGATACTAAAAACAAAATAATCGTTACAGCCAAATCTTTAGGATATGATCTGACAAAAATTAAGACTACTCTGTACAAGATTGCCATTCTTTTTTGGATCTCAGAGGAACAGTTAAAAAAGGATGTCTACTATCAACATGTCAAAGATGATTTGAAAAATTATAGTAAAAAAGCTAATCTAGATTTGATTTTCATCTCTAAAAACGATGGTGTAAAAAGCATTCCTGACGATATTACTGGATTTATCGCAATAGGACAATTGACAAAAAAGGAATTGTACTACTTAAATCAAAAAGGGTATAAGGGGGTAATCCGAGGAATAAACCCATTACCTGAACACTTCGATACTGTAGAACCTGATTTCCACGAAATGGCCAGACAAGCAATTAACTACTTTATTAATGAAGGTTTCACAAAAATTGGATTTATTGGAGGAAATTTCTTTAACCTAGAAACGGGTAAAGAAGAGATTGATAGCCGTGAATATGCCTTCCGATATCATTTAGAAAAGAGCGGACTACTCAATGAAAAGTATATTTTCTCCCAAGGATCATTTACTGTTGACGAAGGGTATCAATTAACTCTTAAAATGAAAGCTGAGTTAAATGAAGATATGCCCGAGGCATGTTTCATACCATCTGACACTATAGCTGCCGGCGTTCTTCAGGGCTGCCATGAATTGGGTATTAACATCCCTAAAGATATGGCAGTAATAAGTATTAATGATGACGACATCGCAAAATTCGTTGCACCACCACTTACAACTTTTAAGATAGATATCGAAGAGATAGCTAAAACCTGTGTAGATTTATTAAGTGATCAACTGGTATATTCGCGGGACATATCAAAGAAAACATTAATCGGCGCAAAATTGACCGTTAGGAAAAGTTTTATCCCTAAAGAAGAGGTGTAAAATAAGTAATTGAAACTTATCTTTAAAACTATAATTGTGTCCACATAGTAGCCGAGCAATCGGGTTTATGCCTATTATGTTTTCCATAAATAATTTGATGGTGATATTTTGACGTAAATACAATATGATTTTTTCATCGCCAAATTGTGCGCGCTAATTTTTGTTTATCATTCAGAACATTTCCTCCTTTTTATCTAAGTATGAGGTTGGATAAACGCTTCATCTTAGTATCTTGGGGGATTTTTTATCTCGTTGGGAATATATCAAGCATCAGAGCGCGCAAAAAGAACTGGTCGAAAAATCAATCTACCAGTTCAATCTCATTCACTGTGATACTATGTTTTATACAGATAACGCCATATTATAAAACAAGTTGTATTCCGCAAATGGGTTCTATTCAACTCTTAAACTATCTATAAAAGATTCAGCCAACTCCATTAGCCTCTCGTAATTTAGTTGGTGAACAGCACTTTTTTCAAAAAATTTTGAACCAATTCCTACATAAGAGGCTCCATTGTTCAAATAGTTTTGTGCATTAGTCTGATCTACCCCTCCTACAGCCATCAAAGGTAAACTTCCTAAAGGGGCTTGCACTTGATTGAAATATTCCGGTCCAAGACAGTTGGCGGGGAACACCTTAACAATATCAGCACCCATCTCAAACATTTTGAATATCTCTGTGGGCGACATGGCCCCAGGAATTGTTAGAACACCCTTTCTTTTAGCTAGTTTAAAAATTTTGTCATTAAATTTTTGCGGGCCTAACATAAACTCAGCACCCGCTTCTATTGCTTCCTCTGCTTGTTCGACAGTTACGACTGTTCCAACACCAATCGAAATTTTATCCCCAAATCTATTTTTTCCATCATGGATAATTTTTAAGTGGTCACTATTATTTGTTGTAACTTCGACTCCTATAAAATGCTTAAACTCACTTAGAACACGAATAACTAGCATTGCCTCTTCATAAGTATATCCACGCAGGATAGCGGTCGCTTTTGGGTAATTTTCCAATTCCATTAATTTATCCCTCTTTTCTTAACAATCCCCTTTTTTTCCAGCCAATAATGCACCTCGACCAGCTAAATCGTTAGCTTCAATGATTATGATAGGATGGCTAAAATTATCTAAGTCATTGAGAATGACATGTATCGCCTCTCTAAGCTCCTTTTTGCCAGTCAGTACTACTGTTTCATTGGGTTCTAAAAAATTTTCTAATAGTTGGATATCCGAAGAAAGTACGGCCCCCAACAAATAATTTGCTCGCTGATTCCGCGAAGCATTATGAGTTTGCCCCAATATGCGTACATCAAATACAGCACTGCCAATACCGTTACTCCTAGCAGAATGAAATTCTGATAACAAATATGACTCATCTAATTCATCATAGAAACGATGATGAACATCTGTAGCTATCAACGATTTCTTGGTCAATAATGAAAGTATCTCCCCTGTGGTAGCAGTTTTTGATTTAACAATCCTACCGTTCTTATCCAGTTTGATAAACTTGGTATGTGTTCCAGGCATTACAAAGATATGCTCATCAGAAATCGTCGGTTTCAGCAATGAAAATACTGCCATCGCCTCTGTTTCTTCTCCCCGCATCACATCATATTGAATCGAAGAAAGCCGTGACTTGTCTTGACATTGAGTTTTTACACCAGGAATGAACCAGATAGGCTGCGGGCAAACCTCGGGAAATGAAAATTGCTTCATCGATATTGCTAATTCTTGAATTCCTACTGGTGCATTCAAATGAGGAATCTCAACAAGTCCAAAAGCAGAAGTTATCATTCCTGAAGCGATAATCACTGTTTTCTCCGCCAAAATATTATATTTTTTGAACAATTTTTTGATTGAACACTCCAAAATTTTTTTCACCGTATCATTATTCCCCGCCAATGATGCTTTCTGAACACCTTGTGAATAGACAAAAACTTCCTGTAATTCTTCATCTCGCCACAAGCTAACTCTAGTATTTGTTGTTCCTACATCAATAGTAATAATATCTTTTATCATATATTCATCTACCACTCCGCGATACTTCCGTCTTCATGTCGCCAAACGGGGTTATGCCAATTATTAGGGATTTTTGATTTTTCAATCACCAACTCCTCATCCACGATAACACCCAATCCTGGTAACTGTGGGATTTTTACATAACCGTCTTCATACTCGAAAATTTCTGGATTCTTAATGTAGTCCATCAGATCATTGCCATCATTGTAATGGATTCCAAGACTTTGTTCTTGAATAAATGCATTTTGAACAACAGCATCTAGCTGCAGACACGCAGCTAAAGCGATCGGGCCTAGCGGACAATGGAAGGCTACAGCAACATCATACGCTTCTGCCATGTTTGCGATCTTTTTACACTCAGTAATCCCTCCAGCATGTGATAAATCCGGTTGAATAATTTCAACATTGTTGCTCTCTAAAATATTTTTAAAATCCCAGCGGCTAAACATCCGTTCGCCAGTCGCAATTGGGGTCTCCACCAGTTGTGTAATCGCACTTAGTGCTTTATTGTTTTCTGACAATACCGGTTCTTCAATGAACAACAGATTAAAGCGTGCTATAGCTTTCGCTAACACTTTTGCCATCGGTTTGTGGATTCGACCATGAAAGTCAACTGCTATACCGAAATACGGACCACAAGCATCCCGGACCGCCTCAATGCGATGCACTACTTCATCGATTTTTTCATAGCTGTCTATAATCTGCATTTCTTCTGTTGCATTCATTTTAATTGCTTTGAATCCTGAATTTTTTCTTTCTAGTGCCGCTGCCCCTACATCGTGAGGACGATCACCTCCTACCCAAGAATACACTTTGATTTTATTTCGGACTGCACCACCCAGTAATTGAAAGACCGGCTGTCCCATTGTTTTCCCTTTGATATCCCAAAGCGCTTGGTCAATACCCGCAATAGCACTCATCAATATGGGACCACCTCGGTAAAAACTGCTGCGGTACATTTTTGACCAACAGCCTTCAATAGCAGATGGATCATCACCTAGCAACTGATCCATAAACTCATGAACTGCTGTTTCGACACTTGCCGCTTTTCCTTCAATAACGGGTTCGCCCCAACCGGCAATACCTTCATCCGTTTCGATTTTTAAGAATAGCCATCTAGGAGGCACCATATACGTTTTATATCCTCTGATTTGTCAAATTAAGCTAGACAATATGTCTTTATCTATGCAGCTCAAAAATACTTCCAATGGTGTTCGATAATTTAATGATTTTCTTGGAATATGGTTTCTTTTCGAGGCAACGGATTGAATAAAGGTTTCATCCGTGTCCCTAAAGTCCATTGTTTTAGGTAAGCCATCCTGCTTGAGCCCATGCACTCGGTACTGATGAGAAAAAATTGATGCCTGTTTCTCCTGAGGAATGCCAATTCCCTGATCTTTTACTTCAATAATCACGCTACCCTTTTGGTTTGAAATGGTGACAATTACCAGTTTTCCTTCACCATATTTGATTGCATTGTCAACTAAATTCGAAACCGCCCGATAAATCCAACGATCTCGTCCATGAATCAGGGTTGGTTGATCTTCAGTAAACGCAAACAAAAGATTCGGATAATTCATTTTGTAGGCATCACAAACTTCCGCACAGATCAGTGAAACGTCTACGACTTCCGTGCTAAGATCCTCTGAGTTATTGGATAATGTCAAAATATCGTCAATACTGTCGGTCATCCGATCTAAAAGCATTAAATTTCCTTGATCGGCATGTTGCCGTTCTATTTCCAGATTCGTACGCAAAATAGCGATGGCATTTTTCTGCTCGTGGGTCAGATAACTATTTAATCGTCGATAATCCTCCAAATGACCATCGAACTTATCCTTTAGCTTATTAAAAGCCGCATTTAATGCCTCGTCCTTCACAGTATTTTTAGGAACTTGATCAATAAACGTTAAATCACGCGTAATCGCTAAGATTTGATTACTGTAAATTTTGCGTAAAACCAACCAAAGAATAAACGTTAATAACATGACGGCAGAACAAATAACCAGCACCATCGCTGGTAAATATTTAAATAGTTCGTCCTGGTAAGCTTTATCTATCATCGAAATAGTCATAAATTGATTGTTGGAAGATTTCGAAGCTTCCATCTGCGTCTCTGCTTGAACCGTCTTACCCTCTTCCATAAAATAAACATCTTCACCTAAGGTAGATGCGATACTGATTCCCTCCAAATTATTTCTCAGAAAGAAGAAACTCACTAAAATCACGCCTGTCACCAACAGTGAAAAAGCCAGCATCGTTAACGTCATTTTAAAATTTAATAGCATAGCTGGTACCCCTTTGCTCGAATGGTTTTTAAGACCTCTTTTTCAGCTGCTTCAGCCAGTTTCTTTTTTAGACGAGCCAGATGCACTCGCAGAACCGACGAAAAAGGATCAAAATCTTCATCGTAGACATGTTCAGAAATTTCCTCAGACGAAACAACCGCTGGATGACGCTGAGCGATGCACAGTAAGATATCAAATTCCTTGGGTTTCAGGACCACCTCTGTCTTTTGATAGCTGACCCTTCGACCTAATGGATCAATCTTCAAAGCACCAATTGAAATCTGCGGCAGCGCACGTCCATGATAACGACGAATAACCGCGCGTATTCGTGCTTTTAATTCTAGTAACTCAAAGGGTTTGACTAAATAATCATCTGCTCCAAAATCCAAGCCTTTTGCTCGTTCTTCAATCTCATCACGTGCAGTAATAATGATAACTGGACTTTCGACTTCTTCAGCACGGAGACTTTGTAAAACAGATAATCCATCTTTTTTAGGCAGATTTAAATCTAGTAGTATCCCATCGTATGAATTGATGAAGGCCTTCTCTTCTCCTGACTCGCCATCATAAGCTACATCTACAGAAATATTCTCCTGCTCTAGGCCCTTTTTTACGGATAAAACCAGCTCACGATTGTCCTCAACCACCAGTACACGCATGTATATTCACTCCTCATACGGATTTAGTAATTACACTTATGCTTTTTAGCATAGTACACGCTCTTCTTCAAAGTCCACGTTCTTTTTGTGAAGATTTGAAGAAATTCATACATTCTGTTAAAAAACACATAATTAAGAATGATTTTACTGTTTGAAAATACCTAGAATAGAAAAAGACTGGAACCTTTCCTCCAGTCTCACTACTTTCTATTTGCTTGGTTTTCTTGTATATACTTTTCAAAGTTCGTTGGTTTATGACCAATAAGCCTCGTTAGAATACTGAAAATTGCCATCAAGTCATTAAGTACCACATGTAAGAAAATCTCTCTAAAGAAAAACTCCTTCGTTTTAACTCACTTACTATTTTAGAATTCGTTCCCCTAATAATGCAGCATGATTTTACGCTTTATGTATAAAAAAAGACTGCAAGCAATTGTGCTTCACAGTCTGATTTCTTATGATAGTGAGCTTGTTAACACTTCCACCGGTGTAGCAGTTTCTTTCAATACGGCATTTAATTCTTCAATATTTTTACGCCCTTGCGTATTCATCCACTCCATCGCTGCTTCTTTTCCATCAACGATATAGCTTTCTACACCATCTGCCCAAGTCGCACGGCCGCAAAGTACACCATTGAAGGTTGAGCCGGCATTTTTCGCGAAGCGCAGTGTTTCTTGGAACAACTCTGCTTTTACACCGGCGCTTAGGAAAATAAATGGCAGGTTAGTGGCTTCAGCCTGTTCCTTGAAGAAGTTAGCCGCTTGTGCCTTTGTGTACACGACTTCGTCTGTCCCATAGCCTTCCACATAATTCATATTGACGGGTACTTCCACCTTTAACACATCTACGCCATAACGTGGATCAGAAAATTCCTTCATCATATCGTTGACTTTATGAGGTTTCTTAATGGCGTATTCTTTCGAAGTCGCATCAGAGATGTTCGCGTCATAAGAAACAAGCTCCAAGAAGAAGGGTAAGTTTTCAGCCTGACATTCTGAGCCGATTCGTTCAATAAAGGCATGTTTTTGATTATTGATTTCTTCTGCTTCATCGACATCATAGTAAAGTAGGAACTTACAAGCATCGGCGCCTGCTTCTTTTAAACGTTTAACTGACCAGATCGATAATAAATCTGGTAAACGGCCGGGAGTTGACGCATCGTAACCAGTTTTTTCATAAGCTAACAGCAAGCCGGCATTTTTTGCTCTAACGTCAGCTGCTGGCAAGCCATATTCGGGATCTAATAAAATCGATGAGGCATATTTCGTTAATTGTGAAGAAACAATTTCTTTAAATTCAACGATTTCTGATTCTTCTGCTTCGCTGCCCTTGAATTTTGTGATCATCTTCTTCAAAGCCCCGCGTTGATCAATTGCTAAGGCCCCAATCACTCCATCTTCATTGCATAGTTGCTTGATATATTGACGTTTTTCTTCGTTCATTTCCGTATCCTCCTACACTTTCTCCACTAAGATTTGATCATATAGTTTTTGATAATTGGCTAATTGGACATAGCCAGTCGTCGCTTCCTGAGCATTCAGCATTCCTAAAACATTACCCTGTTTTAACACGGCTTCATCCGAAAGACCTTGTTGAATCGCAGCGGTCAATCCGGCAACGGTCGCATCACCAGAGCCAACTGGATTGACGACATCAATCTTTGGAATTGTCACGCAATAAAAAGTCTCGTGATGTTTGGCAAAGGCTCCGTCGCCCCCCATTGAAACCACTATCCATTCAATTTCATCAAACATCGAATCTGACAAGGCGGCTTTTAAATCTGATAATTCTGTTGAGATTTCTCGTCCTAGCAGACCAGCCAGCTCTTCGGTATTGGGTTTTATTAGCTTAGGCTTTACACTGCCTCGCAACACTTCCCTTAATGCTGTACCTGAACAATCTAAAACGACAGGCTTTGGCTGACAAACTTGCAGCATTTGTCGATAAAAATCAGCAGGCAATCCTTCTGGCAAGCTTCCTGAAAAAGAAATGATTTCGGCTTTAACAGCTAATTTTTCGAAATGTTGCAAGAACGCCCTTGCTTCTTGTTCAGTAATAACAGGTCCGTTTTCTAGGATTTCCGTCTGTTTTCCGTCATGTAAAACAGCGATGCAATTACGTGTCTCTCCGCTGATAGGTAAAAAGTCATGAGCAATCTCATTTTGAGTCAGGTCCTTTTTAATCTCTTCACCTAAAAAACCGCCGATTAAACCACTAGCAATCACCTCCGTATCTAATTGCTTCAAGATACGTGTCACATTTAGGCCCTTACCGCCAGCTGTTTTGCGAACATTTCTTACTCGATTGACTGTGTCGAGCTTGAAGGTTTCTAATGGATAAGAAATATCAATCGATGGATTCATCGTTATTGTTAAAATCATTTGTCCACCCGCTTAATCGTGGTATTCGCCACGATCCCATTTCTCGATAAATTCATCGAAGAAATGCGGATCAGACTGCTTGTCACTGGCTTTTTCGACGTGATCGATTTTGGCGATCAATTTTTTGTTTTCTTCAGTTTCTTGATAATCGGCATTGATGAAGGCCTCTAATATGTCACAGATCAAAAATTCTCCCGTAATCCGAGCGCCAAAGCCGATCACATTGGCATTTAGTTGTTCCTTCGCATAGATAGCAGTCGTCATATCGCGAACCAGCGCACTGCGGATACCAGGTACTTTATTGACAGCGTTGTTAATCCCAACACCTGTTCCACACAAACAAACTCCTAGATCTGCTTCTCCGCTAGTCACGGCCTCTCCGACTTTTTTTCCGTAGATCGGATAATGGGTTCTGGTAAAGTCATAGGTCCCCATATCCAACACTTCATGTCCTTTTGATTTTAAGAAATCTGATACTGCCATTTTTGTATCTGTGACGATGTGGTCACAGCCAATTGCGATTTTCATTTCATTCATCCTTCCTAATTACGCCATTTTATTTAACATGTCGACACGTACTTGATGACGACCGCCATCATAATTTGCTTGTAGAAATTCCTTAACAATATTCAACGCCAACTCATCGCCAACAATTTTTGATCCAAGTGTGATCATCCGAGAATTATTATGTTCACGGGTCATATACGCACTGCGCTCATCCGAAACTTCTGCTGCTACCATTCCTTTAACCTTTGTTGCCGTGATAAAGCTGCCAGCGCCGTAGCCATCAACCGCGATTCCTAAACTACCTTCGTTTTCATTCAGATCATTTGCGATCGCCAAAGTTGATTCCACAAAATCTTCTGAAGCCGTTTCACTCTTATCTACTACTGTAATACCTTCTTTGATCAATTTTTTCTTGATTAATTCCTTTAATTCCATGCCGTCACTGTCTGAACCAATTACTACACGCATTTTTGTTTCCTCCTATTTTTTACTGAATGATTTTAGTGAATTGCTGATAATAACTCTTCAGCTCGGCTGAAAGAGTAGAATCCGTAAATAATTTGTCGATCTTGCGCAAATCATAGAAATTATAAAAATCGCTATGGTCGAATTTGTTTGCATCTGAAACCAAACATTTTTCTGCCGCATTATCTAAAACAATTTTTTGCAAGGTACCTTCTTCAATACTGAAATTCGAAACCTCCGAACCCTTCAATCCATTCACTCCGACAAAAGCCTTCTTAATACCGATTTTTTGAACAGCTTCATTGGCAATTGAACCGACAAAGGCTCCAGTCTTTTCCCGATATAGCCCACCGATCAAATACAGTTCAAATCTTTTTATTTCACTTAATAGATTGAAAACCGGCAGACTATTGGTAACGATTCGGAGAGATGACGGCTTGATGTATCGTGTCATTAATTCGATCGTTGTACCCGATCCAAGAAAAATCGTGTCGTCTTCTTGATTGATATGAGCTGCCGCATTTTTAGCGATGTATTCCTTCTCTTTTGTATGCAGCTTCTTTTTTTCAGTATGAGAAAGCTCATTTGCTTCTATAGAAGTCGACATTTCCAGATAATCGATTTTTTGTGCACCGCCATGAACGCGTAAAAGCTTTTTCTTCTGCGCGAGTTCCTCTAGATCTCGGCGGATCGTCATATCTGAAACATTCAGTACTTCCTGAATAAATTTGACTGTTATCGTCCCATAGCGATCACACATCGCTAAGATCGAACGCTGTCGTTCTGTTTTCAGCATATTCTGTACCTCCACGACCTTATAATAAAACATTTACGAACATTTTTCAACACATATTGTTCGTTTATTTTCGTTTATGCGTTGAGAATGATTTTGTAAGCGGTTATACTCAACTTGTAAACAGATAAATAAACATAAACGAACTAATAAAGGAGCTGTTTTGTGTGAATGAATTCTTTTTCAAAGACACTGTCTATGTTTCTGACAAGCAGTCGCAGGAAGAAGTGTTCGAGGAAGTCTATCAAGATCTGTTAAAGAAAGAATTGGTAACCGAAGATTTTTTGGAGAACCTTTTAGAACGGGAGCGTAATTATCCGACGGGATTAGATCTCTCACCTGTCTCTAAAATATTGCCAGATATCGCTATCCCTCATACCGAAAGTGAGTTTGTGCGAACCACCCGTATCATTCCAATCAAAGTAAAAAATGAAATCCCTTTCTACAACATGATCTCGCCAAGCGATCAGATTTCCGCTTCATTTCTTTTCATGATCTTGAACGAAAATGGTGAAGCACAGGCTGGCATGTTGGCTAATATCATGGATTTCATTAATTCTGTTGACGAAGAAAAACTGTTTTCGTTTTTCAAATTAGAGGACACAGAAGCGATTTATCATTTTTTAGAAGAACATTTTTATATATAGAAGTCTCTGCCTAACCGCAGGATAAAAAATAAACTTATTTTAAGGGGAGAATTATTATGATCAAAATTTTAGCAGCATGTGGAGCAGGCGTTAATTCAAGCCATCAAATCAAAAGCGCTTTGGAAACTGAATTGAAAAATCGTGGCTATCAAGTCACCTGTGACGCCGTTATGATCAAAGATATCAATGAAGAAATGCTGTCTCATTATGACATTTTCGCACAAATTGCCAACACCGACTTGGGTTTTGACATTAACATCCCTGTCGTTGATGCAGGTGCTATTCTTTATCGTATTCCTGCTATGGCTGAGCCTGTTTACCAAAGTATGGAAAGCGCAATCCAATCATTAAACAAATAGGACTAAAGAAAGGAAAAGCATATGAATACAATTATTGATATTGCCAATAAAGTATTTACCCCCCTAATTAATTTAGGTGCGGCACCGTTAATGACCATCGTATTAACTGTTATTGCTTTATTTTTTAAAGTAAAACCGTCACGCGCTCTTGAAGGCGGGCTCAAATTAGGGATCGCCCTGACTGGGATCGGAGCTATTATTGGAATTTTAACTACTGCTTTTTCAGACGCTATGACAGCTTTTGTTGAACGCACAGGTATTTCATTAAACATTACAGATGTCGGTTGGGCCCCACTAGCAACCATCACATGGGGGTCGCCATACACGCTTTATTTTTTACTAATTATGGTGATCGTCAATATTGTCATGTTAGCAATGAAAAAAACCAACACATTAGATGTGGATATTTTCGATATTTGGCATTTAGCAATTGTTGGTTTGTTCGCGATCTTCTGCGGTGCTAATCTGTTTATTGCTTCTGCATTAGTTATTTTCATTGGTGTATTAAAAATTTGGAACTCCGACTTAATGAAACCAACCTTCAATGACTTGTTAAATGCGCCAGACAGCAACCCGATGACCACGACTCATATGAACTACATGATGAATCCGATTATTATGGTTTTCGATAAAATTTTCGACAAAATCTTCCCTTGGTTGGATAAATATGATTTCGATGCTGCCAAATTGAATAGTAAAATTGGCTTCTGGGGATCAAAATTCGCGATTGGAATTTATTTGGGGACTTTTGTTGGATTACTAGCAGGACAAACACCAACGCAAATTTTCTCGCTAGCCTTTACCGCTGCCGTCTGTTTGGAATTGTTCTCTTTGATAGGCGCTTGGTTCATCGCAGCCGTAGAACCGTTATCACAAGGGATTACCGATTTTGCCAATAAACGACTAAAAGGACGTACCATCAACATAGGTTTAGACTGGCCTTTCATAGCAGGCCGCGCTGAAATCTGGGCTGCCGCTAACGTATTAGCACCAATCATGTTGCTAGAAGCCATCATCTTACCAGGAAATAAATTATTGCCACTAGGCGGAATCATCGCAATGGGTGTTACCCCAGCACTATTGGTCGTAACTCGTGGAAAATTAATCCGTATGATCGTAATCGGCGCGATCGAATTACCATTATTCTTATGGTCCGGCACCTTGATCGCCCCGTTCGTTACTCAAACAGCTAAAGCAGTCGGAGCCTTTCCAGCCGGCTTGAACGGGTCCGCCATGATCTCTCATACAACGATGGAAGGCCCGATTGAAAAATTCCTAGGTTATTTAGTCGGTAATGCTTCTCAAGGACAAATCGAATTTGTGATATACGCTGCCTTAGCATTAGGTGCATACCTTTTAATCTTCATTTGGTACGCTCGTCAAATGAAAAAACGCAACGCTGCATACGCAGCTGAAAAAGAAGAGAATGCATCTCCGGCAACGGCGCATAATATGACTTATGCAGCCGAAGCTAAATAAGCTAAAAACACCCCGAATGTCTTTAGACTTCGGGGTATTATTTTACCTATAAAAAATAAATAGATGTAAAATCCATTTCAAAAAGCATAGCCCATCTCTTGCCACACCCAATAAAGAAATTATCAACGTTTATGCTTTTTTTAACTCCTTTAAGCTTGCCTTTGTTGGTATTCCTCAACGATTCTTTTTGTGTTCTTGTTTGTTTTGTGCTTTTTGACTTTTTGTTGTTTAATTGCGAATTCCTTGATTTCTTTTTTCCTGAATCGCTTCGCATCCCGCGGTTATGCGTGCGATTTCATCATTGCTTTTTCTGATCTAACTCGTTTCATGTCAAAGAGCTTCAGCTGACTTAGTGTCCATGGTTGTTTTGATATCCCTTTTCCTCCTTAATAAAGCGGTGATTGATACTGCTATTTTTTCCTTCACATAAACATAACATCCCAAAAAAATCGACTATCTTTTTTCAAATGGTGTATTCAAGTATTCGGAGGAATTAGTAATGATGCACCCTAAAAATAACATAATTCGCTTAAATTCAAGGCTACCAAAAAACTACCAAGTTCTAATTATCTAGAGTTTGGCAGTTTCTCATTTACACAACATATTTTTCTTCTTTTTCGATTTTTTCATAGTGCTTTTGTTCATCATCATCCGTTATAACTACTGTTACATCATTCAGATTATAATATACTGAAAAATCTCTTTTCCCAATTTTCGAATGATCAATCAATAAAAAGCGTTCAACAGAATTATTCAGAGCGATCTGTTGAGTTTGGCCCTCTTCAAAAGTCGAAGTCATAATTTTCTGTTCATTTAAAGCATTACAGCTGAAAAATGCTTTATGAAAATTCATATCCTGTAGCGATTTATTCGTGATTTCACCAACAAAGCATTGAGTCGTTTCCCGCATCTCGCCACCTAATAGATAGATTTTTCGATTCCCTTTTCGCTTATTTAATTCTTCAAAAACAGGCAAACAGTTTGTAACAATCCGCAGTGAATCCCCTTGAATGATTTTTGACATGAGCTCGATTGTAGTTCCTGGTCCAAGAAATATCGTATCACCATCATTGATCATTTCATTCGCCTTTTCCACAATCCGCTGCTTTTCTTCTTGCAGCATAATCTGTTTTTCTCTATGAGAAAGCTCCACATGCCGATAAAAATCCTTCAATTTCGCTCCGCCATGGACGCGTTCTAATAATCCTTGTTTCTCCATTTCGTCCAAATCACGTCGGACTGTCATATCCGAAACCGAAAACTTCTCCATAATATCGCTGACTCGTACTGTACCGTTAACCTCTAATAACGACATGATCGCTTGGAATCGATCCGTTTTTAACATTTCATCGCCTCTTTTCTTTTTAAGACTATCAAATTCTTAAGAAAAGTGCTAGAACAAGTTTTCTTAAGAAGCCTTCTGCAGGAAGGAAAGCAAAATTTTTCAGAATTTGCAAGCTGCTATTCTAAAAAATAAAACCGAACGAGCATGACTGTCATAGTGACAGCCTTGTTCATTCGACTTTTATCTTTAATAAATCATTTTATTTAATCTGAAGTTATTGTGCAAGTTCAAAAACAAAGTAGTTAATGTCTCCTCGATATTTCGAAATCGAATACTCAACGGGCAGACGTTCTAGCGAAAAACCCTGTGTATGGAAATAGAACATTGGATCTCCTTCTTCCACATCTAACAAATCGCTGATCGTATCATCCGCTTTGATTACTTCTAGTTTTCTGGTGACCGTTTTAATTGGATAACCCATTTCTTCAAAAACTTGATACATTTTTTCTTTTCTGATTTGTCAAATTAAGCTAGACAATATGTCTTTATCTATGCAGCTCAAAAATACTTCCAATGGTGTTCGATAATTTAATGATTTTCTTGGAATATGGTTTCTTTTCGAGGCAACGGATTGAATAAAGGTTTCATCCGTGTCCCTAAAGTCCATTGTTTTAGGTAAGCCATCTCGTCTAAGCAAGCCGTTTGAGTGCTCATTTAGCCCTCTTTGCGAAGGTGTTCCTGGATCTGCGAAAAAGATGGCAATATCGTTCGAGTTACTTATAGATCGCCAGTTGGAAAATTCTTTTCCACAATCAAATGTCATGGATTTAAACAAGTGTTTAGGCATGGATTTGAACCAATCATTTAACCTGTTTTCGATATCTTCGGCTCGTCTGCCTGTCGGTTTCAAAGTAATAATAACCTTGGATAAACACTCAACCAATGTAATAACAGCGCTCTTGTGTTTAACTCCCACAATGGTGTCGCCTTCGAGATGACCAAATTCTTTAGTCAGGTGTGGATAGGGTTGCGTCAAGAATTATGTGTAAATGGAAAAGCCCATTCTGTTGATCAAGTTAAAACATTGATTCTAATGTATCATGTATTTCTTTAAAACCTTTATGAACTCGGCATAGAAACTTTTGATTATAGTTGTTGAATTGAGATACTAGAAATCTCTCCAGAGATTCTTCATTAGGAAATTGCTCTTTTCTTTTGGTATATTTCTTTAATTGTTTGTTAAAACCTTCAATCAAATTAGTTGAATAAATAGTTCTTCTGATTGACGGAGGGAAATTATAAAAGGTTAATATAGCAGGATTCATGAGCAATTTAACCACTCGTGGATACTGCTTTTTCCATTTATCTATCATAAACCTTATTTGATTATTTGCTTCTTCTTTTGAACTTGCTTGATAAACTAATTTGAAATCGCTACAGATTTCTTGTCGATCACTAACACGAACCTTATGAGCGATATTTCTAGATATATGGACACAACATTGTTGAAATTGAGCATTTGGATAAACACTATGAATACTATCGTTAATGCCACTTAAACCATCAGTTACGACTAATAAAACCTCTTTTAAACCACGGTCTTTTAGGTCTTGAAGAATCTCTTTCCAAACATAAGCAGATTCAGTTGGAGCAAGACTAAACCCAAGAACCTCTTTGGTTCCATCTAATCGAATGCCAATTACAATATAAACTGCTTCTTTTGAAACAGTTTGTCTTTTTAAAGGAATGTGAGTAGCATCCATAAAAATGACAGAGTATCTGGATTCTAAGGACCTTTCTTTAAAGGCAATAATATCTTCAGAAACTATTTTAGTCATATTTGAAATGGTTTGTGGCGTATAGTGATGCCCGTACATTTTTTCAATCAATTCAGAGATTTCAGACATAGTAATTCCTTTTTGAAATAGCTGAATAATAGTGATTTCTAAAGAGTCATTGGTTCTTTTATAAGCAGGTAAAGTTTGTTGAGAAAACTTACCATTTCTATCTCTAGGAATCACCAAATTTAATTCTCCATACTCTGTTCTGAATGAACGTGAATAATTCCCATTACGGGAATTACCTGAATTGAACCCAGCACGATCATATTTTTCATAATCAAGAAAAGCTGTTAATTCAGCCTGCAATAATGAATTAACAGCTAATTCTAAATGACATCGAAATAATTCATCTAAATCACCTTTATTGATTAGTGTTTCCATAATTTCTGTAGTAAAATTGGGCATGAGAAAGTCCTCCTATAAAATTTCGGTTGTGGTAACTTTAATTTTACAGAATGGACTTTCTTTTTTTCTACCCTAAATATCTATTTACACAAAATATTTTACGCTATCATTTTTAGTGAGGGATGTTATAATTAAATAAAAAAATAATTGGGAGAAAGCATATGTACTCAAAGAATTGGAAAACAAAGTTATTTATGATTGTTGTGATAGGGTTTATTTTTATTTTCGCAGGTTGTTCAACTAAAACAGATAAAAGTAAAACTGCAGCATCAGAATCAAAAGCTGCTGAAGTGGTAAAAAGCAAAACGAAAAAAATAGAAAAAAACGTAGAAACAATTTTAGCTGAAAAAGACAAAGATAAAAAATTATCGGAGTACAAAAAATTTGTTACTGAAGCTAATACTTACTCTAAGTTAGATAAGAAAGAGGAGAAAATCACTAAGATCTATACAGACTCCATGAAGAAGATCCAAACGAATTTTAAAGAACAAGACGATAAAGATTTAAAAGAGAATACATTGGATAATCTTGAAGAATCAACTGAAAAAGATCTTTCTAAAAAGATCACTACGCTAGATGAACTCAAAAAATGGATGCAAAAAGAGAGTACTGATATATATAGTAAAGCAGAACTCGATTCATTAATTAAAAAAATTGACGATACAATTACAACATATAAAAATCAACTAGAAAAAATAAAAATTGATAATCAAGAGGCTAAATCAACAGAACCTACAACAGAAAGTAGTGAGGTAACTACTTTGCAAGAGAATGCTTCTGAAGAACTACAAGTAGTACAAACTCATTTATTAAATTCTATTGAAGAAGCTGCTCAATATCTGGGACAAAAACTTCCGCAATCGGGCGGTGCAGGTGCGTTTGAAAATGGGCAACAAAATTCTGACGGCTCATTTACTTTTCATTATCAACTACACGGAGGGCCAGAAGGTATCACTTGGAACATCATTACAGTGAATAATAATGGTGAAATTATCCAAGATGATTATTTTAAAACTGTGCCAAATGAAGCAGCAAATAATAGTGCCTCTGCACCTAATCAAGCATCTATTTCAGAGTTAGAAGCTGCGCAACTTGCAATAGCTAAACACAATGAGTTAGGTAGACCTAATGCGACTGATGCTGGAACTGAAACTACAGCAGATGGCTATTATTTTTATTATATGGCCGATGGAACTGATCAAGTGTATAAATATTTTGTAAGTAATTCTGGTCAAGTTCAAGCAGAATAACATTGAAGAATTTAATAAACAATTAAATCGGTTTACTCGAACAACAAATTCTGTAGCTTGGTTTAAAATGATTTCCAAAGCAGAGACCGCGGAGGACTGAGCATCTAAAAAAATAAAAGGACCTGGGACAAAAAGGTTCTTTAAAACAAAAAAGCATACACAAAAATCTGAAAAATGATTTTGTGTATGCTTTTTTTGCATTGTTCTTCTCTTTGTTTGACGAATTTGAGGTGGTATTTCCTCAAATTCGTTGCCATTAATGCAAATCCGAGTTCATTTTTGACCTTTTCTTTTCCTCGAACTGATAATCGAGTGAACGACAAAATAGCCTTCAGGTGTCCAAAGGCAGTTTCCACATCAATTTTTCTACGACCATAAATCTTTTGGGTTTCTTTTTCTTGCAATAATTTTTTGACCACTGTTTTATAGGATTCCCAAGTCCAATTTTTTTGAATCCTCCGGTTGAATCCTTCTTGGGCTTTTGTGCATAGTGATCGAACTGGACAATTTGAACAATCTTCACATTCATAATAACTAATATGACGGGTGAATCCATACTTGTCATTTCTAATTCCATTGTATTTGAAGTTCAATTTCCGTCCTTCTGGGCAAATGAATTGGTTACTCATTTCATCATAGTCCCAATTATTTACTTGAAATGGATTGTTTTTGTATTTTTTCTTTTGTTCCTTTTCGTACATGCCATAAGTGATTAACGGTGTGGATTGAAATTTTTCTAGAACGTTCATGTAATTCTCTTCGCTGCCATAGCCTGCATCTGCGACAATAAATTCAGGCAACGGGAAATACTCCTTTTTTAAAGTGCTCAAAAAAGGAGTCAGTGTTCGAGTGTCAGTTGGGTTTGGAAACACATCATAGCCAAGAATATATTGATTGTTGGTGGCAATTTGTAAATTATAGCCAGCTTTCAATTGACCGTTCATCATGGAATCATCTTTCATTCGCATAAACGTCGCATCAGTATCTGTTTTTGAATAGCTATTTCTTTTCCCTAAAATTTGATAGTGCTTCTCATACGTAAGCACACGTTCTTGATGAGATGTAAAATGATTATAGAATAATTTTGGTGCTTTTCTTTCAAATCGGAGATCTTTACGAATCGCACCACATGGCTCATCCGCCATTTTTTGATTGAGTTCTTCAATCGTTTGTTCCAATGAGGTTAAGATAGTCTGGATGTTTTCTTTGGACAAATTTCCTTCAACTTCTGTTTGCAGGGCAGGAATAATCTTTTCTTCAACTAACTCGTGATACGCAGCCAAAGATTTTTCCTCTAATTTCTGATGGTATCGCTCGACAGACTTTCGCCAAACAAAAGTAAATTTATTCGCATTGGCTTCAATTTTTGTTCCATCAATAAAAATAGCTTCTTCATCAATTTCATTTTCCGCAATTAATTGCGAACGAAATTGAACGAAACACTCTCTTAATAAAGGCTGTACAGCTTCATCCACTCGAAAACGATTGATGGTTCGATAACTTGGCTGGTAACCTTGAGCTAACCACATCATGCGAAGACTATCTTGAAGGAGTGCTTCAATCCTGCGGCCAGAAAAAACCGATTGCGTGTAAGCACATAGAATTATCTTTAACATCATTCGTGGGTGATAGCTTGATGCACCTCGTTGGTGTTTCAAGTGTTCAAAGGCTTCTTCTGGAATGCTTTCAACCAAATGATGAACAGGATAAGCAATATCATTTTTGGGGATTGTCTGCGTTAAATCTAAAGGTAAAACTAGTTGATCTGTGGTATAATTTTTGTACATAAGAACCTCTCCTTTACGTATTCGTTTTGTCGCTTATGTTGTATCAGAAGGGGTTCTTTTGTTTCAAAAGATAAGATAAAACCGGCGCAGGAAATCAAAATTTCCTACGCCGGTTTTTTGGTTGGACTTTGGATTTTTGTCCCAGGTCCTTTTTGTCTTGAAGTTTCTTTTTGATATTAGCAAGACACGTGTATAACACGTGCCACTTTCCGTTTTCTTTAAGATGGGACTTTCAGCCAGTCGGCCTTCAATACAATGGACATTTAACACAAGATCTCCTCCTAAATATAATCATCGGCATTTACTTTATTCATGGATTGATAGATATCATAGTAATCATTTTCTGGTGTCACACTCGACTCTTTCAAGTATTTGGTGGCCAATTCTTTTGGTGTAGAAAGCTCCTTCGTTTTTGATTCAACCGTTGGAATATGATACGTTGGTGCCGTTGATTTTTCTGCAGGTTTCTGGCTAGTCACCGATCGATGGTTCGTTGGTTGTACTGATTGTTTGATCGAACCTGATTTTGGCTCACTCCGTCTAGCAGGTGTTACCGTTGATCGATCAATTCCTCTACTAGGTGATTGTTGCACTATTTGAGTGCCAGCACTGGTAGACGATGGATTGCTTCGTTGTACGATCGCAGCTGTAGAAGGACTCACACTTGTAGTCCGTTCAAATGCCACAGAAGCTCCTTCAGGCGCTTGTTCAGTCGATTGAATAGATTGACTTGGCGCTGCTGCAGAAGTGCCGTAAGACGTTTCTGGTGCGGATCGTTTCACTTCCTGATCGTTAGCTCTCTGAGTGTTAGTCGGATTTCCTTCAGATGCACTCGGATTGTTTGACTGTTGCATATTGTTGTTCTGATTGACTTTGTCAGTCGCTGCTTGGATGGCGGCTTTTCTACTTGGCGTCTGAAGCGGCGGAATGGTCGTTCGTTGGACTTTTTGTGAATCGGTCGTTTTCCCCGTTGCCAAACCATTCGCACGATTGCCGTTGATAGGATCGATCGGTGATTCGGTTCGATTGCCACTTTCACCCATATGTTTCAACGCTTCAGCTGAAACATTGCCAATGCTTTTTCCATCTGGTTCTTTTCCTTCAGAAACAGTGCTGGAAGAAGCAGAAGCGTTCATTGGTTGATGCGTTGTTTCTGGTGAAAGATTGGTTCCTGAAGGCAGCTCTCCATTAGCAGAAACCTGATCCTTGTCTTGAACCGATGGATTTATCTGATCATTTGGAACCGCTGATCGATTCGATCCTTGCGTTTGTGTCACCGGCTCTTGTTGGTCTTGCATGCCAAACGACTGTCGCATGTTCGCTGCAAATTCTTTTATACTTTTTGTGGAAGATCCATTGTTTCCTGGAATAGTAGACCGATTCTGAATCGATTTATCATTGTTATTTTCGTGTACACCATTATTGACTCTCATACGGCTGACTGCATTTCCGGCGTGCTCTTTAATACTACTACCAGCATTCACTCCACCTTTTACAGCGCTTGTCGCAGCTTTCGCAGCAACTGCTGTACCAACCCATAGCTTGCCATCCTGAGCGAAGCCCAATATCCAACCCCAGAAATTTCCCAAAGAAATTTGGGCCGTCGATCGTAATTCGGACACCAACAATACAAAGTACTAAATATGGAAGAAAATCGACATCAAGATTACCTATAAATGAAAAGTATAACTTAAAGATACTCAAGCTAAACCCTGTCAACATAATTGCTAACAAGCTGTTCCCAATATCCAAAAGGATTTTTTTTGTTCGTTGACCGGTTTCAATATCAGAAACAGAAAGAACTGGAAACATCAACTTTGCAAATAGTAGCTCAATCAAAGACGTTGCTATGATGAACGCAGAACATACAAAAGCAAAAGACACTGTCAATAACGACAATGTTATCGTGCCTGTCTTATACGTAAAGCGAAATTTTCCCTCTTTATAAAAGTCAAACATACCGGACTCAATTTTTTCTGCAGTAATTTTTCCATCCTCATCTGTTTTAGTTTTATACTCTAAATAAGAGACTTCGTCTTTATTTTGTGCATTTTCTGCCATTCTCGACAATTTATCAGATGTTATCACTTCCGTAAGATCTGTCATTTTAAAAGCTTGTTCTGATAGATTGTTTTTTGGTGTTCCTGTTTCACTATTAAGACGAGAAAATCCATTCTTAGAAGCATATTGTAAATCTGCTAAATTCTCTTTCACAATACTATAAGAAAGAGTGCTTTTCTCAGTCGTGTCTAGATTTTTTGTTTCTCCATAAACTTTTTGTGCAAATTCCGCACTAGATGTAATCACCCCAGGAAGTTGAACACCCAAACAAACAAAAAGGACAGCCCTGAAAAGGCCTGCCTTTAGATCGACTCGCTCGTTTAAAATATATTTATAGGCAATAACAATAATCATGATAATCAAAACCGTTAGGGAGACTACCCGCATGCTTGTATAAATTTTACCTATCGTCCCATTATCAAGAAAACTAAAGACCTTAAATACTTGATCCAGGATATCTTCCACTCCGGAAGCCAACTTGTACAATCCTTTAATCCAATTACTGCTAATCCACTTAAATATATAGCTAAACAAGTTAGCATCTTGGATCCATTCACTAAATTTCTGTAGAAATTCCGTTGCTTTTTCCGTGTTACTCACCTTCCAATCGTATAAAAAAGGAGCCTTGAAAAGGCTCCCTTTACTAACATTCTATTGTTTATATTCTGCTACAAAATACTGAGGATCTTCATCGTAAATTTCTTTTACCTCTTCTAACGTAGAGTCTATTTTAGAGAAATTTTTTGAAACAGGTACAAACGCATAACCATTGTTCTTTTCATCAAAAAAAACATTGAAATCTTTGGTATCCGAAGTAAAACTATCTAGTACATCGAATATACCGTAATCTTCGCTATTTGCGATTCGGTAATGATACAAGCCGTTCTCTTTTTCTTCTACAGAATATTCCATTGTTTCAGAAATTCCCTTATCAATATTGGAAACAGTAAGAGAACCATCTTTCATTTTTTCTATTTTGAATTCTGGATCATCAGAAGGAGAATTCGACAAATAATATGACTGCTCTTCTTCGAAAAGGTCTGCAAGCTTTGATTGAGAAGAATTTGAGCACCCACCTAAAAGAAAAATACTACTTAGTACCAATAATAAACTGGATAGGCTACAATTAACTAGACAGAAAAATTAGGGTGTGTAGACTAGAAGAAAACATACCAGGAGGAATTTTTATGTCTAAGAGAACACGAAGAACTTTTTCACAAGAATTCAAGCAACAAATCGTCAATCTTTACTTAGCTGGAAAGCCACGTGTAGAAATCATTCGAGAATATGAACTAACGGCTTCAGCATTTGACAAATGGGTAAAGCAATCTAAAACGAGTGGTTCATTCAAAGAAAAAGATAATCTTACGCCTGAACAAAAAGAATTGTTAGAACTACGTAAAAGAAACCAGCAATTAGAAATGGAAAATGATATTTTAAAGCAAGCAGCGCTGATATTCGGACGAAGAGACAAGTAATCGATGCGAATAAGCATCTTTACCCTATATCAGCGATGTGCAGAATATTAGGTCTATCACGTCAGTCCTATTATTATCAACGCGAATTGTAAAATTAAGTTAGAAAAATAAAAAGGCATTTATGGTACACTCAAATTGTATTTCCGACGAAAGAAAACAAAGGAGTGTAACCATAAATGACCTACAAACATCTTACCATAGACGAACTGACAATGATAGAATCATATTATCTTCAACATAATAAGCCGGTTGAAATCGCTAACCGAATGGGACGTGCTATACAAACTATTTATAATGTAGTCAATAAGTTCAAGCAAGGTAAGACTGCTCTTGATTATTGGCACCAGTATAAAGAAAATAAGAAAAAATGTGGTAGAAAAGTCATTCAATTACCTGCTCATGAAGTAGATTACATTAAAGAGAAAGTCACTCTTGGTTGGACGCCTGACGTCATTATCGGGCGAAAAGAAAGGCCTGTTTCATGCGGTATGAGAACACTTTATCGTTTATTTTCTAAAGGAATATTTGATATTGACACACTACCGATGAAAGGTAAAAGAAAACCCAATGGCCATCAGGAAAAACGGGGAAAACAACAGTATCAGCGCTCAATCCATGATCGACCTGATAATTATCCTGATTTCAATTCTGAGTTTGGTCACCTTGAAGGTGATACGATCGTTGGCATTCATCATAAAAGTGCCGTCATTACTTTAGTTGAAAGATTATCTAAAGTCATTATCACGATTAAACCCAACGGCCGTAAGGCATTAGATATTGAAACTGCCCTTAATCAATGGTTTTCTCGCTTCCCTAAAAACTTCTTTAAATCTATTACGTTTGACTGTGGAAAAGAATTTTCTAACTGGAAAGCCATTAGTAACCAACATGATATTGATATATATTTTGCGGACCCTGGAACACCTTCTCAACGCCCATTAAACGAGAATTCTAACGGGATTCTGCGTCGTAATGGACTGCCGAAATCAATGGATTTTAGAGAAGTGAATCAGACATTTATTTCCAGTGTCAGCAATCAACGTAATCATATTCCAAGAAAATCATTGAATTACAGAACACCAATCGAAATATTTTTGAGCTATGTACAAGAAGCATTTTATTCTAGCTTAATTTGACAAATCATACAATCAAAACCAAAGAAAGACGAATCAGAACTTGAAGAAGCAGTCGCTGAAGAATTTATCCGCAGCCGAAAGGCCTATGGCTCAAGAAAAATAAAAAAAGCCTTATCAAAACGAGGCATTCAGATCAGCCGACGAAAAATTAGTAGAATCATGAAAAATAGAGGATTAAAATCGAGCTATACTGTTGCTTATTTTAAAGTACATCATTCTACTTGCAATGAAGCCAAAACGACAAACGTATTGAATCGTAAATTCTTAAGAGACAACCCATTAGAAGCGATCGTAACAGACTTGACTTATGTACGAGTCGGGAAAAAATGGAATTATGTCTGTTTCATTTTGGATCTGTTCAATCGAGAAATTCTCGGCTATTCTTGTGGAGAACATAAAGATGCCGTTCTAGTAAAAAAAGCATTTAGCCGTATCAAACAACCTCTGACAGAGGTTGAGATTTTTCATACTGATCGTGGAAAAGAGTTTGATAACCAAGTTATTGATGAATTATTAACAACTTTTGACATCAATCGATCATTGAGTCATAAAGGCTGTCCTTTTGATAATGCCGTAGCTGAATCAACTTATAAGTCGTTGAAAGTAGAATTTGTCTATCAATACACATTTGAAACCTTACAACAATTGGATTTGGAGTTATTTGACTATGTCAATTGGTGGAACCACCTTCGGTTGCACGGTACACTTGGCTACGAGACACCGGTTGGTTACCGTAACCAGAGATTGGCGCAGCGAATCCTTGATAATGAGCTCGGATGTGCTATCGCTAGCGAGGCAGTCTAACTTTAACTGTTAGCTCCTGCCGAAGATCGTCACATCCGAGGAGGCTCATTGTCAAGGACAATCGGAATAGCATACGGAAAGAAGTTCTGCACCTTATAAAATTTGTCAAAAAAACTGTTGCCATTCCACATGTATATTTTGTGGAATCGACTTTTTTAGAATCTGCTTTGAATATTTTATCTATTAAGGCTTCTTTGATAATAGTGTCCATGATTTGGAATTCTTATTGGATAGAAATTTCTTTCTAGAACATGATTTCGTCGTAAGTTCTCATTGGTTGAGGATAGGCATGTTCAAAACAATCAGTCCGATATCCTTTTAATCCAGTTACTGCACTATATAAAAAATTTCATCATAGTTTCGCCCTAGTCGTTCCAAAGATTCGATGACAAAAATATCCTTCTTCCTTAAAAAATGAAGTTCTTTTTGCAATTATTCTCGTGAGGTCTTCTTTTAACTACATAAAATTGTAACCACTGGTTTTAAGAGTAGTGTATCATCCCAAATCATATAATTAATTGACTGCGATTGTTATAAAACTCACGGTAAGCCATATAACTAGCAATAAATGAAGAAATCGCAGTAACTGAAATCAACATAAACATCACAACAATTTGGTAACGAATCGCTTGAACAGGATCAATTCCCGCAAAAATCAACCCTGACATCATACCTGGTAGGCTGACAAGTCCAACCGTTTTTGTTCGGTCAATAGAAGGAGCCATGCCCGTTTTGACGCTTTCTCTTACAATACTCATGGACGCTTGTTTTTTATTGGCTCCCAATGCCAATTTTTCCAATACCTGTTGGCGTTGGTCCGTAAATTTTGAATTCAAAGACCGATAGGTCACTCCAATCGCAGTCATGGCGTTGCTGGCAATCATGCCTGTAATTGGAACGATTTGGGAAGGGGTCCAGTCAATGACTCCTGAAAAAACAAGAATGAGTAAGGACAAGGCTGTTCCTACTCCAATAGCCGTCGTTGAAATTTTAAAAGAGCGGTTGATCCCCTCACTGCGTGTATGGGCGTTATAAGAAGCGTTGAACACAATGAACAAAACCATCGCTAAAGTGAGAAAGTTGTTATCCACTCGTAATACGTAGCTCAATACATATCCAATAAGGAATAATTGAACGACAGCGCGAATTCCCGCAATAAAAATGTCGTTTCCTAATCCCAATTTCTCTTTGTAATCAATCAACAAGGCAACTATCAAGAGGACAGAAGATAAAAGCAAAGAAAGATTACTGATTTCCAAATTGTTTGTCATTTCGATTCCTCCATTTTTCCACCTTTGATAGTAATCAGACGAGAAGCTTGGTCGATTTCTTCCTGGTTGTGAGTGACGGCCAACACCGTAGTTTGTTGGTCTTTCATCATGTCTCGGACTAAATCAAGGACAATCGCTCTGTTTTCTTGGTCCAATGAACTGGTAACTTCATCCAGGAGCAACACTTTCGGTTGATACATCAAATTTCGGACCAATGCAACCCGTTGTTTTTCCCCTCCTGATAGTTCCTTGACCTCTTTCGATAAGTAAGTTTCAGGTATTTGAACTCGTTCTAACAATTTTTTTGCACGTTCCCGATCAAATCCTTCTTCTCTTATGCGGGCAGGAAAAGACAAGTTCTCTTGAACTGTCTCATCGAATAGAGAAGCGTTTTGAAAGAAATAAGAGACTTCTTTTCTATACTCCACAGGATCGATTTTTTGCAGATCCGTACCTCGATAATAAATTTTTCCGGAAGTTGGGGAAAGCAGCGTACCAATTAATTTCAAAAGGGTACTTTTCCCACTTCCAGAAGGACCAGAAAAAACAATCACTTCCCCTTTGTTTACTGTAAAAGAGATATCTTGAAGGATTTGGTTTCCGTTTGCCTGAAAACCAACCTTCTCTAATTGAAACAATGAATCACTCATACCACTTCTCTCCTTTATAAAAAAGCCCTGCACCAGTGGACCATCCATACGGGTGCAGGGCTTTTGTTTCATCCTAGTGTACCTCAGTGTTCGTTTGGATCGTTTTTGGCGTCTTCATGAGTAGGGTGAACCGTTCCTTCAAGGTGATCTGGACCAGCATAAATGGTATACAGTCTGAGCGGCTTATCACCGGTGTTTTCGATGTTGTGCCACATGTCCGCCGGAACAAATACGGCGTCATCATCCATCACTTTTTGTTGAACATGTAAGTTATCTTTAGAAGGCCCCATTTTACACACGCCTTCTCCTTCTTCAATACGGATAAATTGGTCAATGCCTTCGTGCACTTCCAAACCGATGTCATCGCCCGGTTGAATGGACATTACGGTGACTTGCAGTTTACTGCCTGTCCAAATGGTCGTCCGGTAATTATCATTTCCTGTGGTGGCGTCTTCAATATTAATGATATACGGCTTCTTCCCATGATCCTTGTAGTCTATTTCCATCTTCCATTCCTCCTAGTCTTTGTACTGAAACAATGATACCTACTTCTTATTTATAATAATTCTAATTAATGGTACCACATCTAAAAATTCTATGCAAAAAATTGGCTTTTTGGAGAGCGATTCTAAACAAAGACCATATAACGCGCAATTACAATTGGTACCCCTTAATCCTCAGCACATAAAGGAAAAAATATGGAATCAAAAAATAACCGATATGTACTCTGGTTATGACTTGAATCAGGGAGAATTTCAGAGACGACACATCATACTTTTTTAGTTTACACTTGTAAACTAACTAGCGTACATTAAGTTTATGCTCACTATCAAGCGTTGTCAATCCTTTAGACTCTTATCAATTTCGAAAGAAAGTAGCAAGGTTATTGATTGTGACTGTAAAAGTGGTGTGTTCCTATAAGCACATTAAACTATCTTCTCTAATTTATCATGCTATTTAAATTCTGTTTTTTCATGAGAATTTTTGTCCAAAACTTGTTAAAATGATTTTAAAAAATACTTACATACACAATCCCCAAAAGACACTAATGTCATTTCAGTCAAAAAAGATACCGCAGAAAATTTCCACCTGAGATTCAATACGATATTACTCTCTTGACAGCCAGCTTAATTCCTTAGTTGAATAGATTATTAAAGTGCACAAAAAAACAATGCGGCGTTTGTTATATTTTCTGGTATAAGCGACGGTGCTATAAACTTTTTTGCAGATTAAAAATCATATGAATTTAACTCCAGTAATAAGAGTTTAAGTGCCAATGCATGCATGATTCTTTCAATTTCCGTTTTATGAGTAGACAGAGCGATTCCTTCATTGCATTGGAAAATGAGTTTGTTTCTCGTAATATGTATGCTCTCATTTTTGGTTGCATAGTATTCTCTCCATTCGTCTTCATACATAAGAACGCCTCCTTTGATCATCCTATATTTAAGTCCTTCGTTATTAATATACGTAAAAAGTTGGTATTTTATTTTTATTTTCTCTCTCTTTAAAAAAACTGAAAAAAGAGCGGTTTACAGGTATTTTCATGGATAGTTACCCATAGATCAATCTGAAATGAGCGTAGAACTTCCCTCTCAAACACTGGTTTTTTAGAGAAATACGAAATATTAGGGTTATTTGCAGAATAGCTACTTATTCTTACAAAGCAACAAGCGAGCAAAAGAAAAATTCCTTTCAAGCGTTTTTTGGCGGTACACTATTTTAGCGACAGGCAAGCTAGCAAATATTTTTTACAACTGGTTTGACTGTCGGCGACGACAGCCCACAGCCAAAAATAAAGAAGTCAAGGACTGTGAGGGTGGAGATTTTTTGGTGGTCTGCCAAAAAATACTTACCCGTTCCTTGACTTATTTAAGTGTTATTCAGTTTTAGGCTATTACAACTGGGTGACTGAGACGATTTTGGGGGCTTGCCCCTTTTTTCCAAAAGGGGCAAGGTCTAGATCTTGTGTTTTTATTTTTTGGAAATTCAAAAGCTAATTTCATTTCGTCATTCAGTGTTAACTTTGCCGAGAAATTGCTTCCTTTTTTACTTTTGAACCCTTTGATTAAACTCGTTTCTCTTTTGCTTAATAAATCTTGGACATTTTTCTTTGTGAGTGCTTTTTGGCTCCATCTTTTAGGAAGCGTAAATTTGCAACCGTCTTTGTAGCCCGAACAGCCATAAAATTTTCCTTTGTCTACTACGCTGTTTTGACATTTCGGACACGTACCCATCACATTTTATTGTTCCATATGACCGGCTACATCTGCAATGTTTTCTTTTTTGTCTTGGAAGTTTTGTGGCACTTTTTCAATGAGGTGCTGCACAAACCGCTCGATACTGCCTAAAAAAGCTTCTTGTGTGCCTTGTTGGCTTCGGATCTTTTTCAAATAGCGTTCCCATTGGGCAGTCATGCCGGCATTGTCGATTTCGTCCTCTGCAATTATGCGGCACAACAATTCGCCTTTTTCTGTCACATAGATTTTACTCTTACTGATCGTGATGTAGTCCTGTTTCTTCAAGGTTTCAATGATACTGGCTCTAGTGGCCTCGGTTCCAATCCCTTCGGTTTCTTTAAGAATGTCTTTGCTGTCTTTATCGTCCATTGCCCGTCCGACATGTTTCATGGCGGTTAGCAGTGTGCCCTCTGTATAGTAATTGGGGGGTTGGTTTTTCCCTTCCTTTGTTTCAAGGGCGAAAGCCACTGAATCATTGACGGTTACTTCTGGTAAAAGTGGGTCGTCCTTGTCTTTTTCTTCCTGTTTATATAGTCGTTTCCATCCACGCTCTTTTTCTGTCTTCCCTTTTGATTGGAACAGAACCTGATTGATCGCTGTATCAATGGTGGTTTCGTCATAGATATACGGCTTTTCAAAAATTGCGAGGGTACGATACAAGACCAGAAGATAAATGTTTTTTTCGTCTTTCGTTACATCACTGAGCTTCGGCAATGTCTTCGTTGGAATAATCGCATAGTGTTCTTGTACTTTGCTTCCATCTACATACCGTTTATTTTCGTTTAGCTGCGGTTCGGAAATGCCCACTCCTGCTAGTTCGAGATACCGACTGAGGTTGCTTTTCAGGTAGTCAAATTCGGGGCTACCAATATAATTGGTATCGCTTCTTGGATAAGAAAGCACCTTTTTTTCATAGAGTTTTTGAGCGATCGAAAGCGTTTTGTCGGCACTGTACTTAAAGCGTTTGTTCGCGAAAGATTGTAAATCAGACAAGCTAAAGAGTTTCGGCGCATACTGCCGTTTTTCTTCCACTTTGACATTTGTTACTTCGGCATTCTCCGCTTGCTCTAGCTGATTGGTTTCTTTGAACCCGTCAAGGTTTTCGAGTGTATCAAACCGCTCTTTGTATTTCCCTTTGTACTTACCATTCGAGTGTGTGAAAGTGGCATACAACTCATAAAATGGCTTGCTGACGAAATGTTTGATTTCTTCGTTGCGTTGTAAATCAAGAACAAAGTCGGGGGTTGGACGCGTCCAACGCTAAACACGCCTCTCATGCCGTTTTTCTGCATATAAAGCGTGTAAAGACGGGTGAGATTGATTCCTACCAGCCAATCAGCGATTTGTCGGGTTTCTGCTTCTTTGTAAGTGGAATAAAACGCCTGTCCGTCCTTCAGATTTTGAAATCCTTTTTTGATTTCGCTAGTTTCAAGCGAGTTGATCCATAAACGTTTAATGGTTTTCCGGCTATTTCCCGAAAGGTTGATAATCAAGCGGGCGATTGCTTCACCTTCTCGGTCGCTGTCGGTCGCAATCACGATTGTTTCCGCTTCATCTAAATGCTTTTTGACGATCTTGTATACCTGTCAATACGGATTGAACTGTTGTTAATGCTCCGGAAATTCTTCCTTGAATATCTCCTGCAGCTGCACCTAAATATAAAGTTTGGAAATTATTTTGTAGAAAATTCATAGCTCATTCTCCTTTATTTTTCTTCTTCTCTTTGTAAAGCTATTGTTTGTTCTTGCTTTTGTTCTCTATGTTGGTCTTACTGTTTTTTAAGCTGTTGAGCCAATTCCTCTTTATCATCTTTATATGGAGTGAGTCGTTTCAACTTATCGCTTTGAAATGTACCGATAAAATATTTTTTATCTCCGTTTTCGTCTTCTCTTTCAAACACGTATCATAGATATAAATGTAATGGCATAGTGCGGGTTTTATTTTCAGCCTGTATCGTAGCTAAACAAATCGAGTTGTGTGTCCGTTTTGGGGCGTTCTGCTAGCTTGTTTAAAGTCTTTTGAATGAATGTATGCTCTAAGTCAAAAGAATTTGTCAGCGCCTTTATATAGCTTTCTTTTTCTTCTTTTTTTACTTTAATGATCGATAGCAACAATGATTTAACACTAGCAAGTTGAATACCACCATTTCTTCCTGATTTAATCTTAAAGAAAATTTCCTGGTTCGCTTTCAGTACCTTCAGCAATTTATCTAATGTCCGCTCAGGAATGCCTAGCGTTTCTCTAATCTCTTTTTTAGTCGTCACCAAATAAGGCTTGTATACATCGCTTTTTTCGCTAATATAAGCCATTAAATCTTTTTTCCATTCTGACAAATGAACACGTTGACGTTCGCTTCTTTTTTTCTTGAATTTAAACCACCCTTGACGGACAAATAAATCTTTACTGGTTAAATCACTTGATACCCAAGCTTTGCAAAGAATGGTAATGTATTCCCTATTAGCCCCTTGATAGTTTTCTGAATAGGCACTTCTAACAATTTTGATTACTTCTTTTTCTTCTAAGGGTTGATCTAATCGATTATTAAACTCAAACATATTATATTCGCACGTTTCGATTGAATAGCCTGAACTAAAGTAAGCTAAAGAGAGAGCAAACATAACGCTATTGCGCCCTACTAAACCCTTTTCTCCTAAAAATTTCGTTTCGTGCAATAAGAGATTAAACCAGGGTTCATCTACTTGTTTTTTGCCTTTTGTACCGCTTAAAACCGTTAGACTTACGAGTAAAGCCCTTATTATCTGTTTGTTTGAAAGACCAATCTTGCCATTCTTTGAAAGAATAACGGTAATTGGGATCAAAAAATTCTACATTGTCCGTTCTTGGTATGCGAGCAGTCCCAAAATGATTGCACGTTAGATCAACTGGCAAAGACTTTCCAAAATATTCTCGGATATTTTGCGAGATTATTTTGGCTGCTTTGACAGATTTAAATTCTGATTTTGAAGTCACATAGACTGGAGTTTCTAAAACAAAATATGCTTGATAACCTTTATCAGATTTGATAATCATTGTAGGCATAAAACCTAAATCAATAGCTGTTGTTAAAATATCACTTGCTGAAATAGTTTCTTTTGCCGTGTGAATATCAAAATCAATAAAGAATGTATTGATTTGTCTTAAATTATTTTCAGAATGCCCTTTAGTATATGAGCGATTTTCGTCTGCATATGTTCCATAACGATAAACGTTGGGTGTCCAATGCGTAAATGTATCTTTGTTTTCGTGAATCGCTTCTTCGGAAGTCAGAACAACGCCACGTCCGCCAATCATGCTTGATTTTGAGCGATACGCAAAAATAGCCCCTTTGCTTTTACCTGGCTTGGTAGTGATTGACCGACTGTGCGTGCGGATGTAAAGTATTTAATTCAACCTATATAGTATAAGAAAGTTTAAACTTTACATATATTTTTCTTGTACAAGGATTAGTTCTTCTTGTCTATGATAAAATTTATTAAACAGTTTGAAAGTAAAAACTATTCAAAGAAAGTGGGCGATAACAATGGGATTTTGGTATTTTTTAACGTTAGCTGTCGGTATAACTTTGTTGATCATAAGTGTTTCAAATAAAGAAGTATCTAGATCAACCAAATTCGTAATAGCCTGTTTTGTTTTAGGGATCTTGTTAGTCATAGGTAGTCTACTTTTATTTTTACCAGGCAGCTCTTCGATTATTGAGCAACTACTTCAACTAAATTAGCTTCGTTATTAAAAGCCGACTTTCTAAAAAAAGAAAATCGGTTTTTATTTGTACTGGTCGAAAAAATTTTTTCTACGGCTGATTTTGACTTTATTTTAGATCCAGCTGAACGATCAGCGGCTCCCCTTCTTGCGTTGCTTCATCCAACATTAAAGAATAAACATCGGCATCCTCTTTCGTGATACGTACCTGTTGCGCACTCATTTCGCCAGCACCCACTTCTTGAATACGCATCATTTGGTTCTCTGGATCCACGCTATTGATAAAGTAATAATTTTCCATGACTTTCCTCTTTCTCCTAATTGAATAGGTCTGACTCTTGACTCATTTTTGCTTGTTCGATTTCACGCTGCAGCTTTTCAAAAGCTACTTTATTTTTGAATTGATCAAATTCATTGCTCGTCACCCGTTCCAGGTGTTTGACTTGATTTGTGACCGACCGACGATACTTTACCGATGATCGATAGAAATAAAGTAAGAGACTTTTTCGAAAATAGCCATCATCTATTCCACTTTTTTAATTTGGTATTTGTTGCGATTAGCTCATAATGATCGATTATATTGGAATAACTGACGTGATCGGATGCTACATAAACAAGGACTTGATTTGAATCCAATCCTTCATATTTGAGATCAAAAACGACGAAATAGGTTTGATCATCGTTCGTATAAACACTTAGATCTTCTATGCTAATTTTGGCATCTTCAAGGTCCATATCCCCAATCAATTGCGTCATTTCCTAGTTATATTCATCAGTAATCAACTTCATTTCGTTCAGAAGTCCCACTAAATGTCATGCCAGGTACGAAAATTGAATGACTTCGCCAACAACTGGTATCAGACCTATCCCAAGTTAATCAAAAATCTGCTTAAAATGCCGAATCTGCTCACTTTCATGGATTTCCCACCAGCTATTCGCGGTTCATTGTATTCAACCAACTTGATTGAGAACTTTAACAAGCATCTCAAACGCAACACCAACCACAAAGAACAATTTCCAACGGAAGATTCACTGGATCGATTCCTGGTTTCTCAGTTTAATGTCTACAACGAGAAGTCCATGAAGCGAATCCATCGCGGATTCAAAGGACTTCAGGACACCCTAGAATCATCCTTTATTTAAATTAACTACATATTATATGTACGGAGGCATTTCATTTACACAAGATTCTTGACGCTACCCATATTACTCAATAGATTAATATCAAATGGTGAAAATCAACGAAAAAAGGAGATTTATCAAGCAATCTCCTTCCCAATAAATCTCCTCTTATATAAAGTTATTTATGAACACTGATTTAAGCTAAGCTGCCGATATCACAATCTCATCATCCACTAAATCAACCTTCAAGTTTTTGACATCTAAGTGGTCAAGGTAGAAATCCGTTACCTTATCACGAATTTGTTGTTCAATTACTCGCCGTAATGGCCGCGCACCCATTGCTTCATCATAGCCTTGTTCCATCAGCCAATCTTTAGCCGCTTTAGTTACCTCAAGTTTGATGGATTTTTTGGCTAAAGTTTTTTGTACATCCGCCAACATCAAATCGACAATTTGACTTAAGTCTTGCTTAGTCAGATGTGAAAATTCCACGATTCCATTAAAACGGTTCAGAAATTCTGGGCGGAAAAATGGTGCTAACTTATCCATTAATGACTGATCTCGTTGCTCGTCACCACTTAATGATTCATTACCAAAGCCAGCATTAGAAGTAGCAATAATAATCGTATTTTTGAAATTAATGACATTGCCTTGTCCATCCGTTAAGCGCCCATCATCCATCACTTGTAACAGTAACGTTAATACTTGTGGATGAGCCTTTTCAATTTCATCTAATAATACAATGGAATATGGATTACGCCGAACCCGTTCAGTTAGAGTATTAGCATTATCTTCATAGCCTACGTATCCAGCCGAGGTACCAATTAATTTCGACACAGCTGTACGATCAGCATATTCACTCATATCTAGCCGAATAATCGCATTTTCATTTCCAAACATATCTAAGGCTAATTGCTTAGCTAATTCAGTCTTTCCTACGCCAGTTGGGCCCACAAACAGAAAACTTCCAATCGGCTGATCACCCTCTGAAAAGCCCGCACGGTTACGCCGAATTGCTTTTGCTACCATTTCAACCGCTTCATCTTGACCGATTACCTTACTTTTCAGACGCTTATCAAGATTTTTCAAGCGCTCAATATCATTAGCGCCCATATCAGAAACTGGTATACCAGTTAAACGTTCAACCGATTGTGCCACATCATCAATCGTGGCAGTGATTTTTTCTTTTTGATCCGTTTCTTTAATTTTTTGCTTGGTTTCCTCGATCGACTTCTTGATATCAGCGGCTTTTGTAAAGTCCTCCGCTTTAATGGCGGCCTCCTTAGCTGCCTCTAATTTTTTAAGGCGTTGATCCAATGTCTCAACATCAGTTTGCGAATTTTTAGCCGCTAAATGAGCCGCAGTCATGTCGATCAAATCGATAGCTTTATCTGGCAAAGTGCGTTGTGGTATATATTGGATTGAATAATCCACAGCCGCCTTCAAAACATCATCTGGTAATACAACATGATGATGTTTTTCGTACAGCTCTTTAACACCTTGTAATATACGTAAAGTGTCAGCGGCCGTCGGTTCATTAATCACAACATCATTGAATCGCCGTGCCAAAGCCGCATTTTTCAAAATAGTATTGCGATATTCATCTTGAGTCGTAGCCCCGATTACACTCAGCTCGCCACGTGACAAAGCAGGTTTAATGATATCAGCCAATCCTTTGCCACCATCTTCACCACCAGTGGCACCCGTGCCGAGAATCTGATGAATTTCATCGAAGAATAGAATAATATTACCAGCTGCTTTAACTTCCTCTACCAGCTGTTTAATATTTTCTTCAAAAGAACCGCGATATTGAGTTCCCGCTTCCAAAGACGATAAATCAATCGAATAGATTTCTTTATCTTGAATCGTTTCTGGAACTTTACCAGCCACAATTGCTTGTGCCAGACCTTCGACGACTGCAGTTTTACCTACACCGGCATCACCAACTAAGATTGCATTATTTTTCGTTCTACGACTCAAAATTTCTGCAGTTTCTTGAATCTCTTTCTCACGTCCAATCACTGGATCTAGTAATCCATCACGAGCCTGTTCCGTCAAATTAGTCCCTAACTTTTCTAAAATCCCTCCTTTTTTAACAGCCTGTTTACCATCTTTAGATACTTCTATTGTTTTATTATTTTGGGGTAGCTTACCAGTTGCTCGGTATTGAGCAAACTCATCCGGTGTCAACGATTGTCCATTAACTAAATACCGTGCACGCTCCGAATTTTGATTATCCATGCGCCGAAATAATTGATTGAAAACATCATCCATATCATTGTTGAAAAAAGGATCATTTCCGTAGAAATTTGCCATATTACCACCTGCGTTACAATCTAAGCTATCGTGAAGTTCAGGAATTGTTATATGATCGTGGAATAAATGTTTGTCATACTACGATTTATCGTTGGGTGCAAGAGTACAGCAAAGTCCTCTATTATCTTTGGAAGAAGAAAAATAGACAATCCTTCTATTCATGGAAAATGGACGAAACCTATATCAAAATTAAAGGACGTTGGCATTATCTTTATCGTGCAATTGATGCGGACGGCTTAACCTTAGATATCTGGTTACGAAAGAAACGGGATACGCAAGCAGCCTATGCTTTCTTAAAACGACTCCATAAACAGTTTGGTGAGCCGAAAGCAATTGTGACCGATAAAGCACCTTCTCTTGGCTCCGCCTTTAGAAAGTTACAGAGTGTGGGTTTATATACTAAGACAGAGCACCGAACTGTGAAGTATCTTAACAATTTAATAGAACAAGACCATCGACCTATTAAACGACGAAATAAATTTTATCAAAGTCTCCGTACAGCCTCTTCCACGATTAAGGGCATGGAGACCATTCGAGGAATATATAAAAAGAACCGAAGAAATGGAACGCTCTTCGGCTTTTCGGTGTCTACTGAAATCAAGGTATTAATGGGAATAACAGCCTAAGATATTTGGAGTTCAGAGTGGGCGCGTTTGATTTTCAAACTTCGCAACAGAACCCCCTAAGCATACAAAAAACTAACTTTTATATTAAAAACTTAGTTTTATAATCAACTATATAATAATTTTTCTGTCAATTTAATATTCTAACTGTTACTATTTAGGAGGGTAAAATATCCTCTAACGAATAAACTTCAGTTATTAGCCCTTCCCTATTATCAAGTAAAAATTTAAAATGAAACTCTTCATTTATTTTGACAATGTAAAAGAGTAAAACCATTATTGAATATAAATAATCTTTTTTGTACTCACTTTCATCTTCAGCAATGAAATCATGTTCATATTTATTTCTTAATCCTATTGAATTATCATATTGCCTATTATTAAGGAGATAATTTAGATAGTTCATTTCAGGAATTGAAAACAATGTTGATTCACTTCTGAGTATTTTACGATCTAATAATTCATTAATTTTATCTTGATATCTTCTCTTATCATCTTCTATTAGTAATATTTTAGGATAGTTGTAATAATTTATTACACCATATATCCAAATTTGTTTGTAAATACCTAACTCAATTAATTGATCTTTATTAAAATAGAGAATGTCCTTATTTATTGATACTAAATTATTTTTTAACAAAATATCTATTATTTTCTGCTGGTACTCTAAAAATACACTATACTTAACTTTATGTTTGCTAACTAAATTGACAAAATTATCCTCCTCAATTAATTCATTATAAATCCCCATAACATGTTGATCTGTAAATAAGTATATAAGCAACTGATCAAGCTCATCCGAATTGGAATAAATGTATTTATTTGATAAATAACTACCTAATTCTCTAAAAGATGGGGTATTAGAAAAATTAAATAATTTGGGGTCGATATACCCATCATCTAATAAAAATTTCCATTGTTTTCTTATAAATTCTTCAATAGTAAAATTAATTTTTGTACGTACTTTTAAACTTGAATCTCTTGACATATCTAATTTAAACCATTTCAGATTAAAATTATCATTCGAATATTCATGAAAAAAATATTCTATTACATCCTCGAATAGAATATTATGTTCTTCCATCAAAACTTTTCCAAACATATCCAATTCACTTAATATAACTACTTGTTTTAAATCAAATACCTCATTCTCTTCATAATATCTTTTAGATTTGATAAACAAAAGAAAATCGAATAAACCTTTCTCAATATTGTTAAAACTTAATAGATTTAAAATTCCATTGTTAGTAAAAAAACCTGTTAAATACTTAATTTCATTCAAAATAGTTTCAAAGTCTCCATATTTTCTCAAGAAATCAGTATCTACAAATCCTTTAACATTTGTACTTTTTTTAAACTCGTCTAGGTCAGTATAAATCTTTACTTTAGTATTACAAATTTTAGTTCGCTTATCAGACATGAATTTCTCAGTCAAATGATCAACTTGATCTAATATTTTCTTATACAAATTTTTATCAACGATTAAGTATTCTTCAAGTCCTTGTATTTTTTTGCTCATAAAATTCAAAAAATTATAATCTGGTTCAATAATTTTATCATCAAACTCTACTAGATTTTCAACATATGAAGTTGCTAACTGATAAAATTCATCTTTAGTTATATTTTTAGGGATATAAAGAGTAGAACCTCTATCCATAAAATTCTGTAACAAGATCTTTATATTAATATCTTTAGAAAGAAAGTAATCTTTAATAGCATTTGGATATTTATCTATCCAAAATTCTGATTTAAGAAAACATTGGATAGGAATTTCGTTACCAAAGACTATATCTTGAAAAGAATTTTCGGACATTTTTTTTGATAAATCATTTTTTTCAAAGAAAACTAAAAATGAAGAAAACTGCTGTTTTTGATCATATATCATAGTAAAAAATCTTTTTAAATTAGTATCTGTCAAATTATTCTGAAAAAGTGATATATTTTTATGAAATACGCTAAGATATTTTCCTTTATTGTCCTTTAAAAATTTATCAATAGTTTTTTTTATAAAAGAACTAGCTTCATACATTTCTAGTACTTCAAAAATAGATGGATCAGTTATTAACATAAGTTCATTAATTCTATTTTTAAATTGCGTTAAATCCGTTTCAAATTTAGGATTAGTAATTACATATTCCGTTTCCACCCAATAAATACCTCCAGTAAAAATTTAATAACACTAAATTTCTTCTTTGCTTATCCTGGAATTTTTCGTAATTCCATATTTCATTCTATATCTTCTAAACGTCCTTCGATTTATACCTGTCTGTTCTTCAACTTCTTTATCAGTAGATCCTTCCAAGAATAATTTGAATGCTAGTTGAAGTCGTGGATCGTTTTCTCGATATTTAGGCTTTCCACCCTTATACTTTCCTTTTGCTTTAGCAAGCGCAATACCTTGTTGCTGCGTTTCACGAATATATCGACGTTCTTCTTCCGCCTGGTACTTGTATAGTTCAATAATTAAGTTATTAAGTAATCGACGCAAATTATCATCAGTTATCCCTGTTAACGCTGGTAAATTCAAAACTTCCAGAGTCGCTTTCTTCAGCTGAATCAAATTCATCGTTTCTGTTAGCTCTTTATTATTTCGCCCAAGACGTTTTAATTCTGTCACAACGACAATATCACCTTCACGTATGAATTCCATCATTTTTTGAAATCCTTCACGATTGGTATCTTTCCCGCTTGCCTTATCAGTAAAAATTTTATCACACTTTGATAACAATTCTAGCTGTCTATCTAAATTTTGATCAATACTGCTTACTCGAGCATATCCAATTTTAGCCATAGAAAAAAACGGTTCTGTTGCAAAGTTTTAAATAAAGAATAAAATCCCTTACAGTATCTATGATTTAAGCTGGGATTCCCAATAATACCTTGATTTCAGTACAGACCGAAAACCCGAAGAGAGTGCCTTCTTTTCGGGTTTTCTTATATAATCCTCGAATGGCTTCCATGCCTTTAATCGTGGTAGAGGCAGTGCGTAAACTTCGATAGAATTTATTGCGTCTCTTTACTGGACGATGGTCTTGTTCAATCAAATTATTCAGGTATTTAATGGTACGATGTTCTGTCCCTTGATAAAAGCCGTATTCTTTTAGTTTCTTAAAGGCACTTGTAATAGAGGGGGCTTTATCTGTGACTACAACCTTCGGTTCATCAAACTGCTTCACTAACCGCTTAAGAAAAGCATAGGCTGCTTGTGTGTCCCGTTTTTTACGTAACCAAATATCCAGGTTAAACCATCTGCATCGATGGCTCGATACAAATAATGCCATTTTCCTTTAATTTTGATGTACGTTTCATCCATTTTCCATGAATAAAAGGATTTTTTATTTTTCTTTTTCCAAATTTGATAGAGTAGTTTGCCATATTCTTGCACCCAACGATAAATCGTCGTATGAGAAACGTTAATGCCACGATCATATAAGATTTCTTGAACTTCACGATAGCTAAGGTTATAACGAAGATAGTAGCCCACGGCTACAATAATCACATCCTGCTGAAATTGCTTTCCTTTAAAATGACTCATCGTCATTCCTCCTGCTATCTTTTTCTATTATTCTACCTTATCTGATAGTAGATTTAAAACTTTGCAACAGAACCGCATTAAATATGAGAAAGTTAGCCGCAATGAAACGGTTTGGCACCTTGAGTACATAAAAATTGGCTCCCAGAAATCAGTAGATGATTTCTGGGAGCCAATTTTTGTTCGATTAAGGATTACGACTTATGTCACAGCCTCATTTATTCATACGGTTTACTTTGCTATTTACTTAGCTTACTTATAGGATTTTTTTTGGAGCATAATTCAAGTATAGTACACCTAGTAAAATCAATAGGATCAAACCAATAAAAATCGGAAATGGAGCCGCTAAGTCATTGCTCCCTGTGACTTTTTGAATGACTTCCATCGCTACTGGAGAAATGAATCCTCCAATATTGCAGCCGATTAATACTAATGAAGTGGATAGATTAAGACTTTTTTTACTGTTGGTAATTGTGCCAAGGCTATTGTAAATATATGGAAAACAAAAGGCATTGGGAACGCCTGATAGAAATAAACCGATTAAAAGTATCGCATAATTTCCGCTGGCAAACCCTATGAGAAGATTGACTATGATATTTAACAACAATCCAAGAATCACAGTATTTTTCTTTAAAACTTTGTTCACTGCTCCAAATATAAATCCAGTAACAATTCCCATAATTGGCATCAATGCTAAATATCCGCTAGCATTATAATTCATGCCATTTATTTCGGCCGCCAAAGAAGGAAATCTAACAGTAATTGCATAGCTATTCATCACCAAAACTATTGCAAACAATACGAAGAAATATACTGAGGCAGGTAATTTTTCTTTAACCTGCTTTTCTTCTGATACTACTTTTTCATCTTTCACATCTGGTACAAAAATGATGAAGAACAATAAAATCGGGAAAGCGATCAAATAAATTGCAAAACTGTAACGCCAACCAAGTATGAGCAACAGTCCGGCTAAGGCAGTAAAAATTGCTTGCCCTATACTCTCAGTGGAGTTTCTGATTCCGAGTAACGTTGCACGAGTATCCCCACTAAATAGTGTACTGATGACACTTACGGCTAGCGAATTGAATAAACCATACCCCGCACCTAATAAAAACCTCGAAAGAAATATGACCTGGTAAGTAGGAAATAATAGAGGCATTGCCCCACCAATACCTGCGATGAGCAGTCCGATGGTAACCGTTCTCTTCAGACCGATCCTATTGGCGATAAAACTTGAAAGAGTGATGAAAATAATCACAGCAAAGTTAGGAATTGTTGATAACAGCTCTACTTGAGATTGACTTACGCCTAGCGATTCTTTCATTAAAGGCAGGCTGCCATTGATCGCTGGTCCACTCATTAAAATTAACGAGATTGAAAGGACCGCTAATTTGGTCATTATTGATTGTTTTTTCTCTGACACAATTACTATCTCCTTTATTCTTCGACTTTTTCGAAAACAGGAATTGTTTTTAAGTCCACGACAATTTTTTCAATGGTAGGACCTGAAAACACCTCTTGATTCAGAACATTTTTCCATTTTCCGCTTGGCAAATAAACTTCTTTAAATTGTGCAGACTTTTCCAATACAGGTGCAACTAAGACTTTTGAGCCTAGCATAAATTGTGTATTTGAATATCGAAGATCCGCTTCAGGATAGTCATAAGCCACAGGACGCACAATTGGTTCACCTGTTTCAGCAGCATTTTCTGCTAATTCAATGATATATTCAGAGTATTCAACATGCTTATTGGCTGCTGCTTTACAAAGATCTAGATGCTCTTGATCCAGTACACGCCATGGAGCAACAGAAAATTGCATCATAGGCATTAACGCTGAGCATTGTGCGGAACGAACAATCAATTCCTGATCGAGTTCTGTTTTTCCTAAAAAGCTTAGATATTCACCCCCGCCAATCATGTCGGGACAACTAAAATGATACCCCAGCATCCCTTGAGCCAACGTTGAGGGAATCAATTCTGACAGACCATTCTTTCCCCATTCAAATTCCTTATCTTGTAAACGATTCACTAATGGTGCACCTTGATTTTTATAATTCATTCGGTATTCATTAAAAGGAAATTCTAATCCGAATCTAGACCATAGTTCAACCTGCTCAAGAGAGCTTAAACCCATGTAAGAAATATCATCATTACTGTAAAAACGCGGGTCGCCAGCGTCAAACTTAAATCCATCAACACCAAAGTCGTCTTGCAGACTCATTAATTCATTTTTAAGCCACGCGTAGGTCTCAGGATTACTCAAATCAAGTACGGCACTGTAACCGTTCCACCATTCTCGAATAACAGGTTTACCGTCTTTATTTTTGATTAGCATATTATCGTCTCTTAATTGGTGATATTCTGGCGTATCGGGTGTAACAAATGGACACACCCAAACCATTACTTTGAAGCCCATTTCGTGTAATGTGCTAATCAACTCTTTTGCATGAGGAAATTTTCTTTCTGAGAATTTCCAGCGTCCGTAATAGTCCGCCCATAAATCATCAATCATGATGATTCCAGCAGGTAAGCCGTTGTCTATGATTCCTTTTGCATATTTTAGAATATCTTCTTCATTTTGCTTATAAAGTAGTTCGATCCAAGAATTCCATTGGGGCATTTCAAAGAATTCTTTTGGAGGCATCTCTCCAAGTGTGTAGACCTCTTTACTTATTACTTTTTGAGCATCTTTTAAGCATGAGCCACCTTCGTACAAATAGACATCCGCAGTTGCTGAAATTTCAAAATTGTTACCGACTGAATATAGATTAAAGGCTTTTTCGCTCCAGATTGCTCTACCTTTTGTGGATACAAAAGTTGGAGCAAATTGGTTCACTGTATCTAAAGTGATCATTTCTAAGGTGTATCCTGACTCCACTGAGAAGGGATATTGGGGACCATCCATGACACAGCCGCCATACCAGTATTCATTTGATACAGCAGGGATCGTTATTCTCTCAGTTAATGATTTTTCTAAAATTTTGATGTCTTCCATTTTTTAACCTCTTTCATTTTTTCTTGAAATTAATTTCTATACACATTGTAAAGCCAGTTTTTTGAAAGCGCTATCTGCGATTGTTGACACTATTTGTACTTTTGTTATATATTATTTGTAATAATGTTCCTGTTTTTTGTAAACTTGTTTGAAAGGAGTGGTTCTTTTTGGAAAAAATTGAAATGAATCGGATGGATCTAACGATTTGGAAGGATTTCCAGTTTAAATTCTTTGGACGGTCAGAATGTCAACCCTTACATTATTATGGCCCCGGAACAAAACCCTATTTTATTATTCATTTTGTACTTCATGGAAAAGGTATTTTTAAGATAGGAAATGCAAGTTATTCGTTGAGTAGAGGAGATGTTTTCCTAATTGAACCTAATCAAATGGTTTTCTATCAAGCCGATCAAATAGATCCTTGGGCCTATGTTTGGATAGGGATTGATGGGGAAAATTGCAGGCAGCTTTTACAGTCAATTGGCTTGAGTCATCCAATAGTTGTTCGATCGCTTTCCAGTAGGGTTCTTTCTGAAATTGATCTTATTTTAGAAAAAATGAACACTCAACCTGAGATGAATGAATTAATGAAAAATGGACAACTATTAACAATTTTAGGATTCATTCAATCAGATAATTATGTTGAAGACGTTCGTTCATTATCAGCTTTTGAACACCACTTAACAAACCAATCAAAATACGTGGAAATGTGTATTGCTATTATCAAGGAAAGATATACAGAAGATTTATCCGTTAATAACCTCGCACTGGAGCTCTCTATCAATCGGTCCTATTTATCTCAACTTTTCAAAAAACAAGTGGGCACGAGTTTGAAGGAATATATTAATGATTTTAGGGTATCTATGTGCCAAGAATTGCTTTATTCTACCAGTTGGTCGATTGAAGAAATAGCTAGAAAAGTAGGCTTCAACAGCCTTTCCTATTTTTCCAAAGTGTTTAAGAAGAAGTATGGAATTTCTCCTAGTCACTATCGGAAAAAGCGATATGATTAGTGTTAAGATGTGTAACTCAAACGTATATTCCTACTAGTGAGGTACCTATAAAAGGTTCTGTTGCAAAGTTTTAAATCTACTATCAAATAAGGTAGAATAATAGAAAAAGATAGCAGGAGGAATGACGATGAATCATTTTAAAGGAAAGCAATTTCAGCAGGATGTGATTATTGTAGCCGTGGGCTACTATCTTCGTTATAACCTTAGCTATCGTGAAGTTCGAGAAATCTTATATGATCGTGGCATTAACGTTTCTCATACGACGATTTATCGTTGGGTGCAAGAATATGGCAAACTACTCTATCAAATTTGGAAAAAGAAAAATAAAAAATCCTTTTATTCATGGAAAATGGATGAAACGTACATCAAAATTAAAGGAAAATGGCATTATTTGTATCGAGCCATCGATGCAGATGGTTTAACCTTGGATATTTGGTTACGTAAAAAACGGGACACACAAGCAGCCTATGCTTTTCTTAAGCGGTTAGTGAAGCAGTTTGATGAACCGAAGGTTGTAGTCACAGATAAAGCCCCCTCTATTACAAGTGCCTTTAAGAAACTAAAAGAATACGGCTTTTATCAAGGGACAGAACATCGTACCATTAAATACCTGAATAATTTGATTGAACAAGACCATCGTCCAGTAAAGAGACGCAATAAATTCTATCGAAGTTTACGCACTGCCTCTACCACGATTAAAGGCATGGAGGCCATTCGAGGATTATATAAGAAAACCCGAAAAGAAGGCACTCTCTTCGGGTTTTCGGTCTGTACTGAAATCAAGGTATTATTGGGAATCCCAGCTTAAATCATAGATACCGTAAGGGATTTTATTCTTTATTTAAAACTTTGCAACAGAACCACTCAATCCTATCCTTTTGCCTCTCAATTATTTCAGACGGTGTAAGCGTACGATTTAAGGGTCTACCAGAAGATGTTTTTCTCGAACCTGTCAGTCCAATCAAGCCATTCTTTTCATAAGCTTTTTTCCATCTGAAAGCTGATTGTTCAATTCGCTTTATGCCAATGACATCCACATCAAAGTCGTTCTCCTCAAAAATCTGACGAGGGAGTTTGCCAGCTTGGTAGTCATCGATAAATCTATTTTTAAATTCGTCTGTATAAGTAATGGCCTTTTCGCTAACACGCTGCACATTTGGATTATTTTGAAGAGTGTTTATCTCTTTAGTTGAAAAAGTTATTTTACTCATAATATCCCCTCACTCTCATATTCTTAATTCAAGTATACAAAAAATACCTGTAGGTTGGACACTCTTTTTTACAAGTGTCCTATCCACAGGTACCATTTTATTAAGTATACCTTCTTTTTTGACAAATCTTTAGTTTTTTGAACGCTAGTTACGAAATAAATTACACGACCTTTAAAAAATTGTTTTTTGTTCAAATACTGATAAGTTTCTGCCCCCCTTGTATTGTATATTTTTAAATACGTCGATTGTAAAATTAAGCTAGACAACTAAAAAGATCATTTGTGCTACACTCAAAATAGTTCCGACCAAAGAATTATTAAGAAGTGAGTACAAATGACCTACACCCATCTTACAACAGACGAACTAGTAATCATAGAGTCTTATTTCAAAAATAATCAATCCGTTGCCAAAACTGCGCAATGCTTAGGACGTGCGCGACAAACGATTCATAACGTGTATCAACTTTTGAAAACTGGTGCTACGATACTGAACTACTATCAACAATACAAAGAAGACAAAAAACGCTGCGGTAGACGCTCTATTGCTTTACCAGAGGAACAAAAAGAATATGTTCAAAAGAGGGTTATTCAAGGGTGGACACCGGATGTGATTGTCGGCCGCTCGGAAATGAAACTTGATTGTTCAGTCCGTACACTGTATCGAATGTTTCAAACTGGCGCATTTAATGTGCGTGATTTGCCTATGAAAGGCAAACGAAAACCAAATGGACACCAAGAAAAACGTGGGAAACAAGCTTTTCAGCGCAGTATACATGAGCGAATCAAGGAGCACCCAGAATTTGAAAACGAGTTTGGCCATCTTGAAGGAGACACTATTGTCGGTCGAAAACACAAAAGTGCTGTTATTACATTGGTGGAACGTTTGTCAAAAGTGATTATTACATTGAAGCCAGCCGGTAGACAGGCAATGGACATTGGAAATCGAATTAATCATTGGTTTCAAACGGTTCCTAAACATCTGTTTAAATCAATTACGTTTGACTGTGGGAAAGAATTTTCAAATTGGAAAGCTATGGGAAATCAAAATGATATTGATATTTATTTTGCGGATCCAGACACCCCGTCACAACGCGCTCTAAATGAACATTCAAATGGATTATTACGTCGTGATGGATTAGTTAAAGCCATGGACTTCAATGAAGTATCAGAATCATTTATTCAAGCTGTTGCTTCCAAACGAAATCACAACCCAAGAAAATCTCTAAAGTATCAAACACCGATGGAAATATTTTTGAGAAATATAAAACCAGAACCCGTGGTACTAGTTAATTTTTTCCTAGAGGAAAACGTCTAAACATGTTGGTAAATCAACAAAAAAACGCATATAGTAGTCTCAAAACTCCCAAAAAATGAGGACTACATATGCGTTCATCAAAATATACTGAACATTATACAGATACTTTTATAACATTCAAGGAAATTATGAGAACTGTTTCTAACATATACCACAATTGTGTACCAGATAAGATTAAAAACCGAAGAAATACTGATCAACTGAAGCAACGCGATACAGTGATTATTGCTTGTGTTATATGGGGCATAATTAATGGCTATACTAGCCAAAGAGCCACGTATAGAGCGGTTTGTTCCGTCTTATTTCCTAATGGTGACTTTCCTAGTAGGAGTCGATTCACTCGCTTAAGTTCAAACTTAGCTTACACTATCAAGATTATTCGATACTTTTTCATCAAGAAGCTCACCAAAGGTGAACTAGTCGGAATTATAGATAGTTTTCCTAGTCCATTATGTAAACCAGTTAGAAATAGACAAGCAAAACTATTGAATCAAATAGCCAAAGTTGGCTATAACTCAACAAAAAAATCTTATTTTTATGGTCTTAAAATTCATATGATCGTTACTAAGACTGGCTTTCCGATTACTTACTCAATCACGAATCCAGGTGTCCATGACGTGAAAGTGTTAGAGACTTTATCGGAAGAAGCGAATCTTCCCAATATCCTAGGGGACAAAGGATATATTAGCCATAAAATCCATGAAAAGCTTGCCCTTAAGGGCATTACTATATCCGTTCCGCCACGTAAAAACATGGATAAATCAGAAAAACTAGACCACAGCTTACTTGTAAAACAAAGAAAAACAGTTGAGACTGTTTTTTCTTCCTTAGAAAAATTAGGTTGTCAAAATTTCAACTCACGTTCTGTTAAAGGGCTAGAGAGTAGATTTGAAAGCATATTACTGGCTTACAGTATTCTCTATTAAGTCGAGCACAACGACGTTTTGAAGGAACTTTGAGATATTCTTTAGGATATTAAAATTAACTAGCACCACGGGTAACCAGATGATTTGTCTAACTTAATTTGACAAATAAAATTATAAAAAATTAGAATCAAAAATTTTTAAGTTTCTGAAGACTCTAAAAAATTTTTTTCTTACAATCCATATTTTTATCGATTAAAATTTTCTAACTCCCTTTTACTTATAATAATTAGATCACACAGCTACTAGATTTTCTTCAAGATTTTCATTACTATCATTTTACTTTGAATACGCCTTTCTCTATTTCTCCTTAAGTTCACTTTTTGTTTTATTCTTTTCAAAATAAGCACCAAATATCCATTGTGAATTGAAAACGCATTCTCTACAATAAAGGTGCGAGGAAGAAGTTACATCCTCTAACGAATACCTGAGAAAGGAGGAAAAAGAAATGCATAAAGCGTTGGTAGCCTGCCGAGCAGGTGTGGGATCAAGTTTGATGTTAAAGATTAAAGTAAATGAAGTTGTCAAAGAAAACAATTACCCAATTCAGGTGGAACATTCTTCTTTAGATGGATTAAATGGGTTTGATGGAGACATGGTCATTACTTTAATTGATGTGGCAGAAGAATTAGACCAAAAAGGAATTCCACAAAAAATTATTGGGATTCGTAATATAATGGACAAAAAAGAGATCAAAGAAAAATTAGATTCTGCATTACAGGGTTGATCAAAGAAAGGAGTAATTATTCATGGCTTTTACAATTAGTTTTTTAAGCACTCCCGCAGTTTTACTCGGATTAGTGGCCTTCATTGGGCTAATTTCCCAAAAGAAAAAAGGCACTGAAGTAATGACTGGGACATTTAAAACAATTATTGGTTTTATGATTTTTAGTTCTGGTGGATCCATCATGACTGGCACACTACAAAACTTCAATACAATGTTCCAAAAAGGATTTCATATTGTTGGGGTTGTTGCTTCTCCTGAAGCTGCGACGGCGCTAGCTCAATCACAATTTGCATTTGTTACAAGTTGTACGTTAATTTTAGGGTTTGTGATGAACTTAGTATTTGCTCGTATTACACCATTTAAGAATATTTTCTTCACAACTGGGCATAGTTTATTCTTTGCGTGTGTACTTTCATTGATCTTAAAAGCACACAAAATTGCTGATATTCCTGCAATTATCATTGGTGGCTTAATTTTAGGGTTCGTATCAGCTGCACTTCCACAACTTTGTCAACCATTCATGCGAGAAATAACTGGTGGGGATGCACAAGCAATAGGACACTTTAACATGGTTGGTTATGCATTGTCTGGTTACACTGGCAAAATTTTCAAAAAACATAAAGACAAAACAACAGAACATATTAATTTCCCTGGTTGGTTATCTGTCTTCCGTGATTTCTTAATGGGCGTAGCAATTGTTATGTTAATTCTTTTCTATGTATCCGCACTTAAAGCTGGTCCTGTTGAAGTGAAAAAGCTAGCAGGTAGCACTCATTGGTTAGTGTTCCCTCTAATTCAAGCCTTTACGTTCACAGCCGGCATGTCTATTTTGATGACAGGAGTTCGGATGTTCTTATCAGAAATCACTTCTGCTTTCGTAGCTGTTTCTGAAAAATTCATTCCAAATTCTCGTCCAGCGCTAGACGTACCAACTGTATTTCCTTACGCTCCAACTGCTGTTATCGTTGGTTTCATCTCATCTTACACAGCGGGCTTGTTAGGTGTATTAATAATGGTTCTTTTCAAATTCCCAGTAGTCATCATTCCAGCAGCTCATATTTGCTTCTTCTCAGGTGGTACAGCGGGCGTGTTTGGTAATTCAACTGGTGGTTGGCGTGGTGCTGTCGCAGGATCGTTTGTTGTTGGTTTATTATTAGCATTCTTACCAGTTCTTCTTTACCCAGTGTACGGTTCACTTGGTATTCAAGGATCAACTTTCCCTAACATCGACTACAACGTCATCGGTAACTTATTAAATGGTATTCTAAATATATTCCATATTGGCGGTTAATTTTTCCAACAATGGATTCTAGGAAAAGAAGTGCATCTCGCTTCTTTTCCTTTTTTTCTTTCAAGTGGAGACAACTGCAATGAACATTTTCCCTATCAATGCCCAAACTAAACTCACCGTTCATGCGAAGGGGTACGTGAGGGATACCATCCCAGAAATTGATACTAATCGCAGACGCCCGACTATAATTATTTATCTAGGAGGTGGTTAGCATCGGTTATCGCCACGTGAGTCAGAACACGTGGCTATAGAGCTGATTACATTAGGGTATCAAGTATTCCTTTTGCTATATAGCACTGATGCTGAATCTTTTTTTCCAAAGCAGCTGCTTCAATTGGATCATTTAGTCCGTTACGTACGCAAACATGCAACAGAATTTTCTGTTAATCTAAACAAGATCATTGTCACTGGTTTTCAGCCGGTGTTCAATTATCTGCTCATCTAAGTACTTGCGGGCTAAAAAAATTATTACTATTACTAACTCATCTCGGAGGAAATCTTGAAGATTGGCATCCAAAAGGTTTATTGTTGTCCTATGCGGTCTTGACAACATCAGTATTTAATGAAACATCTGTTGGGTGATCATAAGGAGCGGCGCCCTTTAATCTCTCCTACAGAGCAAGTAAATGCCGAGGTTCCATCATGCTTTATCTGCCATACAGTTGAAGATGCTGTTGCTCCCGTTGAAAATGCATTTCTCTTTGCTGTGGCATTGCGACAAAAAAATGTTCCCTTTGAGATTCATATTTATCCATGGTTCATATGGTCTTTCATTGTCCACAGAAGAAAAAAAGCATCATGAAATGAATCTGAGATCAGCCTGAAGTAGCTTCCTGGCTTGCCCTATTTCAAACTTGGATGAAAACATCAATCATCAAACAACTAACATACGAACCGTTTGATTCAAAATAATCCACTAAAAGAAGCATTACTATTTCTTTTAGTGGATTATTGAAGGTATTTAGCAAATATAAATTGGATTTAGGATGCATAAGCGCTGATTGATCTATTTGCTTTTCTCCACTTTCCCATATATCTCAATCCGTACATATACAGACCTAGTCATAATACGTTGTGTTTTCTTTTGATTAAATCTGATTAATCGTTCAAAAACCAGTGTCTCATTACAGACGACTAATTCGATTTAGTACTCCTAAATCGCAAATGACCATGATAACAGAATATACTCTCTACCCGTCCAAGAATAAACCGCGGAATGATATTCAATATTGCCACAATTTTTGCAAAATTTGATTGGCTAAATCAAAGTTAAAGATCGAGTAGATAATCAAAAACTAGCGCTAAAACAACAGTAATTACAACGATTTTCAAAGTAAAAATCAGATTTCCCAATTGGGGTTTATCGGTCAAAAAATACAGATGAATAGCCCATGTAATTGACCTGGTTCCACTTGTTTGAAAACTTCGAATAGCTGTGATCATAAATCGACTTCAATTGCTTCAACCGGTTTATTAGAAAAAGACGAACAAATTCGAAACTATTTTCTGGAGTCCCGTCGCTCCCAGAGTATGCAGTAATCATCGTCATTGCTTTTTTATCCCTCCCTTTCACCAGAAGTGTAGAAAACTACTGTCAATTTCCACTCATTTTTATGTGAATTCCATTTGTTATTTCTTTAAATAAAAAAACTTCATCTATCTGCTTAATATAAAAAAAGACTATATTTCCATGATCTTGTAGTGACCCCCAAAAGTTAGACTTTTTTGGAGTGGAGAAATCCACTCCTTTTTTCATGCTCTAAAATGATATTTTTACGCAACCGTTACGGCTGTTTTACGAAATTGGACGGGACTTTGCCAGTTTAATTTCTGTTTTATCCGTTCATTATTGTAGTAATAGATATAGCTATCGATGGCTGATTTTAATTCCTCGAAACAGTTATAAGTTTTCCCATAAAAAATCTCTTGTTTTAATAAGCCAAAAAAATTCTCCATAAGTGAATTATCTAAGCAGTTCCCTTTCCGAGACATGCTTTGAAAAATTTTGTACTCCTTCAATTTGTTTCTATAAGCGTTCATTTGATACGCCCAACCTTGATCCGAGTGAAATGTACGACGATAGGGACAATCATTAGTAATCTGGATCGCTTCCTCCAAACCTTCCATTATTGCTAATGCATTGGGCTTTTCAGAGATACGATAGGATAAAATCTCACTATTGAACATATCCATAAAAGGATCTAGATACAATTTCTTTTGACGGATAATGCCTTTGGCATCCACTTCATGGTATTTAAATTCAGTTGTATCCATCGTGATTTTCTGATGGCAGATACTAGTGTAGAAACGACGATGGATTCGATTTTTGGCTGTTGCTCCGACTTGCCCTCGATAAGAATTGTAGCGACGTGATTTACGCGTGTATGCCGTTACTTTTATTCCTAGCTTCTTGATCAGACGCTGAACTTTCTTTTTATTGATAGAGAAACCGCGGTTTCTTAGTTCATTGGTCATCCGTAAACAGCCATAATCCTTGTGCTTCTCCCGAATTTTAAGCATTTCCGCTTCAATCTCTTGATCTGGATTTTTACGGTCCAATCGTTTTTGCCAGTACATAAAGGTTGCCTTAGGGAACTTTAAAGTTTCTAGAAGCTCAACTAATTTAAACGGTCCTCGGAGGCTTGCGATGATTCGTGCGATTGCTTCATTCGTCGTTGTTGGGCTTCCTGTTTTCGCAGCTTTCTCAATTCTTTTAAAAAGGCATTTTCAATTTGAAGGGAACGTACTCGTTTCTCCAACTCCTCGATGCGTTCACGTTCTTCAGACGTTGCTTTAGTTGTAGATTTTTTCTTATTTTTGGGTTCATTTTTCTTAGACAAGATAGGTGGACATCCTTTCGTTTTTGAGAGTCCATCGATCCCACCATCACGGAATTGACGCATCCAACTAGCGATCAAATTAGGGTTGTTCATGTTAAGTGTGTTGGCAACTTCACGATAGGACAGCTCACTTGTTAGATATAACTCTATCGCATCCAGCTTAAATTGAACAGAATATTTTTTCTTTTGTCGCTTTCTTACTAGACCCACTTCACCAAATACTTGATAGGCATTGATCCAGCGCTTCACTTGTGACGGAGCCTTAATGGAATACTTCTTTGCCAGATAATCACTTCCGCCTTTACCATCCAAATAATCATGAACGATCTTTAATTTAAGTTCAAAAGTATACTTAGCCATAAAAAATACCGACCTCCAAAAGTTAGATTTTTTGGTCTAACTTTTGGGGGTCGGTACATCTTTTGGTTACTTTTATTCTTGCTTTTCGCAGATTAATTTCTTGGAAATAACGGTGAATCAATTTTTCTGACTGAATAAATCTAATGTCAGCCTGTGATTGATCCATGTTAACTTTTTTAATAAAAGATGTTTCTTTTGCGGCTACGGTTAGACCTGCATTTTTTGCGGCTTCAATGCCAATAGCTGAATCTTCTATCACTAAAATATCGCGTTTATGAATCTGTGGAAATTTTTCAATGGTCTTCAAATAAATATCAGGATTCGGCTTATTAAATGCCACTTTCTCACCAGACAAGATGACGGTGAACTCTTGATCCAAGCCAATATCTATTAGCCAATTTTTGATTAATAACCGCGGTGCTGAGGAGGCCAATGCACAAGCAATATTTTTTTTGTGTAACCATTTTACAAACTGAATCATTTTAACATCACAGATTGCCTGATAGTCCATCAAATTAGCTCGGACATCTTCGCGATAAATAGCTAACCACTGTTCTCGTTTTTCTGTATCAGTTGGAATCAGGGCTTGCCAAATATCATTTGCATTAGAACCAACCATTTTATCTAGTTGCTGATCAGTTAGTTGAAAATGATGCTGCTGAAAAAAACGTTTACGTCGTTCATAATGGACTCGCTCTGAATCTACTAAGACACCATCCATATCAAATACGACCAATTGAATCACTCTTCTTCACCTACCCCTTTTTCGTGCTTTACTATATAGGCAAATACTTTTTCTTGACTATCTGTTGTTTGCAATAACTCAAAGAATGCGCCATCTTCTAAAAAATGAACCAATTGTGCAATAGCTTTCAAATGCTGGTGATTATCAATGGCAGATAGCACCATAATATAGCGCATTTCACGACCATTTTCTAAAAGAATCGGTGTTTCAAGAACCCCTAAGCTCAACCCTATTGCATTGGCTCCATACATTGGTTTTGTATGAGGCAATGCTACTCCATCGGTAATCATCATCCAGCTTTTGCGCTCTGCTGCTGAATGAATAATTTCAGCTAAATAATTCTCCGTTAAAACCCTTTCAGCAAGTAAAGGAGCAGCACTTTGTTGAACCGCTTGTGCATAGGTCGTTGCTGGTAAATGAAATTGAATGAATGCTTTCTTTAAAATATCTGAAAGGTTCAACTCGTCTTTTTCGTACACAACATCTTTTTGAACGGGTTCATTAATCAGCAACTCTGATAGTTCCTTTTCGAGATGATTGTGATTTTTGATTGTTGCATATTTTTCAATAATCGACATCAAGTCCGAGATTTTTGGAAAATTAAGCATGGCGGTTTGTGTTGTTGCATAGACGCTTCGCAATAGATGGTAACGTTCGGTCGGTGTCAAAATTGGATTGACAACAAAGACTGGTTTGTTGGCCGTATACAAACGCACATTGGGCTCTGTTGAAAAAATGTAGTCATACTCTTCATGAATTGTTTCTAAAATGTGCGTATCAAAAGGACCTAAGAAAATGAACTCTGGAAAGAGCGATTTCAGTTCATTTAAAACAATTGCTGAGCTTCCAATACCACTCGGACAGACAACGATTCCTACATTTTTGCCGACTGTCTTCTTTTCTTCAAACTGATGAATGGCCGCAACAAAGTGCATGGTCAAAAAGGCAATTTCTTCTTCTGGTATCGGATCTTCGAAAAGTGCCGAGATTGGTTTCAACACTTCCTCGACAATTTTTGTCATATCAGGGTAGGTTTCTTGAATACGTTCTGTAAAATAATTGATAATCGGGATACGGAAAAACAAGCGATAATATACGGAACGAAAATGCCCATATAATTTTTCAATCACTTTCTCTGCATCCGTAAAACGAATACCTGATAATAATTCGAAACGATTGGTCATTCTTGAGACAATTTCCAAAATAATTGAACGATCAAAGGTTTGTTCGTGAACGTTTCCTACAGATAAACTCAAAATCCATGAACAAATGTATTTTTTGGCTTCTTCATTTTCAATTTGATACGTGGCTAATAATTCGGTTGCCAAATCGTATTCTTTCATTTGATGAAAAAATTCAAGATGGTACGTTTTATTTGAGATTTGATTGGTAATTCCTAAACGTGGAAGCAATAGTTGAAAGGTATAACAAAACTCACGCAGGCGGTTTTCTACCAGTTGAATATGGTATTTTTTTAGCAAATCGGCCACATTTTTTTGCAGACCATCAAAGTCGGCAATATTTTCATGAAATAAGAAGTAGTCATACAAAAAACTGCCCGTTGGTTGATTAAAATCAATCAAAATGTTGCGCATCAGTAACGCCCGAATTTGCCATTCATCACCTGCCAAATAATAGCCGATGGTTCGATTATTCAATACGGCAATGTTCTCATTTGCGAGTGTTTCTTCTAAATGCTTCATGTCTTGAAGAAATGTCGTTTTTCCAACTTCAAGAGTATCCAAAAAATGCGGAACAGATATATAGGATTCATGACGATACAGCAACATTAAGAAAATATACGTTTCTCTTTCAGAGCCATCTAGCAAATAAGAATGGTAGATAGTTTGATTCAAAAAGCATTGGACAATATAGTCTTTGGTTTCAGTTGATAGTGAAAGAAATCGTCCTTCTAAATGAAGCGGGGCAACGGATGCATCAATTAAAAATTCATTGGCTTTTTCAATGGCATACAACACTTGTCGTTTTGACAATCCCATCATTTGTATGAGCTGATTTAGGGGAACTTCCTTTTCTTCAACACATTTTTTCATGATATAGACCGATTTTCGATCAAGCATCGTTTCCACTTCCTTTCGTTATTGTTACTTTGCTTTCTCAACAGCCATGCGCAAAGCTTTCGCATTGGCTGCAATTGTTTCTCTGGAACCTTTTGTCAAAAGACTTCCCACACCCATGCAATCTACCCCATTTTCAACCCATTCGTCAACATTTTCCAATGTTACGCCTCCTGATGAGAGAATTGAAACATAAGGTAGTGGCGTTTTAATGGTTTTGACTAAAGATGGACCATAATAGTTGGAGATTGGGAAAGCCTTAATCATATCGGCACCTGCTTCTAGTGCTTCAACCAATTCCGTCATGGTCGTACATCCTGGCATGTAAGGTATTTGATACCGATTGCAAAGCCGAGCAACTTCTACACTAAAGGTTGGTGCAATCACAAATTTTGCTCCTCGTAAAATAGCATCGCGTGCAGTGGGTGCATCCAAGACGGTCCCTGCCCCTAATAACACTTTATCTCCATAAGCTTGGGTCAATTGTTGAATGATTTCACCCGCATTAGCGTTCGTATAGCTAATTTCTAGAATGCTAACTCCACCTGCTAGACATCCTTCCACGATTTCTGCTCCACGTTCAACCGTTTCTACTCGCACAACGGCCATAATTTTTTCTTTATGAATGCGATTCAGTGTTGTTAATTTTTCCATTATTATTTCACCTCAAATCCTTCCGCTTCTTGATAAGAGCCCAAAGCTGCTCTGATTTTGGCAAGAGCCTCAGTGTTGGTTACCGGTTGAACAGGTAGACATGGTTTACCCACAGGCAGTTGAATCATGTTTAATGATTGTTTCAAAACAGCAGGTACACTGCCAAGTTTCAATACACTGCGGAAAGCGTTGATGCTTTCTTGCTGCATTTCCGCTTTTTCAATATCGCCAGCTAAAAAGGCTTCATAAATGCCCACATCGGTTTTCGTCAATACATTAGATGTTGCAGCTACTGCACCGGTTGCACCTAATTGTAAGGCTTTCAAAATACGAGAATCCGATCCGACTAAGACGTCAAATGCTTCTTCTTTGACTAATTCAAGATACGTTTCCATTTGGTCTAAATGTCCGCTACTATCTTTCATACCAATAATGTTGCGATGTTTTGCTAACCGCGCAACGGTTGTTGGTTCGATATTTAATTGCGTATTGGCAGGAATATTATATAAAATAATTGGTAATGGACTTGCATCGGCAATTGCTTCATAGTGTTGAATCAATTCTTCTTGTGTTATATGAATCAAGTAAGGAGTAATAACAGATAATGCATCCACGCCTTTTGCCGTCATTTCCTTGGCCAGATCTACAACTTCATTCGTACTGATACCGCCAACACCTGCATATACTGGTACCCGACCAGCAGCAGCTTTGACTGCATACTCTGCTAAGCTTAGTTTTTGTTCTTTGGTTAGGCTGTAAAATTCCCCGTTTGTTCCAAGAACAAAGAGGCCAGCTACGCCATTTTCAATCAAGTGATTGGCTAATAATCTCACTCTTTCTTCAGAGATATCTCCATTTTCATCAAGAGGCGTAGCCATTGCGGTAATAATTCCTTTTAATCTCACGTCTTTTCCCTCCTTAGTCATGTCCAACTTCTTCACGTGCTTGAGCACCTAGCGCACCACCCGGATGCCACATTGCATATTTTTCCATCGTAAATGCTGTGTCTTCTTGCAAAAGAATGGACAGGCATTGTAGAACAATGATTTCTGCAACAATTGAAAGGCGTGGTGGTTTATTTGTGTCATCACCTTCATTTTGCACACCAGCAAATAAAACAGCTTCTGCATTTTTTGCTAACCAAGAAGAAAGATTACCTGTGACCGAAATGATTTTTACTCCCATCCGTTGTAAGGCTTCAACGGTATTTTGTAATTCAATGGTATTCCCACTATTTGAGATAGCAATCACTACGTCTTCTGGCAATACTTGGCCAGCTGAACCGTGGACTGCTTCAGTACCATCTAAAAAATAACACGGCGTTCCGGTGGAAGAAAACAGTGCACACATATATTCCGCGACATGGCTTGGTTTTCCGATTCCAGTGATATGGAGACGACCTTGTTGTTCCTTGGCAGCACCAATCAATTGACGCGCACGATTTAATTGTTCTTCATCAATACTTTTTAAAAATTCTGTCACTTCAGTTTCAACATGTTTTGTATAAATTTGTAATGCTTGTTCATTCACGAGAAAGAACCTCCTTTTTGATTAAATCAACCGCCTGAGATACTGTTTGATTTTTATCGTAAAAAGGGATGGTTGCTATTCTTCGTTACTGCCATTTCTCGTATTTTTTTGCTCTGAGAAACCAACAAAAATCCAATTGTGGTGGCTCAGAAGTATGGTATAATCAAAAAAGGTAAGGGTTTCCTTTACTTAAATTTCCTATTTTTAGGAAATTGTGCACTGGATAATGCTGACAACCTTTTCATGATGTTGCGCTAGCACTAGGCCAACCACCAGTTGAATATTCTTTCTCTTCCGTGCCACCTGAGAATAGCAAAGAAAAAGAAAGAATGACAGGGACGAAGAATAGTGAACGACCATTCACTTATTACTTATTGCCTAACAAACGTGTAGTTCAAAACGAATGATTTTCATGATTGCGGTGATTAAAATAGGAGCGTTGTTTGGCAGGGTCCAGTGTTTCTTTTGTCTCGTTTGCAATCAATTGCAAACGAGTTTTTTCAATAACACCAGAATTCCACCTACTCTGCTAATGCTTCTAACAACTTTGTCTTAATTTCTTCTTTGTCAACAATGTTACGAATACCCACAACTTCATACGGAACCTTCTTTTCTTCTAACTCTTGTGCCACATCAATTAAGGTGATAACCATATCACCATCAAACCCATTTAGCCCATCTAAAGAAGAGTGTTCGACTACTAATTGAAGATTGTTTTCTTTAACTACTTCGTTGACTTTTATTTTTAACATCAAGCTGGAACCAACTCCAGCACGACATGCGACTAATGCTTTATGCATCATGTTGCTCATTCCCTTCATATTTAGTTAATAATGCAATAAATTCTTCTTTGGATGTCACCGTATCTAATCCTTCAACAAATGAAGGATCACCCAGTAATTCAGCCAACTTTGATAACATTTGAATATGTTTTGTACTATCGGTTGCACTTAATGGAAAGAGATACTTCACAGGATCATTCGCAACATTACCAGAAACAACTGGGTGTTTCAGCTTGGTAAATCCCATCCCCATCTTTAATGCTCCCGCTTCACTGTCTGCATGAGGCAAGGCAATATGCGTGGTAATCACGATATACGGACCTGTTTCACGATAAATTGAGAGAATTTTTTCCACATAACTTGGTTTAACATATTTTTGTGCTACAAGAGGCTCCATTGATTTTCGAACCGCATCCTCAAAATTTTCTGCTTCTACATCTATTTGGATTAACGACTTATCGACTGACTGCAATTTCATCATCGCTTTCCTCCTTTCATTACCATTTTAAGAAATCGTTTCCTTTTATTCAATCAACTTTTGGCACGTATTTTGGACATCCTTGTACAAATTTTGGACTTTTGTCTCCTTTGCGTGTGCAACATTCCGATTGCTTTGGTAGCCAGTTCGTCCCTCACTTCATAGTGCTATCCATCTCTTTGGTTTGAACATCAGCAATTATCCCCTCTTGATTGCCTATTTTAGCTTGTTTAGAAGAAACAAAAGCAAAAGCTCCTCTTGGGTTTTAAAACGCTGTGTGGGGCTTAGAACGCCCTTAAATGACCCTTGTTTTACTTTTATACTAGCTTCCACCTCGAAAAAAGGTTCTTTTTTAAAATTCTCTATGGCTTCCTGGCGCTGAAAAATAAGGTATAAGGTGGGCGTTTGAACACGTCCTAGTGAAAATGTACCTTGTACGCCCTTCTGTTGTAAATTTAACGTATACAAAGGGCTTGCGTTCATGCCGATCAACCAAATCGGCAATTTGGCGTGTTTGCGCTTCTTGATAAAAGGGATAGTAATTCATTCCTGGTTGCAAATTTTGAAAACCGCTTCGGATCACATCTTTTTCTAAGCTATTGATCCATAGTCTTTTAAATGTTTTATCTTTTGAAAAGGCATTTGCTTTATGGATAATCGACCAGGCGATATTTTCACCTTCTCTGTCGCTATCTGTTGCAACAATAATTGTATTTGCCTTTTTGAGAAGTTCTGCAACAATTTTAAACTGCTTTCCCTTATCTTTTGCAACTTCAAAATCGTATCGATCAGGAAAAATCGGCAAAGATTCAAGTTTCCAATTTTGCCACTTTTCGTCATAATGACCTGGTTCTGCTAATTCCACTAAATGCCCAAAACCAAAGGTGATAAACGTTTCATCTGTAAATAGTGGGTCTTTGATCTCAAAATAACCGTCTTTTTTGGTGCTTTGTTTTAAAGCACTTGCGTAGGCTAATACCTGGCTTGGTTTTTCATCTAAAATAACCGTACTCATTAACTATCCCTCTTTTCATTGTTTTTTCTTTGATCTACTGTCACGTTATATCTTGCTCGATACCTTCTAAACGTTCGGCGATTGATCCCAGTTTGTTCTTCAACTTCTTTATCGGATAAACCATTCAAAAACAAATCGAAAGCATGCTTTAAACGTGGATCATTTTTTTTAAATTTCAGTTGCCGACCTTTGAATTTGCCTTTTTTCTTAGCAATTTCGATTCCTTGTGCCTGACGTTCCTTAGTTTTTTTTCGTTCTGATTCTGCTTGATACTTGTACAATTCAATGACAAGGCTATTAATCAAACGCCTTAAATTTTCATCTTCAATACCATTCATTGAGGGTAAATTTAAGACTTCCAGGGTTGCCCCCCTTAATTTGAATTTGATTCATCAATTTGTCATTTTGATATTTAATTGGCACAGTTTTTTCTAATTATTTGTCATATTCATAGTCAACTATAGCTACAAAAGCAACTAATTTTGGAGATAGATTGAGATATTTAAAAATCTATCATGAAAAATTAGTTGCTTTTGTCACTTAGCGCTGAAAATTTATGCCATTTATCTAGAAAAATGACAGCTTTATAGTGTATAAAAAAATTAGTGTTAATTTTGAGTGTATTTTAAATAGTTTGAGGAAGTAGGTAAAAATTTTGAAAATTGCTTATATTCGAGTTTCGTCGATTGATCAAAATGAGCAACGCCAAATTGAAGAAATGAAAAAGTTCGGCGCAGAAAAAATTTTCATCGAGAAACAATCTGGAGCAACGATTACTCATCGACCGATTTTCCAGGAAGCTTTAGAGTTTGTCCGAGACCAAGATATTTTTATTGTCGAAGCAATCGACCGACTTGGAAGAAATTACGACGAAATCATTGCTTCAGTCAATTACCTAAAGAAGAAAAACGTGCAGCTGATCATCACCAGTCTACCGATCATGGCTGAAGCAATTGGCAATCCTCATTTGGATAAATTCATTAAAGATTTAATCATCCAAATTTTGGCCATGATTGCAGAGCAAGAGCGTACCGAATCTAAACGACGCCAGGCGCAAGGCATTAAAATTGCAAAAGCAAATGGCGTCTATAAAGGTCGTCCAAAACTCTATAGTGCAGATACAAAAAATCCTCAACGACGTTTAGTTTATGAAAACATCGTTAAGGATTTAAATGAGGGCATAGCTATTTCAAAAATTGCTAAAAACTACAATATTACTAGACAAACTATTTACAGAATTAAGAATGATATTGAGTATAACAGTAATCAAATGAATTAAAAAAGTTCTTTATACATTAAAATTTCTTCTTTTAACTCATCAATTCTAGAAGATCTAACATCAGAATCAGCAATTGCATTTAATAACTCATCAATATTTTCTTTATTCGCTAGTAAAAAAGGATCATAGTATTTTATATTCTTTTTAATTAATTCCAGAGTTTTTATATTTTGTTCTTTGTAATTAGCTAGAATTTCTTCTACAGTTTCGCCTGAAATCATAGCCATATCTGAACCAGTATTGATTCCTTTGAATGGATAAGGTTCTTTATCATATGCCTTTATCATTTCTACTAAATCATCATATCCTAAGTGTTCTTTAACATACAGCATAAAATTTATTAATGTAAAAAATGGCATTGAAGAATAGTCTGGAAATATAAATTGAAACAGTTTGTTCGCAAAATATTTATCATCATCATTGCTTTCTGGTGACACTGACAGGCTGCTAAGCCACTTTAAATACAATTCAAATATAATTATTTGTTTTTGTGAATTATCTTCATTCTCATCATAAATAAGTTTATCGGGTAAAAAATTATCTAAGTTATCTACTAAAGATAGGTTATTAGCTTTCTTGGCATAAGATATTAATTTTAAAATATTCTTATTTAGGAATAATCTATATTCTTCTCCAGATAATTCTTCTAAAAATTGTGATAGGAATTGATTATATCTGTTACTAGAATTCCATTTAAAAATAGAGTTTTTTGTATAGATATCGAAAAAATCATTTACTTTTTTTATATCTATATTCTTTCCTTCAAGATACACACATTTTATTTCGGAATAAATAAATTTGGATAAACTCTCATAAACATCATAATCGATAGTATTGTACGTATTTATTTCATCAAATTTATTCATGTCTATACTAGTGAACAAGATAGACATAAATTTTAATTTTTTTTCATAGTCTTTATTTTCTTCACATTGATCTATATACATATCCATCAGATCGATTTCTTCTATCTCTCCTTGTTGATCCACTGAATTCCATATGAGAGACCATATTTCTTTCTGAACAGCTTCATTCTTGGATAAGTTACTAATATATCTTTTCCTACATTCTGTTCTATATTTAACGGTTTCACTAGAATTGTTTTTTGAATAAGTACGCTTGTTAATAATCCAAAAATAGCACCTAACTAACGATAGAATAGATAAGCTTATGCCGATTACATATAAAAGAAGTACTATACAGTTAAGTTTTCTATAAAACTCATTACTTGCGAATTTGTTTGATAGAAAAGTAAAGGCAATGTTAACAATATTAGTCCAAAAGACAGTTTTTTTATTTTTATAACTTGATCAAATACTACCATTTTATCCCAATCAACAGCATTCTCATTTTCAAATAAAAATGTAGCAATTGGTATAAATAATGCCAACACTGTACTTGTTATATTCCATAAAAATCCCGAATCCATAATTATTTTCCTCCTATATAAAATTTGTAAAATGTAAATATAATTACTCAATTATCTTTTTAAAAGCTTCCTCCATTAATATAATATTATCATCCAAATCGTCGATGTTACATCTATAGAATTCTTTTATTACTTTCAAAGTATCTAAAGTTATCACAAATGATAGTTTTTCCAATACATGTATTTGTAACGCTGATTCTATTCCAAGATTTGATGCAATATGATTAATAGTGCCAGTTCCATAAACATCCATTGATCCAATTCCATATATAGAAAAATATAGAGATTTGTCGATATTAAGTCTTTTCATCAACTTCAGTATGCTTGTTTTCTTTTCTTGGTCTAAATCGTACCAATGCCTATTGTCCCATCTTTTTGTTCCTTTATACTTAAATAATTTTTTCTGTTCATTCTTGTAATACGTAATTATATCATTAAAATTTTTTGCCCCACTTACTTCACGATTAAAATGTTCTTTATTATAATTTAAGCTACCTGGTAAACTTTTTTCAATATATGATTTGTCAAATTAAGCTAGAATAAAATGCTTCTTGTACATAGCTCAAAAATATTTCGATTGGTGTTCTGTAATTCAATGATTTTCTTGGAATATGATTACGTTGATTGCTGACACTGGAAATAAATGTCTGATTCACTTCTCTAAAATCCATTGATTTCGGCAGTCCATTACGACGCAGAATCCCGTTAGAATTCTCGTTTAATGGGCGTTGAGAAGGTGTTCCAGGGTCCGCAAAATATATATCAATATCATGTTGGTTACTAATGGCTTTCCAGTTAGAAAATTCTTTTCCACAGTCAAACGTAATAGATTTAAAGAAGTTTTTAGGGAAGCGAGAAAACCATTGATTAAGGGCAGTTTCAATATCTAATGCCTTACGGCCGTTGGGTTTAATCGTGATAATGACTTTAGATAATCTTTCAACTAAAGTAATGACGGCACTTTTATGATGAATGCCAACGATCGTATCACCTTCAAGGTGACCAAACTCAGAATTGAAATCAGGATAATTATCAGGTCGATCATGGATTGAGCGCTGATACTGTTGTTTTCCCCGTTTTTCCTGATGGCCATTGGGTTTTCTTTTACCTTTCATCGGTAGTGTGTCAATATCAAATATTCCTTTAGAAAATAAACGATAAAGTGTTCTCATACCGCATGAAACAGGCCTTTCTTTTCGCCCGATAATGACGTCAGGCGTCCAACCAAGAGTGACTTTCTCTTTAATGTAATCTACTTCATGAGCAGGTAATTGAATGACTTTTCTACCACATTTTTTCTTATTTTCTTTATACTGGTGCCAATAATCAAGAGCAGTCTTACCTTGCTTGAACTTATTGACTACATTATAAATAGTTTGTATAGCACGTCCCATTCGGTTAGCGATTTCAACCGGCTTATTATGTTGAAGATAATATGATTCTATCATTGTCAGTTCGTCTATGGTAAGATGTTTGTAGGTCATTTATGGTTACACTCCTTTGTTTTCTTTCGTCGGAAATACAATTTGAGTGTACCATAAATGCCTTTTTATTTTTCTAACTTAATTTTACAATTCGCGATACTTAATAAATTACTGAAATAGTCTATTCTAGATTGGAAAAAGAAAGAATTAGCTCTATTTATAGAATCATCCCTATCCTCTAGTATATATCGTATAGACAAGTGTAGTTCATACAAAGATCTAGATAGTACACCAAGTGATTCCGTACTCCCAATATAGATAAGATCATTTATTGTTTTTGCTCTATCAAATATACTCTTTGATAACGAATATATAACTAAATCAATATTATTTTTATCCATTTGTCTCCATATTTTTTCGTAACAATTCACTCCACTATCAAAAAAAATCTTTTTATCTTCTAATTTATTCAAAATTACCTCCAACAAGTTAAAATTCTAATGACCAACCTACATGAAACAATATAATTATGATTCTACCATAGCCCCCAAAAATCCAACAGGGTATACTCTATTGTCCTTTAAATTGATATATTTCTTAACCTATTAATTGAGCTACTGAAGGAGCTAAAAAATAAGCAATAAAAAAAGATCAAAAACTTTAAAATTTTCGAACCCCTACCTTTTCTAGTTTTCACGAAATGAAATTTTGCGGCTCAAAATTAGAATTTTCAGTTTTATATTTTTTTATGATACACTAACAATGATACATCTATAATACCCGTGGTGCTAGTTAATTTTTTCCTAGAGGAAAATGTCTAAACATGTTGGTAAATCAACAAAAAAATGCATATAGTAGTCTCAAAACTCCCAAGAAATGAGGACTACATATGCGTTCATCAAAATATACTGAACATTTTGACTTAGCCAATCCTGTTACTAAAGTCGATGATATCCCCGATTATGAAATGTACAGTCAAACAATCGATAGCTTAAATAAGCGTTTTGGCAATCGTGTTTTAAAAGGCATCAAAATCGGTTACATCGCTTCTGAAAAGGATCGGATCATCGACTATTTAGCCGATAAAGATTACGATTTAAAATTACTCAGTGTGCATCATAATGGTCAATTTGATTATTTAGATGACGAAGTCAAAGATATGGATCCTGCTATTGTGATTCCTCAGTATTTTGCACAACTTTCAGAAGCACTAGTTGTTATAGAAGCAGATGTCTTTGCTCATTTTGACTATGGTTTTCGGGTATTTGGTCTATCCGTTGCTGAATTTAAACAATATGAAGCGCAGTTTTTACCGATTCTAGATCAAGTAATCAAAAATAAATTGGCATTCGAATTAGATGCTAAGAGCGCTTACTTGTATGACAATTTAGCGTTATATGAATATGTCATCGATTTATATCTTTCACGTGGTGGTACCTTGTTTAGTGTTGGATCAGATGGGCATTACCTTGAACATTTCCGTTTCCATTTCGATGATCTTTTTGCTCTGTTAAAAGCAAAAGGTGTGACGGAATTAGCGATTTATCAAAAAGGAAAGCGAATTATGGTTCCATTACCAGTCTAAAAAAACGTCCTCAGCATCAAAAGTGAGGACGTTTTTTTAGATTTCTTTTTCTAAAATCGGACAAATACGATCTTGTTTTCCTAAAGGAAAATGTTTGATCCCGATTTTTTTAAATCCATGACGTTCATAAAAACGAATACCTGCATGATTTTTTTCATAAACAGTCAAACGTAAATAACGTTTTTGTTTCGTTTTAGCATAACGATTCGCTTCATCGAGTAACCGTTGCCCTAACCCTTTGTTTTGATAATCTTTGAGCAGATAGATCCGTTGAATCTCTATAGCATCTTTTTCATCATTGACTTTCATATAACCAATGAGTATTTGATGATCCTTAATACCAATAAATTTACTGGTTGACTGTGCCAATTCTACTGCCAATATTTCAGTTGTCAATTGTGTCTGTAAATATCCTTGCATATCAAGTGGATCTGCGCCATCGATAAACGATTCATAAAAACTGACAACACTTACAACTTGTAAAGCATCTAGATCATCATAATCTAAATACGCTAGTGTGATTTGATTGTTCATCTAACTCCTCCTTTTGACATAGTATACTATAAATCACCCGTGGTGCTAGTTAATTTTAATATCCTAAAGAATATCTCAAAGTTCCTTCAAAACGTCGTTGTACTCGACTTAATAGAACACTGTAAGCCAGTAATATGCTTTCAAATCTACTCTCTAGCCCTTTAACAGAACGTGAGTTGAAATTTTGACAACCTAATTTTTCTAAGGAAGAACAAACAGTCTCAACTGTTTTTCTTTGTTTTCCAAGTAAGCTGTGGTCTAGTTTTTCTGATTTATCCATGTTTTTACGTGGCGGAACGGATATAGTAATGCCCTTAAGGGCAAGCTTTTCATGGATTTTATGGCTAATATATCCTTTGTCCCCTAGGATATTGGGAAGATTCGCTTCTTCCGATAAAGTCTCTAACACTTTCACGTCATGGACACCTGGATTCGTGATTGAGTAAGTAATCGGAAAGCCAGTCTTAGTAACGATCATATGAATTTTAAGACCATAAAAATAAGATTTTTTTGTTGAGTTATAGCCAACTTTGGCTATTTGATTCAATAGTTTTGCTTGTCTATTTCTAACTGGTTTACATAATGGACTAGAAAAACTATCTATAATTCCGACTAGTTCACCTTTGGTGAGCTTCTTGATGAAAAAGTATCGAATAATCTTGATAGTGTAAGCTAAGTTTGAACTTAAGCGAGTGAATCGACTCCTACTAGGAAAGTCACCATTAGGAAATAAGACGGAACAAACCGCTCTATACGTGGCTCTTTGGCTAGTATAGCCATTAATTATGCCCCATATAACACAAGCAATAATCACTGTATCGCGTTGCTTCAGTTGATCAGTATTTCTTCGGTTTTTAATCTTATCTGGTACACAATTGTGGTATATGTTAGAAACAGTTCTCATAATTTCCTTGAATGTTATAAAAGTATCTGTATAATGTTCAGTATATTTTGATGAACGCATATGTAGTCCTCATTTCTTGGGAGTTTTGAGACTACTATATGCGTTTTTTTGTTGATTTACCAACATGTTTAGACATTTTCCTCTAGGAAAAAATTAACTAGCACCACGGGTATAATATTATTATTTTTATTAATAGTAACAAATGTTCCAAATAGTGTTGAAGAAATTCTCAATGGTGGTTCGAACTTATTAATTATTTCTTTTATAGTAGCAATTTCTACAGGAATATTTGAAGAATCTCTTGCTAGGTTACTGACATTCTCAGCATTTTTAAAAATGTTTAAAACGAAGAAATATACCTTAGTTTGGGCTTCCATAGCTTCCTCTTGTTTGTTTGGATTGCTCCACTTATCTAATCTAACCATGCAATCATTTAATACAACCATGCAACAAATTTTTTATGCAACTGTTTTAGGATTGTGCTTTTCTGTCATTAGAATTCGATTTAATGGATTATCTTACGTAGTTTTGTTGCATTTTTTAATTGATTTTCAACCAACAATAGCTAACGGTGCAGCTACTTCTTCATCCTGGGGAGAAATACTCTTAATATTTATGCCAATTGATATTGTATCAATTATCTGCTTAATTCTATTAAATAAAGATAATAAGAGCTTAGAGTTATTAGTTTAAACCAATTTTAAAAAGTTAAATTTGCAATGCCCCCCATAACCTGGATTAATATCTAAGTTATGGGGTGTTATCATATAACTTCACTGATTATCGCATCACTTTTTGCTTGATTAGTTTTTTATCGGCTAGATGAAAAAGACGAGAAATAAGCAATTTGTCACTAGCCCACACGTTCCGAGTCTCACTCAACGAATTAAAAAACAAGTTTATTCGCAGTAAACTTTTCTTTGTGTTTATCTTGTACAAAAAATTTACAATTTGCAAACAAAATATAATATTATTACTTTAAGTGCACAAATTAAATGCCCGTATATAATTAGCAATATACCTTTAATTCAAATTTAACCATGAAAGTACACCCTGTTGGACCTAAAATGTTATTCTATATGGACATAAATAAATAACTGATAAAGAAATAATAAACTTAGCAAAAAATAAAGATATTACAAAAATAAATAATTGAACCTATATAGTAAGAGTACCTAAACTCAATTAGATACTCTTACAAAAAAATATAATGGCACTTATTACAACTCAAAGTCCCGACCATGCTTTGGGAGTTTTTACTTCAGCAAGTAACTCCAATAAAACTTTTGGTGTGGAAAAGCCGTTTCTAATAGTGAACCCACTAATTGCAGGTTGAAATTCTTTCTTATAATCATAATAAAATTCACCTTTAGCAGCACTATCTTTTATTTTTTCTAAAATTTCACATAGATTTTTATCTTTTTTAATTTCTGGGGTGGCTAATGCAGTTTCAGTTAATTCTAGAATTTTGTTGAAGGATTTATTATTTTTCATAATAGGATATTAATGTCCTATACCTGCCAAGCCAGAAGCCCAGCCACTAATAACAATTCCTGCAATATTTTCTTTAGCTTCTCCCCAGTTAACCCAGCACTTACTATTATTACAATAAACACCATTACCATATGAACGCGTAGCTGCATCAACTTTTGTACCAAAATTCGTCACAACTAATCCAAACTTTCCAATAAGAGTTAAACTAAATAATTTTTTTCTCATAAATCAATACCTCCTTTTTTCTAAAATAATTATAAATAATTTTCAGAAAAATTTGATAATTATATCATAAAAAGTTTTTTTGAAAGCATAATTGCAATAAAAAATCATTATTAAAACTAATCCCATTTTTATTCTAATCCAAAACACTAAAATACAAGAAAAAATCATTCTATTTATTTGTTATGAAAAACTGATATACGACTAACCTTCCATATTTGAAATAACGATACTAAATAGTTTTTAAGTTTTATTTTAAGTAAATTCTAACTAAAAAATCAAAAAAAGACTTGCAATCGATCAGGAGCAATGCTAAGGGAAGCAATATGTTTGTTTTCGAGTTTTGGACAGACTCTCCCTAGTGATTAAGGAAAGTCTACAAAAATCCTGATAGGATATACCCTGTCGAACTCTAAATTACTGTCTAAATGAAAAAATAAATGTGTTGCTTAAATATAGCTAGTTTATATTAAAATGAAATCAACCTATGAAAAGAAAAAAGTAAGCTTTTTATTATTAAAAAATGGAGCGCCCGTTGATATTGCTACTTTAGAAAATGCTAAAGAAGTATTTGGAGAAAGTAATATTTTCAGCACTACTATCAAAAATATGGAACGGTTAAAAAGATATGATTTAACTGGTATTACAGACGAAGACATGCACGATAAAAAAGTTCATAACGTATGCTTAGTCGATTCATTAACTGACGAACAACAACATACTTTTAAAAATCAATTTGAAGTTCTAAGAAAACGAACTATGGAAAGAGAAAAGTAAATGTAAAAGATAAATATGATAATTTCTCTTTTATCATATTTACCTTTTTTTATAACTTTTTATATAATATTCATAAGAAATCAAATTTAGATAGTAAATTAACTAATAATTACACACACACAATTTTTTAAGGTCTTAAAACCATCATATATGCAAAAGAAACTAACCTTTATTACTAAATTAGCTTCTTTTGCGTTAACTCAGATAATACTATTCATTTTTAATTAAAAAATATAAGGCATAGACATGGCACCATAACCAATATCATATTTTCTCAACTCTTTAGCACTCAATTTTGTGTAATCTTCTTTGATAAATTCCATTAAGCACTTAATTTCATTGATATTTATGCGTTCCTCAGCTTTTAATTTAGATAAATGTTTGTACACTGATATAATAATTTCAGGATATGGTTTATCCTCTCGTATTTTCTTAGCATCTTGAAGAAATCCTTCTTTTACTTCTACATTATTATATGACTTTGAATTATATGCATTCGCAATTAAGTCAAAAAGTTTTTCTTTTTTATCTTCCACCGACTCCACCTAGCACTTTCGTAAAACCATTAACGTAAGCTTTTACTCCTCTATCAACAATCTCAGAGCGAGCTCTACTCCAATCTACCCAACATTTTTGAGTATTACAATAAACACCATTTCCATAATAAGTTGCAGCATCTACTGTAATTCCTAAAGTAGATACACTCAATAAAACAATTATATGTAATTTTCAGAACATTTTTGCAAAATTTTCATAAATAGTATCTTTAGTGTCATAATCGTCACCAATATTCTGTAATATCAATCAAATTTTATCTCACTAATAATAATAGTCTTAATAAATAAAAAATGGTCTTCACTTTTCGGAATATTTATTATAAAAGGAGCTTGCTATAAAAAAGAGAAAAATTAAAACACAATAAAACATGTACAAACATATCAAAAAAGGCCAGTCAACAAACCTGTTAACTAGCCTTTTTTATCTTAATTTCTAAATAAACGATACAGCCATTTTTGCGGACGTCCACGATAGATCACGTGCGTTTCTACTGCTTCTATCCGTTGCTGCTCATGATAATTGAAAATCTCATCTTCAGTAAGATCATAGTCCATCATCAATTGCTGGGCTTTGGCTAATGCGCTCATTGATTCCTCATCATTTACATCCGCCGCAAGCGCCAGTAATTTTTGAATCTTTTCTTTTCTCTTGTCTGCCATTTTCTACTCCTAAAGGTAAGTGTGTGTTAAGTCTACTTCTTTTTTCTGAACGCTACTTTCCAGTGTTGCTAGTTCTTTTTGTGCTTTTTTTCGTTCGTTTTAGTCCTTCTTTATACACCGTTGAAGTCTTATTATGACCTAATAATTCCAACTGTTCTAAGTCTTCCTCTAATTTCTCTACCCACATTCGCTTATGGTCTAATAAATTGTATTTCATGGTGATCTTCCTTTCTTCCTTTCTTCCTTTACTTGCACTAGCACTCTGTCTATAAAGCCAGTTCCCATGCCAGGTTTTTATCCTCATAGAATTTTGGATCGATATATCGGGTTAACTTATCGCATTCAAGCGTAAAGCTTTCTTCCTCGAATACAATAGAGATATTGTCCAATACAGTTCCTTCAAAGGCTAGCGCACCTAATTCTGTATGATTGTTTACCCAAACGACTTTTTCTTCAGTAATTCTAATTCTAAAGTAATCACGTACCCCATCGTAGCCACAAAGGCAAATGACCTTTGCTTGGTCAAAAAAGTAAGGCATTTTAAAGTAACGATCATCTACTACCGAAATTTCAGATCGTTCAAATTCTACAACACCATCTTCAGTTGCGGTTAACTGTGTTAAAATATCTGCTAACGATAGTTTAGTTTGTTTTTTCTTCATCTTATTTCCACCTTTTCCATTGTCTAAAAGTGATATCATTTTTAGGTTTTAGTATAAAAAGTGACGTCACTTTCTTAGTGCTGGTACCTCAAATCCTGCTTTTTCTTGGCAATCAATAAATCTAACGCAATACACATAATCCTGGATTCACTTTTGCCGTACTTCTGCTTTAGTTGCTGCAATTCTTTTTGTCTCTTTTCATCTAATGTCACGGGTAACCGTTTATTTCCTATTGCAATTGGCATTGGTACTCTCTCCTTTCATCGAAATAACCCCATGAAAAATATGGCTGCAATCATCTTGAATAGTAGACTCACGAGGACTAATACAAACCGCCAAAAGATCAAACAAAACACCAGTATTACCAAAAATACAGCGAGGTTTAACTGTACAGCTGCACTATCTCGCATAAGTATTTCGCCAACAAACAGTACTAACAATAAGGGAATAATCTTGTTCAAATGGATCACCTTCTTTCTCTTAAGTTATCGGGCTTTGCCCGTTTATTTCGCACCACCTAAGCGGCGGGGGCGGTTGGTGCGAAATAAGAACCATCCCCTTAGTTACTAGGCTTTTTTTGTCCTTATTTCACACATTCTCACTTTTCGGTATAAATGATTATTGACCTTTTTTTCTTTCAAATCGTTGATATGGAATCCGTTGTTAGTTGATAAATCACCTTATTCATTTTCATTGTCTTCCTTTTTCATGGTGTAATATGCGCCATACTTATTGATATTTTCAAAATAATCTAACCATTCACTTGAAACAGTCTTGGCTTTTTTCGTTTCGATAAATTTCGCATACGTTAGTTCTAAAGCTTGGTATTCAGAAGGTTTAATAGTGCTTGGTTTGACACCTACTTCCAAGCATAGTAAGGCTTGGAAAAACCATTTTGCATTTTGCTTTTTCAGTTCTTCCAGTGTTCGATAGTACGTCGCAATAAGATTCATTTCGACACCTGATTCAATCATTTCTTCCACAGCTACCGACAATTTTTCTTTATAATGTTTTTTTGGAACACGTGTTTCGTTGTATAGGAACGTCATATCCTCCATTTTTTGTGCCATTTTATCCAAAGGTAATTTGACAAATTCGTCATAGTAATTTTGAGCCATATTTTTTTCTCCTTTTTAGTTCTCTAATTTGGTTAACCAATATTCGTTTTCATAAGTTTCCAAGTTTTCTTGATAATGCAGTTCACATCCTGCAATCTTCACTAGGTCTTCAAATAGCATAGTCGGTGCATCCTCTACTAAAGGGGTTTCTATCGTCCAGTACCGCGGAATAAGTAAAGCTTCTGCTACTTTTTCAGAAATGACTTCTTTGTCCACCAAAATTTGAACGAATTCTTTTACAGTCAATAATTTGTGTTGTGTTTTCATCAGCGTTTCTTTCCTTTCTCCACAATCGCATTCGACAGTATGTGGTGCATGATAGTTTGGGAATAATTCGCTGAAGGGAACACCCCAATAATCAAATTTCTTTCGCATGATTGATTCTGCCTCCTCTTAGGAAAGGTTTTACTTCCTTTCGTTAGTTCTTTCTTTATTGATTTGTTGGCCAGAATGAATCAACGAAAAGCGACAAGGACAAGGGCGCGCAGCGTGCCATTTACCCTTGTCCTTGTCGCTTTTTGGTGATAAAAGGCAACTTGTTGCCGGTCTGGCAAATCAATAAAGAGATAGCGAACAGGAACGAACCTTTTGGTGAGAGGAAGCTTTTCCTATTTTGTCTTACAAAGCAAGACCCCTTATCTTAGTGAACGTGCAACGTTCACTTCCTTTCTTCTCGAACGGCGGTGGCGGTTGGAGTGAGAGAAAGGTTTTTCAATTGAGAAGGCGCTTGTGCCTTCCTAAACAGGCCTTTCCCTTTCTTCCTGTTTCTATGTAAAACAAAAAGAGCTGCAGTCCTACATTAGGATTGCAGCTCTTCTTTTATTTATATGCCCATTGATCGCGTAAAATGATCAGGGTTTCTAATTTGCATCGATTCAATGACTAATTGATTCCGTTTATTGAAATGACCTGTGACGGCAATATTGTATTTTCCATCATCCATAATTAACAATTTATCGATAATTTCAATATCTGCAACTACACAATTAATCGATTCATGAATTGTTTGTAAAGTAAAGCGAACCAATAATGGTTGTGTTTTTATTACTCGGATTTTATCAAGCAAACCAACATATTTGTTCATCACGATCACCTCGCTAAAATTATAGCAAAAACAGTTAAAATTGAGAATTTTTATTCGATTTTAGATATGCTATAATGATCAAGACAGTAAAGTTTGTGACGGTGGCTATCCGATTGAAAGTGAGGTGGTGCGTATGTGCGTACTTCCAAAATCTTACAGAAAGGAGAAGCCTTTTGCCTGTTGAAACGGCGCTAGGATTAATGATTAGTTTCGGTTCTTTGATCGCAACAATCATTTTTGGAATCTTAGCAGTTGTAAACAACAATCAAAAAAAATAACCGTCAGCTTTAGCCGGTCGACGATTATTTTTCAAAAATAATATTAAGCTGGTCACCGTCTTAAACGGTGCTGTTAGGGGAGTTGTTAGCGCAACTCCTCTTTTCGTATCCATTATAACAACTTTATTGATCTTTTACAATCAGAATGGTAAATCATCATCACTAATATCGATTGATTGTCCGCCAAATGGATTTTGTGAAGCGTTCAATCCATTGTTGTTAGGCGTAGCTACATCCCGTTGTTCAAAGGTGGTAGGGCTTGGACTGCTGGACGATTGATCAGCGTGCGCACGGCTCTCTGTCGTTGCTTTACTTTCTAATAGTTGAAAGTTATCAGCTACAACTTCTGTCACATACACACGTTGTCCTTGTTGGTTATCGTAGGTTCGGGTTTGAATCCGTCCGACAACGCCAATCAAGCTGCCTTTTTTAGCTAATGTCGCCATCGTTTCTGCTGGTTTGCGCCAAATCACACAGTTGACAAAATCGGCTTCTCGATTGCCGTTTTGATTCGTGAAATTACGATTAACGGCTAAGGTAAAAGTGGCCACTGCTGTGCCACTTGCGGTATAACGTAAATCTGGATCTTTGGTTAACCGTCCTACTAAAGTTACATTATTAATCATCTTTATCTCTCCATTTCTTGATTCATTTGTTGTGATCTTTTAAACTGCCTTTTTCTTTCTTGATTTTCAATTTTGATCACACTTTTCATTAGGTGATCAATTTCGTTGACTGTATCTGCAAATGAAATGGAATTCGCAAACGTGTTAACTGAGCGATATTTTTCCCACTGCTTTTCCAAATAGTCTTTCCCCTGATCTTATCCATTTCTCTTTCATAATAAAAGGATAAAGGCTTTGTATCTCCACGTTTTGTAAATGTATTTCGAACACTTTTGTATAACTCTTTCGTATCAATATTTTCTAGTTTCGGAATGGTAAATAAGTCGTAGTAATCTTTTGCTCTCGAATTATCTGTGCCAAAGCTGAACGTAGCACTTAGCTTTTCTGCAATAATTTGTTCTGTTGGATAAGCTGGAATCTCCACTTTTTTATCTTCAAACATTAATTGGTGATAGTGTGTATCTACTTCAGGATAAATAGAATCTCCTGTTGTCACGTCCATTTTAAACGGTACACGTACTTTCTCTAAATTAGCCACCAATTTAATTTGAAATCCAGGATAAAAATCGGCTTCTCTTGTTTCCTTCATTCCTTGAATAGAGAAAACAATGCCTTCTTTTGTGGGTTTTCTAGTTAAATCATTAAAAATGCTCTTCAATTTTTCTTCAGTTAATTTGCTATTTCTAAATGTCGTATCGATATCAATTGTTGTCCTTCTATCGATTCCATATTTTGATCCTAATAAAAAGCCGCCTTTCAAAATGAAGTCATTTTTGTACTTTGATTCAGAAATTTGTTCAATTAGACGATCCATCATAAAATGCCGTTGCACTAACTGTGCATTTAATCCTGTACTCTTTGCTAAATTTCTTGTTTTTGCTGCAAATTGTGTCGGTGTCATCTTTTTCCTCCATCAATATAAGCTTTGCATGTGGTATTTCATTTCTTTTTCTACATGTAGTTTTGTCATGTAATCTCTTAATTTACTTGGATCTCTCAATGGGTCTTCCATGTACTCTTTTAATGCTTCTAATTTCATTTCATATTCAATTTCATATCTCGGATTCCAAATATCACAAAGTGTACGCTCTTTATCATACATAGTAATAGGATTTCCTTGAAAGGAAGTTCCCTCTACTTTTCCTAGTTCATAAACTTCTTTCTTCACGAAATGAAATTGTAACTGCTGCTCTTTTGTAATTGAACGATCAACGTTATAGCCATGGGGAAAAGTTAAGTGAATGAATTTCGGCATATTCGTAGAAAGCTGGTAAATATCTAAAGTCGTTTCATGAGAGAAGATTCCCCTGGAAAATCGTTGCTGAAGCCAAAATAAATCATCTATTCCATGACCATCTTCTACATAATAACCACGATCAACTTTGATCAATTTTCCTTGATTCACCAATCTTTGTACAGTGGTTGCTGCGATTCCTAATTTTCTGGCTTCCTTCATAGATAAATTTCCATCGCGAATAGCCAACAATTCTTTCAGTTTCTCTTGCATTTACTTCCCCCCTTTTGTTACAAATAAACTACATTAAATATATCATGATAGTGTATTTGTAACAAGGTTAATGTCTATCGATCTAATTCAATTTCTTTTTGAATCCGCTGCTGGTTCTTTAATTGCTGCAGTCTTCGTTTGCTGGCACGCATTTTTTCCTGTTCTGAACGAATTTTGGCTTTTTGATTTTCGATTTCTTGTTGTTTGTGTGTTGTATTACGCATAAGATTAACCCTCCATTATTTTGTAGTGCGTCGTGTTCTTTTCTTGAAGTTCGTTTTTTTCTTTTCAGAAAATTCAAAGCCTGTAGTGAAGTCTTCTTTTAAAACAATCGTTGCTTCAAACGAACCCTTCTGACCTTTTAACCCTTTCACTGGTTGGCTTGTTCGGCTATTTTGAATAATCTCCTTCAGCTGTGTCGCTGTGAGTTTCTTTTTGGCAATCGTTGTCCATAATTTAAAATCACAGACTTCAGACGTACATGCTGCCACCTTTTGATAAAGTATGACTTCTTGTTCCTGGCATTTTGGACAAATTCCTAAATGACGCGCGGCTTCTTGCTTTTCACTGGCTGCTTTCACTTCTTGTAACGTCGATCCAAAATCAGTGGATTGGATTTGCCCTGGTACGACTTCCAATAAGTGAGAGACAAATTTTTGGATATTAGCTAGAAAAGTGGTTTGTGTTCCTTTTCGTTCTCCAATCTTTAATAAGTAGCTTTCCCATTTGGCGGTCATTTCGGCGCTCGTAAGCAGCGGCTCTTTTTCCACGGCTTGGCAAAGCAAAATCCCTTTATTCGTCACCACGAGCTTATTTTTCTCTACCTTGATATATTCCTTTTGTTTCAAGATTTCAATAATATTTGCCCGTGTCGCTTCTGTACCGATTCCTTCTACTTCTTTCAATATGGATTGCGCTTCTTCACTATCCACGGTTTTCCCAGCTGTTTTCATCGCAGTGATCAACGTACCTTCGGTATAAGGTTGTGGTGGCTTGGTTTCTTTTTCAAGGACTTGTAGATCTACCGTCACCATTTCTCCTTTTGTCACTTTAGGAAGTAGCGGCTCTTCTTCCTTCTCTTTTCCGTCGCTCTCTTTTCCAAATAACTTCTTCCAACCTAGATCTACCGGCACTTTTCCGATTGCTTTTAACTGAAGCTGCTGAACTTGCGTCAAGATCGTTGTTTCTTCATAGGTATATTTTTCCGCAAACATGGCCACCGTTGTTTTTAACACTTGTTCATAAATGGCCTGCTGCAGTGGACTTAATTGTTCAAAAGCCGCTGCCGTCATGACCGTTTTTGTAGGAATGATCGCGTAATGTTCCTGGACTTTCTTATTATTCACATATCGACTATTCGGTGTATGAATAGGAGTAGGAATGGCTTCGGCCTTTAAAAAGTGTTTGTATTCGTCTAAGTGATCCAACAGATACGCATACTCCCCTTCTGTAATATAAGGGGTATCTGTTCGTGGGTAGCTTAGATATTTCCCTTCATACAACCCTTGCATGGCTTCCAAAGTATCTTTGGCACTAGCTTTCATGAGCTGATTCATTTTAGACTGAAGGCTGGATAGAGAAAAAAGACGTGGACTTGCCGCACTTTTTTTCTCGGTTTCAACTTGGTGGATCGTACCTGGCTGTTTTCCCAATTGAACCCCCTTTTCTTTTAAATAATCTTCAAATGCTTCTTGCGTCGCTTGGGTTTCATTCGGATCAAGCTTCGCATCAAATGCGCCATTTTGAGCGATTACTTGGGCTTTTCCTTCAAAATAAGGCTCTTTTTGGAAGTTTCTAATCTTTTCCTGCAGCTGATAAATCATGTAAAGCGTTGGGGTTTGGACTCTGCCTAAGGAAAAACTTCCTGGTATGCCTTTTTGCTGCAAGAGTAAACTATACAGTGGGCTGCCGTTCATGCCGATCAACCAATCAGCGATCTGGCGTGCTTGTGCTTCTTCAAATTTGGGATAGGTCTCTTCTGCGTCTCGTAATTGCTGGAATCCCTGATAAATGGCTTCTTTTTCTAAGGAGTTGATCCAAAGTCTTTTAAATATCTTTCCATGATCGGCGCCTGCTTGTTGAATGATCGTCCAAGCTATCAGTTCCCCTTCACGATCGCTATCTGTCGCAATAATAATGGTGTCGGCCGATTGAAGTTGCTGTTTCACCACCTTGAATTGCTTTTTCTTATCTTTAGGAACATGATAGTGATAATGTGTAGGTAAAATAGGCAAATGCTCTAATGACCATTGTTTCCAATTTTCATCGTACATATCGGGCGAATCTAACTCGACTAAATGACCAAAACCATACGTGATCACAGTTTCACCAGGAAACAATCTATCTTGGATTTCAAAATACCCGTCTTTTCGGGTGGCTTTAGAGAAGCTATCGGCATAAGCTTTCGCTTGTGACGGCTTTTCTGCTAAAATAACGGTTTTCATCATGACGATTTCACTCCCTTTCTTGTTGTTTGCCTTGTTGAAACAACATCGCACGTTTTTGCTTTCTGATCTCTTGTTGGTGGATTTCATGCTTCAATTGATCATTCCAATCCTTTTTTACTTCAGGTACAAATTCATGTTCATGATTTTTATAGCCTTTGTAGTATTGTTCTGCTTTATAAGAGAAAAGAATCTGAGCATTAATATCCCCTTTTTCTTGATAAAAACGATCAAAATCGTACGTACCATCCACGCGTTCACAACCTTTTAATTCTTTTGCGACTTCTCTACAAATATCTTTCAAATTAATAGCTTCTATTGAATCGTTAACAGAAAGCTGCTGACCAAAAGACGCATTTACTTTGTGAGCGGAAACCAGTTGGTTCGTTAATTGCAGATTGTTTTCTGTCTTGTGTATGGCCATAATTGCTTCAGGTTCAACTTTCATTTCTTTTGCAACTTCTTCATAAATGACTTTGTATTCTTTTGGCACTTGCCAATCATTAGCGATTCCTCGTTCACAACGTACTTTCTGATTCGTAAATGGATCAACTGCGCCCATTAATTGTTCTTTTTCGTAGAAAATATGTCCTGCACGGTCATTATCCACACAAATCTCAATGGATTGAGGAAAGGCTTGTTTCTTTCTCAATTCAGATACTGCCTCACCAAAATAGTGACTGATCACATGGTGTTTTAACCCTTCCATAGAGACTAACCACGTATCGTTTAACTGATCACGATTCAGTGCAGCATAGCTAAGTAAATCAATACTACTCTCAAAAAATTTTAACTGTTTAGGGTCACCGATCTTTAGGTTAAATCCATGATTCGCTGTCGAATTTTTATCTATATGCTTATATGTGCCTCTCTCACCAAAACGTTCATAATCAATGAATGTTCCTTGATAACTCGCCCCTACTCTCTCTTTTGTCTGTGGATCTTTCCATAAAAAGGCGACCGCATGATCCAAACGATCGTCTCGAACTAAGAAATTTTGCCGTTCATGTTTTGGCTTTAGTTCGGCGATCAATCCTTCTTTTTCTGCATAATCAATCAACCAATCGGCCAGTTTTCGTTCTTCCTTCAAATAATTCCTTCCTTTTTCTGTGAGTGGTTGATAATCAACGGGGTGATCTTTGTACTTTTCTGTCTCAAAATGAAGATTTTCTACTCGTTCTGTTTTGTCTTCATTCTTTAGAATAAAATCTGTGGCTGCTTTAAATTGTTGCTTAGAGTCTTGAATCTCTTTGTCTATGAAAAAAAGTTTAGCTAATTCAATAATGTCGCCACTAATATTTTGACTGTTCCAATAAAAACGTTGTTTTCTTCGATCAAAAACAAATGAATCATGGTCTTCTAAGCGATAGTCTCGTCCTTTATTGACTACAGCCATTCCATTGTTTCGAGCAAAATCCACTATATCGATCTGTTTACATCGATCAATAAGACTCATTTTTTTCTCGGTCATTTTCAAACCTCCCAAAAGAAAAAAGACTATCCGTTTTTCAGATAGTCTTTTTTACTTTTTTTATACACGTTCTTTTTGTGACAATTGTTGTTCACAATAGATTTCATTTTTTCGTTTGGCCACTTCTGACACTGTTTCAAGTGAAAATCGGAATGGATTTCCTAGCGCAAATTCTTCTGAAGGTAACGCCGTTTGGATCTCTTTTCCATAACTTTTTCCTTTTAAAATCACTTGATTATGCTGCGGATCTTCAATAAACGCCGCATCCTTCAAATGTAACGTTCGACCCGTATCTTCTTCCATTACTTTCCCGTCTTTCTTGTCGATCCAAAGTGAACCAACGGGCACAATATTCTTATTCTCTGGCGTTTCTAAAGTATTTTTATGCTCCTGCTTCACTTCTGCTGGCTGGATCTCTGGTTCTCTTTCTCTGTATTGATTGATTTCATTAGAAATGGTTTGAATGAATTCATTTGCGACACGACTGACATCATTCATGATTTTCCCACGTTCCGCAGCTTCCTTATCATCCAACGTCTGACCATTCTTCGTCCATGTCGCAATATAAGGAATAGCTTTCTCCGAGGTGTCCATCCCAAAATGCTTGCACACAATATAGGAGGTCATTTCTGCCTGTAGTTCTTTAGTTGCGGTATCTAATTCTGAAAATTTGTGCATTCTAGCATGGGCTAATTCGTGAATACTTGTGGCTAAATGCTGCGTAGGAGTATTTCGAGTATTCATGACGATTTCTTCTTCGCCAGTAAATTCGTTACGAACGTACGCCCCACGTGCTTGTCCTAATTCTCTTTGATAGACTTCACTTTCTGTCATATCTCGAATTTGAATTCCAATATTTTTGGCTACCGCTTGAATCCCAACTTGAAGTTCTGTCTGCCCTGTTTTATCCAATTGAAAATCAAAGACGCGGTTCGGGAAGATTTTCGGATAGTCTTCAGGCTTCAATTGTGTTTGTGTGATATCAAACACTTTTTCAATCGTGTAGTAAGGTTTTTTGATCACTTCGATTTGACCACTTTCGATTCGTTTTTTATCTTCTGGTGTAGCTTCTGTTTCTCGAACAAAGCCACGTCCTTTCTCATAAAATCCTTTGACCGTTTTTCTGACAAAGATCTTGTTCCCTTGTTCCCCTTTTTTGATATAGATTCCTTCTTTTTTCAACGCGGCACGACCTAAACAAGCCGTTGCACCTGGAAATTGTTCCTCAATCAATAATTGATTTCTAAAGGATCGTTCTGGAAAACGAGACATAAAGTTCAAAAGTTCTTTGACGTCTTCAGGAGAATGGGTATGCTTTTTCACCGCATCCAGTGCCTGTTGCGAAAGGGATTTAACTTCTTGTTTAATCTCTTCTGCCGTTCGTTTTTGATAGCCCTTTTGTTTTGTTTTTGTTTCTTTCGACTGCATTTCTTCTTTCGAAACAGGTTCATTTTTGACCGATTGTTTTTGTTCCTTCTCAGGTACTTGTTCGCACAATTTTGCTAACTCTAAATAGATGGGTTGATTACTGTTGACGCCATCCCCTAGATCCATTCGGATCTGATCGACTACTTCTCCGTTCTTCACTTCTTCAAAATAGAATTTATAATAACCTGCTTCTGCGGCGTATTGGTTATCCAACGTTTTGAGTTGATCAATCAATTCGAATGTTACGATCTCCCCACCATAACTTTTCAATCCTTTTTCTGGATCATTTTCGTTGAATTCTACTCGATAGAAATGATCGATTTCTTTCTCTTTCACAGAATCAATTGGTCTAGCCTCTTCAAGTAATTCACGAACAGCTGCCTTTTCTTCTTCCGACGTGGCTTGGTATTTTTTTGACGCTTCAAATTCGCCGTTTTCATTGAGTTCTAAAGCGACTTTTCGATAGCCTTTCAGAAAATAGATAGTTGGATTCTTTTTCCATTGCGTCACTCGTCCGCTGTCAATGATCGCTTGTACTTCAGGAAGAATATTTTCTTTTCCTTTCTCTGATTTTTCTTTCAGCTGTTCTAATGTTTCCAATTTTCGTTGGTATTTTCGGATCGTAGCGGCTGAAAAAGTCGATTCACCTTTTTCAAAGCGTTCGATTTCTTCTTTGATTCTTGGAATATTTTCGATTGTCATATCCAAGCCGCCGTACTTGTTATAGCCCATTTCCTTTAGCTCTTCTTGTCTTTCAAGTTTTTCTAACTGTTTTTCTTGTTGCTTGATCTCTTCTCTCAGACTATGCATTTTGTTTTCTAAACGTTCTTGTTGCCTAAACCAAGAATGCCCATTTCTCTTATCGTTCATTGGCTGACCGTTTGTCTTTCTCTGGTGTTCAAACATCTTCTCAATTTGTTCGTTTAATTCATTTTGCAATCGTGCTAATTTTCTTTTGGATTTTCCCAAACGACTATTGTCTAGTGGTTCTTTTTCTTCTGCCATGTCCGTTTCCTCCTAAACAAATGGATAATTTTCTACTGCATCAACGAACGTTTTTGTAATCAGATTTAACGCTAAAATATCGCCACTTCGATAAGCTTTTGCCGCTTTGTCTGTGACGACAAAAGATCTACCTGTTTGAATTTCTGTCACAAAAACGAGATTGTCTCTGCTTTTTTCAACAACAACTCCAATAGTTGAATAAGCCATTTCTTCTTCCTCCCTTCTCTTTCTTTTGATATAATGTAGTCGGAAATCGCACCACTCATTGAATTGGCGGAAAACAATTCATTGAAAAAAAGAGTCCTGGACAATTACGTTCAGGACTCTTTTACTTCTTTTATTCACTTAACAACTAACATTCTGTGAGTGAAATAGACTCTTCAATGCTTTTACACGGGAAGTTATTGATCCCCTCTTCATTCATTTCCCAAGTAGTATAATAAGGCGCTAACTTGCCTTCATATTCTTGAATGATAAAATATTTTTCACCCTTCACATGATTACAACAGTACACACCAGTAGCTGGGTACTCAACGACTAAAAATTGATTTGGATCAAACTGTTCGTTTCTCAACATTTCTCTTATCTGAAACAAATGCTCTTTTTCTAAACAATCGGGAAGTTGTTCGATTCGTTCTTCTCTTAATGATCCTTCTATAACTTTCCATTGATCTAAATATTGTTTCATTGCTATTCCTCCTACTGTCTTTCTTGTTCCATTTGAATTCTTCGTTGTTGCTCTTCGTATGCTTTACTGGCGTGGTATTTTTCTTCATGGGCATTAATCGTTCGATTTAATTGACGCAAACTCCGTTGCGTGACAACTCTTTGTTGGAATTGTTTCCTCCGCTTCATGAATTCTTCGTAACTATACTTGTATTCATTTGTTGGCAACTGTTTAAGTGTTCGGAAGGATCGTTCATTGTAAATAGATTGCATCTGATCGACACCTTCTATTAATGGTTTTATTTGACTATCTTGTCTCTTCAGTTCTGTTAGGATGGCATTTCCTGTGCGCTTTTTTAAATCAAAGAGGGCGTTTTTTTCTGCATCCTTTGATTCTCTTTTGCTTTCCCCATAAAGACTTTTTGCTTCTTCTTTCAATGCTTTTGAAATCTGTATATATTCTTGATATTCAGGTTCTTTTGTTAAAACATATTTGGTTAACTCATCGAGTTTCTCTCTTGTGTATGGTGAAAGTTTGGTTCGTTTTTCATCCCCGTAATTCCATTCTGAACGTTTGTCAGGTAGGGTTTTATATACTTCATTTAATAAGTTCATTGCGTGTCGATCGTAACGCGCTGGCTCTTTTACCACTTTTGTTAAGGTGTTACGCAAATCACTTTTCCGCGTCAATAAATTTCGTTTCTCCATACCAATCATTCGATCCTTTTCATAAGAAAAACGTTCTAACTCATGTACATAATTGGTCTTCATTGCGTCTAATGTTGCTTGTCTTCTCTTACCTTTCGGTACGATATAACTCACACCATTTTCAACCTCCGTGTAAGGTTTACGCGTATTTTCTTTTTCAACAACTGCAAAATGAATATGGATATGTTTGGTATTACGGTGAATCGTTGCCATCCAGTAGCCTGTTTCGTTCAGTTGCTCTTTCTCGAATAATGTCTCCATCATTTTTCTTCCAGCTGCTTTTAATCCTTCTTCATCTAAAGTATCTGTTTTGGGATCGTACAATCCTATTTTTTCAAGATACGAATTATCATGAGAGACAACATCTTGATAAATGATTGAGCCTTTTTGTTGTCCTCTTTGGAAGATTTGCTTAATCTCCTTCAGATCACTTCCTTTCACTTCGTCTGAAGCCATAGAAAAAACTCCAGGAAGGTTTCCTGAAGCTTTTTTGTGTGGCTCTGTTTGATATTTTTTTATTGCTTGGTTCAAGCGTTGGTATTCTTTTTGTTCACTTTGCGTCAGTTCTTTCTTTTGTTCTAACGCATAGTGACGGGTCATATAAGAAAGATATTTGGTAAAATCTTGTTCCTCTAACTTGTCAAAGTTGATTCCATTTCCCATCAAAGATTGAGCTTCATTCGACGTTTCGCTGAATTCTTTATCCGTCTTACTCTCCGAAAAAGTTTCTCCTTCAGGAATATAAAAATCCTCTAAAGCATTCTTGATTCGTTGCAGTTCCTGTTCTTCTTCAGGCGTACGTCGTTCCATTTCTTCCAGCGCTTTTTCTCTTGTCATATAATCAATGTATGTTGAAAAAGATTTTTTATTGGGCAAGGTAAATTGACAAGTGAGAATGACTGCAGGCGATTTATTCATCATGTTCCCCTTCTACTTTTATCTTTTTAGAATCTTCGTTGGATCAAATGGATCTACTCTGGCATAAACAGATTCATTCACAGGTTTCTTCAACTGAGGGGAATATTTTTTGGTTTGATTAGATTTAATTTTTCCTTCCACACGTTCTTTTGCTTCTTGGTAAACCGTTGAATTTGTACCAATTAGTATTCCTGTATCTTTCAAATGAAGATCTGCAAACTCTGAAACCATTTGGGTTAAAATAGAAATTTCTTTACTCATTCCATTCAACTTTGCTTGATTGGAATTTACCTTTTTCTCCATTTCTGGATCATAATTCATACATAGAAACCGAACGGCTTCACTATAGTTTTTAACTTCTGCATGAGTAGAAATAATCTCATCCAACACATCGATATGTGTTTGGTGAAAATAAATGTGTTTGTCTATAACCTTTGCCATATCAAAGTTCACTTCCTCTATTTTGCTCGATCAAGATTTCTAAAATACGATTGTTTTGGCTAACATATTCATCTAATATCTTTGTGTTATAGCTTTGAATTTCTGAAAACTTTTCTAATAACTGATCAAACTTTTCTTTTTTATATTCCATCAAAGGACGATCAAAATCATTTTCTATTAGTAATTTTAAATAATCGTTACGACTCCATTTATTACCCGTACGGTTACTTAGTTCGTCACATCTTCGATCAATTTCTCTTACGATTTTCTCATCCACATTTCTTATTCTTACTTCCATATTAATTCCTCCAATTTAAAAAGGATAGCGAAAAGGATCCTATCCTTTTTGCTATCCTACTACCCTCCTTTTACTATCCTTCACTATCCTTTCACTATCCTATTTTTAAATATTTTGTTCCCACATTTATTTTTGAGAAACGTAATAGGCACAGCCTATTGGAACACTTTTTTTAAAAAGTGTTCCCACGTTTCCTTATGCTCTTTAAAAATTAAGGTTATTTGTGTATTTAGACAATAAAAAATCCTTCTAACTTTGTCGATTAGAAGGAAATAATTTGTCATATGAAAAATGAATTTAAGAAAAAGTGTATGCTATAATTGATACGCTGTCTTCCTGTTTGGTTGAAATCTTCAGCCAGAAAGGAGGAGTGTTAAATGTTTTATGTGCTTGATGTTTGTGTTAGAATCGTGGTTAATGTTTTCTCCCATCTCATTAACAGCTATACCTAAGGTGATATAGCTGATCCATAAACATTTTTGATATACTTTTTTCACATAAAATCCTCCTGTTTTTATTTTCTTTCAGCCGTAAAATATTTTTTAGCAGCTAAATACAAAGCTTCAAATGATCTGAATTTTAAGGTATCTAAACTCTTTCTACCATTCTTCAACTCAGATATTGTTGTGTTAGATAAATTCACTTCTTGACATATTTCTTTAGCTTTTACAACTTTGAGATAGGCTTTAATCAATACTTTCTGCTCAGCGAAAGTATCTTTGCCGACCAAGTTCGCTCGCTTCATTTCTTTTACTCCACCTATTCTTCTAAATATTTTCTTTTGTCATACGATCAATTTTTTCTTGAAGTTTTTGAATGATCTCTTCTTGATCTTTCATTTGCGTTTTCGATGTTTCAATTTCTTGCTGGTAACTATTAATCTTATTTTCAGTATTTTCCTGATCGTCTGCAACTTGATAAGGCAATTGATCTTTTAGTTTCTTCACTAATTCTTCATTCAAATCAATGGTTGCTTGGAAGGATTCAATTTGTTTTTGTGCTGCTTTTTGTTCTTTCTTGTATCCTTTCACTTTGTAATTCATCGCATGTTGTTCATAATCTTCATCTTTCACTTGATCTTTAACCTTATCTTCGTGAACGTAATAAATCAGATCTTGTGGTTCTTGCATATCCACTTTTGGATCAATTTTTTCAGGAATAATGGTTAAACGCATGGCAATATATTCTTCTGGTACATGCGATAGCTTCACTGCAAAATAATCATTAGACACCTTAATCACTTTGGCTTTTATTGCTTGATAATCTCCTTTAGCTGTCTTTACTTCTACGCGATAATTAAGATTAGCCAGTTCTTTTAATGAGCTTTGATCTTCATCGTCAATCGCAAATTCAAAAACTAATTGCTGGTTCGCTCCTTTTTCTTTTGAAACCATCGTCAGTTCCTTCGTGTTTAAAAATGCGTTCGTGCTTACTTCATCTGGTATGTCTACCTTTTTATGTGTGTAAATCGGACTAGCAAGAATCAAAAAGCCGAGAATCATAAAGATTCCCAGCCATCTAAGATAACTTTTTCGTTTTTTGAAACGTTGTCTTGCTCCTTTTTTCTTACTCATTTTCTTCCTCCTAACGAGTGAAATAACTAAAGTCTGTGACTTTCCATTGACCATCTACTTGTTTTTCAGTGACAGTTAATCCACCTTTTATTTTTTGCGGTTTGACATCTTTAAATTGAGGATTGCCGATTGTATAATCAACAAATACCACAAAATTTTGTTCCTCTTTTACACTGCTTGTTTGAGCGTAAGTTTGCACGTCACCTAATGTAAAAGAGTAACTTCCGTAATCATCATGTTGGTGATCATCGTCTGCAGGACTTAATTTGTCGATCACTTCTTGGGTTGCGACATCTTTTAGTTTTTCCGTTAATTCATTTCTGCTTAATGATTTATCAATGGCCAATTGACCGAACTCTTCTGCCGTCTTTCTTTGTGCTTCAGTGACTTCCTCTTTTGCTTTTGTGCCATCTTGTTGCTTCAGCTGATCGATTTCTTGGTTTTTCTCATTGATGGTTTGATTTAACTTGTCGATCTTTGCCTGCGCTGAAGAGGAATTTTTTTTGAGCTTCTCAGACGCGTTTTTAGCCACTTCTTCAATTTTATAGGTATTTGTCGCTTGTTCCTCTTTCAGCTGCCAAAACAACGCGATATTGCCGATTAAACTAACGCTAATTGCAGCTGTTAAGACGATTTTTAAAGTTTTATTTTCCATATTTTTTCTCCTGATCTATTTTTTGCTGCTATTAAAAAATGGTAATGGATCGATCCATGTACCATCATCTGTGAATGCGTGTCCTTGTGCTTGACGCCAATCCATTCGAGTGAAGCCTAAATGCAAGTGTGCTGTATCTCGTATCCCGATTACTTGACCAACTTTCACTTGATCGCCTACTTTCACACGAGAATTTCCTGTACTATTCGCAAATTCTTGATACACCATATTCAAGCCATCGTAATTGATCACGATCACACATGCGCCTAAACCTGAAATACCAGGATTTCCAACGTACACGACTTTTCCACCATGAACCGCATGAATCTCACTTCCTGGATGATCAACTGAACCAAAGTCTAATCCATCATGGAAGCCATTCGGACGGAATTCACCGCCTGGATTCGTTCCAAATAATTGACCACCGCTGAAGGAACTTTTATCTAAACTGCTGCCAGGGAATGGATTCGTCCATTCACCAGTAATTGTGCCATTATCATTACCACCTTCACCCCAATGTTTCATCGCGAATTCATCATATTCGGTTAATTTATTAGAAGTGATAATTGACATACAACCTGTATAATACGGACTATCTTCAGTAATTCCTGCAGCGGCATAACCACCTCGTCCTAAGATCAATAAGCTTGCGCCAGGGCTTTTATTTCCTACACATGCATTAAAATTTGATTGTGTGGCTACCATAAAGCCGTAATAGGAGAATGCAGCTTTTGAGTTGGGAAACTTCATGTACCAGCCCCCTTCAATGCCACCAATTCCTCGTGCAGTTCCTTTAGGAAACAAACAACCATCAAACCAAGTAATCCCAAAATAGTTGAGATCATTTCTTGCGGACGCCGACGTACCAAACGCTGATTCATAACCGTATTGCGAAAGAATCACACTTGGTAATAATTTATATTTCACTGCTGCACCTACAGCATATTGCGCAATCTCATCAGAAAAAGGGCCTCTTCCTTTGATTTCTTTATAAATGGGTAATCCTTCCGAATATTCTCCTGTAAAAGCTTCGCCACCACTACTTGAATCTGAATCAGAATTATCAATCGAACCCGCCGCAAGTATTAGAAAAAGGGTCACGAACACAGTAATCAAAATAGTAATCAAACCTGCAGAAGTACCAAACAACCACAAAAATAAGCGTCGCTTTGCACGACGCTTAACATACTGCTTGATTAAACTTTCATTTTGGTTTTCCATTATTTTCCTCCATCAAACAATTTTAATTGACGTTTGTTCGGACTAAAATGAACACGAATGGTTTCTTTTGAGCCAAAATTGATCACAGCGTCTCCTTGATTTTGTTGAGGAATGGATTCTAATTCTGAGTTCGTCATTGATTTACCAACTAATCCTTCTATATGACGTAAAATAGATTCATCCATACGCATAAAGATCTTCGTAGAAGAAAATTCAAAGACTTTCTTCAGTTTCGAGAAGTTATCAGAAGACATATTTTCTGGCACCATTTCTTGTGGGGATTGTGTAGCTAAAACAGTCATTGCTTCTACTTTACGCATTTCTCGTTGAAAGTTTGTGACATAATTTACCGTTTCAATAAAATCTGGATTAATCGATACTGATAGGTAAGAGTTTGATATTATCTCCGTCTTTTCCCCCAGTCCACACCGTACGTGCGACTTTCACCGCATACGGCGTTCCCTCGTCTATAAAAGACATTCTGTTTTCCCGTCCTACAAATATTTATTAAGCTATTTCTTCGTTACCAACTTTTAATCTCAACTCATTGAGTTTTTCTTTTTGTTTTGGATTTAATTTTAGATATTTTAGAAGTTCCTCAATCGTTTCACTTTGTGTAGCGTGTATTACCCGATGAACCTCCTCAGTAACAATCACTAGGTTTTCATAGCTATCACTTTTGCTTTCATGATAAGGGATAATATGATGACAATGCATTTCAGATAAGGTAAGCTCCTCACCTGTTACTGCACATCTTCCCTTTTGAGCGATGAATTTTGAAATTCGATTGTCCGCAAATTCAATCGTTGCTCTCTTACTAAGCACTGGATTGCTACACAACCACGATATCTTCCATTCTTCTACGGTTTGTTGCTTCTTATGAATGGCTTCCCTACCTTCTTCGGTGTATTTATTAATATTTCTTTTTTTACACATCGGATGTCTGTGTTGAATATACCCTACTGGTAATATTGGAAACCCTCTTATATATCGTATTTGTCCTGACCGTAGGTAAGGCTTGTATCCTTCGTACTTTCCGTATTGTCCTTCTTTTGAGATTCCTTGTTCTCGTAGTCGTATTTCAAAACTTGGTCTGAGTTCTCTTGCAATTTTTCGCATTGCTACACTACAATGAGTCGCAATTTTGAAGTAATTATGAATCCCAATAACCATACTGTTATAGACTCCAATATAGATAAAGGTATCTTTGCTATTAGGACTTTTTTGAATTCGTTTGATTTGTTTTTTTAGTTTCACTTTAATCATGCTTTGTGCTTTTGTACCTATATGCGTATTAACAACCTTTTTGTTACCTTTGGTCACTAATTTCATCGTAAAGCCTAAAAATTCACTTTCTTCTTTTGAAAGATTTGTGATTTTTGACTTTTCTTCAGATATTGGTAACTTTAGACGCTCCTGTAACCACATTTTAGTTGCATAGAAAACTTTTTTCGCTTCATTATAATTTCTACAGAAAATTTTAAAATCATCTGCGTATCTCACTAGGTATATTTCTTTTAGAGTTGTACTCTTTCTGAGCTTGTGATAGATATTACCTTTATCCCAAGCTCCATTTTTCCTAAAATGATGTTTTAGCTCTTTGGCATCTTTTTCCTCCCACTGATTTGCTATCCACCAGTCAAATTCGTTGAGATTGATGTTCGCAAGTAATGGGCTAAGTATTCCGCCTTGTGGTGTTCCTTTTGTTGGGTATATCAACTTCCCATTTGGAAGTACTACGGGTGCTCTTAACATTTTCCTAATGATTAAGAGAAGCTGTTTGTCTCGTATACCCATAGACCAGATTTGTCTCATGAGTTTAGTATGATTGACTTCGTCGAAGAAACCTTTGATATCTACATCTACCACATATTCCATGTGACTTTGATTCATTCGGGCCATACAATCTGCTATTGCGTGTTCTGCTGATCTATTTGGGCGGAAACCATAGCTGTGATTATTGAATTTTGTTTCACATATTGGTTCTAATACTTGTAAGATGCATTGCTGCGCGATTCTATCCCATATTGATGGAATACCCAACGGTCTTAATTTACCATTATATTTAGGAATTTCTACACGCCTTACTTTCCGAGGGTTATAATGTGCGAATCGCTTCCTAACAATTTCTACGAATTCATTACGGTTGAGATTTTCAATATCTTTAATCGTTACTCCATCTTCTCCTCTTGTCACACTACCGTGATTTCTCTTGATATTACGATATGCTAGGACAATGTTGTTATCAGAAATGATAATCTGCATTAGATTCTTGAAATTATCTCCCTTCAAACTTTTGGAGTATATCTTATCGAAGATTTCCGTCATGCCATAATATTCTGCATGCCGCAACTTCCTATCTTTTGGACTTGTTTCTTTTGTCATGGTTTATCACGCTCCAATTGGCTCGTGACCTTTTTAGTCATACGAGAATCCCATGGTTGAACGGGTTTCATGACTTTTACAGACGAATCGAGCCTGTTCCTCCAGTTCCATTACAGAACCTTCATCAGTCGTGACTCTACTTTCACCATCACTAAAGTAAGTTATTTGTCATTCACATATTTCTTACTACCACTTCATCGAGTATGCACTCTCCATGTTGATGGCTTCCCCTGTTCCCTTATATCTATCCACATGCCTTAACTTAGATGCTAGCTTTTGCCCCCTAACTTCTCCTACGCCTGTAACGCAGCATGGTCTTTCATAACAACGACTTTTACTCAACCACAAGTTAGCACAATGAGTGATTTTTTGCTCACTGTCTCTCCCATTTCTAGGAGCTATGCCTTTCGGACAGTACATTCGCTAGTTCGTCAGTACGTTTGTACATACTCACCATATTAAGTTTTTTTGGACACCCGACTTATCGGATACACCCTTTACCTCTAAAGAACTTTCGTGGTATTCACTATTTCTTTTACCTTACGGTATCCTTCAGCCGACTTCACCGAGCTTCACACAACGTTGGTCTGCATAAACTACTTGTTGCATGTCGGAGTATCAGTGGAAGCCCTTTGTGGCGTTACCCACTCATTTGACTTCTCGTTATAAGAGTTATTACAATAGTTTTTAGACTACTTGCAACCCACAGCTTTTCACTGCAGAACAGGTCGCACCATTATGGCACTCATCAATCATCGCCAAGAAGCGTTTGAAGTCTTGTTCTTCCATTTGTTTTTCTTTAATTAAACGTCGTTGTCTTCTTCCTTGAATCAATGCCTGATTCCAAATCAACGTCATAGCCATATACATCTGACATTGTTGTACCCCACGATCTAAACCTGTAATAGAGTCAATGTCAAAAAAGACCAACTGTTGTTGGTCAAGGTGTCGAATCGTACTGTGACCATCAAAAATCATGCCATACGTCTCACATAAGGATTCTACGATGGATTCCATTTCTTCTTTTCGATTCTTTTTCTCTTGGGAAGCACCTGGTAATTCCAGTTGTCCTAAAAAGTCTAAAAATTCTTTGAACGTCGGATAAGCTTCTGGATCTTTCCCTGTGACTTGCGTCTCCGTATTTGAACGCGAATTTGAGGAAGTAAAGCCGCGTGGTACTGTTCCATACTCTTCATAAAAACGATTTAAGTAGGTCTTAAATTCTGCTTTCATCGTTCCTTTTAGCTGAGGACTCACTAACTGTACCTGATAGACCACTTTGTCTAAGTGTGTTTGATAGGACGCTGCTTCATTGATCTTCAAATCTTTGACTGATCCATCGTCATATAAACTGGATGCTTCATCATACGTCCGTGTGGCAAATATTTCTAAAGGATTGATCATCCCGTCAGATCCGTCTAAGCGCACCATAATACCGTTATATTCCTTTAAGAAAGGAATAAAGTCTTTTCCCTTTTCAAAGCCCCAAATAAAGTCTCCTGCAGCTAAATGGGCTTCCGCGATCATTTTAAGAACGGTCGATTTACCAGCTCCCATCATTCCTAGAAGCAAGGTATTAGTAGACAACCGTACACTATTTTTATACGTCGCATTCCAGACAAATGGGCCGCCTGTCATGGTTTCCCCATATTGTGTACCTCCTGGATCTTTTAGCGTTTGGTGGTGGAACGGGAAACCTCCGCCAATGTTTAACGATGGTAGTGATTGCCCTTTGATATTTCCGAACCATTCAGCTTGTTCATCGAACATGGTAAACATCGATTGCCAATCTCGTTTGGTTTTATGCAGATAAGTCACCGCACGATAATCCATCCCTTTGAGATTTTCGATCAGTTCCTGCGCTCGTTCATCTACTTCTTGAATCGTGTTTCCGTAAACATGTACTCTCACTTTGACTTGTTTAGAAATTTCCCCATTAGAAGTCAATTTTCGGGCATATTCCGCTAGTTCCAGGTATTCTTCCGCGCTTTTATTTCGGTCAGTCGCTTTTCGTTCATTATCTGATCGATCATTTAATTCATCTAATGCGCGATTGATTTGATCAATCACTTTTTGCTTTTCATCTGTGCTAACATCGAGTGTGGCCACTGTATGAGGATTGTTCATGAGATTGGCCAACCAAAAAAGAGTAGGATTTTTTGTGTAGTGATAAACTGTCACACACCGTGAATAACCATTTCCATAGGTCACATACTCTTCATCGAAATTTAATCCACCTTGTGGCATCACTTGTTTTAAAAAATCTAAATCATACCCTTTGGATTTTAAAATTTCGATTTCCCGATTTCCTAGTTGCTTTAATGGATCAAGTACTTTTTGATCATTTTGTGGTGAAAAAGCTGTTTTAATCGCTTCTAACATGTACAGTCACCTCTTCTTGTTTGATTCTTTACTTGGTTAAAAGATTGCCCTTTTCCCAACTTACCCAGGCTTAAAGTGTGAGGAAATTTTCTAGTGGTCTCTTCCTTCGGAACATCTTTTTCTAACCATATCAACAGATATTTCATTCTCTCTTCTCCATTCCTACTCATCATTCATATTATTCATTCGATAAAGAATCTTGATCAATTCTTTTTTGTAGAGTGGTTTTAACCCTAAAATGCCACTAAATCGCATTAACTGACGGTTTCTGGTTTGTAAATCCTTGATTGTCTTTCCTTCAATGATGAAAAAGAAGCTTAAGTCAGGACGTTCTTGTTCTGCTCGTTTCAATTCCTGGATTTCCTCTACTAATTTCTTTTCATATTTTCTTAATCGCTGTAGATTTCTTCCTAAGGATTGTTCCATACGATTCTTATCTAATAACTGCCGCTTTTGTACGATTTGCTCCGTTAGATCCGTTTCTGTGGTCAAACTAACTAACTTAATTGTTGGCACATACGTACGCATGACGGTGGTCAACTGATTCATTCGTTCCAGTTTCTCTTGTTCATTTAATCCCTCCACGTCAGTGGAAACTACACGATAATAACGTTGAAAATGATCTTCTTTAGTAACTAAGACCCCCTCTTCTGTACAGGATTTATAAGGAAATAAATCCAAGATCGATCGTTCTTCTGGTTTTCCAAACTGCAAAATGGATTTCTTATCAACTGAATTTTGTCCTTTGACTCGCATTTATTCATCCTCCTTATACGTACCATGATAATTTCTGTTGGGATCTAAGGCATGATAATGATTTTTATCCGTAAAAAAAATAGACTCGATAATCACAAAAATCTGCCTTTGACCTGGATTATTATAGGAACGCCAAACAATCACTAAGCCTATCGCAAGCCATAATCCATAATTCAGAAGGGCAAAAAATAGTGGTAAATGGACAAGATTATTGACCATTTTTGCCCAAAAAAAGCAACCACCAAGTGTTAATAGATCGATAAAGAAAAATGCGAAAAACTTCCATTCCCCACTAAATCTTGGAGGATTTTTCATGTTAATATATTTATCCATAAATGATTTCTCCTTTTCATACATAGAAAAAAGGCCTAACTTGTAGGCCTTTTATGGTTTGATATCCTGTTTGATATCCCGCAATAGTTGTTCTTTCAATTCATTGTTCCTGTTTTTAGTTTCTCTTGTTACATTTATTTTTGTTGGTGCAGTAAATGCCACATTTGCTGGCTTGTAACCTGTATGAACGTTTTGAATAGGTTTTGGTGCAGCTTCTCTTGTCACAATATTTTGAACGGACGCATTCTCTGTCTCACCACTTTCAGATAAATTGTAAGAAATAGTTGTCAAATTCCCATTTTCAGGCAAACGACTTGATTTCATTTGAACAGTACCTGCAGTTGATTGGTGAACAAAGCTTTGATCATTCTCCTTGAATTGATTCAAACGACTATCTTTCATTGGTAAATTTTGTGCCTTAGGTAAACCAATTTTCGTTGATTTTTCAGTTCCAACTTCGACTCCATTATCATTTGGCAGATCGATGGAATCCTCATCCGTTTGTACTTCTTGATTTCGTTTTGGTAAATCTGAAATGTGCTTTTCATTTTCAGAATTAATGTTAGATTTATAACGATATTGTTCTGGATCTGTTTTTGGTAATTGACCATTTTGTCCTTCTTCTGAATTTTCGTTAGAATGCAACTCATCTTGGTGATCTTTGGCTGAAGGAATCGCTGCACCTTCTTGATTTTCTTTTTCACTTGTTGTATTTGCCTTCACTGCTGCATTGACTTGTCCTTCACCATACGCATCTTTTAGTCCTTCTTTGACTTCTGAAGCTTTTTCTTTTTGTTTTTCTAGTGCTTCGGATGGATTCTTCACAGCTTCAGCCAATTCTTTGGCTCTCGTGCCGTCTAATTTCTCTTCTAAGGTGTCTTTGGCTTTTTCTGTAAGATCTTCAGCTGTTCCTTTTAACCCACGTTCATTGACGTAACCAAGACCTTCTGCGGCTTTAGAAACACCATTTTTCGCTTTCCCGAACATTTCGGAAACTGTTTTCTTACTATTAGGTACAGTTGTAGCTTTATCGTCTGGTTGTTCTTCCCCGTTATCAGGGGTAACATCTTTTCGATTGCCAAATCCATTTTTACGAATATCATTTAAATTGCTTAAACCACTCTTACCAGCACTTGCAAGGTTTTTAGCCCCACTACCCACATTTTTCGCAATATTTCCTAAGGCAAACATGCTAAGAAGAGAATTGCTGCCGTTTTTCAGACTCGTATCAACACCGAAAATTTTCGTAACAGATTGAGAGCCTTTGAATAGCGCAATAGTTAGTACAATTAAAGCGACAACATACAAAAATCCGTTGATCTTGCCTGCTGCGTGCAAATCACCAATACCTGACAGCATTAATGTATAGATTCGTAATTCTAAAATCGTAAACGCCAATAACAAGAAGGATTGAGAAATATCTTCTATCGCACTTTTCATCCGTTGGCCTGTCTCAAAGTCCGTTGACGCGGCAATCACTAAATAGAATTTTTTAAATACCAGCTCAATAATGCAAGTAACGATCGTAAATAGGATAAATAAATAGGCTACCGATAAAGAAGATTCACCAGCTAAAATAATACCTGGACTACTAATGTATCGGCGATAACCTGAAGTGTATACATACTTTGCTAAGCCTTCATCACTGATTTGCGCAGGAATTTCTTTTCCATAATCATCCAGTTCCAGTCGGTATTGTAACGCTCTTAACCGATCCTTTTGTAAATCTGATAAACTACTCTTATCTTTATCCGCCATTTCTTTAGCTTGTTTAGGAGTAATAATCCCATTGATATTCGCTGTTTTAAAATTTTTCGCTGTTAAAGCATTTCTTTTATCTGTTGGTAAGGATTCTACTTTATTCGGGTCAGTCGCTAGTAATGTACTGACATCAATCACATTATTTTGAATAATTTGAAAAGCAGGTGAGCCAGATTTATCTGCTTTATTTGCTGCAGTCACGTCTCCATAAAAGTTTTTACTGATATTTAACCCTTCATCGATTAAAGAACTACCACCAAAAATCAAGATCATGGCCATAAATAAATTAACCAAGATATTTTTGACTTTCGGTGGGTGTTTACTCATAAAAAATTTCAAGCCTAAATAAATTAATGTGACGACACAAAAAAGAGCCAATACCTTACTAATCAAACTTTGAAACAGTTCATTTACCCCAGCAGCGTTCAATAAGTCTTTTAAATCAAAGCTTTGATAAATGGTTTTTTCTAGTAAAGTATTGAGATTATATAACCCTTTAATCAACCCCCATAAAAAAGTATTACAAATCCAACTGAACACATCTTGATACTGCAGATAATTACCATAATCTTGTAAGACTTTCGTTACGGTTTTGGGGTTTGCATCCCCTTCTCCGAATAAACCTGACCACCAGTCGGCTATGCCAGAAAAAATTCCTCCAATGATCATTCTTTCACCGCCTTTTCAGCTTCCAATAACAACCGTTTCCCAATCATTTCAGAAATTTCTTCATTTTTGATCAACTTTTCAACATATTCTTGAAGACGATCCGTTGCTTGTTCTTCGTAAAATTGAATTAATAATTTTTGGGCTGTCTCATTTTCAAGAGATTGAACGATTTTATAAAACATATTTTCTTCGTTTTTTTCTTCTAATTGATCATGCAGTCCATGATAGAGATTTCTAGCATATTCATCTGGTAGGAAATAATCATAATCAATTTGTAAAGACTTCAAATCAAGGTCTGCATGTGTACAATGTATGTCTATATCATTGATATCCCACGATGGATTGAAATCTTCAATATATTGATAAGCATAAGGAAGATTTGTTTCCCCATGATTAAAAATAGGATACGGCCGTATTTTTTGACCTTTCAAATCTTGTCGTTTTAAAGGAGCGAGTACAATCGTTTCACCTTCTAAAAAAGTAGAAATTCTTTCAGGAGTTAAGATGCGATCTGAATCAACATTGCGATTGATATGAGTATTCATACCTAATGAATTGATGGTACTGTTCTCTTGTTCAACCGTCTTATTCCCCACTTTTTTGGAAAATTCTTCTATGGTATTATCGTCTGTCGACATAATATAAATATGTGTCTGACAATTTTCTTTGATAATCGCTGCGTTTTGTTCCCCATACTTCGCATAAAGTTGCTGATAAGATTGAATAAACAGATCCCACAACATGTTTCTACCAGCTGTGACTGTCATGATTCCTTCCATATTATCCATTGGTGGCATATTCCCAAATTCATCTAAAATAAAATGAATCCTACGGTGACATTTATCTCCTTTAGTCTTAACACATTGCGTAGATAATTCTTTATACAACTGACTAAGAAAAATACTAACAATGATATGGTTAGATGGATCATAATCAGGTGTGAGCATAAAAATAGCCATTGGTTTATCGGTATAGTGCATCCGAATAGACTCTACTAATAAGTTACTTTTATCCTCATCTAATGTTAGAACGGCTTCTTTTTCTAATTCTGGCAAATGGGTTTCTCCTCGTTTTTTTCGATAAACGATATTTCCCTCTTCGTCTTTCAATACTCTTTGAGAAAACTCATACCAAGCAACATATTCTTTTCCTCGATGATCGTATTTTAAGCAAACATGATCTCCCTGTTCTAAATGACAATCAAAGTTAATTTCACAAAAACCTCTATAGCCTACTTTGACACGTTCCTCATGAAATTTTTTTCCTTGATGATAAAACTCTACAACAATTCGCTGGTTTAACAGACTTTCGTGTAGTTTGAGATCCAAATACTTCGGAAAACCAATGGACTTATAATCAATGGTTGATTGAGAAGTCATTTTCGCAATTTTCGTTAGGGTAAATGGATTCAATCCTGTGATTGCCGTCGATAAAATATTCCCTTTTGCTTTATCAGAACCAATTTTTGTTGCCCCATATTGTTTTTTTGCTATGTTTCCAGGTGGTAACTGATTCATGAATTCATCTAAGGCATTGAGTTGTTTGTAATCATTCTCAGGATCTTGATAATTAAAACCGCCAATTTCAGAAAGAAGCTCAACAAGATTATTGGGTGTTAATTTGGAGTAATCCCCTGTTTGATCGGCTTGTTCTAACAACGCAAAAATAAGCGCATTTACAGCTTTCTGCGCATTTTCGTTAAAGTATTTGTTGTCTGAAGCATTGGCATCATAATAAATCGTATTCGTAAAAGTATTGGTTAACTGCGTTGCAGTATCTATGTCTCCTCGCTTCCAGTATTTCACGATGAGTGCCAATGGATTATCACTCATTGATTGCAGTGGATCGGTGATATTAAATGCATACACATCATACCCTCTAGCTTCTAGTTCATCTTTACTAGCAACATATAATTCTGTTTTTGGATCATTAACAACCATTGAACTTTGTCTTTCTGCACGAGACAAATTGTCAATGGTTGCTAAAACTTCTATCTGTCCTTTCCCTGAACGGGAAGTACCAACAATACAAGTATTTACTGTATCCGTCTGAATATACCAGTACTTTTTATAATGAGTAATTGGTATTCCGCCATAACCAGGAAAACCTCCCTTTGATTCTGGTATTTGCGGATAAATTTGTTGGATTTCCTTTAACGTTTTTAATCGGTTATCTCCTTTTTGCCCATCTGCTAGAGGACGAAACCACATGTCCATTTTCAATCCCATAAGTATAGCTGGAACAACACAAATCGTAGAAACAACTAAACGTGTGCCTAAACTTGTTGTTGGGGTCAAAGGATTCCAAAAACCAGTTGAATCAAAATGGAATAACTGCGGCATTTCTTGTAACTGAAAAATATTCACTCCTTGTAAACTTCCTGGAATAATCTCAAATCGATGAAATGCTTCTGGTATTCTTGTAACAACATAGTTTAAAGGAAGATAAGCTAATCCACTATAAAAAATCTTTTGAGAAATACGTTTGTCATGTTTTTCTGGTAGCTCTTCTCCTGAAGGAGTATAGCGATAGAAATGAGAAAGATACCTATTCTTTTCTAAATTGAATCGTTTGTCTTTTCGTCTCGTTGTTTCTCTAACACGCATTATTTCACCTCATTTGATTCTGAACTTTCGGAAGTGTTTGATTGTACAGTTGAATCGCTTGATCCTTCTTTAGCCTTACTAGGATCACTCTCTTTGCTATTTTCCATACTTGACTCTGTTGTTGCCTGATTGGTACGATTCAATAATTCTTCCAATTGTTGTTCATACTCTTTTCTTGCTTGTTCTTGGGCTTCTTCCTTGATTGACGCCGTTGTGGCTACAGAATCAGCCTGTGAAGATTGATTGATATGATTAAAAGCAAATACTGTCCCTCCACCTAGAAGCAAGCTTAAACTTGCAATACATCCCACCATCCATCCGTTAAAGGAACGCTGTGGTGAAGGAGTTAGATTTGTTTGGTTGTTCATTGGGGTTTGAACAGCAGCTACTGAAGGCGTTGGTTGAGGTTGTGCTAGATAATTTAACTGAGCTTGTCGCAATGTATCCATTTGTTCTTGACGTTCCTTACGAGCAGCTGCTTCTTTTTCCTTTTCTTGGTTTAACCGTTGTTTTTCTATTGCCATTTGTTGTTCCGCAAGATCCTGTTCACGTTTTTTTAGTTCTAATTGTTCGCGCTCTTTTTCTTTTTGCCGTTGTTTTTCTTCTTGTTCTTTCAATTCTTGTTGTTGAATTTCATACTCTTTTTTCCATTTTGGAATTTGTACTTGTAATTCTTGCTGGATCTGTTCGTGTTTTTCCATAAGAACTTCAGTCGTTGTTTGATATAGCTTATTCAGTTGTTCATTTAATTCTTTGCTAATCTTTAGCTTATCTGTACGCATACCTCGGTAAAATTCTTCTTTTCGTTCTTTAATACGTTCTTTTAACAAGTTTTCTTTTTCTTTCGATAACGCTTCTTGATTCGTCTGAGTAAAATTATTGATCTTTGCTACACACAAGGAATACGCATTGTCGCGTTTCTTTTCGTATCGCTCTTTAATTTTTTGTACTTCTTCTTCAATCACTCGCTGTTCTTCTTTATTTAGTTCCTCCTTTGCTTTCTCCCAATTAGACGACTGTTCCGTCGCATACTCATTAATTTCTTGATCTGTTTCTTGTTGACGTTCTTCAAAGGTGGCTAATAAATCTTCTTGTGCAAGCTCATGCCAATTTGTTGATTGGACAGACTCTAACTGTTCTAAAAGTGTGCCTTTACCCTGTGAGATTAATTCTTCTTTACTCTCTAAAAATGCTTGATAGGTTTGGGGTAATTGATATTTCGAATAAAGCTCATTTAAAAATAATTTGTTTTTTTCTTTCATCCATTCATGCTCTGGCGGATATTGATCCAAAATATAATCAAATACAGTTGCCTTTTGTATCTCTATTTCGTTTTTTTCTACTTCTTCACTGATAAGTGGTTCAATATATTCCTGAGAATCCCCTTCAGTCCATGTTGACTCTTCATTAGCTTCAACTGGATCAACTTCTACTTCGGCCGTCTCTTCATCCTCCATTGTTTCTTCAAAGGGATCTACCTCCAATTGACCCATCACATCGTTCTCTTCCTCAAATATCGATTTCTGAGTCGGAATATCAGCTTGTTCGTCAACATAGACTGTCTCTTTTTCTTTTGACTCCTTCTTTGGAAAGATTGGTCGTTCCCATGGTACTTCTTCATTTACTTCGACTTCACTCACTTGATTCACTTTTCTTTGGTCGCTCTCTAACTCTTCTTCTAAAACTTGTAAAAGTTTTTCGTTTCGATAAGACTCTTCCACACTCATAGTTTCATCCGTTTCTTTAAACACATCAAGGCGGATTAAATCCATCAATGTAGGATAGAAACCTTCTGAAATTTGATAATCCAGCGGGCCAAAAACGTATTCTGTACCAGCTTTCTCTATTTTTCCTTCTGTGTCATGTAACGTGAGAGTCAACTTAACAGAAGATCGACTTTCGTGTTCCAGTACTTTCCCTAACACATGTAGCTGTTCTTCCGTTTCAATGACAGAATATTTAATTGTTTTCGGTAAAAAAGAAGTCCGCTTTCCTACTTCCTTCGTTGCTTTTTTAATTAACTCTTTATCTGTTTTGGTATTGCCTGCAATCGTAAAGTACATGAATATTCTCCTTTCATAAAAAAGGAGTAAAAAGTATCGACTACTTCTTACTCCTACTTTTTTACTTTCTTATAATCCTTGAGGTGTTTGCCCAAATAATCCAAATAACGAAGTTATGATAGAAGCAGCCCCTAGAATAACACCTACCCCCATCAATACATAACCTACGTGCATCTTCCCGTTTTCAGCTCCTCTTCGTCCAAATAGGAAGAAAAGCCCCCCAATAACAATGGAAGCAACGGCCGCAACACCAGCAAAAATCATCAAATTGTTTTTTAAACTAGTTGCTGCAGTTTGTAATGCTCTAAAAATATCAACCGCAGCTACTACTTTCGGTTGTGTTAAAAAATTCATTGTAATTGATTCAAACATAAAATTGTTCGCTCCTTTTAGTGTTTAATAATTTCATCGAAAACAAGCTTTTCACGTTCACGTTGATAGATATATCCTTCTAAGTCCTTGTCTTTTCCCCGTAATAGGTCAAATTGTGCTTTTTCAAGGACTTCTTGTTTCCACTGTGTTTCAGATACACCGCGACGTTCTAAGATTTTAGACGCGGCTTTTTCAAATGGCGTTTTAGCTTTTGCCACTGTGATTCCTCCTTCAGGATAAATAAAAAGACTAGCAATCACTCGCTAGTCTTTTGTAACTTGTATCCAGATTTAGTACTGTATTCTTTTAATATTTCACTTTTATCTCGATGTTCTTTTTCGTTTGTTGGAATAAATTTAAACGTTTCTAAACCGTCTTTGTTATAGGGAACTATTAAGGCTGTTTTACCTATGAATAAATCTATTCCACCTGAATCGATTACCTTATATCTTTCTAATCCTTTATAGTCTTTTAGCTTCTCAACTGTTATTTGTACTTGTTCAGGATGCCAAACACTTTCGGAATATTCCCATGTTGTATCATCTATAATTTTTAAATTATGAACAAGTCCGCCTACTTCTTCTTTCCACACTGTTCCTGGTTTTAACACGCCATTATCTTGACTATCTTGCTTATTTTTTTCACTACCACATCCACCTAAAATAACAATCATGGCAATCAACGAAGCAAATACCATTATTAACTTTTTCATTTTATTCCTTCTTTCGTTGTTTTATTTTAGTATATCAAATAACGAAAGTAGCAACAAACCTCATTTTGATACACGGGGAACGGATACTCATAATTTCCCACCTTTCTATAGAAATTTTTTCTCTTGATATTGTGATTTATTACAAAAAAGAGCTATAATAAAGAAAAAATCAAGAGGGAGCATTGCAATGTACGCTGATAAAGAGAAAATCGAATGGTTACTATTTGAAACTGGCAAGACAGCATATGAAATTAGCAAACATTCTTCAGTCGCAGAATCAACAATTGCGGATTTAATAAAGAAAAAAAGTGCAATTGAAAAAATGCGATTTGATAATGCTGCCAAACTAACCAAATACGCCGAATCCATTTCTTCATAGCATATAAACAGCCATCCTTACACTTTTCATAGGACGGCTTTTTTATTTCAAAATTTCCACGGTATACCGTTGACTACCTCGGTTTACCGTGGAATATTATGAATGTAAACAAAATATTTAATCATTTAATAGGAGTTGAAAACATGAAATTATTAAACCCAAAAACTGTTATAGCTATTGGAACATTTGCTGCCACACTTGCTCTTGCTGGATCTGCTGACGCTGCTTCAACTAACGTCATGTATCGCCTTTATAATCCAAATAACCATGAACATTTTTACACCTCTAGCACAAAAGAACGTGATCACCTAGTGAAAATTAAGTGGGGTAATTATGAAGGCCCCGCTTGGGAAGCACCGACTAGCGGTGGCCACCTTGTCTATCGTTTATACAATAAAGGCCTTCGTGATCACCATTACACAGCTAGTTGGGATGAAGTGAAATGGTTGACCAAAAATTACGGTTGGACTTATGAAGGGCCTGCATGGCGTTCTGCCGAAAAAAATAATAAACCGATCTACCGCCTTTTCCTTCCTGGTGTAAAATCTGGCTCACATCACTACACTGCAAGTTGGAAAGAAGTACAATGGTTAACCAAAGACTATGGCTGGAAATACGAAGGTATCGGTTGGTATGGTGCTGACACCTCTAAACCCAAAGTGAATAAATCGGCTCTAGAAGCTCTTTATACGAGCGTTAAGGGAACGAAAAAAGGTGACTATACCGACAATACCTGGAACGCATTCCAAACCTCTTTAAACAATGCTAAGAAAGTGTTAAATGACTCAAAAGCGACTCAAAAATAAGTGGATAGTGCCAAAAATAAATTAGATTCTGCTTACAAAGGATTAAAAAAAAAACCAGTTCCTACTGTGAATAAAGCTGAATTACAAGCTTTATACAACCGAGTAAAATCAACTGCTAAAGGAGATTTTACAGAAGAATCTTGGAATAATTTTCAGACTGCTTTATCCAATGCTAAAAAAGTACTAGACGATTCTAAGGCTTCTCAAACCCAAGTAAATAATGCTAAAAATAGTCTAGATGCTGCATTTAAAGGGTTGCAACACAAACCTGAAACGCCATATATGGTTACCATTAACCATATTGACAATCAAACAGGTCAAGTGATTGCTACAGATCAAGCAAAAGTAACTTCTGGTTCTACTTACACTGCTAAGGCAAAAGCATTTAAATATAGCGAAGGCGCTAAAGATAATTTTAGCTACAAAGTGATTGGTAATGATACTCAAAGCAGAACAATCACAGGTAATACAACAATCACATTCAATTATAATCAAGTGCATCAAATCAATTTGTTGTGCAATAACAACTACAAAAATGAAGGACGAGTTAATATTTTGAAAGAACAGATAGTCAACGTCACTCACGGTGACAGTGTCACTTTAACTGCGCCTTCTATTCAAGGATATGTTTTAGACGATCGGGTAGAACCAACAAATTCAGTAACCTTAAACAATGTGACTGAAAGTCAAAATTATATTTTCAACTACACTCGTAAATTTAATGTGACTGTTAATCATGTAAATGCTGATACCAACGCTGTTCTCTCTAGTGAATCAAAAACAGTATACGAAGGGGATAGCTTCTCTACTCCTTGGAAAAATATGACTGATCAAAATTATTTCTTGTGTAGAAATGACAATCCTTCCATTAGCGTAGATAAAAACGGCCAACGAGTAATCAATAATGTTGACCAAAATCGAACGATCACGTTCAAATACAAAAATATCTCATTAAGTGATTTAAACAACTATGTGCGTCAAAAAGAACTTGTATGGTTAAATAATTATCGTCAACAAAACGGTGCAGCTCCAATGCAATTTAATGATATCGTTCAACAAGCTGCTGATATACGTGCAAAAGAATTACAAGTAAGCTTCAGTCATTATCGACCTGGCGGCGGTACTTTCCAAGATCTCTTAGAAAGTTTAGGCTGCTACGGCGCTAAAGGAGAAAATATCAATAGTTTCTACCTTTACGTTGACGAGATCCTTTCAGATACGGGAGCAGTGAATGCCATGATTATGTGGAAAGATAGCGCTGTTCATAACGCAAACTTACTTTACAACAATCAAAGCATCGTTGGGTTATCTCATGCTTATGAAGTTTCTGCAGATGGATCACTTTCTTCAGACAACGTATTTATTAGTGCCAATCCAATTTTCAAATAGAAAAACAAGGCTGATTTTCAGCCTTGTTTTTTTGTTTAATTGAACTTCAGAGCCACATAACTAAGAGTAGCTAACACAAGTAATACTAAGCTAACCACTAAAATTGTTACTAAATGTGTAGAACCTGTTCTAGGAACAATGACTTGTGGCAAGTTAGGATCAACACCAATTGTTACAACATTCGTTTTATTAGAAACATTCTCTACTGCTGCTACGGCTTGGTTATCAATATTTTTTTCTGACTGTAGTGGAGTTTTAGCTGTAAATATCAGTTGAATTTCTCGTCCATCTAAAAGATTTTTACTTAAGAAATCAGCGGAAGCTTCCCATTTCAGCGTTCTTAAATTGCTATCATAGGTTAGTGTACCTTCTGAAGTAATATCTTTTCCTGTACTCATATCTATCACTCGCGCAGAACCTTCTTTATACGTCAAACGAGCTTCCACTGGATCTTGAATACTAAATTGCTTGTAATGATCTGACGCAATGTCTACACCTTTTGTATGCCATTTTTGTGTGACTAGATATTGTACTTCAGATCCTGCATTTAAAGGAGCTGTAGGCGTTCCTTTTTTACCATCATTTCGACCATCAACATCTTTCCCATCTTGTTCCACTTTTTTATTTGGTTTAAGAGAGAAATAGTTTTCTACTGTATTTGTTTTTTGTGTTCCTTTGTTCGGATCATTGTTAAACGTTACAGTAGCCACATTTGGTGCAATTCCTTTTGCATCATTTTTTGCTTTCATATGGAGCTGCAAAATATAATCCCTACCGTAATTTGCAGCGTTATCTAAAAAGCTGTCAGAAGCAGTATAAGCGACTGTATTACCTGATACAGTTAATTTTCCTCCTGTATCAGCTTTTTTCCAAGTCCCATTCGCTTCAACATACCACAATGCGCCATCATAGTTTTTCCCATCCGATACCATATCAAAATTTTTGCTGTCAAAGGTATCAGTGATTTTAAATGATTTGTATTTGTTCATTGTGTTGACTGTTAATGCATCAAACTTTTGGTGAATATGATAGTAAACATCTGATCCTTGTGGAATCACTTTTTTGTCAATATTGTGTGCTGCCTCTTCAGTATTAGCTTTGTTAAACACTTCTTTTGTAGGCTTCGATGGTTGTGGTGTCCATAGCAATGCAGTATCAAAGCTAAACATCATACTATTCGTATTTGCGCCAATCATGAATGTTGGGGAAGCGCCTTGAAGCGTATACGTTACACCACTTCTGTGATAAGTATCAGCTCCTACAACATCGGTGAAATGATCATTCGAGCTATAAGCCTTTTCTGCACGTCCTCCCACTACTTTTGAAGTTAAATTGTTTGTTGATAACGCAGGAGCTTTGTATTCTGCACATGCTGTATCTGTTGTGACAAAATAAGGTAAGCTACCCATTTTTTCATACCCAACAAATTCTCTCATATCAATATTACGTTCACCGACAGATTCATTATTGTCATTATACCAAGACACACGTTGCTGATACTGTCCATTTAAACTGTAAATAGATAGAAATGTATCATTCAACTCAATACCAGCTGCTCTCATCGATCTCATTTTTGAATTAATTTCTGGCTGTGGTTCACTCAAAGCTACTTTTGTTTTTGATCCTGAATACTTAAAATCTAGTTTTACATTCATAACGTTGATTGACTGCATGAAAAAGCCTCGATAAATTTTTTTATCAAAGAGCAAATAATTATAATACTTTTTCCCATTAATTGTTTTAGCTAATCCGTCTTGGTTAACCCCAGCGTGCGCTACAAAATTAGAAAAAGTTACGTCGCAATCAATTTCTTTTCCTAGATAAGTGCCCACCTTTTGATAATGGGCAACAATTTTTGACGTGCTTTTCAAATCTTTGACTTTTGGCCAAGCAAGTACTTTTTGTTTTTTAGTTGAATACTCATCTAGTATCTTAAATCCATTGATCCCAGTTACTTCGATATTTCTCAATGAATCACTATCATGATAAAGTACCAGATTATTATTTTCTCTGACTTGACTCGGATCAACTTTTTCTAAGGCCTGGACTGCAGTTCCCCTTGCAAAAAGAAGAAGGAACAAAAACAACACTAAAGTAAATACTCTTCCCGTAGTGCAATGAATTTTATTTTCCATAATGCCCTCCATCTATTATTTTGTTAAACGATTGTAAGCTTCTCATTCTTTTTTTCCTAATACCCACGTTACCAATCCTGCAAGAAGAAACAAACTAGCCATAAAAATTGGATTGATTAAGAGCATGTTAATCACTTCTAGTGGCATGGAAGCATGCTGGATATTTAGAAAATGAACGAACAATCGTTGATATCTTGGATAAATTGATAATTGAGAAAAAACTAAACCGCAACACAATATTGTTGCGGCTAAAAAAGATAGATTAAAAGCTAACATTTTTATTATTTTCATCATTTCATCCTAATCGTTAAAAAATAAATGAGTGAAAAAATCCCAACAATTATCAAAAAAGTTTTTCTTTACACCAGTTGATACAACTTTTTTAATTTCTTCTTTCGGCTCTGATTTCTTTGATTTAGGATATAACCAAACATCCGTCAAAAATTCACCCTTTTCATCTGAAATAGGTGTCAATAAAATAATATCTTCGCTATTTGAAATGTTTTCAGGGCTTGATTCATTGACGATATAGTATGCTTGTTTTTTGTTTGCAGGTACTTCAATTGAAAAATCAATCACACCTTCCTGATCATCAATTGTTTTGGTTTCTACTTCAGTCACTTTTTTCAACTGGTCGTATGAAAGTTTTTTTGCTCGATCTTTCAATTTTGACTCAATTATTTCTACCGATTGATTTTTCTCATTATCATCTTGTGTCATTTCTTCTAAGATATTCGTGATATCGTAGACAATAAACTTTGCGCCATTGACACCTTCTTGCTGAGCTACTTGCCTTCCTTGATTGTTGATTCGATTCGAAGAAATAATTTTTTGAATATGAATGTTTTGCTTGATTACTTGCGTATCTTCTACTTCTTGCAGTTTTTCTGAAGTCTCTGAAGAACTTTCTGACGTTGATTCCGCTGATTCAGTAGAACTCGTACTTGAATCTGCCGTTTCTTCTGCAGTGTTCTTCGAACTGTCCGTGTCGCTTGTTGCAGTTGTTGAACTATCTGTTGTCTGACTGGTAGTTGGAGTGGTACTGCTATCAGCAAAAGATATCTGTGAGTAAGCTGCAGTTGCAAAGAGAGCTGCTACACAAACAAACAGCCATTTTCTCTTATTCATTCCGATCTCCTCCTTATTTTTTTTATAAATAAAAATAATAGGAACGCAAAAAAAGCGAATAGCAGTGCTAATCGCCAATCCAATGAAATTGATTTCCTATTTTTTGCTTTTTTCTGTAGTTTTAAATCTTCTTTACTGAATGAAACTCGTTCACCATACACTAAAAAGCGGTGTGAGTTGACACCTTTTGGCGTGCAGGTCATTAACGTAATCCTATCTTGGTCTTTTTCAGGCATGAGATAATCTAAATAATTCTTTTGTAATTCTTCTGCTTTAACTTCTTCAATTCGATAAATTTGATAGGCATGTTGTTCTTCATTTACCTTAATAAAGAATTTTTGCCCTTTTTTTACTGAAGGCAAATCATCGAAAAGATTATCTTTATAAAGTCCACTGTGCCCTGCGATTAAAGGATTTTTACCGTTTCCTCCTGTAATATCGCCAGTTCCTTCCGTAATCCCTACACCATTCTCTAAAATTTTTTCGGAAGTTCCGTCATAAATTGGTAGTTTTAAAGAAATACTTGGAATTGTAAGAACACCAACAGGATCGCCTAACTCTATTTTCGCAACATCCAAAGAAGAATCTGTTTTTTCAAGATTTTCAATGGCTAAAATTCTTTGCTTTTGTTGAAATTTAGCTACATTTGTTTCCACAACTGGAATTAAATAGACTGCTACTGCCGACAGCAACCAAAAAAATATCATCAGTTTGTGCATGACTCTTCTTTTTGGGGGCTTACGAATAATCATTAGCTGATCCTTCTAGGCTTTCTTCTTAAAGTAAACAACTGCAGAAAGTGCCCCTGCTCCTAGCAACAAGCAAGAGATCAATACATACGTTTGGAAACCATTACTACCTGTTAATGGAATAGCTGCTTTTTGATTATTTTTAACAGTGATTCGATTTTCCTCTTTAAATGAGTTTTTGTTTACTTTAAATGCAATATCTTCTGTTAATTTTTGGTAACCAGTTGGTGCTTTTGTTTCTTCCAATGAATATTCACCTTCAGTTAAACCAGTGATTTCAAAGCGCCCTTCTTTATCTGATTTTAGGATCGCTGCATTTGCTACATTGTCTACCCATACTGCTTCTTTGACACCGTCTTTATCCGTATCAACTAATCCACCCTGACACTCCACACGACTAAAGTCATGGGGTTCTTAGGTAATACACCCAAACGGGCGCAAATTTACTAAGCTATCCCCGAAAGTCCTTCGGTTCTAATGTTTATACTAGCGTTGATATCTCTGTCATGATTTGTTCCGCAATTGCTACAAGTCCATTCTCTAATATCTAACTCTTTCTTACCGTCATTATGACCACAAGAAGAACATATTTGCGAGCTAGGGTAAAAACGGTCGATTTTTACTAACGTTCGACCTTTCCATTCACACTTGTATGTTAATTGCCTTACAAATTCACTCCAAGATACGTCTGCTATTGATTTAGCTAATTTATGATTTCTAACCATGCCTGTTACATTCAAGTCCTCAATACAAATGATTTGGTTCTCATCAGTTATACGAGAAGACAGTTTGTGTAAAAAGTCATTTCGTTGGTTAAAAATCTTTTCATGGATACGTGCCACTTTCACTCTTTGCTTTTGGTAGTTTTTGCACTCTTCTAATTTACGATTATGCTTCTTTGCTACTTCTAAGCGTCTTGAAAGTTTACGTTGCTCTACCACTAAGCGTTTTTCTAATGATCGATAGAATCTCTCGTTTCCTATCTTCTCACCTGCGGAAGTTATGCAGAAATGAGTAAGACCCAAATCTAAACCAATGGATTCCGTCACAGGATCTTTTTGGAAGTTTTCAATATCGACTAAAAAAGTTGCAAAATATTTTTCTGTTTTTGACTGGCTGATTGTCACATTCATTAATTTACCATTGAAACGCAACGTTTCAGCCATTTTTACCCAGCCAACCTTGGATACATAAAAGTAGTTTCTATTCACCTTTATACCCATAGCTGTTCGATAGGACTTTTTGGAATACTTCTTACTTTTGAATTTAGGAAATCCAAAAGTAGAGTTGAACGTATTTTTAAATGCTTTATTTAGATCCATGGCTACTTGGCTAAGTGGTTGAGCTTCAACTTCTTTTAACCAAGCGTATTCTTCCATTTTTTTCAATGAAGCATACGTTGTCTTATCTTCTTTGTAATCGGCATTTTCTTTTTTCTTCTTGTAATTCGTTATACGTTGATCTAGTAGAAAGTTCCAATAGAAACGAACGCATCCGAATGTTTTTTGAAATTGAATTTCTTGCCGACAGTTGGGGTAAATCCTGATTTTATGAGCCTTTTTCATTTCTGCACACCTCCTTAACGCAGTCAATATCTTGTTCTTTGGTTCTCAACATATCGCTTGATAATTTCGCTAGATACATTTCCTGCGGTTGAAACAAAGTATGAACGTGTCCAAACACTTGGCATTTTGCTTAAGTGTTCAAACTCTTGCCGGATTATTCTAGATGTCTTACCTTTTATTATCTTCATGATTTTAGAAGGAGAATACGTAGGCTGAACATTTATTAATAAATGACAATGATCTTTATCTGTTTCTATTGCAATGATGTTCCACTCGTTTTCCTTTGCTATTTCTTGAACGAGTGCTTTAAATCTAGCATCTACTTCAGAATTAACGAATATTTTCCGACGATACCTTGGGCAAAAAACAAAGTGGTAATTGACTAACGATACAGTTGTCTTTGAGTGTCTGTATTCGTTATCCATACCTTAATTTTAGGTTAAGCCATGTACTAAATCAATGTTAATATACACAAAAGAATGAAGAATTTTTTATGTGGAGTTTGTTCACATAGGTTCGCTACTTCCTATGCAGTTCTCTGATGAACTTCTGACACTTTCGTGCCAGCACAGACTATATCTTATCCGTTGGCTTTACCCAGTACGGCGAAACCACTTCCACACGCTTGTGTGTACTTCCCTCAAGAGGAATAGTCGTTGAACGTTACTCTGTTCGAGTCTTCGCTGCAGATTGCCCATTGTCGCAACACTTAGGATTTAACCATATGCTATCGAGTAAATTTTTTCTGCTTTCGCCACGGTCACGTTTGCCTATTTCAAGACTACGTTGTCGTTTTACTCGCTTTAGGGGTTCCCCGCAATTCAGTTTCTTTGTTGGGATATACGAGATTTTATATATTCCACTAAGCACAAGTTTCCCTATGCTCTTACAGTACAGTGCGGGCTATCATCCACACGGTTAAAACCGTGGGTTTTCTCGCCCGCAAAAGCTATAAGTTCGTCTCAACTGTTCAAAGTTTTTCATTGAACCTAACAAACAAGCTTTCTCTTTTCCTGTTAACTGCATATCATTGATATATTGCGCGACAGATAATCTTTTAAGGTGTTTTTGCTTCATCGTTTTTAGTAACTTTTCTTCCATTTCTTTCGACACTTTTTTTCTGTTTTCGATTTCTTCATAATTCATGAGTTTTCCTACCTTCCTTGTTTTTTGCAAAAATAAAAAAGCCTATGATCACATACGCTCTACACTTCAGTCTTGGGTTATCTTTTTCTTTCGTTTAATTACTGGCCGTGCTGGTTTCAAATCCTTGATTCCATTATGGGTTCTCCAATAATCGAATTCTTTTCGCAATCTTTCTTTTTCCATATCTGTTCCTTTAGATAAGGCTTTGAATACTTCTTTAGGTGAATAACCACGAGCTAACAGCTGTACATACCTTCCTTTTGTCAAAGTATCCATATCCATCGCCTCTAAAACTGGTCGCGCCATCTACTATTCCTCCTAAATAAATTCCTTACTCAATGCCTAAGGTAATACTACCTTTTTATTAATCGTCGTGACTCCTTCTAAGCCTTTATCTGTAAAATTTATTCCTCCAGTTTTTATTCTTCTTTATCCGCTACAAATTCAATGATTTCAAAGCTGACAATATAATCACTCAAATATGACCAAGTATCTTCAACAGATAATTCGTCTCCATTATCATTCATAAGCGTCATTTTAAACCATTCATTACCTTCATCATCTTCAGGTAGCAAGCCGAATCCAATTGGATTATCAGTCAATGTTTGATCGTATAAATCATCCTCGTCTAATGCTAAAACATCTAATCCTTTACAATTTCCGCCCCTTCTAAACGTCACAAATCCTTTGTAATCCCAACGTTGGAAAGAAACCTTAATAGTATGTGTGCCCAATCGTATATTCGGATCATAATTTTTCATTTGTCATTCCTCCATTACGTAAATTTCATTTTCTCTATGTTTTATATCAATTTTTTCACTTTATTCAGGACTTGTTTATATTTTATCGTTTTTCGTTTACTTAAAAATACATAAAAAATTTCGACTCGTTTATGGCGTCCGAAACGAGAAACCCTAGTAGACAGCGGTAAATGCTCGATTGATCCAATAATCAACGTCCTCGCAAGTATCTACATGTACTGCAGCACACGACACAATTTCTTGTGCGTCCTCCCCATTACGAGAAGACCTACTCCTTATTCCATGAGTTTGCGTCAAAGTCTAGATCCCTTAGTAGCTGCTCATGATTAATCTAGACGCTATTCTAACTTGTCTAACTTCTAAATTCCCTCTTGTTTACTCTGCGCTTATTATTTACACAAATTCATTTCACCACTATCCAAACAAGCGCATTTACTCGATTGACCAATTTTTTACGTTACCAATCGTTAAAACCTACCCCGTCACTCCCCGAAGGGAATTGTTGATAGATCAAGTCTACTCCTTATTTTTCTAGTGACTCTAAGTTCCTTTAGAAGTCTCGACAATATTTTCAAGCAAGCGAAAAACGATAAAATACAAGTTATGAGAATGATCAATTCAGCCGATCAAACGCCCCATCCCTTTTGCGGTACAACGCAAGACTCCATTTTTTCTTCGACCAATCAGTACACCGTTTTGGTCATAAACATGTTTGATTGTTGGATATAGCTCTTTTAAGGGGATAGGATCTTTTAAAATTATTTGCTTTTGTTTCCCAATGTAATAAATCATTTCCTCTGAGACTTTGTCTTTCTGGATTATATATTTCTTACACTGCACAACGGTTTTACTTTGGCCAGTTGATAGTTTCTTCGTGATTTTCTCTGTAGCGGTACACCGTTTACCGTAGTGACAAATATCTTTGAGACTCAAAATTCCTGTATATGACATAAAATAAACCACCCAATTTCTTTAAATATTTTTAACAAGTTTTTCTTGTTATTTTTCAAAAATAGAGAATTGATTTTCGTTCATGACAAACAAAAAAGAGGGAACGCATCCAAACATGCGTTCCCTCTAATTTCAGCGTTCGTCATACGGCAAAGAGCCACACGGACATTTTTATAACATTATGCTTAGGCATAGATTCATCGTAATATCACGTATTTTTAACCTTAACACAGCCAAAAAAAGTGGTATCACTTTTGAATATCTGTTATACTAAATCCATTGCGGGTAATACCGTAACACTGAAAGGTTAACGCATTAAGGGCCAAATCTTAATGCCGTGTATGAACGCTGACGAAGGTTACCAGCCTTCCGAGTTCATACCGCCTTTCTTTTTTTTGTATTTTCAATTGTCCAAATTTATCATCCAAAAGTGCAGAACGAAAATCAATTCATCACAAGCATAGCAGACAATTAAATTTATACAAAAAATGTAAGCGAATAATATTCGTATTGCCTGAAAAGAAGTAATATCAAGATTTTTAGCTTGTTTAAATAATGAAATTATCTCTCTTCGCGTATTATTATAACTCAAAAAAAAGGAGTATGCAAACATACGTTCCCTTTTCTATATTTGAAATTAATTATTTCTTTTAACACTTATGACGTAAAAGGCTACGTTTGTGATTTTTATCATAATATTTTAACTTATAAATTCTATTAAAATAGCTATTATTTTGTAATATTCGTAATATAATTAGAATAATAAAAAATTTTTAATTTTAATGTTACTTCATGAAGCAACAATCACTTTGTCAGTAAAGTTTCACTCTAACCAGTCTTTCGTAATAGTGCTTGGGGAGCTTTCATAATTCAAACGTTTTTCACTTGATACTTTAGCAGCTATTGGTTTTTCGATAAACCAATTTTTTACATAGACAAAAATCAGGTTCTGGATATTTTCGACTTTTTCGGTTTTTAATTTTTGATAGGCTTTTAACAGTGTCGTGTATAATTCTTGTTCTGCATTGACATAATAACTATCGAGTTCTTCAAAAACTATCGAAATACCACTTTCTATTTCAGCTTTTTTCTTTGCATTATGAATAGTCTGGACGGTTTTTTGAGCTTCACTGTAACTTGAAGAAAATGTTTTTATCAAATTTAATACTCGTTCAGGGACAAACGTAGCAATGCTGTCGTTTGTCATAATTGTCTCAAAATTGTCTAACAACAATTGATCTTGTAGGCGGTCTTTTTCAGTGTCTATATTGTGTCTATTAGTGTCTAATATATTATTATTAAGTTCTGGTATGATTTTCATACCCTCTGATTTATCAACGTTTTGGCACGGTATGATTTTCATACCCTCTTGAGCCCCAAGGGATTCAGCGTCTAATTTTTCGTCGAGGGTGGGTATGATTTTCATACCCTCTGATTTATCAACGTTTTCTCTATTCTCTCTATCAAATTTTTCGAGTAAGTAGATATCATTTTCTGAGACTTTTAATTCTGCTAGATATAGTCTATTAGGATTATTTTTCCCTAACTGTTTGTTAAATCCCATCTGCTTTTGTAATAATAAACCAAAGGATTCCAACTCTTTTTTGATTGCTATCGCTTTTTGTTTTTGGCAGTTTAATACGCTACATAGTTCATTTGTCGTATAAGTAAAATAAACATTACCTTCTTCATCGATTTGCCGTTTGCTGATTGCGATCTCTAATCTTGCTTTTAAAAGCATGTAGGCAATCTTAGTTGAATCTTTCATTTTTTTGTATTCGTCAGAAACAATAAAGACTTTTGGAAATTGATAAAATAATTCGTTGTAAACTCTATCCGCCTTAAAAAAATTAAAATCAGTCATTGTAGATCCTCTACTTTCACGTTGTTTTATTTATGTAAAATTACCTACTCTTTTTCGAAAATAGCAAAGATAAATAAAAAATGCAAACGCATTAAAACTGTTTTTTAATTAAATACTACCTAAAATAAGAAATAAAATGAATTATGTACTACCTTTAAAGTCATTAAGAACTACTTTAAATAAATATTATTTATAATTAAATACTACCAGAAGAACGTATGAATAAAATTTAGTTTTAAAATTAAGGATAATTAAGTACTACCAGTGTTAAAACAAAAAATAAATTAAGAACTACCTTATGCATATAAAACATACTACCATTACTAGTAATATATACTACCTTATTTCAGTAGTATATATTATATTATTCTTATGAGACAAGGCTTTAGGCTATAAAACAATAGATTATATACTACTAAAAAATACAATAAGTACTACCAATGTTAGATATATATAATAATTATATACTACCTTTAAAATTAACTTATTTAATAAGATACTACTGTGTCAATCTGAAAAAAATTACTTTAAAGTAGTTACATACTACCTGTTAAATTATATACTACCATTAATACTTAAATTAGATACTACCTATATTTATATTAAGTACTACCGTTCTAGGAATAAGATAATAAAAAAATACTACCAAATTGCAATTAAATACTACTTAAAATGTAAAAAATAAGAACTACCCAAATTAGGTAGTTCTTAATAAGAGAATATCAGATAAATTTGTACAAGTCATAAAAAAATTAATTTTAAATTTTTAAATATATATACTTGTTAATTATAAACTACTTTATTTAGGTAGTACATAATTAACAGATAAAACTACATGCTTGTAGTTTGTCTAGCTAATGAGTTGCGTATGATTTATATAAAGATGTGCAGCATAACTTAGTTAAAGTTAAGAGAATAGAATAAATATTTTTTGTTTTGCTAATAATTAAACACTACCTAAATATGGTAGTGTTTAATTATATAATATTCATTTTGTTACAAATAATCGTATTATAAAAGCATAACAATTGGGATAACTATTTTTTAGATTATTTAAGTACTACTTAAATTAGGTAGTACTTAAATTTTGGTTTAAGGTAGTATGTAATTAAGAAATGATATATATCTTCTTTTATAATAGAAGGGGAGAGGCCTAGTTAAAAGCAGCGACAATTAATAACAATGGATTTAATGCTTCACAAAATCCATTTGGTGGACAATGCATTGTTATTAGCGATGATCTACCGTTCTAAGTAGTTTTTTCTATTAGTTGCATTCGTGACTAATTATGGTATAATTATGAGTTACAAAGAGGTATTTCATTATATCACCAAACCCCATCAGCGTGCAGGCTGATGGGGTTTTTTTTACGTTTCTATATTATAGAATTAACGGGTAGGCTTACTGTCTTTTTTGGCAATTTTGCAATCAAGCCACTTGCAGATGTAGTGTGCAGTTACCTCTGCAAATGGCTTGATTGCAAAAACAAAATCAAAAAGGTATTTCATTATATCTCCTCCTCCCCTTGCCAGATTAGGCCGGGGTAGCAGACAGCAAAACTATTATAACATAACTGAAATACCTAAATGACATATACAGATATGATAATTTATGTATTGATTTTTCTAACAAAAGCACATATTTTAATATATACTACCTATTTTAGGTAGTATATATTTTTGGATCCAATATCGATCAGTTTTGAGGAAATGAAATTCTAGATATTTTTTGCTACATAGAGTTACTTTCAATATTTTTTAACGTAATTAGGCAGAAGTCACTCATCCTCTATAGGTTTGTGATGAAATTTCTATTGATCCATTTAAGTAAGAGCAAAAAACTGGAGGTTTATCAGGTAATTGGTCTAATGGATTTAAGTATGCGGTCACCGTGTATAGAGTTGCTTCTGAGATTCAAGAAAATAAAGTTATTCCAGTATTGCTATATGGAACACATAACAATTTTTATGAATTAGCCGAGAACACTCGCAACTTTATTCGTGTAGATAAATCGGCTTCGGTTGAGTTATAACTTTAGCTATATCAATCAACCGACCGACATATGTTAAATCTATATATAATAAAAATACCTACTTAAATGGATGTTAACGGAAGTGTATGGTGAGTAGTTCACTCGTATTTTGATATCGTTTGTATATGTTTTCAGCGTTCTAAGTGGCTTATTTTGTCCAATAATAATATGGAGTGGAATCCCTTAAGAAACACCGTTGGCAATTGTTGTTATAACATGTTATAATTTATTTATCAAAAACTAAAAGGAGTGTGATAACATGGGAAAAGAACTAAAGGTTAGAAAGATCGGCAATAGCGTGGGAGTGATCCTTCCAAGCTCTCTTGGATTAAAAAGCGGAGACACTATCCAAGCCAAACAAGAAGGCAACTTATTCATATTAGATACTACTCAAATAGCAAAAGAACACGATCGCAAATTGATTGAAGAAAGTTTCCGAGACTTTGAGAAAGGTTTAACAGTTTCAGAAATTGAAATGGTAAAAGCTTTCGGAAAATACGGCTGGAGTGAATAGATGAAAGAGTACACGCTAGTTTATTCTAAAAGTTTCCAGACCAGCCTTGAAACGATAATAGAAGAATGGGAAAATGAGCTTGCTCTTTCTCCAGCCAGCATAAAAAGATTTGTAGGTGCGATCCAGAAGGCTTTAGAACTAACCAAAAATTTTCCAACTATGCATGAGGAAGTTTCCGAAATCTATGGAATGGATATCCCAACATATCGGATCGTGATCGGCAAAAGCTATGCCTTATTTTATCGGATCGACCATGAAAAAAAAGAGATACTTGTAGGACGTATTTTCCAATCTAAACAAATGAAACTAGGCTTTTAACAATAATTAGGCAAAAGTCGCTCATCCTCTACAGGTGGGTGATTAATGCCGCTCGATATGGTTGTTAACCATCGGTTACTCGAAGATTGATATATAAGACTTAGTACCTTTTTATTTTGCTCCATGTTATGGCCGAAGGTCTAAAGATACAATCATTAGTCTAGAGAAAAATTAAGAACCGTAGGAACTACGGGGATCGCTTGGTGAATAAGAGACACTGCTATTAGTGAAAAAATAAGATATCAAGTACGCTCTATTCCCAAAAATTTCGTGACTTTACTCATGAGAGGTTCAAGTAGTATATTTTTAATCAAAATTGACGTAACTTTTAATAAATACTACCTAAATAAGGTAGTATTTATTTTTGTGTTTTAAAAGAGGAAGTCCAATATATCTATGGGGGTTCTGTTGCAAAGTTTTAAATCTACTATCAAATAAGGTAGAATAATAGAAAAAGATAGCAGGAGGAATGACGATGAATCATTTTAAAGGAAAGCAATTTCAGCAGGATGTGATTATTGTAGCCGTGGGCTACTATCTTCGTTATAACCTTAGCTATCGTGAAGTTCAAGAAATCTTATATGATCGTGACATTAACGTTTCTCATACGACGATTTATCGTTGGGTGCAAGAATATGGCAAACTACTCTATCAAATTTGGAAAAAGAAAAATAAAAAATCCTTTTATTCATGGAAAATGGATGAAACGTACATCAAAATTAAAGGAAAATGGCATTATTTGTATCGAGCCATCGATGCAGATGGTTTAACCTTGGATATTTGGTTATGTAAAAAACGGGACACACAAGCAGCCTATGCTTTTCTTAAGCGGTTAGTGAAACAGTTTGATGAACCGAAGGTTGTAGTCACAGATAAAGCCCCCTCTATTACAAGTGCCTTTAAGAAACTAAAAGAATACGGCTTTTATCAAGGGACAGAACATCGTACCATTAAATACCTGAATAATTTGATTGAACAAGACCATCGTCCAGTAAAGAGACGCAATAAATTCTATCGAAGTTTACGCACTGGCTCTACCACGATTAAAGGCATGGAAGCCATTCGAGGATTATATAAGAAAACCCGAAAAGAAGGCACTCTCTTCGGGTTTTCGGTCTGTACTGAAATCAAGGTATTATTGGGAATCCCAGCTTAAATCATAGATACCGTAAGGGATTTTATTCTTTATTTAAAACTTTGCAACAGAACCATTTTTACAATTTAAACATTTGACAAACTATAGAACAGTACTTAAAATGTGTATACAAGTGACAGCGCTTTAAAAAAAGAGGTGCAGCCTATGTTAAAAAAAACTATGTTGGTACTAGGTTCTATTTCTCTAGGAGTATTAGGTTTTAGCCCCATGCTATTATCCGTAATTGGAAAAAATAATTCCAAAGGGGAACTTAAATTAAATCCAAATTACTACAATAGTCCTAATGAACCTATGTTTATTTCAGAAAAACAAAACAACGGTCAGGACAAATAATCCTGCCGTCGTTTTGCTCTAACTTCTACCAGTACAAT